>JANQNU010000086.1 GCA_028279405.1 Phycisphaerae bacterium
CGAATCAAACCGGCGACGCTCGGATAGAAGAATGGGGCCCGGCGGCAGGCACCACTTGACAGAAAACGGACGCTCATAGAAGGGTGGGGGACGTGTTTCGGGCAGCAGGTTAATGTGTCCCCCAGGGTAGAACCCTGGGGCACCAACCACCTGCAATACCAGCCAAGGTGCCCATCTATCGCGCCCTTCGTGCGCATCTTTTTTTTGCGATCGACGGAGCATTGTCCAGCGAGCAGCGCATGCCATCCGAAGGCGCAAGCAATCCCCGCCACGCACTCATGCGAAACGCATTCCCCCGGGCACTCGCCGTCGCGGTCAGGCGCCCGCGGCCTTGCGGGCCGGCTCGGGAGGCTCTTGATCGGTCGGCGACGGGGATTCGACGCGGGCCTTGATCGCCAGCGCTTCCATCGGCGGAAGGTCTTCGAGTCGGCCGAGCCCGAAGACATCGAGGAACTTCTTGGTCGTGCCGTAGAGTAACGGGCGACCGACAACTTCAGCGCGGCCGACGATCTTGACCAGCCCCATCTCGCGCAATCGGTTCAGAACCTCACCACAGGCGACGCCACGAACTGCTTCGACGTCGGCCCGGATGATCGGCTGACGGTAGGCGATGATCGAGAGCGTCTCCATCGCAGCGTCACTGATTCGGCTTTGTCCCCGATCGCGGTCGAGCTTGGCCAGCCAGGGACCGAACGCGGGCAGTGAAAGCATCTGGTATCCGCCCGCGAGTTCCTCGATCCGAAAGGTCATGCCGGCTTGCCCGTAGCGGTCGTTGAGGGTCTCGACGCACGCGCGAACGTCACGAACCGAATCGGCGCCCGCCAATTCCGCCAACCGGCGCGGCGGCAACGGCGCGTCCGAGGCGAACAGCAGCGCCTCGATGATCTGCTCGGTGCAAATCTCGTTCGGGTCGGTCGGGGTAATGCGAAGGGCAGCGCCCGTTTCAAGCTCCGACTCGGGTGCGTTCAGCGCGGGATCCCCTTCTGGTGATTGCACGTCGTCGATCGGCATTGCGGCTACGGGTTCCGTCACCAGCGTGGCGTCATCCATGACACACCTCAAGTTTCAGCTCTGTGTGCGACGACTTGTGTCGATCGGCACGGTCCTGTCGTGACGGCCGGCCGCACTGCAACGTGGATCATGCGCGTCACGGAGATCGAACGCTCAATAGTCTAGCTCGTCGCAGATTCCGGGTCCAGCGCGAATCGAAGTCCGTACGCGATCAGCGCCCCGTCACCAGCAACACGAACCCGTTGATGTCGCCGACGGAGACCTGACCGTCGCCGTTGGTGTCGGCGTTGAGCGGGTCACATTCGGCGAACTGCTTCGCGTAGGCGCTCGGGTCTGTTAGCGCCAGCACGAACGCGTTGATGTCCCCGACGCTGACCGTGCCGTCGCAGTTCAAGTCACCCAGCGACTCGCACGCGTCAAGCAAGCCATTGCCATTCAGGTCCGTTCTCGGCGCTGCCGCGATCTGCGCGGGGTCAGGCACACCGTCGTCGTCGCAGTCCATGAAGATTCGGCGTACCTCGCCCGTCCCGTTGGTGTTGTTGAGGTGGACGTAGTACAAGGCGTGCTTCTCCGCGTCGACCGTCAGCATCACCGGAAACGTACCTCCCGGCGATCGAAGCGGGGCGATATCCAGTAGCTGGTCGTCGCTTGTGAACTGTGCCATCTGTATACGCCCCTGCACGGTCTCGGCGAAGACGTATCGATCGCCGACCGTCGGGCCGAGCATGTTGTTCTCGATCCACACGCCGCCGAGCGCGAGATTGCCTTCGAAGGGGACACCCGTTACCGGCGATTGTGCACTGTCGATCGGGATCGCGACGGGGAAGCCGCTGATGAAGATCGGCACGCGTGTGATCGGTTGCCCGTGCCGGTAGTCGAGTACGGGGCGGGTGTGCATGAAAGTGAACCCAGGGGGTATCATTGTCTTGGGATCACACGGGTTCGGAAACATGGGCACCGTCAGCGAATCCTCGGCCAACAATTCAGCAAACGTAAAGTGCTCTGCTTGGCAGGAGGCGCCGTCGAACAACGGGTTGGGCGCATCCTTGTTTTCCGTTGACGCTGATGCATAGGCCGTCGGTCGCGCCATGCCTTCGTACAACGGCCAGCCGAAGTTACGGCCGGCCTTGGTGCAGACGTCCTGCTCCTCCCAAGCGTTCCACCCTACGTCGCCGATGTACAGCACTCCAGGGTCGCCGTCTGCCGGATCATTGCTGCCGGTTCCGGGGCGCACCGAGAAGCGGAACGGGTTGCGCAGCCCCAGTGCCCAGACGCGCGATCGCGGCGCATCCGGCGCGAGCGCATCGAAGAATGGATTGCTTGGGAGTCCGAGCCCGGTGTCTGGATCGATCCGCAGGATCTTGCCGCTGTGAGAGTCGACCAGCTGCGCCCGAAACGCGCCGACCTGTTCGTTCGGTGCAAGGATGCCGTCCTGTTCGGCGGTGTTGGTGCTGAACAGCGTCAGACGCGGCCCGCCGAGGTCCACTGCCGCAAACTGTGCTCCATCGCCGATGCTGGCAAGCAAGGTTCCGTCGGATCCGAACACAAGCGCGTTACACGTATGACCACCGCTCGTTATCGGGAAACCACTCGTGTGATCCTGCCCGATCAAGACGGTCCGAGATTCGAGTAGGGCGGTGCTGAACCCGTCCTGTGGATCGGCGGCAAAGCGCGTCAGTCGACCGAATGTGTCGTGTTTCGCGTCCAGATTGGCAGGGTTGGGTTGCCCGGCGGTGCTGTGCCATTCCCAATCGACGACATAGAGCAAGTAGAACAGGCCATTCTGTGAGAACCCGGGGTCAAGCGCGAAGCCGATCAGGCCTTGTTCGAAGTACGCACTCACCTCGTCAGAGAGATCGATCAGCGGCTTCGGTCGCCGGACGCCGTCTTCGACAATCCAGACGGCGCCGGCCTTCTCCCAGACGTAGATTCGGCCGTCGGCGTCGAGGGTCGCCCCGACCGGCTGGGCGAACCCGGCGATGACGACCTGCTCTTTCAAGCCGGGGAACGTAAACGGTTCGCCCGCCACGCTTGTCGACCAAGCGGCGCTGACGAGGAGCCCCAGGAGCATTCGCCAAACCATGTGTCTCTCCCCGGCCCCGTTTCGGTAACTTACGTGGGATCGCGTACCGAGCCCGGCGGTACTCGGCGTTTCCGTTCCTATGATAGGGATTTCATTGTCGCGAGTTCAACTGACACGTATCGAAACGACCGATAATGAAAGGCGCGGTCGGGGCGTCTTGTCCGGTCATCGGGCATCCCCTACCATTGGCGTTGGGTATTGTGGACTGCGTCCGGGAGTCGGTGGGCGCGGTTTGTCGGGTCCGGCAGGCGTCGCGGTTCGGTCGTCGGCGGTCGGTAGGCCGCCGGGAGTCGGCAGTGGTGTTCACCGCCGGTCAGCGCGGGTTTCGTTGTTTGAGGAATCACGGCTCATGATCGTCGATTGTCACACGCAGGTTTGGGATGCCGGCGGCACGTTTCTGCGCGCGACGGCACCCTACGTCAGCCCGACGGTTCACGCCGACGCTTCGCGACATCTCGAGGCGGTCGATCCGGTGGACCGGGCGATCGTACTGGCGTTCAAGAGCCGCTACCTCGATGCCGAGATTCCCAACGAGTTCGTCGCGGAGTACGTTCAGAAGTACAGCGCGAAGCTGATCGGCTTTGCCGGGATCGATCCGACGGAGCGGGATGCGCTCGAAGAGCTGCGGATTGCTCAGGAGGATTTGCGGCTGAAGGGGGTCACGATTTCGCCTCCGATGCAGAATTTCCATCCGTCGGATACCCAGGCGATGCGGGTGTATGAGGAGTGTCAGCGGCGTAACATGCCGATCCTGTTTGCCCAGAATCACTGGAACCCGGCTTCCAAGGGCGAGTTCGGGCGGCCGATGTTGCTGGACGAGATTGCCCGCGAACTGCCTGAGTTGCGGGTAGTGATCGCGCACATGGGCTATCCGTGGATCGACGAGACGATCGTCATGTTGGGCAAACACCGCCACGTGTATGCGGACATCTCCGGCCTGCTGCGGCAGCCGTGGAAGGCGTACAACGCGTTGTTGGCAGCACATGAGTACGGCGTGATCGACAAGCTCCTGTTCGGGAGCGACTTTCCGTTCCGTTCGCCCGCCGCATGCATCGAGGCGCTGTACTCGATCAACCAGGTGAGTGCCGGCACCAACCTTCAGACGATTCCGCGCGAACACCTGCGGGGGATCGTCGAGCGCGACGCGCTGGTGCTTCTGGGTATCGAGTCGCCGACCACCGCCAGTCGCAAGATTCGCCGGGGCATCCTCGACGACGATGAATGATCTTAGAGGCCGTTGCTGGTGCTGGTTGCTGCTCGCGACTTGTGTCGGCGGGCTGACGGTCGGCTGTCGCACGCGCGAACCCTCGCAGCTTCGTATCCTGTCCCACAAGGATCCGTTCTTTCCCGAGCCGTTCGTCGCACAGTTCGATCGTTGCGTGTTCTACCGTGACCGCGGCAGCGACCTGCACGTGCTGGCCGAGACCCGGTCGGCACCCGGCAACGTTACCGGTGGCCCGTTCGTTCAGCAGTTGCATGTTCATCTTTACTGGCGGCCACGCCCCGGACGGACGTTTACCGATCCGTCGAAGATCGACGCCACCGTTCGTTACCTGATCGCGAGCCCCAGCGGTGTTGTCACCTATGACGGCGCGGGGTTCGTTTTTCCGCGGACCTTGCGCGACGGCCGGCTGCGCTGTGACGTCGAACAGGGCATGATCGAGATCAAGAATCTCGTGGGGGATGTCCCCGATCTGTTTCGCACAGCGACGCTCTCCGGGCGATTGTTCGTCGAGCCCGACCGCAGTCAAGCCATCGACCTTCTTCGATCGATGGAAGTCCTGTCGGAGATGGAGGGGCTCGAGGCACCGCCGCCGATTCCGACCGCCGGTTCTGCGCCGGGCGTGCCGGCCGCGGCCCTGACTGCCGAGGGCTGAGCGGCGACAGCTCGACCGGTCTTGCCTCACGGCGGTCGGCGTTTCGGTCGGCGAGGAACTCCGTGGACCAGCGACCCCACCCCGGCACCTGTTGCGTTCGGGGCAGGGCCTCTGATCGACCGTGTCGCGTTACCGTCGGCGGATCAGCGCGCACAGGCTGCCGACGAGCAGCAGGGCAGCCGAGGTCGGCTCGGGGATGGCGTTGAAGCGGACTTCGACGCGTGCCCAGTTATTCGGGTTCTCTTCGCCGAAGTGAGTGAAGTCGGCACCGAAACTGATGACCTCGCCACCGGGGCCGTACACCGCTTCAAACACTTCGTAGAATCCGCTGGCGCGGTTGTCGAGCCGGCCGGTGCTGGAGAATTCGAGACCCGGACGGTCCGGATCCTGGAACGGGAACCGCTGGAAGTCCGGGAAGAAGCCCGGCTGAATCTCGGCGTCGAACGGTGCCGCGAAGTTCAGTCGCCAACTGGTGATGGACGTCCCGGGAAGGGCAGGGCCGTTCATGCTCAAGCCAACTCCGTTGTCAAAGTTGCGCGATGGTGCGAACGACCAGCCGTCCGCTTCCGTTACGGTGTAGTTGGTGAGACCGCGTGCCACCCAACTCGTCGACGAACTCTCCACCACCGTGAATCGCGTTTCGCGCACCGCACCCGCCGAGGCATCGGACACGACCGACAGCGAAACCGCGAGAACCGCGACCAGACCCATGACATTCTGACGGCTTGTTTGCACCAACATTGTGTTCTCCTTCTCAGTCAAAAAAACGGACAACTCACCTCGACGACACCTTGCCGTCGAGCGTCGAAACGCTCATTGACCCAGCGCAAGAACATCCCCCCGGATAGTTCTGAAACCAAAGAGATTGCGCTCCTTGCGGCTCGCCTGAAGACGAGTGTCGCCGAAACGACAACTTGGTCGGACCCAATTGCTATGAATAACCCCAGCCGTCCGGAAACCTCCTGTCGCCGACGACCGTTTGAGAACTTGATGTGAGTGTATACACCAGTTGGCGTGCAACACAAGAAAAAAACAACTCGCAGCAACAATGCCCTACCGAGCCGCGATCGTTGGCTGGGGCTACGCTCGTGATGACAACTCGCCATCCAGCGACATGAATTGAGCGGCCGGCTACAAGATGCAGGTCCGGCCGGATACGATGGTTGTCCCCACGATCTTGTTGGAAGGAGCGAGCGATGGCGGAGATACTGTTTCACGGGGCGGCGGGTGAAGTCACCGGATCCATGCACCTGATTCGCATTGAGGACCGCTGGGTCGCGCTGGACTGCGGGATGTTCCAGGGACGGCGCAGCGAGTCCGAGGAGAAGAATCGGACGTGGCCGGTGCCGCCGCAGGAGATTGCCGCCGTCGTTCTGAGCCACGCGCACATCGATCACACCGGCAAGCTGCCGCGCCTGGCGCGGGACGGGTTCGAGGGCCCCGTGTATTGCACGCCCGCGACACGTGACCTTTGTGCACTGATGCTGCCCGACTCCGCTCATATCCAGCAGGAGGACGTGCAATACGTCAACAAGAAGCGCAAGCGCCGCGGCCTGCCGCCGATCGAGCCGTTGTACGAGGACGCCGACGCGGACAAGATCGTCTCGCTGATGCAGTCGATTCCATACGGTCGCTGGTTTCAGGTGATTCCAGGGCTGCTGGCACGCTACCAGGAGGCCGGGCACATGCTCGGCTCGGCGGGGGTCGAACTCGCGTTCGGCAAGCATGCCGGCAACAACGCATCACTCTTCTTCACCGGCGACGTCGGTCGGCGCGACAAGCCGATCCTGCGTGATCCGGCCGGGTTCCCGCAGTGCGAGACGTTGATCTGCGAGTCAACTTACGGTGCGCGCGTGAACGAAAGCGTCGGCGACGCGCGCGTCATTCTGGAGGAAGTGGTCAAGCGCACCGTCGATCGCGGCGGCAAGGTCATCATCCCGGCATTCTCAGTCGGTCGGACCCAGACGATCGTCTATTACCTGCAGGAGATGATGGATGCGGGACGATTGCCGTGCATCCCGGTGTACGTCGACAGCCCGCTTTCCGTGAACGCCACCGAGGTCTTTCGTATGCACCCCGAAGTATACGATCGGGACGCACGCGCCCTCCAGCTGCGCACCGGCGAGATCCTCCGCAACCAGTGTATGATCTACATTCGCGACGTCGAGCAGAGCAAGGCCCTACACGGTCGGCGCGAGCCCAGCATCATCATTTCGTCGAGCGGGATGTGCGAGGCCGGGCGAATCCGTCACCACCTCAAGAACAACATCCGCGACAGCCGCAATACCGTGTTCATTCCCGGCTATCAGGCAGCGCACACACTCGGTCGCCGACTGGCGGACGGCGCGGACGAGGTTCGGATCTTCCACGAGGAGTTCCGCGTCGAGGCCGAGGTGGTGCAGGTGCATGGCTTCAGCGGTCACGCAGACCAGGCCGATCTGCTTCGAATGATCGAGCCGCTCCGCGGCGTCGCGAAGCGGATTCTGCTGGTCCATGGCGAAGACGAGCAACGGCAGGTGCTCGCGGACCTGCTGCGCGACCGCGGGTTTAACGCCGAGCTGCCGACGCCGGGAATGCGCGTGGCGCTTTCGTAGCGCGCGAAACGCGCTAAAGAAGCGAGCTTCACTGGCTGGATGGATCGATGGGTGGCACTGGGTCTTTCTGGGTGGCACTGGCGGCTTGTCCGCCAGTGTGCGGAACGTGCGATCGATCAAGTCGCGAGTGGATTCAGCGAATACCGTACAAGCACCCTCTGAACACTGGTAGCAAGCTACCAGTGCCACCCAGTTCATGCGAAGTCCTCCACTGGCGGCTTGTCCGCCAGTGTTCGGAACGTGCGATCGATCAAGTCGCGAGTGGATTCAGCGAATACCGTACAAGCACCCTCTGAACACTGGTGGCAAGCTACCCGCGCCACCCGGCCGTTTCATGCGGTCGACGGCTGGTCGTCGTCCGCGTCCGACCGCGCTCGCTCCACGATCGTCGCGAAGGTGACCAGTCCACTGAAGAGTGGTCGTCCGATCACCAGCAGCCCGATCGGCAGAACGACGGCGACGTAGTCCAGCGTTCGTGTCGGGTCGAGCATCCCCGTCGCCGCGAAGACGCCGGCCAGCAGCATCAACATCGTGGCCACCCACTTGCATCGTGCGAAGAGCTCGACGACTCGTTCCGGCGTCGCGGTTTCATGCGGGAATTGGCGGACATAAGCGCGGATCGCTGCACCCGTGTAGAAGCCGGTGATGAGCAGCATGACGAACGGCAGCGACAGTCTCGCGATGCGCAAGCTGGCGCGAACAGTCCCCGTCCCGGTCCCGATCGGCACGACCCTGCCGAGAAAGTACGCGACGATCGCGAGCCCGATGAGCATCAGGATCACATTGGTATTGAGTTGGCTGATTCGCCGAACGCGGGCCAGGAGCGCGCGAATCGCAGCTCGATCGGCCGGGTCCGGCGCTGTTTCGACCGCGAGCGATGCATCCGGCTCACTATTTGCCTCATTCGCGCTCAGTGCCGGTTGCGGCGTCGGCGTTCCGTTACGGAGTGCCGGACTGTCATCGTTGGACTGGGGCGTGACGATCAGGTCCGCGTCGCGCGGTTCGCTCACCGGTAGTTCCTCAGGCTCAGAATCAGTTCCACCTCGCCAAGCGGCATGTTAACCGCTTCTGCGATTTGGATCGCCCGTTGGCCGGCGTCCGCGAGCTGATAAATGTGAGCGTAGCGCGGATCCGGAGCTTGCGGATCGGAAATGGGCTCGGCGGGCGGCGGCAGGGGCGATTCACTGTTCGTCAAGGCCGGGGTCGGCGGTGCGTCGAGTGTGATCTCCACGATGTCCAACTCGTCCCCAGGCACGGCTGTCGATGCCGCTGGCGGCTCGGCGTCCGGTTTGTCGGCTCGCGGCAGGTCAGGGCTGACCTCGTCCGGCAAGGGAAACGGCAGTGCCGGCCGTCGTTCCGATCGGACTGTGGGCGTTGTCGATACGGGTTTCGCCGAACGCCGGCGCTGCGTGATGCGTTTTTTGACCGCCGAGATCTCGCGCTCCAGCGTTTCCAGCCGATCGATGCGCTCGTCGGCATCTTCGATCAGTGTTTCGAGCCGAACGAACTTTGTGTCGAGCTGGGCGTTGACTTCGCGGGCCACTTCTTCGAGTTGCACGAGCACCGTGTCCAGCGTCTCGCGCGCCGCGCGGCTGGCCTTCCACTCGTCGAGTCGTTCGCGCCCCTCGCCGACGCGCGGCAGCGTCCGGAGCCGCGCCCGGCGCATCAGCAAATACGAAACCAGCAGCATCGCGGCAATGGCGAGCAGGGGCAGCACGTTGCCGCCCATCAGACCCATGCCTTCCGCTGCGATCATCCTTGACCTCAACTCGTACGCGCGTCCGTGCGCCGTCGTCTGCAACGCCCGCTGTGCGGGACGGATCCTCCGGTCAGCCGCTGTTGGATCGACGCCACGCGCTCAGCGCAGCGTCCTGCACGACAGTCAACGGCTGTCCGCTGGCGCGTGCCGCGGACTCACAATCGTCATACTCGGGCCAGGCCTGAACGAGCCGGCCCGCCCGCCGACCGACCTTGACCCGTACCTGGCCGTATGGCGTCTCGACCGTATGCGACTCGCGGTCCAGGATCTGCCGTGCACACCGTGTAGCCCGCACGCCGAACGTCGACGTGTGTCGAAAGACGACGTCCTGGAGCGTCGTCTGGTCTGCGTCGCGGCATAGGACGGTCAGCAAATGCCCCGGTCGTCCTTTTTTCATCATGATCGGCACGATGAACACATCCAGCGCACCCGCTTCGAAGAGTCGCTCGGTCGCATACGCCAGCGCTTGGCCGCTGAGATCGTCCACCTGGGCTTCGAGCAACGTGACGTGGTCCGCCTCCTTGGCCGCTGAAACGGCAGCGTCGCCAACCAGAATCCGCATGAAATTGGGACGTGTGACGCCTTCGCGGGTGCCGGCGCCGTACCCAGCGGCCCGCACCGTCATATCCGGGGCCGGGCCGAACCGCGTCGCCAGCGTGCGGGCTATCGCGACACCGGTCGGCGTGGCCAACTCCGCTTGCTCGTCACACCCGGCAATCGGCAGATCGCGCAATAACTGCGCCGTCGCAGGCGCCGGAACGGGCATTACCCCATGCTCGCAAGTCACCGTCCCCGAACCCGGCGGGATCGCGGAGCAGTGCAACTCGTCCACCTCGAGCAGCTCTATTCCGACAGCGGCGCAGCAGATATCGACGATCGCGTCCGCTGCCCCGACCTCGTGAAAATGGACCTTCTCGATCGTGGTGCCGTGGACCGTCGCCTCGGCCTCCGCGAGCGCTCTGAAGATCGCGATCGCGCGGCCCGTGGCGGCTGCGGACAGCTTCGCGCGCTCGATGATCTCCACGATCTGCGGCAGATGACGGTGCTTCTTTCGGGCCTCCGGCGGCACGGCGACGTCGACGTGCGTACACGCGATTCCGTGGCGCTGCACCGACGTGGCACGCAGCGCGACGCCGGGAAGATCGAGTTTCGCGACCACGTCCTGGAACGCGGCCAGCGGCGCGCCCGCATGGATCATCGACGCGATGGTCATGTCGCCGGCGATGCCGGAAAAGCAGTCCAGGTAGGCAATTCGCATCGGAGAATACTCAGGTCGGTTGCGCGGCAAAACTGCGGTCGATCGCCTTGATCATCGCCTGCGTACCGAGGTCACCGCCCGCGGGCGCTGCTTCGACCGCCCGAAAGAGCTGCTGAGCGAGTGCGGTGCCGACCAGCGGGACCCCCAGTCGCTGAGCGGCATCCTGTACGATCCGCAAATCCTTCTGAATCAACTTGATCATGAACGCAGGCTGAAGGTCATTGTCCACGATCTTGCGACCGAGGTTGGCCCAGGCCCAGGAGCCGCCGGCGCCGCCAGCGAGCGTCTCGAGCGCGAGATCCAGATCGAGCCCGCTGCGCCGCGCCAGCGTCAGCGCCTCACAGATGCCCACCATGTTCAACGCGCAGAGCACCTGGTTGCAGGCCTTCAGCGCTTGTCCGCTCCCAGTCGGCCCGACGTGTACGACCGTGCGGCCGAGGTGCTCCAACACCGGCCGGACCCGCGAGAATGCCACCTCCGGACCACCGACCATGATCGTCAGCGTCGCGTTCTGCGCGCCCACGTCCCCGCCCGTGACCGGCGCGTCGAGCATGACCACGTCACGTTCCGAAAGGCGCGCGGCGAATTCCCGCGTCGCATCCGGCGAGATCGTCGACATGTCTACCACGCAGGTGCCCGCGCCCAGCGTTTGGCACGCCCCGCGATCCCCGAACAAGACCGCCTCGACGTCCGGCGTGTCGGTCACGATCGTGCACAGGATGTCGCAATCAGACGCGACGTCGGCCGGGCTGTCGCACCAGACGGCGCCGCGCTCCACGAGTGCTGATGCTTTGGATCGCGTGCGGGAATAGACGGAGAGCGGCAGCCCTGCTGCCAGCAGATGACCTGCCATCGGGGAGCCCATGATCCCGAGGCCGATGAAGCCGATTCGGGGAAGTGGCTCGCTCATCGGACGACCCCGATCGGCCGGCTATTCATCTGTATCGTCGGCATGGTCATCGATCTCGGTGTCGTCATCGAGATGCTCGACCGCGACGTTGTCGAACGCACCCTTCACCGGCGCAAGCACCATCGTCATGTTGCGGCCTTCCATTCCCGGGTGACGCTCGACTTTGACCCGCTCACCGAACTCATCAATGATGCTCTTGAAGATCCCGAAACCGATCTCGCGATGCGCCCGTTCACGGCCACGGAAGAGCATCGTGAACTGCACCTTGTCGCCTTTCTTGAAGAACTTCACGGCGCGGTTGATCTTGATCTTGCGGTCGTTGGCGTCGGTCTTCGGGCGGATGCGCACTTCCTTGAGCACCTGCTCATGCGACTTCTTGGCGTGCTTCTTCTGCGTGTACTTCCACTTGCCATAGTCGATAACGCGACACACCGGCGGTCGTACGTTCGGCGCGACCTCGACCAGGTCCAGCCCGTGCTCGCGTGCCATACCCAGGGCTTCGTCCCGCGAGATAATGCCGACCTGCTCACCGTCCGGACCGATGACCCGTAAGGGCGAAATGCGGATCTGCTCGTTCATGCGGAGATTTTCTTTAATGGATCACCTCTCTATGATGCCGACGCCTGGCCCGCGTCAACGGGCGATTCCACGCCCCGCGTTGCAATTTCCCGCGCGCACGTGGCCAGGAACTCCGGAACCGTCCAACTGCCAAGCTGACGTCCGTCGCGCGTGCGCACATTAACCCGATTATCTGCCGCCTCCTGCTCACCAACGACCAGGATGTACGGAATCTTCATCATCGCCGTCCGGCGAATCTTCGCACCAATGCGTTCGTTGCTCGTATCATACTCGACCCGCAAGCCCGCCTGCTGGCACGCCTGGAACACCCGCTGCGCGTACGCTTCCGACTTCTCGCTCACGCTGCAGACCGTCGCCTGAATCGGCGCCAGCCAGACCGGGAACGCGCCCGCGAAATGCTCGATCAGGATACCGCAGAACCGTTCCATGCTGCCGAACGGGGCGCGATGCACCATGACCGGCCGATGTTCCCGATTGTCATCGCCAATGTAGCGTATCCCGAACCGCTCCGGCAGGTTGTAGTCGACCTGTACCGTACCCAGCTGCCAGTCCCGACCGATGCAGTCCTTGACGACGAAGTCGATCTTGGGGCCGTAAAAAGCCGCCTCGCCAACCTCCTCGGTGAACTCCATCCCCGCGCTCACCAGCGCCGCTCGTACCGCACGCTGCGCTGCGTTCCAGTTCTCGATCGAGCCGACGTACTTGTCACTGTCATCGCGGTAGCCCAGGCGTACGCGATAGTCCTTCAAGCCCAGCGTCGACAGCACCAACTGCGTCAGCTCCACGCAGTCCAGCACCTCCGCCGACAACTGATCCGGCGTGCAGAAGATGTGTGCATCGTCCTGCGTGAAGCCGCGGACGCGCGTCATGCCGCTGACCTCGCCCGATTGCTCGTAACGATAAACCGTCCCGAACTCCGCCAGCCGGATCGGAAGGTCACGGTAGCTCCGCGGCTCCGATCCATAGATGCGAATGTGCATCGGGCAGTTCATCGGCTTGAGCAGATACCCGTCCGCCTCCGCCAGCAGGCCGCGAATCGCCTGCGAATTCGTCTCGCACTGGCCACCCGCCGGCCCGAAGCCGCGCTCCTCGAGCCGGGCCACGACCTCGTCATCCAAATCGCGGAGTCGCTCCAGCACGCGCAGTTCCGCCGGACCGTAGCCCGACGCGTCTCCCCGCGCCGTCGTCGCTTCCCACAGTTGATTCAGGATCCGCGCCGTCTCGTTCTCGAACAACGGCGGATATTGACTTTCCTTGTAGTACGGGAAGTGCCCGCTGGTTCGGAACAAGTCGAGCTTGCCGATGTGCGGCGTATACACCGGCTGGTACCCGCGACGCAGCAACTCCTCACGGATGAACGACTCGAGCGTATGCCGCAGGATCGCCCCCCGCGGCTTCCAGAGGATCAGGCCCGTGCCTACCAGCGGGTCGAGCGTGAACAGGCCCAGGTCCTGGCCGAGCTTGCGGTGATCACGTTTGCGGGCCTCTTCGAGCTGCGCCAGATGCTGCTTGAGCGCCTTCTTGTCCGGGAACGACGTCCCGTAAACGCGTTGTAGCTGCTTCTTGCTCGCGTCACCGTGGTGATAGGCGCCAGCCACCTGCATCACCTTGTACGCCCCGATGCGGCCCGAACTCGGAACGTGCGGTCCGCGACACAAATCCTCGAAGCAGCCCGAGCCTGGTTCGCCCGTGACGTAGAAGCTCAGCGCGTCGCCGTCAGCACGCTCCGCATTGTCGACCTTGTACTCGTTGCCCTCCGCGGTCAGCTTCGGCATCGCCTCCGAGCGCGGCAGTTCGTATCGCCTGAACGGCCGATCTTCCTTGACGATCTCCGCCATCCGCGCTTCAATCTTCGCGAAATCGTCCGGCGTGAGCTTGTGGTCGAGATCGATGTCGTAATAGAAACCGCCTTCGACCGGCGGGCCATATACCAGCTTGGTCTCCGGCCACAGGTCGCAAATCGCCTCGGCCATGACGTGCGCCGCCGAGTGCCGGGCCATCGTCAAGGCATCGGGATCTGCCAGCTTCAACGCTTCAAGCTGGTATTCGCCCGCAGCCAGCGGCCGGAACAACTCACGCACCTCGCCGTTGATCCGCGCGGCGACCGCGGCGCGCGCCAAACCGGGCCCGATGGCTTCAAGGACCTGCATGATCGTGATGCCATCGGGGTGTTCGAGGGTCTTGCCGTCGGGCAAACGCACGGTCACCATGTCGCGCGTGTCCCGGGACCGCAACACAGCGCCGACGTCGTTGCGACACGCGAACGAGCGGCACGGAGAAGGCAAATTGAAGAGGCGACGGCACGCATAGATATCGTCATATACGTG
Organism: Phycisphaerae bacterium; assembly: GCA_028279405.1. Lineage (GTDB taxonomy): Bacteria > Planctomycetota > Phycisphaerae > UBA1845 > Fen-1342 > JANQNU01. The sequence continues at coordinate 14,399 of JANQNU010000086.1, forward strand.
AAAACCGATCGGCCGGTCAGCCGTCCCCCGCAGGACGCCGACAACCGCCGATCGAGCCCAATCACTCTATCGGACCCGCCGGCGAAGTCAACCGTGATTATCCTGCCCGCCGCCAGACACCGCCGCACCAGGAGTCACGGGGAAACACACCACACCTGCGGCTCGGGTGGCACTGGCAATGCAAAGGGGGGATCCCCCATGTCCGCTAGTGGGGACCTTATGAGGCAAGCCGCTGCGCCTGCCCTTACAAGATGCTCACTCTCTCTGGGTGGCACTGGCGGCTTGTCCGCCAGTGTTTGGAACGTGCGCCGGCGGTGTGAGCAAGCTGCCTTGGCTAGGTTGCCGCACTCTCTGGGTGGCACTGGCGGCTTGTCCGCCAGTGTTTGGAACGTGCATTTTGGCTAGATACCTAGTGGATAGTGCGAATTCGGTTCCAGCACCCCCTAATCACTGGTAGCAAGCTACCAGTGCCACCCTGGACGGACGCGCTACCGCCCACTGGTACTCCCGCGCGAGCGATTCATGCGTTCCGACGGCTGCCGACTCAGCTAGACGAACGCGCAGACTTTCTTCGCGGCGTCGGTGAGGTCGTTCGCTGTGTGCATCCCGTCGATGTTCGCTTCCTTGAGCATCTCGCGGGCTTTGTCGACGTTCGTACCTTCGAGCCGGACCACGACCGGGACTTTGAAGCCGACCTCCTTGGCGGCCTTGATCAGCGCGTCCGCGATCACGTCGCATTTCGCGATTCCGCCGAAGATGTTGACCAGCACCGCCTTGACGCGCGCGTCGGCGAGAATGATGCGAAAGGCCTCGACAGCGCCCTCTGCCGTCACGCTGCCGCCGACGTCGAGAAAGTTCGCCGGCTCGCCACCGTGGAGCTTGATGATGTCCATCGTCGACATCGCCAACCCCGCGCCGTTGACCAGACAGCCAATGTTGCCGTCCAACGCGATGTAGCTCAGATTGAATTCCTTGGCGCGCAGCTCGGCAGGGTTCTCCTCGGACGGATCGAACATGCCTTCGACATCGGGATGCCGGAACAACGCGTTGTCGTCAAAGTTGAACTTGGCGTCGATTGCCAGTAATTGACCGTCCTTGGTTTCGACCAGCGGATTGATCTCGGCCAGCGTGCAGTCCTTCTGGTTAAAGAGCCGTGCGAGCTGGAGCATCATCTTCGTGGCCGTCTTGGCCTGGTCGCCGCGCAGGCCGATCTCTCCGGCGAGCTGAACCGCCTGAAACCGTTGCAGCCCGAGGTGGGGATGGAACCAGGCCTTCTTGATCGCGTCAGGGTTCTTTTCCGCAACTTCCTCGATTTCCACGCCACCCTCCGCGCTGGCCATCATCACCGGCACACGCCGGGCGCGGTCGAGCACGACGCCCAGATAGTATTCCTTCGCGATGTCGACGGCCGCCGCGAGCAGCACTTTGCGCACCTGGATGCCGTCCGGACCGGTCTGCTTCGAGACCATCGGCTCGCGCAGCATGCGCGCCGCGTGCTCCTGGGCTTCGGTCGGCGAATTGACCAGTTTGACGTAGCCCGCTTTGCCGCGTCCGCCGGCATGCACCTGGGCTTTGACGACGACCGTCTCCGCGCCAATCCGCTCCCAGGCGGTCGCGACCTGATCGCCGCTGTCCACCACCTCGCACGGCGGGACAGGAATTCCGGCCTGTTGCATCAGTTCGCGCGCCTGGTATTCGTGCACCTTCATCGATTGCTCTCCGTCAGGACGGTTGTCGTACGTGCTCGTCGGCGATGCTTCGTCAACGTTGCGCCAATTTCTGCGTGAACGTCTATCCTAACCAGCCGGACCGTATCCAACCAGAGGCGCCGCCGACCCGCGCCTCCGGCTACAATCATCTCCAGCGGCCGCGTACGGTCCAAGAGGCAATCGATGGATATCGTCCTGTCAGTATTGAGCGAAACCTGGCGGCTGGTAGCGGAATCGGCACCCTATCTGCTCGTCGGCTTCCTCTTGGCCGGCCTGCTGCACACGTTGCTACCCGCCGACCGCGTATCACGCTGGCTGGGTCGGCAACACTGGTCTTCCGTAGTAAAGGCCGCTGCGATCGGTGCGCCGTTACCATTATGCTCCTGCGCGGTCGTCCCGGTTGCCGCCGAGTTGCGCAATCGCGGCGCCAGCAAGGCCGCGACCACCTCGTTCTTGATCTCCACCCCTGAGAGCGGCGTCGACTCGATTTCGCTCACCTACGCCCTGATGGGGGCGCCGATGGCGATCGCACGGCTGTTCGCCGCAATGCTGACGGCGCTGGTTGCGGGGCTCACCCAGCTGGTCGCGGACGCGGGGAACCGAAGAGTAGCGGCAGTGCCGTTGGCTGCGGGTCAGACCTGTTGCCATGGCAGCGATGCCGCGGCATCGGCGCCGGAACACGCCTGCGGCGGCGGTCACGCGACGTCCGCGCCGGCCGTCTCCACATGCTGCGGCGGCGCAGCCAAGCCGAGCCCTGTGCGGACCTGGCTGGGGCGACTCGGCGCAGGCGTGCGCTACGGGTTCGTCGACATGTTCGTTACGTTAGGCGGTTATCTCGCGATCGGCTTCCTGCTCGCGGGTGCGTTGTCGGTCGTCCTCGACCGCTTCGACGTCCTGCATCGAGCGCTGGATTCGCCGTTCGCGATGCCGATGATGTTGATCGCCGGGATTCCATTGTATGTCTGTGCCGTGTCGGCCACGCCGATGGTCGCGGTGCTGATGGGCGCCGGGTTGTCGCCTGGCGCCGGGCTCGTTTTTCTATTGACAGGGCCGGCGACCAACGCGGCAACCTTTGTGCTGCTGCGCAAGCTCTTGGGTACGCGGGGCGTCGTTATCTACTTCGTGTCGATCGCGGGCTGCGCACTCGCGGCCGGCTGGCTGCTCGACGCGGTTTGGGGACGCAGCATCACCGCGACGGTCGAGACGTTGACCTGTAACGACTGCGCTCCGGCATCCGCGAGCGCGATCATCGCCGGTACCGCGCTCCTGCTGCTGATTGGGAACGGGATCGTACGCCAGTTCCTGTCGCGCAACGGCCGAGACACGACAAGTGGTCAAGATGTGACGGCAGGTGGAGCAACGGCGACCCTGGAGGGCGACGTCGGTTGCGGTCGACGGGTATGGCGATGATCCGAGAATCGGGGAGCGTTCCTGCGGTGTGGGCCTACTGACTTCGGTCTCGTTCGATTTCCATCATCGTTTCACTCGAACGGACGCGCGAGATGTTGCTCCGCCAGTTCGCCTGCAAGTGAACCGCAGCCTCCTCGAGATCCCCGCGCTCGATCGCATCGATGATCGCCGCATGTTGGTCGGCGGAGCTTTCCGTATCCAGATGTCGGTTGAGAAACGCACATTCGTAGCGGTTCACGGCGCGGCGACTCTTGCGGATGAGTTCCATGAGGTAGACGTTGGTGCATTCGGAAACAAGGGTCTCGTGCCAACGGATGTTGGCTTGAATGGCGGCCTCGACATTGTCGCCGAGCAGTCTGAACTCTTCGTTGATGTTGCGGAGGTGGACTACGGTTTCCGGCTTCAGAGACTTCGACGAACGCAGTGCCAGGCCCTCGAGCATGCCCAACACGGAGTAGATGTCCGAGACCTCCTGTGCGCGGAAGGACGATACGACGAATCCTTTCCCCGGCGTCCGTTTGAAATAGCTCTCGCGCTCCAGGCCAAGCAGGGCTTCCCGAACGGGCGTGACGCTCACGCCGAGTTCTCTGGCCAGCGCGGTTTCGTTCACCCGTTCGCCGGCCGTCAGCGTACCCGCCAGGACACGCTCGATGACCGCGTCGCGAACGGCTTCCCGCAACGTCTCTCTCTTGATTGGACGATCAGGTGAAGAACTCTTGCGCTGCACGATTCCGGACGTCCCTTGCAGTACGAATACTATTCCACGATTCGAAGGAGGCGCTGGCGAATGTCCTCTGCCTTAGGGTCGCGAAGTGTCCAGTGAACGACCGCATAGTAGCCCTTCTCCAGGTTGACGAACAACATGCTGCGGTAGCTGCACAATGCGCCGAAATGCCGCATGGAAACGGTTCGTCCGTCCCTGATCCGAAGAGTGGCGCCCAACCCGTAGGGCTTGCCCGCGAACTGCCGTCGCGTGAACGCTGACCAGGCGGCTTTCGAAAGTACGCGCCGGCCGCCTGATTGACCTCTGTTCAGAACCATCATGGCGAAGCGCCCCGTCTCCTCTGCGTTCGAGTAAATCGATCCTCCGACGAGCGCCAGGCGAAGTTCGCTTCCGAGGAGATGAGGAGAGGCAGGGTGGGGAACGATGTTGCCGTCCCGATTCAGGCCGCCGACAGCGATGCCCTCGTCCTGAATCTTGGGGAAATAGGTTGTCCGGGCGAGTTGCAGCGGCCGACAGAGACCCTCTTGCAGCAGCGCCTCGAAACTGTCTCCCGATGCAATCTCCGCGACCCGTCCAAGTACGCAGTAGCCCGCGCCGCTGTACGCAAACGATCTACCTGGGACATCCAGGAGCGGTTGTGCCGAGATGATCGTCACGGCGTCCGTCAAGGAGAGTCGAAAGTCTCGAATGGCCCGTTTCTGTAACGGGTTCATCGCTCGCTTTTGAGAGTAGATACCACCGCGGTGAGCGAGCAACTCGCGTACGGTGGGGGGCCGGGTGAGTGGTGAATCGCGCCCATCATCCAGACGGTCGAATCCCTCGAGCCATTTGTCCACCGAATCTTCCAGCGAAAGTGCTCCGCTATCCACGAGCGTCAGCAAACACGCCGACGCAAGCGTCTTGGAACAAGAACCGATGCAGAACAAGGTCTCGCGCGTGACGGCTTGCCGACTTCCGGGAGCGATGACGCCGAACTGTCGCAACGCGACCATGCCGTCGGCCCGACCGATCGCAAGCTGCGCTCCGATGACCGAACCCCGATCGATCGCCCGCTGAATCAGGTCGCTTACCTGCTCAGCCAGCGGCGGTCGGCTCCGGTCGGCGTCACCCGCAACGGTCGGCGCGTTAGCGAAGAACACCTGCAACAAGATGTTGAACCAGACAATGCTCATAGGGGCTCGTCCGTTGCCGACGCCTCCGTAGCGACCAGCCACTCGTCGTGTCGCATTCAGTGTATGCGAATCGATGAAAGCCGTTCGCGAGTGTTCGGCGAATACCAGATCTCAACGAATTCCCGGATCGACGATGCCTCCACCATTCGCACGCGGTCTGCTACCGGGCGCCGCAGTATCCGTTTGATGCTCCGCTGCGCCTCGGCATCGCAAGCGGCAAACGCGCGTGCCGCACGTATCGCCGTCGCCATCACTTCCTCCGGCTCGCACACTTCGTCGACGAGTCCCAGGGCAACCGCTTGCTCTCCGGAATACAACGCTCCCGTGAGAAGAACGCGCTCCGCGTTACGATGACCCACCCAATGGCGGAGAATCTCCACGCTGCCTGCAAAGACAGATGCCCCGAACGTGACTTCGTTCAGCCCGATTTTTGCCCGACCCCGCGCCATGACGCGATAGTCGCTTCCCAGTGCCAACATGCAACCGCCTGCAACGGCATGGCCGTTCAACGCTGCGACGACCGGCTTTGGACATTCGAAGAACTCGAGGTAGAGCGATGTGAAGTCGTGGACGAACCGATCAAAAGCTGTCCGCTCATACGAGATTATCTCAGGAACGTCAAACCCGAACGAAAAGAACGCGCCCGTTCCGGTGAGGAGCAACACGTCTACGTCGTCGTCGCTGATTGCACGACGAAGCCCCGATCGCAAGTCCTCCACAACGTCCGGGTTCAGCGCGTTGACCTTACCCCGGTCCAACGTCAGCATGGCCAGGTTCGCCTGCTTGGTGAATTGAACGAGGCTCACGGATCGCTCCCGACTCGTTGCGAAACACCGTGCAGTTGACGAGCGAGCTCCCGCCAATGGACCGTCAGCCAGCGGACGGCACCCTCAATGTCCGCACCAGCCAGGGCGTCAATGATCGCTTCATGGTGATCGCTCAACGCAGACCTGTGCGGCAATTCGCACAACAATGCATGCTCGTAACGGCTGGCCGCCCGCCGACTCAATTCGATCTGCTCCAGCAAGTAGGAATTCGGACATGAGGCCACCAGCGTCGTGTGCCACCGAACGTCGGCGGCGATCGCGCCCACATCGTCCGACGCCAATCGGCATTCGTGTTCCAACTCTCTCAGCGTAGCCAGCGTCACCTCGTCGAACCGCGCCATCCGCAATGCCGTCGCATCCAACTCCGCCAGTACACAGTAGATGTCGAGCATCTCCCGAGCGTCGAGCGCGGCAACCACAAATCCCTTGCCCGGCGATGACCGCACGTACGTATCCTGCTCCAGGCCGAGCAGCGCCTCCCGGATCGGCGTCGCACTGACGCCCAGCTGCTCTGCCAGCGCTGTCTCGTTGAGTCTCTCGCCGGGAAGAAGTTCGCCTGCCCTCATGCGCCGACTCAACTCCTCCCGGACACGATCCACCAGACTGATTCGTCGAATCTCCGCCATGAAAAACCCGGCCACTCCCACGTTACCGAATTGACACGATCTGTTCTATAGAATATATTCTATAGAGTTTGAAATGTCAAGCGTGTTCGGGGGCAGCGAAACACACGAGGGAATGGACCGTGATCGAAAAGGTGAATCTGGCGGATCGGCTCGCGACATTCGACGAGACTTGGGTGCCCAAGGTCGTCGGCCAACTCAACGATCAGTACGTCAAGGTCGTGAAGTTTGTCGGCGACTATGTCTGGCACCACCATCAGCATGAGGACGAGTTGTTTCTCGTGCTCAAGGGGGCGATCCGGATCGAACTCCGCGACGGTGCGGTCGACTTGGCGGAAGGGGAGTTCGCGATCATCCCGCGGGGTGTGGAACACCGACCCGTTGCGGACGAGCTTGCCGAGGTTCTCCTGTTTGAGCCCGCGTCGACCCGAAATACGGGCAACGTCGATCACGACTATACGATCGAGGCCGACAAGCTGGATCACATCTAGGCGTTGGATGGCCCATTTGGGTATGCGCCGCATTTGTCTAAAGGGAAGTCATGCGAGAAATGGAAGAATCGCCGAACGTCGTGCGTGTCTGGTCGGGGCGCGCGCGCCGCGATGATGCAGCGCGGTACGTCTCTCACTTCGCTCGCGACGTGCTCACAAGTCTCAGGAGTACCAATGGCTTTCAGCATGCCAGACTCCTCTACCGGGAGGTGGACGCTGAGACGGAGTTCCTGGTCCTCACACGTTGGGATTCTCTGGATGTCGTCCGGGAATTCGCCGGGGCTGATCTCGACCTCGCGGTGGTGGCTGATGAAGCGCGCGAAGCCTTGACGTCGTTTGACACGCTGGTCAGGCACTACGGCGTCGCGCTTAGTGCCGATCGGGACGCTGACTGACGACCGGCAACGTTTCTAACGTTACCTGGACGGGGTCGAAGGAAGTCTTGCTGCGGACGTCCCTCAGCGATTGAGGAGGACGAAACGAGCACCGGGCCCGCGTGGGCCCGGCGCGGCGTCATCGTCTGTTGGAGACGACAAGATGCAGGCCTCCGTCCGCTCTCGGGCGACCCGCATAGATCGTTGACGTCAGCCGCCTGTGACGAGTGCGACGAAGCAGTTGATGTCGCCGACGGTGACCTGGCCATCGTCGGTACAGTCTGCGTTCAGGGCGTCGCAATCCGGGAATTGCAGGGCGTACGCGTCGGGGTCGGTCAGCGCGAGGACGAACCCGTTGATATCGCCGACGGAAACCGTCCCATCGCAGTTCATGTCACCGACGAGCGTCGTCGTGGTAAACGTCCAGGTGGTGCTTTGGGTGTCGGACCCGCCGTCATTGACCCGTGCGAACCACTCGTAGCTGAAGCCATCTTCGAGGCCTTCCCAGGCAAACGTGGCGGTCGCACCGCTCGTGGCGTTTTCGACCGTGCCGAGCAGCTCGAAGTTGGTACCGGACATGTCATAGTCCAGTGAGAACTGGCTGTTGGCGTCCACCTCGAACCGGTCGAGCGTCGGCGAGTAGGTTTGGACCCGGATCAGATTGTCCGCCGGCCGGAACTCGTAGATCCGCAGCCAGCCGTCGCCACCGTTGGGTCGACCCTGGTAGTCCGCGAGCAGCGAATAGATCTTATTGCCGTTGAACGTATCTTCTCGGCGTCCTTCGCCGATCACGTGGCCGCCGTGCATCAGGAACAGGTTCGGATTCTCCTTGAGTGCCTGATAGATGGCGGCACCCTGCGTGCTGAAGTTCGCCGGGTTACCCGTGTTCACCAGGTGGTGTGTCACGACGATGCCCCGTCGGTCGGCGTGGGTCTTCAGCAGGCTGTCGGCCCAGTCGAGCACCGGTTGTTCCGGAGAGGTGTCGTACTCGAAGTGGATCGCGATGAAGTCCATGCCGCCCGCGCTGAACAGCAGGTAGCTGTTGTCGTTGTCGTTGCCGTGATGGCCGCCGTACCAGGGTGAGACGCCCATGTATCGCGAGTATGGGAAGAACAGGTTGTAGTTGGTAGTGGCCGTCGGATTGCCGGCTTGATCGTGGTTGCCCACCGTCAGGCCGTAGGGCAAGTCCGGTAGCAGGTCGACGATCGACATCGCGGTGTCGGCGTTCACCCACTGTGGAATGACCGTCGCGGTCTGGACGATGTCGCCCAGGTGCATGACGTACTTGATGTTCAAGGCGTCGCGGTTGTTCACGATCCACTGGGTTTGGGCGTTGAAGAATGCAGGGAAGCGTTCGGAGTAGAACTGCGTGTCCGGAAGCGCGATGAAGGTGAACGGATCGGCCGTGTTGCGTCCGAGCCGCCGGCCCCAGAATTCGACCGTGAGGGCATCGGCTTCGGGGTCGTTGACCTCGACCTCGAGGGAAACGGCGCCGGCGGGCTGAATGCTGCCGGTCGGCGGTGCGACGAGCAGCGGCGCATCCGGCGCGAAGTTGATCGCGAATGGCGCACCGATCGTCCAGACGCCGCCGACGACCGTCCCGTCCTTGGTCGATCCGCTGGAATCGACCGCGACGGTGCCGGTACCCTCGTTGAAGCCCCAACGGGCCACGAGGTTCGGTGCCGATTCGATTTCGACGCTCGCTCCATCGCGGAGTTCCTGCTGCGTTCGGACCACGTTCCACACCCGGACCTCGTCGATGACGCCCGCGAAACGTCCTTCCGTCGCCCCGATCGAGTTCAGCGCCGTCCCGACCCCGAAGTGCTGGATGCTGTCGAAGCGCGGCGTTGCATCGACCGTCAACTCGGCGTCAAGCACGCCGTTGAGATAGAGCCGCCACGTACTGCCGTCATAAGTCACCGCTGCGTGATACCAGCGGCCTTCTTCGATCGGCAACGAGCCCGTCACCGGATGATTGGAGCCGTTGGCGAAGTCCTCGAAGTCGGCCGCCAGCGTATTCCCGGCGATCGCGAAGAAGTAGTTGCAGTCGACGTTGCTGCCGTCGGTCTCGCCGCGTCCTTTGCAGATCAGCGGCACGCCCACGACACCGCCAGCGCCGGAAGAGGCCGTCACACCGTCGCCGGTCCGCTTGAACCAGCACTCGAGCGTGAAGGCGTCGAGTCCCAGGCTCGGAGACGCGCCCATCGTCACGTAGTCTCCAGTGCCGTCAAGCTCCAGGCCGAAGCGGTCGGCGGCGAAGAATGACAGGACCGCCCCCTCGGCGGTCTGGCTCTGCCCTTGTGCAACCGCCTGGTAGTAATAGACAGTGTCTGGGACGAGTTTGGCCAGGGATGCTTCGAAGTTGCCGAGCGCGCTCAGTGTCTGCGTCGGCGTCGTCTGATCGAGCTGGTCCGGGTGCGTGCCGTAGCGGAAGAAGACATCGGCACTGCTCTCGTTGCCGAAGGCTGTCAGCGCACCCTGGAGCGTAGCCCCGGTCGGCGTAATGTCGTCCGCTCCGAGTGTTGTCACGCCGAGAGGTACGATCAGATCGAACGGGGCACCTTCGGTCCACGTCGCGCCCACGATGCTCCCGATCTTGTTGTTGGTGGTCGAGTCGCCGATCGTCGTCCCCGATGCCTCGTCCATCCCCCAGCGACCGGCCAGACCCGCGACGGGGTTCGCCAACTCGGCATTGATGGTCGAGACGATCTCTGATTGGCTGCGAGCAGCGCCCCAGACGCGAACCTCGTCGATCGCACCGCCGAACGCGCCTGCCGCTGTACCGACCGAGTTCAACGCGCTCCCGATCCCAAAGTGCTGCACGCTATCAAAGCGCGGCGTGGCGTTCGCCGACAGCTCCGCGTCGATCGATCCATCCAGGTAGAGGCGCCAGACACTACCGTCGTAGGTTGCCGCGGCGTGGTGCCAGACATTGGTCGATACCGGCGTGGTTCCGATGACGGGGTGGTTCAGGCCCGCCGCGAAGTCCTCGAAGTCCGCTGCCAGCACGCCGCTGCCGGGGATGATCCCGAAGAAGTAGTTGCAGTCGACGTTGCTGCCATCAGCCTCGCCGCGACCCTTCGCGATGAGCGGGTAGGTGCTTACGCCGCCGGACCCGGATGACACGCTGACGCCGGTGCCGTCCCAGTAGAACCAGCATTCGAGCGTGAAGGTCGCGAGGCTCAGGCTCGGTGCAACACCCATCGTGACATGGTCGTTGACCCCGTCGAAGCGTAGTCCCGGATTGTCGGTCGCATAGAACTGCACGACGCCCCCAGCGGTATCGGCCGACGTCCCGTCGGCTGTCGCCTGACAGAAGTAGGGCGTGCCGGTGTTCAGGCCGCTCACGATCGCGGAGAAGCTTCCCGGCGCAGTCCGCGTTTGCACCGATGTCATCTGGTCCAGATTCTCGGGATCGGTACCGTATCGGAAGCGGACGTCGACGGATGTATCGGCGCCGAGCGCCAGTAGCTCGCCGCGGAGCGTTGCGCCGTCAGCGTCCACATCCGTCGGGCTCACGGTCCGCACTTCGAGCGTCTCGGGCAACTCGACCCCCGGTCCCCACGAAACGTCGCCGATTAGTGTGCCGGCGTTGCCGTTGCCGGTCGAATCGTTGGCGGTCGTCCCGGCACCCTCGTTCATGCTCCAGCGGCCGACCAGGTGCTCCGCGATGGGAATCTGTACGTTCATGCCTTTCTGGATCTGTTGTTGTGTACGTGCAATGTTCCACACCCGGGCTTCGTCCATTTCGCCTGCGAAGAAACCGGCCGCAGACCCGGTGGAGGTCAGCGCAGATCCGAGGGCAAAGTGCTGGATGCTGTCGAATCGCGGCGTCGCGTTGGCGACGAGCGTCGTCTCGAGCACGCCGTCGAGATAGATTCGCCAAGTCGTGCCGTCGTACGTGACGGCGGCGTGATACCAGACGTCGTTCTGCACCGGCGTGACGCCAGCCACCGGGTGATTCAGCCCGCTCGTCGTATCCTCGAAATCCGCTGCCAGGACGCCGTCGCCGCCGCGAATACAGAAGAAATAGTTGCAGTCACGGTTGTTACCGTCTGCCTCGCCGCGCCCTTTGCAGAGAAGCGGAACGCCACTGACACCGCCCGATCCGGACGAGGCGGTCGCGCCAGTTCCGGTGCGCTTGAACCAGCACTCCAGCGTGAACGTCTCGGCCCCCAGCCCGGGTGCGACGCCCATCGTTACGTAATCACGCGAACCGCCGAATGCCAGACCACCCCCGGACGATCCAGCGACGGCTGCCGCCGTCGACAGCAGGCACCACATTAGCGCACACAACCCCCCATGCGCACCGCATCCGCGCATATCATCTCCTCCTGTCTCGTAACTAAGGAACGGGACTCGCTCGCGCCAGCGGCGCTCAACATCGATCAACCTGGATTACAGCGGTAAGGCGCTAATCGTGCTTGTGTGAATCGTGAAAAGTGCAACAAGGGAGCAAGCTCGCGGAGTGCGGCCCTTGCCTACGCCACGGACGGGTGGCACTGGTAGCTTGCGACCAGTGTTCGGAGGGTGCTGAGGTGAAACCGCTACGTGTACACCAGGGGTCATCAAGTGCACGTCCCGAACACTGGCGGACAAAGCCGCCAGTGCCACCCACCCCTCGCTGGTGGGGCGGGCGGACAAAGAGAGGGTGGGGCGGGCGTCTCGCCCGCCATTGCCTCGTTACTGTGATGCGAACACGGGTCCGAGCTTCAACTCGGAGAGCAACTCATCCTCGCGCGCGTGCATCCGCTCGAACGCGCGCGGGTCGTGGTCGTCATAGCCGGCGAGATGCAGGATTCCGTGGGTGACGTATAGCGCCAGCTCACGCCGGGCGCCAGCGGTCGGCGATCGGGACGTCGGCTGTTCCGACCGACGGACGGCCCGTAGCGCGACATCGGCGCAGACGACGATCTCGCCGTCGAGCACGCCCGCGGCAGTGTCGCACCCCAGATCGAACGTCAGGACGTCGGTGGGCGACGGGTCGTTCATGAACAGTTCGTGGAGCCGGGCCATGCGTCGATTCCCGACAACAGCAATCGAAAGCGTTCCCCGCCAAAAGCCCTCGCGTGCCGCGACAAACCGCGCCACCCGCAGCAACAACGATCGGGCGCGCCATTCGCGCCGAATTGCCCATGTCAGCTCGATGGTTAGTTGGCGCTCGTCGTGTGGCCTGTCGCTCATGACACCTGCGAAGCAATCGCCGGCGACTTGCGCGTCTGTGGCTTGTCTTCCTTTTCGGGGTATGCAATTCGCGCGTGGTAGATGCCGCAGAGCGTTTTGACAAGCGTCTTTTCGATGGTAGCGAGCTCGCGGAAGGTCAGATCGCACTCGTCGAACTGGCCGTCGGTGAGTCGCTTTTGAATGATCCGGGCGACGGTGTCCTCGATGCGGCCGGGCGTCGGTTCGGGCATGGCGCGGACCGCACCTTCGACCGCATCCGCCATCATCAGGATCGCCGTTTCGATCGTCTGTGGCTTCGGGCCGGGATAGCGGAACGAACTCTCGGACACCTCAGCGTCGCCGGGCTTGCGCTGCTTGCTGGCGGCATGATAGAAGTATTCGACCAGCGTCGTGCCGTGATGCTCCGCGATGAACGCGTGTAGGGGCATCGGGATTGCATACTCGCGGGCCATTTCGATCCCGTCCTTGACGTGCCCGATGATGATCAGATGACTCATCGCGGGTGTAAGCCGATCGTGCCGGCTGATCCCCAGTTGCTGGTTCTCGACGAAGTACCCCGGCTTGTTGATCTTGCCGATGTCGTGATAGTACGCGCCCGCGCGGCACAGCAGCCCGTTGACGCCGACCGACTCGGCCGACGCTTCCGCGAGCGCGCCGACCAGCAGGCTATGGTTGTAGGTACCCGGCGCCTCGGCCGCCATCATGCGCAGCAACGGTTTGTTGGCGTCACACCATTCCAACAGCGTCATATTGGTCGAGAGGCCGAAGACGCGCTCGAGTCCGGGTAGCAATCCTTCGATGAGGAACCCGGCTGCCAGTGCCGTTCCCACAGACCACACGGCTTCGTTCATCAACACCGATCGCAGGGGCTCGCCTTGTACGAGCCCGGTCGCCAGATTGGCCAGCAGCGCAAACACCGCGGCCCCGGCACCCACCGCCACGATCTTGCCGCGGTTGCGAATGTCACGCAGGCCATTGAGCATGATCATCGACGGTGCCATCAGGATCAGCATGAATCCGATCGACTCGCGCGTCGCGATCGCGATCAGTACCGCCAGGCCGCCAGCCAGCGACGTGACGCGGGCCCGAGCGGCGATGATCGCGAACAGACCCGCCGCGAATAGCTGCGCTCCCAGGGTCGCGTGCGGGATTCCGAACTGGGTGTAGCTGATGCGTGCTGCAGCGAGCATCGTGATCGCGACCACGACCAGCCCCCATCGTCGTCCGGCTGAGATCGTGGCGCGCGCATCGGCAAAGACGTGCAAAGCGAGACCGATGACGATCAGGATCGCAAGAATCGAGCGGCCCGCGTCCACCAGCAACGCCGCCACCCGGCCGTCCGGCTGCGTTCGCCGCTGCGCTTCGAACGCAGCCCGCTCGGCTTCGAGCAGCTCGATCTCGGCTGCCGTCACCGGGCCGGCGTCCGCCAGCGTTGCGCCGAGCGGATACGTGTCTTTTTCCGTCTCGACCGCGTTGTACTCCGCCTGTGCCGCTGTCAATGAGCGGTCGCGATCGTAGCGGTAGATAGGCGTTGAACCGTCGGCCGCACGGAGCATCTTGGCCAGCGACTGTTGCATGCTGCCACGCAGCGGCGGGTCGAAGACGACTGCGGCCGCTTCGGCGGCGCGCGCCGCAGATTCGGGGGCGGTCGAGGGGAGCAACAGTCCAACGGGGCGCGACTCGCCCTTCGGCCTGTCCGCGTCCACCAGCATCGCGTAGACGGCGGTTCGCTGGCTGCCGGCGGGAGTCGCTTCCACGATCGGTTGCTGTCGAAGCTTGCTGAGCGCTTCCTGTACCTGCTGTTCGAACCCACTCGCGTCGTCATCCTGCGCCAGGCGCACGAGCTCGGCCAAGGCATCGTCGCCGAGCACGAGCGAGAATTCGGCGCCCGCCTTTCGCAATGCGACCGGATCTTCGCGGTGTTCCTGTGCCAGGCGGAAGGCGCTCATCAATCGGCCTTCGACGCTCGCGAGTAGCAGCTCGTCAAGCCGGTAGTAGTTGGGGGTGCCGTCGCGCGCCTGAATCCGCATCTCCTGCGTCCGCTGCGCGTTTACCCGCTCGAACTCGACACGCGCGGTCAGCGCCCGGCCCAGGGTGTCGTTCACGCGGACTTTCAGCGGGTCGGTCCCGACGTTCAGCAGTCCGGCCGTAACCAGGCCAAGGCCGATGGTGAGCATCGCCGGGCCGAAATTGAGCGGCAGTGCGATTCGCCGATACCATGCCAGTCCGCGCTGTGCTTTCGAGCGTCGGATTTCCGCTCGACGCGATCCGGCTTTTCGACTGCGCGGCCACATGGCTATTGCCCCCCGTTGTCGGAAGGAGGCCGCTCGTCTGCGGCCGACGTTTCCGCGTAGCGCGCCACGATCTCCTGCACGAGACGGTGCCGGACGATGTCGCGCTCGGTGAGGCGCAGGATAGCGATCTTCTCACTGCCCTTCAGACGGCTGACGGCATCGACCAGACCTGACGGCTGGTCGAAGGGGAGGTCGACCTGGCTGTCGTCGCCGGTGACGATCATCTTGCTGTTGTTTCCCAGACGTGTCAGGAACATGAGCATCTGCATGGGGGTCGCGTTTTGTGCCTCGTCCAGGATGATGCACGCGTTGTTCAGCGTGCGGCCGCGCATGAACGCGAGCGGGATGACCTCGACCACGTCGTTGACCATGAATCGCTTGAGCTGGTCGAAGGTCATCATGTCGTGCATCGCATCGAAGAGCGGTCGCAGGTACGGGTTGACCTTGGCCTGCATGTCTCCGGGAAGGAATCCCAGCTTCTCTCCGGCCTCGACCGCCGGCCGCACGAGTGCGATGCGCTTGATCTCGCCGCGTTTGAGCAGGTGAACGGCCACTGCAACCGCCAGGTAGGTCTTGCCCGTACCCGCGGGTCCAAGGCAGAAGCTCAGGTCGTGGGTGAGCATGGCCCGAATGTAGGCCTCCTGACCCTCGGTGCGCGGTGCGAGCGCTGCGCTACGGTTGAAGACCGATAAGTGTCCGGCGCTGTTGTTGCCGTCGCGTGCCGCGACTTCGTCGATCGCATCCTCGACGGCGTCGAGTTGCAGCTCGGGCTTTCCGCGGAGCAGGTTTTGAAGTCGTTCGAGTACGGCGGCGGCCTTCGCGACGTTGGCCGGTTCGCCGATGATGCGGACGGTCGCGTTGCGGGCGTTGGTGCGCACCTGGAGCGCATCCCGGATACGTCGCAGATGCCGATCTCCCGGGCCGAACAGCTCCGCCCGCTTGTGGGGCTCGACGAGCGTCACGGTCAACTCCATATGTATAGGGTAGTCGGCGGGTTGGTGCGCTGGCAACAGTCGACCCGCGTGAGCGATTGCGAAACGCGCAAGAGTCGCGCACAATAGAGGTTGCATAATGACAGGCGGATCGTACAATCCGACCTTGTCGTTGCGGCGTGGGCGGCAGGACCGCCGGGGCCGCGAGAGGCCGGGAGCGCTCCAGCGGGCGTTTGAAGGAGTACGCGTGTGAGCACGATGACCAAGGTTTTCATCGTTCTGACGACGATCTCAGCCGTTGCGCTGTCCGTCCTGACCGTGTCCTATGCGGCACAGGTCACCAACTGGCGCCAGTTTGCGGTCGATGCCCAGACGACGGCGAAGGCCGCGATCGTGGAGCGCAAGAGCGCCGAGGCGAGCAAGATTGCTGCCCTGGCGATCAAGGAGGACGAGTTGCGCCGGATGGGGGCCCAGCGCGACGAGGCCCGGAAGGACCAGCTGCGGCAGTCCGATGAAAACAACGGACTGCGTAACGAGCTTGCGGCGGTTCGGAACGAGCTGGCGGCGTTGAAGGCCAGTCGCAAGAAGGTCGAGGAGTTGGCGGGTGTCCAGGCCAACCAGCTGGCCTCGATCCAGAAACAGAATCAGAGCTTGCTCAGTGAGAACATCGATCTGCAGACACGCAACCAGTCGCTTCAGGATCGTCTTTCGGAGTCGACCTCGGAGCTGACGCTGGCCCGTGATGAAATCCGCAACATCCAGGAGAAACTGATCGCGGCCGAGCAGCGTTGGGCTGGTAGCGGCTCGGCGGTTGTGCCGGGCGCGGGTTCGGTGCCGGCGAACGTCGGGATCGTGGCGACGCCGGTGGCGCGGGGTGACTTGCCGCGTGCCGAGATCGTGGACGTGGCGGGCAACTACGCGAGCATTAACGCCGGCGAGAACTCGGGCATCGTCCGCGGTATGACGGCGATGATCTTCCGCGGTCCGAATTACCTGGGTGACCTGCAGATCGATTCGGTTCGTCCGCGTGAGGCCGGTGGCAAGCTGACGACGCTCGTCGGCGATGTGCGGCCGGGTGATTCCGTCAAGTTTGTGAGCCAGTAGCGGAGGTTCGCGAGGATGGCCAGAACGCCTGCGACAGCGTCCCGTCCGCGACCGTCGGCGGACAATGACGTCTACACCGTGCTGGTGCTCGTTTCCTTTCTGAGCATGTTGGGCGCGACGCTCTTCGTTGCCTACAAGTCTGTCTCAATGTTTGGATCTATGTTGCCCCCTGGTGGCAGCTAGACCCGGTCGCGGCTGACCGCAATCGCCGCAAGGATGTGGCGCAGAATGGTCTCAAGGCACCCGGTGGTGATTCACACTGACGGCCCTGGCGGGAGGACTCCGTGTTCCTGCGTCGGATGATGGGCTGGTTCAGCGTCGACATGGGGATCGACCTCGGCACCTGCAATACGCTGGTGTGTGTCAAGGGGGAGGGTATCGTTCTCAACGAACCTTCGGTGGTCGCGGTGCGGAAGGGCACCAACGAGGTGCTCGACCACGGCAATGCGGTAGGGCTGGTGGCCAAGGAGATGCTTGGCCGGACGCCGGGGAGCATCACCGCCATTCGGCCGCTCAAGGACGGGGTGATTGCCGATTTCGATATTACCGAGGCGATGCTGGGTTACTTCATCCGCAAGGTCCACGGTAATCGCGGGCTGGCTCACCCACGGGTCGTGATCGCGGTTCCGTCCGGCATCACGGCCGTGGAAAAGCGGGCCGTGTACAACTCGGCCAAGCGTGCGGGGGCCCGCAAGGTGCATCTCGTTGACGAGCCCAAGGCGGCTGCGATCGGCGCCGGCCTCCCGATTATGGACGCGACGGCATCGATGATCGTCGATATTGGCGGCGGTACCTCGGAGGTCGCGGTATTGTCGCTGGGGGACATCGCGGTATGCACGTCGTTGCGCGTGGCGGGTGACGACATGGACGAAGCGATCATCAACTACATGAAGCGGACGTACAACCTGATGATCGGTCCGCAGACAGCGGAGGTGATCAAGATCAACATCGGGTCGGCGTCGCCGTCGGACGAGGAATCGAGCGTCGAGGTGAAGGGCCGCGACATGATCAGCGGTCTGCCGCGCAAGGCGGTGGTCAAGAGCGAGGAGATCCGCGAGGCGCTCAAGGAGCCGGTAGGGCACATCATCGACGCTGTCTTGCGGACGCTCGAGCAGATCGAGCCCGAACTGGCTGCCGATCTGGTCGACAACGGGATCCATCTGGCGGGCGGCGGCGCATTGCTGCGCGGGCTCGACGTTGTTCTCTCGAAGGCGTCCGGGTTGGATGTGTATCGCGTGGACGATCCGCTTTCGTGCGTCGCGCGCGGGACCAGCGAATACCTCGACCATATCGATGAGTGGCACCCGACGTTGGAGTCTGACGAGGACAGCTACTGATCTGGTGCCGGAAGCGGCCGATCGATGCCCGCAGGCTTTTTCGACAGCATGTTGGGGGGCGGCGTTCCGGGGCGATATGGTCTCCGTCGCTCGGATAGGCCGACCGAGACAGCGCGTCGTTGGCGGGGCGCGTTAGCGAGGGTTTGATGTTGCGCTTCGCTTGCGGGGCGCCGATTTGAAGGGATTCTGCGCGGGGACTGCATGCGGCGTCCACGAAGAGCGACTTTGTTCGTCTACCTGATGTGTCTGGCGGCGGTCGGTGCGTTGCTTCCGCGGACCTACACGCAGTGGATCGCTGTGCCGGTTCAGCTAGTCGCCTACATCCGGGAGCCGTTACGGCGGCTGACGTCAGCGACGGTAACGAGCACCGTCGGTGGCTCGTCGGCGGAAGTCGAGGAGCGGTCTTCGTTGGAGCGACTGGTGTTGCATCAGCAGATGTTGCTGGCGCAACGCGACGAACTGCTGGCGACGATCAGCGGCATTCGCCAGGGATTTCCGGATGGCGAGGGAAGTGTCTGGGTGGCGCGCGTGTTGGCGTTTGACGGCCAGCCGAGCGGGGGCTCTTTGTTGATCGGTCGCGGCAGCAACCATGGTATCGAGCGCGGAATGTGGGTGGCCGCGGGACAGCGGCATGACGCGACGGAAATGCCGGATCGGCTTTATCGCGGTTGGCTGGTCGGGCGCGTTTCCAGTGTTCAGCCGATGACCAGTCGCGTACAGCTGACAACAGCCACGAGCTTCGCGTGTGCGGTTGTCGCGGCGAAGGAGTTGGCGGACGGCATGATTCAAGTCGAGCCGCAGCCGATGGAACTCCGGGGGGCGGGCCGCGGGCAGATGGTCATCCGCCAGGCGACGCGGAACTACTCGACGGATGGCATCGACTTGATCCTCGGGCAGGCGGGACCGGATCTACCGAGCCCGATGCTGATCGGCCGGATCACGGGCGCCAGCGGCCGGAACGACTCGCCGCTGCACTTTGATCTGACGGTCGAACCAGTCGGTGACTACCGTTTGCTGGAGACCGTCTACGTGATCGTGGCGGACGGCTAGTGGTCGAGGCCTGAGGGGCGGGCTAACGGCGTTGCGGCGAGGCGCATCGCAACCGAGGCGGTCGCGCCGGGTATGTTCCCGGCGGAGGGGGGCCGGTGTGCTGGTTTGCGCGGCGGAGTCTTGGACCATAGCGAGATCGGGGTTGGTGATATTGAGAAACGTCCGATCAA
This sequence comes from Phycisphaerae bacterium, assembly GCA_028279405.1. Taxonomy (GTDB): domain Bacteria; phylum Planctomycetota; class Phycisphaerae; order UBA1845; family Fen-1342; genus JANQNU01. Next base: position 33,800 of record JANQNU010000086.1, read on the forward strand.
CGCAGTGGATGCTTCGGATCCTGTTGTTGGCGCTTTGCCCGGCGCTCAGCGGCTGCCCCATGTACATGTGCACGGCGCAGGTCTTCGGCATTCGGGTCCACGACAAGGCCTCCGACGATGAGAAACCATCGGATCTGGAGTTGCGATACGGTGCGCGTAGCATCGAGGTTGCCGAGGGGTCCACGCGGGAATTGCCTGCGTGGTCTACGGTGGTAGATTCCGGGCATGCCTGGATCGTGTACTGGCGGTTCGATTTGGTCGGGCGGATGCTGTTCCCGCGGATTCCCAAGCGACTGGATGCGCTCGGTAACGAAGAGGTCGTAATCGTCGGTGCGCCACCGCACGAGGAGCGGCATGAACTTCGGCTGTTTCCCGGGGCTGAGTCGGAGGGGGCGCGCTATCGACTCCGCGTTACCACGGCCAGTGCGCCGGCCCTGACCAATTGGCCGCTGCCGGACTCGTTCTGGGATCGCGCGAGGCAAGAGAAAACGAGCATCGAGCCGCCGCCCTAGCGGCTATGTGGTCTACCGATCGCGCCAGCTTGGGCGCGCAGCGTTGCCTCGGCGACAAACCGCGCGCACCGAATGCGGTGGCCGGCCGACGTGCCTGACCTGCCGGGACCAAGACACGCCGAACCGGCCACGCATCGGTCCGGACGCACAGTAGATACACCTCAGCCGTTGAAAATACAGTCCCTTGGGAAAAACCGCCGGTCATGATTACAGGCGGTGCCACGAAGAACCGTGGCAGGGTTGCATGCAAGTGCAGTCATTCCTCGAAAAGAAACAGTGCCTCGACCAGGGCGGAGGAGGCACTGCATCGCGGAGATCTTGCGAGTTGATCTCCAACCGGGATTTAGACATTGAGCACTCTAGCGAAGGTCGCGCTTGGGCGTATAGGACGCACCGAGCGCGCGTTGTACGCAATTAGCGCGGCGGCAGCTAGGCGCCGGGGAATGGCGTCGGCGGGGGGCCGTCAGTGGGCTGGCGTTGTTCCGGCTGTCCGGGACGTCGGCGTTCGCGTTCGCCGGGCGGCTGCGGTCGTCGACGTCTTCGCTTGGGCCGGTCGTCGAACAGTCGCTCGACCCAGTCGTCGATGATTTGCGAGCTGTCCCCGCCGAGGTGCTCGAGTCTCCGGCCGAGATTCTCCAGTTCGAGCGTCACTTCACGCTCGATGATCGATCGCAATTGCGCCGCGATCTGCCGGCGCTCCGCAGTGTCGGATGCCTCGTGATAACGTCGCACCCGGTCGCGAATCGCGGGCCGTTCGCCAGGCGGGGGCCCTTGTTCGCTCAGGAACGCGTGCAGTCGCCCGTCGATCAGCGCGGAGCGATCGCTCTCGATCCAATTGATGCGGTGGGCTAGCGTCTGCCCTTCGAGCGCGAGCATGTCGGCGACGATGTCCCGTGCCTCGCGCTTCAGCCGAACCAAGTCCGTGTCGTCCGCTGTCGCCCCATCGCGTCGTAGCCGTTCGGCCCTGCGCTGCACGACCCGCAATCGGAACATCTGCTCGGCGTGTTGTCGGTGCAGCCGAAAAAGGGCGGGATCGCGGTCGAAGATCCGCTTGAGGTGACGCAAGCGTTGAATGGTACGCTGTTGGCGGCCGGCATGCCTTTCGTCCGCGCTGCCCAGGACCCGTTTTGCCGCAGTATGCATCATCGGCAGGTGTTCCTCGGCGAACGCCAGCAGATCGTCAATCTCCGCCTGCTCGGCGGGTCCGAGATCCTGCGGACGCGGTCGGAACAACCGCGACGCAAACAGCCCCGGCGCCCCGCGGCGCGCCTTCTCAGGCCCTCGTCGTCGGCGGTGCTCAGCTCGGTGGGGGCGCTTCTTGCGCGGCTCGTCGTCCCGGATCGCCGGGCGCGGCGATTCTTGGTGGTCGGACGCCGGCGTTTGCGCCCGAAGCGGCGCGCTGGCGGTCAGCCACAAGGCCAGTAACCCAACGATGTACACGCGCGTCCGACTCATACCGGTTCCTCTGCGGAGTCGGGGTCGTCATCAAACAGCAGGGCTTCGATCTCCAGTAACTCGTCGATATCGTACTCCAAATCCTCCGGGTCGACGCCGACCAGCTGCGCGTAAAGACTATCCTCTGACGCGTCGTACGCCGCCAGCCAGTCGTCGAGCCGGGCCATGACCCGGGTTCCGTTGGAAGACGGCGCCGCCGTGGGCTGCGGGAACACCCATGTCAGTCCGACCGCCAGGATCACCACCGCGGCGGCAGCAAACCACGGTCGCCAGTGACGGTGTCGCGTAGCGCGCGATGCGTCGTGTCGCCAGCGACGCGCCTCGGTGCTCACCGCGGTGTGGATCTCTCGCAGACAGGCGTCGGAGGGCCGGACCTCGGGCAGGTCACGCAGCAGCCGCGCTTCGTGTTCGAGCTGTTCGATGTCCAGTTCATCCGGTCTCATGGATTTCTTCCCGGCCGATGACGGCCCGCAGTTTCTTGAGCGCCCGATGTCCGCGGGCCAGCGCCGTCCCGAGCGGTACACCGAGCAGGGCCGCGATTTCGCGAAACGACAGGCCGCCGTGGTGATGCAAGAGCAGAACCTCCCGCTCGTGATCGTTCAGCGTACCCAGTCCACGCTCGAGCGCCGCCGACCGTTCGGCCCGATCGAGGCCGCTGTCGACCGACTCCAGGTCAGCGACGGCTCTGTCCGCGATCCCGACCTGACCGTCGTCCAACGGGGCATCGAGCGAGAGCGACGGCCCGCGTCGCGCCTGGCGCCGAATCCAGTCGCGTGCCAGGTTGCCGGCGATTCGCAGCAGCCATGCGTCGAATCGCCCGCTGGGCTCGTAGCGTTCGATCGTGCGGACCATCCGCAGAAACGTCTCCTGCAGCAGGTCCTCGGCGACGTCGCGTGACCCGGTCATTCGATACAGCAGTCCGAAAAGACGCGGATGGTAACGCTCGACGATCGCCGCCAGGGCGGCTTCGTCCCGTCGTCTGGCACGCTGTAGGATGTCGTCCGATTCGCCGACGTTCACGAAGCCCTCTGTTAAGGCTCAACGCAACCCGGCCCGGATTATTGCCGAAATCCGGTTCGCTGGCATTCGGCACGGTATTATCGCTCCTGGGGAGTCGGCCTTTGAAACAGGCGCTCAGTGCTCTCCGCATTGGCTTGCCGCTTCGGTCGGTTCGCGATTATGATAGGACGCTTGTCGGGTGGCGTGCCCGAGTGGACTAAGGGGACGGATTGCAAATCCGTTTTTCGAGGGTTCGAATCCCTCCGCCACCTTTCATTCCCGACAAAACCCCGGTGTTGAATCGGCTCGATCGAATGACCGCCGTCGCGGCGGTTGCAGCCGGTCGTTTCACGCCAGGACGCGCTCGCGTATACTTCGCACATGCGACGGATCGCGGTTCTCAATCAGAAAGGTGGCGTCGGGAAGACGACGACGGCTGTCAACGTCGCTGCCGCGCTCGTCCGAGACGGACTGCGGGTGATGTTGATCGACCTGGATCCGCAGTCTCATGCGACGCTTCATCTTGGCGTCGAACTGGGCCCGGACGATCTCAGCGTGCACGATATGTTGATGGGGGCCGCGCCGCTGGCCGAGATCGCACGGCACGTGGACGAGCAGCTTACGGTGATCCCGGCGAATCTGACGCTCGTCGCTGCCGAACTGGGGCTCGCCGAGCGTGATCGACGCGAACATGTCCTTGCCGATGCGCTCGACCGTTACCGGGAAGCGTTCGATGTTTGCATCATCGACTGCGCTCCGTCGCTGGGCCTGCTGACGTTGAACGCTTTGGTCGCTGCCCACGAGGTGATCATTCCGCTGCAAGCCCATTTCCTCGCGCTACAGGGCCTGGGTCGGCTGCTCGAAACCGTGACGCTGGTGCGCGACCGTCTGAATCCCCGGCTATGCGTCTCGGGCGTCGTGCTTTGCATGTTCGACGGTGGGACACGATTGGCTGAAGAAGTTCGTAGCGATGTCGAGCAGTTTCTCGCGGCGGCAAGCGAAGAGGATCCGTGGTTTGGTGCGCGTCTGTTCGGGACGCCGATCCGGCGCAACATCAAGCTCGCCGAGTGCCCCAGTTTCGGACAGACGATCTTCGAGTACGCGCCGTATAGCAACGGTGGACGGGACTATGCAGCGCTCGCGACCGAGATCATCGCGCACGGGGCGACGTCCATTTCGAAAAAAAATGAAACGAAGGCTGACGACGAGGTGGTCGTCAAGTCGGCGGCCGCGGGCCGGGACGGGGTCGCGAGTCGCGCTCATCGGCGTGAGGGTCTGATGGAGGGCCTGGTGCCCGATGGACCGGACGAGGCGGAGGCGGCATCGGCACCGGGCGCGACTGACGCGACCGAGGAATGAGCGCGCGGCCGATTCGTGTGATGGGCGCGCGTTGGACGAATTGGTATCGACGAGCATTTCCGGCGTATCTCATCTTCCTGTTCAGCACGACGCACTTTCCCAATTTGCGCCTTCCAGAGAAGGCCGGCGACGACAAGTTGGCGCACATGGTCGCCTTTGGCCTGTTGGCGTTCCTGTTCTGGCGGTTTCTCGTGACTTTTGTGACGCCGCACACGTGGCGCTTCGCCGGGGGGGTGGCGCTGGCGACGATCGCGTATGCGGCATTTGACGAAATCACGCAGCCGATCTTTCGGCGCAGCAGCGACGTATCGGACTGGGTCGCGGACACTTGCGGAATTGTGGTGGTGATTGTCGCATTGGAAGTGGTGCGACGGTTTCAAAAAACCGATGTTTATCGGTAAGCGGGTGTTGCGGACTCAACCGAGATCCGATAATTCACAAGTTAACAACACACATTCTTCGTTGGCTTTTTCATGGAGGAAAGACAATGGCGGGCCGATCCTTGCTCATCCTTTCTCTGATCGGGCTGGCGCTTCCCGGGGCCTTCGCGACAGACTCACTGCTGACCATGAGACCGGTCAATCCTGCGCAGGAAGAGGCCGATGCGCCGACCGAAGGTGCGCCGGCTGACGACATGCCGATGCCGGACGAGTCGATGTCGCTTGCGATGGGGCGCTCCGAGCGAGCGACCTATCTGCTGGGGAACGCGCCGTGGCACAACGATCCGGAAATCCTGTGGCCCGGGCTGTTGACCGGTATGCGCGGTTTCGAGCACTTCTACGAGCCGGTCGGTAACCCGCTCTACTTCGAGTCGCCGTTCATCAACACGCAGCTGCGGTTCCTCTACCTGCACCATCGTTTCCCGAACGGCTCACAGCTTGGCGGCGGCGACGTCAACGTGTACGCCTTGCAGGCACGGATTGCGCTCACCGAGCGGTTGGCGTTCATCGCGACCAAGGACGGCTACTCGGACCTCAACGCGCGGGCGCTGCCGGCGGACGAAGGTTGGAATGACATCGCTGCGGGTTTCAAGTACGCGTTCATCGCCGACCGGGAGAACGACTTCATCCTGACCGGCGGTGTTCGTTGGGAGCTCTCGAACGGTCATTCCGGCATCCTGCAGGGCAACGATGACGAGCTAAGCCCGTTCGTGAGCTTCGCGAAGGGCTGGGATCGCTTCCATATGCTCGGAAACATCACCGGCCGGCTGCCGATGGATCGCAACAAGGGCAACTACATTCTCCAGTGGGACCTCCACTTCGACTATGAGATTGCTCCGGAAACGTTGCCCGGCTTCGCGCCGCTGATCGAATTCCACGGGTTGCATTATTTGTCCGACGGCGATGCGTTTCCGCTCAGTGTCGGTGCGTACGACTACTCCAACATCGGGTCGAGCGACGTCTCCGGCGACGGCGTGGTATCGATGGGAGCGGGCTTCCGCTGGAAGCTCAATCCGCACGTCTCGATCGGTTCGACGTATGCGTTCCCGTTGCACAACCAGGATAACGACATCATGGGCGGGCGTTTCACCGCCGATATCGCTTTGACCTGGTAGCGAGTGCGTTCGCGCGGGTGCGCGGCATCGGGTGAATCGATGAGAGAAGACACGAGCAGCAGACGGGGACGGCGTGGGGATGGTATGCCGGTACGTCTGCAATATCTGGAAGGAGAATTCTGATGTTGTTTCGCACGCTCTCGAAGAAGAGCCGGAAACGGTGGGCGCTGCTGGCCAGCACCGGCGTGATGTTCCAGCTCATTCCGTTCGGCTGTGGCCAGAACATCCTGCATCTGGTCTCGCCGATCCTGCTGGACGGCACGAACAACTTCTTGGATCGGGTCCTGGCGGTGATCGCGCCGCTCGTGCTGCCCGGCTGACACGGGCACTCGAATCGCAGAACGACGAGCGGGTGCGTTCCTGAGATGGGACGCACCCGTTTTCGTTCGTTGAATCCAGGGAAGCTGTTCGGGAAGGCTTGGCGCAACGCGCCATCAGGCACTGCCGTCGCTCTCGCGAAAAGGGTGGTTGAACCGGCCTAGCCGGCGTGCTGCTCGAGCTTGTCCAGGATTTCTTCGTCTTCGGGGAATCGGCCGGTCTCGTGCTTGCTGTAGATCAGCTCGCCATCGACCGCGACGTCGAAGATGCCGCCATCGCCTTTGATCAGCTCTGACTCGACGCCATGTTCCTGTCGAATTGCATCCGCCAAACTGGCGGCTTTCGGCAGGTAGTTTCACTGATTGCAGTAGGTGATCGAGATCTTCACCCGGACTCTCCTTTGGCTTGGGTAGAGCGCGACCCGTGCAGCGCGTGGACGGGCACTTACAACGAGTATATCGTTCGGCGCCGCTGCGCCCATGCCCCGCGCCCCGATTTCGCAGCCTTAGATGTCGAATCGGCGAACGTAGCGTCCGCAGTCGTTCTCTTCGTATAGCAGTTGCTCGAAGAAGTTCATGTCTTCGAACTCCGATTCCGAGATCGTGTTCTCGTCGAAGCAATCGTCGAGCAGGCCGGTGATGTTGCCCAGCGGGCAGCTTTGCAACAGGAACGCGCTGCAGGCGAGCAGGCTGACCAGCCCTGCGGATCGGATCGCCATCAAGTGTCGCATCGGTGAGTCCTCCTCCATGATCACCACGTTTCCACATGGTTAGCATAGCACGCCGCGCTGTTCGCCGCGCGCGGTCGTTCCTGCTCCGACGAGAAAGGCATTCGCCTCGATAGCTGCGACTACCCGATTCGCGTCATCTCGTGCAGTGTGAATTCTTCGATTGCCCCCTCGGTCGCCGCCAGGTAGTCCTTCAGGTGCTGGTTGTTCATATGTGCTTGCCACAAGTCTCGGGACTCCCAATTCTCGAAGAACAGGAAGTGCGCCGGGGCCGCGTTGTCCTGATGGAGGTCATATTGGATGCAGCCTCGTTCTGCCCGGGTCGTGGAGATGAGCTTCTCGAGTTCAGTCCGGACGAGGTCGATCTTGTCTGATTTGGCCGTGATGTTGGCGACGATCGTAAGCGGACCCATGAAGACTCCTTCATCTTCGAAAACAGTATGCGTACGGTGTCTGCGAGGTGGACGCATGTCGGCTGACTGCTTCGCCAGGGTCCGACGTGTTATTTGGCCCCATCGAGCTTCAACGCGGCCGCAGGGTTCAGCCGGCAGAGCTTCGCGAACACGTCGTTCATGCGACCCTGCTGGTCCGGCGTCGGTTTCGGGAGCGCCTTCTTCAGGCATTCGTACTGCTTTTGATACACTTCGGCGGCGAGTTCGGGCTCCCATTGCACGACGGCATATTCGGCGATGATCGATTCGAGCCCTTCGAGGATCGGCGTCGCGAGGTTGGGCTTGTTCATGTCCGCGCAGAACCCTGCCAGTGCGAGCTGGGCGCGGAACTGCTGCCGTCGACTGGACGAACCGTCGGCTGCCCGGGTCAGTCGTTGCAGTGCGTCGGCCTGCTTGGACTCGGTGAGCAGCTTTCGTGCTTCCGCGACCGCTTCGCCCAGCGCGTCTCCGGCCGCGGCCGAACCGCCGCCGCCACCGCCGCCGAACTCAGACTGCATCTCACCGATCCACGCTTTCGTCGCACCGTCGGCAAAGCCGGCGCCGTCCTTGAACGTGACCTCGAGCAGGTCCGGCAAGCGGGAAACGAGCGCCAGCGTTTCGAACACGACGATGTGATGGGCCGCCGCGTACATGGGCCCCATTCCCTTCAACGCGGTGGCCACGAACCGTTGCATATCGAGCCATAGCGGCGTTACCACGAATTGTCCCTCGGCCTGCGTCAGCAGTTCCGGGAAGTTGCCGCCACCCGCAGCAGTCTCGAAGAACTGTCGGCGTTGCGGATTCGCCGGCGCCGGCAGTAGCCGGTCCTTCGGCGCCTGCAGAACGCCGCCAAAGTGGGCGGCGCGCGCCAAGGCGTACGGTCGCGGGTCCTTGTCATTTTGAGCCATCAGGTACTTCGCGACCTTGATCACCGCCTGCACCGCCGCGGTCGGCGTCGCAAAGGAATCGGGAACGGCCGCTCCCAGGGGCGCGGCAGCGGGGGCCGGGGCCGCGGTAGCCGCTGCCGGGGGAGCAGCGGCGCCGGGTTGGGCTGGTGGGGCGGCAGGCTGCGCCGGCTGCTCGCTGACCAACGGTCCGACCTTGGTGGCAAGCGCCTTGAACGCCCGTTTCAACGGCAGCGGATTCGGCGAATCGGGCATGTCCTTGAACGCAGCGTCGAGCGCCTCGACGAAGCTGTCGAACTGTTCAGCGCATTGATGCACCGCTTCCTTCTCACCGGCGCCGGGCATCCGCTTGCATTCGCCGCCCTTGAGTTCGATCTGTACGAGCAGCTTGTCGATCAGGTACTGGATCGCGTTGTACCGACCATGCGGCGGTTTGACCTTGGGGAAGCAACCTTCCCAAAACGTCTTGAGAAACTCGGTGTAGCAGCAAAGGCCGGCGCGCAAACCGCGGTAGCCATCCTGCTCGAAGAGGCCGAGCCCCAGGTAGGTGACGACGAGCAGGTCTTTGGACTTGTTCTTGAGGATATCCGTTGCGAGCGTCACCACCTGGCCCCATTCCGGCTGCTCTCCGGAGAGCGAGCCGATGCGGTCCAGTTGCGCCTGCAACTCCTCGAAGGCCTCGTCATAGCGAACGGGGTCGCCGACGGGGGCGTCATCTCGTACCGGGTCGCGGCCGAGCGCGACGATCGCATCATGGTCGACAGCCATGGGCTCTCCCGTGCATTTCGTGGTCGAAATCCGAAAGTCGATTGTACCAATTCGGTGCCAGGCTCACATCTTGCCGAGGACGACCGGCCGGTCCCGTCGTTACGGGCTATTCCGATCGTTCGAGCCGCGCGACGTAGCCGCCGTCACGCCAGGCGCTGCACGCCGACCCCCACTGCGGGAGCGTGAGCTGCTGATGCGTTTGGCGCCAGCCGACATTGGACGCTAAAAACCGCTGCAAGAGCGCCTCGTTCTCGCTCGGCTCGATACTGCACGTACTGTAGACCAATCGGCCGTTGACCCGGACTCGCTTGGCCGCGTCCTGCATCAGCTGAAGTTGCAGTTCGGTCAGTGCCGGCAATAGGCGCCCGATCGCGTTGAAACGCGCCTCTGGCCGCCTGGCGAAGACGCCTGTGTTCGAGCACGGCACATCGACCAGAACCGCATCGAACGTGTCCGGAATCGCAACGTCGTCGGCTGCGCCCGGTGCGCCGTCGGCGGGCCACGGGTGGACCGTCACACAGTGCAGTCCGAGCCGGGTGGCATTCTGCGCCAAGCGTGCGAGCCGGTCCTCGGAAGTGTCGGCTGCAACAACCCGCCCCCGATTGCGCATGCGGATTGCCGTCGCAATCGTCTTACCGCCGGGGGCTGCACAGTAGTCGAGGATTTGTTCGTCCGCCTCCGGCTCCAGCACGTCCACCACACCGTGAGCGGTGACGTCCTGGACGTAAACGTCGCCGGCATGCAGCGCAGCACGCAGGCTGTCGGTGATTCGACTGCTGTACAGCACGTCTCGGGCTGGTGCCGCGGACTCACCAGCAGACGCTTCAGACATGGAACGCGACAGAGTAGACCAGGTCTCATCGGACCCCAGCGCATTTCGCTGAATCACGATCGGCGGCTCTGCCTGCGCGGCCCACGCGATCGACGCGGCCTCTGCGCTACCATGGTCCGCGGTCCAACGATCGCACCAGCGGGCGCCGGCGCCGCTTGCGTCCGCCAGAAACCGCGCCTCAGTGCCCTGAACGGGATCCGGCAGTACTGCCTGCGAGAACGCCCGGGCGCGCGACCAATCGAGCCGTACGAGTCGAGGATCACTCGGCTTCCATTCGGTTGGCTCCGCCACGATCGCCTTCGTCAGCCGACGGAGGATGGCGTTGACCATCGCGCCGCCGCGCTTGCCTGCGTGTCGCTTTGCTTGCTCGACCGCTTCGTCCACGGCGGCGTACGTCGGTACGCGATCGAGGTAGATCACCTGGAAGGCGCCGCAGTGCAGGATCGCGCGCAGCAACGGTTTGACCCGGGCCGGCTCATACTCGGCGACGTGTTTCAGAACGGCACTGATCGTGATCGTGTGACGGACCGTGCCATAAGCGAGCTGGGTCGCCAACCCGGCTTCGCGCGGGTCCAACTGGGATCGTGCGTCGAGCGCTTCCAACCGGTCGGCGGCGAACTGTCGACGCGAGTAGACAGCGGCAATCGCCTCGACCGCATAGTCGCGGGCCGTCTGCGGCTGAAAGCGCTTCATGGAGTGCTCGGGGTGCGCAGGTGATCGCCGGGTGCGACCTGTCGACCGTTCGCGAACGCTTCGAAGGCCATCACCTTGCCGCTCGCGGGCTTCACCTCGAGCAGACGGAGGGTTCCGCGCCCGGTCTGAACCGTTCCATCAGTGCGAAAAGCGCCGGGCGGCGTGTTTGCTGTCGGGATGCAGTCCGGATCGACGACCGTCGCTCGAGCGAGCAGCAGGGGTTCGACCTTTCCACTGCGCGAGACGAATTCTGTCGTCGCCGCCGGCCAGGACCACAGTCCGTGGATCCGTCGCTGCAGCGCACGGGCCGACTCGGCCCAGTCGAGATATCCCGTCGCCTTGGAAAGTTTGGGGGCGCGTGTGGCTTGTGTGGCGTCCTGTGGCGTCGGTTGTCGGTCCTGGGCGATCATGGCCAGTGATTCGACGACGAGCGCTGCGCCGAGTTGTGCCAGACGGTCGTGGAGTTCGGAAGCGGTCTCGTGCGGGTCGATGGGGGTCTCGCGAAATCCCCAGACGTCGCCGGCATCCCAACGCTCGTTGAGCTGGAAGACGGTGACGCCGGTCGTCGGCTCATCATTGATCATCGCCCAGTTGATCGGCGCCGCGCCGCGATACTTCGGCAACAGCGACGCATGAATGTTGACGCAGCCGCGCGGGAAGCGATCGAGCATGGTGCCGGAGATCTTCTGACCGAAGGCGACGACGACACCGAGCGCCGCCTGGTCGACCAGTCGGTCGAGCGGTTCGCGGTTCACATCCGCGGTTTGGAGGTGCGGGATGCCCAGTTCATCTGCGGCCGCGTGGATCGGCGTCGGCGCCACTCGTCGACCGCGGCCGGCGGGTCGATCCGGCTGGCTGACCGCGAGCGCGACCTCGTGGCCGTTCTCGTGCAATGCCGACAGGGCCGGTACGCCGAACGCCCCCGTTCCGAGAAAGACGATGACCATAACACTCTTCTAGCGGGGTGGCGGCACGGCGCCAATCGCCGGGTGACGTGGCTTGGAACTAGCGAAACGTGCCGATCGCGTCGGCACGCTCGCCGATCAGGCGGTAGATGCTGATAACGATGCCGTCTTCGAGCTTCTCGCCGACCTCCATTCGACCGTAGACCTCGATCAACTCGTCGGGGACGAACTCCGTGCGACCTTCCATTTCGACCCAGACCCACTCGTTCATGCCCAGGCGCACGCCGAAGCAGCACATCAGTTGATTGCCTGCAAGCAGAAAATGCTTGACCGTGCCGTCGTCGAGGTCAACGGGCGTCATGTACCCCGCCAGTACCGCCGGCTGCTGGTCGAGCACACGAACGCGATCCGGGATCTCGCCGCGGGCCAGCTCCGGATCGAGGCCGTCGATGTCCTCATCCATGAAGGGTTCGTATGCGAATCCTCCGAGCTGCTGGAACGCGACCTCGCGATACCCATCGCGCAATGGAAACCGTTCCAGCGCCGCCGCCGCGTCGAACGCTTCGCCGGCCCCGAGCGCGTCTTGATCGTGCTCGTCGGCGACCTCAGGCCGATACCCCGCTTCAATCAACGGCCGACCGACGACCGCTCGCGGGGACGCCGACGGTCGAGCGCTCGGTGGACTCTCGAGCCAGACAATCCCGAACCCGAAGACGACGAGCAGGCCGCCGAGCACTAGCGTACGCCGCCCGATCGCCGCGCGCCGGCATATGCGGTCATGACACATTCGTTTTTGATGCATTTTCATAAATGCTTATTTGAAAAGATCTTAGATCGTTTTGTCCGCATCTTGGCCGACGCGAACGGTCGGAATACCCGCCAAATGTTGCGGGAAGACGCTACAATTCAACGTACCGGGCCCGCGTCCCACATGTAAGAGAATAGCCGCTTCCAATAGGTTTGCGTAGGTGTTTTCCAGGACGGCCGATAGTTCCGATAATCCGGCCAACCGGGCTGACTTCGGTCAGATCGGCGATCCGTTCGTGCAATCGTTGGCGGCGCTGGTGGGGGCGTTGGCGCCTGAGCCGTTGGCGGAGCACCTGGCACCGTTAGTGGCATCGGCGACGGGGGCGCGCCGCATGGCATTGGGAATCGTCGACCCGGACCGTGAGTCGATTCGTTTGCTCGAGCGCGGCGACGGCGCGACCGGGACGGACCACGTCGGCGACGAGCTTGCGGACGAGCGCTGGCGACCCGAAGCCGACTGGTCGTGGGCCAATCGGACGCTCGGTTGGGATCTACCGGAACACGCTCGGCATCTGGTGATTCGTGTCGATGGCCGTACGATTGGTACGCTCCACGTCCAGTTTCCGGGGCCACCGACGGAGGAAGCGGAGTCGCGTCTGGAGTTGATTGCGCGCTTCGTTGCCCCGGTCTTGTTCAATTGTTTCGCTCAGTCAAAGTTTGTCCGCGGTGATCGACGGCGCGACACGCTCGTAGAGCTGACGCGCGTCATCAACAGTTCTTTCG
>JANQNU010000015.1 GCA_028279405.1 Phycisphaerae bacterium
TCTAAGAAGCAATGGGTGGGGCGGGCGTCTCGCCCGGGCAGCAAGCTGCCGGGATGAGGCAAGCGTCTACGCCGCTTGCCCTTGCAAGAACGGCCCTAAAAAGCAATTGGGTGGGGCGGGCGTCTCGCCTGGCGTTTGACCGCTCGCTCGCGCTCGCGGCTCGCATTGGTGCCCCTGGTCACACAACGAGCCCCGAGCGCGAGCGAGGGGGGAGCAAGCTCCCTTTGCGAGGCCTGTGTCTACGCCACAGGCCCCAGCGCGAACCAGACACTCAATAAACGAGCCCCGAGCGCGAGCGAGGGGATCAGGGGGCGTCAGACGAAGGGGCCCGTCGCTTGCGCTCCGGGCTCGTACTGGCGCCGCTGGCTCCAGTGCCAGCCATCACTTCCGGCGTCGCTTGCCGCGGGATTTCTTGGCGGCGGACCGTTTCCCGGCTGTGCGATTGCTGCGCCGTTTTTCGGTCGGCTCCGACGCTGCGCGAGTCTTACGGCTGGAGGGGGCCGATTTCTTTCGGCGGTCGGCCGACATCTGTTTTCCGGCGTTGCGTGATTGCCGGCTCGGTCGCTGGAGGCTGCGCGACGGCTTGCCGCGTTTGTTCGGCGGCGCGGCCGCGATGAAGTTCAGCTCCATGCGTTGCAGGTCGACGCTCGCGACCTGGACGTGCATCCGCGTTCCGATCGCGAACACCTTTCCGGTACGCTGTCCGGCCAGCACGCCGCGGGTACTGTCAAAGTTCCAGCGGTCCGGCCCGAGGTCGGAGACGTGTACGAGCCCTTCGGCGAGGTGTGGCCGGATCTGCACGAAAACGCCCTTGGAGATGACGCCGGTAACGATTCCGGGGAACGTCTCGCCAACCTTGTCTTTCATGAGTTCCAACAGCAACAGCGTGTCGGCGTTGCGTTCCGCTTCCTGTGCCCGTCGTTCGGTGAAGCTGGTGTGGGTGCCGATCTCGTGCAGTTCGTCACGGGGGTAGGTGTGGGCGCCGGTCGAGCGTTTGGTCCCGACGATGTGCGCTTGAAGCAGCCGGTGCACGACAAGATCGGGGTAGCGTCGGATCGGCGATGTGAAGTGGCAATAGTCTTCACTGGCCAGCGCGAAATGGCCTTCTTCGTCTGGCGCGTAGTTCGCCGGCGCGAGGCAGCGCAGCAGCACGAAATTGACTGCGGATTCCTCGGGCTTGTCACGGACCACCTCGAGGATCTCACGCAGCAGCGTTCGATTGAGCGTTTTTGGAAGCGTGCGGCCGAGGATGGTCTGCAACCGCAGCAGTGTTTGCTGCACGTCTTTTGACGGCGGTGGATGGATCCGACGGAGATGCGCGACGTTCCGGTTGCGCAACGTGCGGCTCACGGCTTCGTTGGCTTCGACCATGAACATCTCGATGATCGTGTGCGAGAAACTCGTGTCCGCCGGGCGTGCATCGATCACGTGTTCTTCGTCGTCGAGGACGATGTCCACTTCAGGCACCGAAAGAACGAGCATTCCGTCGTCCAGTCGGCGTTTGCGGATGGTCCGCGCCAGTTGATCCATGTCGCGAAGCTGCGCTACGACCTTAGCGGACAGCCCGTCCACCGTTTCGCCGTCCAGCACGCGAGTCGCTTGGTCGTACGTCAGCCGGGCGTCCGAGCGAATGATGCCGTTCACGATCTCGGTATCGCGAACCTTGCCGCTGCGGTCGTAGGTGATAAAGGCGCTCTTTACATACCGATCTTCGTCTGGCTGCAGGCTGCAAACGCCGTTGGACAGAGTTTCGGGCAGCATTGGGATGACATGGCCGGGCAGGTACACGCTGTTGCCGCGTTCGTAGGCGGCTTCGTCAAGGCGTGAATCGGGACGAACGAAGTAGGCAACGTCGGCGATGTGGACGCCGAGACGAATATTGCCGCCGCGAAGCCGTTCGAGGGTGATGGCGTCGTCGAAGTCGCGCGCGTCGTCCGGGTCGATCGTGAGTGTGAGCAGTTTTCGGAGGTCGCGGCGCGACTTGCCGGCCCGCGGTCGGAACGATTGGGCTGCCGCGCGCGCTTCGGCGCGAACGGACTCGTCGAACCGGTCCGGGAGGCTGTGGTGTCGCGCGACGGCGAGGATCTTGGTGCGGGTGGCCGATGGTTCGCCGAGTGACTCGATGATGACGCCTTTGGGGCGGTGCGTTGCGAGCGTAGCCTCGATCGGCTCCACGACAACCATGTCACCCGGACTGACGTTCTTGACTCGCGCGTCGACGATTTCCAATGGCGGTAGCGGTTTCCGCCCCAGCGGGCGCACGATCCAGGTTCGGCCGAGGAGCTCGATGGGCCCGACCCAGGCCGCTTCGACTCGGTCAATGATTTCGACGACGACGGCTGTGAGATCGCCGCGCCGTCCGGGTCGACCGATTCGCGCACGGACGCGGTCGCCATCGAGTGCGCCGGCGGTGTTGTGTCGCCGAACGAAGACGTCTTCATGGCCGGGTCGCTCGATGAAGCCGAAACCGCCACGGGCCCGACTGAAGCGTCCCTCGATTTCGAGTTCGGCGTTTCGTCGAGCGCCAAGCCGTCCATCCTGTCGCAGTTGGCGGTATGCGTTTCGGAAGGCAGGGTATTCGCCTTCGTCAACCCCGAGGGCGCGTGCGATCGCGCGTGGTTTGGTTGGCCTCTCGGGGTGGTCGGCGATATATTCGAGTATGGACTGTTGCCAATGATCGGGATGTATGTGGGCTTTTCGTTTCGGCATGGAGACCCGACGTCAGTAGGAACGGGAGTGGCCGAATGATGAGCGATCAAAGGCGGCACAACTCGGGAGATCAATTATAGGTGCCGGTGGGCAGCGCTGCCAGCACGCCGCCAAGACGATGAGGAGTGGACAATGGCCAACCAAGAGGTTCGTTCCGATACGCAGTTCTCCGTGTTCCTGGTGAACAAGCCCGGTATTCTGGCGCGTGTCTGCCACCATCTGGCCGAGAGTAAGATCAATATCCTCGCTTTGAGCATGATGGACTCGACGGAACACGGCGTATTGCGGCTGGTCGCGACGGATGCGAGCAAGTGTCGCGAGGCGCTTGGGTCGCTGGACCTGCCGACCACGGAAACGCCGGTGATGCTGGCGACGATGCCGAATCGTCCGGGCGCGCTGGCGGACGTGGTTGAACGGCTCTCGATCGGACGAATCAACGTCAACTATGCCTATTGCACGACGGGTTCCGCGAATGGTAAGACGATCGGCATTTTCCGTGTATCGGATATGAAGAAGGCTCAGAAGGTGCTCTCTGAACGCAAGCCGGTGCGTAAGGAAGCGACGGTTCTGCGGACGACTGGTCGGGGCCGGGCGCGGCGTTAGCATCGTGGACGACGCCCGCCCGCCGACCAATGGTGTTGAAGAGCTTCGACCGCCGCAAGTTGCCGACGGCTCGGCTGTGCCGTCGACGGTGGAGGTGGTCGATTCTGCGCGGCCGATGCTATACATGAACACCTTCGAGCGGTTTCCACGCCGCTGGTCCCTGGCGCTGCTGGTACCGGCGGTGGCGGTGCTGGGCTTGGCGACGTGGTTGACGCCGGACGCGCGCGGTTTTGGTACCCATCAGCAACTTGGTTTTGCGCCGTGCGGGTCGCTGGTGTTGACCGGATACCCGTGTCCGACGTGCGGCATGACGACCGCGTTTTCGCTGACGATGCACGGGGCTTGGCTCCGCGCGATGTGGGTGCAGCCGGGCGGATTCGTACTCTGCTTGACGACGGCGGCGGTTGCACTGATCTGTTTGTATGCGTTCGTTGCGGGTCGCTGGCCGCCGCGGCCGCGCTGGTTGCGGATGTACTATTTTTTTTGGGGTTTATTGATCACGATTCTGGGTGGCTGGGGTTTCCGACTGGTTGCGGGTCTCGCGACCGGTGAGTATCCGATGCGCTACGCGTGAGCAACAACGGACTCGTCCGTGGCTCCGCTGCGCCGGCCGTTGGTGTTGGAGCGCAGATCTGTAGCGCGCATTGACCTTGTTGGTTTGAGAGTGACCATGAATGACGTGCTGTCCGGACCGCGCCCGATCGTGACCGTTCGCGATGCGATTGCCGATGATGCGCCGTTGATCGCGGATTTCAATGCTGCGATGGCGCAGGAAACGGAAGGGCGTCCGCTCGACGCGCAACGGTTGCTGGCCGGGGTACGGGCGGTTTTCGATCACCCTGAGCGCGGTCGTTACTTGATCGCAGCTCATGGCGATCGTCCGGTCGGGCAGCTGTTGCTCACTTATGAGTGGAGTGATTGGCGGAACGCCTGTTTCTGGTGGATCCAAAGCGTGTATGTCGTGCGAGACGCCCGTGGTCAGGGGGTCTACCGCGCGTTGCACGAGCACGTCGTCGCGACCGCCAAGGCAACGCCGAACGTGTGCGGCATTCGACTGTATGTCGACAAGGCCAACCACGCAGCACAGTCGGTTTACCGAGCATTGGCGATGACGCCGGCCCATTACGATTTCTATGAGATCGATTGGGTCATCGGCGCACACACCGGGTGACAGGCGGCGCTGATCCTGTCGGAACGCTCGGCCCGTCAACCGAAACCGGTCACGGTCGGTTCCGGCGCGCGCCGTGTCACATCTCATTTCCGGTCCGCACCCATTTTTTTGTGGAATTTGCGCTGGGGCGCGGGTAAGTTGCTACTGGCACGCGAGCAGAAGCTACGTTCATCTCTTCTACCCGCACATCTCGCGTGCCGGGGCGCTGCTAATGAACAGCTCCCCAATTGGGTATCGGGTTTATTGATGATTTCATCATAGTCCGTGCAACCGGGTGTGGTTGCGCGCTGCGATTCTCGCGCGGCGGGCGGAGGCGCGACGGGTTCCAATCCGATAAGGAGGCAAGAATGCGAACGAACACGATCACCCTAGGCACATTGTTCACGCTGCTGCTGGTTCCGGCCGCTAGCGCCGTGACCGAGACGTTCATCAACATTTCAGGCACCGCAACGGGGCCGGGCACGATCACGGTCCAGTTGAAGGAGGCCGGCGGCAAGGTCATCGGTTCCTACGCCTATACGGCGGCGGCCGGCGAGGATTTCGAAGACATTGCCGACGGTTTGAAAGGCCGGCCTGCGATTCCCGGGTACAAGCATCGGCGTTCTTCCAACAAGACGGAAGGCGGCATCCGCAAGTCGGTCTTCAAGGTGAAGGCTGAGCGGCGTGGCGGGGGCGATTTCACGGTCAACCTTACCGAGACGATTCCCGGGATCACCGCCGAAGAAAAGGACACCGCGTCAGCGGTTCGCACGACGGTTTTCAGCGATGCTTCGCTGCCCACCGGGACGACGCAACCGATCGACCTGATCGGCGAAGGGACGACCTGGCTCAGCGACGACATTACCGCGCTCGATTTCGGCGAAGGTGTCGAGGTCGACAGCTTTGTCGTCATCTCGGACACGTTGATGCTGGCCGAGCTAACCGTCTTGCCTGACTCGCCGACCGGACCGGAGAGCGTTGATGTTCTCGGCAACTACCTGGCGGATAACGGCCAGGTCGAGCCCGATACCTCGCTCGACTCATCCCTGGAGCCGTTCGTGGTAACCGGGCCCTCCGTTCCTGCCGTATCCCGCACTGGCGTGATCGTTCTTGTCCTGCTGCTGGCCGTCGGCGCTGCGATCCTCATTCGTCGGCGAGCGATGCCGGCCACGTAGGTCGCCGAGAAAGAACAGGGCAGGTGTCGCGATGGCGGGCGAGACGCCCGCCCCACCCTCAGAAGGTCCGCGCCACGGGCTTTACAAGAACGTGACCAAAACGAGCCCCGAGCGCGAGCGAGGGGTTCAAGCGACTTGGAGAGCCGGGCTGCCGTTCCGGGTTTGACCGCTCGCTTGCGCTCGCGGCTCGCACTGGTGCCCCCTGGTCACACACAAACGAGCCCCGAGCGCGAGCGAGGGGGCAAGTTCCCCTTATGTAGCCGGCGTCTACGCCGCCTGCCCTTGCAAGATCCTCAACTCACTCCGGGGTGGCACTGGCGGCTTGTCCGCCAGTGTTGGGGACGTGCGTTTGATCAAGTCGCTAGTGGATTCAGCGAATACTGGCGCGGGTGCCCCAGGGTTCTACCCTAGGGGACACATTGACTTGCTGGCCGAAACTCGTCCCCCACCCTGGAAGGGTGCGGCACCGCGCCACCGACTCTAATTGGGAGCGCAGCTTACTGGGGAACGGCCGGCGCCGGATCTCCGGGCGTTACCTCGGCATTGTCGTCCGAGGGTGTTGCGTCGTCGGTCGCTGTCGGCGTCGGATTCAGCAGCGCGTCCGCGGCATTCTTTGCGCGAATCTCGTCGGGCGTCATCGCGTTCTCGGAGAACACGTCGACCCGCAAGTCGACCTGTAGCAGCTCGACGACGTCATTCTCGCGTAGCTCAGGTGCGGTGTATGCCCGATTGGTAAATGGTTCGTAAGTGGCGGCGGCGATGACGAGCAGTCGATCGGGCTCGATACCCTCAGCGGTCAGCACCTTAGCCACCGCACGCGCCCGTTCAAAGCTCAGCTCGTAGAAGTCCGCGAAGCCGGACCCCTCCACGGGGCGCCGGCTGCAGTGTCCGCGGACCTTGATCTGCGTCAGGTGTCCGCGCAGCTTGGATGCAACGTCCACGAGCTGTTCGTGGCCCGCGGCGGATATCTCGGCAGACAGCGGCTCGAAGAGAATCTTGCCGCCTGTGATGATCTGGTCTTCGCGGCGGAGGTCGGTGACGCGTTCGTCGCGTCCCTTGACACCCTTCTCCTTCGACTTGCTGAAGTCTTCCGGGTCGACCGGAATGATCAGCATGTCGGTCAGGTCGACGTTGCGCGGGATCTGAACCTCTTCGATGGGGACCATTTTGACGCCGCCGATGTAGCCGAACGATTCGCGGATGGCCTGCATGAA
Source organism: Phycisphaerae bacterium (assembly GCA_028279405.1). GTDB lineage: Bacteria > Planctomycetota > Phycisphaerae > UBA1845 > Fen-1342 > JANQNU01. The sequence continues at coordinate 6,852 of JANQNU010000015.1, forward strand.
GTCAATGAAGGTTTCGTCCTTCTTGACCTCACTCATCGCCAGCAACAGCACGAAGAAAGTCAGCAGAAGCGTCACCATGTCACCGTAAGTGACCATCCACTCCGGCGCGCCTGCGGGCGCTTCCTTTTCCTTCTTCTTCACTGCCATGGTCGGCCCTGCTCAGCTAGCGGACGGTGCGGACAGTCGACGCGGACCCGATCGTTATGTCTCCAGCTCTTCGGCGGCGACGCGTTGTTTGGGATCGAGGAAGGCCAGCAGCTTTTGCTTGACGATACGCGGGTTGTCGCCGGCCTGGATGCACATCACGCCGCGAATGATCATGACTTTGGACGAGACCTCTTCGGCACTGCGCAGCGCCAACTTGTCGGCGAGTGGCAATGCCACCATGTTGGCAACACATGACCCGTAGAACGTGGTAATCAGCGCGACGGCCATGGCCGGGCCGAGCTGCGACGCGTCTTCCATGTTCTGGAGCATGACGACCAGACCGATCAGGGTTCCGATCATGCCGAACGCCGGCGCATATTTGCCGACGGTGTCCAGGATGGCTTTGCCGTTGGCGTGTCGTTCGATCAGGGATTCGAGTTCGAGTTCCATCGCGGATTCGATGACACCGGGTTCCTGGCCGTCGATCGCCATTCGCAGTCCGCGTGTCAGAAAGTCGTCGAATTTGCCGTCCGCAAGGTGGGACTCGAGGCTCAGGATGCCATCCCGCCGAGCGATCTCAGCCAGGCTCACGATCGCCGACATGTTCTCCAGCGAGTTGGCAGGCTTGTTGAAGATCGTTTTCATGAAGACGCTGACGAGCTTGAAGACGCGGTTCAATGGAAACGCGATCAGCGTTGCCGCAATCGTGCCGCCGATAACGACCAGGATCGAAGGGATATCGATGAACGTCGTGATAGACGTCGTCGTCATGATCGCGCCCAGCACCAGGCCCACGGCGAGAATCAAGCCGATAACAGTTGAGATATCCATTCCAAAGTCCCTGTTCGGATCGCGGAACGCGGTGCGCGCCATGCGCCGGCGCAGATTGCGCGTACCGATGATGCCGTAGGAGTATCGTCCAGGCGGCAACCGGCGTTGAATCACGGCTACGATTGCCGCTAGGGTGTATCCTTGCGCAGTCGGCGCGCTGCCGGCCGCGGGTCTGATAAGCGTCAGTGTCAGTGATGTTCGGGGCTCGGTTTGATGCGAGCATTGGAATCAAGGGTATGAGTGCGACCGAACTCGACCACGCCATGCGACGACTGGAGTCCGGCCAGTCACTGTCGCGGACCGATGCGCGGGACCTGTTCCACCAGATCATGGAGGGGGCAGTGCCGACCGAACGGCTGATTCCGTTCTTGCGGGTGCTGGCCGAGAAGGGCGAGTGCGCGGACGAGATCGTCGGCGCGGCCGAGGCCATGCGGGCCCGTGTGACGCGCGTACGGACGCCCGCTGACCGCGTCGCGATCGATACGTGCGGCACCGGCGGCGACGGGAAGCCCACGTTCAACGTCTCGAGCGCCGTCGCGGTCGTTACCGCGGCGTGCAACGTTACGGTTGCCAAGCACGGGAACCGCAGCCACGCGCGTCCGAGCGGGTCGGCGGAAGGGCTCCGGGCGCTGGGCATTGACGTCGAAGCGGACGTTCCCGTGTTGGAGGCGTGTCTCGCGTCCTGTAATGTCGCGTTCTTGTATGCGACACGTCTGCATCCCGCCATGAAGCACGCGGCCGAGGCCCGGCGCGCCATTCGGACCCGCACGATCTTCAATCTGGTTGGCCCCCTGACCAACCCTGCCTGCGTTGACCGGCAGTTGCTGGGTGTCAGCAGACCGGAGCACGTCGAACTCCTGTCAGAGGCTTTGCGCACGCTCGGGGCCGAGCGCGCCATGGTCGTTCATGGGGAAGTCGGCTTGTGCGATCTCAGCATCGACGGACCGACCCGGATCGCTTGCCTCGACGCCGGTCGAATCGAGTTGCGGACAGTGGACAGCCGTGATTTCGATGTCGCGCCGGCGGCGCTTGAGTCGCTCTTCATCGAATCGCCTCAGGCGAGCGCTTCGCTGATTGAGGCAATGCTGCGCGGAGCACCAGGACCGGCGCGCGAGATGGTGGTGCTCAACGCGTCGGCGGCGTTGTGGGTGGCCGGGGTCGAAAGCGACTGGCCGCGGGCCGCGGATCGTGCCCGTCGGGCGATCGACTCCGGTGACGCGTATCGCGTTCTCGAGCGCTGGCGTGCGGTCTCGAACGCTAACGCGTGACCCGACGCCATCTGTGGGGAGTATCGAAGGCCCGATATTGTGGGTTTGACAGCCGTGTGATTCGATTCTACACTACCCGGTCATTTACCGGTTCGATGCATCGTGTGTGTCCATAAGGACTTACGGAACATTTCCCCTGTCCGGGGTGATTCGCCGTGGCCAAGAAGAAGACGACTCGCAAGGTCAAGTCGGCAAAGAAGAGCGCTCGCAAGGCCAAGTCGGCCAAGGCCAGGTCGACAGCCGGACGAAAACGTGCCGCGACGAAGAAGACGAGCAAGTCGAAGAAAGCGGTCAAGCGCGTAAAGAAGGCGACGTCGAAATCGGCAAAGACCACCAAGACGGCCAAGAAAGCGAAGAAGAAGGTCGTCAAGAAGGCGGCGAAGGCCAAGCGTCCGACCGCGAAGAAGAAGACGACCAAGAAGGCTGGCTCGGCGAAGTCGGCTAGTCGCAAGTCGGGGTCGAGTCGACCTGCGCGGTCCACCGGTTCGGCGCGCGGCGTCGCTCCTTCGCCGGCGGCACCCGCGGCGGACAATGCCAAGAAGCTGAATGCGCGCGAGACGGAGGTTTTTCGGCAGTTGCTGCTCGAGAAGCGGGCGGAAATCGTCGGCGACATGAACACGTTGCACAGCGAAGCGATGAACACCTCCTCGGCGGCTGCCGGCGACCTGTCCTCGATGCCGATACACATGGCGGACCTGGGCACCGACAATTTCGAGCGTGAGTTTACGCTGGGCCTGATGGAGGCGGAGCGGTCGCTCTTGCGAGAAATCGATGATGCACTCGACCGCATCCGCAAAGGTACCTATGGTCTGTGTATGGCGACCGGCCGGCCGATCGGCAAGGCGCGGCTCAAGGCGCAGCCGTGGGCGAAATATTGTTACGAGTACATGCTGCAGCAGGAACAAGGCAGGCAGTTCCGGTATTAATCTGTGACCTCCTCGATGCCACCTGATCCAACTCCCGTGAGTTCCGAAGTTCCCGGCGGCGCACCGTCGACATCCGCATCGTCGTCGGAGTCGGCCGGGATGGCATTGCTCCATGTGCCGGCGCAGGCGCGTTTCTGGCTGATGGCAGCCGGGGGTCTGACGTTCGATCTCTGGTCGAAGGATTGGGCCTTTGGCACCCTGAAATGGGGAGAGAAGCGCGTGGTCCTGCCGCACGTGCTCGAGTTTCAGACGATGTTGAACGACGGGGCGCTCTTCGGGATCGGTTCCGGCCTCACCAGTCTGTTCTTGATCGCGTCCATGTTGGCGCTCGCGCTCGTGTTCTGGATGTTCACCCAGAGCGGTGCGAAACGTTGGGTGTTACACCTGGCACTCGGGGCGATCCTGGCCGGGGCGCTCGGCAACATGTACGACCGCGTATTCGTTCGGCTCGTGCGGTATTCGGACCATCCCGGTCGGACTAGCGCGTTGCCGTTCTGGACGATAGACGGCGGCGATGTCGATACGGTGTTGCTCACGCGTTTTCCGGTGCAGGGCGAACCGGTCGAGAAGCGGCTCGCAAGGGCCGACGCCGCTCGGCTTGACCCGCCGGTGGGCTATGTACGCGATTTCATCAAGATCCCGACCACCTTCTGGGACCGCGAGTTATGGCCCTGGGTGTTCAACATCGCTGACACGCTGCTTGTCTGTGGCGTTGCCATTCTTGCGATCGGATTGTGGCGCGAGCAGCGTCCGATGTCCGAATCGGACGAACACGACTTCGCACCCGCGGCGGGGTCCGAGGACGCCGACAGGTCGGTGGACGCACCGGGGGCGGCTGCCGTTCGCGAGTCAGTGGCCGACGTTCCCATTCCCCAGAAACCAAACGACGGATAAGGACCAGCGAGCATCACGAGCGCGCTGATCGTGCAGTCCATCCGCGCGCCCGCCCGGCGGCGTGGCGCGATATGGACGTTAGCCGGGGGTACGTACTCGGACCCCGATGGGCAATGGCGGCAGCTTCGCGCTGAATTTCGGGAGCGTTTGCGAACGTCCGCATCTGATTCTCTCGGGTTTCGATGGAAGTAGCCCTGCGCGGTTCATGCGTGGCGGTTTTCTCAGACTTCGAGCGGTGTACGGGGTTTTTTGCGTGGTAGCGGCCTCGATTGTTTCTCACCATACCAATAGCGCGCGGCGGTCCGGGCCGGCGGGGCCCGCGTCGCATAACGAACGCCGGGCGTGATTCCAGCCGATATCGACGACGGAATGCACGATACCAAGGCCCAGGGAAAGATTGTCCTGCCGACGGACGACGGCGGGATCGCTCAAGCGCTCTCGCAGCTGGATGCGCAGCTCGACGAGTGGATCGGGGCGCTCCGCGACGGGGTCGCGACGATGGCAGAGGTCGCGCGCCAGCCGGCGCCCGATCTGCAGTTCCCCGAACCGGAACCGGCGCCCGAGCCGGAGCCGGTTCAGGCCGCTCCGGAGCCTGCGCCACCGGTCGAGGTCGCTCCCGAGCAGCCGGTGGTAGAGCCGGTTGCGGAAGCGCCGACCATCGAAGTGCCAGCGGTGACCGAGACCAAGCCGGCGAAGAAGCGCGGCCGAAAGCCCGCCAAGCCGAAGACGAAACAGGCCGAGCCGGAGCCGTCGGCTGAGCCGACGCCGATCGGCGAAGGGGAAGATCCGGACGAAGCGCTGCTGGACTCGCTCGATCCGGACACCGCGAAAGCGATTCGGGTCAAACGGCGGCTGACCGGAAACAAACGCAGTGTGCGCGAGCTGCTCGATGAGCTCGAAGGGGAGAGTGGAAAGCGTCGGCGCAAGTCGTCGGAGTCCGATTCGCAGCGCAAAGGCTGGTGGAGGTAAGGCATGGCAGCGCAACCGACAAACGACGGACTGCCCGTCATCGACGTCGAGCGGATCGAACAGCTCAGCCGCTCGGTCATCGAGAGTATGCACACGCTGCGCCAGCTGCTCGCGGACCGGGCCGTGATCCTCGAGCAGTATCAGGCCCAGTTGGTTCAGGAGAGTCAGGAGCTCGTGGAGCGCGAGCAGGAACTGGCGGAGCAATACGAGACGCGCGACGGTGAGATGACGGAGCGCGAGCAGCGCTGCGCTCAACTCGAGCAGGAGCAAGGCGAAACGGGGCAGCAACAACGGCTCGTGCAACAGGAGCTCGAGGAGCGCGCCGGTCAGCTCGAACAGCGCGAACAGGCCGCGGCAACCATTCAGCAGGACTTGGAGCAGCGGACGCAGGCGCTTGCCGGGCAGGAAAAGCAGATTACCGAAGTGGCAGGCCAGGTCGAGCAGCAGCGTGCCCAGCTCGAGCAAGCGCAGGCGACGTTCGCAAAACGCGAGCAGGAGGTACAGGCCCAGGCGTCCGAGTTCGAAGCGCGCGAATCCGAACTGAACGCGAAGGAACAGGATGTCGCGAGTCGCGAGACGGTGATCGTCAAGCAACAGTCGGAGCTCGAAGCGACCGTCAAGGAAATGCAGGCGCAGCAGGCCGATCTGACCGCGCGGCAGACTGAACTGGAAACGCTGGCCAAGACACTCCAGGCGCAACAGAAGCAGGTCGAAACGGATCGCTCGCAAATCACGTTCCTGCAGGAGGCGTGCGAAGCGAAGATGCGTGAGGTGGAATCCGCCGCAGAGAGCGTCGAGAAGCTCAAACAGCAGCTGGAGAGCGAGATTGGCCAGTTGTCGGCGGAGCAGGAGGAGCTGTTGCCCAAGTACGGCTTGACGAAGGACGAGGATGGCAAGCCGGACGGCAACTTGCCGCAGCGATCGAACGACGCCATGGAGCGGCTGAAGAAGCTACGGCGCGACGCGAAGCGCCGAGCGATTGGTTCATAGGGTCAGTTGGTTCGGAGTGAAGCGGCAGTCGTGTCGCGCGTGTTGTATGTCACGATGAAGTTGTTCTGGTGGATGAGGATACGAGGGTAATGCCCCTGCGATTTTTGTCATCCCTGTCGAAGCTCACCGAGCGGGAGAAGCCGCAGGCGGCGGCACCGCCAACGCCGCGCCCGCAGGACGTCTACACCCATGCGCCGCCGATCGATTACAGTCAGGATCCGATCGAGCGCGCCTTCCAGATGCAGCGCTACGGAATCATCGCGAGCTGCCCGGCGGAGTGGAGCGGGCAGCCGCAATTCGCGCGATACTTCAAGCAGGCCGAAGGCATCGTCGACGACGTTTTCGCGCTCGTCCCCGAAGGCGCAGTTTCGTTGTTGATGGGACTGAATGACGAGCCCGGCGCGCCGGAAACCGATTGCAAGACCCGCCCGTACCTGCTGTCGATCCAAGCGGTCACGAACGAGCAGTTTCAGGCGTTCGTCGACGATAACGGCTATGAGAACTACGACCTCTTTCCGCAGCAGGTCTGGGCGCACCTGATCGACTTTCGCGATCAGACCGGGCAATCGTCGCCGCGCTTCTGGCGCAACGGGCGGCACGATGCGCGCCTGGCGAAGCATCCGGTGGTGGGGATCTGCTTTTACGAGGCATTGGCGTACGCGCGCTGGGCCGGCTACCGCTTGCCGACGGAGGCGGAATGGCAGATGGCCGCGTGCTGGCAGGTCGATGGCACGGATTTGCAGGCCCGCCGGTACCCGTGGGGTGACGCGTTGGACCTCGATCGGTGCAACATCTGGTCCAGCTCGAAGGGCGGCACGGTGCCGGTCGACGCTTGTCCGGGCGGCGCCGCACCCAACGGGGTGCTGCAACTGATTGGCAACACCTGGGAGTGGGTGGATTCTGATTTCCAGTGCAAGGATGAAGACGGCGTCGACGTCGTCGGTGAGTCGCCGCTGAAGTCGATTCGCGGCGGCGCGTTCGATACCTATTTCCCGTGGCAGGCGACGAGCACGTTTCGCACCGGGCTCGGGCACCTGGCGCGCGTGCAGAATGTAGGTTTCCGTTGTGCACTGGATATGACCGGTGACTGACCGGCTGCGTTGGGAGACTCGATCGTGTCCATGATTCTCGACGGCATTATTGATTGCCTGATTTGCGATACGGAGAATCCGGCGCAACAGACCCTGTGCGTCAAATGCTCCGCACCACTCGCGCTGGTGACGAGCACGTACGGGGCGAAGCGCGATCCGCAGATCGTTACCGTCATGGGTGACAGTAACGTGGGCAAGACGGTTTACCTGGGCTTCCTGCTGGACATGCTCTCGCTGCGGGCCAACCAGTTCGAAGCCGTGCCGAAAGGTGCGTACTCCGTCGATCTGCAGCAGACCGTCATCAGCTACATGGCCTACCGGATGTTTCCGCCGAAAACGCCGGTGGAGGCCAATCAGTGGAAGTGGTCATACTACGAGATTCTGCAACGTGAGTCCGAGGCCGCCAAATATGTCGACTTGGTGACGCCGGACCTTGCAGGCGAGGCGATTGCGGCCGAGGTGGCATCGCCGTCGACGTTCCGGATCATTCAGAGTCTGCTCTACAAGTCGTCCGCGATGCTGCTGCTGGTCGACGCGGCCCTGGCGGCGAGCGGATCTTCGCAGCCGGACTTCTTCGGGCTGAAGATGCTCAGCTACGTCGAGTCGATGTTGCCGGCGGGCAAGAAAGGGCGGACGCTGATCGACATGCCGGTGGCGGTCGTGTTGACCAAGGCGGACTACGTGCCGGCATGCTTCGACGATCCGCGGCGCTTCGCGGAAGCGAATCTCAACCGCCTGTGGAATATGTGTGAGAGTCGATTCTCTACCGTCGAGTTCTTTGCCAGCAGCGTGATCGGGTCGCTCGCCTACGCGGCCAGTGACGAGGTCGTCACGCCGATCCCCCTGCATACCGCTTTGTCGGGAATCCTGGAGCCGTTCGAATGGATTATCGATCAGCTGTAATGGGCCGTCCGTTGCGGGCGACCGGCACCAAGGCCAACCCGCTTGCGATCGAACAAGCGATCTACACGTCGATCCGGACGCCGCTCGGTACCGGCTACCGTATCGTGTCGGCGAGCAGCGGCTTGACGACCGCCGAGCAGCAGGAGATCAATCGTCGCGCGCCATCCCACGGTATGCTCAGCGACGACGGCGAAGAGGCCACCGGGTTCGCTTGCTTCCGGCTGGAGAGTGGCCGGCATTGCATGCTCGACTCCTGTCATGCCGGTTTGGAGCAGACCGCGCGCGGCGGTCGACGAGTACACACTCACGCGTTCGTCTTCAGCGACACGCTGTATGAGCGGAGCGGCTTCAATCCGTTCCTGGTGATGGAGATCGGACGCCAGGAAGTTCCTGCCAACACGATCAGCAAGCCGCCGAAGACGCTGCGGGCGATCGACGCATCGCCGGATCAGCTCGCGCCGCGCGGCATCGCGGACGTCGGTTCGGTGGAGGATGCGTACCCGCTGCTGTCGTTGCTGGCGCGCGCCCTCGAGCAAGAAGATCACATCGTGTTGAATGCGGCAGCGCCGGAAGCGCTGCTGCGGATGCTGCTCGCCGCGATGCCCGCGGTGCTGCGCAACGAGCTGTCGTTCAGTTGGGGGATGCGGTGCTCTCCGGAGCGGAAGTTCCATCTGACGTTCTACGACGCGACGCCAGCCGAGTGCGAGCTGTACACCAACGATCATCAGGTCGGCATCTTCGATTGGACGCAACCGCCGGCCTGGTCGGCGGAGTCGACGTACGGCCCGTGGGTCAACTACGTCCAAAGCGAGCTGCGGCTGGGCAGCAACGGCTATCGTAGTCTCGCGACGGCCCTGAACATGATCGAAGGCTCACACACGATTACACTTGCAGCCCGATTGGCGGCGGACATGCGCGGACTCGACGAAGCCACGCTGGAGCAGGCCAAGCGCACCCTCGAGCGCTATCAATCGATCCAATCCGAAAATCGCGTCGTCCGCGGCCTGCTCGATGAAGTCCGCGGTATGGCCCAGGAACGCATCGACCTGCTCGAGCCCGAATCCGACGAGGCCACCGACGCGGAATCCTAGCGAACGGGGAGCAAGCTCCCTTGATGAGGCCCGTGTCTACGCCACGGGCCCCGACGCGAACCAGACGCCAAACACAACGAGCCGCGAGCGCAAGCGAGCGGGGAGCAAGCTCCCTTGATGAGGCCCGTGTCTATGCCACGGGCCCCGACGCGAACCAGGCGCCAAACACAACGAGCCGCGAGCGCAAGCGAGCGGTCTGGGTGGCACTGGCAATGCAAAGGGGCAATGCCCCGTTGTCCGCCAGTGTAGGGAACGCGCGTTTGATGAAGTCGCTAGTGGATTCGGCGAATAATGCACAAGCGTGCCCCCTGAATACTGGTAGCAAGCTACCAGTGCCACCCGGTGTTCATGCGAAATCCTTCACTGGTGGCTTGTCCGCCGAGGGCATCGGGGTGGACGAGACGCGGCGCGACGACGCCAGTGTTGCCAGGCCTACGGCAGTCGACGGATCTTGATGTTACGGTACCAGACGCGGTCGCCGTGGTCCTGGAGTGCGATGTGTCCGCTGCGTGGACGGCCGTACTCGGGCATCTTCGAGAACTTGCTGGCTGCGACGCGTTGCTTCCAGTCCTCGCTCCACAACTCGTACTCGACGATCTTTTCGCCGTTGAGCCAGTGCTCGACGTGCGGGCCGTTGACGACCAGATGGACTTCGTTGAAGAACCCGACCGGGCGCGTCACGTCACGCGTTGCCGCATGAAGCGCATAGTTTGCGCCCGCCGACGTTGACGTGTTCTTGCCGTCGTAGTGCGCGCGGTTGTCGAGCACCTGCATCTCGGGGCCGGTCAGGTAGACAGCGTTCTGATCCTCGGAGACGTGGAAGAAGATGCCGCTGTTGCCGCCGGCGGAGATCCGCCAATCGAGCTTCAGCTCGAAGTTCTCGTACTCTTCTTCCGTGATAAGATCGCCCGCCGAGCCGGTCAGGACCAGACAGTTGTCGACCACTTGCCATGCTGGCGGGCAGGCGTCCTTGCGGAAGCCGCGCCAGTTGGCGGTCGTCTGACCATCGAAGAGCAGCTTCCAGCCTGCGTCGCGTTCCTGTTCGGTGAGCACATTCTGCGCCGCACGCAACGGCGGTGGTCGACGGAACCCGGGACGGTCGGTCGGAATCGCGTTGACGGTGATCCAAGACTCGGTCGTGTATGGCAGTTCGCCGGTCTCGGAGAGGCAGGGGGGCAGCAGGCGCAGGTAGACGATGCTACTTGGTTGGATTCCGTCGATTTCGAGGAACACGCTTCGGCGATCCGTGGCGACACTGGCGCCTTTGACGAACAGCGTCGATTCGGGACTTCGAATGGGCATCGGGTGTGGCTTCGTAATCGGCCACAGCTCGACGTGATAGTCGGCTGGGTCCCAGCCGACGCGCTTGTCGAGGGCTTGCGTGAAGTCGATGCGCAGACCGTTCGTCATCACGCGCACCGAACGCATTTCGAAGACGTCGACGCCGGAGGGAGCGAGCACGGCGATTGAAAACATGCCGGGTTCGTACGCCGATTTGTTGTTGTTACTACGGCCGATGGCGAGACCGCCGCGCGGTAATGCAATGGCGCTGTCGCGTGGGTCCAGGCCACCGATGAATCGAAACGCCGCGAAGTTGTGCTGGTCGCCGACCGGATCGAGCGCCAGGCGCAAGAGTTCGTCGGTTTCGTACACTCGGAAGAGTTGATCGCCATCGAACGGGCCACCTTGCATCGTTCGAACTGGCGTGGGCTCGGCGGAGGCCGAGTCGGCTGGCATGGGCTCGCGTGCCTTGTGCTCGGCAAGCCGCATGTGCCATTGGTCCAGTCCGCCGTAATGCGCGAAGGCCTTGTCTTTGAGGTGCCCGAAACTTCGTCGAAGGCCATCAACCAGTTGCGCTGACATCAGTGACGCCTGCAGCTTCTCGATCGCCTTCGGGTTGTCGAGCGCGCGGTCGGGTCGTTTGCGAAAGGCCGGGTGCAGGCCGGCTACCGGCGATCCGTCGCCGGGCAATCCGCGCCGCAGCGGCTTGACGATCTTTTTGACGCCGGGCGATGTTGCGAGCGATTCGTCCTTGTGGTGAAACAGCACGCCGGCCGGCACGAGTTCGAACGCATCGTCGGTGGCTTCCATATTAGGCGTCGGGATCCAGCGCAGTCGGAGCGTCTCTTCCGCGCCGGCGTCGAAATGCAAGATCCGGAACGTTTGGTACTCCAAGAGTTCGACGGCTGCCCGTTTCGGCGTTGGTCCGTGGAGACCGTCGTGGTCGATGACGCGTTCAAGGCCGATCCACAAGATCGCGCCGTCGTCGCTGGTCAGTTCGAAGTGGTAACGGCCGGGTCGCGACACGTGCAGGAATCCGCGAATCTCCGTCACGAAGCGGTCCTTGGGCGGGCCGAACCCGCCGTTCTCGGTGGTCAGATCGATTGTTGGGATCACGCGGGCCGCGTTGGGGACAATATTCGCCGGCGCCTCGACGACGCGATTCACGCGTCGATCGCCCTCCCAGACGCGCAGCACCGCGCCTGCCCGGAAATCGTCGGCGCCCGGCTGGTCGTCGGCCAGTCCGCCGACCGACGCATTGATACCGATGAGAAGAAATGCGGCCAAGACCGAGTAGCGCATCGTGTCATCCTCGTTTCGGAGAAGCCGAGCCACTGGAACGCCGACTCATGATACGGCATCCGGTCGCGCGCTCCCAGACGCCTGGGCGGAGAGGGTGGCACTGGCGGCTTGTCCGCCAGTGTTTTGGATGTTCCTTTGCGGGCTGGCGCGCGCCTGCACGGTGCCCTTCCCTTCCAGGGATGGAGGATTGACAAAGAGATTCCCTCCGTCCCTCATCCCAAGATGGGGTGGGGCACCGAATGCCACTGGCAATGCAAAGCGGCATGATCTGCCGTCGATGCACGGCCCGGTTTGGTTGTCCGCGGCCCGGGGCCGGGATAGCATCGCGGTTGCCATGGAAGTATCGCTTTCCAAGACGTTCCGGTTCGAGGCGGCCCACTTGTTGCCGACGTTCCCCGAGGGCCACAAGTGCCGTCGGCTGCACGGGCATTCGTTCCAGGTCGAGGTCCGTGTTCGCGGCACCGTCGATCCCGACAAGGGGTATCTGATCGACTACGGCGAAATCAAGGCGGCTTGCGACCCGGTTCGCGATGCGCTCGACCATCGATATCTGAATGAGATCGAGGGGTTGGAAAACCCGACGGCCGAGATGCTGGCGCGGTGGATCTGGGACCGACTCGCGCCACGGCTGCCGATGCTCGACGCGGTCGTCGTGGACGAGACTTGCACTTCGCGGTGCATCTACCAGGGTAGCTGACGTGCGCGCGGTCGTACAACGTGTTTCGCGTGCATCGGTGACGGTCGCCGGTGAGGTCGTCGGGCAGATCGAAGCCGGCTTGCTGGTCTACGTTGCGACGGCAGCGGACGATACGGACACGGATCTCCAGTACATCGCCGACAAGGTAGCCAACCTCCGAATCTTCCTTGACGCTGACGGGAAGATGAACCGTAGCGTGCTCGATGTCGCCGGCGGTGTCCTGGTGATCAGTGCCTTCGCGCTCTACGGCGACGCGCGCAAGGGTCGTCGACCATCCTTCATTGCGTCAGCGCCTGCGGAGACCGCGGCCCCGCGCATCGATCAGTTCGTCGAGATGATTCGGGCATACGGCCTTCCGGTCGCCACCGGCCAGTTCCGGGCTCACATGGACGTCGCTTCGGTCAATGACGGTCCGATCACGATTCTGCTCGATTCGCAGCGCGCGTTCTAACGACCGCGATCCGTGAGCCGCCTACGGTCGGGCACGAGCAGCGTCGTGCGCGGCTTGCCAGCGTGCCTGGGCTGCCTGGGCGACCGGATGGTCGGCGTCAAGAAGGGCTGCGAGCGTGGTACTGACCTCTTCCAGGAGATCGACGGCCGCTGCCGGGCGGCCGTGTGCTACGAGGAAGCGCGCGTGCCGGTCGAGCGCCAGGGCGCGAACGTAGTGCTCCTTCGGCAGGGTGGCGCGCACGTCGGCCGTCACTTCCGCGAAGAGCGGCTCTGCGTCATCAGGTCGCTCCGCGAAGTTCAGAAGGTCCGCCAAGTCCAGCCGCGCCTGTATGAGCGCCAACGGTTCCTGCGTTTGAGCAATCGTCCGCCGGAGGTACGACTCGGCTTGGTCCAGGTCGCCTGCGGCGCGGGCGACGCGCGATTGCATGCGGAGCGTCTGCGGATGACCGTCGGGCCAGTCTCGCGCGAGCAGGTCCGCCGCCCCCTGTGTTGCTTGTCGAGCGGTTTCGATCTGCCCGGCCGTCAATGCCGCCTTCGCCCAGCGAAGGTAGTCCGCGGGCCGCTCGTCATCGTCGTTGTCGGCACCCATGGCCAACGCGCTTGCGCAAAGATGTCGGCCCTCATCCGTGTCGCCGGCGCCGTAGGCACAAAGACCGAGTCCGAGCTCGATGGTCGCGGGCGCAACCGGAGGCGGATCGTGCAGCGCGTTCAGCGCACGTGCGGATTGCCAGCTCTCGTAGGCCGCGGACTCATTCATGGAACGCGCTTGTGCCGTTGCGAGCGCGACCAGGCAGAGGACGCGTTCGGCGCTCTCTCGGGTTGCAGTATTCGCGCCAAGCAACGTGTCGGCTCGTCGCAGCTGTTCGATGGCGCGATCCAGATGTGCGATTCGAGCGTATCGTCCGCCGATCCGTCGGCGCAGCATGGCTTCCAGTTGCGGATCCGCCGGCGCGAGGGAATCCACGCGCGCTGCCGCGCGGTCGAGCAACGCTCGGACCGTCGTCGCCGCCCGTAGATGGTCAGGGGCGTCGTCACTGGCAAGCGTTTCGTCGAAGAAGTCGGCGATGCGCTCGGCACGTACAGCGTTCTGAAGGGCACGATCGCGATCGGTCCGGGCGATCCCGAGCGACCAGCGCGTGACGCCGAGACCCGCGAGCACGGCCAGGCATAGCGCTGTCGTCAAGCTGACCGTCACGGTATTGCGTTGCACGAACTTGCCGACCCGGTACGTCCAGGCATTCCGCTTGGCCCGTATCGGTCGGTTCTCGAGGACTCTTTCCAGGTCCTCGATCAGTGCTTGCACGGTTGCGTACCGCCTGCCTGAATCCGGATCGAGCGCCCGGAGCAGGATCGTGTCGACATCGCCGGCAACGAATCTGCGTGTCGTGGCGGCGGCCGCGCGTCCCAGCACCCGGCTGGGAGCCGCCGGCGTCGCTGGTTCCGGCTGTTCTTCGGACTCCGTCGATCCGGGGAGCCGGTCGGTCAACAGTTGATAGAGCACGACACCCAGCGAGTAGACCTCGCTTGTCGGCGTCAGCGCCTCTCGGCGTTGCTGTTCGGGGCTTGCGTACGCCGGGGTGAACGCTGACCACGTCGTCTGGGTCGCGGCCTGATCGTCGTCGATTCGCGCGATGCCGAAGTCGACGAGGAACGGCGTCCCCTGCGCATCAACGAGCATATTGGCTGGCTTGAGATCGCGGTGAAGCACCAGGTTCTGATGCGCGTGCTGCACCGCGTGCGCGAATCGGCACAACAGCCGAACGCGCTCGCGTGGGCGCAGATCTTGCGCTTCGCAATAGCGATCGATCGGTACCCCGCGGATCAAGTGCATCGCGAGCCAGCCGGCGCCGCGCTCGGTGACACCGCCGTCGATGAGCCGTGCAATGTGCGGGTGGTGCAGGCGTGCGAGCGCACGCCGTTCGTTTTGGAAGCGCCGAACGAGCGCGGGCTCGGAAAGCGGCAAATGCAGCAGCTTCAGCGCCACCCGGTCGTTTGGTGCGTTCTCGGGAACCGCCTCGTATACCGTCCCCATGCCGCCGACCGCGACGACAGCCTCCAAGCGATAGCCGCCGATGATGCTCCCCAGCGCGCGCTCGGCAAAATGGGCGGCGATTGCCGACGAGCGGCCGGGATCACCCGGCTGCAGGAAATCGTCGGGGATCTCCTGGTGTATCAGCTGCGCGAGCGCGTCGCGCACCGGCCCGTTGGGAGTTCGCTCGAGCACCTCGCATTGGTCAGCGCGCGGCGTCTCGCGGAGCGTCTCCAGCGCCGTGCGTAGCGTACGCCATTCGTCCGGGGTCACGCGGTTTCTCCGTGCAGTTCGTTGTAAAGCCACTGACGCGCGGTGGCCCAACTGCGCTCGACGGTTCGCCCCGACACGTTCATCAACTGAGCGATCTCGTCCACCGGTAACCCGAGGAAGTATCGCAGGTGCACGACCTTTGCCAGGTCGGCGTCTAGCGTCTGCAGGCGTTCCAGGGCGGCGTCGAGGGCCAGCAGGTCGATGGTCTCGAACCCGACCGGTTGGACGAGTTCCTCGGACGGCTGGTCCGGCCGCACGCCGCCGCCGCGTTTGAGCGCGGCCCGTTTTCGCGCATGGTCCACCAGGATGTTGCGCATCGTACGGGCGGCGGCCGCCAGAAATTCTCCGGGATTCATCTCCGCGGTGTTGCGGATCCGCAGGAACACCTCGTGTACGAGCGCCGTGGGCTGCAGGGTATGGTCGCGCCGCTCGCGGCCCATGTAGCGCAACGCCATCTGGCACAGCGCTCGATAAGCGGTGTCGCGCCAAGCGTGCTCGGAACCGGTGGTCGGGTCAGTTTTTTTGTCGGGAGAATCCATCAGCTGCGCACTTCAGGGTACTGCGACGGTGCGGTTGGTCGCTCGTTGCACTTCCATTATACGCCGCGACTGACGCGAGCGTGGGCAGTTTTGTACAAGGAGCGAATGTGATGCGCGTGTATGGATTGGTGCTTATCGGGCTGACAGTAGCGGCACCCGTGACCGCGACGAATGCCCAGACGACGATGGCCTACGGCTGGGTCGCCGACACCTTCGGCGGAAACGACCGGGTCTATGAGATCGAATTGGAAACGGGGATTGCACGGCTGCTGGGGTTCGCTCCCGGCCGCGACCTCGACGGGGGACTGGTATTGCCCGACGGCCGCGTCATGGCCATCGACGGGTTCAATCGGGAATATTGGGAGTTGTGGCCGGAACAGACGCAACGCGGCACGCCGTTGCTCGCGGGTGTCGATGCCGGCATGGCGTATGATGAAACGACCGATACTGTTTACGCAATTTCGAGCGGGACGTTCCAGAACTTCGAATCGTCGTTTCTGTATCGCGTCAATCCGGAGACCGGGCAGACGACGTTCATTGGCGGCGACTCCGTTCACTACGCCGACGGCCTCGCGATCGATGCCAAGGGCAACGCCTACGGACTCGACCTGGTCTTTCGCAGCCGACTCTACAGCGTGAATCTCCAGAACGGACGACTGACGACGATCGCAACCGTCCGAACGGCCGGCGGCCAGGTGTTGACCGACGGCGGGGGCCTCGCGTTCGGGCCCGACGGCACGCTCTGGTTCACACAGTCACGCTCGGGTGAAATCTGGCGGCTCGATCCACAAACCGGGATCGCGACGTTCGAGTCGCGCATCGACGCGCACCAGAACGGATTTCGCTGGAACTTCCTCGCCGTTTCACCGCGGCCGCTGATCCCCGGCGACGTCAACTGCGACGGACAGGTCTCGGTGGGCGACATCAACATCTTCGTTGACGCGATGATCGACCCGGTGCTCTACGAAGAAGAATACTTCTTCTGCTACCGACGCTCCGGCGACTTCACCGGCGACCTCGTCGTTACGATCACCGACATCAACGGATTCGTCGCGGCGCTGACCGGGCTCTGATAGCGGCGCCTTTCGGCTTTGCATGGTGCCCCACCCCATCTTGGGGTGGGGGACCGATCGACGGTACTCAGCCGCCGGTGACCAGATCGACGAAGCAATTGATGTCGCCGACGGTTACCTGATCGTCTCCGCTGCAGTCGCCGGCAAGAATGTCGCATTCCGGGAACTGGGCGGCGTATGCCGCGGGATCAGTCAACGCAAGCACGAACGGGTTGATGTCGCCAACGCTGACCACACCGTCGCAGTTGAGGTCGCCCGGCAGGATTGCGACGCGATCGTCCACGACCAGCGATGCAACATCCCAGGTATCCTCGCCTTCAATCACGCCCACCAATGTGGGCCTCGCGGTGTTCGGATTGAGCGTGTAGAAACGGGACGAGACATCGACCCCTGCGTTGGTCACTCCGCCGATGGCGGCGTACAGCGTTCCGTCGCTGGACCAGTCCAATCCGACTTCGAACGCTTGGTTGTAGCCCAGCCCGACGATGCTGCCGACGCTGACGGTCGTGTCGTTCTCCAGGTCGAGTCGAACGAGTTCGGGAATGCCGCTGCCGCGATTGATGACGGCCCACAACTCATCGGCCGGAAAGGCAGTGCCTTCCGGAACAGTCGCGATCGCGCTGATACTGATGTTGAAGAACTCGTGGAGGTCGATGAAAGCGCCGGTGTCCGCGTCGACCTCGACCAGTCGCGAGAGAAAGCCTGCGTTGCCGATCGCAAATGCGCGGGTGCCGTCGTTCGAGAACGTCAGGCCGCCGACGGCGAAATCGCAGTAACCGACGCTGTCGATCAGGCTGGACTTTCCGTCGAGCGTGAACGTTCGCAGGCTGTTGGTGGTGACTTCGAAGTCGACGAAGCCGCTGCCGGGCCGCAGATCGATGCCGGCGTGGTTCAGGTCACCGATATTGGTGACGCGCGTCACATTGGCGGGGTCGGCACTGTCGAAACGGCCAATCGTACCGTTCGTCAGCCCCGGGACGCCGAAGAACCCGCTGTCCTCGACGACGTAAATGTCGACGCCGAACGCTGGCGCGAGCAGGCTCGCAGCCAGGATCGTCGCGGGCAGTCTCGAGATCAGTCGGCTCATCGTGCACCTCCCGACCGGCGGGCACGGGCCGGTTCGCTGCTGGTCTGTCGATCGAGGCCGCGTTCGTCGTTGGCATTGACGCGACCGTTACGGATGGTTTCGGACGACGTACGCGTGGATTTCGTCGGGGCGGCCGCGGGCGCTTTCGCGCGGGCTGCGGCGACGAGGGGCGCCGGTAGGTCGACCTTCTCGATGTACCGCATTTCGTCGCCGGCGAACTTGGTCGCGATCACGCTACCGTTGGTGCGATCGATCTCCTGGACGCCGGTGCTGGAAGTGACCAGCAGGTTGCCGTTGCCGAGTTCGATGACGCCGCGAAAGCCGCTCAGTCCCGGCGGGTCGAGCGTGCGGACGTGGTTGCCGTTCATGTCGACCTCGATGAGATTCCCGGCGCTGAAGTTCGCGACGACGATCGTGTTGGCGGACGTCAGCGTCATCTGTTGCGGAAAGTCGAAGCCGCGACTGAAGATATCCAGGAACTTTCCGTCCAGTGCATATTGTGCGATATGTTCGCGCCCGTCTGACGTGACGAGGATTCGATCGCTCAGCACGAGCATGTCGAACGGTCCTTCGATTCCGCCGTAGCGTTCGAAGACGAAGGCATCGACGAGCACGCCCGCCGTGTCGAAGCGGACGCACGAGTGCGCGTTGTTGCGCACCGACGGACCGGAGTTGGCGACGAGCAGCGCACCGCCCGGCAGCAGCGTGATGCCGCGGATGTTGTCGAGCACGCTCGTGTCGCGCACGCCGTTGTTGGAGAAGATTTTGACGTACTTGCCGGCCTGGGTGAACTCGAGCACCACGTCGCGAAACTGGTCGGAGACCAGGATCGAGCCGCGGCCGGAGTCGATCGCGTTCAACGGGCGGTTGAACACGTCGAAGCCTTCGACCGTACCGGGGTCGGCGATGTAGTCATCGTCGATCAACGTGCCGTCGAACGGGTCGAACAGCATCACGTTGTCCGTGTCGGAGTTCGGAATGAGCAGCACATCGTCGGCAGTTGCGGTGCCGCGAGCGATACTCGCGAACACGACGCAGGCAACGAGCGCCGAGCGCCTTTGATTCCTCGTCATTGGGTTTTGATCTCCTTGTTGGGCTTCTGTTCCCGCGCGGCCGTTCGAGATCGACGCCGCGCCCCTGACGCCCACCGATCATAGCGAAGCACGCCCGCTGCGCGAAATCGGTTTGGTTGCCGCGAACGCCCGATAAGCGCGTGACGTGGGCAGCAAGCTCCCTCTGCGAGGCCCGTGTCTACGCATGGTGCCGCGCCGTGCGACGTCGAAAAGCGCCCATGCGAGCCCGGAGCGCAAGCGACGGGTCAATGGCGGGCGAGACGCCCGCCCCACCCTTGTTTGACGCTCGCCCCACCCTTGTTTGACGCTCGCACCACCCTTGTTTGACGCTCGCACCACCCTTGATTGACGCTCGTCCCACGCTGGTGTCAATAGACGTCACTCGCCGGGGTAGCTTGCTCTGCCACCCCAAGATGGGGTGGGGCACCGATTACGTGTTTCCTTCGATTGCGGCGCGGAGGCGACGGGTCAGTTCGGTCTGGAACGCGAACGCGCCGTCGCCCAGCACGCCGCCCGGGGGTTCCAGCACCATGGTGCCGTTGGCATGAGTGGTCGACTCGTTTGCCATTGCGATTCGAATGACGTCCAGCGGCAGGTCGCGGGGCAGCCGCGTGGCCGAATCATACTGCGATGCGTACTTCAGCCCGGCCTGCACGTCGAATTGCCAGGTGATGGCCAGCTGATCCGCGTGCCGCCGGTACCAATCGGTCTGCTCGCGGGCTTCGCGCGCGAGCCATTTCATGAAGATCTGCATCGGTTCCGGCGGAACGCCGTCGTGCACGCCGGTCGCGTCGATGCGCCCGGTGCTGATGAGGACGTGCTTTTGTGGCCGGCCGCCGATCAGGGAAAGGCCGAGCCGCGCCGCGTGCGGCTCATCGGCCAGCCAGCGGACGGTTTGAAGCGGGATGCATCGGCGCTGCATGTCGGCGATGTCGCGCACGACCACCAGTGCATCGTCCCAGCGATTCCAGTACTGAATTGCGTCATCGAGGGGGACGCCGCAGAGCATCGCGACCAGGTGTCGTGCGATCCGCGGCGCGATCACGTCCTCGTCGTCGAGTGCTGCGAGTCCGGGGAGATCGGTCGCCACCAATTCGCCGGTGCCGGTGGCGTGTGCGGCGCAAAGGACGTGGCCCGAGCGTTTCTCCCACGGGGTCTCGCTGGCGAAAATCGTCGCAAAGGACTCGGCGTTGGCGAATTTCTTCCAGGCGCGATTCGAGAGGATGGCGCGCTGTCCGAATTGTCCGCCGACGAAGACGCCGTACGGGAACGCGTCCTTGAGCGCGAACCCGCGGCTCATGAAGTCGGAGTATTCGACGCGGGCTGACATGAGCCCGTGCGGATCGCGTTGCTCGGTCAGTCGAATTGCCGGATCGATCGCTTGTTGGAGCAGGGAGGTGAGGCAGGCCAGATCGAGCACGATGCAGCTTCGCGCCGCGAGCGGCTGGAGGTCGCGCCATTGGATTCGCAGCTTGCGGATCCAGTCAGCGTCCAGCACGCACACCCGACCACGCGCCCGCCTCCCCAGTTTGTCGAGAGAAGTCGGGGGTTCTTCGACCCGTACGCGCACGCCGGGCACCCGGTCGACCAGGGCGGCGAGGGACGCCGGGACGATCAGTTCCGCGTTCGCGATTGGAGGGCGCTGCTGCGACCAACGCGGCACGTTTGCCAGCGGGTGGCATTTCGGGTCGCGCTCGGCGACCGGATGAAAATCGAGCTGCGCGATCCACGCGCCGTCGTTCGGCGGTGGCAGGAGCAACTGCAGATGCGTCGCGTCTTCCGGGGACAGGACCCAGCCGAGCCGTTCGGTCTCCTGCGGGTCACCCACCGCGCTCAACGCCACCGCGACTTCCGCGATCGGCTGCTCGTCGCGCAAAAACCGCGCGACGACCGGCAGTGGACGTACTCCGGACGCTTGGGTCAGTGCGGCTCGCGCCAGGTACCACTGCGCCTTGCGGCAGCGGACCGGTGCGGATTCCAGCAAGCCGCCGCCATTCCACCTCCACGGGCGTTGCGTGGCCCCCTCCGTACGCAACGCCCCGTGTGGACCGATTTTTGTCTGATCTCGTTTGCTCATGAGTGTATTATCCGCCTGGACGGGCCGATGACAATTGGGGCTCCCATGAAACCGCGGCAGCGGCCGTGGTCAGGGACCATGCATCGGCTCCGGAATGCGAGGTCGCGCTTGCCCGACGAACAAGTCCACGTTGATGTCAGCTCCAACGGCGACGCTGACGAAGCGGCGCCCGCTCCGGTCGATAGCCCGTCGCGGTTCGTGCCGACGGACGATGTGCCTGCGGCGCGACCGGTTTCGGTCCAATACGCATCGGTCAGTCCCCGGGAAATGCCGCTTGTCGGACCGCGGGAGGCGATCGCCGGCGTCCTTTCCACCGCCCTGATCGGGGCGACAACCCTCATCGGGTTGAGCATCCTTTTTTTCGGTGCCTTGCGGTTGATTGCGAATACGCCGCTCGATCTCAGCTACGTTCCCGAGCCAATCTTCTGGATCGTGTTCAAATGGACCGCGGCGGCCATGACGCTGGGCGGGCTCCTGATGCTGGCCAGATGGCAGGCGCTGCCGCTCCGAACCTACGGTATTCGCGGCGATGGGCTCCATTGGCAGGTGCTGCTGTCAGTGCCGGCGTTGCTGGGCACGTACGCCGCTATGTTCTGTATCGCGATCTTTATCCTGATGGCGACGATCGGCGGGACCGGAGCCGAGCAGGACATCCAGCATCGGATCGACTACCTCTCGCAGTTACCGCAATTCACCGTCTTGCAGACGTTACTGATGATGAGCGCGGTGGCGTTGCACGAAGAGTTGCTGTTCCGCGGAATGCTGATTCCCTACTTGCGCGGTCTGGGCATCGGCCGCTGGGGTGCGGTCGCAGTGTCGTCCATGATCTTCGGAATTCTTCATTTCGAGCAGGGCTGGACCGGGATCGTGCAGATTTCCTGTATCGGCGCTGTCCTGGGCAGCGTGTTCGTGTTGACGCGAAGTTTGCTGACCGTCGTACTCGCCCACTTCCTCTTCGACTTCTTCCAGGTGCTGCTGATCCAGAGCCTGCCCCTCGACCAGCTGATTCAGGACCTGGAGGCGATGAGCGAGACCGCGGCGTTGTTTGCCGGCTGACCCGTCACCGCGCTCCTGCTGGCGCCGGTAGGGCCCGCGGCGGGCGACGTGCATGTCCCCCCTCAAAGAAACGAGCCCCGAGCGCTAGCGAGGGGATCAAGGTGCGCGAGATCAAGGACCCCTTGCTTGCGCTCAGGGGAGGTGCCTCACCCTTTAGGGTGGGGGACGGAAACGAGTATTCGTCAGCCCCCCATCCCCTGGAAGAGCTGGGCACCGTGGCGCGAACGCGATCTGGTCCGCTTGCTGCCGCTGTCGGTTGCCGGGTACGATCTCGCGATGGGACGACTCACACCAGCGGACACCATTCTCGCGATCGACATCGGCAACAGTCGGGTCGGCTTTGGCATCTGGGACCAGGATGCGTTGCACGATGTTCACCGTGTCGGCGCGCTCGACGATGAGGCCATTTCCGATGCTCTCGAAGCTGCCTGGAAGGCCGCGGCGTACTCGCGCCATCGTGCGGTCGTCATCGGCAGCGTGAACGAGGCCGTGGCGCGGCGCGTGGCGATGGCGGTCGAAGACATCTGTGACATGCCGGCAGTCGTGGTGCGTGACGAGGTGCCACTGCCGATGCCAATGGGCGTCGAGTACCCGGACGAGGTCGGCGTCGACCGCGTTTGCAGCGCCGCGGCGGCCTTCGACCGCCTTCATCAGGCCTGTGCCGTCGCGTCGTTCGGTACCGCGATCACGATCGACTGTGTATCGGCAGAGGGGATGTTTCTCGGTGGGGCGATCCTGCCTGGACTGCAGCTATCCTGCGATGCCCTACGCGAGGGCACCGCCCAGCTGCCGCGCGTCGAGACGCAGACGCCCGAGGGCCCGTTCGGTCGTAACACTGAACAAGCGATCGTCAACGGCGTCGCCTACGGGGCCGTCGGCGCGCTACGCGAGATCGTCGAACGGTATGCCACGGAACTGGGTACATGGCCGCAACTGGTCGTCACCGGCGGGAACGCCGGGCTCGTCGCCGAGCTGTCGGATTTCGTGGACAATGTCGTGCCCGATCTCTGCCTGATCGGGATCGCACTGGCCTACCGCCAAGCTGCCGGTGAGCCGAGCTAGCTCGATGGCCGAATCGGTTCCGCGCGAACCCACCCGCCCGTCGACAGCCGCATACTTCCAGGTGCTGACGGCGCCGGGACCGGCTGCAATCAGCTCGATTCGTATCATCGGACCCTCCGTCTCAACATTTGTCGGCAAACACCTCCAGATTAACGGAACCCGTCCGCCTCGGCAGGGTCAGGGCGACCTGCAGCGCGCGACGCTGCACGACACCGACGGAGCGGCGATCGACGATGTGCTGCTCTCCTGGCATTCCGACGGCGAGCCGGACCTGCGCGTCCATCTGCACGGCAGCGTCTGGTTGACGCAACGCTGCATCGAGCTGTTGCGAGCGCTGGGGTTCACGGCAATGCCGGACGCTGACGATTCGGTCGCGCCGCTCTGGCCCGGCTGCACGCAGGTGCAGCGAGAAGCGTTTGGACTCCTGCCCGCGATGACGACTCCAGTCGGCGTGCAGTGGCTATTGTCACAATGTGCGCAGTTGCCGTCGGCGCTGGACCGCGAGCCCGCACCCTCGTCCGATGAGCTACGTCAAATTGCCGGGCGCTTTCGGCTCGTGGATTGGTTCCGTCGATCTGCGTCTGTTTTGTTGGCCGGGCCGCCCAACGCGGGAAAGAGCACGTTGATGAATGCGCTGGTCCACGACTCGGTCTCCCTTGTGTCGCCAACGCCAGGAACGACGCGCGACTGGGTCGAGGCGCCGGGCGTCGTTCGCGGCTTTCCCGTGACCTGGACAGACACCGCGGGTGTTCGGCCCACTTTGGCCGCCGACGGGCTCGAGGCGGAAGGCATTCGGCGAACGCGCGAACAGATCGCGGAGTCCGATGCGACGATCGTCGTGCTCGACGCGGCCCGGGATGCGCGCGACGACCGTGTCCGGTTCGTTGACGAGTATGCCGACCTCGCGCCGGCTGCGGTCGCGCTCAACAAGTCGGACCTCGTTGCACCCACCATCGCTGATGCGACTGGCATCCTGACGGCGGCACTGAACGAGCTGCCGGCAGCCTGGCGGCCTTGCGCCGTACCGATTTCGGCACGCCAACGGTCAGGCCTCGAGGCGCTGTGTGATCGCCTCCTGGAAGGGATGGGGCGTCACACTACTGAGTTGGCAGCCCCGGCTGTGTTTACCGTCCGGCAGCAGCGCCTGTTGATGACCTGGGCGGAATCCGGTCGCATCGACATGGCCGCGCTGTAACGTCCCGACGGCCGGATTATGACGGGAGTTCGATTCCCAGAAACGACATGACTTGTTGCAGGTCTTCCCACACCTTACGTTTCTCGCCGGGACTTCGCAGCAGGTAGGCCGGGTGAAACGTGGGCATCAGCCGACATGGTGGGATCTCGAGGTGCGACAGGCCCGGCGGAGGAAAATCGTACCAGTTGCCGCGGAGCTTTCCGATCGGCGCTTTGCTTGCGAGCAGCGTTTGCGACGCCGGCCGTCCAAGGGCGACGATCGCTTTCGGGCGGATGATCGCGAGCTGCCGCCAAAGGTAGGGGGAGCACGCCTCCATCTCCGTTTCCTGTGGCGTTCGATTGCCCGGCGGTCGGCACTTGACCACGTTGCAGATGTACACCTGTTCACGCGTCAGCGTCATCGCTGCGATCATCCGCGTGAGCAATTGACCGGCCATGCCGACGAACGGTTCACCTTGACGGTCCTCGTCCGCGCCCGGTCCTTCTCCGACGAACACCAACTCCGCTCGCGGATGACCGACGCCGAAAACGGTTTGCGTGCGCTTAGCGCACAGCTCGCAATGCTCACACCCCTTCACGTGCGTCGTATCGAGACGCGCAAGTTCTGCGCGGGCTTCATCCGCGGATAGCGACTCCGTGCAGAACGGTGGCAGGCCGCGATGGTCGGGAGCGATCGGCAGTGTCGGCGCGCCGGCGGTCGTCGTTGGACGGTCGACAGCTGTCGGTGGGCGCGTCTTGACGGCCGATCGCGGCGTGTCAGGCCGCGCCGGTGCCCCTTTCGAGGGTGGCGCCGGGGCAGCTGGTCCGTCGTCCGCTGCCATGGTCGCCTGGACGCCGACGTGTCGGACGCCGAGCCGATGCTCGTTGC
Organism: Phycisphaerae bacterium; assembly: GCA_028279405.1. GTDB lineage: Bacteria > Planctomycetota > Phycisphaerae > UBA1845 > Fen-1342 > JANQNU01. Next base: position 32,023 of record JANQNU010000015.1, read on the forward strand.
GAAACCACTGGCGCAACAACTGCGCGACTGAACTTGGGTCGTTCGATGACACGATCACAAGGATACGGACCTTCCCGACCCCGAACAAGCGCGACGGGCAGCGGCATTCGGGATCGGCTGGGATGGCAAGTCAGTACGCGATAGTTCGGAGCGCGCGATGAGGAGTTTGTTGGTTATCGTGGTGGCGCTCGCGGGTAGCGGGTTGCTGTCGGCGTCGGACGAGTCATTACGATGGCTGCACCCGTCACAGGGTCGGCCGGTGATCGTATCGCCGAACGGGAGCTTTGCCGTTGTTGCGCAGGTCGAGAAGCGGGCACCGATCACCCTGACATTGCGCTCGCCGCACTTTCCACGGCACGAGCAGCCGTTGCGCGTGCCGCCGGACCTCGTGGACCAGCTGATTCGAAGCGACCCGGTAACGGTCACCGTGCCGGCGGACGTGCCGGTGCAAACGTACGATCTCGTAATCAAGCAGGACAATCGCGAAACGGTGATCCGCAATGCGGTGGCGCTGTGTCGCGACTTCGAGCGGTTCCGGGTCGTGCACCTCGCGGGATTTCATGTGGGTGACCCGACAGCTCCCCGAGCGGACGCGCGACTGGTACACGAAGTCAACCTGGTCGGGCCTGACCTGGTCGTCTGCACCGGCGACTACATCGCACCCAGCCACCCCGATCGTACAGGTGCCTGGCGCCGACTGATGGACACGTTCGCACAGCTCGATGCGCCCGTGCTGATGGCCTGTGGCGACGAAGACGCGATCGAAGACTTCAACCAGACCTGCGCCGTCGGCGCCATCGGTATGGTCAATTACGGGCCCTTCCAGGGGATCGTGCTGTACGATCCGGGTACCACGATGGACTCGGAGCAGTTGAGCTGGATCGAGCAAGTGCTCGAGCGCGGCTCGGCAGGCGCTACGTTCATTCTTTCGCACGCGCCGGACCCTTCGCCGATCGTGGCTTGGAAACGAAAGGGCCGCCTGTCGGAGTTGCTCAGCGCGCGGCGCCAATCGATCGCATGGTTCACCGACTGGGACGCTTCCGCAACGGTTTTCGGCGAGGTCAACCTGTTGCGAACGTTGCCCGCGAGCGCCACGACGCGCAAGCAGGCGCCCGGCGTTCCGCACTTCCGGGTCGTCGATATCAACGGTGATCGGATCGTACCGTTGCCGGTCGGCGCCACGGGTTCGATTCCGGTCGGCAAGCTGCGGCTTGTCAGCCGGTCGCCCAACGACGGCACAAGTGAGAAAGTCGAGTTTACGTTCGTCAACACGCACGAGTTCCCGATCGCGGGCGCGTTGGTGACTGCCTACGTTCAGAAGCCAACCGGGGTCGCGGGTCAACTCGTACAGCCGCCGGCGTGCACCAATGCGCGCATGCGCCACGTCGCCGACTTCGGCACGTTCTGGCGTTGCCAGGCACGTGCCGACTTGCCCGCCCGGGGGTCGGTGAGCGTTATATTCGCCGCCCCCTGAGTCAACGTGTTCACGCCGCCTGCCCCAACGAGAGCGGTCCAGTAGCCAAAGGGTGGGGCGGGCGTCTCGCCCGCCTTCGATCTCGGGTGGCACTGGCGGCTTGTCCGGGCAGCAAGCTGCCAGGGTGAGGCAGGCGTCTACGCCGCTTGCCCCGGCAAGAACGTCCATCAACATATTAGGGTGGGGCGGGCGTCTCGCCCGCCGTCAACGGAGTTGTTCGTCTCGCGCATCTTGAACCGCTCGCTTGCGCTCGCGGCTCGTGGTGATAGGGGTCGTCGATGCGAGCCCGGAGCGCAAGCGACGGGTCTTCCCCCGCGCCCAGATGGCGTTGGGCACCGACGATGAACCAGGCTCTCGTCACAACGAGCCCCGAGCGCGAGCGAGGGGATAGCGTTGCGAACGACCGTGTAACACGATGTTTGATCGGCTCCGGGAAGACCCGCTGCAGCGGCGCGGCGCCTGGCATATACTCGTGCGATGCCGACCAGCTTGCCGACATCATTACCGACGTCGCTTCCCGCGGGGCTGTTAAGCGATCCGACGCTGCACGCTGCGGTGCTCATCCTCGGGTTGGTGGTGCTGCTTGTGGTCATCAGCCGGGTCGTTTCACGGTTGCGTGAACGGGCCTATCGCGCCAGACGTCGCGGCCTGATGCGGCAACAAGAGCGAGAGTATGCGGAACAGATGCGCGAGTTGCAGACGCTGGCGGACCGCATCCTCGCGACCAGTTCGTCGGGGACGATCGCCGGGTTCGAGATCCTGCGGCAGGTCGAGGCCGTGTTCACCGACGGACACCCGTCGCCGAAGGTTGCGGTTGATGCGTTGAAGGCGATGGCGGCGCGGAAGGGGGCCAACGCGCTGATCAACTTGCGTAGTGAGCGATTGGCGACCGGTAAATGCGTCGCAAGTGGTGACGCGGTGATCGTCAAGCAGCCCGAGTAGACGCTCGGATTGCAAATGGGCCGAGGCACTTGCACCGGGGGGCCGAACGTGACGAAGCACAAGCCAGATTCGTCGGCAACGGTCGTCATGCGGGTTGTCGCTGGCGCGCTGCTCTTGGCCGGCGGAATGCTCGTGTGGCCGTGCGGGCGGGCAATGTTCGGCGGCACCACCAGCACACAGGACGTCACACCAGAGCAAATGTTGATCGGCGGCAGGTTGATGAGAGTGTCTTTTCCGCCGAGTTGTCGTCCGCTCGGTTTTCTACACGAGTCGTGGCTTGACGAGTATGTCGCACTGAAGATCGAGATCGACGCGAGTGAGTATCCGACTTTCATCGCGTCGTCGCCGTTCTCCGGAATAGCCCTCGATCGGGAACGCCTGTGGATCAACTCTGTGTCGTCGGATTGGTGGGATCCGGATCAACTGGAACCGTACGGCAACGTACCCGGCCAGTCGGCCTTTCGATCCGGTGCGGCGAGCGTCGGCCCCGGCGAGTATCTGAAAATCGTGGTCGATCAGCGCGACGAGCGCAAGTACATCATCTACCTCGAATACCTGAAACCGTGATTCGATCCAGCATCTTCAGTCCGATGTGGCGCGAACCGCGCCAGTCGGAAGGCGTATGACGGACGATGCTGTGCTTCACACACCGAGAGAAGTGGCTCGCGGTTCTGATCTTGGCGTCCGCCGGCGTTATTGCAGGCATGGGTTGGCGTGCTACTCAGCGACTCGCCTTGGATCTGTGTCTCCCTGGAGCAAACGTTCTAACGGAGGATGTGACGCCCCGACACGTCCGACTGTGTGCCCACCTCCTGAACACTCGCTTCCCGGATACGATTCGCCCGGCTGGTGTCCAGATCGAGATTCGTGTCGGCGAGATGCACGTCCGGTTCCGGTTCGATGTGCCGGTCAAGGATCTGCCAGCGATGCTGGACGCGTCACCGTTTGCGAACGCGGCCTTTCAGCAGCAGGGAGACTGCTTTGTCGGCGGCGGGCCCGGGTGGTGGGAGGCCCAGGGAATCGAGCCGGGTGAATTTGAAGCGGCGATCATCGCAACGCCCGGTGGACAAATGGCCATCTTCATCGATCGACGCAGTCCCGCCTTCTCGACCGTGTATATTGAGAGATTGGATTTGTAGGCATCGAGTGCGAGGATGCGGATATGACCATACGCGAGGTTGAAGCACGGGATCGTGAGGAATGGCTGCGCCTGCGCCTGGCGATCTGGCCCGAGGATAGCGCCGCCGCCCATCTCGAGCAGATGGACGATGTCGATGGCGATGAGACCCAGATTGCACTGGTGATCGAGCGGCCGGACGGAAGACTCGGGGGATTCGTCGAGGCATCGACGCACCCGCGAGCGCTGGGCTGCGAAACGCACGACGTCGCGTACGTCGAGGGCTGGTACGTCGATGATGACCTGCGTCGGCAGGGACTTGGTAGCCGGCTAATGAGGGAAACGGAAGAGTGGGCGCGACGACGTGGCGCGCGAGAGATCGCGTCCGACACGCAGATCGAGAACGACATCAGTCTCCAGGGACACTTGCGTCTGGGCTATAAGGACGTCGGTCGACTGATCCACTTCGCGAAGAAGCTCTGAACCCCATGTAGGGTGCGGGACGTTCGCGGCCCGCGATGGGACCGCTTGCTTGCGCTCGCGGCTCGCACAGGCGCTCCCTGGCCACACAACGAGCCCCGAGGGCGAGCGAGGTCTCTCCCCCCACTCCAAGATGGCGTGGACGCCGGCTTGGTGCCCCAGGGTTTTACCCTGGGGGACACATTAACGTTACCGCGAGAACACGTCCCCCACCCTTAGAAGGGTGGGGGGACAGCGCGGCCAGCGAGCGGTCAATGTGCGCGAGACGCCGAGATGGCCCACTTACCAGCCGCTCGATGATGGGCGACGGTAGGCGCGGATCAACGTATAATGGCGGCATCGAGCGCGGGCGCGTTCGTCGAATCGTCGTTCGCAAAGGAGTGGATGCGTGGCGCAGGAATGGAAGCTACCGCGGCCCGGCGTGCAGTGCCGACAGTGCGCGCGAGAGTTCACGCATGAGGAGGCGTTCACCGCGGTCATCGTCGAAGCACCGGAAGGCTTCGAACGCTGCGACTTCTGTACGGATTGCGGCGTGCCCGAGGCAGTAACTCCCATCGGACACTGGATCGCGAAGCGCCCCGCGCCGGTCGTGAAGAAAGCGCAGCCGTTCGATCGCGACGCGATCCTCGGGTTCTTTCGTACGCTCGGCGACGTCGCGGAACCCGAGAAGCGTCAGTTTCGGTTCGTCCTGGCGCTTCTGCTCTGGCGGAAGAAGGTGTTGCGGTTCGACAGCGCCGATGAGCGCGACGGCGACGAGGTCTGGGTGTTCGTCGAGCCCGGTTCCAGTGGGCGGCACGCGGTTCCCAAGCCGGAGTTGGACGAGGATCAAGTCGAGCGCCTGAGCGCGCAGCTGGAGGACCTGCTCGCGCACGGCGAGGTTGCCGACAATGTCGACGAGGCAAGTGCGCCTGGCAGTGTCAGCGATGCGGTTGTGTCATCGACGATCGCGAATGGGGACACGACGGCGACGGAGGAGCGGGAATGAGTACGCGGATCGACAGTGAGCGTGCGCCGGAGCCGGTGGGGGCGTACCCGCACGCGCGGCGGGTGGGGGACCTGCTCTTCCTGTCGGGGCTGGGCCCGCGTCAGCGCGGCGCCAGCGCGATTCCCGGGGTGACGCTCGATGCCGGTGGTCGGATCGTCGATTACGACATCGCGGCCCAGTGTCGTTCGGTGTTCGACAACGTTCGACTGGTCCTGGAGGAGGCCGGGGCATCGTGGAGTGACATCATCGACGTCACGGTGTTTCTGACCAACATGAAGGATGACTTCGCGACGTACAACGAGTTGTATGCGGAGTACTTTGCCGGACCGGGCAAACCCAACCCGACACGGACGACGCTGGAGATCAATTGCCTGCCGACGCCGATCGCGATCGAATTGAAGGTGATCGCGGCAATTGGGGCCTGAGCGGGCGGTGTTCGAGCTGACGAACGGTCCGATTTAGCGAAAATCGTATTGAAACCGATTCGCGGGGTCGTTAATAATGCCTTTACAGCGGCATGGAATGTTCCATGTTCGAGCGAGTGAAGGGCGTTATTCACCGCACATCTTTGCGCTCTTCGTAATCCTGTACTTCTTCTCCGACCGGGAAGAGGGGTTTCCCGCACACCCTCGTCCACAGAAGGCAAGGAGCGCGCGCAATGTCACATCTTTCGATCCGGGTACGAAGATGGTCTATCTTGATTTTCGGGGCGACGTTCGGGATGGCGCCGGTGATGTGTACACCGATGCCGGGGAACGTTGCCGAGAACGCTGACGACACGTCGGAGCGCTCGAGCGCACCGGTCAACCCTACGTACAAGCCTCGCGGCGCCACGGATGACGGGGCGCAGGCAAGCAACGATGTTTCACGTGAAACGGCGTTGTTGGATGTTGCGGATGATCCGGGTGCTGCGGGCACATTGAACGGAATTGACGCCGGCGCGGGTTGTGCGATCGGCAGCGGCAGCGCGGTGTCTGCGGGATTCGAGCGGGGGATGAGCGTTCGCGAGCGGTTTGAGTACATCCACGCGCAGATCGAGCCTGGTATTGAGACGGGCGTCAGCGCTTTCATCGACGCCAACGACATCCTGCAGGTCAGCGGTACTGCGGGCAGCGACAGTATCGGACTGCGACTGCAGGCGGGGAACCCGTCGATCATTGAGGTGCGGGTGCCGTTCACGGGGACGGGGTCGGTGACGCCGTTCTTTGTGAGCGACATTGTCGCGATCAACGTGAACACGGGGCTGGGCGCGGACTTCGTGGTGCTGGACGACTCGCAAGGCGAGGTCGGGACGCTGGTGCCGACCACGATCGATACCGGCGGTGAGCTGGACGTCGTGGTCGGTCGGACGGGGTCGCTGACGGTGGACGACGTGCTGGATCTGCTCGACATCGCGCAGACGGCCGGCGATCTTGCTGACGATGCGAACGCGATTCACCTGCTCGCGGGCTCGATCCAGGTGACGACCGGCGGCGGTAACCTGATCGACAACGCGGCGTTGCTGGTGGACCAGGCGCGGACTTCGTTCGTGGAGCCGGGGGCGAACTACATCAGCGACGTGAATGATCAGTTGATCCAAATCGGTGCCCAGCGGGTAATCGACATTCGCGACCAACTCATCGCGGCGGCGACCGATCTGACCCAGGACGCGCACTTCGATCTGTCCGAACCGGGGCAGCAGTTGATGAATGATGCGGAGAATCAACTGATGGCCGACGCCCAGGCGCTCGCGGACGACGCGCAAAACAACCTCGAAGCGTCAGCCACCCTGCTGATCGATCGCGCTTCGCAGGAGTTTGCGGACACCGAAGCGATGATGTTCATGCAGACGGTCGAGGATCTGACGAACCAGATCGTGGCGCTGGCGGACATGTGTCCGGACGAGCCGGACGAGCCGCCGAAGGCGATCCTGTTCTGCCCCGAGCCCACGGCGCAGGAGCTGGTGGATTGCCTCGAAACCGAGATCAAACGCTTCGCTTGTCTCGCGGAACTCTGCGAGTTCGAAGCGGACGGTGTCGCGAACCTCGGCGATGACGTGGTTGCCGACGGGGAGGCGCTGGACGCACTCGGCGGGGACATCATTCTACACGGCGACAGCATGGTCGCCGACGCCGAGGCGTTCGTGATCACCGCGAACAACCTGCTCGCAATGTCGGAACTGTTCGTTGCCCAACTCGAAATGGAGCTGGGCAGTACCGCCGATGCCTTCGATACGCGGGCCGACACCGACTTCATCGGACCCGGTGCCGCGCTCGAGACGCAGGCGGCCACCGACGTGGTGGCACTGGCGTCGACGCTCGAGGCCGACGCGAGTCAATTGGAACAGGATGCCGAGCAGATCGTGCAGATGATCTCCGCGATCCTCAGCGACCCGATCGTGGTCGGTGGTGGCGGCGCATGTGCCGGAATTATCACCACGAACACGATCATCGGTGGCAGCGGTGCGGACGTTTTGCTCGGAACGACGGCAAACGACCGCATCGAGGGTCAGGACGGGCTCGACCTGCTGATCGGTGCGCCCGGCGACGACATCCTCATCGGCGGCCCCGGTGTCGACATCATCTTCGGCGGCCCGGGAACCAACGACATTCAGGGCGGCGACGCGCTCGATATCCTCATCGGCGGCAATGACGTCGACTGCATCGCCGGCGAGGCCGGTCTCGACCTGCTGTTCGGTCGCGAAGGCGACGACGAACTCGACGGTGGGCTCGATATCGACCTGCTGATCGCCGGTCCAGGCGACGATACCGGAGACGGCAACGACGGCATTGACGTGATCTTTGGCGGACCAGGCAACGACGACATGCGCGGCGGAAACTGCATCGACGTCGTCTTCGGCGGTGACGGCGACGATACCGTCGTCGGTAACGCAGGCCAGTTGTTGTCGATCGGCACTGTCTCGCTCGACCTCGGCGACGTGCTCTTCGGCGGCATCGGCGATGACGACATGTTCGGCGACGAAGACGACGGTACCGGGGACGGTATCGATGTCATGTTCGGACAGGACGGCATGGACGAGATGTTCGGCGGCAACGGCGGCGACTTCACCGCCGGCAGCTTTACGCTCAAGATCGGCAACGTCATGTTCGGCGGCGCCGGCAACGATACCATCGACAGCCGCGACGGAATCTGCGTCCTCTTCGGCGGAACCGAAGACGATACGATCACCGCCGGCATCGGTGACACCATCTCGTTCTCGAGCGGCAGCTTCATGCTCGAGTTCGGCGACATCATCTTCGGCAACCCCGGCAACGACACCATCAATGGCGACGATCCCGGCGGTACCGAACGCGATATCGACCTGATCTTTGCCGGCACCGGCGACGACGTCGTCAATGCCTTCGACGGTGGCAACATCACCATCGGCTCCTTCCAGCTCATGCTCGGCAACCTGGTCTTCGGCCGCGACGGTGACGACAACATTACCGCTGAGGACGGTATCGATCTGATCTTCGGCGGCAACGACAACGATACCATCCAGGCCGGCGACGGCGCGATCATCACCGTCAGCAGCGGGAGCTTCATGATCAACTTCGGGGACCTGCTCTTCGGCGGGACCGGCAACGACGTTATCCACGGTGACGCACCGGCCGACCCCGGCGACGGCATGGACGACGGCATCGACATCATCTTCGGTGGAACCGGCGACGACCAGGTCTACAGCGGTAGCGGCGGATTGGTCGACTTCGGCGGTACCGTCCAGTTCACCTTCGGTGCGCTGATCTTCGGTAACCCGGGCAACGACACGCTGATCGCGGACTATCTGGTACCCACCGTGCCCGAAGAAGGCATCGACCTGATCTTCGGCGCCGCCGGCGACGACATCATCAACGGCGGACCGGGCTCGACCATTCAGATTGGTACCTCGCCGAACCAGGTGCTCATCGACTTCGGTGGTTTGCTCTTCGGCGGTGTCGATAACGATACCATCGACGGTGGCGACGACATGGACCTCGTCTTCTGCGGCCGTGGTGACGATACCGCGCGGACCTTCGACGGGATCGATCTGGCGTTCGGCAGTCCGGGCGAAGATAACATCATCGGTGAAGATGGTGGGCAGATCATCATTCCCATCATGGGCGTGCCGACCCCCATTCCGCTCGGAAACATCTTCTTCGGCGGAGATGATAACGACAGGATCACAAGCGAAGGCCGACTGCTGATCGATATCGATCTGCTCTTCGGGAACGAATGCGACGACATCATTCGCGCCGGAAGCGGACTGCTCGATCTCAACTTCGGCAACCGCGGCAACGATACGATCTTTGGTGAGGAGTCGTTCGACCTGACGTTCGGCAATCGTGGCGATGACACGATCGACGCCGGACCCGGAATCTTCGACCTCACGTTCGGCAACCGCGGCGACGATACTATCCGCGGCAACAACGGCCCCGACCTGATCTTCGGCAACAGCGGCGCCGACGACATCGACGGCGGAAACGGACTGATCGATCTGCTCTTCGGCAACACCGAGCCGGACATCATTCGCGGCGGGGCCGGATTGAACATCATGTTCGGCAACCGCGGCGGCGACCTGATCATCGGCGGCGGCGGGCTCGACATCGCGTTCGGCAATCGCGGCAACGACGACATCGATGGCGGTCCGGGGCTCGATATCCTCTTCGGCAACCGCGATAACGACGTCGTCAACGGTAACGACGGCCTCGACCTCGTTTTTGGTAATCGCGGCAACGATGACGTCCTTGGCGGAAACGGGCTCGACCTGCTGTTCGGTGGCGACAACGATGACTGGCTCTTCGGTCAGAACGATCTCGACCTGATGTTCGGTGGCGCCGGTGCCGACAAGCTCTTCGGCGGGCCGGGCACGGGGCTGTTCTTCGGTGGCAGCGGAAACGACATCCTGATCGGTGACACCGCCCTCGACCTGCTCTTCGGCGGTCGCAACAACGACTGGATCGCCGCCGGCGGTGGTACCGACATCGCGTTTGGTAACCGGGACAACGATACCATCTCCGGCCAGGGCGGAACCGACTTCCTCTTCGGTAACCGTGGCAACGATGATATCGACGGCGGACCGGGGCGTGACTTCGTGTTCGGCAATCGCGGTGAAGACCGCTTGCTGAGCAACACCGGTCGCGACTTCATGTTCGGCAACCGCGACAACGACTTCCTCAGGAGCGGTTCCGACGGGAGTGAGCGCGACTACCTCTTCGGCAACCGTCACGACGATATCCTGCACGGCTGCAACAACGACGACAAGCTCTACGGCGGCCTGGGCAGTGATACCAAGGATCAGGACAACTGCGCCAACTTCACTTTCGCCGGTCCGGGGAACTGTGCCTCGATCAGCGGAACGGTGCGGCAGGACATCGACGGAAACGGCAGTGGCGACGTGGGGATGCCCGGCGTTACCGTCTACCTCGACTTGAACAACAACGGTGTTCTCAATGGCGGTGAGCCCACCACGGTCACCATCAACGATAACCCCGATACCCACGAGGACGAGGCCGGCTTCTACCAGTTCACGAACCTGGCGCCGGGCAATTACGTCGTCCGGCAGGTTGTACCGGTCGGATTGGTGCAGACGTCGCCGGCGGGCGGTCATAGCGTGGGTCTCGGTAACTTCACGCGCGCCACCGGTCGCGACTTCGTCAACTTCGACAACTGCACGCCGGTGGAAAACGCTGCGGGAATTCTCTCGTGCGAGATGTGCGAGTGCCAGCAGGGCTTTGAGCCGGTGCTCGTCGAAGTCATCGAGATGCGCTGCCCGGACGGTTCGCCGTGCCAGAGCGACGGTGAGTGCAGTTGTGGCGGTTGCGTGCCGATGGTCGTCGATCGGCGTTGCGAGTGCCGACCCATTCAGGGTGGTGCTTGCTCGCATGGTGAACCGGCGTACGTCGGTCAAGGCGGGATCATCCCGGACAGCACCGGCGGCCCTGGCGTTCCGTTGACGACGGCGATTTCCGTACCGGACAGTTTCCTGATCACGCACGTCAGCGTGTCGCTGAACGGTCTGGATCATACGCGGGTCGGCGACCTGTCGGCGGTTGTCACGAGCCCGATGGGGACCAATGCGACGCTCTTCTTCCGGGTCGGTCGTTTCGGCAGCGGAACGGGTGACACGAGTGCGTATTGCGGTGTCTACGGATTCGACACGCGCAGCATGCGTGATCTGTGGGCGGAAGCGCAAAGTACGCTGGCCGACCTGTGCGTCGCGTCGGATTGTTACTTCCCGACCGATCCGGACTCGGCGCAGCCGAACAATTCGCTGGCGGCCTTTAACGGTGAGAACGCCAATGGCAAGTGGGTCCTGCGAATTGTTGACCACGCGCGGCTGTTTGATGGCGCGCTGCAAAGCTGGACCCTCAACTTCAATGGTGTCTTGCTCGAGCCGGAAGGCGCAGCCGTGCCGCGCAAGGTGACGGTGATGTTGTCAAGCGGTTCAGATGATGAGGTTCCGGGCCCTGTCGAGGTGATCCCCGACGCGGAAGGACTCGCACCTGACACGACTTCGTCGCTCGAGGGTGCGGTTGAGGATCCCGTTCCGGCGCAGGTGGAGCCGTTGATCGATCTGGGTGCGGGACCGCCGAACGATCCGTTGCGGGCGAACGAGGTCCGACGGAATCGGTATGTGGCCTTCGTTCCGAACAACGAGCGGGTCGTGGCGTTCTCGATTCTGATTCCGCCGTGCCGGACGGCGTGGATCGACCGGCCGCAACTGTTGTCGTATAACGGCCGCGACTTCGCGTGGGTCGCGAATGTCGTCGACAACCCGGTTTACCGCGTATGGACCGAGGAGGTGGTGCACGTGCGCGGTTGCGTGATCATTCCGGAGCGTGATTACCGGATCGCGGCGGTCGACCGTGCGGCACGGTTCAGCAATGACTTGACGGTCGCGACGGTGACGCCGTGGGGTGATGTCGCAGGTCCGCAGAACGGCGGGGTGTTCTCGCCGCCGGACGGTGTCGTGAACCAGTTGGACATTCGCGCGATTCGTGCCGCGATCAACGGCGACCCCAACGCGCCGCCGGTGATGTGGGTCGATCTGGCGCCGATTTCGCCGGACTATGTGCCGGATCAGCAGGATCTGCAGGCTGTGCAGAGCGCGCTGTCCGGGATCGCGTATCCGCCGGATGAGTTCGGAATCCGGGATATCGTGCAGTGCAACCTTGCCGACGTGTGTAACGCGACGTGCGGCGACTCGAACTGCGATGGCGTGGTGACGGTCGGCGACATCAACTTCTTCGTGTCTGCGGTCGTGCAAGGCGAGCCCGCGTGGTCGGCGTTGTTCCCTGGCGAGGATCCGCCGTGCGACTTCGTGTGTGCCAACGATACCAACGGCGATGGCCTGGTGTCGGTCGGCGACATTAACGCGTTCGTGGCTGCGGTTGTGTCTGGCGTGCCGTGCGGCTTCGACCCGACGGTTCCGTAGTCTTAGCCGATGCTTTGAAAGGTGTGGGTGCCCCGGGGTTTCGGCCCTGGGGGGCTCATCGGCTTGGCGAGCATAACGAGTCCCCTACCCCGAAGGGGTGGGGCACCCTCGCCGATCACAGCGCGGGCCCGGCATGGAGGTCCGCACAGACACGGCATTGGTGCCTTACCCCATCTTGGGGTGGGGGACGGAAAGGAATGGTTGGTCAGTCCCCCATCCCTAGAAGGGATGGGGCATCATGCGCCCCGTGATCCCCTTGCTTGCGCGCGCGGCTCGTTGTGTTCGATACTTGGTGGGTCGGTCCGGAGCCAGTGGTGTCAATGCGAGCCGCGAGCGCAAGCGAGCGGTCCATGGCGGGCGAGACGCTCGTCCCACCCTGTAACGCGGCTAGTCGTCGTATTCGTCGTCGTCATCGTCTTCGAGGTCGTCCTCGTCGTCGCTTTCTGCGGCTCGTTCGCGGACGCGGGCGAGCAGATTGCCATACTCGGTCATCATGTTCGTGGTGACTTCGGTCATCGACCCGGTGCCATGGAGCAGTAGCAGGGCACCGACGAAGGCAGTAAAGAGAATGATGGCGATCGTAGGCGTCATGGGCGGATTCCGGTGGCGGTTGGCCGGGTTCGGGCGGAATCCGTTCCGCAAGACTCTCCAGGGGACAGGGCGGCAAGTTATCGCGGAGTGCTATCGGTTTGATGGGTCTGCGGTTTGAGTAGCCGGTGCTATTCGGCCGCGGGCGGGTCGGAGGGGGGAGTTGTGGGGCCAATAATCACCACAACTGGTTGCGGTTCGGCGGGGGCTGGACTACGATGGACGTTCTGCAGAAGGTCGAAATTGGCGGCGAGGACCGCGCGCCGGCATCAGGTGCGCAACAAACTGCGGCATTCCAGATAAAGGACGGTACGTGTCAGGAACGATTACGCGGCCCGGCGCTGCGGACCCAGCGACAGCGCATGCGGGCGACCTCCCGCGCTTCATTCGCGACATTCCGGACTTCCCGAAGCCGGGAATTGTTTTCAAGGACATCACCCCGCTGCTCGCGGACGCCTCGGCGCTGGCCCTCGCGGTTGAGCTGATGGTGCAGCCGTTTCGACGGCGCGGCATCGATATCGTTGCCGGTGCGGAGTCGCGCGGGTTCATCTTCGGCACCGCGGCCGCGAAGGCGTTGTCGGTGGGGTTCGTTCCAATCCGGAAGCCGGGGAAGCTCCCGTCGGAGACGCGCCGGCACGAATATGCCCTGGAGTATGGGACGGACGCGCTGGAGATTCATGCGGACGCGCTGGGCCCGGGCAACACTGTTTTGTTGGTCGATGATGTGCTGGCTACGGGTGGTACGATGTCGGCATGTTGCGAGTTGATTACGGGGCTGGGTGCTCGTCTCGAGGCGATCGCGGTGCTCATCGAGTTATCAGACCTTGGCGGGCGTTCAAAATTGCCGGCGTGTCCGGTTCACAGCGTCGTCCGGTATTAAGTGACGCGGGTGGCGCCGGGCCATATAACTTGCGATGGATGCAGGTGTTAGGCAATTTTTTCGGCGCCAGGGCGGCGAGACACTGTTGTAGAGTTGAACGCGTCGGAACAATAGGTTGTGAACGGGAGCAAAGCCGTTGCGGGCGCGGCTCCATGGCAAGGAGAGTCGGATGCGGGTTGTATCGGCTTATCGATGGCTGGCGTTGGCGGCGTTGATGACGACGTCTGGGGGCTGCACGATTCCCCTGGACCTGTTCAATCCGGCGCTGTTCGGGCAACTCGGCTTGGACCCGAACACTCTTCGTCCGCCGACCGGGAGCCTGATCGTGTTCTTCGAGAACAATACGGAGCTGCCCGTGGCCTTTTTCGCGTACGAGTCGGTGAACCCGGCTGATCTGACGCAGGACACGCGCAACTTTGTTGTGCAGGTCGATCCGAACGAGTCGCGCAACGAGGTGCTGGAGTGTCCGGTACAGTTGATCTCGCTGGGGACGGTCGACCAGGAAGGCGGCGTGGGCACTGTCGGTGCTACTGTGCTGACCGACGGCGGTCAGATGGATGTTGAGTATACGGGGGTCGCGTTGGAGTCGGGTGTAACGTATCGATGCGGCGACGTCATTGCGGTCAGTCTGAATGACGCGGGCGGTGTTTTTACCTTGGCTGTTCGGATTCTGCCGGGTCGCTAGCGAGGAGAGACGCGAGATGGAAGTTCGACGTCTGTCGTTTGGGTTCGTGCTGGCCGCGTCGCTCGGCCTGTGCGGCGGCTGTTTCAACCCGCTTTCGATCTTCGACGAGAACTTTCTGTCGACGGTCGGGCTTGGTGGCTCGCAGGCGGCGACGTTGCCCGGCGATGCGCCGGCGATCCTGGTCGGTGTGGAGAACCGCACCGGCGAGCAGATCGAGGCAACGGTCAGTTTCCGGGACGCGTCGGGCAGCTTCGACACCTTCACGGCGACTGTCGCTCCCGGGGACAAGACGGCGCAGGCGGTGCTTTGCCCGGTCAACGAGATTACGCTCGGAGACATCGGCGATCTTGCCAGTACGGGCGTGATTGTCCGTTTGGGGAACGGCACGCAGGCGGATCCGTTCATCGAGGTCGAACCGTTCGGAATTCTGCTGAAGACCGGCGTGAACTATGATTGCGGCGATTCTCTCACCTTTACTGTCTCGCCTTCGTCGGAGACGCGTTCGGGGTTCCGGACGTTCGTCTTCGTTCAGCGAGCACCGGAGCAATAAAGCATGTCGCGAGGGATTCTGGCGAGGTACGCGATGAGCTTACGGCGATTGGCAATGACGACCGTTGCGGGGCTGCTGCTGGCGCTCCAGTTCGGTTGTCCGACGGGCGCGACGAATCCGACGGAGTTCCTGGCCGGTTCGACCGGCGACGCCACCCGGATCGGGACGACGGCAGATGTCGACGTGCTTTCGCCGGTCAGTGATTTGTCGATCACGGGCGGGACGCCGGTCGAGGTCAACTGGCGGGCGGTTGCGACGACGCGCCTGGCGGTGATCGACATTTTCGTCGACGTCGATCAGGACCCGGACAACGGGAACGAAATCATCGCGGCCAACAATCAGTCGCTCGATATGAACTCGACGGTGATCGATACCACGCAGCTCGCTGCCGGCGACTATTTCGTCGGTGTTCGGCTGGAGGAGTTCGGGGCGGTCAGTGCGGCGGGATACGCCACCGGCCGCGTGACGATCAATCAACGCACGGATCTGTTCTTTACCTCGCCGCGTGGAAACTTCGTGTTCGATCGGTCCTTGCGGGTCAATCCACGTTTCGACGTGGCCTGGTCCCTGGACGACCCGGACAGCATCGTTTCGATCGAAGTGTTCCTGGATCCGGATGAGACGCCGAATGGAAATGAAGTGTTGTTGCGCGAGAGCAACTCACAGACCGGCGACAGTTTCGTGTTTGACTTCCCCACGAGCAGCTTCGAGCCTGGGACGTACCGCATCCTCGCGCTGGTGAGCGATGGGGTGGATCAGTTCCCGTTCTACGCACCGGGGTCGATTCGGCTGCGCTCACGGTTGTCGGGGGTGTTCGATCTGCGCGACCTGGAGTTGCCGGGCCATCCGCTTTCCGGGGCGAAGTTCGAAGGATTCAATCCGCGTGACAATGCGGGAAGTTTCGTCGGTACGCTGCGCGATTTCGACAACGATGGCTTCGAGGACTTCGTGATTCTGTCGCAGTTCGGCAAGCCGCGAAACATCAGCAACGTCCAGCGTTCGGGTGCCGGTGAGGCCTACATCGCATATGGCCGGGCGCGGCGTTTCAACGGCGCCATCAACCTGAATTCGACCGGTACGTTGTTCCGTGGCGAGATTATTACTGGCGTTCCGGCTGTGGACGACCCGATCCGACCGAGCCGCGGAATTACGAGTGTGGCGGCGTTGGCCGACTGGGATGGCGACGGGTTCCGTGAGATCGCCTGGGGCGTCCCCTTTACGGACTCGACCGCGGTCAATCGGCTGGATAGTTTCGGCTATTTCCGTTCGGGCTGCGTTGTGATTTCGGCGAGCATCGACTTCCGGCCCGACATCGGCAATCCGGGTCGTGCTGTGCTGAACCTGGCCAACTTTGGTGCCATTCAGGATGCTCCACCGTCGGAAACACCCTGTGTTGAGGGCTTTGCCGGACCGAAGGCGCCGATTTCTCCGGGCGCATTCACCTATTTCTTCCGCCATAACTCTGTCGGTGGACAGGGCGCTCCGGGAAGTGCGCTGACCGCGCGTGGTACTTTGGGCTGCCGCATTTCGAGCAATGAGTTTGGAGACGGCTTTGGGGAAACCGTTTCGGCGTTCGAGTTCCGCGGAATTCTGATGTCGGCACCGGGGCGTGACCCGGCGCTTTGCACACGCAGCAATATCGGTAACACGTTGCCCGGCGCGGGCGTCGTGACGGTCTACTACAGTGATGACGATTCGGCGACTTACTTGTGGGCGCCGGACTTCGCGCCGCCGGGCAATGACACTTATCCGGGCTTGTCTGTGAATCTGGCCGTCAATGCGATTCCGCATGCCGGTCCGAACTACTACATCGCGCATGACAATCGCGTGTTCCCGGGTCAGGTGACGACGCTACTCTCGGACAATACGGACAATTGTGGCTACGACGCCTCGAACGACGCGACGCCGTGCGTTTACTTCGACACGCCGGGACCAAACTTGCGCAACTCGGCGCGGATCTACGGCGGCTTCAACGGCGCGCGGATCAGCGGAGCGGTGAGCGTGCCTGACTTCAACACGGACGGCTTGCAGGACATCCTGGTTGGCAGTCCGCTGAGCAATGATGGTGCGGGTTCGTGCTTTGTCGTGTTTGGCCGCCTTCCTGACTTGATGCTGGATGGCGAGTTGGCGGTCGAGGAGTTGGGGTTGCCGGTGAACTCGCCGAATGTCGGCGGGGCGCGGATCTTTGATGGTGTGCGGATCGTCGGTGAGCCGGGCGAACGTCTGGGTCAGTCGCAGGATTCGGTAGGCGACTTCAACGGCGACGGTATCTTCGACATCGGGATCGGCTCGCCGCTGTTGAACAATCGACAGGGTGGGGCGGCGGTGTTCTTCGGTTCGCGCGAGGTCATCAATCTGACAGAAGACGAGATCCCGTTCGGGGAGATTGCCGATCGTGGTCTTGGCATCGTGTTCGTCGGCGAGACCGAGGGCGATCTGGCCGGTGCGCGAATTCGATCGGCTGGCGACGTCGACCAGGACGGTCTGGATGACATTCTGAT
Organism: Phycisphaerae bacterium; assembly: GCA_028279405.1. Classification (GTDB taxonomy): domain Bacteria; phylum Planctomycetota; class Phycisphaerae; order UBA1845; family Fen-1342; genus JANQNU01. The sequence goes on from JANQNU010000015.1 coordinate 49,618, forward strand.
CGCGGCACCGAATCGCTCCGTACGGCTGGACATCGACCTCGACGGCGAGATTGAGATCGATCGTCAGGAATGCGGCGTGGTGTATCTGATCTACGGTTCATCGGATCTGCGCGGGACGATCGAGCTTTCACAGGTCGGCACGGAGCAGTTGCCGGGTGCCGTGTTTGTCGGTGCAGCGAGTTCGAACTTCCTGGGTGCGGGACTGGGGCTTCAGGGCGACCGTAGCAACGGCATCTCGACGGCAGGCGATGTCGACGGCGACGGGAATGACGATCTCCTGATCAGCTCGGTTTCCGCGGCGCCGCGTGGCGGGCGGGTCGAGGCCGGCGAGGTGTACTTGATTTACGGAACGGGAGACTAGGTCGTGATGCGATCCGTTTTCGTCGGTGGTTCGGTTCTGTTGCTTGGCGTTGCCTGTTTCACCGCGGGCTGCATCGGGACGATAGGCGAAACCAATGGGTTCGTGACGCTGGTCGAGGATCTGCTCAACGTCCCCATTGGTGGTGACGGTGGCGACGGCGGCGGCGGTGGCGGCGGCGGCGGCGCTGAGGACGTAGCCTTCCGGCGGGATATGTCGCTTACGCTGGCCAACAATGCGGCCGGAGCGGACTTGAATGTCTGGTTGGCGGCATGGGTCGAGGCGAGCAGCATTCGTTCGGCGGAGCAGCAGGACGCCCTGATTGACGCTGGTTACGTTCAACTCCAGCGAGAAGTGACGTTGGGTGTGCTTTCGCTCCCGGCGGGCACGTTCGTGCTGGCGGGTCCGGGTGCGGGAGGTGCACGTCGGGTCGTTGTTCCGAGTGCGCAGCCGGGCGCGAACCCCTTGGTGGGCAACGTCACCTTGGCTGCCGGGACGGCGCTGACGGAGCAGTTGACGATCATGACGCCGGACCGGATTCTGTTTTTCACGGAGCCGCCGGTTTCGTGCGAAAGCGTGGCATTCTTCTTCACGCGCGATGGCGAGATTCTGGATAGCCCGGCACTTTCGCAGGGTGGCGACGAGGAATTCGAAGGCGCCAATTTCCGACTGGGTCGTAAGACCTATGCGCAGATCAGCGCTTACATCTGCGACCCCTTCGATCCCGGCCTGGCGTTGCTCCAAGGCGGCGGCGTAGCGGAGTCGAATCAGTACCGCGAGGGTGACGCGATCCGGGTCGATTTCTTCCTGGATGCGCGGGTCACGGGCTTTGGTGCGATGGTGGAAATCGGCGGTTGATGCGGCCGACAGTGATGATGAGGATTTGAGATGATGCGAAGAACGATTTTGCTCCTTTCGTGCTGGAGTGTGGGGTTCCTCGCGGCCGCTGCGCAGGCGCAACCGGACAACGAAGCGCCCCCGCAGATTGCGGACATTACGTGGCAGCGTGTGCCGTTCGATCAGGTTGTGGCCATTGCCTTTGATCCAGCTACGGACGTTGCGGAAGAAGGGGATACGCTGATCGCGACGTTGCTGATCACGGATCCGGACTGGGGTCCGCTGGTCGAGGATCCCGAGGGTATCCTTTATCGCGTAGAGATCGGGGATGCGGGCTCGGCTGCGTTTCCGTCGCCGGAACCGCCGCCTTTCACCGGACCTAACGTGACATTCCCGGGTTTCGTGCCCGAGGAAGCGATCGCGCCTCCGGCGAATGCCTCCGACTTGATGTTGGGGCTCGCATTCACGGTTCCGGAGTTTGTCGGGCGAAATCAGGGGCGTTTGCGTGGCCTGCTGAATTTCGACGTTCGGTATTCGTTTACGTTTGAGGTAGTGAACGACGAGCCGGATGAGGGTGTCCCCGTTTTTGGAACCGCCATCGAGTTTATCAGCGTCATCGAGAATCCGGCTTTCCGCGGTCCCAATCCGCGTGCGTTTGCGGATGCCGGCGGCGATCAGGTTGTTGTCGCCGGTTCGATCGTGACGCTGGATGGCAGCCAGACGTTCGACGGGTTTAACATCGGTTTTGACCCGAATGATCCGAATGTTTTTGAGAAGGACGACATTACCTTTACCTGGGAGTGGCTCTCCGGTCCGACGCGCGTCGACCCGTCGATTCCCGATCCGGAAGATTTCCCCGAGATCGCTCAGGTAACGTTGACGCAGGTTGGCACGTACGTCTATCGGTTGCTGGCGGACGACAACGCCAACCCGGAGCCGACGTCGGACACGGTTTTGATTGAAGTGGTCTCGTCGATTCCGGAGAACGATGCTCCGCGGGCGGCGATCACCAGCCCCACCACGACGATCGTCGTGGGCGACATCATCCGTCTCGACGGAACGGGTTCGACGGATCCAAACGGTGATCCGCTTTCGTTCCGCTGGATCCAGACGGATGAAGTGGGGCAGTTGCTGGCGGTGGACCTGGCGCGCGAGATCTTCCAGCCTTTGGGCGGGATCGAATCGCCGGTGTCGCAGTGGCAGGCGGTCACGGCTGGTGAGTTCTTCTTCCGGCTGCTGGTCGACGACGGCCAGTTGAGCGACACCGCGACCGTCGTTGTTCAGGTGGTCGAGGCCAGTGGCTCGTCGATCGATGCTGGCGGCGGAAACGCTCAGGCCCGCGACGACGGTTCGGACGCCAACGCCGGCAATGATGAGACCGGTGCGGATGCCCCGGCTCCTGCGGTCGGCTGTGGTGCTGGGCTTGGACCGGCACTTCTCGCACCGATGGGTCTGTGGTTCATGCGGCGGAGGCGCCCGTAGCGCGACAATGCGGTCGCATGGCGGCCTGGTGCGGAAAAAACAGGAGTACGATCGGCCCGTGTGGATCTCCCGCGCGGGCCGTTTTCATACGGTCGGCGAGCGGCTGGTTTCGACGTATCCAGTCGACGGGCGGGTTGTTGGTGACCTTCTTCGAATCCGGTTGGACGCGCTTGCCTGACGCGGCGGGATCGATGATGCTGGGCCGTTACGAAGGAGGTGATGGTGCAGGACCGTGGACACTTGATGACCGAGTTGCGGAATGAGAAGTCGCGACGGATCGACCGGATGTCGATCGGCGAGGCGGTCGCGATGATCACCGCGGAGGACGCGACCGTTCCGGCAGCGGTGTCTGCGGCGCACCCGGAGATTTGTCGAGCGATTGACCTGGTGACGTCGGCGTTCGAGGCTGGTGGACGTCTGATCTACGTCGGCGCGGGCACTAGTGGGCGGCTCGGCGTGCTGGATGCGTCAGAGTGTCCGCCGACATTCCTTTCGGACCCGCGGATGGTGCAGGGCGTGATCGCCGGCGGCTGGGAGGCGCTACGCAAAGCGGTGGAGGGGGCTGAGGACCTTCCCGAGGATGGTGCGCGGGCAATTGATGAGCACGCGGTCGGCCCGGCTGACGTCGTTTTCGGTATTGCGACGGGAGGCACGACCCCGTTCGTGCACGGTGCGTTGGCGCGTGCCCGAGAGTGCGGTGCGAAGACGGTGTTCTTCGCTTGCGTGCGCAAGGAGGATGTTCCGGACGACGCGGACGTCTCGATTCGCGTCCTGGTCGGTCCGGAGGTCATCACCGGAAGTACCCGCATGAAAGCCGGCACGGCAACCAAGCTGGTTCTGAACATGGTGACGACGATCAGCATGGTGCGGATCGGCAAGGTGTACGAGAACCTGATGGTGGACGTGAACACGCGTGCCAATCGAAAGCTCGTGGATCGTGGTGAGCGGATTCTGATGACATTGACGGGCCTGGAGCGTTCCGTGGCCGGGCAGCTGTTAGAAGCGGCTGAAGGGCAGGTGAAGACGGCGCTCGTGATGCACGAGAAGCAGGTGGGACGATCGGACGCTGAGGCGCTGTTGCGTTCTCATCATGGCCAGCTGGCGCAGATCCTCGGGCGGCCGGCGTGATGGCGCTGGCGGCGGGCTCGCTCAGTAGCCATTTTACGACGCTCGATTGGGTGATCGTGGGCGCTTACCTGGCGCTGACCACTGTGATCGGCGCGACGTTGGCGGGCAAGCAGGCAACGATTCGCGACTTTTTCCTCGGAGGGCGCAAGCTCCCGTGGTTCGCGGTGTCGGGTTCGATCATCGCCACCGAGATCAGTGCGCTGACGTTCATTAGCGTGCCGTCCGTGGTCTTCCGGCCGGGGGGCAACTTCACCTACTTGCAGCTTGGCGTCTTCGGATCGTTTTTTGCCCGGCTGATCGTCGGTTATGTGCTCGTTCCGCAGTACTACAAGCGCGAGATCTACAGCCCGTACGACTACATGGGCCATCGGCTCGGGGCCGGCGTTCGGCCGATGACGACCGTACTGTTCGCGCTGTCGAGCTTGCTGGCCCAATCGGCACGCGTCTATCTGACAGCCGAGGTGTTGCTGGTCGTGATGCACGACCAGCTGACCGGGCTGAGCAGCCAGTTCGGTCTCAACCCGCTGGCGTGGGCGATCGTATTGATCGGGCTGGTATCGGTGACCTGGACGCTAATCGGCGGTATCTCGACGGTCATCTGGACGGACCTGATGCTGTTCATCGTGTTTCTGCTCGGCGCTGGGATCGCGCTCGTGACGGTGATCCTGTCGCTCGATCAGGGAGTTGCCGACTTCGTCCGAATGGGCTGGCAGGCGAAGGACAGCGGGCCGTGGGGTAAGTTCACTTTCTTTGACTTCGACGCCGACCCTCGCCGGGCGTACACCATCTGGACGGCTGTGATTGCCAGCACGTGGGGCGGGCTGGGGGCTTACGGTACGGACCAGTTGCTGGCGCAGCGGATCTTCTGCTGCCGGGGCGAGCGACAGGCGCGGTGGGCGATCATCAGCAGTGCGGTTGGGCAGGTCGTGACCGCCACGGTCATGCTTGTCGGCGTCGGTTTGTACGCCTACTACCGCCAGCGTCCGTTGACCGGCGAGGCGGCCGAGGTTGTCGCCGCCAACACGGACCGTGTTTTTCCGGTTTTCATCGTGCAGGAGATCAAGCCCGGCTGGACGGGTTTGATCATTGCGGGCGTATTTGCCGCGGCGATCTCCAGCATGACCAGCATTCTGGCAGCGTTGAGCCAGACGGTGATGAGTGCGTTCTATGCACCGGTAGCGCGGCTGCTCGGCCGCAGTGGCGACCCGAGCGACGACGGGAGCGGGGGCCAGTCGGTGCTGCTCGGACGCGTGCTGGTCGTCTTCTGGGGCGTCGTCATGTGTTTCATGGCGTACGTGGCGTCCGAAATCAAGGAGCAGTACAAGTCGATCCTGGACCTTGGCCTCGCGATGGCGGGGATCGCCGGCGGAGCGCTGTTGGCCGGGTTCGCGCTTTCGTTCCTGCCGTTACGGATTGACGGACGCGGCTTCCTCTATTCCGGACCGTTGTCTGTACTCTGTGTGTTCGCGCTCATCTGGCATGAACAGTGGGCGTTTCAAACCTGCACGATCCTGGCGATCGTGCTCATTCTCTGCTGGGTTGGACATCTACTGCTCGGTGGAGGTGCGGCACCCGCGGTAGACGATGGATCGCGCAACGGGATCCGGTCGGGCATTCAGACGTTGCTGTTGCTCGTGGGGATCGGCCTGATGTTTGCGATCCAGAAGTACGGTTATTGGGATGGCGCGCCTGGTGGCGACGGAGAGCCGGCCAAGGAGACGATCGCTTGGCCGTGGTACATTCCGATCGGCAGCACGATCGCGTTCCTGTGGGGCTACTGGCTGGCGCGGCCGGCACGCCGCCCGGTTTGACGGCGGAGACGATCATGACGGAGCGATCGGCGACGCCGAGTGACCCGACGCGTGACGTGTCGAAGCCCGGACCCCGATACGAGAAATGGCTGATTCTGGCGATCCTGGCGCTGGCCCTGGCGCTGCGGCTCGGGCACGCGTGCACAGCGGTTGTGACGCCGGCGTCGGACTTTCTCGGGTACGAGAAGCGGGCGCTGCACTGGCTCGAGGACGGCGAGTTCGGCTGGCCCAACAGCCGGGCCTACCGGACGCCCGGATACCCGGCGTTTCTCGCAGTGCTGTTCTGGAGCGGAATTCCAGCACGCTTCGCGCACGCGGGGATTGGCGTGGTGTCGGTGCTGTTGCTGTATTGGTGGGTTCGTAAACGGACGGCGCGCATCGCACCGGCGGCGATCGCGGCACTGCTGCTGGCTTGCTCTCCGACGGCGATTGTGTACACCTCGTTGTCCGCCACCGAGAACCTCGCGACCCCGCTCGCGTTGGCGGCGATGTTGCTCGCCAGCAGTACGCGCATCATGGCCCAGGCAGGCGCTGGAATCGTCAGCACCGCGCTCGTGCTCGTGCGACCGGCCGGGGTTCTTCTGGTCCCGGGGCTGTTGCTCGCGAGCGTCCTGGCCGGTCGACGAAACTGGGGCCGTTCGCTGGTGCTCCTGATCGCTTTCGGCGCGTCGCTGGCGCCGTGGTTCTGGTACACGCATCGCAGCGGCCTGGGCATCACGCTCTCGACGGCCGGTCCGGTCAACCTGTGGATGGGAAACGGACCACATGCGCGCGACGGGGGCTATCATCGCAAGTGTCAGGACGCACCGACGCGTGATGAGGCGGCGAGTGCCGCCTACTACAAGGAACGCGCGATTGATTGGGTGCGCGAGAATCCAGGGCGCTACCTGCGGCTTGTCGGCGTGCGGCTTGCACGGCTGATGGGGTTCCGGCCCGACATCTGGGCGGTCTACTACTACTTTGCGAATGAGACGACCGATGCGGCGATGCGCCACCGACTGCTCAAGCAACCGGTCGACGATGCGGTGCGCGTCGAGGCGCGCCGGCAGCAGCAGGAGGCCGAACTGATTCTGGTCCGTTTTCGCTATCTGTCACGGCCGCTCCTGATGGCGGGTCTGCTGCTGGCGCTGGTCGCACTTCGCCGGCATGCGTGGCTGACGCTGCCATACGGGTCGTACATCCTGGGGATCGCGGCGACGTTCGTGGCTGAGCGATTTCGGGAGCTGACCAACCCGCTGGAATGCGCGCTGATCGCGTTGCTGCTCAGTGACGTCCTGGTCGGCACGCGAACCCTACCCGGCAACCGGTTGGCCAAGGCGGTTGTCCTGGGGCTGACCGTCCTGGCGAGTTCGATCGTCGTCCGCAAGGAATGGGACGTTCCCTTCTATCGATTGGTCGTGAACTGAGCGCTTTGACGGAGTCTACCTGCGAAGGCCCGGATTCCAGACTTCAAGGTGCATCTGGAGGATGAGATGAGCGGTGGCGTGTCGCACCGGCCCGGCTGCTGTCGGTTGCGCCGTGCGTTTCTGCTGGTGTGCGGCGTCGGATTCGCGATGGGTTTCGGGGGCATTCCGTCTCTGGCGGCCGCGGATGCGCCGGCCCCGGAGGACGAGCGCGTCATTTCGGCTGATGTCGTGGTCTACGGCGGCACCTCCGGCGGCGTGATTGCAGCGGTCAAGGCGCGGCGCATGGGGCGGTCGGCCGTGCTGATCGAGCCCGGTCGGCATCTTGGTGGGATGTCCGCGAGTGGGCTCGGTAACACCGATATCGGGAACAAGCAAGCCATCGGCGGCATGGCGCGGGACTTCTACCGACGGGTTGGGAAGCACTACGGGGAGGCCGAGGCCTGGCGCTTCGAGCCCCATGTGGCCGAAAGCGTGTTCGACGAGTTGGTTCGTCGCGCCGACGTGCGGGTGATCCGCGAGGACGCGCTGGCGCGGGGCCGCGGGGTGCGCAAGAAAGACGCAACGATCACCGAGATCCGATTGGTCTCGGGGCTCACGATTCGCGGTCGGATGTTCATCGATGCCAGCTATGAAGGCGACTTGCTCGCGGAGGCGGGCGTGTCGTACGTGATTGGTCGCGAAGCCAACACAACGTACGCCGAGACGCTCAATGGCGTGCAGGTCCGCCACGCGACCCATCATCAATTCGTCAAGCCGATCGACCCATATGTCATTCCGGGGAATCCCGCCAGCGGTTTATTGCCGGGTATCGGTAACGACGGCCCGGGGCGCGAGGGTGTCGGCGATCGGCGGATCCAGGCGTATTGCTACCGGCTTTGCGCGACGAATGATCCGGCCAATCGACGACCGTGGCCGAAGCCGGCGGACTATGACCCGTTGCTCTACGAGTTGCTGCTCCGCAACTTCGAGGCCGGCGACGAGCGGATTCCCTGGCACCCGGTTCCGATGCCGAATCAAAAGACCGACTCCAACAACAACCATGCGGTGTCGACCGACTTCATCGGGATGAACTACGCGTATCCCGAGGGTAACGATATCGTTCGGGAGCGGATTCGGGCGGAGCATGAGCGGTATCAGAAGGGTTTGATGTGGACCCTGGCAAACAATCCGCGCGTGCCGAAGAAGGTGCGGGCGCACTTCCAGGAATGGGGCCTGGCGCGGGACGAGTTCGTGGATAACGACAACTGGCCGCATCAGCTGTACGTGCGCGAAGCCAGACGGATGGTATCGTCTTACGTGATGACGCAGGCTGACTGTCAGCACGAGCGGCGGGCAGCGGACGCTGTCGGCCTCGCAGCGTACACCATGGACTCGCACAACGTGCAGCGGTATGTCAACGCCGCGGGGTACGTTCGGAACGAGGGTGATGTACAGGTCGGCGGATTCGATCCGTATCCGATTTCGTATCGAGCGATCGTGCCGCGGGCGAGTGAGTGTACGAACCTGCTGGTTCCGGTGTGCCTGAGCGCTTCTCACATCGCGTATGGCTCGATTCGAATGGAGCCGGTGTTTATGGTCCTGGGCGAGTCGGCGGCGATCGCGGCCGTGCAGGCGATCGAGGAGCATGTCGGCGTGCAGGCGATCGACTATGGGCGGTTACGGAAGCGGCTGCTGGCGGACGGAGTCGTTCTGGCTTGGAAGGAGGCGCCCGCGGACGGGCGCTGAGCGTACCGCATGGCACGTCGGCGTGCGGTACTTATAATGAGCGTTTCCGTCGGTCGTGCGCCGTCGGTCGTCTACGAGCCCTGTTGCCGAAAGCGTCATGCGCCTCGTTCGAATCTCGCTGGCCACCAAGTACCGCATTCTCTTCGGGCTGGCCGTCCTGCTGATCATCGCGGCGGCGTTGTCGTTCCCGTGGTTTTACGTCGAGGCGATGGTGCAGGAACCGCCGTTTCGGGAGGCGAAGCGCGCTGCGGACGACTATTTCCAGCATGTCCTGGCGCTCCCGGACGCGCAGCCGCCGGCTGCCCACGAAGACCTCTACTCGGATGAGCGACAGACGACGGGCAGGCCCCGGTTCGTGCGGTATACGTTTGACGCGGACGACCCGCACTCCATGCTGGTCGCTGGGCCGGAGGATCCGTTCATCGCGCGGTCGTTGATCGACTTTGCTCGGCGGCACGATCGCGACACGCGATACCGGTTGATCGAGGATGAGGATGAGGATGAGGACGGGAACAAGGGTACGCTGCGTTTTCACTACGCGCGCGCTGTTCGGGTCACCAAGAGTTGTCTGACGTGTCATAGTGAGGGGAGTGCCGGCCGGCCGTTTCGCGAGAATCAGTTGGCGGGGATCATCACCTTGTCGCTGCCGGCGGAGCGAATGCGACGAGCGTTGGTGTTCAACCGGGCGGTGTTGATCGCCGCGGGCGCGTTGGCCGGCATTCTGGCGATTCTCGTGTTTTACCTCATTACGCAGCGGTACATCCTGTCGCCGATCCATGAGTTGCGGTCGGTCGCGATGCGCGTCGCGGATGGTGACCTGGGTGTTCGGTCGACGCTCGAGACCGGCGACGAGTTCGAGCAGCTCTCGGATACTTTGAACGTGATGCTCGAGCGACTGCGGATTCAGCAGGATGAGTTGCGGAATGCGAACCGTCTGTTGGACGAGAAGCTGGGTCAGATGGCCGAGAGCAACGTTGCGTTGTACGAGGCGAATCGGATCAAGAGCGATTTCCTGGCGAATGTCTCGCACGAGCTGCGGACGCCGTTGACGAGCATTATTGGATTTGCGGAGCTGTTGCGCGAATCGCCGCCGGACGAGCGGGCAAAGGTCGAGCGGTTTTCGGAGAACATTCTGATCTCCGGGCGAATTCTGCTGGAGATTATCAACGACCTGCTGGATCTCGCGAAGATTGAGGCCGGGAAAGTCGAGCTACACATCGAGCCGGTCGATATCGGCGAGCTGTGCGCAACGCTGATCGACTTTACGCGCCCGTTGGCGGATCAGAAGATGTTGCGGCACGAGTTTCGGGTGCAAGGTACGCTGCCAACGCCGACGACCGATCGCGGCAAGCTGCGGCAAATCCTTTTCAATCTGCTCTCCAATGCCATCAAGTTCACGCCGACACATGGCCGTGTCGTGATGACGGCGGAGCCCGGACCGGACGGTGGCGTGCGGATCGCGGTCCAGGACAACGGGCCGGGTATCGCATCCGAAGCGCAGCAGATGATCTTCGAGAAGTTTCGGCAGATGGATCAGTCGAAGACGCGTGAGCAGGGCGGCACCGGGCTCGGACTCGCGATCGCGCGCGAGCTGACGACGATGCTTGGCGGCGAGATCGGGGTCATCAGCGCCCCGAACGAAGGAGCGACTTTCTGGGTCACGCTGCCCGCCAGCGCGCCGCGCGAGTCTGAACGGCCTGCTGTTTCGCTGGTGTAATGGGACCGGGAGGTGCGCCCATGCAAGGTCGATCGAGCGCTGACGACACGCCGCAAGCCGGCTGGGATCCAGTGCAGTATGGCAAGTATGCCGCCGAGCGCTTCCGGCCCGCGATGGACCTGTTGCGACAAGTGCCGCTGGCTACGGCGCGAGTTGTCGTCGATCTGGGTTGCGGGACCGGAGAGCTGACGCGAATCATGGCACAGCGCTGGCCGTCGGCGAAGGTGATCGGAATCGATCGGTCGCGCGAGATGCTGGATCGTGCCCGGGCTGCGGGGCTCGACGCGGTTCAGTGGTGCACCGGAGATATCGCGGATTGGGTGCCCGATCAGCCGTGCGATCTGATCTACGCCAACGCATCGCTACAGTGGCTCGAGGATCACCGGACGCTTTTCCCGCGGCTGTTGACGTACGTGTCCGCCGGCGGATTCCTCGCAGTGCAGATGCCGCTGAGCTGGGGTGCGCCATCCCATCGGCTGATGCGCGAAACGCTCAACGACGGAGGGCCCGGCGGTGCGCCGCTGGGGACCGAAGGCCTGCGCCGACTGGCGGCGCGCGAGTGGGTTGAATCAGCGCCGGCGTACCACGAGCTGCTCGCTCCGGGAACGCGGCATCTGGACATCTGGGAAACGACGTATCTGCACATCCTCGAAGGCCCCGATCCTGTGCTGGAGTGGGTTCGCGGAACGGGCCTGCGGCCGATCCTCGAAGGCTTGGTCGACGACGAACGTGCAACATTCCTTGCTGCGTATCGTTCCCGGCTACGCACGGCCTACCCGCCGACCGCGGACGGTCGAACCTTGTTTCCGTTTCGGCGGCTGTTCATCGTCGCTGGCGTGTGAGAGGCGTTGGCGGGTGAGACGCGCGACCCGCCTAGCGAGACGTTTGGCCACCCTGTGAGACGCGACTACGAGCCCGGAGCGCAGGCGACGGGTTCTTCGTCGCGCGCACCTTGATCCCCTCGCTCGCGCTCGGGGCTCGTTGTGTTGAGTTGTTTGGTTCGTGCTGGTGATAGGGGACCGATGGAAACATCCCCACCCCAAGATGGGGTGGGGCACCGACAATCGGTCCGCTCCACGACGACGAGTTCCGAGCGCACGCGAGGGGGGCCGGCTCAGGTGACTAGCGGCTTCGCACGAGTCTTGCCGAGGCCCAGTTGACGGACACGTCCGGCGGTGTGTTCTCACGCTGCTCGACCCCGAGCGTGATCGTGCCGGCGTCGTCGGGCAGCGTGATGCTGAGCGGCACATCGACCGCATCGCGGGTCAGCAGTCGACGATGGATCTCGCGCCCGTCCACGCTGACGACCACATCGACCGCGGCGTCCTGGGCCAGCGGAGTGCCGTTGGTCTGCTCCGCCAGGCAGAGCGTGGACTCGAGTCGCGTGAATCCTGGTGGCAAGTCGAACGTCAGCGCGCAGCCGGCGCGCAGGCCGATGCCGCGCAGGTGCGTCTTGGTACCCGTTCGCAGGCGGCCACCACCGACCTCCCGGTCGAGGCGGTAACAGTCCGGACCCGGATTGTCAGTCGGCTTGAGCCGGCTGACGTGCAGGATCCCGAACGTGGACATGCGTTCGATCTGCGACGGTTCGCGGTACTCGCCGTCTTCGCGGATTCGAAACACCAGGTACGGAGAGTTGTCGCAGTCTTCGAACGTCGTACAGGGATAGACCAGTTCCGCAAACTCCGGCGCGCGAGCGAGTTGGCGGCGAAGCGGGCGGTGTCCGCGATCGCAGATCACATATTTGGCCCGAAAGTGAGTCTTGATATCGGCGAGCGAAATGCGGATCTGCTCCGTTCGCTGCGTACCATCCGGTGTCGTGATCTCGACGTTGGCGTTGGTTGGTGCCTGACCGCGCGTGATCTTGACGAACCGCTCCCACAGCGCGGGCTGGCGTGCGTGCGTGAACTTCGGATCGAGCCCGACGATGTAGTAGTTGTGGTGGTTGTGATAAAAGAACAGGCCGAACTCGTCCCAGTCGTCGGTGAAGATGATGTCTCCAGGCTGCGAGTCACGTTCGATGAAGGCCAGGGCATCACGTACGGACTTCACGTCGTACGTGCAACGGACGTCGCGTTGTACGCCGCGGAGGTTCGGGCCGGCAACGAGCGTGGCCGTGCCGACGAACGCAACGCCGAAGATCATTACAACGCCGACGCTACGAATGGTTTGCCCCCAACCGCGGCGCAAGAACAACTCGCGTATGACAAGAAAGGCAACGTATGCACTGGCCGCGATTATCAGAGAGGGGTCTCCGACGATTACACGGGTCAACGCGACCCAGTCTCGTTCGCCCGGGCGAACACCCCAATCGGCCAGGAAACGGAAAGCGTTGACCACGGAGGCGATCCCGACGGCCACGATGGTCAGGAGCGTCGCGGTGCGAACGAACATCGTGAGGTTCGGCTCTTCCGCCGTGTCGGGGCGGTGCCACCATTCACTCACCTTGGCGAGGACCGGGGCGAGCATGTAGCCGGACGAGAGCAGCGCGAACATGGGCCAATACTCGATGAAACGACGGGCCTTGCAGGTCAATAGCAGGAAGATGAAGCTGAGCACCAGCAGGGCCGTCTCCTGGCCATTCAGCCGTGGCCCGCTCCGCAGGCGGACGACGAGCGCGACGACCCAGATCCCGAAGAGCGGGCCGGTCATCCCCATGAACCACCACAGGTTCTCGTATGGCTTCCATTCACGCCCGACGGCGATGTCGGGCGTCAAGCCGGAGCCGAACACCTGTAGCAGCAAGAATTCGTACATTCCGCGCACGTAAGGGTATGTGAAGACCCCCACGGCCCACCCGCCGACCGCTAGCAGCACCATCTTCCATGGAAACTCCCGGTCTTCGCGCGGGCCGAACAACAGACAGAAGGAGTAGACCGCAACCAGAACGGGCGAGAACATCACCGCGCCGAGATATAAGTGGCCGTACAGTGCGATAACGACCGCCGACCAGACGTAGCGTCGTTTGAACATCAGTAAAAGAATCGCGAGCATGAACATCAGCGACGGGGCAATCGCCCGGACGTAGGCGTGTCGTTGGAAGAACTGGCTGGGAAGAACCAGGAACGCGATCAACCACAGCCAGCGCCAGCGGACGCCGGCGTGCATCAGCAGCAGGTTGTAGAGCGTGAGGATCGCTCCGAAGAATGCGCAGATGCCCCAGCGCCCGCCGGTCGCGAAATCGCCGGTGGTCCAGTAGCCGGCGTACACGAACGGCATCAGCAGGACGTGGAAGCCGTAGTGGTGGCTGACGAAGTCATGGCCGGCGTTGGTGAAGTAGGCGTATTGCAGCCATGGAAACTGGCCGACCAGTCCGACCTGCGGCAATAGCGCGGCCATTTTGATGTGGTACCAGGAGTCATGGGCCGGGACACCGACGTAGTCGCCGTTGATCGTTCCGGTGCCGCTGTAGAAGAACTGCATCAGGCAGAAGCCGGCGATGAACACCACGATGGATTCGATCCAGCGCCACACCGCGGTGTCCGACGCGGAGCCGGGGGCATGCGGTGTCGGGATCGATCGGGTCATCGTGTTGCGTCCGTGCGGAGAGTCCGTCTGCGTCAGGAAGGCCAGCATGACCAGCTCCAGGGTTGGCAGTATACGTTGTTTCGATTGAGCCCGTGAGTCCCGCGACGAGGGGGACCGTGCGGCGGGCGCATTAACCCGGCCGCACGATCCATCACGGGGTTTCCGTGGTCTTGCCGAAAGACGCCAGGCGAGCACTGTGCGGATGACCCGCCCGGCGTCGTCGGACCCGAGGTCAGAAGTTGGCGTTGCCGTTCATGACACCGTTGTCGTTCCCGTTGGCGGGGCCGTTATCGTTGCCATTCGCGGCGTTGTCGTTCATGTTGCCGGCACCGTTGTCGTTGCCGTTTCCGCCGTTGAAGTTCCCGTTGCAGATGTTGGCGGAGCAGTCGAGCGCGAGCGCTCCGCTGGTGCGGCCGCCGATGTCGGCGATGTCGCCTTCAAATACCTGCGGGAAGTCCGGCGGGAACGTGCCGATCGATGCATCGAACTCGATCTCGCCGCGACCGCGGTCATCGACGAAGATCTGACCGACGACGATGCCTTCAATCGTGACGTCGACGGTCACGAACGATTGTGGCCAGTCGCGGACGCGAGCCCGGAAGTACTCGCAACCGTCGGCAGTGACGCTGTACTCGACGCGGCTGTCGAAGGCCAGTTCGACGCGCAAGCGGACCGAGCCGTCGAGGCAGACGCCGCCGTTGCCGTTGTCGTTGCCGTTACCGCCGTTGTCGTTACCGTTGCCGCCGTTATCGTTCATGTTTCCGGCGCCGTTGTCGTTGCCGTTACCACCGTTGTCGTTACCGTTGCCACCGCCACAGTCGCGGCAGCTGCTGCCGGTTCCGAGCCAGACGCCGCCGGTTCCGTTGGAGACGAGGTCGACGAATCCGTTGATGTCGCCGACGCTGACCATGCCGTCGCCGTTGATGTCGGCGCGGGCGAGGTCGCAATCGGGGAACATCAGGTCGTAGGCATCGGGCTGGGTCAGCGCGAGCACGAACGGGTTGATGTCGCCGACGGAGACGACGCCGTCGCAATTCATGTCGCCGAGCGTTCCGGCGCTGGCGCATTCGGTTGATGTCCCGACGAAACAGGTGCCGTCGGGCAGACAGCAGGCACCGAGATCGCCGCCGTTGTCGTTGCCGTTTCCGCCGTTGTCATTCATGTTGCCGGCGTTGTCGTTCCCGTTGGCCGGGCCGTTGTCATTGCCGTTGGCGGGACCGTTGTCGTTCCCGTTGCCGGCACCGTTGTCGTTCATGTTGGCGGGGCCGTTGTCGTTCCCGTTTCCGGCGTTGTCGTTGCCGTTCGCGGGGCCGTTGTCGTTCCCGTTACCGAGGCCGGCGTCGACCTTGGCGGTCACGGCAGCTGCATCCTTGTCCGAGAACCCGAGCAGTGCTTGGCCCGGGTCGGTGATACAGCCGACGGCGACCGCGAGGGCGGTACCGGCCAGCATTCCACCTATCCACTTCCACTTTCTCATGCATACGCTCCTTCGAAAAACGACTGACAGTTCGTGGCCATTCGAGTTCAGGGGCCACTCCCTACCCGGCAAGTCGCTCGGAACAAGGCTTGAGCAGGCCCTGCCGATTCGCAGCAATACAGCGGCGAATGCACCGAGCCGGCTCGTAGCGGCCCACACCCCGTCCAAGTCAACCCTTGGTCACTGAGCAGAGCGCGGTATGCCCGAAGAAATACGCCCGGAGCGCAAAAAGTGTGGATTCACCTTTTGGTGATGAGCGCGGACGGAAGGGAAGTGCGCCGCCAAGGAGGGCGTTCATGCGAGCCCGGAGCGCAAGCGACGGTGGGAGCAAGCTCTCGATGAGGCAGGCGTCTACGCGCCTGCCGCCAAGACATTGCTTTTTGGGGTGGCACTGGCGGCTTGTCCGCCAGTGTCGGGAGCGTACCAGTCATGGGAAATCGCGGAGTCGACGAAGGTTGCATTTGTAAGCACGGTGTCTCTTTATCTAGGACGCTTTGGATGCCGAAGCGCATCGCGGCATCGCGGTGATGTAGGGGTTGGTTTCTCAGGCGGCGATGCTCATGCTCAACATCGCTTCGTGGGCGCGCGACTTGATTCGGTCTCGCAAAGACTAGCGTAAGGAAGGGCAACGTTTTGAGTACGGTCTAGCACTGGCGGGCAAGCCGCCGGTGCCACCCGGTGCGTTCTTGAAGGGGGCGCACGGTACACGTCTACTCTGTAACAAAGAGCGCTCGGCCCGGGGCGCACCAAGGCGTCCCGGACCGGGCCTAGAGGAGAAGGCTTGTTGAATCCGGCCGGCGTTCTTGGCAGCGTGTCCCTTGCAGGACGTGTACGCTGCCGTACCGCCGTCCGTCCGCGTCCGCTTGAACCCCTCGCACGCGATCAGGGCTCGCGTCTGGCGGGTACGTATGCTGCCAGGGAGCGATCATGCGAGCGCGGAGCGCGAGTGAAGCGTGGTTCCGGCGCTGGTTCGGGCTAGGAAGCCTGATGCGGACTGGGCGTGCCGGGCCGGGTGGCCGTTGTCGACGTCGTCTGGCGTCCCTCATGCTTGATGTCGCGGTAGAGCTTGAAGAGTTCGCGGAACGCTTTGAGGATCACCTTGAGATTGGCGCCTGTCTGTTCGCCGACGGTGCGCGGGTAGTGCTGCACGCCGATCTGGCCGATGCGGTAGCCGAGGTTGGTTGCCTTGGCGAGAATCTCGGTGTCGATCAGGGCGCCGGTACTCTGCATCGTAATGCGTTCGAAGAGCGTTCGCGGATAGAGTTTGAAGGCGCAGTCCACGTCACGGATTCGGAAGCCGAAGAGCCGCTTGACCAGCGTCCCCCATGCCCAGGCGTTGAGCTTGCGTTGGAGCGGATCCTGACGGTTGATCCGATAACAGGAGACGATGTCGCAGGTCTCCAACAGCGGGAGCAGCCGAGGGAGTTCGGCGAGGTCGAACTGTCCGTCTCCGTCGGTGTAGAAGATCCATTTCTTGGATGCTTCGTTGAAGCCGCGTTGGAGGGCGCCGCCGTAGCCGCGGTTGGGTCGGTTATGGACGGCGCGGACCTCCGGCAGCTCAGCCGCGAGTGCGTCGGCCAACTCGGCGGTGCGGTCCTTGCTGCCGTCGTTGACGATGATGACTTCCAGGTCGTCGGTCACCTGCTTGCCGGCTGCGACCGCTGCGCGGATGACGCGATCCACGTTGCCTTCTTCGTTGTAGCAGGGGAAGAAGATCGTGAGCGATTCGAGCTTGCCGTTGGGTTGGTCGGTCATAGCCATTCTCCTCATTTGATCGGTTCGTCTGCTCCAACAGAGCTGCCGGGGGGGTGGGAAATACCGAGAGGGCGCATTTTTCGCCGACGGCGTGCTCGGCGAGGGCTTGGCGGGCGTGGTTGGGGGCGATCGCATGCCGGCGGGAAGGACGGCTGGAGCGTTGGTCGTGGGTTCGGCAGGCTGGTGTTCTCGTCAGGTCTTGCCCGTTTGTTGCCCGGGCATGGCCGGTTCTCGACGTCGGCCTTCGGATCGGCGGACTGTTTTTTTCCGATCGGCGCAACGCGGTTGAAAATCTGGCACGGGCGTGCTTGACGCGGTTTGCGGGGTGGGTACACTGTCTCGTCTCGGCATTTCGAGCCGGGAACAGTGGAAGTCTGTGAAGGGAAGCCCGTGGCGACGTCAGGCGAACGAATCAGGATTCGGATGGAGGCGTACGACCATCGCGCACTCGATGCGTCGGCGCAGGAGATCGTGGACCAGGCCAAGCGGACGAGTGCCCGCGTCTGTGGTCCGATTCCGCTACCCACCCGCATCGAACGCTTCACTGTCCTTCGCAGCCCCCACATTGACAAGAAATCCCGCGAACAATTCGAGATGCGTACCCACAAGCGGGTGATCGACATCTTCGAGGCCAACGCACGAACGGTCGAGGCGTTGCATCGTCTGGTCGTTCCTGCGGGTGTGTTCGTGAAAATCAAGGCGTAGCGAACCCGATCGCACAGCCAATGGGTCCGTCTGAACGCGCGGCGGTTCGTCGCGTAGCGCAAGGAGTGCCGAGGGATGATCCCGGCGATTTTGGGCCGAAAAATCGGAATGACGCAGATCTTCAACGCGGAGACCGGTGCTCGTGTTCCGGTGACGGTCGTGCAGGCTGGTCCGTGCACGGTTTTGCAGGCGAAGACGGCGGATGGTCCGGACGGATACAACGGGTTGCAGCTCGGATTCGAGGACGTCAAGCCGCATCGTTCGACGTTGCCGGAGATCGGCCACGCTCGCAAGTCCAACACGGCGCCGAAGCGGTTTGTGCGAGAGTTTCGTCTCGAGGAGGCCTCGGACAAGGGAGTCGGGGACACGATCACGGTCGACATCTTCGCCGAGAACGAGGTGAAGTGGGTGGATGTGGTCGGTACGACGAAGGGCAAGGGGTTCCAGGGCGGCATGCGTCGCTGGGGGTTCGGTGGCCAGCCGGCGTCGCACGGTACGGAGCGCAAGCACCGGTCGCCGGGCTCGATCGGTGGCCGCGCTCAGAATCTTGGAACCAGCAGCGCCATCAAGAAGGGCAAGAAGATGGCCGGGCACATGGGGCACAATCGCTGCACGATTCGCTCTCAGGAGTTGATGAAGGTAGACGCGGAAAACAACATGCTGCTGATTCGGGGTGCCGTTCCGGGCCCGAACGGCGGGTTTGTCATTGTTCGTAAGGCCAAGACGCGCGAGTAACTGCGATGTTGACCATTCCGATTTATGACGAGGCCGGCAAGCAGACCGGCCAGGAGCAGATCGACGAGCAGTTGCTCGGCGGGACGGTGCGGCCGGCGCTGCTGAAGCAGGCGATCGTCATGTTCCGGGCCAACCAGCGGCAGGGCCACGCGACCACCCGCAGTCGCGGGATGATCGACGGCTCGACGCGCAAGCTCTATCGCCAGAAGGGGACGGGGCGGGCCCGAATGGGGACCGTGCGGTCACCGATCCGGCGTGGTGGCGGTGTGGCGTTTGCCAAAGCGGTGCGCGACTATCGGCAGGCGATGCCCAAGAAAATGCGTCGGCTAGCGCGGCGGAACGCCGTCCTGGCGAAGATCGAGGGCGGGCAGGTCCTGATCGTGGATCGTCTTAGCTTTGAAAAGCCGCAGACCAAACGGTTCGCGGCGATGCTTGGAAAGCTGAACGTCGCGGGTACGTGCCTGTTTATGGTCGGCGGTCAGGAGCCGGTCCTGTTCAAGAGTGGCCGCAATATCCCGACCGTCGAAATCATGGACGTAGCGGAGATGAATGCTTATAAGGTGCTTGCTCGCAAGCACCTTATTTTTACAAAGGGCGCGTTCGAGCTGTTTCGCAACGGCCTGACCGGCGCTGCGAAGGCGGAGGCGTAGGGCGTGGATATCTATCACACGATCATTCGGCCGGTCGTCACCGAGAAGAGCTCGCACCAGGCGCGCGGCAACACCAAGCTGCATGGCGGAAGCTACACGTTCGAGGTGCGGTCGCAGGCGAATAAGGCGGAGGTCCGCGACGCGGTGGAGAAGATCTACGGCGTCAAGGTGGTGGACGTTCGGACCAACGTTCGTAAGGGTAAGCTGCGTCGCTTTCGGCTGCACTACGGTCGCATGTCGGACATAAAGCGGGCGATCGTGACGGTCGACAAGGACAGTCACATCGACCTGTTCTAGTGATTTGAGGGTGCCGCGATGGGCGTGAAGATTTACAAGAGTACTTCGCCGGGCCGGCGGAACGCGAGTGTCAACGACTACGCGGAGATTACGTTCCGGCACAAGAACCGCCCGGAGAAGTCACTGACCGAGCCGCTGAAGAAGAAGGGCGGCCGCAACCATCACGGCAAGATCACCGCACGACACCGCGGGGGCGGCAACAAGCGGCTCTATCGGCGGATCGATTTCAAGCGGACCAAGGATGGGCAGCCGGCGAAGGTGCTCGAGATCCAATACGACCCGAATCGCACTTGTCACATCGCACTGTTGCAGTACCCGGATGGCGAAAAGCGATACATCCTGGCGCCGCTCGGCCTGAAGGCGGGTGCGACGGTCGAGAGCGGGCCGGGTGCCGAGCCCAATCTGGGCAACGCGATGCCGTTGAAGAACATTCCGGTCGGGATGGACATTCACAACGTCGAGATGCACCCGGGCCAAGGTGGCAAGCTTGTCCGGACGGCGGGCGGCGTTGCGCGGCTGATGGCCCGCGAGGGCAACTGGGCAGTCGTCCAACTCCCCTCCGGCGAGATGCGCAAGGTACGGGTCGAGTGCCGGGCGACGCTGGGCCAACTCGGCAACACGGATCATCAGAACATCAAGCTCGGTAAGGCGGGTCGCAATCGGCATCGCGGCTGGCGGCCGCATGTTCGCGGCAAGGCGATGAACCCGGTGGCGCATCCGCTGGGCGGCGGCGAAGGTCGCAGCAATGGCGGGCGGCATCCGTGCTCGCGCACGGGCCTGTTGGCCAAGGGCGGGCGAACGCGTAACCCGCGGAAGGTATCGAATCGTCGGATCCTGCGGCGACGGATCACCAAGTCGTACGGCGAAGCCAAGCTTCGGCGGAAGAAGTAAGAGGGACGGCGCATGTCGCGAAGTGTCAAGAAGGGCCCGTACGTCGACGAGAAGCTTTACGCCAAGGCGATGGCGATGCGCGATTCCGGGCGGAGCACGCCGGTGCGGACCTGGAGTCGGGCGTGCACGATCGTGCCGGAGTTCGTCGGCATCAACTTCGAGGTCCACAACGGCCGGCATTTCCTGAAGGTATTCGTTACCGAAGATATGGTCGGACACAAGTTGGGTGAGTTTTCGCCGACGCGGACATTTAAGTCCCATACGGGCAAGAAGTAAGGCGAGGTTGAAGCGATGGCCTGGAGTGCCAAACATCGATACGCCCGAATCTCCGAGCGCAAGGCGCGGCTGGTGGCGGACATGATCCGCGGAATGGACTGCAGTGAGGCGGTCGACGTACTCAAGCACACGCACAATCGCGGTGCCTCGTTTGTAGTTCGTGTGTTGCAGTCCGCGATGGCCAATGCGAACGAGAAGGAAGCGAACATGAATCGGTTGTTCGTATCGGAAACGTTCGTGGACGAAGGCCCGATCATCAAGCGTTGGCGGCCGAAGGATCGCGGCCGGGCGCATCCGATTCAGAAGCGCACCAGCCATATCACCGTTGTCGTGGATGAGGATTAATCGTGGGACAGAAGTGTAACCCCATCGGATTTCGCGTCGGCGTCACGGAAGGTTGGAAGTCGCGCTGGTACGCTCCAAAGCAGGCGTTTGGCGACTTTCTGGTCGAAGATGAGCGGATTCGCAAGTTCGTCAACAACAAGCTGAACAAGCAACCGCCGTACGCGGGGATTTCGAAAATCGAGATCGAGCGGACCCGTGACGAGGTCAAGGTCGTGTTGCACACGGCGCGACCTGGTGTGGTCATCGGGGCCAAGGGAGCGGAAGTCGACAAGCTTCGCGAGGAACTCGAGGATCTGATCGACCGCCGGGTGGCGGTCAACATCATCGAGATCAAGAATCCTGATATCGATGCCCGGTTGGTCGGGCAGGCGATTGCCGAGCAGTTGCGGAAGCGCAGCAGTTTTCGGCGGGTCATGAAGCAGCGGTGCGAGGCGGCGATGTCCTCCGGAGCGCGGGGTGTGAAGATCATCTGTTCGGGTCGACTGGGGAACCAGGAAATGGCCCGCACCGAGACCCAGATGCTCGGCTCGATCCCGCTGCAGACGTTGCAGGCCGAGGTGGACTACGCGGTGACGGTTGCGGTGACGACTGTCGGCACCATCGGAATCAAAGTATGGGTCTATCGCGGAGCGTATGGTGACGCGCCCGCGGAGGCGACGGGTGGTCGGGACGGCGGTCGTTTCCGTCGGCGCAACCGTCGCTAAGCAGATAAGCGGAATCAGGAGTAGCGGTTATGCCCGCCAACATGCCGAAACGCGTGAAGTATCGCAAGGCCCAGAAGGGGCGGCTGCGCGGGAACGCTTCCAGCGGCAACTATGTGGCGTACGGCGAGTTCGGTTTACAGGCGCTGGAGCCGGGTCGCGTGAATGCCCGGCACATCGAGGCCGGCCGAATCGCGGCGACGCACTTTCTGCAGCGCGAGGGTCGAATTTACATTCGCATCTTCCCGCACAAGCCGATTTCGTCCAAGCCGCTCGAGACCCGGATGGGCAAGGGCAAAGGCGAGCCTGACTATTGGACTTCCGAGGTCCGGCCGGGGACGGTGCTGTACGAGATTGGTGGCGTGTCAGAGGACCTGGCGCGGTCTGCGTTGACGCGCATTGCGCACAAGATGCCGGTACGAACGCGGTTCGTCGCTCGGCGGCATGGTCTGTAGAGGTAGTGATGAAGTCAGAAGAAGTGCGCGCGATGAAGACGGACGAATTGCACCAGGAGCTGGAGCGACTGCGTCGCAAGCAGTTCGAGTTACGGTCGCAGTCCGTGACGGAGAAGCTCGAGGATCCGACGCTGCTGATGAAGACGCGGCGGGACATTGCCCGGATTCTGACGGTGATGCGCGAGCGTGGCGAGCAGAACGTGGAACAGTATCAGGCCCATTTGACGGCAGCGGCGGCGCGTCGCTAGGGACGAACCCGAGGCATTGAAGGACGCGGATCAGAGTATGAGCATGACGACGGAACAAACCGCTTCTTCTCGATCGATGCGGGCGGTGCGCAGCGGCGTGGTAGCGTCCGCCGTCCGCGACAAGACGATCGCGGTGACGGTGCAGTATCAGGTCAAGCACGGCAAGTATGGCAAGTTCATGTTGCGGGAGACGACACTGCACGCCCATGACGAGGCGAATGAGTGCCGCAAGGGTGATCGGGTCGAGGTGGCGGAGTGCCGGCCGTACAGCAAGACCAAGCATTGGCGGTTGGTGAAGGTGCTGGAGAAAGCGCCGGAGCAGCCGGGGGGTGCGCGATGATCATGATGAACTCGCGCATGGACGTTGCCGACAACACGGGCGCCAAGAAGCTGCAATGCATTCAGGTGCTCAAGGGCAGTTCCAAGCGGCACGGTAAGAAGCGGTTGATTCCGGGCGGTGTCGGTGACATCGCGATCTGCTCGGTGAAGCAGGCGCTACCCAGTGCGGATATCAAAAAGGGCGAGAAGGTGCGGGTGGTGATCGTCCGCACGAAGTATCCGACGCGGCGTGAGGACGGCAGTTACGTGCGGTTCGACAGTAACGCCGGCGTGATCATCGATGCCGAAGGCAATCCGCGGGGCACGCGGGTGTTTGGCGCGGTGGCACGTGAATTACGCGAGCGGAACTTCGCGAAGATCATCTCGCTGGCCGAGGAGGTCTGGTAGTCATGGCGGCACGGATACGCAAGGACGACATTGTGGTCGTGATCGCCGGTGCCGAAAAAGGCAAGCGCGGCAAGGTGCTGCGCGTCATTGGCGACAAGGACCGGGTCGTGGTAGAAGGCGTGAACATGGTGTTCCGGCACGTTCGCCGCAGCCGCAAGTACCCGCAGGGCGGTCGCGTTCAGAAGGAAGCGCCGATTCACCTGTCGAATGTGCAGCCGGTCGATCCGACGACGGGCAAGGGCACGCGGGTGCGGTTCAAGACGGAGTTGCAGGGCGGCAAGGTGGTTTCGAAGCAGCGAGTCTCGATTCAGGGGACGGTGCTGGGTGATGTCCGTCGCTTGGCGACGGCGAAAGGTTCGTAACGATGGCACGTTTGCAGGAACGCTATCGCGCGGAGGTCATGCCGCAGCTCAAGGAGGCGCTGGGCCGCAAGAACCCGATGTCGCTGCCGCACATCACGAAGGTCGTGGTGTCGGCGGGGCTTGGCAAGGCGGTTCAGGAGTCGAGCAGTAAATCGCATGAGAACAAGCGATTTACCGAGGCGGAGCAGCACCTGGGGACAGTGACTGGGCAAAAGCCGGTGCGCACTCGGGCGCGGAAGAGCGTATCGAACTTCAAATTGCGTCAGGGCTGGGCGGTCGGGCTCAAGGTGACGTTGCGCGGCAAGCGAATGTACGAGTTCATCGACCGGTTGGTGGCGCTGGCGATACCGCGGGTGCGTGACTTTCGCGGTTTGAATCCGAACAGTTTCGACGGTCGCGGTAACTACGCGATGGGGTTGAGCGAGTTCGGTGTGTTTCCGGAGATCAATCCGGACCGGGTGACGTTCCAACAGGGCATGAACATCACGGTCTGCACGAATGCCCATAACGACGCGGAAGCGCGGCAGCTGTTGACGCTGATGGGCTTCCCCTTCAGGAGTTAGTGCGCGATGGCACGACTGGCCTTGATTCACAAGCAGCGTCGCAAGCCGCGGTATGCGGTTCGGGCGTACAACCGCTGCCAGCTTTGCGGGCGGCCGCGGGCCTATTATCGCAAGTTCAAGATTTGCCGCGTCTGTTTTCGCGGCCTGGCCAACGAGGGCCACATTCCGGGCGTGAAGAAAGCCAGTTGGTGAGGTAGCACATGGCGACGTCTGATCCGATTGCTGACATGCTGACGCGCATTCGCAATGCTTCGCGCGTGCGTAAGGCACGGGTGAACGTAAAACGCAGCAAGATCTGCGTGGGGTTGGCGAATGTACTCAAGGACGAAGGGTACATTGCCGGGTTCGACACGATTGAGGATACGAACCAGGGTGAGATTCGCGTCGACCTGAAGTACGGTGACCGTGGCGAGTCGGTGATTCAGCAGGTACAGCGTGTCAGCAAGCCGGGTCGCAGGGTTTATCGCGGCTATCAGGAATTGCCGCGGGTGCTGGACGGGTTGGGCATTTCGGTGGTGTCCACCAGCCTGGGTGTTCTGAGCGACCGGCAGTGTCGCCAGCGGAAGGTCGGCGGCGAACTGCTCTGTGAGGTATGGTGATTCGATGTCGCGATTGGGCAACAAGCCGATTCCGGTTCCGGGTGGCGTCAAGATAGAGATTGCGGGCTCGAACGTTACGACGACAGGTCCGAAGGGCACGTTGTCCTGGGCGGTTCCGAGTCCGATCGCAGTGGCGGTCGACGGGGGCGAGGTGACGGTTTCGCGGCCGGATGACGAAAAGGCCAGTCGCGAGCGGCACGGCCTGACCCGGGCGTTGATTGCGAACATGATTGAGGGCGTCGCGCAGGGGTACTCGATCAAGCTTGAGGTTTATGGCACGGGTTACAGCGCCAAGCTGTCGGGCAAGAAGTTGCTGCTCAATTGCGGCTACATGGGGCGGGGCGTGGGCCGCGTCGCTCAGTTCGAGATCCCGATTCCCGATGGCCTGCAGGTCACGGTTGAGACTGAGGCGGCCCGTGGCGACAATGACCCGGCGAAGTTTACGGTAACGGGCATCGACAAGCAGGCGGTGGGGCAGTTTGCGGCAGAGATTCGCAAGATTCGCAAGCCCGAGCCGTACAAGGGCAAGGGAATTCGCTACGCTGGCGAGCAGATTCGCCGGAAGGTCGGCAAGCAGTTTGCCGGTGGCGGTTGATTTGGGAGTGATGGCGGCATGAGGGCTGATCGGATCAAGCAGGTACGTCGGGCACGCCGTGTGCGGCGGGTGCGCAAGCATGTCTTCGGCACTCCGGCGCGTCCTCGGCTGGCGGTTTCGCGTTCCAACACCAACATTACCGCCCAGATCATCGACGATCTCGCCGGTCGAACGTTGTGCAGCGTGTCGTCGCGAATGGCGGACGTTCGGTCGGCCGTCGGGTATGGCGGGAATGCCAAGGCGGCGGCCGAGGTCGGCAAGCGGCTGGGTGAGAAAGCGAAATCGCAAGGAATCGAGCAGGTTGCCTTTGATCGCCGGGGATTCCGGTATCACGGGCGTGTAAAGGCGCTGGCCGATGCGGCCCGCGAGGCCGGTCTGAAGTTCTAAAACGGATCGAGTGATATGGCAGGTGAACAGAAACGTAGGGGTCCGCGTCCGCCGCGGGAGGAGTTCGCGGACGACCGTGGCGGCTTCGACGACCACCTCGTCAAGCTCTATCGTTGTGCGACCGTGGTCAAGGGTGGCCGCCGATTCTCCTTTGGCGCGCTGGTCGTCGTTGGTGACCGCAAGGGGAAGGTCGGCTTCGGTTACGGCAAGGCCAACGAGGTTCCGCCGGCGGTGGAAAAGGGCGTCAAGCAGGGGCGGCGCAACGTGGTCGACGTTCCGTTGCGTGGCACGACGATTCCGCATCGTGTGATCGGACATTTTGGCGCGAGCCGAATTCTGTTGTTGCCGGCGAGTGCGGGAACTGGTGTGATTGCCGGGGCGGCGCCGCGTGCGGTGCTGGAGTTGGCGGGCATCAAGGACGTTCTCACCAAGTGTTATGGTTCGACGAGTCCGAAGAATCTGGTGAAGGCGACACTCGACGGTCTGCGGAGGCTCCGGACGCGCAAGGATATCGAGAAGTTGCGCGGCGTCACCGTCGATTTGCCTGCGGAGCCCGAGGAGGGCGGTCAGACTGAGGCGTTCGTCAGTGCCGACGAGCCTGAGACCGTGGCAGCGGCAGGGGAGGGCCAAGGCGTATGATGGTTCACGAGATTACCGGGCAGGTCGGCGCCCACCGGCCGCGGAAGCGGGTCGGGCGTGGTGAGAGCAGCGGCTTGGGCAAGACCTGTGGCCGCGGGCACAAGGGCTGCAACTCGCGTTCGGGCGGCGGAACACGTCCGTTGCACGAGGGTGGGCAGATGCCGCTCTTCCGGCGGATTCCGAAGCGCGGGTTCAGTAACTACAATTTTCGGACGGCGTACGAGACGGTTGCGCTGCGGGACCTCGAGCGGCACTACGACGCTGGGGAAACGGTTGATCTCGAGTCGTTGCGCAAGCACCGGCTCGTGGAGCGTGCGGACGGGCAGGTCAAGCTGCTCGGGACGGGTACGTTGACCAAGGCGCTGACGATCGAGGCGCATGCCGCGACCGCTGGTGCGAAGGCGGCGATTGAAAAGGCCGGCGGCACGCTGAAGCTGATCGAGCAGCAGACGGCCGGCGAGAAGTGGCGCGCAAAGCGCGGCTCGAAGAAGAAATCGAAGGCCGGGGCGGCGCCTGCGCCGACTGGCGCGGGCTCGGCTGAAGCGAGCGATACATAGGTCGTTACTCCTCGATCGCTAGGGTCTGGTCGTCATGATTCGTGCGTTCATCAATGTCTTTCGCATCCCGGACCTACGCAAGAAGGTTCTGTTTACGCTGGCGATGCTGGCGGTATACCGGATCGGCTTCTGGGTGCCGCTGCCGGGAATTGACCAGGAGAAGTTGGCTTCGCAGTTCAAGGCCGGCGGTTCAGGCGGCACGCAACAGGCTGCGGAGTTGTTTGCGATGTTCACGGGTGGGGATCTGGGTCAGAGCACGATCTTCGGCCTGGGCATCATGCCGTATATCAGTGCCTCCATCATTCTCCAGTTGCTGGTGACGGTGTTGCCGGCATTGGAAAAGCTGAAAAAGGAGGGAGAGCGCGGGCAGCGCAAGATCACGGAGTATACGCGATACCTGACGGTTGCCTTGTGTCTGATTCAGGCGATTTTCTGGGTGCACTATCTGAATCGCAACCAATACGTCTACGCGGATTTTGCGGGGACGGTTCCATTTGCGATGATCGCGGTGGCGGCGCTCATGACGGGCACGTTGCTGTTGATGTGGGTTGGTGAACAGATTGATGAATATGGTATCGGCAACGGGGTGAGCTTGATCATCATGGCGGGCATCATTGCCCGGCTGCCCAACGTCTTCATCCAGATGTATCAGGGATGGGGGCCGACGGGTTTCATGAATGTCCAGAAGGTGGTGTTCCTGACGGCGTCATTCGTTGCGGTTGTGGCCGCCTCGATTCTGATCACGCAGGCCCAGCGGCGGATTCCGATTCAGCAGGCCCGGCAGACCCGTGGGCGCCGGATCGTCGGCGGGGCGCGGCACTACCTACCGTTACGGGTGAACCATGGTGGCGTGATGCCGATCATCTTCGCCAGTTCGTTCCTGATCTTCCCGAGCCTGATTTTCGGCTGGCTGCGCGGCCGGAACCTGTGGCCGATGACGTTTTGGGACATTCTCGACGAGCAGTTCCGTCCGGGGCAGTACTTCTATTCGCTGGCCTATGTCTTGATGGTGTACTTCTTCGCCTACTTCTGGACCTCGGTTCAGTTTCAGCCGAAGGAGTTGGCCAACAACCTGCGCGACACCGGCAGCTTCATTCCGGGTTTGCGGCCGGGCAAGCGGACGGCGGATTATCTCGAAGCGGTGATGGGGCGGATCACGTACGTCGGGGCGGGCTTCCTGGCGGTGATCGCGGTGATTCCGTCAGTGATTGCTGAGTACATGCAGATTCCGTTCGGCATCTCTGCGTTTCTGGGTGGCACCGGCTTGCTGATCGTGGTCAGTGTCGGGCTCGACCTGATCCATCGGATCGAAGCGAATCTCATCATGCGGAATTACGAGGGCTTCCTCGGGGCGGAGGGTGGTTCTCCGATTCGGGGTCGTATGTAAGCGGCTTTCATGGCGAATGCGCGGCATCTGGTTTTCATTGGCCCGCCGGGCACCGGAAAGGGTACCCAGGCTGCTCGGCTACGGGCTCGGTTTGGATGGGCGCAGTTGTCCAGCGGCGACGTGCTACGGCAGGAGATCGCGGCGGAGAGCGCCGTTGGCGTTCAGGCGCGTGAGTACGTGGAATCGGGCACGTTGGTGCCGGACGATGTGATCACGGATGTCATGCTGTCGGCGATCGGCCGCATGCCGGCGGGTGACGGCTTCGTCCTCGACGGATTTCCGCGGACCGTGCCGCAGGCGGAGGCGCTTGAGCTCGGATTGGCGGCGCGTGGGCTCGGCATTGACGCCGCTTTCGATTTTCGCCTCGCGGATCAGTCGATCATCGAGAGAATCGGTTCTCGGCGGATTTGCAAGGACTGCGGCGCGACGTATAATGTGCGGTTCAATCCGCCGAAGGTGGCGGGTGTTTGTGATCAGTGCGGCGGGCGCAACATCGTGCAGCGGGCGGACGATCGCGAGGACGTGATCGCGACGCGGCTGGCGACGTATCGCGAGCAGACGGCGCCCCTGATCGACTATTACCAAGACCGGGGCGTCCTGGTCGAGGTCGACGCCGCGCTTTCGATGGAAGAGGTCGAGCGCGTGCTGGTTGCGCGGATTTCGCAGTTGGAAGGAAGCCGGTGAGCGTGGCGACGAGCAAGATCGTCTTGAAATCGCCACGAGAGATCGAGCTGATGCGGGCTGCGGGCGGTCTGGTGGCGTCGGTCCACCGGGAGATTGCGCAGCTCGCGAAGCCGGGTTCGACAACGGCAGAGATGAACGAGTTGGCGGGCCAGTTGATCCGCGATGCGGGTGCCACGCCGTTGTTTTTGGGTGTTCGAAATCCGCAGGCGCGGTTTCCCTTTCCGGCGTGTGTTTGCGCCTCGGTGAATGACGAAGTGGTACACGGGATTCCGGATGATCGCCCGTTGCGAGAGGGCGATGTCGTGAGCATCGATATCGGCGTCCGGTTGAATGGGTACTGTGGCGACGCGGCGCGGACGTTGGCGATCGGTAGCGTGTCGAGTCGGGTTCAGCGGCTGCTGGATGTGACGCGCGAGGCTTTGGATGTCGCGATCGAGGAGATGCGACCGCAGCGGCGCTGGAGTGAAGTGGCGACGTTGATGCAGCGCTGTGTCGAGCGTCGCGGGTTTGGCGTCGTGCGTGAGTTCGTTGGACACGGCATTGGCGTCGAGATGCATGAAGAGCCGAAAGTACCGAATTACTTTGATCGTGCGCTGCGGAAGTCGGACTTCGAGTTGTTGCCTGGGATGACCTTGGCGGTTGAGCCGATGGTGACGGTCGGTCGGCCGGATGTCGAGTTCAAGAATGCGGATCGTTGGACGGTGGTGACGAAGGACCGCTCGTGGGCGGCGCACTTCGAGCACAGTCTGGCGGTGACTGAGAACGGCGTCGAGATCTTGACCGGCGATTGACGTCGGTGGCGATCATTGCCGTATGTTGGTTTGAGGGTGTGCTATGAAAGTTCGTTCGAGTGTCAAGCGGATCTGCGAGAACTGCAAGGTGATCAAGCGCAAGGGAATTGTGCGCGTGATTTGCACGGACCCGCGTCACAAGCAGCGTCAGGGCTGAAAGGACTAAGCGATGCCGCGTATAGCCGGTGTGGACGTTCCGAAGGACAAGCGGATCGATGTTGCGTTGACGCGTATCTATGGCATCGGCCCGTTCCTTTCCAAGCAGATCCTGGGCAAGGCGGAGATCGAGCCGTCGGTTCGGGCTGGTAAGTTGGGCGAGGATGAGGTCAGCCGGATTGCCGGCATCATCGAAGATGAGTACACCGTCGAGGGCCAGCTTCGTCGGCAGTTGCAGCAGAACATTGCCCGGCTGCGCGAGATTCGTTGTTACCGTGGATTGCGACACATTCGCGGGTTGCCGGTTCGTGGGCAGCGGACCAAGACCAACGCTCGCACGCGCAAGGGTCCGCGGAAGACCGTTGCGGGCAAGAAGAGTATCAAGGAAATGCGATAGTCTCGGTGCTTCGGCAGCTGTGCCGGATGGTCGGTGCGGCATGCTGGGGCGTTGGATAGGGTTCCAGGCTTCGTGCCTGAAGATGGAGATACGCGGTGGCGAAGACCGGCAAACGTCGAACGCGGCGTAACGTCGCCAAGGGCATAGCCCACATCAAGGCGAGCTTCAACAATACGCTGGTGACGATTACCGACGTCAATGGCGACACGATTTGCTGGGCTTCGTCCGGCTCGGTGTCGATGGGCGGCGGCGAGAAGAAATATACGGGCGCTCGTAAGAGCACACCGTTTGCGGCCCAGCGTGCGGCTCAGCACTGTGCTTCGGAGGCGAAGAAGCACGGGCTGGTCGAGGTTGAGGTTCGTGTAAAGGGGCCTGGGTCTGGGCGCGAGTCGGCGATCACGGCGTTGCAGGCTGCCGGGTTGCGGATCCAATCGATCGAGGACGTGACCCCGTTGCCGCACAACGGCTGCCGTCCCCGCAAGAAGCGGAGGGTGTAACTGATGGGACGATACACGGGACCAACGACGCGTTTGTCGCGCCGCGAAGGCGTGAATCTGATGCTCAAGCCGATCCGGGACGAGACCGGAAAGAACCCGCTGGAGCGTGAGTACAAGAATTATCCGCCGGGCATGCACATGTGGCGGCGCGGCAAGAACAGCGATTATGCGGTGCGGTTGCGCGAAAAGCAGAAGGTGAAGCGGCATTACGGCTTGCTCGACAAGCAATTCATGCGGTACTTCGCGATGGCTGAGCGGGCCCATGAGAACACCGGGTTGGCGTTGATGCAGTTGCTGGAGCGTCGTCTCGACAACGTTGTCTACAAGACGCGTTTCGTAGCGGGTCGGCGGGGTGCGCGGCAGGCGGTGGCCCATGGACACGTGGTGGTTAACGGGCACAAGTGTGACCGTCCGAGCTATCAGGTGGAGGTCGGTGACAAGATATCGATTCACACGCGCGAGCGGTCGCAGCAGTACGCCCGAGCGCAGATGCAGTTGATCGAGGGCGTTCCCAATCCGCCGCTGCAGTCGTGGCTGGAGGTCGACGGGAACAAGTTGGAAGCGACGGTTGTCGCGCTGCCGACGCGGGAGGACGTGCTGATCCCGGTGGAAGAGCAGCTGATCGTTGAGTTCTGCTCGCGGTAGGTTGATCGAGACGGATCTCGAAACGAGCTAGGCTCGGAGGAAAATCGCACATGCGAATTCGCTGGCGTGGATTGGAACTGCCGGCCGCCGTCGTGAAGGACGTCGCGGTCAGCACTGACAAATACGGTTGCTTCGTAGTTGAGCCGTTCGAGCGCGGTTTTGGCACGACGGTCGGTAACAGTTTGCGTCGCATTCTGTTGTCGAGTCTGGAAGGTGCCGCGGTGACGCACGTCCGGATTGCGGGTGCGACACATGAGTTCTGCTCGCTGGACGGCGTGCTCGAGGACGTGACGGACATCATCCTGAACATCAAGTCACTGGTGGTTCGGCTGGAGGGTGATCAGCCGCGCAAGATGCGGGTCGAGCGGCGCGAGAGCGGCGAGGTCTTTGCCAAGGATTTCGAGTGCGATGGGGGCCTCGAGGTTCTCAACGGGGACCAGTTGATCTGCACGCTGACGGACAAGGTTACGTTCTCGGCCGAGTTGACAGTCGGCAAGGGCCGTGGCTACGTTCAGGCGAGTGAGCTGATCACGGATGGCATGGAGTTGGGGGTGATCGCGGTCGATGCGTTGTACAGCCCGGTAACGCGTGTTCGTTATCGTACCGAGGAGACGCGCGTCGGTCAGAAGACCAACTATGACAAGTTGATCGTCGAGGTCTGGACGAAGGGAACGATTCTGCCGGAGGATGCCTTGGTTGAGGCTGCCAAGATTCTCCGCAAGCACCTCAACCCGTTCGTGCAGTATCACGAGTTGGGTGCCGAGCAGGCGGCGGCGGCGTCGATGACCGAACAGTATGAGGCGCCGCAGATCGACGAGGAGTTGCTGCGGAAGTTGCAGACACCGTTGCGCGAGCTCGACCTTTCGGTGCGAGCGTCGAATTGTCTCGACGCGGCCAACATCATGACGGTCGGTGAGCTGGTGCGCAAGGACGAGAACGAGTTGCTCCAGCTGCGGAGTTTCGGCAAGACCTCGCTGGTAGAGGTGCGGGCCAAGCTTGACGAGATGGGGCTGCGGCTCGGCATGACCGAGTTGCCGGAGATTGCCGAGAGCACGAACTAGGAGCGCCGATCCGGTCGCAGGGGCCGGTTGATAAGGAACCGACGATGCGTCACGCAGTATTTGGAAGAAGGCTTGGTCGCACGAGCGCGCACCGTCTCGCGATGCGGCGCAACATGGTGCAGAGTCTGATCGAGCACGGTGAGATTCGCACGACCTTGATCAAGGCCAAGGAGATTCGGCGGTTTGCTGAGCGGGTTCTGTCGTTGGGGGTGAAGGCGGCAGAGGCCAAGGGTGATGCCGTGCGGGCTGTCGGATTGCGGCAGCGGGCGGAGGCGCTCATTCGCGACCGTTCGATCATCCCGGCGGAGCACCGTGAAGAGTATGACGGGCTTAGCGATGCCAAGCGTGAAAAGGTACTGCGGTCGCGGAGCGGTCGACGTTATCGGGCTGCGACGACACGTCCGGGTGTGAAGTTTACCGCCGAGTCGGTGCTGCATCGTTTGTTCAACGAGGTTGGTCCGAAGTTGCAGAGCCGTAACGAGTCGTTGGGTACGACGGGTGGTTACACGCGGATCATCAAGTTGGCTGAGCGGCGGCTCGGCGATGGTGGAGCGGTGGCGCTGCTGCAGATCGTCGGGGCCGAGGACGATCGGCGTAAGCCCAACAAGGCACAATCCGAGCGGAAACGCCGCGCCAAGGTCAAGTACAGTGTTTATGCTGGCAAGCCGCGCGCCCAGCAGCGGCGGCGCAGCACCAAGAAGTCCGAACCCAGTGCGGCTGCACCGGCCGATGCGGGCGGTTCGGAGTCGAACGAGTAGCAGTGTCGGACGCGGATACGATCTTCAGCCGGATCATTCGCGGAGAGATTCCGGCACATCGCGTCTATGAAGATCAGCACGTCTTTGCGTTTCTCGATATCAATCCGTTGTCCGAGGGACACACGCTTGTGATCCCGAAGCGGCCTGTGGCGCTGCTGCACGAGTTGCCGGCGGATGAGGCGGCTGCGATCGGCCGCGTTCTGGGGCGGATCGCTGCGGCTGTTGTCGAGGCGGTCGGGGCGGCGGGTTACAACGTGTTGCAGAACAACGGTGCGGTTGCCGGCCAGGTCGTAGACCACGTGCATTTTCATATCATTCCCCGCGCCGCGGACGACGGCCTCGGGTACCGGTGGAACGCGCAGCCGGTGGAGTCGGATGCACTCGCAGCGCTCGCCGATCGGCTGCGGGCCCGTCTCTCCTGACCTTCAACATATCGCCACAAGAGGATATTTTCGGATCCGTGGAGGGGCGGTTCGCGATTCTACTGGGTAAGTCTGTCGAAGCGTTGCTCTGTGGCGAAGCGTGGTCGGTTATCGTTCGACCTTGGTGGCCTGCGAGTATACTCGTGTCGATGGATGAGAGGCAGATCAACGAAGCGGCGGGGATGCTGATGGAGGCGGGGCACCTGTGCGTATCGACGGGTGCGGGGATGTCGGCCGAGTCCGGCGTTCCGACCTTTCGCGATGCGCAGGGTCTGTGGAAGAATTTCAATCCGCTCGAAGTCGCGACGCCAGAAGCGTTTGCTCGCGATCCCGCCAGAGTCTGGGAATGGTATCGATTGCGCCGTACGGATCTGCAGCGCTGCCGGCCGCATGTCGGTCATCAGATTCTTGCGCGGTGGGAGTCGGAGTTGGAGCGGGCAACGCTCGTGACTCAAAATGTCGATGGGTTGCACCATCGTGCGGGTTCGCAAAACGTGCTCGAGTTGCATGGGCGCATCGATCGAGCGGTTTGCACCGGTTGTGACCAGTCGGTTGTCGGGCTCACGGACCTGGGTCCGGATCCGCGTTGTTCGGCGTGTGACGCTCGTATGCGTCCGGCGGTGGTTTGGTTTGGGGAGTCGCTGCCCGAGGGGCAGCTGTCCGCGGCTTTCTCGGCGGCGGAAGCGTGCGACGTCTTCATGGTGATCGGGACCAGTGGAGAAGTGTATCCCGCGTCGATGTTGTTCGAGGTAGCGCGCGGCGCCGGTAAGCCGACGATCGAGATCAACCCCAACCCGACCGACTACTCCCGTCGGGCTGGCGTCTACTTGCAGGCGCCTTGCGGCGTCGCGCTGCAGGCTTTGGATTCAGCGTGGCGACAAATGTCCCGATAATCCCGGTATCGGCGCCATGTAGCGGCACGGGTGATGAGCACGAGCGACCAATGAACCCCAGTACGGCCAGATTGTTGATTTCCTGCCCGGACCAGCGGGGGATCGTCGCAGCCGTGGCGAACTTCATCGCGCAGTACGACGGGAATATCCTCGACGCGGACCAGCACACTGACCGTGATCACGCAGAGTTCTTCATGCGGGTGGAGATCGACGCCGAGGGTTTTCTACTCAACGCGGCGAACTTTGCCGGTGCCTGGCAGCCTCTGGCGGACAAATTCCGGATGAGATGGTATGTGCATTGGGCGCACGATACACGCCGGATGGCGATCCTGGTCAGCCGAATGAGCCACTGCCTGAACGATCTGCTCTGGCGATGGAAACATGGGGAACTGCGGGTCGAACTCGTGGCCGTGATCAGCAATCACCCCGACTTGCGGGAGACGGTCGAGTCCTTCGGCGTTCCATACGAGCACTTGCCGGTTACGTCAGCGACCAAGGACGATCAGGAGCGGGCGGTCCGTGCGTTGTTGGAGCGGACTGGAGCGGACTTTGTCGTACTCGCGCGGTACATGCAGATCTTGTCGCCGACGTTTGTCGCGGACTACCGGAATCGGTTGATCAACATCCATCATAGCTTCCTACCTGCGTTCGCAGGCGCGCGTCCCTACCATCAGGCTCACGAGCGCGGCGTCAAGATCATCGGTGCCACTAGTCATTACGTGACGGACGTGCTTGATGATGGTCCGATCATCGCACAGCAGACACTTCCGGTCGATCACCGCGACGGCGTTGACGACCTGGTACGCAAAGGACGCGATCTCGAGCGGTTGGTGCTCGCGGAGGCCGTTCGGCTGCACGTCGAAGACCGCATCCTGGTGGCGCGGAACAAGACGGTCGTGTTCCAGTAGACGCCGCGACCCAACAACCGCATCCGGCAACAATCTCACGCTTGCTATGGCATGATGCGGAGCTGGCCGGCGCCCGATAACGATGACTCGCTGATCGGTCATTTCTTGCGAAATCCCGGCCCCGTTCCGATCGATACCAGCAGCATGAAGCGCAATGATGACGCCCCCGGGAAACGTGCGCCGCATCGGCTATCGGACAGTCTCGCGCTCCGAGGCCTGTTCGTGACGATTTGGGCGACTATCGTGACGGCGATCCCGCTCGCTTGGAGTTATCAGACAAGTCTGACCGCGCGTGACCGCGTCGGTCGAATTGTTTCGGGGGCGCTAGTGGCGCAGCTTACCGACCGTTTGGTCATCACCGAGGGCGCACCCGACGTTAGCGCGATGCAGGCGGCGCTGCGTCAGGATGAGCGGATTCGTCTGGCCGCGGTGGTCTCAAGCGAGGGGCGGCGCGTCGACTTGCGCAACACGCTGCAGGAGCCCAGCGACGGGCTCGTCGAGAACACGCAGTTCCCGGTCCGCTCATCGTTCGAGCGTGGCGTGCGCATCGACGGGCGTTGGCAGACGCTGCACGCGACGCCGATCCCCGGCTGCGATTCGACACTGATCCTCGTCCTGGACGATCGAACGCGCGCGGCGGCAGCGGGAAGCGTGTTTCTCTTCGTCGGCCTCGCGATCGGGATCATCAGCTCGATCGCGATGTTCCAAGCGTTGATCCTCAAACCCGTCCGGCGATTCACCAAGGCGTTCGCCGCCGATGGGTCTGTTCATGGACTCGCTGAAGGAAGCGGCCCGCGCGAACTGACCGCGATCGGTGCGGCGTTCCTCGAAACACATCGGCAACTGATCCGCTACCGGGCACACACGCGCGATCTCGAGCATTCACTGAGCGCGCAACTCGAAGCACGCTCGCGGGCTGCTGACCGCGCCGTCCGCAAGGCCGAGTCCGAAGCGTGGACTGACGCCTTGACCGGTCTGCGCAATCGACGCGCGCTGGAAGCCGAACTGCCGAAGCTGGTGGAGGAGGCAGGGGCGCGCGAGGCCGAGGTCGCGCTCCTCTATGTCGATCTGGACAACTTTAAACATCTCAACGACCGACTCGGTCATCGAGCCGGCGACGAGCTGTTGCAGAATGTCGGCACGCTGCTGCGCAGCGCGCTGCGCCGCGGTACAGACTTCGGCTACCGGTACGGCGGCGACGAGTTCGTTCTGATTCTGCCCAATCTCTCCGCGACCGACGCACTGCCCGTCGGTAAGCGGATCATCGCGCTGTTCAAGCAGCGACTCGGCGCATTGCCGGCGCTCGATCCAAAACCGGGCATGTCGGTGGGGATTGCATCGTTGCGACAAAACGCAGCGCGAGATGCCGAGCAACTGCTGCAACTTGCGGACACAGCGATGTATCACGCCAAACGCCACGCAGCGTCCATCATCGTCTATAAGCCGCGGCTCGAGATGACACCCGCAACGTCGCGCTGACGATTCGCGACACGCCTGCTTGTTTGAATGATGATGAGGGGATGGCGCCGGTCCGCTGCTGACCGCCGGTCTGCGGCGGCGCAACAACATCCTCTGAGCCCAACCCATTGTACGTTTGCTGCCCAAAACCCAGCTGTCTTGCGGGCACAGCGGCGTTCCAAAAACGCCGAAAACGTGGAATCTGCAAAAAATCACGACCGTTTTGCCGCTTTCGTGCGTCTTATGAGTGGAAGCGGTTCACGGCGCTACTTTTTTTCACGAACCCGTGGAGAAATGCGAAGTACCGTGAATATGCTTTGGCGTTGAACCGTCAAGCAAGTGTCGGGAATGGGCTCCCGGCCGAATGAAAAGGAGACGGAAATGTCCGAGACCATGACGACGACGACCGTGGAAGAAACAGTGGGGCAGAGTTCGGATCGCGCGCTGCGTAATGCGATCGCCGCCTACTTCCCGGAAATGATCGGTCGAATGGACTTGCGGGCGCTATGGAGCCGCGATGACGCGACATTCTTCCGTGTGAACTGGTGGCGTACTGCCCTGGATTCGACGACCTATCTCGCGACAACCGCCTTCGTGCGGGTCGTACAGGTCGATGACGAATATGAGATCGAAGAGCTGACGAAACGGAACGCGGCATAGCCGCGATCGAACCTCCTCCTACCTCCCTCACATCTCTACACCTGACGCGGGCCGATCGAGCGGATCGGCCCGTCTTTTTTTTGACGATTACACTGCGGTTGGTGCCCGCGATCGCGTGCGTCAGTCTTCGAGTTCGTCCGACAACGACGAGACGATCATCAACAGGCATCCGCCCTCGGTGCTTTGGACGGGGTGTTTGCTCCCCGGTGCGGCGCGCTGGTAGTCGCCGGCATGGAGTACCTCGTCGCCGACGTGCAGGTCGCCTTCGAGCACCAGGCATTCCTCCGGGGCCGCGTGTACGTGTCGCGGATACGACGTGCCGGCGGCCATGCGCACGAGCATCGTCATCTGGTTGCGCGGGGCATCAACGAACAACCGTCGCGTTTCGATGCCGGGGATACCCGTCGGCTCCCAGACGGCATCCGCTGCG
Organism: Phycisphaerae bacterium; assembly: GCA_028279405.1. Taxonomy (GTDB): domain Bacteria; phylum Planctomycetota; class Phycisphaerae; order UBA1845; family Fen-1342; genus JANQNU01. Next base: position 87,720 of record JANQNU010000015.1, read on the forward strand.
CGACGCACGAACAGCGCCGTCTCCTGCTCGTCGCTTTCCCAGTCGCGCCAAATCTGAGGATTCGCCGTCGGATGCGCCGCGTTGCGCGCGTCCTCGGCCACGCGGCCGGTCACGGCGTCACTAAGGCCCTCCGGAACCGGAACGGAGGCGACGGAGTCGAAGAGGGCGCAAACGACCGCATCGAGTTCCGCCAGCGCTTCCAGCGCCTGTTCGTCGCCCGCTGCCAGCTGCGCCTCGAACGCCTCGGCCTCGTGCGGCGCAAGTGCGCCGGCCGCATACAACGCAGCCTGCTCGGCCGCTTGGTTTCTCGAAGATTCCGTACTCACTGTGCCTCTGCCTTCCGTTCGCGGACGAGCAACTCGCGCAGACGTTGCATACCCATCCGAATGCGCGACTTCACGGTTCCCAACGGGAGCGATTGCTTGAGTGATATCGCTTCGTGCGTCAACCCGCCAAAGAAAGCGAGGGCCAGCAGATCGCGCTGCTCGGCCGGGAGCCGCGCCAGCGCCTCGCGGGCGGCGACTGTCGACGCGCCGCGATCGGGAAGCCCGCGTGGATTGTCGTCCGGCGCGGCCACACTCTCGCCTGGCAGCGACGGGCGCCGCACCCGCAGGTGGCGAATGGCGCGCGAACGCGCGATCAATGCCAGCCAAGCGACCGCGCTGGTTCGCGAACGGTCGAATTCAGCGGCACGACGCCACACCTCCCAGAAGACCTCCTGGAGCGCTGCTTCAGCTGCCGAACGGTCCCTGAGCATCTTCACGAGCAGACCTAGCGTGCGCGGCGCCAGTCGATCGTAGAAACGTGCGAATGAGGCCTGGTCCCGCGTCGCGATGCGGGCCACAAGGCACTCGTCCGACACCGCTGCGCACGGCCATTCAGACGGGAGGCCCGACGCGGATGGGGCCGCTCGATCGAGAGCTGTCTTCGACGCTGGATCTGCAGGCATTCCTTCGACCGATTGCGCACCGAGGTTCGATTCAAAACGCCGACGATCGTCCACGACCGTCACGGGGTGCGTCACGGAGATACCATCACCCATATTCTTTACGCACGCGGCCGCCGATCGGATTTCGGTCAACGGATTTTTTTTGTCCATCGGCCGGATTTGCCCTGTGTCTGCATCACATCGAGGACAGGCGGCCACCGTCCACCGGGAGGTTAACGCCGGTGATATAGGATGCCGCCGGCGATGCCAGAAACGCGACGGCGGATGCGATCTCTTCCGGCTCCGCGAAGCGTCCCATCGGGACGCCGGCCCGCGTCTGCTGTTCGATTTCGCTGGCACTGCTGCCCTCACGCCGGGCCCGATTCTCGAACAGATGCTGGAGACGGGCGGTCGCCGTGAAGCCCGGAAGCACATTGTTGACGGTGATGCCGAAGGGGGCCAACTCGCGGGACAGCGTCTTGGCCCATGAGGCAACCGCCCAGCGGGTCGTGTTCGAGACCCCCAGCCCGGGAATCGGCTCCTTAACGGATGTCGAGATGATCTGGATAATGCGGCCGTAGGCGCGCTCCTTCATGCCGGGCACGAGCGTCTGTACGAGGTGCTGATTGCAGACCACGTGCATCGTCAGCGATTTCTGAAACTCGCTGGGGCTGGCTTCGAGGATCGGGCCGGGGCCGGGGCCGCCGGTGTTGTTCAGCAGGATCTCGAATGGCCCGTGGTCGGCGACGTGATCGGCCACGCGCGCCTGCACGTTCTCGGGTTCGCTGAAATCTGCGCAAACGAACGAATGCTCCTGTCCGTTGTCGGTTGGAAGCCCGGCGGCGACTTCCTGCAACGCCGCTGCGTCCCGCGCAAGGGCGGTAACCGCCGCGCCGCACCGCGCGAGTACTTCCGCACAGGCGCGGCCGATCCCTTGTGTACTGCCGCAAACCAAGGCATGCTTGCCCTTAAGATCGATCATTCGACACCTCGTTTCCATTCGATCGACGCCATCGTAGCCGATTGTCGACGCCGCTGCACAAAGCGCCAGACCGCGAACGCAACGAGCAATGCCGCCACGATCTGATAGCTGCTCAGTGCCCCCCAAACGCGCGGCGTTTCCCGCAGAAACTCGTGCAAGCCGCGAAACAAGCCGTACGCGATCAGGTAGACGTGAAACAGCTGTCCGCGCAAGACACGGCGGCGATAGAGCCCGTACGCACACACGGCGAAAGCGACATTGAATCCGGCCTCGACGAGCGCCGACGGCCACCGAGCGATGCCCGCACTGTCGGTCAACGTGTACCACGCGGGCCCGCAGACGCGCCCGAGGCAGCAACCGTGCAGCCAGCAGCCGATGCGACCGAAGAACACGCCGACCGGGCAGACGATCGCGAACGCGTCCCCGGTCGGTCGACGATACCCCACCAGCTTCTTTCCCAGCTCGACGCCGACGTAACCGCCGAACAATGCGCCCAGGACCGTGCGACCGCCGAGCAGATTCCACCAGAAATGCGGATTGCCCGCCTGAAACGGCGAATCCGCCACCCAATAGACAACCTTCGCTCCAACTACCGCCCCGATCAGCCCCACCAGGAAGACGTGCGGCGGCGCGCCGCGCACCGGCGCCAGACGCTGCCAGAGAACCGCAGCTACCAGCAAGCCGACAATGGTCAACAGCCCATAGGCAGGATTCTGTGGCACCGGAACGTTCGTCAGCATGATCGCGATTGTAACGCAAGCGCTACCGCGCAGCGGGAGCGTGCTCCCGCTCGCTCGCGCTCGGGGCTCGTTGAGTTAGGTGTCGGGTTCGGCAGCGGAGAAGGATGGATATGGGGCGTCAGTGCGAGCCGCGAGCGCAAGCGAGCGGTCTGGGTGGCACTGGCGGCTTGTCCGCCAGTGTTGGGAACGTGCGCTTGATCAAGTCGTTCATGCGCTCAACGAGTATGGCGCAGTTCCCCTCCTCAACACTCGTAGCAAGGCACCAGTGTCACCTTGGCGTTTCTACAAGAGTAGCGATCGGTGCGTTCCTTGAGGGGAACGCACCGTACACTCGTCGTGGGGATCGCGAGCGACTAACGCGCGTCGTTCGTGACTACCGGAGTCACCTTGGCTTCCGGATGGCGTTTGGTGAACGCGTTGATCATGTCGATGACCTGCTGCTGCCGCTCGAGGCTGTACTTTGGTCCGCGGAGTTGGAACGGGTCGATGCCGCCAAAGTAGTTCAGCAGCGGGATGCCCGCCGCGAGGTCTTCGGGGAACCCGCGGAAGATCTGGCTTTGCCAGCGAATGGCGTGCCGATCGGCGAAGTTCCGGAAGTTCTCCAAGGGATGCATGCTCGCCACCGGCACGAAGTCCGGCGGAACATAAATCAGGTCATGAATATCATAGACCGCAACGTACCACTCGGTACCGTCCGCGTCGGTGACCGACGCGCCCTTCGCGATCCGTCCGCCGGGATAGCGCGCATCACGCCGAGCGGCCTTCTCGGGCCAGTCGTCCGGGTAGGAGACGATGCCGTTGGGGGCCGTGCGGGCCTCATCGACCTGGACCAGCAGTCGGGCTTCATCGTCCTTGTACGCGTCCCGCAACGCGTCCTGATACGCACGACGAGCCTCTTCGCGATCGTCGATTCGGTCCACGTCGAAGATCGATCGACCCGGTCGGTAGCCGTAGCGATCCGGCACCTGGCGCAGCGTGCGTGCCCGAATCTCCTTGGCATTCCCACGCGTGTCGATCTCCGGCTTGTCGACGCCGTCATACCCGCGCGCGATCTCCGTCGCGGCATCGATTCCACGCTCGAGATGGATCGGGTCAGTATTGATCCCACCTTCACGATGGGCCCGCGCCAGAATGCCTTCCGCGACCAATTCCTGTTCGCCGACGTCGATGCGGCCGCGTAGCGAGCGCAACGCTTCGAGGGCCAGATTGGCCTTCTGCGCAGCTACCCCCCATTGCTCGTCGGCGAGCGCCCGTCGTGCGACGATCAACTCGAGCTTGGCCTGCGCAAACAGCGCATCGGTCTCCGCCTCGGCGACCGCTCGGTCGAGATCAGCCACAGTACCGCGTGGTGCGGGCGTCGTGGGATCCATCGGCTGAGCGGCATCCTGGGCGAAGAGCGTGGCCGCTCCACTGACGGCCAGCATCGCGCCTGTTCGCAACGTCAAGGAAGAGAGCCAACGTCTCATAGCGATTTCTCCTGGTACCACCTATTCCAAGCGAGTTCATTAAAGCCGAAGTTTTCTCCGGTCAGTTTCTTCAACGCTTCGAGCACTTCAGTTCGAAACACGGTCACCATCCGGCGTTCCAGACGACTTTCCACCTGTGCGAAGCCGCCGTGCGCATCGAGGATCCCGTTAACCGGCTGCCAGTGGCGACGATCGGCGTCGGTGAACGGGCGAGCATATCCGTCCGTGAACGTCGTGAAATAGCGACGGATCGGAATCTCGACCACCTTTCGGCGCCGAACCATCAACTGGTTGATCAGAAGCGGTATCGCGTTCTCATCCTTCATCGTTGCCAGCGCGTACGCGGCCCGAATGACGATGACGTCATTTCCCGTCTGAAGCGCGGTTCGGAACTGCGCCAACACGCGCGGGTCGTCACGGCGCTGGAGTTCCAGGATGGCCCGATGACGAAGCGCGCCGTCATTGTCGATCAACGCCAGCGCGGCCAGATTCACTGTGGCCTCGTCGTGCTCGAACCCGGAAAGCAACTCGACCAGCACCGTGCGCGCGGCGAGGTTGCTCGCGCCGAGCTCACGCGACAACGGCAGAATCGCCTTTGGGTCGTCGATCGCACGGATCCGTGCGAGGCCCTTCTCGACCAGATTCTGACTATGAGCCTCGAGCAGGTTCTGGCGGATCGCCCGGATCCGACGGGTCCAATGCGCCTGTACCAGCCGAAGCGCCTTGTCCCGGTCCTTCGGGCCGAGCTCGGGAGATTGCTCCTCGGGGTTATCGGGCGTCGGACGGGCTGCGTCTCGCCGTGCGCTCCCGTCGACCCATGCGCGACCGACCTTCACGTATCCGAGTGCCTTTCGGGCGGGCGCGAAGTCGGGATCGAGTTTGATAGCTTCGTTCAGGTGCGATTTTCGTTGTGTGAAGAGGTTTTTCTCGGCACACCATTGGGCAAGCTGGAAATGGCTACGCGCATTTGGCTCAATGGCCGCGGCCCGTCGAGCGTATTCATCGAAGAGGGAGGGTGCCTTCTCGATCCTCGCGACTGCGTCCCGCGCGATCGAAACCGTCCCGACAGCGGCACGAATCGTGTAAGTCGTTTCATCCTTGGAAATTAGGTCGCCTTCGACCGCACCGCCGCTTTTCAGGTGGAAGACATCGGCGCGCGCAGCCCACGCATTCAGCCAGAGCAGCGACAGAGTGAGCAGACCAATTGTGGATCGACCGCGGCGCATACACCGTCCTTACCCACGCGATCCCGCTACGACATTGTAGCCGGGGGTCAACGTGTCAGACACGATTTTCGGTCCTCACGTTCCCGAAAACCGTCTTTTCTTGAGATCGGACCTTTGGGGGATATGATGTATCAACACGTCTCGGGTGAGCCGTTCGACATCTGGTGGAGGGAGTTCGATGCAGCTCATGCAGTGCAGCGTTTTTGCACTTCTGCTGACAGGCACGGTACAGGCACAGTTCGTTCTGGAGCACGAGGGCCGAGTGATTCGGCATTCGTCGGGCACAATGGTCAGGGAGACAGCGAGTCCGATCCGTGAGATCGGGCAGGTCAGCTTGGATGGAACCGACGTGGCTTGGTGGACGGACGGGGCTGCACAGCCCTACTTCGCGGTGGTCCGAGGTGGCCAGGTCACTGTAAAGCAAGCAAAGAAAGATATTTACGTTCAGTCGTGGAGTTTCGACCCAGCCGGGCAGGAACCGGCGTTCGCGCCGGCGCTGACCGCGTCGGTCGACAATCGGGCCTGGTTGGTCCAGTTCCATACCCAGCCGCTCGTCGCGTATCGCGACGCGCTCGACCGACTCGGTGCCAACGTCCGAAAATATGTGGCGCATCAGGCGTTTCTGGTCGAGGTTGAACCAGGTGACGTAGACGCAATTCGGCGTCTGCCGTTCGTGCGCGCCGTCATTCCGTACCACCCTGCGCTCAAACTCGCGCCGGCGATCGTTCCGACGGCGCTGCAAGCGGCAGGGGGGCCGCAACGGTACAACGTCTTGTTGCACGACCGGTCGTCGACCCGAAAGGTGGGCCTGGCTCGAGCGATCGTCGAGGGTGGGGGTACCGTCCACCTGGTCGAGACCGGCGGATTGCTGGTCGACGCGACGCTGGACCCGGCGCTGTTACGCGCGGTGGCGGCCCGGCCGGAGATTCTCGCGATCGACCGTTGGGCGCCAGTGGCGTACGACCTGGATCACGCCCGCAGCCTCAGCGGGGTTGACATGGTGGGGTCTACGTTCGGCATGACGGGCCAGGGCGTGCGCGGCGAGATCTGGGACAGTGGCATTCGGCAGACACACGTCGATTTTCAGAGTCCGCGAATCCTGTTTCAAACCACCGTCAGCGGATTCCAAAACCACGGGACCGGCACATTTGGAATTGCCTTCGGCAGCGGCGTCGGAGACCCGGCTTACCGCGGGTTCCTGCCGGACGCTCAGGGCATCTTCGCGGACACCGACTTTCTGGACCGGTTCGCGCAGACGGCAGAGCTGCTCGAACCTCCATACGAAGCGGTGTTTCAATCCAATAGTTGGAGACGTGGCAGCTCGACCGAATACAACGCGTTCAGTTTCCAGGTGGACGACGTTCTTTTTCAGCTCGACATCGTCGTCACGCAATCCCAGAGCAACTTTGGAACGCGGACCTCCGGTCCGGAGGCCTGGGCAAAGAACGTGATATCAGTCGGCGGGGTTCAGACACAAGGTACCGTCATGCTCGACGATGATTGCTGGTGCGATGGGGCCAGTATCGGCCCCGCGGCAGACGGCCGGATCAAGCCCGATCTGGTTCATGTGTACGACGGCGTCATGGCGCCCGACAATGCGAATGATACGGCGTACGACCCGTTCTGCTGCACGAGCGGAGCAACGCCGATGGTTGCAGGCAGTTTCGGACTGCTTTTTCAGGCATGGCACGAAGGGTTCTTCGGCGCGGTCAAGGGCGCGACCGTCTTCCAGAGCAGACCGCGTCCAGCTACCGCACGAGCGTTGCTGATCAACACCGCCCGGCGCTACCCGTTCGATGGACCGGGCGCGGACTTGGAACGCAATCATCAAGGCTGGGGCATGCCCAATCTCGAGACGTTGCTATCGCGCGCCGACCGGATGTTCATCGTCGACGAGTCGGACGTGCTCACCAATCTCGAATCCGTTTCCTACGACGTCGAAGTTCTCCCCGGCGAGGATCGCCTTTGGGTGACCATGGTCTACGCTGATCCGCCGGCCGTGCCGAACAGTGACCAGCATCGCGTCAACGACCTGACCCTGCGCGTCGTCTCCCCGAATGACGTCGAGTACTGGGGCAACCACGGCTTGCTCGACTCCAATGAATCGACTCCCGGCGGTTCGGCGGACACGCTCAACACGGTCGAAAATGTGTTTGTCAGCGACCCGGCCCCCGGTACGTGGACGATCGAGGTCATCGCGAGCGAGATCAACGAGGACGGTCGGCTCGAGACGCCCGAACTGGATGCCGACTTCGCGCTGGTCGTCAATGGCGTGCTCGACACGTCCTGTAATGGAAAACTTCTCGGCGACGCCAACTGCGACGGCCTGGTGACGGCGGGCGACATCAACGCGTTCGTGCTGGCCCTGCTCGACCCGGCGGGGTACGCGATCACACACCCGGGCTGCAACCGGATTTGCAGCAGCGACTTCAACGACGATCAGGCCGTTACCGTCAGCGATATCAACGGCTTTGTGACGCTGCTGACCGGAGGTTAGGCGCGTTCGGGGACGGAGTACCACCCTGTAGCCCTGTAGCGCCGGACGTCTCGGCTCCGGCGCTTCGGACCCCTATGCGTGCCCTGGAGGTCCGTCGCTACAGAACCGTAGGGTGCGTCCCAGGGCGTTCACGCGTGGCTCCTGAGGGGGGCGTTTGAAAACGGGATTTCGGTTTCATCAGGGCCGGAATCTGCTAGGATTATGTGGCTGGACGCGCGACGCCGACCGGGACGGCCGCGCTGCAATTCCGCTTACGATTCGAGGACCTGATGAAACGACAAGCTTGCATCGCATGGATGTGTGGGTGTTTGTGCGTGGCCCCCGCGTGGGCTCAATTCGTGGTCGGCAACGATGGCAAGACGCTCCACCATCAGTCGGGTCTGGAGCTTTCGCAGGAGGGGGTCCACGAGTGGGGGCAGGTCCATTTTCCGACCGTCGATGTCGCGTGGTGGACGGACGACGCGGGTCAGCCGCGTTTCGCAGTCGTGCGCGATGACAAGGCATTGATCAAGGTGGCGCAGCATACGTTGTACGTGCAGGACCGCGGGTTTGATCCGGTGAGTGAAACGCCGACCGCGGCGGCGCGTTTGCTGGCCAAGCCCGGTGGTTCGGCGTGGGTCGTGCAGTTCCACACGCAGCCGCTGGAACCGTATCGCGATGCACTGGCTGCACTGGGTGCCGATGTGCGCAAGTACATGGCCCAGCAGGCATATCTGGTCGAAGTTCCGGCCGATCGAGTGGCCGCGATTCGCGATCTCGCGTTCGTGCGGGCGGTGATTCCATACCATCCCGCGTTCAAGCTCGATCCGCTGCTCGTGCCGACCGCGTTGGCCACGGACGGCGACGCCCGTCGATACAACCTCTTGCTGCACGATCGGTCGGTCGACCGCAAGGCTGAGTTGGTGGCGGCGATTACAGTGTTGGGCGGCACGGTGCACACGGTTTCCAAAGGCGGCCTGCTGGCAAGTGCGACGCTGACGCCGGCGGCGCTGCGGGCTGTCGCCGACCGACCGGAGATCCTGGCGATCGACGAGTGGACCCCGATCGGCACGGATATTGGTCACGCTCGGCAGCTGTCCGGGGTCGACGGCGTGCGCTTCTCGTTCGGCATGACCGGCGACGGTGTGCGCGGCGAGGTGATGGACACCAACGTGCGGGCGTCGCACTTCGACTTTC
>JANQNU010000023.1 GCA_028279405.1 Phycisphaerae bacterium
AGATTGCGGCGGCGGACCGAGGTGATGCGGGCTTTGCTCATGTCCAGCGGGTGATCGTTGACCCTCCTGATGCTCGGTAGCCGGAGTTTTTTGATGCCCTAGAAAGGGGCTCAGGACCGCTGGCAAATGCTCGTCGAACGACCGGACGCATTCCGGGGCGACCAAGCACGGGATGGCCACATGCTTCAGCCGGTACGACGATGCGCCTATGACTCGCATCTGGGGAATGCCCGATGAACCTGACATGCCGAGCAGAGGCTGGTTGCCCAAGGGGCGAATAGAATGCGAGTTGAGGCGGGAAGATGTCGGTTGAACGGCTAGACAGAAACACCGTTATCGGCCTTTTCGCGATGGCCGTCGGGATTCTGGTTGTCGCAAATGATTTCACCGCGTTGTCTGTTGCCATTCCCGCAATTGAAAGAACTTTCAATGCGGACGTTACCACTGCACAGTGGGTTATCAACAGTTACGCTATGGTTTTCGGTGTTGTAATCGTCACTGGAGGAAGACTGGCCGATATGTTCGGCCGGCGGCGAGTTTTTCTCATCGGAGCCAGCATATTCGGGGTGTTTTCCGTCATCGGCGGACTGGCGCCGGATGTCTGGTCGCTCCTTGCCTGCCGGGGCATCATGGGCATTGGCGGCGCGATGATGTGGCCGGCGGTGCTCGGCATGACCTATCAGATTGTTCCGAACAACCGCGAGGGGCTCGCCGGTGGTCTCATTATCGGTGTCGCCGGAATCGGGAACGCCATGGGGCCGTTGCTAGGCGGCGTTCTAACCGACACGCTTGGCTGGCAGTGGATCTTTTTCATCAACGCGCCCGTCGCGCTGATAGGCATCACGACGGTCCTTCTTGTGGTACCGCCGGACAAGCCCGCCGACCCGGGTGATCGGATCGACTATGGCGGTACCTTGTTACTTACAGTCGGTCTGTTCGCTTGGTTGCTTGCGCTCGACTGGGGTGTGGATCGTGGTTGGACGGACCCGACCGTCCTGTCCCTGTTCGTCCTTGGCGCAGCGACGCTCGTCAGCTTCGCATTGTATGAGAATCGTGTTGGCGATAGTGCGCTCGTTCCTGACTCGGTGATGATGAACTTCGTCTTTGCTATGGCGACACTCACGACGCTTATGATCGCAGCGGTTTTTTTTGGCGCGTTGCTTTATCTGCCACAATTCATGACCAAAGTCCTTGGCCTCACAGCTATGGCCTCCGGCGCCGGCATGCTTCCCATGATGCTGACATTTGCGCTGGTGTCATTTGTTGCCGGACGGGTCTACGAGCTCCTCGGAGCAAAGCTAATCGTGTCTGTCGGCGCCGCGTTTCTCGCAGGTGGAATGTTTCTGCTATCTGGTATTGATCAAGCATCAACCTACTACCAACTCGTACCCGGCATGGCCGTACTCGGGATCGGCATCGGCCTGTTCTATTCATCGGTCACGACGGCCGGTGTCACGGCGCTGGATCCTTCTCAAGCCAGCCTGGCGGGCGCCATTATTTACATGGCCAATGTCGCTGGCGGTGCCATCGGGCTTGGATTGAATACCGCAATCGTCGCGTCCGCGAACAGTTTGACCGACGGCATCAGTATGGCCTTCGTCGTAAATGGCTCGTTGGCAACGGTCGGCGTGATCATCGCGGTGATGTTCATACGCGACCGCCGATCATGACGAACCTTTCGCAGCGATAGCGCTGCCGTCGAGGCGGAGAACAACTGCCGCCAAGTATCGCTGCTCGCCGAGGCCAAGATCGGCCGGGAGCTGGAGGCGGCTCAGGCGCGGGGCGAGGTTGCGACGCAGGACCGCCACGGCCGCAGTCGAAACAGTGTCCAAACTGCGGACACTGATCTACCAGCCACCCTCCCAGATCTAGGCATCCCCCGCCAGCGCGGCGAGGTCTTCGCCGTCCACGAAGCACACGCCGATCATGCGGCCTGGCTGACGCGCAAGGTCGTGCGCACCGCGTCGATCTGCAGGTCCAACGCCATCGAGGCGAGGTCGGCCCGCTGGTGCAGCTCAAGCTCGGCCTTGGCCGTTAGGTCCTGCTGCAGGAGCGCCACCTGAGCGGGGACATATGGAACGTGCACAAAGCCTGCCTTCGCGCCCGGCGCCAGCGTGTCCACTGCGCCGAGCGCATGGTACATGAGCGCGTTGCAAAGGAAGCTCCCGGCGGTCGTGGAGTGCCGGGCCGGGATACCGTGCCTCAGCAGCGCCTCGACGATGCTCGTTACGGGCAGTGTTGCCCGACGCGCGACAGGCCCGCCTGGATCGAGTGGAGCGTCCTTTTCTAGCACACCCTCGTTGTCGGCGATCTCGAAGGCAGCGTGGTTGAACGCAACTCGCTCGATCCGCAGCATCGGCTCGCCCGGCCAGAGCCCAAGGCAGACAAGAACGCGTGGCCGCAGCTCACCAACCAGCTCTTCGACAGCGCCGCGGAGCTTGTGGAACGAGGCGGGCAACACGCGCCCCGCGACCGTGGTCCCGTCGATGCGCTCACCGTCAAGCGCCTGCGCGATCTCCTGCGCCGGGTTGATCCCTCGTCCCCCATATGCCTGAAAGCCGGTGACCAGCATCGCTCGTGCCCTCATGCTACGCCTCCGGCCGGTCGTCGCAGATAGCGACCGTGACGTCCACGAGCGGATTAGGCCCCCGCCTTACCGTGACCGCCGCCCCATGTGCAGCCAATGGCACCGCCAGGGTTCTAGGGCGCGCCTTGGAGCACGTTCTAGGGCAGCCTCAAGGGTGTGGGCGTCGGCTGCTCTGGGAACACGGGACGTTACGTGCGACGCGCCACTTCCTGGCCGACGACATCTACGTTTGGCCAGCGAGCGCGGCGCGAAAGCCCTGGCTCGCCGAGACGTGCTGGTGGCTCGCCATCCCCCCTCAGCTCGCCACGCTCGCCCGCACCGCCTCGACCGCACGCAGGCTCAAGGCGGCGATGGTCAGCGTCGGGTTGGCCACACCGCCCGTCGCGAAGGCCCCCGCGCCGACTAGGAACAGGTTGGCGTGATCGTGGGCGCGAAGCTCCGGGTCGACCACCGACGTGCGTGGATCCTCACCCATCCGCGTCGTCCCCATGATGTGCAGGGCGCTTTCGAACTCGTCGAAGTGGTCGATCCCGGTGACGCCCAACGTCCCCAGGATCGTGGTGTTGATCGCCCGCCCGGCCTGCAGCCCACGATGCTCATAGTCCCCCAGTCGATAGGCGATGCGCGGGCGCGGCACGCCGTAGAGGTCGCGCCGCTCCGGGTCGAGCGTAACCCGGTTGTTGGGGGCGGGGAGCTGCTCGATTGTGGTGGCGACGGTCGCGTGCCGCGCGATCTCGTCGCGGATCGCCACGTCCAGCGCCCGTCCTCTCAACCCCTCGCCGGCGAGCCGCTCCGCCGTCGTGACCGCCCCGCCCGTCGGCCAGTTCCAACCGTTGTTGAACACCTCCACCCGGAAGGCCGGCCGCTCGCCGCGGAAGTCTGCGACGCGAAACGTCTCGATGCCGGCCGTTGCCAACGGGCCACGGTAGCCCCAAAGCGGCTCGTTCGCCAGCGCCCAGCTCACCTGGATCGGGTGGTCCATGAGGTTGCGGCCCACCTGGTCCGAGCGGTTGGCCAGCCCGTTCGGGTACCGCTCGCCCGCGGAGTTGAGGAGGAGCCGCGGCGTCTCCATGGCGTTGGCCGCGACGACGAACGCCCGCGCACGAACCGTCGCATCGCTGCCGTCGGCGCGCTTCACCCGCGCCGCCTTGATGCGCCCGTCCGCTCCGGCCTCCAGCGCCAACACCACCGCCTCGGGCAACACGCGTGCCCCCCGCCGTTCGGCGAGGTCGACGTGCACCATGCCGTCGTACTTGGCCTGGATCGGGCAGAGCGGGATGCACGACGCGGCGCCGCAACAGATCGGCCGATCCTGGTAGGCGACGGAGTTCCGCGCCTGGGGCGTCGGCCGCACGGCGGCATAGGGCGTGCCGGCGAGCGCCGCGGCGAAGCGCCGGTCGGAGTAGCTCATCGGTATCGGCGGCAGCGGATAGCCGGTCGAGCGTGGTGACCCCAGATCGTCGCTGGCATCACCCGCAACCCCGAGGGCTTCCTCCGCGCGGGCGTACCAGGGCTCGAGCTCCGCGTAGGCGATCGGCCAATCGACGGCGAGGCCGAACCGCGAGCGCATCCGGAAGTCGTCCGGTACTAGGCGCACGGCCGTGCCCTGCCAATGCCAGGTGGTTCCGCCGACCGCGCGCAGATAGGTGGCCTTGAAGAGATCGGGACCGCCCTGGACGTACCATTCGTGCGGCTCATGGTATCGTGGGAACGGGTTCGCCGGCCCACGGGGGTACGGCGACTCCGGCACCTTGACCACAGCATCGTGAAACCGCTGCAGTGCCTGCCAACGGTCGATCCGCGGCCCGGCGTCGAGCATCACCACACCCAAGTCGCCTGCAAGCTCGGCCGCAACCAGCGCACCAGCCACACCGGCCCCAACAACGGCGACATCGGCCTCGATCGCCGCGCTCAACCCGCAGCCCTCGGCGCAACGGCCCAATCGCCGAACGTGCCACGGCAGAGCCCGGGCGGAGTCGCGAAATCCGCCGCGCGCCAGACCAAAGCTTGGTCGAAGGTCACGACCGCCGGTCCCGTCGGCCGATCGACCACGCCGGAGTACCAGGCTGACACCACGGCGCGCGCCAACGGCCGGTTCGTCTCGCCACCCTCAGCCAACCGCCGCAGCCCTGCCCAATCGGACTCGAAAGCCATGTAGAACTGAGTGGCGAGGCGTCGGTCCAATTCCCGGCGTTCGGTCAACCGTTCCGAAAGCGTGAGGAAACCATCGACGTCGGCGTAGGCCGCGCCAGACAGGGCAGGCAGTCCCGCCGCGACTAAGCTGGCAGTGCTCGCCAGCAGCACATTGCGCCGATTGGGCATCTCGTCTCCCCGTCCTCGACTTGCGTCCGTTGACGGCGTGCATCGTGCCGGATGGTGCAAGGACAACACCAGAGGTGAACCGCGCGCGTATGGGGGCAACACTCCGCGCCCGTGGCGCCGGACCTACGCGAACAGCACCAAGTGCGGGGTGGCCATACACACCGTCGGGCACGAGCGTGCGGCGAATGCTGGCATCCAGGGAATGTACGCTTGGAGATGCAGTTCCGTTGAGGCGGCCACCAGCGATGCCCGATGAGATCGACGTGTGGCGGGTGGCTCAGCTGCTCATCAGGAACGACGATCGCTGCAGCGATTGACCGGCTCTTTTCTGGATGGGCGCGGAAGGGACTGCTGCCTACTGAGACGCCGGCCTAGAGGACCATCAACGCGGAGAACAACGATGCTGACCCGGGCGCTTCCAGCCCTTTTCACCGCTGCCGCGCTTTGCGCAAATGGCACACTGGCTGGAACCGCGTCGGTAGCCACTGCTTCTGACGGCAACCCGCCCGTTGGCCTTCCGAACCCCGCAGCGGTGTACTGCTCGGAAAGCGGTGGGCAGTACGAGATTCGGACCCTTGCCGATGGCTCCAAAACCGGGATCTGCACCTTGCCAAGTGGCGAAGAACGCGACGCCTGGGCATACTTCCGTGAACGCTCCGACAAGCCCTGAACCTTCGCGCGGATGCTACGGCGGTAATCCGGCATCTGAGGCCGTGCGGCTGGCGACTGGAGAAGAAGCCGCCGGCGAAGTCGCATATCAGCGGACGGTCGGAGGGAAGCTCCGAACGCTAGAGGACCGGCTGCACTTGCGCCCGCCGTTGACGGGTCTCGGCCACGCCCGACGAGATCGACGTGTCGCGCACGGCGGAGCTGCCTATCACACGTGATGGCAACAATGTTGAAGCCCAAGTCCGGCGGTTGTTAGAGCAGTGCCAGCGCCACGGTGCCGCGGAAGGCGTGTCGTTCTGGCGGCTGGCGGAGGCGGCTTTTGGGGAGCTGCGGAAGAGTAGGCCTGCACCGCCGGTACATTGAGCGCACGGCGCAGGGGCGCTTCGGACGGTGAACAGACCAAGCGGCCGACCGACGCTTAGTCTCAAACTCGCCATCAGGAGACATGCAAGCGGCACGTGTCGAACGGCGCGAGTGCCGTCGAAGCTACCGTCGACGTCGAAGTCACTTGAGGCACGCAAAGATGCACGCATGGGCTCGGTTAGCCGAGCGCTGCTAAACTGCCGAGGCGGCGTTTCGTGCTGCGCGCAACGCGCGCTCAGAAGTTCACGCCCGCGTCACGCGCTACCGTTCGCGCACAGCTGCGATCCTAGATGAGCGTGCTGCTGTCGAAGATGGCATCCGCAATGCTCAGCGTTTCATTCAGCGGCAAGGCGACGGCCCAATCGTCGGCGAGTTCCAGCTGTCGCTGCAGCGCGGCATCCTCAGTGAGACCGTCGGGCAGGGCGAACGCGTCGAACACGAGGACGCGCTCTATCCCGCGGACGCTCAGGCCCAGCTCGTCGATCTCAAATGAGCCACCCGCGGAGCCGGCGACGATGTTCGCCACCAACTCCTGGTCGGCGAGCAGAGGCAAGACTAGGAGGAGCGTATCGATGCCAGCCCCGCCGTCGAACCGGTCGCGATCTTCGCCCGACCCCGAATAAAGACGCTCGTCGACGTGGATCAGGAGGTCGTCTCCGCCTCGGCCTTTCACGACGTCGCTCCCGAGACCGTCGAACAGGGCATCGGGTTGCCAGCCACCGATGACGCGATCGTCGCCGTCACTGCCGTTGAGGACGTTGCGGCCGCCGCCGCCGAGCAACCGGTCGTCACCGCTGCCGCCGGCGACGATGTCGCTACCTTTTCCGCCGCTGACATGGTCGTCGCCCGCCCCGGCGAAGACCACGTCGTCCCCCTTGCCCAGGTGAATCCAGTCATCGCCGTCGGCCGCCAGGACGACGTCGTCGCGCGCGGGTGAGACAGATTCGGTCGCCCTGTCGGCGGCGTCCGTCAGAAACGCGACGCGCTGCTCGATAGAAGCGCTGTAGAACGCGGCGATCAGGTCATGTGCGTTGGCGTTCGGGTGGTTGATATCGAAGAAGAATGCGCGCGAGTCGCCAGGGCGGTAGTCCGGAGGAAAACCCGGGTTGATCGGTTGAACCAGCTCGGGGCCGGTCGGGCCTTCAACGGGGAACGGCCCGCCCGAGAGATAGAAAGGGTCCTCGAACACGACGACGCCGAAGCTCGACGGGTCCTTCTGCACTTCCTCGAAGAAGCCCGCGACATCGACCACCAAAAGCTCGGCGTCGATGAACGGGGCGAGCTCGATCGCGGCCGTGAGCGCGAACTCGGCCAGTCCGTTTTGCAGGTCGACGACGATCTCGGCCAACGTCGCCACCGGCTCTCCGAGGTCGGCGAGCGCCGGTACGAAGGCGGCGGGATTGGTCACGTAGATGATCGTATCGATGCCGGCCTTCGCCATCTCGCGGGCATTCAAGGTTACGCTGGCGGTGATTTGAGCCAGCGCTTCCGCGGCGTCGAGGAGTAGCCTGATGATCCCACCAGCGTCGGTATCGCCGCTGTCGAGCGCTTCATCGATCTCGAACAGGATGCCGTTCAGGTCGTTCGCGCCGATGAGGATGCTCGCCGCCGTGTTCTCCGGCCTGTCACGCGCGATGAAATCGGCAATCACGCGATCCGTCTGCGCGCTGAGATTGATGTCGGTCGAAAGCTGTGCCTCGGTCAGCTGGTCGCCGAGGATGTCGAACAGGGACGGTGCGCCGGGCTCGGGGAGCCGGTCCGCCAGGAGCGTGGTCTCGATCGTCCGGACGCCGATGGCGCGGGCGCCGCGGACGGCCACGTTCACCACCTCGTCGGCAACACCAAACTCGTTGACGGCCGTTTGGATGTACGAGACGCCATCGCGGAACGGAAACGGCGGCTGCTGATTCGTTGTCGAAAACGAATAACCGAAGTCGAATAAGAAATTGTTCAATTCGCCGGGCGGCGTCGTTAGCGGCACATAGTTCTTGAAATCGGTGAAACTGTCACCGAGCGCATACACAAGTTCGAAGGATTTGGTTCCGTTCTTGTGCACACGCTCTACCTCAACCGTCAGGAATTGGCTGGATACAGATATCTGAATGGCAACAAAGCCAGGGCGTAGGTATCACTAGTCTCAGTGAGTGTAAACGAAGGAGGCGGTTCGAGCTGCCATCGGGCATTGCCGAGACGCTAGCAATTGGCTCCGCCTCGTAGCGGCTGAAGCGTGGAGCCACCGCACGTCGTGATCTGGGCGAGCCGGCCGAGCGTTCCTGTGACCTCGCCGTGTTCGCGCGGAGGCGCGCTGCGCGGATCGTGATCGTCGTGGAGCGGCCGGGGTGGCTCGGTACGCCTCGACATGAAGCCGTCAGCGTGGTTCCACCAGGGCGCCTCGGACGTCCGGGCGCCGCCGTTGGGAGTGACGAGGGTCCATGCTCATCGCACCGTACAATCTCGACGACTTCGAGTTCAACATCGGCCCTGACCGCGTCGTGGTGATCGCGCCGGCGGCCGACCCTGGGGCTAGCGACACCTTCCCCGCCATTTTCAACGACCGTTTCGTCAACACACTGCCCGGGCGCGACGTCATCATCGGAGCCATCACTGGCTTCGTCACGGCCGACGATGTCGACTTCACCGGCTTCTCCAACGACGGCGTTCTGCAGACCTCGCTTGGCAACGATCGCGTCGTCGGCGCGGTTCTCTTCGAGCGCGCGTTCGACGGCGACTTCTCGAGTGACAACCAGGGCATCAATGGCGGCGGCCTGATCAGCACCGGGTTCGGCGACGACGACATCGTCGGTCGGGTCCGTTTGATCGATACGGGCGATGCAGAGCCGGCCCTGTTCGGGTTCGCGGTCCGCGGCGTATTGCTCAAGACCGGTCTCGGCGACGATGAGGTCAGCGGCACGATCCGACTGGTGAGCGCCGGGGGAGCCACAGTCAGCGGTCGCGCCATCAATGACGTGATCTACTTGGCTGGGCCAGGCAACGATGGCGTGCACGGGACGATCATCGCGCGCTCTCCGGAGTTTCTCGCGATCACCGCGGACGGGCTGACCGCCGTACGCTCGAACACGCTCGACATGGGTAGCGGCGATGACACGCTGTCTGCTCACGCCACCGTGTCGGGCCTGCTCACGGACGCCGAGATCGGAACGGTCGACATCGGTGCCATCCGCTCGACCAACGCGTTGCTCGGCGGCGGCGACGACGATGTCGTTGCGAAGGTCGTTGTTGACAGCGACAGGGACGGCTTTGGCAGAGCCAGTGTCGCTGCGGACGGCATCCGCTCCAGTGTGTTCGGGTTGGGTGCTGGGGCCGATAAGTTCGACATCTCAGTGGACGTCGAGAACGCCAGCAGCGTGGTCGCCAACGGATTGCGGTCGACCACGATCGCCAACGGCCTGTTCGGACCGAAGACGATCGACATCGACGTCAACGCGAAGGGCCAAGGAGCAGGCGTCGACGCCAACGGCCTCTTGGCCAGCACGGTCGAGACTGGCAACGACGACGACACGGTCGCCGTCGACGTCAGCGCCACGAGCGGCAGCGGCTTCGCAACGATTTTGGGTGCCGGTATGCTCGGCGGCTCCATCGCCACCGGCCATGGCACCGATGTCGTCAGCTTCACGTCCACGGCGACGTTCACGGAGTTCATCGGAGGGTTTTTTGTCGACGCGGCTGCGTTCGGTGTGTTTGACGCCTCGATCACCGGCGGCCGAGGCGTCGACCAAGTCCTTGCAACGGCGTCTGCACTCGGGCCCAGGGCCTTCGCCTATGGTATCTGGGACAGTACCGTTCATGTCGGCGACGACGGCGGCCGCTTACACGTTGGCGACGACGACCTGGTCCAGGCGAAGGCCACGGCGACTGGACCGGGGGCGGCGGCGTTTGGACTGGCGGACACCGACGTGTCGACCGGCCGCGGCGCGGATGTCGTCATTGGCGAAAGCGAAGCAACAAGCAGCAGCGACCTCGGTTACGCGATAGCGCTAGGGCTGAGTGGAGGCCCCAGCAATAGCATCGAGATGGGACGCGGTAGCGACGAAGTCCGTGGCATCGCCACCGCAGTGGCCGACGTTGAGGCCGAGGAGCCTTTCGCGTCCGCTGCGGGCATCACTGGCTCATCGCCCGACCCTGACGACTTCTTCATTTCGACTGGACCGGGCGCCGACAAGGTAGTTGGCACCGGCATGGCCACCGCCATGAATCCTGATACGCGCGGCTACGGCATCGCTGGGACCACCATCGAGCTCGGAAGCGGCGGGGATAAGGTCGTGGCCCGCGGCTCAACCGTCGGCCTCTTTGAGGTGCGCATCGATGGCGGTCCGGGCTGGGACGTATTCGACATCCAGAACGGCACCGGCTTCCTCGACGGCGGCACTGGCACCGACACGTTGATCCTGTTCGGCGAGCGCTCCGACTACGAGTTCGATCGGGTTGATCGGAACACGAGGGTCATTACCGATAGGGCCACGGACGGAGACGTCACCAACCTGACGGCAACCAACTTCGAAATCCTACTGTTCCGTCCCGAAACGACGGACTTTGACGACGCTTTCATCGCGTGAGGCGGCCATCCCCAGTGGTCGTGGTCGTGCCGGCACGCACTCCGAGGCCCGGTGACCTCGTGGCTCTTAAGATCGTCCAACTAGGAGGACAGAACGGCAGCGCGAGATCCCGCCACTCGGGCGGCGAACGAAGACGCACGGCGGCGGGGGTGGCTCTGTGCGCGCCGATAGAATGCGCCGTTCATCTGGAGGATGGCTACTGCCCAACAACAACTCCATACCTGAGCCGACGACCCTGAACTGCGGCACGGTTGCGCAGTCGAGGTTATCGGCTGACGACATGGCGGCGCCAACGCTCGCCGCTCTCGTAAATCAACCTGGGAATACTAGTGCAAGTCCGACTACTCGCGCGATCGGCTTTTTCCAGAGACCACAATCAAGACCTGCGCAGGTCCGAGCGTTTCCCGGACCGCGGCTTCGATTTCGTTAGTTAGACCATCAACTTCGGCAGCGGTCACCGCGTGGTCGGGACGATAGTACATGACGGTATCCAGTGTGCGTCCAAACCGAACCGCCGCGATGTCCACCAGGTGACCGCCGCGGGCCTGAACAATCGGCCTCACTAAGCACTCAAGCGCGTGCTGGTCCGAAGCACTCGCTGATGCTCCAGCCAGTTGTGTCACGCCCTGACGGAACATGCGCAGATATTCGAGCATTGCGCCTCCGCAAATAAGTAGGACAACGACGGAGTCCATTACGGGTGCTAGGGGCGCGAGAGACGTCTTCGTGAGCAGCGGTGTCGAAAGAAGCGCAAGGCCTGCCAAAAGGGTAATCAAGCCGTCGTAGATCGACGCTTTGATTTCCAGTTGGAGCATGTCGCTCCGCCGCCCCGTGGCGACCCACGCCCCGTAATGGATGTAGGCGAGCCAGAAGCAGGTGATGGCGACACCTCCCGAATAGATCGCAACGGGAACTAGCCGCACCTCTTCGACGTCGCCCGTCCAGAGGTAATCGGAGATACCCATGCTCGCGAGCGCCACGCCGAAGACTACCAAGCCAATCAGCGCCAACGAACGGAAGGTCGCGTAAAGAGCCTCTTCCGGAGCATATCCGAAGGGTCTGTCGCGGTCCGGGCCAAGATGCGCTCGCTTGCTGATGCGCATTGCGTAGACCGCGGATACATAGCCGACTAACGAGAACAAGCCGTCGATGAGCAGGGCCTGAGAGTTTGCCGCCCAAGCCGCCAACGCGCCCGCCAAACCCGTTGCCAAGTTGGCCCAACGCGTAATGTCCATGGCTCGGTGTTCGCGAGCGACGTCTGCGCTCACGGATTGAGGTTTTGTGTTCACAAGGAGCGGCCCGTATCCTGTACAATTCGTCTCTCTTTACGTGATCGGGCTGGTGCCTTCCAAACATATTGCGGGTCGAGACTTCGGGCGTCTTGTACACCGGACTGCTCGTTTGCATCGGATTGCCGAAGGCGATCAATGCCCCCAGACACCCCCTCAAGTATAGCGTGATGAAGAGCAAAAACCCGTCAATACAGCGGCTCGCGACCTGCGTTGAAGTACACGTGCAGCCGGTTATTCATTGGCGGGAGCGACACGTCCCGAGCAGTCGGCTAAAGCACAGCGTTGTTGAAGCACAGTGCCGGCCACGGGCGTCCTCGATTCCGGCGTGCGCCGCGAGGAGCACCTCCGAGAGGCCAGGTCATCAGTGCGGCCGCAAGCTGCATCATGGCGCCCTCCGCGTCAGAAGGTGGTAGGACGATGCGGGAGTGTTTGGCTATGGCGGCGACCTATGGCTTCTACGCGCTACGCGAATGAGAGGGCCAACCTCTCAGAAGTGCGTAGGGGCGCAAGATGTAGCTGTGGTCGATGGGCGCTGGAGAACGTGGAATAGTGTTGACTGCTCCTCCGCGGCGAGAATCCTAACTCCAGCGGAGAATGCGGTGTGTCGGTAGAGCGACCGCATCGTGCGCTACTGAGATGCACGTCGGGCCGGACAGCAAGGCGCTGACGCCAGACAGGCAGCACGCGGGGACGGAATCCGACAATCGGGGAACATGGCTTGAAGGTGATTGGCGGCTCGCACTCTCGGACCAAAGAACTTCCCCACGGCCTATCTACATGGCATGGTCGTTGTTGCACCCGAGCACTAAAGGTATTGCTATGAAATCGTTGACTTACTGTTGTCTGATATTTGTATGTACTTCAGCGGCAGCTGCGTCTAATCAGGGTGCCCTTACTATAGGTGGGGCTCAGCTTTCCGATGGCGTGACGTTTTGCTTTGAAAACGAACTGACCTCAACGATGGAGCTAGTCTTCATCAAATCGGACACGCAGCCGGGCGTATGGCGGCTTGAGGGACAATACGTAAACAATGCCGCCGGAACGGACTGTCAGGGCACGAGCTTTCCTCTACAGGGCGTTTTCTACCCCGGCGAACCGTCTACCACCCTGTCCTTTTCCGTTGCTTGGGCCAACGCCGAGCAAAGCTGCGACGCTTCCGCCGCGTGGACCGGCTATCTCGAGAACAACCAAGATGGCGCACCCAAACTCGTGACGCGTTGGGTGCTTGCCCTACCTAGCCACGAGGGGGAGAATTTCCAAACAGGTTCGGATGTCTTTACGCTTAAGAAGGCGTCGGTCTGTCAAGCATCCTAGCGCGGCTGGCGTCGGTCTGGCGCGCGGCTGGCCGAGGACACGGCACGCTCGGCGCTCCGACCGCCGAGCACCGCCATCACCCGGCTCACCGCAACACGGCGACGGGTGGGGCTGACCAGTTTCCCTTCGAAGCCTCGATGAGGATCTGCTTGTCCAACGCCAGATCGGCCACCGCCTGCCGCAGCCTGGCATTCTCTCGCTCGAGATCCTTTAGCCGCCGCGCCTGCGTCACTGACAAGCCGCCGTACTCCTGGCGCCAGCGGTAGTACGTCACCTCGCTGACCCCCAGCGCCTTCACAACCTCAGACGCCTTCCT
>JANQNU010000062.1 GCA_028279405.1 Phycisphaerae bacterium
ACGTTGAATTCCCAGCCGGTCATCGTCGATTCGTCGCCATTGACCGGACGCCGGAACGTGAAGCGATTCAACGTATCCAGGTTCGGCGGAATCAGCGGATTGGTCGCGCGTGAGTCGTCGATGATTCCGTTCGCAAGGTCCTGCAGGAACGGCGGCAGCGCGCTGATCGACACGTCCGTCAGCCGCAGCTCTTCGGTGTACTCGAAGTTCTCCACGATCTTGTGGAACAAGCCGACCGAGAACACGCCGCCGTTGTCGGTGTAGTACTCGTAGCTGAGGTCGAAACTCTGCGCCTCGAAGGGCTCGAGGTCCGGGTTTCCGCCCTCGACGAACAGTTCGCCCTCGGGCAGCATCGTGTCGTCGTTGATTTCGTATTCGAAGTCCTCGTCGAAGAAGGGCCGAATGTCGACGAAGTCGGGACGACCGAGGCCGTTAGTCCATGCACCGCGCAGGATCGCGTTGTCGCTGAGCTGGTACTTGAGGATAACGGCGGGCAGGAAGTTGTCGTAGTCGTTGGTGACGGTCCCGTCCTGGGCAATGACCTCGCTTTCCGTGTCCTCGAAGCGCCCGCCCGCCGTCACGGTCCAGGGCCCGTCCGAATAGGTGCCCATCAGGTAATACGCATGCACCGTCTCGTCGACCGAGTAGCGCTCGGCGAGGTTATCGTTGTTCAGGATGAACTGGTTCGTGTTGTTTTCCAGGAACGTTCGATAGGCGTCCGGGTCCGGCCAGATGCCCATGTCGTAGCCGAACGGACTCCATTCAGTGTTCGGATTGTTGCCGACGAACTGCGACATGAAGATCGGATTGTCTTCGTCACCGTTGAAGTTGAACGTCCGCGGATACAGCTCACGGTTCAGGAAGCGGCCCTTGTAGCCGAATTTCACCTCGAGGCTCGCGTCGGCGGCCAGATCGATGCGGCGTCCCACGTCGACCCGGAATGCGTCCGCCTCGTCATCCGAGGTTTCGAAATCGCGCAGCCGGGTGCTGCCGCGGTCGCCGATCGCGAGAATGTCCGGGTCGTTGGACCAGGCAGGCTGCGTATACCGGACAAGCCCGCCGCTGCCCTGGGTGAACGTCCAGTCTGCAATGCCGTCGCCCCGCAGGTTCAGGTCGATGTCGCCGCCGTCGCCGCGCGCTTCCCAGCGCGCCCGGGTGCGCCGGACAACGTTGTCGGCGAAGGTATAGGAATAGCGCCAGTCGAGGGACCAGTCGCCATTGGCAAACAGGTGGTTGCCTTCGAGAAACGCGTTGTAGGACAGGCGCTCGACGGTACCTTCGCGGCTGCGTCTGCGAACACGGCCGCCGTCGGTCGAACCGTCCACCTGCCGACCCAGCGTGTCAAAGGTCGTATCCGTCGTGAAGTCGGCACTGGCGCCTGGACGGAGTTGCAGCCGGCGCCGCAGTTCGTCCGTATTGAACTCCGAGTACCAGCCGCCGAGTTTGAACAGGTGGTCGTCGGAAGCTTTGAAATCGAACGTCAGGTTGGCGCCGGTACGTTCGCGGGTGAATCCGCGCCAGATTACGTCGTAGGTCTCGATGACGTGGCGATCACCCGGTAACGGTACGTCGTTGCCGGTGGCCAGGTCGAGCACCTCGTCGATCGTATCCCACTCGGCCTGCAGGCCCGAGATTCCGCGTTCGTTTTCCTCGTAAGAGAACGTGGCGATGACGCCGAAGCGCCCGTCCTGTGTGATTCGCCCGCCCCAGGTCAGTTCACCGGAATACAGTTCGCTTTCGCTCAGGTCGTTGTAGCCGACCCGCGCAGTGACGTCGAACAGGGTTTCATCCAGATCCGTTGCCGACTTCGTCTTGACCTCGACGGCACCGCCGATGGAGTCGCCGTCCATGTTGGGCGGCACGGCCTTGAACACCTGGATTTCCTTGATCAACGTAGAGGTGACGCCGTCGAGCTTGGCGGTACGCTGGCCCTGGGTCGCCGCCTCGAGCGTGGAATCGGGAGACAGCAACCGGTCGCCGTTCATCGTTACCGCGTTCAGCCGGCCGTCCGCACCGCGGATCGTTATTGCCTGCGCTTCACCACGGTCGCGAATAATCGATACGCCGGGTAATCGGGAAAGCGCCTCACCGACGCTCTGCTCCGGAATGGTCTCGAGCGTTTCCTCGGAGACAATCGTGACGATGGTGTCGGAATTGCGCATGTCGCGGATGGCCGCGGCCGCGCCACCCGCGATACCCCTGACGATGATCTCGTCCACCACTTCCTCGTCTTCATCTTCATCCTGTGCCTGCGCCTGCGTGGCAAGCGCCACAAACGGCAGCAACGCAAACCAGATTGCCTTGCGACCGCGAAGCTTCAATGTGATCAGTGTGTCCACAAACGTTAGCCCCCCTGGAACGATTTCGAAAAGATGACGCCCGACCGGGCGCGCTCTCGCCGACTTTTTGTAGTATTCGTTACAACCGTACGACTGGCCTGTCCAATTGTCAACGAAGTTTTGATGTTGGTAAGTAAACTTTGTACGGCTACCGAAATGCACAGATGGGCGCGGTTTCCCGGGGATTTTCATACGATTTCTGTGAATGGCGGCGGACTGTGCAGTGTTGCTGCCAGACCACAGAACTGTATTATCAACACGATTGGCCAAACCACATAGCGGCGCGACGGCGACTGAGGTAACGTTGTCAGCCGAGGAATCGACAACCAACGCCTTAACGGCTGACCCGCTTATGGACTCACCGCCAATACGCCCGGCCGATGCGCCGCGCTGCATACGCCTTAGCGACGGGGACAATGTCGTGGTCGCACTGGACCACATCAGACGTGACTGCCCGTTGGGAATCGCGGGCGCCGTCGCCGGCACCGACGTCCCTGCCGGTCACAAGATCGCCGTCACCCGAATCGATGCCGGCCAGGCGATCGTCAAATTCGGGCACCCGATTGGCGTTGCGACCGCCACCATCGAAGCCGGCACGCACGTGCACACCCACAACGTCGCCGCGGAAAAGCTGCCGCCGACCGATCAGGCGGGCGATCACGGCCGGGTGGACGAACCGAGCAGGGAGCGCCGCAGCTTCGAAGGTATCCGCCGGTCTGACGGTCGCATCGCGACGCGCAACTATCTGGGCATCATAACCAGCGTGAACTGCTCCGCGACCGTCGCGAAACAGATCGCGTCGAAGCTGGAACCGGAACTCGCGCGGTGGCCGAATGTCGACGGCATCGTATCCGTGACTCATGGACACGGATGCTGCCAGGGGGCCGACGACGAGGGCATGCTTCAGTTGCGGCGCACGCTGACCGGTTTTTGCCGGCATCCGAATTTCGCGGGTGTTCTGGTGCTCGGGCTGGGCTGCGAAACGAACCAGATCGGGTCCATGCTGGAGTCGGCGGAGATCGCCGAGTCGGCTAACCTCAAGGTGATGACCATCCAGGGGGCGGGCGGCACGCGCGCCGCCATCGATCAAGGCACGGCCGTGCTACGCGATATGCTCGAGGAAGCAGCGCTCGAAGAGCGAACCCCCCAGGACGTCGCCCACCTCACGCTCGGGCTCGAATGCGGCGGTTCCGACGGCTTTTCAGGCCTCTCCGCCAACCCGGCGCTGGGGCGGGCGGCCGACCTGCTCGTTCAACACGGCGGCACGGCGATCCTCAGCGAGACCCCGGAGATCTACGGCGCGGAACACCTGCTGCTGGCCCGAGCGGCG
Organism: Phycisphaerae bacterium; assembly: GCA_028279405.1. Classification (GTDB taxonomy): domain Bacteria; phylum Planctomycetota; class Phycisphaerae; order UBA1845; family Fen-1342; genus JANQNU01. The sequence goes on from JANQNU010000062.1 coordinate 3,670, forward strand.
AGCCCGGCCGTTGCGGACAAGCTGCGTGAACGGCTCGCATGGTGGGAGAACTACGTCGCACTGCATGGCGGCAAGATGGACAACAACCCGTCACACGGCAACAAGGCCGGCGGTATCACGACGATTCTCGAAAAGTCGCTGGGCGCAGTCGCCAAGAGCGGTTCATCACCGCTGATCGACGTCTATCGCTACGCCGAACCGATCACCGCCAGGGGCTTCGTGTTCATGGACTCGCCGGGTTACGACCCGATGTCGATCACCGGACAGGTAGCCTCCGGTGCGAACCTCGTCGCGTTCACGACCGGCCGCGGCTCCGTGTACGGCTGCAAGCCCGTACCGTCCGTCAAGATCGCGACGAACACGCACATGTACCGACGCATGCGCGACGACATGGACGTGAACTGCGGGCGCATCATCGACGGCGACGCGAGCATAGACGAAATGGGCGAACGCATCTTCGAGCTTCTGATCGAAACGGC
>JANQNU010000081.1 GCA_028279405.1 Phycisphaerae bacterium
GTTCGGGCATCCGCTCGGGTAGCAGTGGACGCTCGTCGCGCTCCGGCATCCGTTCGGGCAGCAGTGGACGTTCGTCGCGCTCCGGCATCCGTTCGGGCAGCAGTGGGCGTTCGTCGCGTTCGGGCATCCGCTCGGGTAGCAGTGGACGCTCGTCGCGCTCCGGCATCCGTTCGGGCAGCAGTGGACGTTCGTCGCGCTCGGGTATCCGCTCGGGCAGTCGTGGGCGTTCGTCACGCTCGGGCATTCGGTCTAGTAGCGGTGGACGTTCGTCACGATCCGGCATTCGTTCCGGCAGCGGTGGGCGCTCGTCACGGTCGGGCTTTCGATCCGGTGGCGGACGGTCATCGCGGTCGAGTATGCGGTCGGGCGGCGGCGGACGTTCTTCGCGATCGGGGATCCGTTCGCGAGGTGGCTCACGCTCCGGCAGTCGCGGAATTCGCGGAACTCGCCGACGTTAGCGTCAGACCAACCAACAGTAGTCGGGGTGGCACTGGCGGCTTGTCCGCCAGTGTTAGGAACGTGCGTTTGATCAAGTCCTAAGCGAGTCTGCGCGAGCGTTTCTGCACACCGGCAGCAAGCTACCCGCGCTGCCCCAGCCAGGGTGGCGCGGGCGTCTCGCCCGTCATACCAAGGATGCTTGTTCGCGTCGCCTCACCGTGCCTGAAAAAGCAACCACGGTTCGGTCGTGATGACGATGATGCTGCCGGCGAAGATATCGAGTTCGATCCAGTACTCTTCGCCGGGGATGAGTAGCGGTTCATTGTCGGGCAGCTTGAGTTCAGCCGGCGGCAGAAGCTCGGAGAAGTTGAACGATTGCGCGATGATCTCACGGGTTTCCATGTGCCGCAGGCGCACGCTGGTAACGCGCAGTTCGAGATCCGAATAGTCGCCGAGGTGCTCACCGTCGACGGCGCGCATGTGATCTGCCACCCAGGCGTTGTTCCAATTGACGAAGAGGCGGTTTCGCGTGCCGCCGACGCAGATCATCAATCCTTCGGGACCGATTCCGGCCCCTTCGTCACTCAGTAACACGTCGATTGCTCGATCGCGACGCATCGGTCCCCGGATCGGTCTGATCAGACCGAGATCACTACTGCACACGCCGTTTTCAGAGGCAACGCTGATGTTCACGCTGGTGACGCCGGTGGTTCGTAACTCGACCTCGCGTTGGACCCTGGCGTAGCCGTCGCGCTCGACCCGTATTGTCACCGGTCCCGGCTCGAGTCGTTCGATGCGGTAGTCGCCGTCGTCGTCGGTAGTACCTTCACCGACCACGCGGTTCCCTTCGAGCACTTTGACGGTCGCTCCGGCCACCGGCTCTCGGACGACAATTTCGCCGAACAGTCCCGGTCGTCGTTCGAGCGGTTCGCCGACGTTTCCTTCGAGAATCGCCTGTCTCGAGTCCACGATCCGGAATCGGGTTTCGATCTGCGCGCCACCATCGAGGCGGATCCGGAGCCGATAGAACCAGTCTTCCGGCTGCGCTTCCAGCGGTGGTGCGGGGTAGGGCACGTTCGAGACGCCGCGAATCCCCTTGTTGTAGTGGCCGTAGGGGACGATTCGCGGGATCGACTGCATTCCGCGGGCCAACCAGAAGAGCAACTCTTGCTCTCCGCCGATCGATTCAGCAGTCAGGATGACGAAGTCTGCGCGCGGGACGAGCAGCGGCGACCATTCGAACGTAGGATGGCCGGGGTCGTCGCCGAAGGGGATGATGCGCGCATCTTCCGTGGCACCCGCTGTTTCCTCCGTGCTGCCGTCCTCGTTGGTAAAGCCGATGATCTCGATCCGGTCGGGGAACCAGTCGCCTCGGGTGACGATGTCGCAGACCAGCTGTTCCGGCGTCTCCCCGGTGCGGCCTTGCACGAAGTCGGACGTGATGGATAGCAGCTTGCAGGCAACCTCCGCCGGCGTCAGCTTGGAAGCGAACCGAGCGCCGAGCCCGATCTTCTTGATGACAGTACACCAGGCCGTCAGACTCAGGTTAAAGGCGGCAGTCAGCCGGGGATCGTCAGGCCCACCCAGCGTAGCGGCGCGCCGTGCGAGCACGCAAAGCGTTTCGGGCGCACGTTCCAGCAATTCGCCGGTCAGCAGGTCCTTCAGATCGCAGGCGCCGCCTGCGACCGCGCGCAGGCTACCGATCACCTCCACGCAGTCCGACCGATTGAGTCGGATCCCGGCCGATCGGAGTCGCTGCTTGGCCGGCGGCGTGCTGCGGGCAAGTCCGTAATCTGGATTCGGCGTATCGAAGATTCGCGTCCGCGTCTCGTTGACCAGTCCGGAGCCGTCCGGGTTGACCCGGACCGCGATCGTGCTTGGCGGCGCGGTCGAATTCAGGACCATCTCGGCGTCGATGGCGCCGCCTTCGCTGACGTCGAGCCTCAGCACGTCGCCGGTGCCGAGCGTCATCGTCAGCCCGCGGTAGCGATTCTCCAGCGTGTACAGGTATTGCCCGGCCGGATTCTCGACGCTGATGCCGACCACGTTGAGATCGACCGCGTCCATCTGAGCGTAGACCCGTGCGTTCTCGAATACCAGGCCGAACAGCGTGTTGGGGATATCGAAGCTCGGCCCAACAACATCGGTTGCACGCTCGTCGGCGTCGATCTCGGCGAGGATCTGTGACGCCAGCGCGACACCCGCAGGGTCCTCCGGAAGCTCGGGATCAATCGCGGAGATCGGGGCGAACTCCTCTTCGGGGCAAAGACGCTCGAATGAACTCGGGTCCTGTACGATCCCGAACAGGTTCTGCCCTTCGAACTGGCAGCGGGACGGCCGCTGGAAATCGAACTCGTCGCCCGTGTCGATTCGCAGGTTGCCGAATACCTCGTCGTCCTCATTAACGTTGATTTCGCCGTTGACGTTGAATTCGTCGTTGTATTCGCCGTCATCGGTGCTGGAACGCAGATCGAGCCGGAATGTCAGCCCGCCGTCAGGTTCTTCGATCTCCTCGATCGAGCCGTCCACGCGAAATTCGTTGCCGTCGGTTCTGCCCTGCAAATCGAAGAAGTCGATCCGTCCCCCCTGGCCGCCGTTTGGATCGGGAACGATCCGGACACCGCCGTTCAATTCGAGCCCTGGAAAGACTTCGCACCCCTCGAAGGTCATCACCCCGTCAGGGTCAGTGCTTCGCGACCCGCCGTTGAGACACGGACCGTTAAAAAGATCGAGCACCTGGGCGCGTCTGCGCGGCTTGGCATTGCCGGCGATTCGTCGTCGGTCCTCCACACGCACCGCAATGACCGAGTACGCGAGCTTCTCGAGCGCGTCGGCGCCGCTATCGCTGGTAGCAGTGGGAGGGTTCGATCCGTCGCCTCCGTTGGCGTTGGTGTTCGGCTCGTCCTGCGGACCGCTCGGCGGCATCGGGCAGCCGGCGAGCAGGAAAGCGAGCGTCGAAACCAGTACCGACAGACAGGCAATGCGCATGACCATGATGTTTCCCCGACCAACCCTACGAACCGTCGAATATCGACCGTACAGCATCCACACGACGTGAATACACACCAAACCGTCGTTTCTCACACCGCTACTCGACAATTCCAGTCACACACACGCCAAGATCGTCCGATAAACGACAACCTCCGGAGTCTTTAGGCGACGAGTTTGCGGGGATCGTCTACCGAACGCCGCCTGTACCAGGGCCGAGCTGGGATGGGAGTTGGGATGGGAGCTGGGATGGGAGCTGGGATGGGCTAGGAGGAGGGGGACGGTCGCGACGCCGGTACGATCGTCTGTAACAGCTCCGTCGGGAGTGTCGGCGTGGCCCCTGCCCGCGACGCGACGAACGCCCCGAGCGCATTTGCAAGCCGAACGACTTGGACCAGCGGCAGCTGCCACAGAACCCCGCAGACCAGGCCGGCGGTGCACGCGTCGCCGGCGCCGACCGCGTCGGCGTCAGGGTCGGCGGCCGTGCTGACCGGGTCGCCTTCGATCTTCTCGTTCGTTGTGACCAGCACCGTCCCGCGCGCACCGTACGTGAGCGCGACGAACCGCAACTTGAAGCGATCGCACAGTCGGCGGGCCCGTAAGATGTCATCCTCCGCGCCGGACCCGATATCGAGCAGATCGCCGACGATCGTCAACTCCTCGTGATTGAGCTTCACGATCGTGGCGGCGGTCAGGCTCCATTCGATCACCTCTGCCGAGTAGTACGATTGTCGGAGGTTGACGTCGAAGACGCGCACGGCGCGGCCTGCATCGTGAACGAACTGCCGGATCGTATCGCGGCTGGCTTCATGCCGTTGTGCAAGGCTGCCGAAGCAGACCGCGGAGCAAGTGCTCGCCAGATCCCGGACCGCTTGATCGTACGAGAGACCGTCCCACGCGACCGGTTCCCGAATGTCGTAGGTGGGCTGCCCGTCCGCGTCGGTCTGAACGAGGACTTCACCGCTTGGCAGGCTTCCGTCAGTCGTGATCCAACCGGTCGCGAGTCCGCGCTGACCCAGTTCCTCCAACAGCAACGCGGCGCTGGCATCGTTACCGACCCGGCTGACCACGACGCCGCGTCCGCATCTGGCGAAAGTCAGCAGTTGATGCGCGTGATAGGCGAAGTTGACGGGAGCGCCGCCGAGCACTTTGCGATCCGGGAAACGATCGAACAGCACCTCGCCAATTCCGACAACGACATGCTCGGCGTTCTGCTCGCTCATGACTGGTCGCCCCTCTCGTTCGTGATTGCTGCGCTGCACTTGTGCGGATCCGGTTGGTGGTCGGCTTGCATTTCGGCGCGACTGGCGGCACCCTCGGCATCATGAACGCTGAGTCCATGACGATCGCCGAAGCCGCGGACGAGTCGCCGGTAGTCAGTGCGCCACGCTGGGGGCACACAATCGCTTGGGCCTTCGTTGCGATCGGCCTGGCGGTGTCGGCGTGGATGGCGTTTCATAGTGACGGAGTTTACCACGAGGATGATCTGACGCACTTCCTGATGGCCCGCTGGAGCGGTCCTCACCCGGCGTGGATGCTGCACACGTGGGGCCGACCAGGGTTCACGACGCTGTACGCGCTGCCGGCGCAGTTTGGCTGGCTACCGGCGCGGCTCTTCACCGCTGTGCTCACCGCGTTCGTTGCATGGCTCGCGTACGAGTTTGCACGTCGACAAGGAATCCGTCACGCGTGGATCGTTCCGTTGCTGGTGTGGGTCCAGCCACTGATGTTCACGCTTAGCTACACGACGCTCACTGAACCGGTCCTGGCACTCTACTGGATGCTGGCCCTGCGCCTGTTGCAAGCCCGTCGACTCGCCGCGTGCGCGGTCTGTGCGTCCCTGTGCGCCTTGACGCGGCATGAGGCGTTTCTGTTGCTGGTCGTCTTCGGCCTCGCGCTGTGGCGCGCAGGTGCCTCGTGGAGAACGCTCGCGCTGTTGGCGTCGGCGCCGTTCCTGCACAATCTCCTGTTCCTCGTGGTGTTTCAGGAGGTGCCGCTTTGGACCATGCTTGCACAGCAGTCGAGCGACGAGTACGGGAGCGGCACCTGGTTGACCATGCCGGTCAAGCTGCTGTTGTCGGCGGGGGTTGGCATCACGTTCCTCGCGTTCGCGGGAAGCGTGTTTCACGTGAAACGCCGTTGCGCCGGGCCGTTGTTGGCGAGCGCCGCGCTCTACTTTGTGGCACATATCGTCTTTTTTCGTTTCGGGTTGTTCGCCAGTGGCGGCTACGCGCGGTTTCTGACGCCGTTGGCGCCGCTGCTGGCGATTCTCGCGGCAGAGGCGCTCGACCAGTTTCGCTCGGTCGCCGAGCACCCGACTGCGCGACGACGCGCGACGGGAATCCTGGTGTTGCTGGTCGGGATCATCGTGCTTGCCACGCTCGCGGTCGAGCAAGAGATCCCATCGTGGCTGGATTGGGCGAGTCGGAATATCCGAATCGCGACAGGCGTACTGCTTGCGGCCGGTGCCCTCGGGCTGCTGGCGAATCAACTGCGGTTTGCGCGATTGCGACGCATTGGAATCATGGTCGCGCCGACACTGCTGTTGGTCGCGGCCCTGGCGCAGCCGGCGATTATGCGCGATGTACAGCCGCCGTTTCGGCTGTGCGCGCCGCTGGCACTGTCCGAGTCGGGACGACTGATGCGATCGACCGCTGATTGGCTGCGCGAGAGTGGGCTGGATGGACGTCGCATCGTTACCGCGTCAGCGTGGGCGGCGCTCTTTCTGGAGCGAATCGAATCGCCGTTCGATCCGTTGCCGCGGGAGCAATTCGCGACCATGCGACCCGGCGATCTGCTATGGTGGGACGCACGCCAATGTCCGTCGCCGCGTAACGACATCACGCTGGAGGCCGTCCGGGTCGGGGGGTTCCGGGAGCGCTGGCGCAGCGACGCGCACCACTACGATGGGATATACTGCTACGTTTTCGAGAAACTGGACGACACGAATGAATGACATGCCGATCAGCCATGTGCCGCCTGACCGATCGCGCGCGCGAGCCAGATTGTGGAGTGAGGGTATCCGTTGGACCTGTGTCACGATGGCGCTCCTCGGTTGGGCGCTGTCGTCGATGCTGCTCATGAAAAGCGGCGGGATGCCGGTCCCGTTGATCGATCAGATGTGTCAGCCGGCGAGCGAGGGGGCCCCGAACCCCTGCGACCTCGTGCTCAACTCGCGCTGGTCGCAGCGGAAGATCGCTGACAATCTGTCGCTACCCGTCGCCGCATTCGGGGCCGGGTATTTTGCGTTGGTCGGGTTGTGGTACTTGTTCGTCGGCGTCCCGCGAACGCGACGTCTATGGCTGCTGCCGTTGCTGATCATCGTCATGATCGGCGGATACACATCGCTCGACTTCGTACGGATCATGGTCTGGGAGCTGCAGGCCTGGTGTTTCTATTGCGCGGTTGTTCACATCATCAACGGCCTGCTGGTGCTGCTGTCGTTCGCAACGCTTCTGATTCCCACGACGGAATCGCACCGGGACCGCTCGGTGCATCCGACCGCGGCGTTGGGTTGCGCGGCGCTGACCGCCGGACTATTGGCGTACGCGCTGCACTTCATGTTCGCGCTGGCGGTCGTGGAGGCCAACGTTGCGAAGCAATACATCAAACAATGGCAGTCGGTGATCGCGGATCCGGAGTACGTTCGGTGGAACCACGACCGTCAGCCTGCGGCAGCATTGCCGGAGATCGCCAACGAGCCGGAGCGCGGCAACCCCGATGCGCCGCATACGGTCGTGGCGTTTCTCGATCTTCAGTGCCCGGCTTGTCGCAACGCGCACGACCGACTGGACAAGGTTCTCGCGAAGTATCCGCATCTCATCCGTGTTCGCTACCGACACTTTCCGCAGGACGAGACCTGCAACGCGGAGTTCACGCGGGCCGGTCATCCGGAGGCATGTTCGGCGGCCCGGGCGGTCGAGGCGGCCGGCGCAGTCGGCGGGGTCGACGCCTATGTCGGGATGATCGAGCGCTGCTACCGGAACCAGGGGGCGCTCGGCACAGGGGCGTACGTGCAGTGGGCCCGCGAACTCGGACTCGATGCGGAAGCCTTCGAGCGCGCATTGGACTCTGACGCTGTCCGCGAACGCGTTGCGAACGATGTGGCGTTGGGGCGCACATTGGGGCTGCGGTCGATGCCGGTCGTCCTGCTCGACGGAAAGCGCGTTGCCGGCTGGTCGCTTTCGTCCACGTGGGACACACTGTTGGGCAGCGCTCCGGCGACACGCTAAGGCTCGCCTTTCGGACGCTCGTTGCACGATTGGTGCAAGAAGCCCTTGCGCGACCGCGCTACAATGGGTAGGATCTACGGATCTTAAGAACTCATGATATGGTGCAAGAGGCAGCGATGCTCGATCTCAACGCGATTCATAACATGGACTGCGTCACGGGGCTGGAGCAGCTCGACGAAGGCTGCGTGGACCTCGCATTCGCCGACCCGCCGTTCAACATCGGCTACGAATACGACGAGTACGATGATCGTCGTGCGGCTGACGACTATCTCGACTGGTCGCGGCAGTGGATCGCGGGCGTCGCTCGCGTGCTCAAGCCCGGCGGCGCGTTCTGGCTCGCGATCGGGGACGAGTACGCCGCCGAGCTGAAGGTGATGTGCACGCGCGAGCTGGGGCTGGACTGTCGCAGCTGGGTCGTCTGGTACTACACCTTCGGCGTGCACTGCACACACAAGTTCACCCGTAGCCACGCGCACATCTTCCACTTCGTGAAACCGGGTGCGGCCCACACGTTCAACGACGAAACGGTTCGCGTGCCGTCGGCACGGCAGCTGGTGTACAAGGATCGACGTGCCAACCCAGCCGGCCGCATTCCGGACGACACGTGGATTATTCGGGCGGCGGGTGTGCCGCATTTCAGCCACGATGGATTCGTGCTGCGGCCGCAGGACCTGCCGGCTGGCTTTCCCGCTGAATCCGACACGTGGTACTTTCCGCGCGTCGCCGGCACGTTCAAGGAACGCCGCGGTTGGCACGGCTGCCAAATGCCCGAGCAACTGCTCGCGCGGATCATCCGCGTTTCGTCGAACGAGGATGAACTCGTGCTCGATCCGTTCGGCGGCAGCGGCACGACGCTCGCGGTCGCGAAGAAACTCGCACGCCAATGGCTCGGGTTCGAGCTGTCGGAAAACTACGCGCGACAGATCGAGACGCGACTCAACGCGATCAATCCCGGCGACCCGCTCGTCGGCGCGGAGCAGCCGCTGGAAAGCGCGCCGACCACGGACCAGGGACGTGCGCTCAACGGCACGGCGTCGAAGAACGGTCGGCGGGGGCGCCCACCCGGCAAGCGCGATGGGGCAGCGCCCGCGGAGGCTACGGCTGAACCGGACCTGTTCTCGTGAGCCCGGAAGTCGAGCAGGCGATCCGCGAGCGAATCCGCTCGATCCCGTGTGTGTCCGCACTCGGGCTCGAAGTCGTCGAGCTGCGCGAAGGGGACATCGCAATCACCGCGCAGCACGATGAGCGTTTCAACGGGATCTTCCCCTACTTTCACGGCGGCATGCTCGCGAACGTGGCCGACTGCGCAGCCTGGTTCGCGATCGTCAGCAAGATCGGACCGCAGGTGCCAATGGTGACTACCGATATGGCGTTGCGGTACCTGGCGCCGTGCGAGGGAACGGTGACGGCGTCGGCACACGTGATCAAGTTCGGCAAGACGCTTTGCCCGGTACAGGTCGACCTGCACGACCGCGAAGGAGTGCATGTCGTCACCGGCCAGGTCTGCTACCTGCGGCTCGACGGACGGTGACCGCTCGCTTGCGCTCGCGGCTCGCTGTGGTCGGGTGGAGTGCCATTGCGAGCCCAGAGCGCAAGCGATGGGGCAGTCCCCCGCTCCAAGATGGGGCGGGGCACCATGGTAATGTGCGTCTATCCAGTGGCGGGCGAGACGCCCGCCCCACCCTGATTTTGAAGGATGTTCCTTGCCGTGGCAGGCGGCGTAGACGTCTGCCTCATCCTGGCAGCTTGCCGTTCGGGCAAGCCGCCAGTGTCACCCGACCGCTCGCTCGCGCTCGCGGCTCGTATGTGCGGTGTCTGGTTCGTGCCAGGGCCCGCGACGTTAGACTTGGGCGCTCGCTCCCATTTGCGAACAAGGGAGCACTCCCCGTTCGCGTTGCCAGTTCCACGTCAGCGTGGTTCGTTACGGGCGCTAATACTGTCGGCGTTGACGACCGGGCGGGATGCCGAGTTGGGCGCGGTACTTCGCGACCGTTCGGCGTTTGATCTCGATCCCCTGTTTCTGTAGTGCTTCGACGATCTCGTCGTCGTTCAGCGGGTTCGCCTTGTCTTCGTTGGCGACGATCTCCTGCACCTTGGCCTTGATGCTGTCCCAGCCGATGGCTTCGCCGTTGCCCGCTTCCGTCCCGCCGGTGAAGAACCGTCGTAGCGGATAGATACCGCGTGGCGTTTGCATGTACTTCTCGTCGACCGTGCGACTGATCGTCGACGGGTCGCACTCAAACCGCTCCGCGAGGTCGCTCATGCGCAGCACCTTGAGGTGTTGCTCGCCTTGTTCGAGAAAGTCACGCTGGGCATCGACGACGGCCTTGGCCACCTCCAGCAGCCGGTCGCTGCGATAGCGCAACGCGTCGATGATCGCGTTGGCCGCGTCGATCTTCTGCTTGATGAACTCACGCGTCTTCTTGTCGCTGCGCGACTTCTCGAGTGCCGCGCGAAACTCCGGCGAGATCCGCAACTCCCGGCCGTGTGAACGCGTCAGCCGAACGTCGTAGCGGTCCTCGGTTTCGTCGTACTCGACGACCACGTCGGGGATGATCGCCGGCGCCGCAACCTCCTCGATCTCCGAGGCCGGATTGAGTCGTAGCTGAGCGATGACGCCAATGGCCGCCTTGATCTCGTCGAGGTCGACGTCGAGCGCCTTCGAGATCACCGGCAGCCGATTCTTCTGAAGGTCGTCGAAGTGGTCGCGGATGATCCGCATCTCGAGGGAATTGTCCCCCCGCAAGGCTGCGAGTTGCAGCAGTAGCGACTCCTGGAGCGAACGGGCCGCAATCCCCGGCGGGTCGAGCGCCTGTACCTCACGCAGTGCCTGTTCCATCTCCGATCGCGATGCAATCGGCGCCATTTCTAGCGCGAGCTGGTCTAATTCCGCTGAGAGCCGACCGTGAGAGTCGAGATTGTCGATGATGTGTCGGCCGATCTCGCGCGTTCGCGGGTCGACCTCCTGCAGTACCCATTGTTCGTTGAGATATTCGCTCAGCCCGGCCGGTCGCGAGGCCGTGTTGTTCATGGCCTCCAGCTTCATGTCCCCTTCTTCGGCCAGCTGGGCCCGGGAGCGAGTCCCGCGGTAATCTTCGTCGTCGTACCAGTCGTACTCGCGGACGAGGTTATCCAGGCGCTCGAAATCCGCCCCGTCCCCCTCGGTGACGACCATGTCGCGTTCGCCTTCGGGACGCTCGTCGCGCTCCCGCGGTTCGGCGTCGCTGGCGAATTCCTCCTCCGGGGTCGCTTGTTCCAACGCCGGGTTGCCGTCGATTTCTTGCGCAATTCTTGCCTCCAGCGCCATCAGCGGGAGCTGCAGAATATCCATCGCTTGGATCAACTGCGGCGTCAGCCGTTGCTGCTGCTGGAGCAACTGGCGGGGCAATTGTGACAAAAACTGCGACATGCGTAGCGTACTCGTCCTTGCGACACTCGCTCGAGGCTCCGGACCCGGAACCTACCCTATCTTACAGCCATCGGCGGGTTCACGGTAACCCCATTCTGTGGCCCTGGGCGGCAATCTGCCGACCTGCCGATCATATACATCGGTCGGGCGTGGCGACGTGCTGCGCCCATCCTTCCCCGGGCGGCTAAGATCGACTACGATGCTCCGAGGATTTTCATCGCTAGAGTACGCTCAAACCAGGCAAAGCGGGGGCCAAGGCCCGGATTCACGGCGGTGTGAACGCTACACCTGGAAGGAGCCAGCTCGTTTGTCTATACGGATCGCGATCCGCGCGGCCGCGGCTTGAAAAAGGGAGCCCGTCTCATGAGCAACGCAACGTCTGTCCCCACCGGCGAGAAAATTTCCATCACCGGTGGGAAACTCGAAGTCCCCAACCACCCGGTGATCCCGTTCATCCGCGGCGACGGCATCGGCCCCGACATCTGGTTCGCGTCGCAGCTCGTTTTCGATGCCGCGGTCGAGAAAGCCTACGGCGGATCGCGCAAGATCTCCTGGATGGAAGTCCTTGCCGGTGAGGCCGCGTTCGAAAAGACCAACAACTGGCTTCCGGAAGAAACCCTCGACGCCTTCCGCGAGTTCCTCGTCGGCATCAAGGGCCCGCTAACGACCCCCGTCGGCGGCGGCATCCGTTCGCTCAACGTCGCGCTGCGCCAACAGCTGGATTTGTACGTCTGCCTGCGACCCGTTCGCTGGTTCGACGGCGTTCCCAGCCCGGTCAAGGATCCCGTCCTGACCGATATGGTGATCTTTCGCGAGAACGCCGAGGACATCTACGCCGGTATCGAGTTCGAAGAGGGTACGTCTGACGCCGACAAGTTCAAGAAGCTCGTCAGCGACAACTTCCCGGACCGCTACAAGAAGGTCCGCTTCCCCGCGACGGCCGGCTTCGGCATCAAGCCGATCAGCCGTGAAGGTACGGCGCGGCTCGTCCGGTCGGCGATCCAGTACGCGCTCGACAACGGTCGGACGAGCGTGACGCTCGTCCATAAGGGCAACATCATGAAGTTCACCGAGGGCGCCTTCCGCGACTGGGGCTACGAGGTCGCCGCGAAGGAATTCGGTGCCAAGCCCTGGGACGGCGGCCCCTGGCACATCATGGACCGCCCGGCGGGTGCACCGCCGATCGCCCATCGACCCACTATGGAAGGCAAGGCGAAGGTCGACCCGGGCAAGCTCATCATCAAGGACGTGATCGCCGACGCGTTTCTCCAGCAGTTGCTGACGCGTCCGGCCGAGTACGACGTCATCGCGACGATGAACCTCAACGGCGATTACATCTCGGATGCGCTCGCCGCCTGCGTCGGCGGCATCGGGATCGCGCCCGGCGGCAACATCAACTACGATACCGGTCACGCGATCTTCGAGGCGACCCACGGCACCGCACCGAAATACGCCGGCCAGGACAAGGTCAACCCGGGCAGCGTCATCCTCTCCGGCGAGATGATGTTCCGTTACATGGGCTGGACCGAGGCCGCGGATCTGGTCGTCAAGGGAATGAACGGCGCCATCTCGGCCAAGACGGTGACGTACGACTTCGAGCGCCTCATGCAAGGCGCGACCCTGCTCTCGTGCAGCGACTTCGGCAAGGCCGTCGTCAAGCATATGGGCTGACCCGGCCGCAGGCAGGAAACAGGAACTACCGAGGGCGCGTCCCAGCGTGGGCGCGCCTTCGGCGTTCTGGGGTTCAAATCCTACGGCTATCGTCGACGTACGAACAGGCCACCTAGCATCAGTATGAGGGTCGCGGTGGCTGGTTCCGGGATCGGAACGAACGCCAATCCCTGGACGGCTTCGACGCCGGCGGTGACTCCGCGGCGCGCGAGGCGTCCGCCGACCGGATCGAACGAGTAGATGATCGCGTCGTCGAAGATGTCCGGAGCGCTCGCATAAAGCAGCGAGTTGTCGGAATCCCAGGTCAATCCGCGCCAGACCAAGTCAGGAAGCACCGGCGAGATGGCCGTTGCGACCGCCGACCGGAGATCGATGCTGACGATCCGGCGCTGGAGATCGGTGATTCCATAGAGGACGTTCCGGTCGCTGTCGTAGGCCAACCCCTCGATTTCTGTGAAGCCGCCCCCGATCTCACCGATGACGGTCGTGTTGCCGGTGGCGGCGTCGACCCGCATCAACGTGTTGGTATTGTTGTCCGTTGCGAACAGGTCATTGTTGAACGGATCGTACGCGAGACCATTGACGTTCCCGAAGCCCAGTCCGCCTTCGGTTCCCACCACGGTAGCGGCTCCCGTCTGCCGACTAATGCGGTACAGGCTTCGCGTACCGGCCGAGACGCCGTAGAGGGTGTCCGTGGTCGCGCTGTACGCCATGCCGTTGATGGGGACCCCGGCCGGCCCGATCGGCGTCCAGGTCGCATCGACCCCATCGATCTCGCCGATCGCGGTCGAGAACGCATCGCTCCCGAGGATGTCGCCGGCGTTGACCGCCGCACTCATACCGATGACCAATCCGCTAAACGCCAGGACCTGATTCCACACGACTTTCACGATCAACGCTCCTTCCCATAACCAAGATCTCGCTCCGCCCGCGTTCGCGCGAGCGACCTCGATGAACCGAGGCTAACAAAGGGCAACACCGCAACGCAATGGTTTCTAGAAACTTTTCAAGAATAATATCGAGAGTTTTTCTCGGCACTCTTCAACGAGCGTGTGGTGTCGGCTATGATCGAGGCGATGTTGCCTGACGGTTTCACTGGTGTGACGGATCGGTCGTTTGAGCGGGATGCCGAGCGGGTGATGGTTCGGTTACGCGCGGCGCTATCGGGGGTGGTCGCTCGTTTGCCTGGGAGTCCGCAGCGTCCGCAGGATTTGACGCGGGCGTTGGGGATCGACAAGAAGCTGGGCTGGAAGATTGGCAGTCTGGTCCAGGCGTCGGATGTTTTCGAGGCGGCGCGGCATATTCCCGGGAAGGCTGGATTGCGCAAGTTTCTGGACGCGGCACGAGGCGTTGATGTGCCGTATGCGTTGATCGAGGACGTCATTCGTGCTGAGCAGGAATATGAGCGTCTGGTCAGCGTCCATGCCGGGGACCGTGCTTCGCTCGAGATGATGTTGTCCGGCGTTTCCGCCCAGGGCCGTGAGCGGCTGGATCTCGATTATCGACGGCTGGCTTTTCGGGCGAACAGTTACATCTGGGGGATCCAGGCATCAACGCAGTTCCGCGCCTACTTCCTGCATGCTTCTGCGGACGATTCGGACACGATCGACGTTGCTTCCGTGCGTGGGTTTGTCGGGCTGCGACGGATTCGGCGCGAGGTGCGCTGGGCGATTCACCAGGCGCGGATTGTCGATGACGATGGGGTCCAGCGCCGGTCGGTGCTCGCGGAGCCGCTCGAGCCCGGGGATCAGGATGTCGGGGACGGGCTCGATGTGCCGTTGATGCGGAGTTTTTGCACGACGCCGTTGCCGCAGACGCGCAGGGTGCAGGCCCGGCGGGGCTACGTGCACCATGAATTGGTCGAGGGTCAGGTCGGCAACACGGCGCGGGCCACCTGCGTGCTCGGCGATGTCGTCCGGGGCTCGGCGCCGCGCTACCGCGAGGAGCACAACGAATGCGTCGAGCTCGTCATGCGCGCGAACACGCCTTGCGAGACGCTGGTTTTCGACCAGCTGGTGCACGAGGGGCTCTTCGGCGGCTTCCGGCCGCAACTGGCGGTGTATGGTGAGTTGGGAGGGGAGACGCCGCCCAGGTTCGCCGCCGAGGGTCGCGTAACGCTGCCGGTCGTGGAGCGCGTCGTCTACCTCGGGCGTGGACCTGGCGCGTTGCATGTCCCGGAGATTCCGCGTTACTCGGAGTTGGTTCAACGCGTGTTCGAACGGACGGGTTGGGACGGGTCGGCGTTCGAGGCTTATCGCGTGAAGATGGTGTTTCCGCCGATCCCGGCGGCGGTCGTGGTGAGTACGGACCTCGGCGACCGACCCGCTTGAACGTTGCGTTGAGGCGGCACGGTTCAGGCGCCCTTACTTTTCGCGCACGGGGGCGGTGCCCGGGCTATAATTTCGTGCTATGGACGCCGGTCGAGCAGCAGCGCAGCATGGGTCGCGCTGGGCACTCCTGGGTGGCATCATCCTGGGCGGGCTCGCGGTAACGGCGATCGGCCTGCCGCTGTGGATTCTGGGGGGGAGTACGCCGAGTGACCCGACAGGCCCCGAAACCCCAACGGCCGAACCCGTAGCCGCGCAGGTCGAACACGTACATTCCGAATCAGACGTTGCTGAGACTGCGTCCGTGGTTTCCTCCCTGCCGCTGCCGGCATCACGGCCCGTGATCCCGGAGCCGATCTTCGAGCGTGTCACGGTGCAACGACTCCGCGGCGGTCCGGCGACGACCCAGCCCCGCGTGGCGCCAGTGCCTACACCGGCTGCACCCGTCGTGCCGGAGACAGCGGCCGGTCGGCGCAAGGAGGTCGAGCGGTTTGGCGGGACGCGGGCTACCGAGGACGCCGTCGATCTCGGACTGGCTTGGCTCGCGAAGCACCAGAGTCCGGACGGGACCTGGGACGCGGTGGACTTTCAGTACCAGTGTCCCGATGACGATCGCTGTCCGGGACCGGCGATTCGACGGCTCACGCCGTCCATTCGGGTGGGGCTCACCGGGCTGTGCCTGATGGCGTTCGTCGGTGCGGGACACACGGCCGACCAGGGAGAGTATCAGCATGTGGTTCGCGCGGCGCTGCGCGCATTGGTCTCGGCGCAGCGTGCGAGTGGCGGATTTGGCCCGGACGACGCGATGTCAGGGTACAACGATGCGCTCGCGACGTTCGCGCTGGCGGAGTATTCCGCGAATGCGGAAGACACGCGGTTGCGCGGGGCGCTGCGGTCGGCGGCGCGCCGGCTCGTCCGCAGCCAGCAGCAATTCGGCGGTTGGGATTATCTTCCGACGTCCGATTCGACCCGTAACGACACGTCGATCACTGCCTGGGTATTGCAGGCGCTGTACGCCTGTGAGGCCGCGGGCGTTTCGGTGAACCGCGACGCGCTGGTGCGGGCGTCGCTGCATTTTGCCCGTGCCAGTGAAACGGACGGGCGCGTCTGGTATTCCGACGCGGGTGAGGGGTTTCGGATTCGCGGGCTCGGCACGCCGCAGTATCGCTATGGCCCGGCGATGATCGCGTGCGCGGTCACCAGCGAGCAACTACTGGGGTGGGACGCCGACAGTCCGTTGTACCGTCGGCAGATGAGCCGTTTGATGGCCGATTTGCCGAGTGGGGCGCGCGCTACCGGGAAGGACCCGACGCAACTGCATAGCGAGTACTACTGGTACTATGGCACGGTTGCGATGTTCCAGGAGGGCGGCGAGCGCTGGGAGCGTTGGAACCATGCCCTGCGGGATGCGATCCTCCCACTACAAGATCGACCACGGGCCAATCGTCCGCGGAGCCATACGCTGGGAAGCTGGCGGCCCTTTGCGCGCAATTGGGGCAAGTGGGGTCGGCTCGGCGGTCGTGTCTATGTAACCGCGATCTCCGTCCTGACGCTCGAGACCTACTACCGTCATGTGCCGGCGTATCTGAAGAGTCCCGTTTTGGTGCAGCCTGCGGACTGGGAGCGGTTCATCCGCACCACCGAGCGGACCGAGCGGCGGATCGCGGTGGATTGCCTCCTGCAACTGCCACTGGAGACTGGAGAGCCGCTCCTGGTCAAACTGCTGGACGACAGTGCCAAACAGGTTGCGATCGATGCCGCGGCGGCGCTGATCATCCTCGATTCGCCGGTCGGGCTGAAGCTGCTCCGCGCGCTCGCTGAGAAGAGTCACCCCTATCGCAAGGAGCAGCGCGAACAGCTCATCGAGCGCGCCAAGCTGCTGCTCGGAGGAATCTACCCGCGCGGCAAGGTCGTCGAGACCTGGGTCGACCCCTCCGGCTCGCTCGCACTCGAGCTCGAGCGCTCCTACGTCGGGATGCCGGTGCTGATTCGACGAGGTGGACAGGCAATTGGCACGGCCCGCGTCACCCGGCGCTTCGCACGATCATCCCGGGTTCTGGCAACCGTATTGACGCACGTGGACGAAAACGTCCCCGAGCCGGGCGACATTATCCTGCCCAATCCGCCACACCCTTTGGCGCGCTGACCCTCGGGGCAAGGGGTCGGGTCGCCGAGGGGCGCAAGGATTGCGCGTCTGGTGGGAATTGCGCGGGGCGTGCCGGCTGACGAATCCAAATCGTCGATCTATGATAAGATAGGAAAGTAAGCAGGATTCCCTCACGTGGAGGTCGCGAGACATGGCTCGACCAAGAGCAGGTGTATGGGTGGCGCTGTCGAGCAGCGTTTGGCTGTTGGCGTTGCTGACGACTCCGTCTGCGTTTGCACAGTACACCGGGCCGGTCCAGCAGGACGGTCGGTTGCTGGAGGCCAACACGTACCTGGGTAATTTCAGTGGGAACTACCAGCGGCCGGCTTCGCCGCTTTCGCTGGGGAACGCGGCGGCCTTCGGCACCATCGGTCGCGGGTTCTCGTTGCGGAGTTTCTCGCCGATCTCGGCGCCGACGGCGTTTCGAGGTTCTTTGGGTAGCTCGAGCCTATCGGCGTTCCGACGGGATTCGGTCGCGGCCGGCGACGCCAACCTGCCGCTCGGCGGGTTGGGAGCACGTCCGTACTTCGATCCCGACACGACTGTCTTTTCAGCAGGCCTGTTGAACCCCAACGTGCGCAACACCGAGGCCTTTGCTCCAGGGTCGACCGCCGCGGGTTTCAACGCGGGCGGCGTTCCCGATGCACGGATTCGTACTGCGAATCCGCTCGCCGCCTCGATCAGTGGCGTCAATATTCGGGCGCGTTCACCGTTGGGGAGCTCGATCTTCGGTCCACGATCAATCCGGACGACCAACGCGGCTATCGATACGTGGGATCGTCGAACCACGACGGGGCTGGCGGGCGTCGATCCCCTCAATCCGTTCGGTCGGCGGCCATCGATCGACGACAACCGGGCGCTGGACGCGACGCCTCGCGAAGCGCCAGAGTACCGTCCTGACCCGTTGGGGTCGCGCACGCTGGACGTTTCGCCGGCCGAGGCCGTACGGCGGAACCGGACGCTGCCGATGAATTCGATCCAAGAGCCGGTGACCAATGATCTTTTCCGTCCGTTGCAGCTGACAAACCCGCAGAATGAGCGTCCGCTGGTGCAACAAACGCCGATTCTCGCGGACACGCCGTCGATCGCGGAGGCACCGGTAGCGCCGCCGATTCTGACGCAGACGGACATGTTGCCGGGCAATGATCTGTTCACGGACATGCGACTGGCGCTGGCGCTCGAGATCGACCCTGGTGCGCAGTGGTTCCGAGAGATGCAGTCCGCGATTCGCAGTGATCCGGTGTTGTCGGAGTCGCTGCACGCGCGGGCGCAGCTGGACGCCGACGCATTTCTGAGCGCCATGCGCGACAATCCGATTCGGTCGCTTAGCGGCGGGTCGACCTCGGCGCTGAACACCGAGCTGGTCAAGGCTCAGTCGTTGATGGATATGCAGCAATACTATGAGGCGGCGGATCGATATGAGACGGCGCACCGGCTCGACCCGACCAATCCGCTGCCGTTGCTTGGCAAGGGGCACGCGCAGCTCGCTGCGGGTGACTACCGTACGGCAGCCGTAAGCTTGCAGCAGGGTCTGCAGCGATACCCTGAGTTGGCAAAGTTTTCGTTCGACCTGCTGTCGCTCATGGGTGGTGGCGAAGCGGTCGATATTCGTCGGGCCGATCTGAAGAAGCGATTGACCTCGCAGGATGATCCGCAGTTGCGGTTCCTACTTGGGTACCTCGAGTATTATGCGGGCGATCGGGAGAGCGGCTTGCAGCACCTCGAGAGTGCAGCACAAGCGGTGCGGCCAGGCACGATCATCGCGAATCTCCCCGGGATGTTACGCGGGCGTGGTAGCTACCCGCCGCCGCAGATTCGGGGTAGCTCGCCGTCGTCCTGGACACAGCCGCGAGCGTTGCCGACGACGCCGGTGGAGCCTGGTGAGGATCGTTTGCTTGCTCCGCCGCGTCTGCGCCAGCCACGGCGTTCGTTGTTTGCGCCGCCCGCCGAACGATTGACGCCCAATCGTGGTCGCGGCATCGAGCCGGCCCCGCGGGAGATGCGTCCTGCTTCGCCGATGGAGCGTCCGGCGGTTCGGCAGCCGCAAGCCCGTCCAGCCGCGGAACGGCCCGAAG
>JANQNU010000068.1 GCA_028279405.1 Phycisphaerae bacterium
GCGTGTCGCGCCTGAAACCGGGAAGGTATCCCAATCCGACGATTCCATCGTCGGCCGACCAACGGAATGCCTGGCGATCGACACTACCCTCCATCACGCTCGAATCCCCGACGATGTATCGACCATTCCCGGAGATGCCGTGCGAGACACTCCAGGTGCCGCCCGGCAGCACGCCGAGCAATTCAGGTACGTCGTCCACCCACCGCGCCGCCATCGGGCGTGGATTGCGAATCGAGCCGGCAACATGCCGACCGTTGTCTGAGACGGCGACAGCCTGGCCGATTGCTGGGTCGCCGAACGGGTCCGTCAGCAGATACGGAACGCCGTCGACCCACTGCGTCGCAGCGCGCCCGGTCGGGCCGTCTGCGGTTCCGTAGACCACCCCGTCGTTCGTGACGGCTCGGGCATCGGCCTCCAATCCGAAAGCGAGCGGGTGAACCGGAAGTACCTCGAAGCCGGTCGCCGCCGACCAGCGGTACGCCCGGACGGTGAGGATCTGTCCCCGCACCGTGAATTCGCGTGAGAAGAGCACTCCGGCCAGCCATTCGCCGTTGGGCGAGATTCTGGCGGGGCCAGGCTTGAGTTCACCGCCAATGATTCCCGTGTAAATGCCGGGGAGCTCGAATCCGCCTGCCGAGGTCCAGCGAAACGCCTCTAGGCGGTTGGGCCCGGTGTCTAGCGAGCCACTAACAACCGAGCCGTCGGCGCTAATCCCGCCTACAAACGGGTTGTCGGAGCTGTCCCCGAGAAATTCGAAACGCGGCACGCTGTCGCCAGCAATAGTTGGCGCGCTGTTCGCGACGATCATGGTTCCCGTCAACGAGACTGCCAGCAACATGTTCGTATTGGTTCGAAGCATGGATTGCCCTCCGCACAGGGGCCCCGAGACATCAGCGGCGCCCCCGACGGTCGTCGCTCCACCCAATATTGTCTTTAGTAGGTGTAAACTCGCGGCGCGCGATAATGTTCCGAAAAAGTGCGGGAGAAGTACTTCTGACGAGACTGCCGGGTAAGAGCGCGGGGCGCGCTCGCAATGGAACACGCCCCGTTTTGAAGAGTGGTCGGCGGGCTTGTCGTGTCGCTTACAGGCCGTTGGTAGGCGGCCGGTTCGAGACGGAACCCGTGCCGCCGCCGGTGGGGCTGGGAGCCGTTCGTCGCGGCGCCTGGTAGATCACGCTCGTCCCATCGTCCGTTGACGTGGCGAGCAGGTACATGTTGAAGCTGTCGAATGCGATGCCCGAGAAGAATGCGTCGCTATCAGGAACGTCGAACGAGTTCACGACCCGACTGGACTCCGTGTCGATTTGGACGATCACCTGCGTCGGAGCAGTGATGATCGCCCAAAGGCTCGTGCCATCGAAGGCGAGGGCCGACGGAACTCGATTGAACGGATGCGAGAGCGCAATCTTGTCGGGCTCGTTGGTGGTTCTCAACTGTCTGAGGCCGCGGAAGCTACCTGGCCCGCGGGCGTGCAGCCAGAGCCGGTCGTCGTTCGCATTGTAGGCCATCGCGAAGATCTGCAAGCGCTCGATCCCCTCCAGCTGATCTCCGACGATATCGACAATTGTCTCGTTGTCGTACTGGAACACGAGCCGATCGCTGTCGCAACCGCACGTCGTCCAGATCGTGCTCCCTTGCACCGTCCCCACGATGCGCGATCGTGTCTCGCCTTCCAGAATTCGCGGCCCGAGCGGTTCCAGCAGTGTCCGTGTGTCGAGGTCGAGCCGTTCGATGCTATCGAACGAGGTAAAGATCAAGTCGCCGTCGAGAATGGCCAGGTCCGAAGACGCACGTTTCGGCAGCTCGAACACATCGGTCACGACGAGCGTCTTGCCCGTGATTTCGGGCGTCAGCGTACTACTCCGACTGAATTGAGCGGTTTGCGTTCCGTCGATGAGCACGAGTGTGTCGGCATCGAGCATCGCGCTGGTCAATGTAACGATGATGTTTTCGCCGAACGACAGGGAGAACTCGGCTCGAAGGTCCAACAACAAAAAGGAACCGGCGATTTCGTATCGGAAACGTGCGCTGTCCTTGGCTCCCGTTGATTGATCGTAGCAGAAGATGCGACCGGTGCCGTTCTCGTTGAAAGTCAACGCCTTGACGTCGAGAAGCGGATCGAGATCCTCCATCAAGTCACCCGATTGGAGCATCCACGTCCCAACCAGCGCGGACTCGGGTTCCGCGGGCGCTGCCGGCGGATCGGCCGGCTCTTCGTTCGTTTCCTGTCCTGAGCCGGCCTCGGATTCGGCTGATCCTTCGTTGTTGTTCTCGTTCGACTCTCCGTTCTCCGGGGTTTCGTTCTGGCCCGGCGCCTGGCCCGTGGGGCCATTGTTGCCCTGGCTCGTGTCCTGCCCCGGATCGGCTTCTTCGCTCTGACCGCCAGGCTGGTTCCCGACGCCGGTCGGCAACTGTCCGGAATCGCCGACCGTGCCGGGATCGTCGTCATCGAGCCCGGTAGCGTCGGGCAGCGGGCAACCGCCGAGCAGCAGGGCCACGGCGCTGACCAGTGCCGGGCCGAGCAAGAGCGATCGTCTCATTCGGAACATGTCCAACATCTCCTATCGCGAGCCACAAGTAGCGGCGTTGGGAGTCGCCATGCAGCAGGCGGCGCGGAATGGGGCGGATACACGCGGGTTTGAAAAACAGCCGACGTTTGGAATCCAGTGGGCAGGCTCTACGGTCACTCGCTTGAAGGAAGGGCTCCGGGCATCTATACTGGAATTTCCAAGGAGTCGAGAACGTGTACGAAAACCGTGATAACCGCACTCGGAATAACGACAACCCTTGTGGTTGACCTGCCGAGCGTACACGGTTCGCATATGGAACGAAGCTCGGCGGTCGCGGCCGCCGGGCTTTTTTTGTAGACGGATTTTGGCAGGCGGCGGGGTCTATCGGACCCAGGCGGCCAGAACAGGAACCCAGATCGCGGGAGCGTAGTGCGATGTTGCCCTATCACGAACGGACGTGTTATTGCGGCGAGGTGACCGAGGCGCTGGCCGGTCAGCGTGTGACCCTGACCGGCTGGGTACACAATCGGCGCGATCACGGCGGGATGGTGTTCATCGATCTGCGCGATCGGGAGGGGCTCGTTCAGTGCAAGTTCAATCCGGAGACGGACCCGGAGGCGCACGCGGTCGCGGGCCGGTTGAGGAGCGAGTTCTGCATCGTGGTCGAGGGGGACGTGGCGCCACGTCCGGAAGGGCTGGCGAACCCCAATCTCAAGACCGGCGCGATCGAGGTCAATGGTCGCAAGCTCGAGATCCTGAGCGAGTCGGCGACACCGAAGTTTCCGATCGAGGATGAGGTCGACACCAATGAGGAGTTGCGACTTCAGTACCGCTTTCTCGATCTGCGCCGGCCGCCGATGCAGCATGCGTTGATTCTGCGGCATCGGATCGCGAAGGCGATTCGCGACTACTTCGATCGCGAGGGCTTCATTGAGATCGAGACGCCGTTCTTGACGAAGAGCACACCGGAGGGGGCCCGGGACTTCCTGGTGCCGTCGCGCGTTCAGCCGGGGACGTTCTATGCGTTGCCGCAGTCGCCGCAGTTGTTCAAGCAGCTGCTGATGATGAGCGGGTTCGACAAGTACGTGCAGATCGTGCGCTGTTTTCGCGACGAGGACCTGCGCGCGGACCGGCAGCCGGAGTTCACGCAACTCGATATGGAGATGTCGTTCGTTCAGCCGGAGAACGTGCTGGAGTGCATTGAGGGGCTGATGAAGGAGGTCATGCAGGCGACGCATGGCGTGGAGATTCCGACGCCGTTTCCACGGCTTTCGTATGCGGATGCGATGCGCGACTACGGGATCGACCGTCCGGATACGCGCTATGAGCTGAAGATCAAGGACGTTTCGGATGTCGCGCGGACGATGGACTTCAAGGTCTTCGCCGACGCGCTGGCCGGCAAGGACGGTTGCGTGCGCTGTATCGTGGTGCCGGGTGGTGCCGACATGACGCGCAAGGAAACCGACACGTTGACCGAGGACCTGAAAGGGATCGGGGCCGGTGGGTTGCCGTTGGTGAAGGTTGCGGCCGGCGACGGCGGTCAGTTGGCCTTCCAGACGGGAATCGCGAAGTTCTTTACGCCGGAGACGACCGGGGCGCTGTGTGCGGCGACCGGCGCGGGGCCGAACGACATCATCTTCTTCGCGACCGGGGCCGAGGCGGACGTCTGCAAGTACCTGTCTTGGTTGCGTGAGACGATTGCGAAACGCCGAAACCTGATCCCCGAGGGGAAGTGGAACTTTCTGTGGGTTGTCGACTTTCC
Source organism: Phycisphaerae bacterium (assembly GCA_028279405.1). Classification (GTDB taxonomy): domain Bacteria; phylum Planctomycetota; class Phycisphaerae; order UBA1845; family Fen-1342; genus JANQNU01. The sequence goes on from JANQNU010000068.1 coordinate 4,273, forward strand.
GATGTTCCAATGGGATGAGGAAACACAGCGATACTACGCAGTCCATCATCCGTTTACGGCACCGCGCGATGAAGATGTCGAGCGCCTCGAGAGTGATCCCGGCGCGTGCCGGGCCAAGGCGTACGACGTCGTACTGAACGGCATCGAACTGGGCGGCGGCAGCATTCGAATCCACCGGAGCGACGTGCAGGAGAAGGTCTTCAACATCCTGCAGATGTCGCGCGAGGAGCAGATGCTCAAGTTCCGATTCCTGCTGGAGGCGCTCAAGTACGGTCCGCCGCCGCACGGCGGAATCGCGCTGGGACTCGATCGGATGGTCATGCTGTTGACGGGCCGCAACAATATCCGCGACGTGTTCAGCTTCCCGAAGACACAGCGCGCTTCGTGTCCGCTGACGGAAGCGCCCAGCGCCGTGTCGCAGGAGCAGCTGGACGAATTGGGGCTGCGACTGGTCGGCGGTGCAAAACCGAGCGACAAGCAGCCTGGATGAGCTTGGCGTAGACGCGGCCCTGCGCGAGCCAGACACCGATAGCGACGAGCCGCGCGCGAGCGAGCGGGGAGCAAGCTCCCTTTGCGAGGCCTGTGTCTACGCCACAGGCCCCTGCGCGAATCAGACACCAAACACAACGAGCCGCGCGCGCGAGCAATCGGTCAATGGCCCGGGTCGTCAGCCGAGCCAGCCCGCCTGCCAGGCCAGGAACCCGCCCAGCACGAGCGCCGCAACGAGGACGCCTGCGATTGTCGCAGCCGGGTTCCATGTGGTGGGTGTTCCGGAAGATGGCGCCGTCCCGGTCGGTAATTCGTCCGTAATATCGCGCCAGGGCAGCAGCGTCCTGAACGCGTCGTCTCGTCCGAGGTAGGCCACGAACACCCGTCGAAGGTCGGCGTCGGTCGGACCGCTCAGCGCCGCCTGGTAATGGCGGCCGTCAGCGCGATACTCGATCACGCTCGCGGTTGCCTGAACGTACTCTTCCGAAGCCTGGGCCAGGATGACGAAGCCGTCCTCCTCATGCAGCGACTGCAGCGCCTGCTCGATGTCGTGATCGGTCGGATGGCTGACGGGCTTTCCGTGACTACTCTCCAGCATCATCGTACACCTCGTTCCTGTTACTCACGAGGAGCGGATTGTGCGACAAACGCCGACCAAACGCCATTACAAGTTCGGGGACGGATTCGAATCCCTGCTCGACCGCGGTACAGTACGGTTCGGACACGCAGCGCTGCGGTTGGTGCGGCGCTGCATGGTCAGTGTGTGAGGTAATCCGATGAAACTGGGTGTGATGGCTACGGGCCTTGCGTCGATGGGTTGGGAAAAGGCGCTGGCGTATTGTCAGAAGGTGGGGCTGGATGCAATCGAGCTACCGGTCGGGCCGTATCCGGGCAAGCCGTTCTTCGACCCAGCGGAAGTCCTCGAGGACAAGTCCGCGCAACAGCGGATCAAGGAAGACTGCCAGCGTCACGGATTGGAGATCGTCGGACTAGCTGCCCACGGCAACCCCGTCAGCCCCGATCGGGAGGTGGCGGCCGCACATGCCCGCGACCATGATATCGCGGTGCGCCTGGCACCGCTGTTGGGTACGGATGTCGTCATCAATTTCTCCGGCTGCCCCGGCGGCGCCCCCGAAGATCGCACACCCAACTGGGTGACCTGTGCCTGGCCGGAGGACTACGAACAGATACTGCGGTACCAGTGGGACGAGGTGCTGACGCCCTTCTGGTCGCGACGCAACGCGGAAGCCGCGGACCTCGGCGTTCGGATCGCGTTCGAAGCGCATCCCGGATTCGCGGTCTATAACCCCGAGACCATTCTGCGACTTCGTGCCCGCGGCGGTCGACAACTCGGCGCCAACCTCGATCCGTCGCACTTCTTCTGGCAGGGGATCGACCCGATCGAGGCGGCACGCGTGCTCGGAGACGCGGCGTGCATCTTTCACGTTCATGGCAAGGACACCGGGATCGACCCGCACAACAGCGCCATCAACGGAACGCTCGATACCAAGTCGTACAGCGATCTCGATCATCGCTCGTGGGTGTTTCGAACCTGCGGCTACGGTCACGGCGACGCCTTCTGGAAGCCGTTCGTGAGCATGCTGCGCATGAAGGGCTACGACGGCGTCATCAGTATCGAGCACGAAGACGCGTACATGAGCGTCCAGGAAGGCTTCGAGAAAGCGGTGAAGTACCTGCGCAGCGTCATGATCCACCAGCCGGCTGCGGAGGCGTGGTGGCACTAGCAGCCAACCTACACGTCTATCAGGATCCAGCGCTGGACGGGCCCACCAACATGGCCCGCGACGAGCACCTGTTGCACAGCACCGGCGCGCGCCCGGCGGCAATCCGGACCTACGCGTGGGACCCGCCGACGATCAGCCTGGGGTACTTCCAGCGGGCAGCCCAACTGGCCGAGCTGCCTGATCCGTTGCGTTCGCTGGCGGTCGTTCGGCGACTGACCGGCGGGGGGGCAATCCTGCACGACCAGGAGATCACCTATTGCCTGGTGGCCGATACGTCGTTGCCGATGGTCCGAAAATCTCCAGCGTCGCTCTACGAACTGGTGCACAGCTGTTGGCGCGACGTGCTGGCAGCCTCCGGCATCGAGAGCATGCTCGCGCCCGATTCGTACCCGCTGCCAACACCCCGCACCGGCCCATTCTTCTGCTTCGAGCGGCCCGGCCGGACGGATCTGATCGTGCAGGAGCAAAAGCTGCTCGGCAGCGCCCAGCGCCGATTGCCGGACCGCGTCCTGCAGCACGGGTCGCTACTGCTCCGACAACGATTCGCCGATCATCCCGGGGCCGATCCCGACGTCGACGATACGGACCTGGTTGCGACCTGGGTCGACGACTTTCTCGCCCGTCTCGGCGAAGCGCTCGGCCTGGCGCCAAGGCCGACGACATGGTCGGCGGAGCAGGAGGCAGATATCGCCGATCGGCGGGAGCGCTACGCGAGCGCGACGTGGACCGAGAAGTACTGAAAACCGTCCATTTTCGCCAATCAGCGACTCGCCGGAACGTTTGGCCGCCAGTATCCGGCATCCGCGGCTGATGGGGCTGGTTTCGCCGACGAGACGGCCATGGCGGCCCGGAAATCGTCTTTACGCTGCCCGAGGCGGGCGATACAATGAAACGGCATGAGTTCTGTACTAATCTGCTGGAGTTGGAGGCGGTCGATGCGCAATCTCGTGGGTACGGCAGCGGTGTTGATGATCGCAACCGGGGCGATGGCCCAAACGGTCAATGTGTCTCTCACGTCTGCGCAGGACGGCCAAACCGTCCAAGCTGGCGCGACGATCAACTGGGAGATCAGCTTCACGGTCTCCAACGGAGACAACCTGGGATTGGCGCTGCTGAGCGCTGATTTCATCCAGGATCCCGGTAACCCCGAGACATTGGACATCCCGCCCGCGGATGGTGTACCGCTCGAAATGGCGAATTTCAGCCGACCGCTCGGAATCTCGAACCCCGGCGAGGGCGGCGAGACGACCGGATACGTCGGCGTGCAGCGCGGTACGGCCGGTGCCCTCAATCTCCGCCAGATCGGCGGCGGGCAAAACACGTTCGGGCAGACGCTTCCTGCCGGGACCAACCTGGCGCAGAACGACACCGCGGTTGGCGGCGTAGGGCAGAACGGTGCCGTCGTGCTCGCTTCCGGCTCGTTTGCCGCTCCGGCGACCGAGGGCAGCTACGCATTCCAGATCGAGAACGTGCTCGCGAACGTGATCGATACGCTGAATACGCCGCCGGCTTTCTCGCCGGTCGTGCAGGGCAATGTGGCGATCGCCGCCAACCAGATCACGTTTATGGTCGGCGCCGCTGGCCTCGTGGGTGACTTGAACTGCGACGGTAACGTCTCGGTCGGCGACATCAACCCGTTCGTCCTGGCCCTGACCGATCCGACCGCGTATGCCCAGCAGTTCCCCGATTGCGATATCCTCAACGGCGATTGCTCCGGCGATCAGCAGGTGAGCGTCGGCGACATCAACTGCTTCGTCGATCTGGTCACCGGCGGCTAACTCGAAAGCCCGTCAGCAACACGAAGGTTACGATACATAGGGCCGTGGCAGTTGCCGCGGCCCTTGTTTTTTTGGGGGGAGGTACGGCGTTCGTTTGAACGTTTCGTCAGTCCCAATCCCTAGAAGGGATGTGGGGCACCAAGCCAGATGCGAGGTTCGGAAGTGATTCTCGTTTGTCGCCACCATGAGTGACCAGCACGCACTGAACACTGGCGGACAAGCCGCCAGTGCCACCCACCGACCGAGACGTCCGGCGCGACAGGATGGGGCGGGCGTGCAGCGTGCCCCACCCTTCTAGAGTGGGGGACGTGTTTCGGGCAGCAAATTAATGTGTCCCCCAGGGTAGAGAACCCTGGGCACCGAACGATCTACTATTCCAGCCCGAGGTGACTATCCATCACACCTTTCGTGCGCCTTCTTCTGGCGCCCGGGGTTCGCATCTGGCCTGCCTGATCCTATAGCTTGCCTCCGAGCGCTAGCCGCGCGACAGCTCGAACTCGAGCGTCGCGAAGCCGTCGATCTCGAAGTGTTCGACCATGATCTCGACCGTTGTGCTACGGTCGAGCGTGAAAGTGCCGTCGTTGCGCTTGGGTGGATGCCAGGTCCAGTCTTCGACGACCGGCTTCCCGTCGACCAGCACTCGAATCCCATCGTCGCTGACCGTGGAGATCTTCCACGTACCGGCTGCGAGCGGCACCTGGGCGCGGGCGGTCATGCCATAGCGGTCGCCACCGATTTTGGCGTTCGTCAGAGCGTCGGATAGTTTCTGTTCGCTGGGACCGCCGAACGCGTACTTGAACGTCATGCGGTCTGTTTCGACCGTTACTGCGTCCGGTTTCTTCGCGAGGGCGCGCCAGCTCTCGAGGTCGTTGCGCGGGTCGGTCGAATCGTCCCATTTGAAGAATGTCGCCGTCCAGCGCACCGCGATCAGTGTGGCGGAGATGCGCTTGGAATGCGCGCCGGCGTCGATGACGAGCGTGTAAGGCGCAACGCCGGACTGTTTTGCTTCGACGATGTAGCGGGGCACGCGGCTTGTCGAGTCGGCGGCGCGTTGGCTCAAGCGGACACCGTCTCCTTCAATGGAGACGCGCGTGCTACTCGGATACTTGTGCAGTTCGTAAACGTGCGCGTCGGCGCGGGCTTCGGCCAGACGGGCCAGCGGCGCTTCGTGGTCCCAGGGGCCCCACTCGGTCATGATGATGTTCTCGCGGTCGTAGAGCGCAGAGCGCGCTCCGACCGGGCGGGTCGTGCCCAGCACCTCGTAGTCGGGCAACGTGACTTTGGGAATCGTCATGTCGTCGGCGCGCATCACCTCGACATTCGGCTCTCGCTCCATCTCCTTCTCGGGGGACAGGATTTCGTTGCAGCACAGTGTTACCGCGCTCGGGCCCCGAAAGTGAAAGACGGTTTGGTCGTTGACGAAGCGGTTGGCCGCGATGAGGTTTTCCTTGGAGTCGGAGCCGTTGGCCTTGCCCCAGGGCTTTTCGAGGAAATCGCCTTCCGGATCCCACCAGAGGTGGACGCCGCACCGATTGCGTCGGAACTCGTTCTGGAGGATGCGGTTTCCGCGGCCGTGCTCGATGTTGACGCCGCCACGCTCGAGGCCGTAGCCCATGTCGCCGTTCTCTTCGAAGGTGTTGAGCGCGATGAGTGTGTCCTGTGAGTATCCGCCCCAGACGCCGCAGATCGCGTTGCCGACCAGTCGGTTCGCGAGAAACTGGTTTCCGAACGAGAAGGTCATCTCGATCCCGTGCGCCGCAGCGTACGAGAAGTCATTCGCGATGAGCAGGTTGTCGTTGTTACCCTTGCGGCGGTACCACTCGGCCGGGTGCGGGCTGTCTTCGCCTAGTGCCTCACGGCCGGCAAAGCCGAAGAACCCGTCACCGCCGTGGGTCGCCGAGTTTTCGGCGATCACGTTTTCGTTGTTCAGTTCGAACATCAGAATCCCGGCCGAGTCCTGGCCGCGGTTGTAGACGCCGTGGCTGTAGCCGCGAATGCAGAAGTCGAGCGCGTTGCGGGTGATGATGTTGCGGTCGCATTTCCACAAGGCGAGCCCCCAGCCGGACAGGAACGAGAAATCGTTGTCGTAGATTCGGGAGTCGTCGACGTTGTCGAGAATCAGGCCGTTCTGGCTGTCGCGCACACGGCATTGACGAACGGTGATGTTGTCCGCGTCCTCGATGTAGATCGCGGCGCCGTAGTTTGTCAGCCATTCATTCTTGGCGTTGTGGTGCGGCGAGAGCCAGTCGCTACTGTCTTCGGCCACCGGCGTGCTCTTGAGAAACGCCCGGCGCGCATCGGATGCATCGCATTTTTCCAGCACGAGACGGTCGGCATCGGTTGCATAGATGTTGGACCAGTAGCCATGGACGCGGGCGTGCTTGAGCGTGACGCGGTCCTGGCCCTCGATCCGAATGCCGTACCCGCGGTACTCGTCGGGGCGGCGATCTGCGGGGGCGCCGCGCAGCACGGTGCCTGGCGCGAAACGGATTTCGATATCGTCCGCGGCGACGTGGATAACGCCGTTGCCGTCGGCGTCGACGATGACCGTTCCTTCCGGAATCTCGATGGTGCACGATTTGTCGATCCGCGTGTTGTCCGCAATCACTCGGATGGTTTCGGCCGGTGCCAGGCCGGCGGCGGTCCCGACGAACGCCGCGGTGAACACGAATGACCATTTCATCGCCCGACTCCTGATCGTTGTAGCCAGCCCCCGAACCCAAAAAACTGCGCTCGATTACTCCATGGCGCTATCGGGATCCAGGTAGACCTGTGTCGCGGACCGCCAAATACCCCAAGTTTCGGAGGGGACAAGGAAGTAAACAGCCAGGATGCCCAATATCGCGATAATTAGGGTAACAAAAAGATAGGCGATGTAAAAGCGCCTTCGGCGACGACTCCAACGAGATCCAAACATTCCGAAAACCCCTCTATCCGACGCGGACAAGGCAGTGGTGCGAACGAGGCGGACGAGCGCCCGCCGCTAGCCAGACCCGGGGTACTTGTTCCCCGGTCGCTTGAGATGGAAGCGCCCTCGATCGCACGATGCGAGGCGTCACTCAACGTACCCAGGAGGTGTGGTACTGCTTGTCTTCGATCCCGTCCGCCACGGTGGTCAGGCGCAACGGCTCGTACGTGTCGCACATGACCGCCAACTCGCTCGTCTCGGTAGTCCCGATCGAGGCCTCATACGTGCCCGGATGCGGCCCGTGGGCCACGCCCTGCGGATGCAGGCTGATCGACTCGGAGTCGATGCCCTTGCGCGACGTGAAGTTGCCGGCGACGTAGTACAGGATCTCGTCCATGTCCGCACTGGCATGACCGTAGGGACAGGGGACCGCTTGCGGATGGAAGTCCGTCTTGCGCGGCACGAACGAACAGACCACGAACCCGTTGCCGGCGAAGGTCGTGTGGATTGTCGGTGGCAGGTGAACCAAGCCGGTCTTTGGCTGATAGTCGTGAATGTTGAAGGCGACCGGGTACAACGCACCATCCCATCCGACCACGTCGAGCGGGAACTTCTCGTAGGTGTGCACGGTAAGCTCATCGGACATCTTCACGACAATCTCGTACGGCGCCCGGCCGTGACGTGCCTCGTCGTATCGCAGCAACTCGGTCGGCAATCGGAAGTCGCGATGCGTGAACGGCGCGTAGTCTGTCAGCTGCCCGTAGCTGTTGCGATACTCCCCGGGTATCCCGAGCCAGGGGCGACCCTCGAACACCAGCATTGTCCCGCGATCGCCTTCCAGATGGATCCGGTAGGGCGTGCTCTTGGGAATCAACAGATAGTCGTGCTCGCGGAACGGCAACATGCCGTATACGGACTCGAGCAGCCCGCTACCCTCCTTGACGAAGTAGAGTTCGTCGCCGTCGCCGTTGGAGAAGAAGCGCTCGGCGGGCTTGGCGGGTTTGCACACGCCGATATGAACGGACTTGTTGACCAGCACCGTCTGTCGGGCAGTCAGAAAATCACCCTTCGGGGAGAGATCCTGCGTGCGGATGTGCCGCCGATGAAGTGGCTGCTCGCGAACCGCTTCGACCGGGCAGAAGCCGGCCAGCGACAATGACTCGACCGAGAACTCGTCGGTCGGCGGTGTGCGGAAGTACAGGATCGTAAACGGCCCCTCGAAGCCCTGGCGGGTCATGCACTGCTCCATCAGCAGCGACCCGTCCTCGTCGTAAAACGCCGTATGCGGCTTCGGTGGGACTCGACCTAGCGTGTGACGATGCAACATGACCCGGCTCCATTCATCTTGCTACTAAGACGCAAACTGAATTGTAGTCGGGGCGCGGGGCCTGCTCCAGAGGGCGCTGTCGAATGGCGGCTCTTCATCCTGAGTACGAAGACGTCCCCCACCCTTCTATGAGCGTCCGTTTTCTGTCAAGTGGTGCCTGCCGCCGGGCCCCATTCTTCTATCCGAGCGTCGCCGGTTTGATTCGGCTAGC
>JANQNU010000031.1 GCA_028279405.1 Phycisphaerae bacterium
CGCGCCGTTCGGCGTCCCCCAGGCGCTTCGCTCCGACGTGATCCCGACGGCCCGTACGGTCACCGACATCGCTGATATCGCCCAGCGGATGTGTACCGAGAGCGGGCTGTTCTGTGCGGCGGACGTCGGCCCCGCGGACGGCGGTGAATCGATCAACGGCTTTGACGGTGCCTGGTCGCTCCGCGCGGCGCCCGATTGCAGCCTGCTGCACGTGGAGAACGTCGATGCGTTCCTTCGTTTCCGCACTTCGCCGCCGGTGCTGCTCGACGATGCCACCGCGGTCGCTGAAGCCACCAGCCTGCTGCAGGCCTGGCAGCTGCTACCGGCCGACGCGCAGTTCGAGCGAACCGACTTCCTGATGCAGGGCGAAACCGAACAGGTGTCGCCGGGAGTGTTCGAAGACGTGGCCGCGCTCACGTTCGATTCGGCGATTCGGGTCGTGTTCCGCCGACACCTCGATGGTCTTCCGGTCGCGGGCCCGGGCGGCGAGCTGACGATGCTCTTCGGCGACGCCGGCCAGTTCGTCCGCATGATCAGCGGCCCCTGGCGTACGGTGTCGTCCGGAACGCCGGTCGACCTCGTCCCGCTCGGCGACGTGCTCCAGAAGCTGGCCGATCAGGGCTCCGACGCGACGGTTGCCGGGATCACGCTCGACTTCGAAGCGATCCAGGTCAACGGATCGGAGCTCGGCTACTTCGAGTACGGTTGCGATCGCGACCAGTCCATGTTGCGGCCCGTGTACCAGCTCGATGTGACGTTTACCGAAGCCGGAGGCGCGCTGATCAACGACCGGATCCATCTGTACGCCGACGCGCTGCCCGTCGCGGCCGAGATCACCGGTCCGGAGAAGGACGTCTGTGTTCTGCCGGACACCGAACTCTGCTTCGAGGCCACCGCCGACTGCGGCGTGCCGCCGTTCGAGTTCGAGTGGGAGACCAGCAGCGGTGAAGCACTCGGGAGCGGCCCGGTGTTTTGTACGACGTTCGGGCAACTTGACGATCCGGACAAGCCCCTACACCGACCGACCATCAGTGTGACCGTTACCGATTCCCTGGGTAGCGTCAGTCGCGACTCGATTCAGGTCACCGTCTCGCGCGTCGGGGACGTCAATTGCGACGGCGTCGTCTCAGTCGGCGATATCGGACCGTTCGTACTCGCGATTACGGATCCGCAAGCGTACGCCGCCCAGTTCCCCGATTGCGACCTCTGCAACGCTGATTGCACCAACAACGGCGTCGTTTCGGTCGGGGACATCAACTGCTTCGTGGCCATTTTGACAGCCGACTAGCTCGGTTGGGATAGCGGAAGCCCGCAAGTGCGGTACTCCGGACGCGGACCGATCAGGCGCTGGCGACACGCGGTGTTCGATCGGTTTCGCGCGTTTCGCACGTGGTATTTCGCGCGTACGGTCTGGGAGGTCGCGGCTCGAGACACGGGTGTGAGTTGGGGCTGGGACGCGTAATGGCTACAATCGAGCCGTGTATAGCACGGAGCGACCTGTGGACCCGACAGACGAACAGCTCTTGGCGCGAATCGCCGACCATGATTCCGATGCATTTTCGGCGTTCTACGATCGCTATGCGCCGCGGGCGTACGGCCTGCTGCGTCGGATGCTTGCGGATCGTGAGGACGCCGACGACGTTCTACAAGAGGTGTTCTGGCAGGTTTGGCGCAATGCTCGACAGTTCGATCCCCGTCGTGGAACCGTCAAGGCCTGGCTTACGCTGATGACGCGTTCGCGGGCGCTGGATCGCCATCGCCGGCGCGGTCGCGAGGCGGGCGTCGGAGAGTTGCCGGTGCAGCTCCACGATCCGGCCGCGGTCGACGATGGCAACGAGCATGCCGAGCAGATGCATCGAGCGCGTCGCGCGTTGGAGGGTCTGCAGCAGGAGCAACGCGACGCGATCCAATGGGCGTTCTTCGGCGGACTATCCCATAGCGAGATCGCGGCACGTGCGGGACTGCCCCTGGGAACGGTCAAGACGCGGATTCGGACCGGGATGATGAAGTTGAGGGAAGCGTTGGCTGAAGGGGGGACACCGTGATGGCTGAGCCCTCGATCCCGCCGGATGAAGAGCTGGCAGCATTGTACGCGACCGGTGCACTCTCTGAGGCGCAACGGGCGGCGGTGGAGGCCCGGCTCGAGCAGGGCGATTCCGAGCTGGCGGAGATGATCGGTCGGTACAGTCGATCGACCGAGGCGTTGAGTGAGGCTGCGGATCCGATTGATCCGCCGCCCTCGATCAAGTCGTCGTTGATGGCGCGGGTCAGGGCGGACGTGGCCGCCAATGATGAGCCCTTTTTCTTTCAACTCGCACAGTCGGCGCAATGGGAAGAGATCGGGATCGTCGGCGCTCGCGCCCGGACGCTGTTCGTCGACCGCGAGCGGGGAATCAAGACGTTCTTGTTGCGTCTGGAAGCCGGCAGCGAGGTGCCGCCGCATCCGCACCACGCGGCGGAAGAGTGCTACGTCATCGAAGGCGACATCGTTACCAGCGGCCGGCGGCTTGGCCCCGGCGACTACCTCCGTGCCTCGGCCGGGACGATGCATGACGCCACGCACACACGCAATGGCTGTTTGCTGTTGATCACCGCGGGGATTGACGAACACGACTAGCATCGCAGCGCTTCGACGCACGGTCGCCTGTCCTGCTTACGCATCCTACCTGTCTTTGTGAGGTAGGCATCTACACCGCTTCTGGTGAGGTAGGCGTCCACGCCGCGTGCTTTGGCAAGAAACCCCATCAGGGTGGGGCGGGCGTTCCACCGCGTGCTTTGGCAAGAAACCTCATCAGGGTGGGGCGGGCGTCTCGCCCGCCGTTGACATTAGCGTGCCCGCACCCGCGTTACTGCGAATCCGGAAACATGAGGACCGGGTTCAGGTCATCGCTCGCGGTTGCGGTATCGAGCAGGGTGATGAGGTCCTTTTCTTCCAGACAGCCGTCGTCGATCCCCGACGCGAGTAACGAACGTGCGTCGGTGGCCGATGCGTCCGTCGCGTCGAGCAGGGCCTTGAGCACTTCTGTGGAGGCGCAGTTGCGGGCCGGCGTCTCGGGCACCACTACCATTGGCGGTGGACATCCCGTCGCGGCAAGCAGGATGCATGCCATCGCCGCCGTCGCCCACCGTCGGATTCTCATGGTTTTCGTCTTCATTCCGGTGCTCCAAGTCGTGGATGTTTCGTTCTCGTACCGATGCCTGCCTATACGACCGGAATCGCAGCGTGGATTTGGCTCGTCGTCGAAAAAAGGAAATTGGCCGGCGCACGACAAAAAATCTGCGTACCGCGGCAATCCGCACGGCGATGACATGCGTACATCCGGGCACAGCGATCGCGACGCCCACGGACTGGTCCACGGGACCGGCCGAACGGAACAAACCACGAAAGGGAACTGGAATGAATGTCGGAAATCGAGTGTGTCGCGGGATCGTCATCGGCGCCTGCCTGGCTGCGGCGTCGACGGCACAGGCCGCCAGCCACAGCGACGCACCGCTGATCAAGCAGGATCCGCAGGCCAATATCACGGACGTCTATGCATTCGTCGGTCGCAAGTACAACGATCCCAACGTCAAGGTCCTCAACGTTGCCGTACAAGTTCGTCCGTTCTCCGAGCCGGGTGACGGCCCGCACTACGAACGTTTCGCGGACGATGCGCGATACAGCATTCACATTGCCAATCCTGTGACCGGTAGGACGCTGCGTCGTTACGACTTCCACTTCTCGGCCGTCAACGGCGACGTCAAGAATCCCAACACAATCTTGTCCTACGGACTCGGACTCGAGCCCGGTCCGATCGTTGACATCGACGACGATCGCCAGAATTTCACGCAGACCTATACGGTACGCCGGCAGATTGGTCACCGGAATCGCCGAATCGGACGCAACTTGTTCGTCGCGCCGCCGAATGTGGGTAACAACGTCACCCCGGCCTACAACAACGCCGACGGTATGGCGGTCTCGGGCGCTACCACCTTCGACGCGCTCGACAGCTACACGCAGCAGGCGATCTATGAGCTGGACTCCGGCGAAGTCGTGTTCGCCGGCCCGCGCGATGACGGGTTTTACGCGGATATCCCGGGAATCTTTGACCTGCTCAACATCCGAATCATCGACAACAACGACAACCTCGACGACGGCCTCGGTCAAGACGGCGGCGGTGTCAACGGCTTCAAGGGTTTCAACGTACTCGCCTTCGCGATGCAGATCCCGATCGACGACCTGCCGGCCACCAACTTCGACAGCGTGTTCTTCGGCGAGCAGACCGGCATCGGCGTCTATTCCACTGTCAGCCGCCGGGCGATTCGCCTGCTCAAATCCAACGGAACCCGGATCAACGTGGGGCCCTGGGTGCAGGTGAACCGGATGGGCAATCCGATCTTCAACGAGGCGTTCGTCGCATTGGCCGACAAGGACCGCTACAACCGTACCTCGCCTTCGTTCGACGCGGAGCGGTTCGCGGGCTACGCCGAGCAGCCCGAGTTGGCCGGCCTGATCAACTTCGTCCTCGGGACCGCGATCGCGACCGAAGGTCGCGCCGACCTGGTCAACGTCTTCATCCCCGACGTGTTACGCGTGATCACCACCACCGACCCGGTCACGCTCGCTGGCGAGTCCGGCTTTGACCGGCTCGGATTCCTGGGCAACGACCTGACCAGTGGCGTCTCCAGCGGCTGGCCCAACGGTCGACGATTCGGCGACGATGTCGTCGACATCGGTCTGACCGCCCTGGCCAGCGGACCGGCATTCACCCAGATCACTGTCGTCGGCGACAACGCAGCCGAAAACGACATCCCGTTTCACCAGGTGTTTCCGTACGCCGCGACACCGCACTCGGGAATCAACAACAGCAAGGACTCTCAGTAACGACGCAAGCGCGCCTACGCAAGGTCGCCAGCCCGTGCCCTCCACCCCGGCCGGGCTGGCCTGCCTTGCTGGGAACGGAGGTGTATCGTGAAACGCTATTCTGGCGGGCTCCTGCTCGCACTCGCGGCCATCACGGCCCAAGCCCACGAATTCTGGATCGAACCCGGTGCCTACCGACTGAAAGAGCCCGGCGTCCTTCCAGTCAGCTTGTGGCTGGGCGAACGGTTCGACGGCGAGCGGTTTCCGCGAAACGAGCGACTGATCGAACGGTTCGAATTCGCCGGCCCCGATAGCGCGACGCCCGTCGTCGGTCGATCCGGCGCCGCGACGAGCATCGGGCACGCCGATCATGCAGGCGTGCACGTCGTCGTATACAAGAGTCGTCCGGTCTACCATCGGATGTCACCGCAAGCCTTCGAGCAGTACCTTCGCGCCGAAGGACTGCAGCCGATTGTTGCCGAACGCGCCAAACGAGGCGAGTCGGACACGCCGGGGCTGGAGCGCTTCCTTCGCTGTGCCAAGTCACTCGTGCGTGTCGGCGATGCCCCGGCCGATGGGTTCGATCGGGCGCTCGGGTTGCCCTTCGAGATCATTCCCGTCGACAGTCCTTTCGACGGCGATCGTCGGGCGCTCCGCGTGCGACTGCTCTACGCCGGGCGCCCCGTGGCGGGGGCCCGGGTCGTCGCGGTCCACAAACAGTTCCCCGGTCGGCACCAAGTCGCCACGAGCGACGCCGATGGTATCGCGCAGCTTAGCCTGGAACGTTCCGGCGTATGGCTGCTGACGTCGATTCACATGCGACGCATCGCGGACGATCCGCGCGCCGAATGGGAGAGCCTATGGGCCTCCTTGACGTTCGAGCGCCCGCAAGCCGTGATCCGTGAATCCAATCGACCGCGTACGAAGTAGGGAGGTGGAGCATGGGGACGCGAAGGACGTGCGCTGACGGATTCGCATTGTTGGAATTGCTTGTTGTCGTTTCGATCATCGCGTTGTTGATGGCGTTGTTGCTGCCGGCGGTGGGCCGCGCACGCAGACTTGGTAGGGCAACCGTCTGCCTCGCGCATCAGCGGCAGGTCGGACTCGCGGCCCGGATGTACATGGACGATCACCGCGGCAACATGTTCCATCACCATGAGGGCTGGGTACTCGACGACGGTACGCAGGTTGCCCAGCTGCCGGCCGACGTGAGCGCCGTACAGGGCGGTGGGACCGGTCATAGCGCAGCCGAGATTCCCTGGGTGATCCTGTTTCATCCCTATCTCAATGATCGCCAGGTCGGCTTCTGCCCGTCCGATACGACGCCCCGTTCCGCGGCGTTCGCGACCGACCTCCGATCGTTCAACGGCGAGATTTCAAGTGTGGATGATTCACCGCCGACCGACTCCGAGTTGGCGATCGCGGAGCGCGACCATCTCACAATCCAAAGCTATCTGCTGAACTCCGTGCTCAGCCACAAGTCCGCCCGCTATGCGCTGGAAGGCGCGCTGCATGGATTCCTGAGCGATACGAAGATCGCCGGCTTGCAGAATCCCGAGATGGTCATGTTCTCGGAACGCAACAGCGAAGCGCTGAACGCCGTCGACAACCCGGAGTTCGGCAGTGTCAGCCAGGACGACTACGACGCCTGGGTCGGAGAGGCTGCGCTCGTTCGCTGGGGACCATCGGCCGGCAGCTACCGCGACGACGGTTGGATCCGCTACGACCGCCACGACGGCGCCGCCAATTACATCTTCCTCGACGGCCACGCCGAACGACGCCGCTGGAGCCGAATCCGCGACCTGCATTTTCCCGATCGGATCGTCCGGGCACCCCTGAACCAGCCGCCGGAGTAGCGAACCCCTGCAGCGAGGGTGCCGAAGCGCGCCTAGGCGTCCTCCGCCGAATCTCGTGCGAGGCGGAGGATGCCGGCGTGCGCGAATGCCGCCACCAGCCGCGCCAGACCGGGAACCTCCGCGTCACGCTTCGGTGGCGCGAAGCCGAACCGCTTCAACACCTCTCTGCCCAACTCGTGGAACACGCACAGCCCCATGACGAAGTTAGTGCATTGCCCGCGCAACGACGGCGTGTCCGCTTCGCCGAGCAGCGCGCCGACGATTCGACCGAACTCCAAGCGGACCGGCATCATGACATTCTGTAACAACTCGTCCAGTGCCCCCGTCGGCGATTGAAGCTCCCGCGCCATCAGTTGGCCCGCGTACGGATGGTTCGCCCGGCGCACCAGAATGATCCGCAACATATGCTCGATAACGCGAGCCAGTGCCGCCGCCGGATCCTCCCCATCGCAAAACTGCGGTAGCGGATCTCGCTCCAGCAGCGCCCGGTGCGATCGAACCACCACTGCCCGATAGAGCCCCTCCTTGCTGCCGAAGTGATGACGGACCGCCGAGATGTTCGCACCCGCAGATCGGCAAATCGCGCGAACATTCGTCTGCTCGTAACCCTTCGCCGCAAACAACCGACCCGCAGCATCCAACAGCCGCGCCTGCGTCGCCAACGCATCCCGCCGACTCGACGATCGCGGCTCGTCCACAGATGAATTCGCGTCCTTGCTCATACCAGAAGCGTAGCCGCCCATCTCTATTAAATCAAACAATCGTTTGACTTTTGAGGAGTGGCTCAATAGACTCCAATGAAGTCAAACAAGTGTTTGAGATAGGAGGCGCGGATGGTTTCCGGTCGGCATTATCGCGGCACAGCGTTCTGTTTGGCCGCCGTCACTCTGGTCACGACGGGCGGCTGTGTCGCCGTGCGCCGGCCGCAGACGTCAACGATGCGGTCGCTGGCTGATGCACCCTGGCGGAGCGTCTTGTCGGCGGATCGACTGAATGCCGCGCAAGCACCGGTGCTGTCCTGGTGGCGCGGCTTGAACGACCCGACGTTCGCCGATTTGGCGGAGCGCGCGCTGGGCGAAAACCTCGATCTGAAAATCGCCCGCGCTCGCATCGTCGAAGCACGAGCCCGGCGCGGCGTCGTGAACGCGGATCGCTTGCCGCAGCTGGATGCGGACGCGCAATATCTACGCGCCGGCTCGGGGGACGATGCGCTGGCCTTCGCTGCACCGCCACCCGGTGCCGAGACAAACCTCTTCGCAGTCGGCGTCGTTGCCGGCTGGGAGGTCGACCTCTGGGGTCGCGTCCAACAGCTGGTGCGTGCCGCGGACGCCGATTCAGCGGCAAGGACCGAAGACTACCGTGATGCTGCGGTTTCGTTGCTGGGAGAGCTCGCGCTCGCATACATCGATATTCGCACGCTCGAGCGACGCCTCGAGTTGGTTCTGCACAACGTTGCGTTGCAGGAGCGCCTCTTGGAGCTCGCTGCGTCGCGCCTCCGCGCCGGGAACGGACCCGAAGTCGACGTCGCTCAAGCGCGCCGTCTCTTGCAACGCACGCGCGCCCGGGTGCCCGAGTTGCAGCGCGCCCAGGCCGTCGCGGAGAACCGAATTGCGATCTTGCTGGGCGCCCGGCCCACGGACGAGTTCATTCCAGCCGGTGGACTGCCGGCGCCGATGGTTCCCGAAAGTCTGGGACTGCCGGCGGAGTTGTTGACACGCCGGCCGGACATTCGACGCGCCGCCTGGACCTATCGGTCGGCGTTGGCGCGTGCCGATGCCGCCGACCTCGAACGTCTGCCCCGATTGGTCCTGAGCGGGTCGTTTCGTCTGTCGGCAGGCGACGCCGGCGGGCTGCTCGACCAATCGTTCGTGTACTCGGTCGGGCCGCAGGTGAGCGTACCGCTCCTCGATGGGCACCGCATCGACGCCAACGTTCGCGTGCGCGAGTCGCAAGCGGAGCAGGCGCGCCTGGTGCTCGAGCAGACGCTGCTGAGCGCGATCGAAGAGGTCGAGAACGCTGCGATCGGATTCACCCGCAAGCGCGCGCAGGCCGACGAACTCGCCGAGGCGGTCGTCGCGGCACGCCGCACGGCGCAGCTCGCGCAGCAGTTGTACGTGACTGGTCTGCGGGACCTGACCCAGTCGATCGACGCACAGCGCGAGCTGGTGGCCGTCGAGGACGAGCTTGCAATAACCCGGCAACAGGTACTGGCACAGGCCGTCCGGCTCTATCGGGCGCTCGGTGGCGGTTGGGAGCAGATCGGTCTGGACGGTTCCGTTGCAGGTCATCGACAAACGTCAACGATGCGCGGCGAAGGTGGCCCGCAATGACCGTCTTGTCTGCACCGCTGGAATGGAATGGCAATCACCAACGAGCCGGTGCATCGCCAATAGTTGGCAACAAGGAGTAGCGTCGTGAGAAGAGTCGCTGTCATTGGAATCGTGCTGGTACTGGCGGTGGCGGCCGGCGCAGGCGGCTACGCATGGTGGCGCTCCCGGACGGAAACGAATGGCGAGCGTCCGCTGGTGCTGTATGGAAACGTCGAGATCCGCGACGCCTTGCTGGCGTTCGACGGCGAAGCGCATGTCGCCGAGGTGCTCGTCGAAGAAGGTGATCGCGTTGAGGGGGGCGCGGTTCTGGCGCGACTCGATACCGGTCGTCTTCGTGCGGAGATCGCACGTGCCCAAGCGGAGATCGAAACTCAGGCTGCGATCGTTCGGCGGCTGGAGAACGGGACGCGGCGGCAGGAGATCGAACAGGCGCGCGCCGAGGTGTCGGCGGCAGAGGCGCGCGTTCGCAACGCCCGGCGCAACGTCGAGCGGCTCGGCGAGACCGCCAGTACTGGTGCCTCGAGCGCGCAGGATCTGGATGATGCCCGCGCCCAACTCGACGTCGAAGAGTCATTTCTGGAAGTCCGTCGGAAGGCGCTCGATCTCGCACAGGAAGGCCCGCGGAAGGAGAGAATCGCCGAAGCGCGTGCGCGGCTGACAGCGCGCCGCGCCGCGTTGTCGCTACTCGAAGACCGACTCGCCGACACGACGCTCACGGCGCCCGCGGCCGGCGTCATCCAGAGTCGCATTCTGGAGCCCGGCGAGTTTGCCACGCCGACCCGGCCGGCGTTCAGCCTGGCCCTGCTCGACCCGAAATGGGTCCGGGCCTTCGTTCCGCAGCCGGACCTCGGTCGCATCCAGGAAGGGATGTCAGCGGTTGTCTCGAGCGACTCCTTCTCCGACCGGTCGTTCCCCGGCTGGGTGGGCTTCATCGCCCCGACGGCCGAGTTCACGCCAAAGACGGTGCAGACCACCGACTTGCGTACCAAACTCGTCTACGAAGTTCGGATCTATGTGAAGGATCCCGCCAACCAACTCCGGCTCGGCCAGCCCGTGACCGTCGAGGTGGACAGTGCCGACAGGCAACCGACGTCCGCGCCGGGCCGTACGACGTCGTCGGAAGCCGCCGAACGTCAGCCGTCGGTCCGGAAGGGGGGTGCATCGTGAGTGTAACTGCAGCGCTCGACGATCGAAGACACGCGAGCGTTCCAATTCGCGGGACAGATGTCGCCAAGCGGTTCTCGGAACGGGGCAAGGCTGTTGTTGATGCGTTGCGCGGCATCAGCTTGGAGGTGGGTCGTGGTGAGGTTGTTGGCCTGGTGGGGCCGGACGGCGCGGGAAAGACGACCCTGATCCGCTGCATCGCGGGACTGCTGCGGCCCAGCGCCGGCACGATTTCGGTGCTCGGATTGGATGCCGTACGTGACACGCTCGCGGTCCGCAGCCGCATCGGCTACATGCCCCAGAAGTTTGGCTTGTACCAGGATTTGACTGTCCAGGAAAACCTCGATCTTTATGCCGATCTTCAGGGCGTCCCGGTTGCTGAACGTCCTGCGCGGTATGCACGGCTGATGAAGATGACGAACTTGGCGCCATTCACGCGTCGACTCGCAGGTCGCTTGTCCGGCGGCATGAAACAAAAGCTGGGCCTGTCGTGCGCGTTGATCAAGTCGCCGGAATTGCTGCTGCTGGATGAGCCGACCGTGGGCGTCGACCCCGTCTCGCGTCGCGAACTATGGCAGATCGTCGGTGAACTGGTAAGCCAGGACCAGATCGGCGTGCTGGTCTCGACTGCCTACCTCGACGAGGCCGAACGGTGCGATCGTGTATTGGTAATGTTCGACGGACAGGTCGTCGACCGGGGCTCACCGGTCTCGTTCCGCGAGCGTCTGGTCGGACACGTCGATCAGGTGCACTGCGATGATCAGCGGATCGCACGGCGGATCCACTCTCGCGCCTGCGATCTCTCGTTGGTTGCGGATGCGACGATTCGTTCGGGGCGGGTCCGGATCGTTCGAGCCACCGCTGACGCCGCTGCGCGCCGGACGCTGGCCGACACGTTCGGGGTCGCGCTGGAGCCGGCTGCACCGACGTTCGAGGACGCGTTCATGCATATGGCGGACGCGCGTCGCGCTTCGAACGAAGACCCGGGGCACCACCCCGTGGTCGGCGGTAGCGCTTCCCATCCGGTGGATGCGGGCCGGGTCGTCGTGCGCGTGCGCGATCTCCTGAAGCGTTTCGGCGACTTCGAAGCAGTCAGCGGCGTTTCGTTCGACGTGTGCGCCGGTGAAGTCTTCGGTTTGCTGGGGCCGAACGGTGCCGGCAAGAGCACGACCTTCCGGATGTTGTGCGGACTGCTCGCGGTGAGCGGCGGCGAGGTCCGGGTTGCCGGCCACGATCTCCGCAAAACCTCGGCCCGGGCGCGCGCGCGCTTGGGCTACATGGCGCAGCAATTTTCGCTCTATTCACAGCTGAGTGTTCAGGAGAATCTCGACTTCTTCGGACGGGCCTACGGACTCACCGGGCGTCGGCTTCGCGACCGGGTGCGCTGGGCGTTCGAACACTTCGGCCTGGGACAGCGGCGCAATGCGCCGGCGGGCACGCTGCCTGGTGGCTACAAGCAGCGGTTGGCGATGGCGGCGGCGATGCTGCACGAGCCGGACTTGCTGTTCCTGGATGAGCCGACGTCGGGCGTGGACCCACTGGCGCGCCGTGAGTTCTGGCAGAGAATCAACGATTTTGCCGAAGGCGGGGTAACCGTGATCGTCACCACTCACTTCATGGAAGAGGCCGAGTATTGCGACCGCATGCTGATTATGGCCCATGGCCGGCCGCTCGCGTTGGGCACGCCGGCGGAGATTCGGGCGCTGGCCCGGGATGACGTACACGCCGACCCGTCGATCGAGGACGCCTTTGTCGCGTTGGCTGAGGGGCGCGCGCGACCAATCGACGTTACTGCTGCTTCGGGAGATCATGCGTGATGTCGCGTTCGTTGCTAAGGCTTCGGGGCTTGCTACGCAAGGAGGCGCTGCAGATTCGGCGCGATCCGTCGAGCATACTGCTCGCGCTGGTGATGCCCGTGGTGTTGTTGTTTCTATTCGGCTACGGCGTGTCGTTGGATGCGGAGAACATCCCGTTGGCGATCGTGTTGCAAGACGATAGCCAGACAGGCCGCGATCTGGCCTCCCGTTTCCAGCTGTCACGATACTTCCGCGTCTCGCGCGTGACATCGCTGGCCGAAGCAGACGAGCTGATGCGCCGGCACGTCGTCGACGGGATCGTTCATCTGGATAGCGACTTCTCGGGTCGGCTCGCCCAGGGGAATGCGCCGGTTCAGCTGCTGCTCAGTGGCGTCGATTCCAATCGTGCCCGACTGATTCAGGGATACGTTCAGGGTGTCGTCGGCTCTTGGGCGACGCAGCGCGCCGACCGTGGCGAACCGGTCGCTCGGTCGCGGATTCAAGTCCGTCAACGCGTCTGGTTCAACGAAGCGGTCCGCAGCACCAACTTCCTCGTGCCAGGACTGCTCACGCTGATCATGACCTTGATCGGCGTCCTGCTCACCGCGCTGGTCATTGCGCGCGAATGGGAGCGGGGCACGATGGAGGCCATTCTCGCCACGCCGCTCCGCGCGCGCGAGTTGCTGCTGGGCAAGGTCGTCCCGTACTACCTGCTGGGCTTGGCGGGCCTGGCCTTGTCAGTGGTGCTCGGCACGACCGTCTTCGATGTTCCGTTTCGCGGGTCGTTCGGCGCGTTGTTCATTCTCAGCTCCCTTTTTCTGTTCGCCTCTCTGGGGCTCGGGTTGTTTATCTCGGCAGCGACGCGTGTCCAGTTCATTGCGGCGCAGTTGTCGCTCATCGGGGGGTTTCTGCCAGCGTTCTTCCTATCGGGGCTGCTGTTCGATCTCGAGAGTACGCCCCGTTTCGTACAGGTCGTCAGCTACGCTGTTCCCGCGCGACACTTCGTCGCGATCAGCCATACGTTGTTTCTCGCGGGTGATGTGCCGGGCGTCTTGGTGCCCGGCGGCTTGATCCTGTTGGGGATGGCGACATTCTTTCTCCTGATGGCGCGGCGCCGCCTCGGCCTGCGGCTGGACGCGTGAGGAGTATCGAACGTGAAAACGCTACGCCGAATCATTGCGTTGACCATCAAGGAGTTCCTTGCGATCGCGAAGGATCCGAAAAGCCGCTTCGTGGTGATCGGTCCGCCGCTGATCCAGTTCTTTGTTTTCGGTTATGCCGCCACGTTCGACGTCAAGCATGTCCGGTATGCGGTGTTCGACGAGGACCGTTCGCCGGCGTCGCGGGCGCTGCTGGCGCGCTTTGACGGCTCGGAGAGCTTCCGGTTCGAGCGGGCACTGGATCACGAGCGTGAGATTCCCGCGCTGATCGACAATCAGGAGGTTCGAATGGTGCTCCGCGTGCCCTCGAACTTCGGCGCAGACCTGGCCGCCGACCGCGCCCCGGCGATCCAGATTCTGGTCGATGGCCGCAATTCGAACGTCGCCAGCATTGCATTGGGCTATGCGAACACCATCGTCGCCGAGTTCAGCGCGCGCTGGCCTCGCGCGTCAGCCGGGTCAACCGTCTTACCGATGGCGGCTGTGGTCGATCGGGCGTGGTACAACCCCAACTTCCTGAGCCGCTGGTACATCGCGTCAGCGCTCGGCGGCGTGATCTGTACGGTTGTGGTGATGATCCTGGCCAGCCTATCGGTTGCGCGCGAGCGCGAGTTCGGTACGTTCGATCAGCTGCTGGTCGCGCCCTTCTCGCCGACCGAGATCCTCATCGGAAAGTCGATACCGGCGTTCGTGTTCGGCCTCGCGATCGCGCTGCTGCTATCGACTGCGGCGGTCTGGTGGTTCGACATCCCGTTTGAGGGCAGCGTGTCGGCGTTGCTGCTGATCCTCTCGATCTACATCCTGGCGATCGTCGGAATTGGCCTGTTCGTGTCGTCGCTCGCGATGACGATGCAGCAAGGATTGCTGGGTTCGTTCATCGCAATCATGCCGTTCGTCATTCTTTCGGGATTCACGACGCCGATCCAGAGCATGCCGGATTGGCTCCAGTACCTGACGCTCCTTAATCCGCTGCGCTACGTGACGGCTGGCTTGCGGCAGATTTTTCTGGAAGCTGCCGCGCTCCCCGACGTGATCCACCAGATCTGGCCGCTCGCACTGATCGCGAGTTCGACGCTGACCGTAGCAGCGTGGTTCTTCCGCCATCGCACCGGCTAGCGGCGAGCAATCGGATGCCTGCACACGACGAGCCCCGAGCCCGAGCGAGGGGAGGGTAGTGGGGAGCAAGCTCCCTTTGCGAGGCCTCGGTGCCCCATCCCTTCCAGGGATGGGGGACTGACGAACCCCTCTTTCCGTCCCCCACCCCAAGATGGGGCGGGGCACCGCTACCGCCAAGGCTCAGCCCAACGAGCCCCGAGCGCGAGCGAGGGCATCCGGGGTCACGATACAACAGGCCGCGCCACCGCGTCACGCCTCGCACAGTGGCACCGCGGCAGACGACTCGTTCGCGATCTCGGCGATCGTCGTTTGCGCGAACGCGGACTCCATCGCCGCCGCCGCCGCGTCCAGTCGACGGTGTAAGGGGCAAAGCTGCGTCCGATGCCCGCGCAACCTCAACGGGCACTCCTTGATTCGCTGCACCGGCGAAACCGCGTTGACGACATCCAGCACCGAAACCGTCTCCGGCGAACCCTTCAACCGAAACCCGCCGCGACGCCCCGGACTCGACTCGACCAATCCGGTACGAGCCAGCATCTGCAGGGTCTTCGACAGGTAGCCGGCCGGAACCTGCGTCGCTGCAGCCAGTTCCGACGTGCTCCACGTCCGGTCCGGATGCGTCGCCAGCCAGACCACCGCACGCAACGCATACTCCGCCGTTTGATTGATCATTGCCTGCTCCGAAACACGCTCAAACCAACGCCCGCGAGACAACTACCTTGACACCAATCCTACCTCGCATACACTAAAATAGCAACCTGGATGTCCAGGTTTTGATTTTGAGGTGTATTGGTGAGGTTCACGATGTCATTGGAAGGTCAGCTTGATCCGCGGCACCTGCCGTTGACGGCGCCGCGCCGTGATTCCGGTCGTGCGGTACCGGCCGACAAGGTCGATCTGGTGCCGACGCTGGTCGAAGAGTTCTATTCGGTCGCACGCCGTGACGATCTGCTCGGCCCGGTCTTCGAGCGCTACGTCAGCGACTGGCCGGCGCACCTGGAGCGCATGGTTGCGTTCTGGTCGTCGGCGGTCTTCCGCACCGGAAGCTATTCGGGGCGGCCCTTCGAAGTGCATCGTCGCATCGTCGAGTTATCGCCGACGCACTTTGAGCGTTGGTTGGCGCTGTGGCGCGAAACGGTTCGAGCGCATGTGCCCCAGCCGGAGGCAGGGCAGTTCGAAGCGCTCGCTGAGCGCATGGCGGTCGCGATGCAGGATCGACTCGGACGATCGGACGCGATCGGTGCCTGACGCGCACCGTGATCGCATTCTGTTTGTGAATCGCGGCGTCGCCAGCGTGGCGCTGGTCTACCTCGGGATGCTGGTCGGCGTCTCGTTCATTGCGACGCCGGCGAAGTTCCTGGCGCCGACGCTGCCGCTCGCTCAGGCCCTTGATGTCGGGCGTTACACATTTGGCGTCTTTGGCTGGGTTGAGTTGGCCTTGGCCGTGATCCTGGCGGTGCTGCCATTGTTTGTCGGACACCGTCTGAGCTGGATGTTGGGGATCGCGATCCTGGTCGCTGTCAGCACCCAGTTGGTATGGCTGCGTCCAGCGCTGGATGCACGGGTCGAAATCTACCTGGTCGGAGAGAAGCCGCCGCCCGCATCATTTCACACAATCTACGGCGTTCTCGACCTCCTAAAGTGTGCGTTGCTCGTGTGGCTCGCGACAGCCGCTGCCCAGCGTCCGACGATCCGCTCCGTCGATCAATCGCCGTGAAGGGCTTGAGGAGCGCGCTCGCGTAACCACCGACGGTACGCGAATCACGGCTGTACGAGCATTGCGACCGCCGACCGAATGAAGGTCTCGTGCACAAACCCCGGTTGATCCGCCCGCAACCGGATCGCGAGGCTGTGTAGTACTGCCGCCGCCAACGCGCCACGCGACCGTGGATCGCCGGAGCGCAATTCACTCCGTTCGAACGCCCGCTCGAACCGTCGTTCGAGCAATGCGTCCAACTGATGCAGCGCCGTCGTCAGGTCCGTGCGAATGTCGTTGTCTGTGGGAGATTCGTTGAGCGCGGTACAGATCGTCGCGCATCCAAGTGGCCGCGCTGCCCCCGACCGATACATTGCCACCGCCGTCGCGTAGAACCGCTCCAAGTCGTCACTCAGCCCGCCGTCCGTGAACAGCGCGCCCTTGAGTTGAGCCAGGAAGTCACGGTTGTACAGATCAATGCACCGACGATAGAGCGCCTTTTTGTCGCCAAAGGCCGCGTACAGACTCGGCCGCGCCATTCCCGTAACAGCACCGATCTCGTCCAGACTCGCTCCCACGAACCCTCGTTCCCAGAAAACCGTAAGTGCTGCCCGCAGCGCAACTTCCGGGTCATACTGCGGCGGCCTGCCACGTCGACGAGACAAAATTATGTACTCCTTCGCATAAAAAGCGTTGACAGCAATAACGACACTTCTAATATATGCGACGTAGTACAAAAAGCAACGAGACACGAGTTTGGGCGCTGCATTGAGAGGTACGATCGATGGATGAAGCTGTATTGAAACAGGGTCGGGGGACAGGCGGTTGGCGGATCGTCGGCGACTGGTTTGACGTCTGCTCCTGCAATGTTCCCTGCCCGTGCACGTTTGCGCAGCCGCCGACTGGCGAAACCTGCGACGTGATCTTTGCCTATCGCATTCGCACGGGGCATTACGACGAGATCAGCCTCGCGGGGCTGAATGTCGTGCTGGTCGCGACCTTGACCGGCAACTCCTGGGAAGGCGGCGGCCTCGATGCCGGCGTTTTCTTTGACGCTTCCGCGAACGCCGATCAGCGCGAAGCGCTGGAGTTGATTTTCACCGGCCAGGTCGGGGGATGGATGGGCAGCTACGTCCCAACGGCCTTAGGCGGGCTGCGAGGTATCGAGACCGCCGATATCTCCATCGAGATCGACGACTCCCTGGAACGCTGGCGGGTCGAGATTCCGGAAGTGCTCCGCGCCGCCGGCGAGGCGTTGACCGGGCCTACAGCCGATCCGACGCGTCGGGTCCAGACGCTCAACCCGCCGGGCAGCGAGGTCGGTCCGACCACGGCGGCGGTGACCTGGGGGAAGAGCGTCGAGGGTCGCTGGCGCGCGTTCGGGTTCTCGCAGGACATTCCCCGCGGACAGAACAGCAAGCACATCCCGTTTGAGTGGAGCGGACCGTGCAAGTGACCGCCGAGGCGCGTCGCAATCATCCGCCCGGCAGGTTGCGATTCGATTCAGCGGCCGCCTGGTCCGTCGGGCTCGTCACCCTGGGTATTCTGGCGTGGATCGTTTCCGGGATCACGATGCCAGCGATGGACCGCGGCCCCGGGACGCCGCTCCACGGCTATCCGGCATTCGTGATGAGCTGGGTGCTGATGTTGACCGCCATGATGCTCCCCACGGAGCTCATCTACATCCGGGTCTTTGCCCAGCTTCTCGGCAACCGCGCTCGCGACAGAGATCGAACACCTTATGTCGTACTCTTCATCGCCGGGTATCTTCTGGCATGGATCGGGTATGGCACGATCGCCTTCGGGCTGGACGCTGCTGCTCGTTGGGCGGCATTTTCCTCCGTTGCCTGGAACCGCGAGGGTCCGTTGTTGGCCGGCTCCGTCCTGGTGCTGGCGGCTGCGTTCCAGGTCTCGCCGCTGAAACGCGCTTGCCTGACACACTGCCGTTCGCCGTTGGCATTCTACGCGCGCTATTGGCGCTTTGGCCTTCGGGGGAGCCTCTGGATGGGTTTCGGGCACGGCTTGATCTGTGTGGCTTGCTGCTGGGCGCTGATGGCCGTGATGTTCGCCGTCGGCGCCATGAACCTCGTGTGGATGGCGCTGCTGACAGCGCTCATGTTCGCAGAGAAGATCCTGCCTTACGGGCAACGGCTGGCTGTCCCGAGCGCAGCGTTGTTGATGACGATGGGCCTTTGGATCGCGATTGCTCCCGGATCCGTGCCGTTCCTGACCAATCCGCTGGCGCTCGGGAATGATCACGGCCCCGCTCGGACCACCGATATCGCGGCATCGGCCGAATCGGTGCACGCGCTTGTCGGCGAACAAGCACCGTCCTTTGCGCTCGCGGACGTCCAGGGTCTGCGTGTTTCGTTCAGCGATCTGAATCGGCACGGGCCGATCGTCATCGTCTTCTACTACGGTTATCGGTGCAGCCATTGCGTCGGTCAACTGTTCGGCTTGAGCGCGGCCATCCCACAGTTCAGACAGCGTGGCGTGACGGTCGTGGCCGTCGGCCCGGACGCGCCGCAACGGACCGCGATCAAGTTCAGACGATACGGTGCCTTCGAATATCCAGTGCTCGCCGACGTCGACCGCAGCACAGCGCGCGCCTACGGCGTATACACCGAGGCGACCGCGTCGCGACCCGTGCTCGAGCAGCATGGGACATTTCTGGTCGATCGCGATGGGGTTGTGGTATGGGCCCACACCGGATCGGAACCATTCACGGACATCTCTGCACTGCTTGCACGGATCGACGATCTGCCGAGGTGAATTCAGCTTCGCACCGCGCCCCGGCGATCGTCCCCGTGACTACGGGCACGGTCTTCCGGCCAAGCGCTGCAGGATGGCTGCGTCGCGGAGGTCCGAGTCGCCGTCGCCATCCAGGTCGCGGCCCGCGCATGCATTGTCGAGCGGATTGTCAGGACCCGCTGTGCACTCCACGTGCGCCAGGTAATCGACCCCGCAGACCAGGAATCCGGCCAGGCACGCCGCGTCGTTCGCGTCCGCCAGGCCGTCACCGTCGAGGTCCACGGGATCCAGCAGGAACGCTGTCCGGTCGTCGGCGTCAACCATCCCGTTCCGGTCGACGTCGAACGGCCGGTAGAATGCTGCGAGCCATTCGATCTCGGTATCGGAAAGACTCCGATCGAAGATCAACACGTCGTCCACCCGTCCGTCCAGCGGTCGGTTGCGTTCCGGCTGGTTACCGATCGCGGCCGGCACGACCGGATCGGTTGCCACACGTCCGGACTTGGCGGTCACGCCGACGAGTATGCCGTCCTGCCAGATTCGCATCGCGGCGCCATCATAGGTGGCCGCGACGTGCGTCCAAGTCCCGGTGGACAGGGCCCTATCCGCGATCAGGGTCGTCGTGCCGCCGTTGGTGGTCTTCAGTCGAAATCGCAGAACATGATCGCCACCTGCCGCCAGCGTGCTCAGCATCCACCAGTGATCGTCGTCCGCAACGCCGGACGCTTTGCTGAGGATTCGTCCGTCCATTTGCTCGAAGTCGTCGAATTGCACCCACGCACTGAGCGTCAGCGCTTCGCTGTCGATATCGAGGAAACCCAGGTCAATTACGTCATCGATCCCGTCGAATGCGGCTGCGAACTTCGCGTCGGGGGTTCGGCCGTCCGCCCAGACCGGGCCGTCGAACGTGCCGTGGTGGCTGCCGCGGGCCGTGTCGAGCGCGATCGGCCCGGCCCCCTCGTCGAATCGCCACGCAACGATCGGTCCGTCATCCAGCCGGTCGAGGCACGGCACCACGAACAGCGTCACGGTATCTTTGGAAACGCTGAGTTCGTCAGCGAGTTCGTATTCGAAGGTGTACCGACCCGTCTCGGTCGGTGTGAAGTACGCAACCGTTTCGTCGTCGTTCAGCAGCGCGACCGGCGTTCCCGTGACCTGCCGCCATCCATCGACCAGCAGCAGTTCGTCGGTGTCCGGATCGACCGAAGCGGTTCCGCTCAGGTACGCCTGCTCACCCACGACAACGGTACGATCCGCGCCAGCATTCGCGATCGGCGGTTGATTGCAAGTCGCGTCCGCGCAGATCGCGTAAAACGCCTCGACGATCGGACTGGGTGCGAGATCCGGTGCGTATCCCCGCGCCCGGATCGTCGTCGATTCGGTCAGCATGATCGGGGCTACGTACAACGCGCTCTGTTCTGTCGGCGGGCTGCCGTCCAGCGTGTAACGAATGACGGCGTCGGGTGTGGTAGCAGAGAGTGTGACCGTGACCGACTCCAGATAGCTCCCCGCCATGGGCGCGAAGCGGGGGGCGGACACCGACGACGCGCCGGTGAACCGAATGCGGTGCACGCGCCCGTTGAACGTCTGGTAGGTCGTGTACATGTAGTAGAGATCCCCGTCGGGCCCGATCCGGATGTTGACCGGCTTGATGACGTCGTCTGCAAACCGTTCGGTCGTCAGATCGGTTTCCGACCGTACGGTGTTGATCACGCCGGTCGGGCTGCCGTTGCTACCCCAATGGCACACGAACAGGCGTCCGTCGTACTCAGGCGGCAGGGTACCGCTGCTACCGTCGTACCAGGCCCCGCCGGTAATCAGCTTGTCCGCATTGCCGCCGCTGATCGAGGTGTTGTGCCAAGCGCCGCGCTCGACGCCGATTCCGTTGAACCCCTGGTGACCGAAGTTCGCGCCGGCTTCGACTCGCAGAACGTTGGTCTTGCTGGGCCCGTTGGCCTCGTTGACGTAGAGCGTACCTGTTGCCGAGTTGTAGGTCATTGAGAACGGATTGCGCAGCCCGAGGCAATAGATCGCGCGCAATGCCCCGGTCGCCTGATTGTAGAACGGGTTGTCCGTCGGGATCGTACCGTCGGGGTTGATTCGGTAGACCTTGCCGGTGTACGTGCCGAGCGATTGCACGTTGGCGCCGCCGTTCCAGCCGTCGCCGGTTGCGATGTAGAGCGTGCCGTCGCTTCCGAAGTCAACGGCACCGCCGTTGTGGCTGCCGCTGGATGCCGTGGAGTTGAATGGAAACTCCATGAGCAGTGTTTCGCCGGGCAGGGCGCGCCGTTCGTCGAGCGGGCCCTGCTGAACGCGCACCAGTCGGTTGTGCCGTGGATTGTGTTTCATGTAGAAGACATAGATATACCCGTTGGTTGCAAAGTCCGGATCGAACGCGAAGTCGCGCAGCCCCGACGAGCGGTGCGCCGTCGGCATGCCGTTCTCGTCCACCGGCACGTCGAACGTCGCGTACGGTTGTGCGTCAACGATCCACTGGTCAAGGCCAGCGTCATAGGTCGCCGTGCGCAGGGCACCCAGCACGCGCTCTGAGAAGAACAGCCGCCCGTCCGGCGAGAATTTGAAACCGCTCGGGGAGTCTATCCCGCCAAGCACCTGCTCATCGATGAAACCGTTCGGCGGCGCCCCTCGCGCCACGCCAAGTGCACCGATCAGCAACCCCCAACCTGCTATCCGTGGAATCAATCCCAGACCCATCCGAGTTTCCATCCCAGCCTCCATCTCAGCGCTTTCATCCCCGCGTCCATCCCATCCAGATCCTACCATACGATCGTTCGGCGGCCGCGGATGCTGCGCAAACCGTCGCAGGCGCCCTGATTGTACTCGGATACGTCGTTTCACGGAGATACTCGGTGCCCCACCCCATCCTGGGGTGAGGGACTGACAATCACGGTGGATGAATGAAGCATGTAGCGCCAATATCGGATCATCCCCATGCCTTGTTTGCGCTCTGACGCTACAGTCTTGTAGATGAATGCGCTCTTTGACGAACGACGCTACCTGATCCCGTTCAAGTCGCGACTGTTGCCGCAGATTTTCACGGACACACTCGTCATTGGCGCCGGCGTCGCCGGTCTGCGCGCCGCGTTGAGTGCCCATGCACATGGAGAGGTGATCGTACTTGGCAAGGCCGGCCCCACGGGCACCAGCTCTGCATGGGCGCAGGGTGGTGTCGCAGTGCCGATCGGACCGAGCGACTCTCCGCGGTCCCACGCGCGTGATACCGTGAACGCTGGTGCGGGCCTTTGCGACGCGTCCGCCGTTCGGCTGGTCGTCGATGGCGCGGCCGAGCGCATTCGCGAATTGCTCGATTGGGGACTTCAGCTGGATCGTGGCCCGGACGGGGCGCTGGCTTTCGGGACGGAAGCGGCGCATGCTCATCCGCGCGTGCTGCACGCCAATGGTGACGAAACCGGTCGTGAACTCGTCCGATGCCTCTACGACCGCGTCTGCCGAACGGACGCCATCCGGTTCTTCGACGGGTGTTTCGCGATCGACCTGCTGTCGGCATCATCGGAGCCGGGTGCCCCGGTCCTGGGGGCGCTCACCCATCATGCTCGTTTCGGGCTCCAGGTCATCTGGGCCCGCGCGACGATTCTCGCGACTGGCGGTGCCAGCACCATGTTTCGCGAGACAACCAACCCCACTGGAACCACCGGCGATGGCCTTGCGATGGCCTTCCGCGCGGGTGCGTACGTGGCCGACATGGCCTTCGTGCAGTTCCATCCAACGGCACTCTACATCGCAGGGGCGCCACGCGCGCTCATCAGCGAGGCCGTGCGCGGCGAAGGCGCCCACCTCGTCGACCATGACGGTACGCGGTTCATGCTCGATGCCGACCAGCGGGCCGAGCTGGCCCCGCGCGATGTCGTCAGTCGGGCTATTGCCGGCCACCTCCGCGCTGTACGCGCAACGCACGTCTTTCTCGACGCGCGTCACCTGCGCAACTTTGCCCGACGATTCCCGGCCATCACCGCCTTGCTCCGCTCGTACGAGCTCGATCCCGCCAGCGACCTGATCCCGATCAAGCCGGCTGCGCACTACGTCATCGGCGGCGTCCACACCGATCTCGCGGGTCGTACCAACGTGCCCGGGCTTTACGCCGCCGGCGAAGTCGCATCCATTGGCCTGCACGGCGCCAACCGCCTCGCCAGCAACTCACTGCTGGAGGGACTCGTGATGGGCGAGGTTGCGGGCCGTGCCGCGCGTGAAAGCGTGCTCGACGACGGTCCTCCGACCGATCTCCCGCCGAGTCCCTGGACCGTTTCCGCCTCTGCCACGCCACCGGCGATCGAGAGTCGGCTGCGGCCATCCGATCGCGGCGAGCTCGACATCGCGGACGTGATCAGCTCGTTGCGCTCTGCCTTGTGGCGCAACGCCGGCGTCGAGCGCAGCGGCGTTCGCCTGCGTGATGTCGCCGACATGATCGATTTCTGGGCCCGCTATACTCTCGACAAGGTGTTTAACGATCCGTCGGCCTGGCAAGCGCAGAACCTGCTGCTGGCCGGGGCGCTGCTGAGCCGTGCTGCCGTCTGGCGCGAAGAATCGCGCGGCTGCCACTGGCGTGAGGATACGCCCGAGCCGTGCGACGTCTTTCGCGTCCACGACCTCTGGCGCCGAGGCGATGCGAAACCGACGATCCGAGCCGTGGACACCGCCGACGACGTGTAACGCCGCTGAATGGGACCGCAATAATGATCAACGATCACCGCGACCACGCGAACGCTGCCTTCCAGTTGCTTCCGGCGCTGCCGATCTGTCAGACCGACTTGCCGCTCGACTGGTACCAGCCCGCGTTCCGTCCCTACGCCGAGGAATATATGGCGCTCCCCGATCGTTTGCCGGAAACCGTGCTGCCGTGGCTCGACGGCTACGTCCGGCCTGCCATCGATGCCTTCGGGGACTCGCTTCTGCTCGTCGCGCACTACTACATGGGCGGTGAGATCGTCAAGCTCGTCGAGCGCTACGGCGGTCGCGTCGCCGACAGCTACGAACTCGCACTCCAGGCCCGGCGCCATCCCGAGAAAAAACTAATTGTCGAGTCGGCCGTTCATTTCATGGCCGAGGCCATCGCGATTCTGGCGAACGACGATCAACAGGTGTGGATCACCAACCCGAAGGCCGGATGCACGATGGAGATGTGGGCCAAAGATGACATGGTCCTGCCGATCGTCGACCAGTTGCAGGAACGCTACGGCGACGAGTTGGTCGTCGTTGCCTACATGAACACTTCGGGCCGGCTCAAGGCGCTCGCCGGACGCACTCGTGGAGCCGTGTGTACCAGCTCGAATGCACACCAGGTCATGCAGTGGGCACTGCGCCAGGGTCGACGGGTCCTCTTCCTGCCGGACGAACACCTCGGACGAAACACCGCTCGCGGACTCGATGTTCCTTCGGACGAAATCGTTCTGCTACCCGATCCGCGCGTCGGGCTTGCGCGTATCGACGACCGAACCATCGCCGGCGGGCTCGAGCGGTTGGATCGCGCACGGGTCCTCCTCTGGGGTTCATCGTGCGGCGTCCATACGATCTTCACCCCCGAGATGGTCGAGTGGCACCGCGC
Organism: Phycisphaerae bacterium; assembly: GCA_028279405.1. GTDB lineage: Bacteria > Planctomycetota > Phycisphaerae > UBA1845 > Fen-1342 > JANQNU01. The sequence continues at coordinate 24,294 of JANQNU010000031.1, forward strand.
GCAAGGCCGCCAGGTGCTGGTGCACCCGGAGTCGCCGTTCGACGTCGTCACGGCCGCTGACGGCGTCGGTAGTACCAAGTACCTGTGGCAACGGATCATGGACGCGCCCGCGGGGACGTTCTTCGCGGTCGGCACCGAAGGGCATTTTGTTCGCAACGCTCGCGCCCAAGCCAGCGCTCGCGGCGTCGATGTGTGTCACCTCGCCGAGGTCCCGGGCGCTACCCAGGGCGGGTGCGGCTGCGCGACGATGAGTCGCAACGATCCCCCCCATCTGGCCGCCATGCTCGACCTGCTCCGTCGCGGTGAACCACCCGAGATCAATCGCGTGTTGCCGGGCGACGCCGTCAACGAACGAACCATGCAGCGCGACCGACTCGACCCGGAAGAGCGCGCGACACTGACGCGCGAAGCGCGCCAGGCGATCGAACGCATGATCGAGATCGTCGAGTCCACGCCCTGAAACGCCGCCGTCGACCCAGCCGCGACCCGCGCCCCGAATCACCGATGACCCTGCGAGGACTCGCGCCCCGAATCGACGCCGATGATCCTATGATGGCCCGCGCCCCGAATCGCTGTTGACCCGACGACGGCCGGTCACAGCGATCCTGCATTAACAGGTGGGTGGGGCGGGCGTCTCGCCCGCCGTTTCACCGCTCGCTCGCGCTCGTGGCTCGTACTCGGGTGGCACTGGCGGCTTGCCCGCCAGTGGTAGGGTGCGTTTCCATCATGGAATGCATCTCGGTCGTGGTGCCCCACCCTTCTAGCGTGGGTGAGGCAGTCCTCGCTTTGCGCTCGGGCCTTGTTCTTGGGTTTCACTGGCGCGCGGTGCTCCACCCTTCTAAGGTGGGGGACGTGTCTTGTTGCAGGCAAACCTATCGGTCGGGATAGCGGAGCGGGGTCTCCGTCCCCTCGTCGCTCAGAAGCGGTGCCAGCGATACGTCTCGCAGGAGCACGTCGACGCGCGTTGGTCGCCCGTTGACGCTGGCGTCGCGCGCTACCAGCCGAACGCCGTGACTGTAGTCGACGTAATGCGCCCCATGCACGGTTGTCAGTGGCTGGATGACTTGGCCGTCCGGATGATGCCAGCCGTAGATCGCGACATGATCTGGTCTTTTCCGCAGGCCCATGGACAGCACGACATCTTTCTTGGTCCCCGCGACCAGATCGACACCGAGTCGGTTCCGGAGCTGGCCGTGTACGAGCCGGTCGTGCTCGAGAAAGGTGACAATCGCGGTCCGTGGCTCCCCCATGGGGCGCGGCGCAAGCTTGTACCGGGCGGCGGCGTGGATCGCGTCGACCAGCCGCGAGGTCGGTAGCATGCAATCGAGCCCGTCGGCGATCCGCTGCGCCGTAGCCGGCGCCATCGGAACCCGAACCGCGTCGCCCGCGGATCCCACCGCGAGATAGTCGCGCGCCACGTGCAGCAGCACGGACACCCGCTTGCCCTCTTTGCCGGGGCCTGCAATGAGTACAGCAGACATCCGCCGCAAGTCCTCTGGTACGTTTCCCGAGCGGAATGCCTGCTCGATCTCGTGCTGTTGCCGGTCAAAGTCGAGATTGGCCAGCGAGGTCATCCAGGTCGTTCCGCGCGACGCACCTTCCGACCGATTGACGAAGGGCAGCGGCCGGCTCGAGTCGCGCCGCGTCGTCGGAGTCGACTGGATCCAATCCGTGTACCGAACCGGCCCACCAAGTTCACCCCAGGTGCCTGCGTGGCGCTTCCCATATGTCAGCGAGAACAGGAATCCGGAGAAGTCACCGACCAGACGCGTGTGCAGGATCTTGTTATCGGGGTTCGGGTGAATCAGAAAGATGGCTTGTCCGTTTTCGGTTAGCCATGTGTCGAGCTCGCCTTGCCGCTTCTGCGAAAGTGCCTCGGTCTTGCCGAAGTGCGCTAGCATTCTGTGGGTCGCACGCCACGTACCGCCCGTTGGACCGACGACTTTCTTGCCATCGAGTTGGATCTCACGGTCATCGTACGCGAGGACCACTAGCCGACGCCGATCGTCTCCTCTGAGCCATGCGTCGATCTTCTCTCCGTGCCCGTCCTCATTCGAGTAGCTGTAATTGGAATCGAGGTACGCAATCCGCGTGATGCCGTCAGGAATCACATCCCCGGCGTTGAGCAACCCCGTGGTAAAGCTGCCACCGCCGCTGTGTCCTGTGAGCGTGATCTCGCGCCGGCGAACATCATGCGGCACCAATCGCACCAGGTCGTCGATCAGCCGTACGATTCGTTCGCCCGCGTCGGCGCGTGCGGCACGCCAGCGCGGCCACGATAACCCGTCCGCCTCCAGCAGTAACAGCACCGTATTCTGGGTCGGCGTGACCGTTCGCAGCAACCGCGTTTGAGCGCCGATGTGTTGAATCTGGTGCCGCCAGTGCAGCCCGTCGCGCGCGCGACACCCCAGCGTTTGCTCGATCGTGTTGCCATTGGGTAACGCATAGAAGACAAAATGAGTCGAACGCTGCGCGTCGAAAGCAGCGGCACTCGGTGCGTTGATCAGCACGCGGATCCCGTCCGCGACCCGCAGTTCGACCTGCTGTTCGTCGAAATGCGTCGCCGAGACGAAGCCCGGGATGAGATCGCCGCTCGTCGTCACGCTCGCGAACAGCGCGACCGTCGTAACCGCGGAGATGATCGATCTCATTCGTTGGACCTGGCTTCTAACCCTGCTTCTCGAAAAGGACGACCAGCTGGTCGCCGAGCCGGCTCTGTACCCGACTCAGCCTGCGCTCCAGCCACCGTAGCGGTCGTGGAAGGTCGCGGACGCGGCCCAGGGTGAGGACTTTCAGTGCAAGTCGTAGTGTCCAGAGTGCTCGAAATGCTGGGGAGTAGACCGCGTACCCGAGTGTCTTCAGGTTGTCTGGCGCAAGAGCTCGCAGCTTGTGATACGGGTAGTGACGGTGCCAGGGAATCTGATCTGTTGAGAAGTCTGCGATCATTCCCTGTTCGGATCGGCGTCCACTTCCGAATCGTGCGTTGTAATAGTCCTTCTGACCAAGCAGGCGTCGATGGATGAAGCGGTGCACGCCGGGCGCGACGAACTTGAAGTTACCGGGGTCGAGGAACGTCAACAGTCCGCGGTGGGGCGTCGTGAGGAGCAACCGACCTTGCGGCTTGAGCACCCGCGCCAGTTCCACAAGCACGGCGTTCTCGTCCGTGACGTGCTCGATCACGTCCAGAATCGTCACCGTGTCGAACGTCGCATCCTCGAACGGCAGTCGGTCGCCGGAGGTGATGGGGCGTGCAGTGATTCCCGCGTGCCGCCCGGCGGCTTCGACCTTCTCAGCATCGATATCGACGGCATAGCGTGCCGTGCAGCGCTTCGCAATTCGTTCGAGAAAGGCCCCGTTGCCGCAGCCGTAGTCCAGCACCGCGCCAAGCGGGTAATCCAGCCATGCTTCCGCGTAGTCATGCCAATTCAGCGGGCGCTCGGGATGCAGTGATCGGACGCTCGCAATGCTGGGAATGACGCGATCGGTGCGATCGAGAGCCCCATGGGCACGATCAGCAGCGCAGACGGCCGGGCTGCCCATCCTCCCCTCCCAACGTCAAGTCCGCGGACGGTGACAACCAACGACGTTGAATCCGTCGCGCAGTAGCGAACACCATTATCCGATCCTAGGTCAGCATAATCGATCCCGACAATGATAACTGTCGATTTTCCAATCGGACGGAAGATTGCTCGCAGTAGCCGGATTTCGTCGTGCGCCCAATTGGACCACGGATACGATCCGTCCGAAAATATCGAAAGAGCGATTGTATAGACTACGTCGCATACGGCCGCGGATTCCCGGACGCTCTGCCCCGGATTTCGGAGAGATTCGATGCAACTGCACTGCCCCCATTGCGGCGACGCCATTCAGGCCGACGACGTCAACCTCGAGCGTGAAATCGCCAAATGCCGCGAATGTCACGCCGTCTTCAGCTTTGCCGGCGCGCTCGGCCAGCGCGAAGGGCCGACCGCGCGGTCCAAGGCACGGGAGGCGCTGTCGCAGGCGCCGCCGCGCGGCTTCAAACTCGACGAAACCGGGCCCAACCTGGTCATGGTCCGCCGATGGTTCTCGCCGCTCTATTTCGGTTTGTTGATCTTCTGTGTTCCATGGATCGGGTTCCTGGTCTTCTGGTACTCAATGGCGCTCGGGCGCGACGTACCGTGGATCATGGTCATATTCCCGATCGGGCATGTCGCGGTCGGCGTCGGTCTGGCCTACGTGACGATCTGCGGCTTCGTTAACTCGACCACCATCACCGTCGGCGACGGCCAGCTCAGCATCCAGCACGGTCCGTTGCCGTGGATGGGAAACCAGACCCTCGACTCGAGCCAGATCGAACAGCTCTACTGCCGCGAGCGCACGTACCGCACCAAGCACGGCACGCGCACGCGCTACGAGTTGCACGCGGTCACGCGCCATGCCGGATCACGCAAATTGCTCAGCGGATTCGACGAGCCCGAGCACGTGCTCTACATCGAACAGCAACTCGAAACCCGTCTGCGGATCAAGGACGCGCCCGTCCGAGGCGAATGGGGGCGCACGTCAGCGGTCTGACCACGCGCGTGACAACCGTGTTTCACGTGAAACGCCGTTGCGCCGAGAAGCGGTCCGCGCTCTGAGATCAGAGTCGAACGTCGCGCGAGTCGGGGCCGACGCGGATGATCTTGCGCGTCAGGTCGTGAAATGCCCGGATATAGCGTACCGTTCGGGAGCGCGCCCGCATGACGATCGAGTGCGTCGTGGCGATGTGTCCGGAGACGCGCACACCCGCCAGCAAAGCGCTATCCGTGATCCCCGTCGCTACGAAGACGATCCCGTCGCCACGTGCCATATCCTCGGAGGTGTAGGTTCGTTCGAGGTGTTCCTCGTACCCGTCGTCGAGAAGCTGCTTGCGTTCCTCGTCGTCGCGGGGCCACATCCGCGCCAGCATCTCCCCGCCGAGGCACTTGATCGCGGCTGCGGCCAGTATCGCTTCCGGCGAGCCGCCGATACCCATGTAGACATCGACCGGACTGTCCGGCATGCACGGACCGATCGCGCCCGCAACGTCGCCGTCACCGATCAGCCGAATCGATGCGCCCGTCCCGCGTACGTCGTTGATCAGTTTTTCGTGCCGTGGACGATCGAGGATGCATACCACGAGGTCCCGGACGCGCTTGCCCAGTTTGAGCGCGATCAATTCAAGGTTCTGCTCGACCGGCGCGTCGAGTCGTAGTGTCCCCGTCCCTTCCTTGACCTGCGGTCCGACGGCGATCTTCTCCATATACACGCTCGGCACCGCGGCCAGCGCCCGCTCGTCAGGCGACTTGGTATTTGCCGCTGCAAGCACGCTGATCGCGCCGGGCAGCCCCTTCGCGGTCAGGGTCGTGCCGTCGATCGGGTCGAGCGCGATGCTGACGGCCGGCGAGTCGTCCACCCATGTACCGAGCGTTTCGCCGACGAAAATTCCCGGCGCCTGATCCTTGATCCCTTCGCCAATCGTGCACGTACCGCGCATGTCGATGAGATTCAGCATTCCGCGGATGGCATCGGTCGCGGCGGCGTCGGCCGCGTTCTTGTCCCCTTTGCCGATCCAGCGAAAGACGTTGAGCGATGCTGCCTCGCAGGCGCGTACCAGATCGAGCCCGATCAACCGTTCGGTTCCGACCCCTGGTTTACGTTCGGCTGACATGATGCGTGATCTCCTTCAGACCGCGTGGAAGCCCGACCCCACCCGTGTCGGGTCACTGCGAACATACGGAAAACCACGCCACTTGTCCACGCGGGGGGCTCTTTCACTGAGGCAGGCGTCTGCACGGTGCCGTTGGGTTTGCCCAGGGGGACGCATCGACTCGACGAGCGATAATGCGTCCCCCACCCTAAAGGGTGGGGCATCTGGCGCGGGGTCGTGCATGCGCCAGGCTGAGACGTTCGGCGCTACAAGCCGCCGGTGCCATTCATCGGTCGTTTGCCCTACACCAGGGTGGGGCAGGCGTCTCGCCTGGGCAGCAAGCTGCCTTGATGAGGCAAGCGTCTACGCCGCTTGCCCCGGTAAGGCCGGTCCCTAGAACACAGGGTGGGGCGGGCGTCTCGCCCGCCATTGCCGCTCGCTTGCGCTCGGGCTCGTTGTGTGGGCGAGGGGCGCCAGTGCGAGCGGGGGAGCAAGCTCCCTTTGCGAGGGCCGTGTCTACGCCACGTGCCCCAGCACGAACCAGAGACCAAACACAACGAGCCGCGAGCGCGAGCGAGCGGTTCAAAGGGCGCTGTCGAACCCTCACCGCGGCCCGGACCAGTTCTCCGCGAAGATTTCGACGTCGTCGCGGTCAATGTCGCGGTCCGCGTCGAAGTCGAGGATGGTTCCGAGCCCGTCGATCCAGAAGATCCCGCTGCCGGTAAACTGGTGCTGCAGGGCCGCCGCGTCGTGCAGATCGATGTCCAGATCGAGGTCGGCGTCCGCGGTGCCGCCGAGGTCGCCGACGGTCGAGGCGACGCGCAGGCCGAAGTTCGCGCCACCCGCGTCGAGGTTGAAGTCGAGATCGAAGGTGCTGCCGGCCAGGACCGCTCCGTTTGCGAAGTCGCCGCCCAGCGCTCGGCGCGTCGGTAACGGCGGATCGCCGACGATTGGCGTTCCGGGGGTGTCGCACCATTCGAATACATTGCCCGCCATGTCGTATGCGCCCCACGGGCTGCGGGCACCGGCGCTGCCGACGGTGGAGACATTGCCGCAAACGTTCTGAAACGGCGGTTCACAGGTGCCGTTCCAGTCGGCGCCGCGAGCCAGCGTCGCTGTGTTCGGGCCCGGGTTCGTGACGTTGCCGCTCGCGTCGGTCTCCGACAGTTCCGGGATCTCGTCGTGCCGCGTCGGGTAGCGCCAATAGTCCGGCGTGCCGCTCGCGTCTGCGCCGGGATCGAACGGATCGTAGTAGGCAGCCTTGTACCATTCGTCGTCGGACGGCATGAACCAGCGCGCACCCGGGTTACGCACGACATGCTCCGGCGGGTGGTTCAGATCGTACGCGCCCGTTTCGGTCGTGTCCGGACCCTGTGGTCCCTGCGGCCGGCCGTTGTGCAGCCAGTTGCAGAAGCGGGCTGCTGTCAGCCAGTTGAAACCGTTGGCCGGCTTGTTTGCGAAGTTCGGCTTTGCCGAATACGTGAAGCTACCCGGGCTGCCGTTACGCACGACGCCGCCGCGCAGGCTGGTGGTCATCAGCGGATCGTAGAGCCCGTTCAGGTCTTCCGCCGCAACCGCGTTGAGGAACGCGACGAACTCGGCATTGGTGATTTCGAACCGTCCGATGCGCCGCGGCCGCGCCACGTGGCCCCGACCGTTGGTATCCGGCGAGTTATTGGCGGCCGCCACAACGACGGAATCGACCGCGTCGTCCACGAAATCCTCCGGCACCGCAAGGAAGATCGCTTCGGCACCGTTCGTCAGAGACGCGCGGAATGCAACCTGGTCGACGTCGTTCAGCGTTCGCGGCTTGCCGTCCTGGCCGCCGGAGCTGCCGATTCCGAGCATCATGTGCAGGTTGCTGAGCACGAGATCGCCTGGACTGTCGGCCTCGTCGATGACGCGGTTCAGGGTCACGCCGTCGAAGAGGTAGATACCTTCGTTGCCGACACCGTCGGCGTAGCGCGCGGTGAACACCACGTTCCCGTGCCGGTTTACTGCGAAGCTGCCCGCGGACGTGAACCGCGCCCCGGGTTGTCCGGGCACGGGATCGTGGAAGTCCACGACCGTGCGCAATCCTGTGCTCGACGCGATGAAAATGCCCGCGTCTGCCAGCCCGGCGCCGTACACGCCGGGGAATACGACATCGCCGACCGCGTTGATTGCGGGGAAACCCAGTTCGAGGAAACGCGTGCCGGGTCGACCGGGGACCTCGTAAGCGGCCGAGTTGTCGACGACGGTCGCAAGTTGGCCGGCGCTGTCGGCAACAAACACGCCTTGATTCCCCATCCCGCCGGTGTAGCGAGCGAAGAAAACGATGGTTCCGGCGCGATTGATGCTCGGGAACGAGCCGACAGTCGTGAACGATGCCGTTGCCGGCTGGTCCGGCGGCGTCAGCGTACTGTCTGCGACGACGACGACCGTGCCCATTTCATCGTCGTAGCGATATAGCCCGTCGGTTCCAGTGCCGCCGGTGAGAACCGCTCGGAACGCGAGCACGTTCTCATCATTCAACGCCATGAACGGGTCGAAATCGGTGTACCGTGCGCCGTTCGGCTGGCCCGGCGGGGCTTGCGTCGTGTCGGCGACACGAACGATCCCGGTCGCGGGATCGCCCAGGTAGATGCCGGTTTGCTCGACGAAGGCCGCGTCGCGGAAGGTCGCGATCGTGACGCCGGCGTTCGCGTTGTTCAGCAGCGGCAGGATGCCGGCGAGAAACGGAAAGGTCGTGAAGCCGAAGGCGTCCGGGTGACCGGGCACCGACAGCGTCGGATTGTCGTCGAAGATGAGCCTGACGCCCTCGCGGTCGTGCAGGTAGAGGCCCTGACTGTTGTCGCCGAACGAGAAGTTGCCGCGGAAGAGCACCGCTCCGGCTGTGTTGATGGCGGACGGTCCGAAGGCCGACCAGGTTGTCGCTCCACTTTGCCCCGGCGGACGAAAGTCGAAGCTGTCATCGACGAGCCGTTCCAATACACCGTTGCTGAATCGGTACAGGCCCTCGTTGCCGGACGCCGGCCCATCGAAGTTGGCTTTGAAGGAGACCTCGCCGCGATGGTTGATCGCGGGATCGCTGGCAGCGAACGTGGTGAAATGGTCGCCGACGCGGCCCGGCACCTCGTCGCCGGTCGCTGCGACGGGCGTGATCGCGAAGCGCATCTCGGTACGACATTGCGACAGTCGCACCTCGACGGCCCGACTGACGACGCTCCCGCACGTATCGGTCACGACCACGTCATAGAGCCCCATATCGTCGAGCCGAGCGCTCGCGATCGCGAGCGTGGGGGCCGTTGCTCCGGAGACCGGGCGCCCGTTGCGTCGCCATTCAAAGGAAACGGGCGAGACGGCATCGACGCCGACCGTGAGGGTGATGGCGTCGCCGACACACGCAACGGTGCCCGTCGGCTGTTCAGTGATGGCGGGGACAGTGCGTGTTGTGAGTTGCGCGCCGGTGCTGGTGACAACGCCGCAATCGTCTTGCACGACGACGTCGTACGAACCTTCATCCGTGGAGGTGACAGCAGGTACGACAAGTGTACTGCTCGTTGCGCCCGGCAGGTCGACCCCGTTACGGCGCCATTGGTATTGCAACGTGCCGAGTCCGGTCGCCACCACTGAAAAGACGGCGTCGCTCCCGGTACAGACTGTCTGGTCGTCCGGCTGGACGCTGATTTCCGGCGCGCAGTCGAGCGTCACACGGAGCACATACGGAGCGTTTGGTTCCGGCGGCGCCCACGGCGGCGTCGGGCGCGCGGTCCCGACCTCGACCCAGTAGCTCCGTCCCGCGTCGAGTTGCACTGTGACGACCGGATCGGCGCTCGGTGGCGAGCCCGGACACTCATCGTCGGCGATCACGAGTTCGTCCCCGTCTGCCCAGCCGCAGCCGTCGATGTACACGCGCAGAAACGCATCCGCGGTGCTGCCGCACATATCGAACGTGTAGTCCCCGGTGAAGGTGCAGTCGTAACGGTAGAACGTATCGAAGTAGGGACGATCGACCATATCGTTCGCGCAACCGTATACACCGACGTGCGTGAACGGCAGATCGTCCAGCGTAAACGTGATTGCTTGCGCGCACCGCTCGTTCGGTGCATCGACGCATTGCGCCGACGTCCGCGGTGCCAGTCCGAGTACGCATGACACAAAGACCGCGCAGCTACGCAGTATCATCATAGGACGGCTCCTTGGCGAAGCCGCGACCACCAAACGTGGGGCGTTCGGCGGTCGGGCCACGCTGGGTTGCAACTGTCGTGCAGTTGGTCAATCGCCCCTCACGGGGTCGGTTTCGGATTAGCCACCGGTTACGAGTGCGACGAAGCAGTTGATGTCGCCGACGCTGACCTGTTCGTCGTCTGAGCAGTCTCCGTTGAGGATGTCGCAATCCGGGAACTGCGCCGCGTAGGCAGCGGGGTCGGTCAAGGCGAGCACGAACGGGTTGATGTCCCCGACGGAAACAACTCCGTCGCAGTTGAGGTCACCGAGCAAGCCGCCTGATGGCAGGTGTGCCGCCAGCGCAGTCCCGGCGGCCGACTTTGCGCCGACGACGTCGATGAGCGCTTCGATGGCGGCGTGTGAATCGAGCACGTCAAAGCCCATGATCTCGCCTTCGCTGGCTTTGAGGGCCGCATCGCTGAAGAATACGTCGCCGTCATACACGATTTCAACTAGTTTGGTCACCGGATCCAGGGAGAAGATCTGACCGTTCGCGATATGCGTCGGAGCCGGATCGTCGAGCTGATCGAGCCAGTATTCAGTGCCTTCCGAGGCGGAGATGAGCAGCTCTTCGGTGACGAGTTCATCGACGCCGCGCATCTGACCGGCGTTGAAACTGGGAATATCATCGCCGGAGAAGAGTCCGACAAAGAAGAGGTCCGCCCCGATCTGCTTGGCGTTCGCTACCGGCGGGTCGAAGCCTTCCGTGTGCGCCAGGTCCAGCACGCCCTTGCTGGCGCTGGAGACGCCGTCTTCCGCGAGGAAGTTGCCCGAGCCGCTTGACCAAACCAGTGTGTCGTCGGCGAGCACTGCGACGCCCCACAGGTCGGCGCTGGTCAGTACCGGGTCGGCCAGCGTTCCGGTCCCCGGAGCGCCTTCGTTGAACACGCGCTCCAACGTCATGTTGGTGATGAATCCATCGGTGACGGCCGTGTGCGCCATCCGCATGAGATCACCGTCTGGGAATGGGCCGAAATCGAAGCCGGTCGTGGTCGAGTCGTCATAGGTTAACAGGAACGTGCCGGTACCGATTTCGAAGTGCAGACCACGCAACTCGTTGCGGTTGTCGTCGTTGCCGTTGGGGCCCGCGACCGGACCGCTGTCCCAGATGCGGAAGAATTGTCCGGTCTGGGTCAGGTCAACCATCCCCTCGCCGTCCAACGTCGGTAGCCACAGGATGATGTCGTCCGTTCCGGCCATCGTGACGCCGTCTCGCAGGATCTGCCCGTCGCGCTCGCCTTGCACGAACAGCACCGGCGCTTCGCCGCGAAGCAGATCGATCGGCGAGCCGGCCATTGCAAGCTTGGCGCCGAGTGTGAAGACCATTGCGATCGTAAGAAAAAGACGCATTCCGACCTCCTTAGCCAAACAAATCCGGCGCGGGAAGTAGGGCCGAAACGGCATTGTCTCGAAGAAAAAACCCGACCTCGCGCGCAGCCAACCCTCTCGGATTGCGGTCGGACCGGGCCGCGGCGTGTCGGTGACGGATCACCCCGTAACAACTGAAAACTCATCGTAGCTATTTGCGAATCGCCGATCAACACGAATGCGCTATCCCGCACAGGCCTCTGTTGCAACGCATGCAAGGTCGCGCCTCGGTCTCTTCGCTCAAGCCTTGTATTATAGGACCATCGGCGTGATCACGCTGGGTCCGGTTTTTTTTTGGTCGGTCGATTTGCTAGGATGGTCGAGCTACGATTGGATAGGAAGCTCGCGCTGGGGCTCACTCCGACAGGCCTGTCGGCGCGCGTTTGGCACCGCTCTTTGTAGCCAACCAACTTCCAACCGCCAGCGCATCATAGGTGCAGTGCTTACCGGGAGCCTGCGCTTGCGATCGGACCCCCCGGATCGATCAAGCCTGAGGAGGCACGCATGCGAATGAATCGGCTAATGGGCTTTTGTTGCGGCTGTATGTTGGTTACAGCCGGCTTCGTCGGCGTCGTCCGCGCTGTGGCGCCCGACTCCGCACCGGTTGTGACCCCCGACAACACCCCTCCCAACTTCCACGACCAGGCGCTGGATGCGTTTGGCGTCGGCACCGCGGACTTCCAGTCATTGACGATCGCTGAGATTCCCGGGCAGTACATGTTGACCGAACTGAACATCAACGGGGCGCCGCTGACGCTCGAGATGTTCACTCATTCCGTGCGGTCCCTGAACTACCAGGTACGCGTGCAGCTCGCGGACGGTTCGATCGAAATGCGTGAGCCGGGGCCGGTGCGGACGATGCGCGGCTCGTTTCTCGAGTTGACGGGTTCGCTGGCGGCGGGCTCGATGCTCGACGATGGGCTGTATGCGATGGTGATCATGCCGGACGGCGAGAAGTATTGGGTCGAGCCGATCGCTTCGAAGGTCCCTGGCGCCCCGGCGGATGAGCACATCATCTATCAGGCTGCGGACGTGACGACGCCCAACGGTGACTGCGGCACGCCGGACGAAGTCCCGGCGATAAGCGGTGACGGCGTAGCGACGGTGCAGCCGGAGATCCGAACGCAGCCCGACGAGAGCGGCATCATCAACGGCATGGTCGACGGCAATGAGCTGTTCATCGCCGAGCTTGCCTGCGACGCGGACGTTCAGTTTCGCAACATCTACGGCGTGGCTGGAGCGGAGAATCGAATCAACGCCATCATCAATACGCTCAACATCGAATACGAGCGCGACGTCGAAATCCGCCACGAGATCGTCGACATCATTATCCGTACCGCAGAACCGGATCCCTACACGTCCAACGATAGCAATACATTGCTCTCACAGTTTCGTGCGGAGTGGATCACCAACCAGGCGGCCATCAGTCGCGATGTTGCCAAGCTGTTCACCGGCCGCAACATCAACGGCACGATCATCGGTCAGGCCTGGACCATCGGTGGCATCTGCCCGCGCAGCACCGCCTACTGCTACTCGCAGGACCTCGGCAACTTCAACTGCATGACCGATCTCGCTTCACACGAACTCGGCCACTTGTGGAATGGTATCCACTGCGCGTGCAACGGAACGATGCGGACTCCGCTGGGATGTTTCAACCAGTTCGTTGACAGCAGCGTTGCCCGGATCCTCCAGCACCGTGACTCGCGCACCTGCCTGCAGGTGATCGGGGTTCCGCCGACCAACGACGACTGCTCGTCGGCGATCACGATCTTCAACGGATCGACGAACTTCACGACCGAACTGGCGACGACCGACGGCCCGACGATCGATACCTGTACTGGCGGCGGTGACAACCAGGTCGGTTCCGACGTCTGGTTCAGCTACTCCGCGACCTGTGACGGCGACATCACTGTCGATCTTTGCGGCAGCACGTTCGATACCAAGGTTGCAATCTATGCCGGTACCTGCCCGTCGAACCCGGAAACCGCCATTGCTTGCAACGACGACTTCGACTGCAACGGCAATAGCAATCCGAACGACGACGGCGGCGCTTCGCGGGTTACGTTCCAGGGCGTGCTCGGTACAAACTACCTGATTCGGATCGGCGGTTTCCAAGGGGACCAGGGCGACGTCAACATGACCATCAGCGCGTCGGGCCAGGTTCCGTCGCTTCCGTGCTGCCAGACGGCGTCTGACGGTACATCCTGTGCCGGTGTTGATCTCTCCTGGGGCGCGGCCTTTGGCGCGACCAACTACATCATCTTCCGCGATGCGAACGGAAGCACCCAGACGGCGCAGATTGTGGGCGAAACGTCGTCCCTCAACTTCACCGACACCACCGCGAACCCCGAGCAGGTTTACACCTACTGGGTCCGCTCCGAAAACAGCTGCGGCATCGGGAACTTCCCCGGCGGTACGACTGGGTTCCGCTCCTCCGGGCTGCCGACTGCACCGACGAACGTCGCGGCGTCGCTCGGCACGAACTGCGACGGCGTCGATGTGACCTGGGATGCGGTCGCCGGAGTCGACAACTATGCGGTCTATCGCAGCGTGGACATCTCGTTCGCCAACGCGCAGCTCATCGGCGAGACGGCCGACACCAGCTTCGAGGACGCCGCTGCACAGCAGGGTGCGGTGTTCTTCTACTACGTGCTGGCCATCAACGAATGCGGCAGCAGCCTTCCCGGCCTGCCCGCGGCCGGAACGCGCGGCGACTTCGCCGACGTGCCCGAGGATGTCTCCGCTTCCGACGGCGATGCCTGCGACCGCGTGACCGTCAGCTGGACGGACGTCGCGGGAGCCGACTCGTACCAGATCTTCCGCAACACCGTCGACAACAAGAACAGCGCGACGATGGTCGGAATGGCCCCGGGTACGCCGTTCGACGACACGACCGTCGCTGAGTCGACGACGTACTTCTACTGGGTGACGTCCGTCAACAACTGCGGCGCCAGCGACTTCAGCGCCGCCGACCAGGCGTCCACCATCGCATGCGTCGGCAATCTGGCTGGTGACATGAACTGCGACGGTCAGGTCACGGTCGGCGACATCAACGGCTTCGTACTGGCGCTGACCGACCCGCAGGGGTATCAGGACCAGTTCCCCGATTGCGACCTGCTCAACGCTGACTGTTCCGGCGATCAGCAGGTGACCGTGGGCGACATCAACTGCTTCGTCGGACTCGTGACCGGCGGCTAGATGCCGACCATTGAGCGGCGGTTACGCCGACCCAACTCGTGATGATCGATGCCCCACCCCTCATACGGGTGGGGCATTGTTTTTCCCGATCCGTCAATACCATGGTGGGCAACGCCCAGGGGTGAGTAAGACCCAGGTGAGTAAACCCCATGTGAGCAAGATCAGTGGTGAGCAAGATCAGGGGTGAGCAAGATCAGGGTGGGGCGGGCGTCTCGCCCGCCGGTTGACCGCTCGCTTGCGCTCGCGGCTCGCATTGGCACCCTCGGCCGCACAACGAGCCCCGAGCGCGAGCGAGGGGATCAAGGGGCGCGAGACGATCGCGGTGCCCCACCCTTCTAGATTGGGATGAACGTCCGTTGCTCCTTGGCTGGTATAACGACCAGCCGAGGAGTTTTGAAGTTGCCTTCAAAAGGAGCAACGGACATGTGTCATTCTACGGTTTCAACAGCAGGTACGCAGGTGGTTTACGTGGGTCTGGACTACGCGACAACGGTCGTGCAGGTATGCGTGCTGGATCGGTCGGGGAAGCTGCTGGCCAATCGAGCCTGTGCGAACGACGGGCGTGAGATCGCGCAGCTCGTGAGTCGCTTCGGCCAGCGGGTTCAGGGCGCGATCGAAGCGTGTACGGGCGCGTCCGACTTGGCCGAGGAACTGCTGCAGCGGGCCGGCTGGTCGATCCATCTGGCCCATCCCGGCTACGTGCATCGGATGAAGCAGAACCCCGACAAGAGCGATTTCACGGACGCCCGGATGCTGGCCGAACTGGTTCGCGTCGGCTTTCTGCCACGGGTCTGGCTGGCGCCGCAGACGATCCGCGAGTTGCGCCGACTGGTGCGACATCGCCAGGATTTGGTGAACCGCCGCCGGGCAGTGAAGTTGCAGGTCGGCGCGTTGTTGCGGGATCACCGGGTGGTCGCTCCACCGGGCGGCAGCTGGACCAAACGGTGGCGGTCCTGGCTGGGGCTGCAGGCCTTACCCAGTGAGACGCGTTGGGTGATCGACGAGCGTTGTCACGAGTTTGACGAACTCGTTGGTCGTATCGCCCGGGCCGAAGCCCGCTTGGCACAGGTCACCGCATCAGACGTCGTCGTGCAGCGGCTGCTCGACTTGCGTGGCGTGGGCCTGGTGACCGCATGCCTGATTCGGGCGGAGATCGGCGACGTCACACGGTTCCGCACGGGAAAGCAGTTGGCGCGGTATTGCGGCCTGACCCCACGGAACGCCTCCAGTGGGCTGCGGATCGCGGACGCCGGGCTGATTCGAGCCGGCAATCGCCACCTCCGCGCCGGCGTGATCGAGACCGGTCATCGGCTGATTCGATTCGACGAAGGCTGGAAGGCGTTTGCCGCAGAACTGGAGTCGCGCGGCAAAAAGCGTTGCGTGGTCGTCGCCGCGGTGGCCAATCGCTGGATGCGCCGGTTGTTCCACGAACTGATGAACATCGCGCGGGCCGCGTAGAGCCCAGCGTGATCCATACGCACAGGAGTCTGCCGTCGTGTCTCGTTGATGATGACCCGCTCGTCCCACCCTTGGGCTGATCGCTCGTTTCTAGATGGAGCCGTCATCATCCCTCGAAAAACCCACTGGGGCTAGCCGAATCAAACCGGCGACGCTCGGATAGAAGAATGGGGCCCGGCGGCAGGCACCACTTGACAGAAAACGGACGCTCATAGAAGGGTGGGGGATGCACTCGACCTATGCTTGGCTGCCCCCCACGGTGGCACCCTGGGGCACCACATCACCGCCAGGGACACCCAAATGCGTTACGCGCTGCCCGCTTTCGGCGGGCGCGTGAATCCCGCCACGTTGGCCAGCACGGCCGTGACGATCGCGACCGCCACGAAGAGAGCCAGTGCCGCGCGACCGGACAGCGGAATCACGAACAACCCAACCACCACGAACAACAGAGCGACTGCGTAGCAGATCAAGGCGGTCTGACGCACCGAGTACCCGCGCTGCACGAGCTGGTCGTAGAAGTGGCTTCGATCGCCTTCGAAGATCGGCTTGCCGCTCCGCCAACGCCGCGTCATCGCCAAGGCCGCGTCGAACACGGGGAGCGTAAAGATCATCAGGGCCCCTAGCACCCACCGCAGTGTCCCTTGATCGGCGAACAACAGGATCAACATACCCGACAGAAAGCCCAGCAACAGACTGCCCGTGTCGCCCATGAAGATCCGTGCCGGGTTGAAGTTCCAGAGCAGAAACCCGATCGCCGACCCGCACATCGCGATCGCCAGCGCCAGCCGCAACGCATCACGTGCATTCGGCTGATCCGCAGCCAGATACGCTGCCAGGGCAAAGAACCCGAACGCGATCACCGCCTTCGTGCCGGCACAAAGGCCATCCAGTCCATCAATCAAGTTGGTTGCGTTGCATGCCCCCAATACCACAAACGCCCCCAACAACAACGACAGCGCCCGCCCAAGCGCCGACGGTAGCACGATCCCGAACTCCTGGGCCACCACGTCCGCCAAGCCGAGCCCGACATCTCCAAACCACATCACCGCCAGTACGATCAGGCCCGAGAGCGCAAGCCGCAACTTCGCCGGGATATGCCGCACGTCGTCCGCCAAGCCCAGGACCGCGATCAACAGACCGCCGCCCAGAATCGGCGCGACCTCCGGCAATTCCAGCAGCCCCCGCCAGACCGCGACCACCACGCCAACGAGCCAACCGCACGCAATCGCAGCACCACCCAAGTACGGAGTGGGCCGTGCGTGAGGCTTGAGCACTTGGTCCGGATGGTCCATCACGTCAAACCGACGAGCGGCAATGATCGCGAGTGGAGTAGCGGCAGCCGCGACCAACGCGGCCAATGCACCGATCGGTACATACATCCCAACGACATTCAGCAACTCATTCACGTGGATCGCTACCTTCCGATCCCGCTGTGGTGCGCCGCGGGTCCGGCCGCAACGGACGGCGCCAGCCGTTCTGCCGCGCGCGCCCCGGCCCCGTCACGTTGGCGAACGCCGGGAAGGACTGCGTCACCTGTGCATAGGGATGAACGACGCACCCTTCACCCAGGGTCACACTTGGAAGCAGGATCGAGGCAAAACCAACCGACGCATAATCCTCGATCACAACCGGGCCTTCGGTCGTGTGCTGCATCTCGGGTGGCGCCATATGCGAGAAGCTGATCAACATCCCCGGCCGCGCGAGGTCGAGAATCTGATTGCTGGCACTGTAGACGTGAACACCCGCTTGAAGACTGACAAGGTCGCCGATCGTCACACCGCCACGGGCCGCAACATGGCAGCGCGGACCGAGGTGGGTGAAGTTGCCGACCACGAGCCGACCGTGCTGGGCATGCCCCGCTTCACCGGCCGCCAGCCGAACGTTCGTGTCCAGGTGGCAACCCGCGCCAATCTCGATGTTCGCAGCGCCCCAGATTTCGACGCCCCGGTCGATCAGCGTGTCGGTGCCCAGTCGCCGAAGTCGCGCTTTCCAGTACGCGGCGCGCAGGAAAAAGCCCAGGGAGCCCCGACGCCAATGTGTGATCGTCGGTTCGAGCAAGCCGTGCACGACCGGGATCGACGCGAGCAGCATGATGAGCGCCTGGGCCAGCGCCAGAACCGCCCGCACCAGCGACACGGCGAACACCCAAGCCGCGCTGCGGTTTACCGGACCTGGATCTTCTCGCTTCCCTTGCAAGACGCGGAGCATTGCTTCCTGGCTGAACACCAGCCAATCGTTCGGCGGCACGGGCTTGGGCGGGATGTACCACGCCGAGCGGAGCTCTTCTGCGGACGGCTGCACCAGGGACAGATCCCATACCGGGGAAGATCGACGAAAGCGACGCTCGACGAACGAGGCCGCTCATCGTCAGTATAGGGCATGCATTGTCCGCGCATAGCCGCCCGAAGACAGTTTCTGGCGCCACCACATACGTGTCGACCGGCGCACCGAGCACGTAAAAAGAAAACGGGTGGCGCCACGCTCGTCGCACCACCCGATGGTTGTTAGCAGCTCGCTGCTTCAGCTAGCGCGTTAGCGCCTTCACTTCCGCGCTTGAATGGCGCGTTCCGCCGAACGTAGCGGCTTGCGGAACGGATGATGACCTTCGGCACGGATCTGCTCGATGAGCGGGAGGTCGGTCACCTTACCGTGCCGACCGATCAAGCGAATCGCATCCCGACGAACGATCTCCGGCTGACTGCCATCGGCCGCCACATCGCGATACACTTCGCCACCCGCCGCGCCGAGCAGTCGGTCCAGCACGCGCAGGCCATACTTCTTCAACACCGCTTCACGGTCCGACCGGATGATCTCGAGAAACAGCGGCAGCATGTCATCGTGCGGATCGGCGCTCAACCGCCGAGCCCAGTCAGCCTGTTCCGCCAACGTGCCATCACCGCTATCGAGTTCCCGGAGGAGCTGCCGGCGTTCTGCCGGATCAAGCTCGTTCCCGGTAAGCGCCTTCGGCTTCGGCGGAATCGGCAACGGGTTGTCCAGCTTAACCTTGTGGACCGGCACCTCGAGGACCTCGCCCGTGGGGCGCGCCAGACGCAACATCGGGACGTGGTCCTGAAGGCGGCGTTCGACGCGCTGGACGTACTCCTCGGCACCAACCGAATAGTCACGATGCTTCTGCAGCTCTTCGAACAAGACCGTATCGCCGTCACCCTGGAAGTAGAAAGTCGCACTCGATCTCGAGTCGCGCTTCACTCCAAGCATGTCGATCTCCGGCGTTGCTACCTCCGCACCGAACGTAGCCACTCCCGGTTCCTGCAACGAATTCCAGATGTCCAGCAGGTGATTCGTCTTGGACTCGGCGCTCTCGTCCGTTTCGGTAACGACGACCACCACCAAATTGCGCCAGCGAAGATACGCCGATCGCGCGATCAGCATGCACTCGTCCGCCGGGCAAAACAGCGGCGAACGAACTACGGAGGCCATCGAACGCATCATCGCGTCACGGGCACCGTCTACGTCCGGATAGATTCCGACCGTGATCTGAACAACCTCGCCACCGTTCGTGTATTTGCGCGCGACGCCAGGATGGACCAACATCGCTTTTTCGTCCATCGGCTTGAGGCCCCCGAGCAAGCCGGCCGCGAGCCGTTCGTGATTTACCGCGATGATCCGATCGGCAGCCTCGTCGGCGTAGCTACCGGTGACGCCCATGATCGCGACGAGCGTTCCGGCGACGAGTCCGGGCCAGAGGATTCGAGTCATCTGAAAGCTCCTATTACGTAAGGAATTATACCTTTTCATTCACACACCTGGTTCGAATTTCCCACGATCGATTGTTACGGGCCACACGGCACGGCAGCCGGACAGCCCGGTGCGCCGGCATCCCAGCCGTGTGCATCGACCCAAGTGCAAATGTTCTGGGCTGTGTAGAACGAAGTACGATTTAGCAGCACCGCACCTATTCCCGTGCATTGGTGCGACGACGTAGCAGCCCCGGTAGTTCCGTAGGACGGGTCATAGTACGTCCCGCTCACCAACGTCTGCACGTGGAAGGTAAAGTGCGCCATGTTGTTCGCCTCGTCATGGGCACCGTTTGTCGTACGCATACTCGACCTACCAGCCGCCCCAGGACCGTATCGGAAGAACTCTACCCGATGCGGAGCGGCCGCTAATCCGCCGTAGAAGTAGCGAAGGCTGGCACTAATGCCCGTACTCCGCATGAGGTAGCGCAGCAACCGGGCATTGTGGGCGCAGTGGCAGGTTGGCGATCCATAGATCGACAGCGGATGCCCAGCAGGATCGCTCGGGTCGTAGCAGATTTCCTGGTCGATGCAGGTATTGCTATTGCCCGCAATCGTGCCAATCGCCGTTTCTCCGTTGGCGTAGGCGTAGCAAACCTTCTCCAGCGCCAAGTCGTAGAGCGGCGACTCCAGCGGGGTGTTGTACGTGCAATAAATCCGCTCGTGGCTGCTCGTATTGATGGTGATTGCCTGGGTCCAGGCCGGCCAGGAGCCATCGACCTTGCGAACGATGTACTGCCACTGAATATCGAGTGGTGAGTAAGCGCCGTTGTAGGCCGGTATTGGATCGGACTCAAGCGAAAGAGCAGCCGCAGCACTTGGCCAAGTCTGAACCGCTGCCTCGTCGTACTCGAACGGCAACGTACCCTGACCGCGAACGCGAATGGTCGTCGAGTTGGTCAGGTTGTCGCTTGCCTGCAGCTGCGGTTCTGCCTTGGCCTTGCTGTCCGTGCCTGTCACACTTCGCTTGTAGGCAGCCGGATCGTCCTTGGTCTCCGCGCCGCCGAAGGTCTTGATCCAGACGGGGTCGGTAATGGCGGCTCCGCCCGACGGATCAGCCCACTTCCGCATGGGGAAGTCGTCCTTGAACGAGATGCGGACCACTTCCGGCTTGACCACCTTGATCGTCCGCTTCGCTTCGCAGGTCTTGCCGTTGACGGTCGCGCGAATTCGCATTCGAACGGTGCCTTCGCTGGTGACCGTACTCTTGAAGACGCGCAGGTTGCCCTGCTGGACGCCGGTTCCAGAAGCCGGCGTGCCGCTTCCTGCCTCGTACGCAAAGTTCCACTGGACAGCGGAGTGCGGGATGGACGCGGGCTTCTCGAGCAAGGCCTTCCACTCGATCTCCTGACCGAGCAGGTAGACGTCGTTGTTCGCCATCGGGTTCGGGATCGTGAGCTTCACCGTACGGATCGTGATCTGCGATTTCACCGTCGGCACACCGTCGCCCTCGACGCCCGGCGGACCATCCGGACAGACCTCCGGATCCGGATCGACTTCCGCCTCGACAACCTGCTCACCGACGGTAACGCCAGTAATGTCGAACGTCGCCGTGCCGTCATGCCAAGTATGATGTCCGCAGCCCGAGTGGCCCGGCTCAACCACCTGAACCTGTGAACCGAGCGTGTACGGCGATCCGTTGAACTTGAACGTCACGATCCCGTTGTTGCCGCTGATGTGGGTGAGCTTCAGCTTGCCATACAGGTCACGCGCCCGCGGCGTCTCGTGGGTCACGATCCGGTGCGTGATATTGAAGTTATCCGTGACCGCCAGCGAGTCCGGCGACGGAATGCAGGCAACGAAGACGCTCCCGCCACCTTGCAAAACCGCCTCGCCAGTGTTCGGCGTCCAGAGCGGGTTGCAGCAGCAGTCGTTCCCGTTGTCGTCGTTGTTGTCGTCATCGTCGTCGTTGTTATCGTCGTCGTCGTCGTTGTTATCGTCGTCGTCGTCGTTGTTATCGTCATCGTCGTCGTTGTTATCGTCATCGTCGTCGTTGTTATCGTCATCGTCGTCGTTGTTATCGTCGTCGTCGTCGTTGTTATCGTCGTCGTCGTCGTTGTTATCGTCGTCGTCGTCGTTGTTATCGTCGTCGTCGTTGTTATCGTCGTCGTCGTTGTTATCGTCGTCGTCGTCGTTGTTATCGTCGTCGT
>JANQNU010000008.1 GCA_028279405.1 Phycisphaerae bacterium
TTGACTGCTCGCTCGCGCTCGCGGCTCGCATTGGCGCCGCCTGGCTCCGTAACGGCCTACGAGGATCAAACACAACGAGCCCCGAGCGCGAGCGAGGGGGATGGGAGGGGGAGGAAGCAAGCTCCCTTTGCGAGGCCTGTGTCTACGCCACAGGCCCCGACGCGAACCAAACGCCAAACACAACGAGCCCCGAGCGCGAGCGAGGGGACTAGGGAGCCCGAGACCATAGACTCGGCTGTTGCGAAGAAGGCGCACGAAGGGCGCGAACAGATTAGCGAGCCCGCACCCCTCTCGCCTGGGACCGCGTTCCGGGCATTTCCCGCGGCTGGAAGGGGGGCGGACTTGGCGATACACTCGGCTTGTCTGAGGCGATGAAGGTCGGGCCGGGGCAGTGCGTCGGTCGGACAATGGGTCAGGGCGGGAACGCAGCAGCCCACTCGGCGCGGCCCACGTGCTTCGTAAACCCGGCTGGAGCCTCAGGCATTCTTTTTTCGGACCCCATTCCGGTTGGCACCCTGTCGCCGGTTGAGTGATCTGATATGGCATACACGGTCCTGGCACGGCGGTACCGCAGCAAGACGTTCGATGAGGTGGTCGGGCAGGGTCCGATTGCAACCACGCTCCAGAACGCGATCGCGGCCGGCCGCATTCATCACGGCTATCTGTTTACGGGCACGCGCGGCGTCGGCAAGACGAGCATGGCGCGAATTCTGGCGAAGGCCCTGAACTGTCTCAACGCTGACGCGCCGACCGGTACGCCGTGCTCGGCGTGCGATGCGTGCACGGCGATTGCGCAGGGACAAGACATCGACGTGGTCGAGATCGACGCGGCGAGCCACACCGGGGTCGACCATATTCGCGAATTGCGCAGCAACGCGGCGTATCGGCCGGCGCGATCACGCTTCAAGATCTACATCATCGACGAAGTGCACATGCTGTCTACAGGAGCGTTCAACGCGCTGCTCAAGACACTCGAGGAGCCGCCCGAGCACGTCAAGTTCATCCTTGCCACGACCGAGATCCACAAAGTGCCGGCGACGATCCAGAGCCGTTGCCAGCGCTTCAACTTCCGCAACATTGCGCAGGAGGAGATCGCGGCTGCGCTCGACCGTGTCTGCACCGCGGAGGGTGCGACAACGGACGAACGGGTCGTGCAACGAGTGGCTCGTTTAGCGAACGGATCGATGCGCGACGCGCTGAGCATCCTCGATCAATTGCTTTCTCTATCGCCAACGAAGGTGACGGCGACGGTTCTGGAGGAGGTTCTGCCGCCGGCGCAGGACGAGCAGCTGGCGGAGTTGATGCGGCATGCAGCGCAAGGCGAATCCGCGGCTACGCTCCAGATGCTGGATCAGGTCCTGGCAGGCGGACGGGGGCTGGAGGCGCTCTGTACAGATACCATCGAGTTGCTGCGAACGCTGATGGTGTTGCGGGTATGCGGGCCGGACAGCGATCTGGTTGACCTGCCGACGGCGATGCGGAAGGACTATGCTGCGCTCGCCGACCAGTTCGCGGTTTCGCATTACGTGCAGATGATCGCGATGCTCGAGGAATTGCGGCGAAACGTGCGTTTCAGCGGCGCGGGTCGGGCGCTGGCCGACGCGCTGATGGTTCGTTTTTCGAAGATGGCTGCCTGGGGTTCGATCGAGACGTTGCTCGGGTCGGCGTCGGACGAAAAAAAAAACGTCCCAGCGCTCGTCGGTAGTGCTCGAACACACGCCCCAGAACACCCCCCCGAAGCAGCCGGCAGGTCATCACAAACGTTGACGGCGCCGGTCGATGCATCATCGTTGGACGGAGGGTCCGTCACTCCGCGAGAGATGTCGCCAGACGGCGTGATCACGGAGGCGACAGCCGACGTTGGTTCTCGAGCGCTCTTTTCAGCGGGATTGCCTCCTGCGGATCATCCGGAATCGGTTTCGGATGCGATGGAAGCGGAGCCTTCCGATGAAGGGCCCGCGCCGGAGGCCCCAACCGAGCGCGTCGCGGTTACGATTAACGAGGCCTTACGCCGTCAGATTACCGGGGACGCGCTTGTGCAGCAGGCGCTCGATCTATTCGGCGGTCGGTTGACCAACGTCGTTCGGCGGCAGGCAGCGCCGACCGTCGGCGACGATGAAACGGAGTAGCCATGCTGGGCAATATCGGACAAATCGCGTCGCTGTTGAAGAACAGCGGCAAGATCCGCGAACGCGTCGAAGAAGTGAAGCGCCGGCTCGATGAGGCGCGGTTCGAGGGAGAGGCGGGAGCGGGCCAGGTGCGCGCAATCGTCGACGGCAAGGGCGAGCTGATGCGCCTTACGCTCGAACCGCAGCTCGTCGCGGACGGGGATCGCGAACTGATCGAGGAACTGGTCGTTGCCGCGGTGCGCAGTGCCGTCGTCAAGAGCCGTGAGGGCGCCCAGCGCGAGATGCAGGCCGCCGCCAACGAACTGGGGCTACCCGCGTTGCCCGACATGTTTGGGTAGCTCGATACGCTCCGTAGTAAACTACAATCGCTACCGTCGCGCGCCAGCGCCGTAACCAAAGGGTGGCTTGTCCGCCAATGTTCGGGCCATGCGCTAATCAAAGGGTGGGGCGTCCCGCCCGCCATTGACCGCTCGCCATCGAACCGTTCGCTCGCACTCGCGGCTCACACTGGCGCCCGCCGCGAAACAACGTGCCCCGAGCCCAAGCGAGGGGATCGAGGGGCGCGGGTCGAAAATGGTGCCCCACCCTTCTAGGGTGGGGACATGTTTCGGGAAGCAAGTTGATGTGTCCCCCAGGGTTCAACCCTGGGGCACCAAGCCGCCGGTCCTTGGCGCGCGTCCATTTCCTACTGCTCCGTCTCAGCTGGTCGGCGCAGCTTCGGCGGAGGGCTTCTGCGTTCCCGTTGGCGCCGTCAGGGTCGCCGCATTCGCGCTGCCTTCGACGAGCGGGCGGTCCTGTCGGAAACGGGCGGTCAGGTTGTCCCAGTCGATCATCAATCGACCGCCGGTGGCGTGGTGCTGACGCTCCCACTGCATAAGCAGGTCCAGGCACGCATGATCGATGTAGTCGAGGTGCTCGAAGTGCACGTGCAGCTCCGTATTGGGCGGCACCTCTTCGAGCTTCGACGCCAGCAGCGGTAGACGCACAATCGTTGCGGCGCCGTTCAGGTACAGCGTGGTTCGCTGAGTCTTCGGGTCGATCTCCAAACGCACGACCAGATGGCTGAACGTATACAGCAGTTTGGCCAGAGATAATCCGACGCCGATCAGCACGCCGGTGAGCAGGTCGATCGTGACGACGCCGACCACCGTGGCAACGTAGATCGCGAATTCGCTACGACCGTAGCTGAGCAAGGACTTCATCGCCTTGACGTTGACCAACTTGTAGCCGGTGAACACCAGGATCGCCGCCAGAGTTGCCGTCGGGATCATCTTCAAGACCCACGGCAGTGCAGCCACGAAGATCAGCAGCCACGCGCCGTGCAGGATCGCGGAAGCGCGGGTCTTGGCGCCGGCCGCGACGTTGGCGCTACTGCGGACGATGACGCCGGTCATCGGCAGACCGCCGACGAACCCGCAGATCGTATTGCCAACGCCTTGGGCCATGAGCTCACGGTCATATCGCGTACGCGGGCCGGTGTGCATCTGATCCACCGCCGTTGCGCAAAGTAGCGTTTCCGCGCTCGCGACCAGTGCCATCCCCAGTGCGGCGAGAATGATCGATCCGCTGAGCGCGCCCTGCAAATCGGCCCACGTCGGCACCTCGATGGACTGCAGCAGGTTGCTCGGAACGTCGACCCGATTGATCTCGAGCCCGAAGACCGTTGCCGCGGCCGTACCCAATACCACCGCCAGCAGTGGCGCCGGGATCAGTCGCAGCTTCTTCGGCGCACCCACCTGCCAGACGATAATGGCAATAATGGTCAGCAGCCCGATCCCCGCCGCCTGCCGATGCGCGGCCTGGGTGTGCTCCCGGGGTGGCCCGGTAGTCGATCCGCCGTGAACGACGGCCGGCGCTTCGTCCGTTGACGCAGCCGGCGAGCCCTCCTGCGCCATGGCGGGCGAGTCCTCTGACGACTCGTTCGCCCCGTCGTGGCCTGCGGGATCGATCCCTTTCCAGATGGCCCCGGGAATTGTGATGAGGTTTTGGACGCCGCTGCCTTTCGGGGCGTCGTCGACCATCACATGGAACTGACTCGCGAAGATCAAGATGCCGATCCCGGCGAGCATGCCCTGAATGACCGCCGGCGAGACGGCACGGAACCATTGGCCGAGCTTGAGGATGCCCGCTGTCAGTTGGATCAGGCCGGCGAGCAGCACGATCACGCCCAATACGGCGATACCGTGCTCGTGAATGAGTTCGTAAACGATCACGGCCAAGCCCGCTGCGGGACCGCTGACCTGCAATGGCGAGCCGGCAAACCAGCCCACGATCAGGCCGCCAACGATGCCGGTGATCAGTCCCGCGGCTGGCGGTGCACCCGACGCAATTGCGATACCCATACACAGCGGTAATGCGACCAGGAAGACCACGATCGAGGCGACGAAGTCCTTTTGAACGGTGCTGCCGGCTTGACCGGCCTCCACTGATTGCGTCTGGGTATTCACGATGATGTCTCCAGTGCGAACTCACCGCGACAGTTCGCGTAGTGTCGAATAAGCGGTGAACAACCTTCAGTCAGATGAGTCGCCCGCGGCAATCACGCCAGACCGGTCGCGACCAGCGGAACGAACCGGTCGCCCCGCGAATTGTCGTTCAGATCCTCTGGACTCGATGTGGTAGACCCACCCCTGTAACGTCGGCTGACCCGAATCGAGCGCGACGTGATCCGGAAAGACGTTCTGTCGAAAGGCTGCGACGCCTTGATCGATCTTATCGAACATTGGCTTCCTTTCGAGAAAGGAGTCAGTCCTATCTTGCCGTTCGTGACCCGCTTCCCCTCGTCGACAACAGCATCCAGCGAGAATCGAACAGCGCGAATACTCAGTTTTGATACGAATGACGGACTACCCGGTCGGGCGTCCGCTTCAACAGCGGAGCGGCGATCCGCAGCCGTTATGCGAGGTGAAAGCGCGCAGCGCCGGATCGCTCTTACAGCGTTGGGCGTGACACTGGCCAGAGAAGTTGACCCGTAGCCCAACCGGCCCCCAAGCTTCCAACCGACGACCCCCAACCGCGCCGCCGGAGCGCGGTGCCACCACATGATGAACGGACTCGATCTCCTTCACGGCACCCGACGTCTCTGATTCGACACTTGCCGACCGGTACCCGCCGTGCAACGCGACAAGCGCCGCCAAGAGCGTGATCCATGAACGCGCAAGCTGATCGATCCGAAACGCCATGCTGATCCTGATATCGAGAGGTTCGTCTTTTGGTACCAGATTAGTACCAAATAGTCGATTTTAGACCAATTTCACCGACGGGCAAGTCGGGTCGACAAAATCGCACGACCGACGCTTACCGCGCGCCACGTGCCGTCCGACGCCGATTGTTTCCGCGTTTGACAGGCGGGTGACTGACGAGGCCCAGTAGGCGATAGGCGAGCTTGGCTGCAAGAAACTCCGTAACCGTACTCGGCGGCAGCGGGCGGACTTCGACGATGTCGGCCGCGACGATTGTTCGCCGCGCTGCGACGGCAGCGAGCAGGTCGACGACCTGATACCACCCGAGTCCTCCAGGTTCCGGCGTTCCCGTTCCGGGTGCATAAGCGGGATCGAAGCCGTCGATGTCGATCGTGACATAAACGGAATCCGTCAGCGGCTCGATGGCGCGTTCGATCCAGTCCGTTGTTTCATGGCAGGTGCGTGCCGCCACGATTGGCTTGTGCTCCCGGCGGATGAACCGGGCTTCGGCGGCGGAGTAGTTCCGGATACCGACGCCGACAGCCGGCACGCCCTGCTCGTGAATGCGGCGCATGACGCATGCATGGCTGAACGCGGAACCCTGATAGCGATCGCGCAGGTCCGCGTGCGCATCGATCTGAAGCACGCTGAGCTGCTTGTGCCGGGTTCTAACGGCACGGACGAGCGCCGCGGAAATGCTGTGTTCGCCACCAAGCGCGAGCAGAAACTTCCCGTCGCGCACAATGCCGCGGGCAGTATCGAAGATGCGTCGATGCATTTGTTCGGGGCCGCGCACGTCGGGTTCGATGGCGGTCAGCGTTGCAACCCCGCGCGTTACGGATTCACGCGCCAGTTCGTCGTCGTAAAGTTCCACCTGCTGTGAGGCGGTAATGATGGCGCGCGGTCCTTCGCGCGTGCCGACGCCGAAGCTGGTCGTTGCGTCGTACGGGATCGGGAGAACCGCGAACCGAGCGTCCTCATATGCGGCGTCCGTCGTCGGCAAACCGAGGAAGTTGTCGGGGATCGCGTGTGCCATGTGTACGTTCCGTCCCGGCTCTCGATGGGGGATGCTGCCTCAGGTGTCGCGGTCGGGCTCAATCGAAGACGAAGATTGCGGCGGAGACGACGGTGGTCCACAGCCCGTTCTTGTCGCCCTCCGCAGTCTGGACGTATGCTCGCGTCTTGACGATCTCGCCGCTCATCTTGTACACCTCGCGCCGCGCGTCGTAGTCGGCATCCGCGTCGAAGTCGATGTCGAGGGTCGTGGCCAGCATGCTGGCGGCCATGTCCTCGACGTAGTCGGCCATGCGTTTTTCCTGCATGCCGAATCCGTGGTGTTCGGAAATGTATCCATACTGCTCGCCGCGCGCTGGGATCGCGAGACCGATGCCCGCGCCCACCAGGCGGTTGGGCTCGTTGGTGCGTTCTTCGGCCATGACGCAGTAGACGATGGACCCGGGTTTCAGCCGACGCAGTCCGACCGAGCGCGTCACGATCTTGCAGCTCGGAGGGAAGATGCTGGAGACTTTTACCAGATTGAACTTCTCGATCTTGGCGGCCCGCAACGCTTTCTCGAATGATTCGAGGTTATTCTTGTGCTTGCCGACGCCGCGGGTGAAAAAGGCCCGCGTAGGGACTACGTTCATTCGCACCTCCTTACTGGCTGGGGTCTATCGTGCGGCGCGCTCGAACCGCCGAACGAACCGACGACAAGGGGCCGGAGTATACACGCTGGCCGCGCGGCACAATACCGCCTGAGCCGGATTTGGAGCGACGATTCGATGCGGTCGGTCAGGCACCCTCGGCGGGCCGGACGAACCGCGAGAGGTAGACGGCCTCGGCCTCGAACTCCGCGTGCGTGGCGCAGGTCTCCGCGATTGCAAGGCGGGTGAATGCGACGAGCTTCCGACGGGCACGCCAGACGCGCGTCCGATCCTGTTTGTCGCCGACCAGGTGCCGCTGCAAGGTTGCGTACGCGTCGGGCGCTTCGGCCTGTAGCCGATCGAACGCCAAACCGAGCAGGCACATCGCCCATTCCCGATCGAAGGTGTCGTCACGGGCATCGTTCGGATCGGCAGGGTCGGCGTCGAGGCTGGCGGGCGTGGGCTTCGCTTGTCGATAGCGGTCCGCAATCACGCGCTTGGTGATTGTCAGCAGCAGGCTCCGGAACCGTCCCCGTTCCGGGTCCGCGCTACGCAGCACATTGCCGCTCAACACCCGCACGAAGACGTCCTGGCAGACGTCCTCGGCGTCCGCGCCCAGGCCGCGTTTCCGCAGAAACGCGAGGATCGCCGGCCGGTATCGGCGTGCCAGCCGATCGAGCGCGGCATGATCGGCCGAGCCGGCCTCGCGGATCGTCGACCAGACCGTCGTCGGGAACATCAATGACCGTCGCCCGAGGGGCGCACCCGCAAAGAAAGTTGTACGTGGAAGACGTTCAAAGCCGTTATAGTTTAACCCGCATGGCCGATTCCGAAACGATCATCGAACAGACGATCACCCACGACCTGTTCGGCAGCGCCGGGCTGACCGAGCCGGCCGAGGTCGAACTGCCCGAGAAGTACGAGGTGCTCGAGTGCCTCGGGCGCGGCGGTTGCGGAATCGTCTACAAGGTGCGCGATACGGCCCTCGATCGGCTGGTCGCCGTCAAGTTTCTCCGCGACGCGCGGCCCTCCGATCTCGAGCGATTCCGACGCGAGGCGCGATTCACCGCCCGACTTCAGGACCCAGCGATTGTCCAGATCTTCGAGCTGGGCGAGTTCGCGAACCGGCCGTACATCGTAATGCAGTACATCGATGGTGTGCGCCTCGACCACGCCGGCCAGACCTCGGAGCAGGTCCTGCGAATCATGAGTGAGGTCGCCGATGCGCTCGTGCGGGCTCACGCCGAGGGGATCGTGCACCGGGACATCAAGCCGGCCAACATCCTGATCGATGGCGCCGGTCGTGCCTACCTTACCGATTTTGGCGTGGCGCGCGACCTCGCTGCCGGCGCTCACGCCACGCTGAGCCACGATGGTGCCATCATCGGTACCCCAGCCCTGATGGCGCCCGAGCAGGCCCGCGGAGCGTTGGCCGCGATCGACGGCCGTACCGACGTCTACGCGGTCGGTGCCACGCTGTACCTGCTGCTCTGTGGTCGGTATCCGTTTACACAGCGGAATCTTCCGGACCTGCTGCACGCGATCATCCATGAGGAGCCGCCGCTGCCGCGCGCGCTCAACCCCGAGATCCCCCGTGCCGTCGAAGACATCATCCTCAAATCCATGGCACGTTCGCGCGCCGATCGCTATCGGACCATGGGCGACCTCGCGTCGGCGATCCGGGCCAACCTGGCCGGCGATGCCGCGCCGCCGCCGGCGTCCGCCTGGTTCCGCAAGCTGGTCGGCGGAGATCCGCTGCCGGCCGACGACGGGCCCGGGAGCGATTCGCTCGACAAGCTCAGTATGGATGTCGCGCGCGAGTTGGCCAGTTGGGATGCGAATCTCTACCGCGTTTCGCGGAACTTGAACCGCTACTATCCGGCCCTCGACGCGCTGATCGCACGGCTCGAGCAGTTGGTCGCCGAGCGCCCCGACGCTGCGTGGGTCCGTTTCCACCTCGGCTCCGCGTTGGCGCGCCGTCCCCGACTCGACGAAGCGCTCGATGCTATGGAGCGTTCGATTGACCGGCTCGCCGATCGCGCTTCGGCGCAGTTCGAGATCGGCCGCGTTTATCTGGCCCTGTACCTGCGGGACTTGCGTCAGGCGTACAAGCACATGAGCCGCATCGGTGTGCAGAAACACCTTACAGGCGCACGCAAACGCCTGCGCCAGGCGCAAGTCGCGTTTCTGGCAGCCCGCGGACTCAAGAGCGATACGCTCGACTGGCAGCACCGCTTTGCAGATGCGGTCGCACGGCTGGCCGACGAGGACTTCATCGGCTGCATCGCGGCGTGCGACGCGATCTTGCAGGACGATCCCGACCTTGAAGAGGTCTGGAAGCTTCGCGGTGACGCACAGCGAATCAGCGTGCAGGAGGGGGGTGCCGTCGCCGACGCGGCACCGTTCGAGAGCTACGAGGAGGCGTTGCGAATTCGACGCAGCTTTCTCGAGGCCTACTACGCCAGCGCCGAATGCCATATCGATCGCCAGCAGTGGACGGAGGCCCGCGCCGTGCTGGAGCGCGCTCGTCAGGTCGATTCGGACGACGTCCACGTCCTCGCGCTGTGCGGCGAGCTTTGCCTGAACGAGTCCGAGGCCTCCGGCGACGAGACGCGCCTTGACGACGGCATCGCTTGCCTCGAGCAAGCGGCCGCGATCGACGCCGACAACTACGAGATCGCGCTCACGCGGGCGCGGATCTATCTGGCACGCGGCGGTCGCAATTCGGATGCGGCAGATCTGGAAATGGCCCTTGGTCAGCTCGAGCATGCCTCGCGCCTGGCGGGATGCCAGAACCGCGTCAAGTTCTTTCAGGCCCGCACGCATGTCGAACGGGCCCGACTGCGTCTGGCCGCAGGGCTGCCGATCGCGGGGGACATCACGCAGGCGCTGGAGCTCGAGGACCACATGCGAAAGGTCCTTCCGGAGAACGATCCGTGGATCGATCTGTTTCGCGAGGCCCGGCAACTGGGGGAGACGGCGCACAAACACGGCAGCGGGTGAATTTTGCCGCATTCGATCGGCCGGGAAGCGATTTCGCCGAGGGTTTCAGGGGGCAGTTTGCTATCATGAGCGGGTCGTGCTCACAGCACGTTCGGGTGTAGAGCGACTTGAACGCACATTCAGCGTCCGATGTCGATGCGCCGCCGATGCGATCGCAGGCAGTGCGCCGGGACATGCGGGCCAGGAAGGAGCAGGGAGTTGACAGTCTGCCGTAGGTGTTTTGTTTCGGCTGTGATCGTGGGCGGTTCGTTGACAGCATTCGGTGACGTTCCGACCTACGAAGAACCCGAGTTGCAGTGCCGGTCGAATTTTTCGGGCGCGTTCAATCTTCCGAACGCAGCGTTCTTTACGAACAGTACCTCTTCGGTGAACGACCTCGGCGAGGTCGCGATCGAGATTGGCGTCATCGGCGGCTCGAACAGCCAGGGTGTCTGGTTCGGATCGGAGGGTGCGGGCTCGATCGTCTATCAAAGTCAGCCGGGCGCAAGTTTCAGCGACGTCTCGCTCAACAATGCCGGTCGCATTGTGACCACGCAGATATTCTCCAGCCCGGAAGGAGTCTTCTTCTACGATACGAGCGATTCGAGTTCCGGGTTGCTGACGACGTTGCCGTTCGGCGCCTCGGGGTGGAGCACGCCGCAGATCAACGACGCCGGCCAGCTCGGTTTCCGAGCGATCTTCTCGGGCCGCAACGCCTGGGCCTCTGTTGAAGGTAACGCGTCTGCGATTCACGCCTCGGAAGTCGATTTGGATCCGCAGAGCCCGTACTCCTTCCTGTTCACCCCCGCGTTCAACAATAGCCGACAGATTGCCGGCAAGGTGCGCCTGGGGCCGGCAGGGCAATTTGGAGAAGATCGACCGGATCAGATCGTGCTGACCGACGCCGACGGCAGTGTGCAGATCATCGCCGAGGATCAGGACAGTGATCCCGAATCCAGCTTTACGCGTTTCAACAACAGTGTTGCGGTCACCGACGACGGCCGTGTTGCGTTCATCGCGGGGCTCGCGAAGGGCGGACGCGGGTTGTACCTGTCCGACGGGACCACGACGGTCGAGATTGCAAACACCAATAGCGATCCGATCGACGATATCGATTTCTTCAGTCCCGCGGTAAACAACGCTGGCGTGGTGGTGTTTCGCGCGTTCGACGCGACTGGGCGCGCGATCTACGTCGGAGACGGCGACACGCTCGTTCGGCTGGTCGGCGAGCACGACCTGGTGATGACCGACCTCGGCATGGGGCGGATCGACCAGAACGACAACAGCCCCGTGCTCGGCGGAAGCCCGTCAATCAACAACAACGGCGATGTCGCCTTCCAGGCGACGCTCACCCCGCCGGACAACAACCAGATCGAATGGGGCAGCGGCGTTTTCCTCGCGCGCGCCGCGGTCGAGCTGCTCGGCGACATGAATTGTGACGGGCAGTTATCGGTCGGAGACATCAATCCGTTCGTGTTGGCGCTGACAGACCCGCCGGGCTATGCGAAGCAGTTCCCGGACTGTCCGATCACGAACGGTGATATCAACGACGATGGCAGCGTCTCGGTCGGCGACATCAACGGCTTCGTGGCGCTGATTGTTGGAGGTTAGGCGCTGGGGAGCGTGAGATTACCGGCGGCGAACGCCGGCGGTTGCGGGCGCGCGCCGACGTCGGTGGGCGTGCGCTGGAGATTATCGGGCAAGTGCTGGAAGTGTCGGGAATGCCGGCTAACAATAGATTGTTGTACGGTCAGTGACGCTTCATACAATTTAGGGTTGGAGAGGTTGGGGAAGGATCAGAGTGCGCGATATTGCGCCGCTGCATCTCTGGCTAGCGCCTTCCCCGCATTGACGTCCATTTCAAGCCGCTCAGGAGTGGTGCCGCATGCGATTCGGATTTGGCCTCACGGGGTTTGTTGTCGCCACATGTTGTGTTTCTGCCGCGTTCGCAGGTAGCGGTACGCCGCCAACGGTGGCCGTGACGGCGCCCAATGCCGGCGAGACGCTCACTAGCGGAACCGACGTGACGATCAGTTGGACGGCCAGCGATTCGAGCGGCCTGATCGTCAACACGGATGTTTTCATAAGTTATGACAACGGCGCAACGTGGTTGCCGCTCGCGCTGGGTCTGTTCGAGGTCGAATCTCTGAATTGGTCGGTCGTCAATCGCCCGACGAATCAGGGCTTTGTCCGAGTCGTCGTAATGGATCCGTTTTCGAACGTCGCTCAGGACGAGAATGACGTGCCGTTCACGATCGTCTCCGGCCCGGTCGGTGCTGTCCCGACCACGTTGCGGGACTTCGACCTGCCCGGCACGCAGCCGTTGCAACAGACGTTCAACCCGGCCAGCGAGTTCACCGAGAACCTCGGTGAGCTGAACAGTCCCAGTTCCTGTTCCGGGTGTCACGGGTTCTTCTCCGAGACTGCGATGTACGAGAGGTGGCAGGGCAGCATGATGGCCCACGCCTCGATCGATCCGATCTTTCATGCGGCCCTGGAGGTGGCCAATCAGGACGCGCCGGAGTCCGGTGACCTGTGCCTCCGTTGCCACGTTGCCGCCGGCTGGCTGATGGGACGATCCAGCCCCACGGACGGTTCGCGGATCCTGCATGAGGACATGCACGGCGTGAGCTGCGATCTTTGCCACCGCATGGTCGACCCGATCTACGAGGTGGGCGTCAACCCGGTAGAGGACGAGTACATTCTCGACGCGCTGGCCGAGATTCCCGTCGATCGTGGTGAGGGGATGTACATCGTCGATCCCAGCAACTTTCGGCGGCGCGGACCGTTCGACGATGCGCTCGTGTTCCACGACATCCTGGTCTCTCCGTACCACCGCGAGGCGGCCCTGTGCGGTACCTGCCACGACGTCAGCAATCCGGTGCTCGACAAGCAGCCGGACGGGACGTATCTGCCGAACGCGTGGGACACACCGCCGACCTCGCTCGCTCCAGGCGACATCATGCCCGAGCAGCGGACGTACTCGGAATGGTTCCACAGTGCGTTCAACTCGGTCCAGGGTGTGTTCCGGCCCGAGTTCGGCGGCAATTTGCAGTACGTGTCGAGCTGTCAGGATTGCCACATGCGTGACTTCACCGGCCGCGGGTGTTTCTCGATGGAGGCACCCTTACGTGAAGATCAACCGCTGCACGACTTCTCGGGCGCGAACACGTGGGTGTTGAGCATCATCGATCAGCTCGATCCGTCGGTCAGTTCGGACATCATCGCGGACGGCGTCGCGCGGGCGCGCTACATGTTGCAGAACGCGGCCGATCTCGACCTTGATCGTGACGGCGACAACCTGCTGGTCAAGATTACCAACCGGACCGGGCACAAGCTGCCGACCGGGTATCCGGAAGGTCGGCGGATGTGGATCAACGTCGCGTTCTATGACGCCGCCGACATGCTAGTCAGTGAATCCGGTCACTACGACTCGAAGACGGCCGAGTTGCTCGATGATCCGCAGCTGAAGGTCTACGAGGCACGGCTCGAGATCGACGAGAATATCGCGGGGGCTGTCGGGTTCCCGGCCGGGACTGAGTTCCATCTGGTGCTGAACAATCACGTGCACAAGGACAATCGGATTCCGCCGGAAGGGTTCACCAATGCGGCGTTCGAGTCCGTTGCCGCTCAGCCGGTCGGGGCTGTTTACGCCGACGGACAGCACTGGGATACCACGTCGTACACGATCCCGAAGGGCGCGGATCGTGTCGAGGTTCGCGTGTACTACCAGACGACGACGCGCGAGTACATCGAGTTCCTGCGCGACACGGCCACCGGCGGTGCCGGACAGGCGATCTACGACCTGTGGAACAACAATGGGCAGGCGCCGCCGGAGCTGATGAACGAGGCGATGCTGAACCTCTCGACGCTCATCGGCGACATGAACTGTGACGGCCAGATCTCGGTCGGCGACATCAACCCGTTCGTGCTTGCTTTGACCGATCCCAGCGGCTACGCGGCGATGTTCCCGGATTGCGACATCCTCAACGGCGACTGCTCGGGTGACCAGCAGGTCACGGTCGGCGACATCAACTGCTTCGTTGCGCTGGTCGTCGGCGGATAGGGGAGCAAGCTCCCGCTGCGAAGCCCGTGCCTACCGGGTGGTACGGGCGTTCTGGACACGATTAGTAGATGTTTGGTCCCCCAGGGTTCTACCCTGGGGGACACCTTGACTTGCTGCTCGAAACACGTCCCCCACCCTAGAAGGGTGGGGTATCAGTCTTCCAGCAAGAATCCCGCACCCAACGAGCGACGAGCGCAAGCGAGCGGGGAGCAAGCTCCTTCTATGAGACAGGCATCTACGCCGCCTGTCCCGACAAGAGTGGTCCCAAAAATCGGAGGGTGGGGCGGGCGTCTCGGCCGCCATTGACCCGTCGCTTGCGCTCCGGGCTCGCAGTGGCGCCCCTGGGCATCCAACGAGCCGCGAGCGCAAGCGAGGGGGGAGCAAGCTCCTTCTATGAGACAAGCATCTACGCCGCCTGTCCCGACAAGAGTGGTCCCAAAAATCGGAGGGTGGGGCGGGCGTCTCGCCCGCCATTGACCCGTCGCTTGCGCTCCGGGCTCGCATTGGCACTGCTGGCGAGGGGATCAAGGTGCGCGACAGGCGAGTACACTCACAGCCCCCGATGCAGAACGTGTACCCGGCCGGGTGGCACTGGCGGCTTGTCCGCCAGTGTTTTGGACGTGCGCCCGATCAATCCTGTTGTCGCTTGAATCGCGGCGGCCTTGCCCGACTTACGATCGCCGTCGGCGGTTGGGCGCCTTCTCCACCGGCGGGGTTTCCTCACGTGCCGCACGTTTGGCTTTCACGGCCCGTCGCACCGTTGCTGCGATCCCGTCGGCATCGATTCCCGCTTCCTTGAGTTGCTGGGCACGGGACGCGTGGGCGTAGAAACGATCGACTGCGTGCCCGAGCCGGATCAACGCATCGGTTGGCAGTCCGAGGCGATTCGCCGTTTCGAGAACGGCGCTCCCGAAGCCGCCTGCCAGCGAGTGGTCTTCGACGGTGATGACCGGGCACCCGCGGGTGATCGCGGTGACGACCATGTCTTCGTCGATCGGCTTGGCGAACCGTGCGTTGACGACCTCGACATCGATGCCTTCGGCTTCGAGCGTTTCCGCGGCCTCCATCGCGAATTGCACCTCCGTGCCGAACGCCAGCACGGTGGCGTCGGTCCCGGGGCGCATCGTGCGCGACTTGCCGAGGTAGAACGGCGGTGCTTCGGCGCTGAAGGGCGTCGGTACGCTATCGCGCGGGTATCGGATGGCGAACGGCACGTCCAGCTTACGGCCGAGTCGCAGGCACTCGCTCAGTTCTGGCTCGTCCGCCGGTGCCATAACGACCATTTCCTGCAACCCGCGTAAATACGCGATGTCCAGATAGCCGTGGTGGACCGCGCCATCACTGCCGACGAACCCGGCGCGATCGATGCAGAATCCCACCGGCAGTTTCTGCAGCGCGACCTCCTGGAACACCTGGTCGAACGCCCGTTGCAGGAAGGTCGAGTAGATGCACGCGAGCGGCCGCATACCGGACTTGGCCAGCCCGGCGGCAATGTCCACCGTACAGCTCTCGGCGATCCCGCAGTCGAGCGCCTGGCTCGGCAGCGCATCCATGATCTTGGAAACGCCGGTGCCGTCGGGCATGGCGGCCGTCAGCGCGAAGAGCAACGGGTCGTCCTTTGCAAAGTCGATGAAGGCGTCCGCGAAGGCTGAAGTCCAGCTCTTCCGGCCTCCTTTGACGACCGTCGCGACGCCGCCCTCCACCTTGACGCCGCTGGGGCTGTGGAACGCACACGGGTCGGTGGCAGCCCACTCGCAGCCGCGTCCCTTCTCGGTGTGTACATGGAGCAATACCGGATGCTCGACGTCTTTGACCAACTGCAGTGTTTCGATCAGGTGCCGCAGGTCGTGCCCGTCTACCGGGCCCACATAGACGAACCCAAGCTGTTCGAAAATCTGGTGCGGCGACATCGTCGCCTTGATCCCTTCCTTGAGGTGGTCGAGCGCGTCGAACATGCCCTTGCCCACCACCGGCACCTTGGGCAACGTAGCCTTCACCTGGCGTTTGACGTCCTCATACAGATGGCTCAGCCGAAAGCGCGACAGATACGATGCCAGGCCGCCTTGCGTCTTGGCGATACCCATCGAATTGTCGTTGAGGATCGTGAGAAACTGTCGGCGAAGCGTGCCGGCCTGATTCAGACCTTCGAACGCCACGCCGTTGACGATGCTGGCGTCTCCAACGAGCGCCACGACCCGGTTCTGCCGGCCCATGGTGGCGTCGCCACGAGCCATGCCGACCGCCGTGGCGATCGCCGTGCCGGCGTGTCCGACGTTGAACAGGTCGTAGTCACTTTCCGCGGTGCTGGGAAAGCCGCTGAGCCCGCCACCCTGACGGATCTGATCGAAGCGGTCGTTGCGCCCGGTCAGCAGCTTGTGGACATAGCACTGATGGCCGACGTCCCACAGCAGGCGGTCGCGTGAGAAATCGAACACGCGATGCAGCGCCATCGTCAGTTCGACCACCCCGAGATTGCTCGCGAGGTGTCCGCCCGTGTGCGAAATCACCCCGATGATTCGCTCGCGGATCTCCCCAGAGAGCGTGTCGAGTTGCTCGATCGAGAGCTTGCGAACATCTTTGGGCGATCGGATCTTCTCCAGCAAGCGCGTCATCACACCAGTCCTATCGAAAGAGCGCTGGGTTGGGCCTGCGGCCCAGCCGTTATCGTTCCTGTGGCACGGGCGCGCGGCCCGTGACGGTCTACTCCGCTGCCGACGTTCGTCGTTAGTGGACGCGTGTCAGCAGGTAGCGGGCAAGTTCCCGCAGCCGATCGGCGCCGTCGTCGAATTCACGCAGCGCGTCGATCGCAAGGTCGATTGCCTCCCGCGCTCGGATCCGGCTCGACTCGAGCCCGAACGCCGCGGGATAAGTCTGTTTTCCGCGAGCGGCGTCCTTTCCGACACGCTTCCCGGTCGTGACCGACTGCCCGGTGGCGTCCAGCAGATCGTCCGTGATCTGGAACGCGAGCCCGAACTGTCGCCCGAACGAGACCAGGGCCGCCAGTTGCCGCTCATCGGCCGCCGCACACAGTCCGCCGAGGCGGCACGCGGCTTCGAACAGCGCCGCGGTCTTGTGCCGATGGATGAACGCCACCCGCTCGGCGTCAATCGACATCCCTTCTCCGCCGATGTCCGCCGACTGTCCGGCGATCATCGCGGTGGTCCCCGAAGCCAGGGCCGAGACAAGCGCCACTCGCGTAGCGGCGGACACCCTTGCGGCCGCGACGATCTCGAACGCGTGCGTCAGGAGCCAATCGCCGGCCAGAATCGCCTCGGCCTCGTCGAACTGCCGATGGACCGTCGGTCGGCCGCGCCGGAGATCGTCATCGTCCATCGCCGGCAGGTCGTCGTGCACGAGCGAGAACGTGTGAACGCACTCAATCGCGATCGCAGCCGGTATCGCCGACTCGATCGGCGTTCCGCAGGCACTCGTCGATTCGAGCACCAGTATCGGACGCAGACGCTTTCCGTTTCCAAGTATGGCATACTGTACGGCGTCGGGCAGCCGGGAGTGCGTTTCTTTTTGAGTTTCAAAACTGACAAAATGATCGCGAAGCGCTTGCTCGAACCGGCTCCGGCTGTCTGCGAGCCACGCCGGCGGGGTTGCGATAGCCGGATCATTCGCATCGGGCTGGACACAACTCATGACCCCAGCATAAATTCCAGTCGGCGATGATGCCAGTGCGGAGCCCGCTGAAGTAGGCTTCCGCCGGCCGCCCCAGCGAGATCTGGGCCTGGATGACGCGCGACGATCCCCAACTGACCCCGGACCTGATCCTGCGCGGCTACTGCGCCGGCGTCTTTCCGATGGCCGACGTCGACGGACGCGTGCTCTGGTTCAGCCCCGACCCGCGCGGGATCTTTCCCCTGGACGGACTTCACGTGTCCCGGTCGCTCGCGAAGACCATTCGCCGAGGCGTTTTCGAGGTGCGTTGCGACACGGCGTTCGCCGACGTCATCGCCGCGTGCGCGCACCGGTCCGAGGGCACCTGGATATCGGACGAGATCCGGACGCTGTACACCGAACTGCATCAGTTGGGCTTCGCGCATAGCGTGGAAGTCTGGCAGGAGGGTGTGCTGGCCGGCGGACTCTACGGTATCGCGATCGGCGGCGCATTCTTCGGCGAGTCGATGTTCCATCGCGCCCGGGACGCGAGCAAGGTCGCACTGGCGGCGCTGGTCGACCGGCTCCGCGCCCGCGGATTCACCCTGCTCGACACCCAGTGGACGACCCCGCACCTGGAACGACTCGGCGCGATCGACATTCCGCGCGAGGAGTACATGCAACGCCTCGACGCAGCCATCCAACTGCCGGCACAGTTCGACTAGAGCCTGCCCTGACACGCAGCTGTTTGTACTGGGCCGGTGGGCGCGAATACGAGCCCGGAGCGCGAGCGACGGGTCAAGACTTCGCGTTCGACCGCTCGCTTGCGCTCGCGGCTCGCATTCGCGCCCACCCCCGGCGGACACAACGAGCCCGGAGCGCGAGCGACGGGATCTGACGGCGCCCGCTCGTGTTCCGGGGAGTCAATCAGTGCCAGGGTGGGGCGGGCGTCTCGCCCGCCATAGGGATCAAGCCTACTCGCTGAACAGTGTGCTGAAGAAGCCGGCGTGACGGCCCTTTTGCTTGACGATCAAGACCGGGAGCGTGGCCTTCATCAGAACACGTTCGGTGGTCTTGCCCATGAGCGCGACGGCACTCGAGGTGACACCGCGGCTGCCGATGACGATCGTGTCCATCTTGCGTGCCGTTGCCAGCTCGTTGATCGCGTCGGACGGGGATTCCGAGCAGGTCGCGAACCGCTCGACCTGCAGACCACCGAAGTCGATCCCGCTCGTGAACTTGTCCAGTTTGCGGAGCGTGATGTCTTCGAGTTGCTGCCCGGCCTGGTGCAGAGACATGCCAGTCTTGGTGTACCCATACGACACGCAGTAGACCGATTGGATGAAGACCTGCGCGTTCGGCTGTCCGGTGGCTTTCGCGAGCGCGACTGCCGCTTCCAATCCGAAGCGCGCGTGTTCCGAGAAGTCGACCGCGACGAGGAAACGCGACAGGTGCGGATTGATCATCTCCGGCAC
Source organism: Phycisphaerae bacterium (assembly GCA_028279405.1). Classification (GTDB taxonomy): domain Bacteria; phylum Planctomycetota; class Phycisphaerae; order UBA1845; family Fen-1342; genus JANQNU01. The sequence goes on from JANQNU010000008.1 coordinate 19,081, forward strand.
GACGAGCAAGCTGCAGGGGGCCTTGCGGGCCAGACGCGTGAACGCCGACCCGACGCCCAACTCGTCCGACGGCAATCGTTTGCCGACGATGATCAGGTCGAGGTCCTCTTTTTTCGCGGTCGACAGAATTTCGTTGACACCTGTGCCAAGATGGACTGCAACGCGCGTCTTTTGCGCGATATCTGCGGGCATGGTGCTCGAAACGCGCTGCTCGAGCGCTCCGAGGCTGGGGTCACTGTGTGCGGGCGCGTGGGGGTCCCGTGCGTGGATGCAGAACACCTCGTCCGCCCCGGCGGCGGAAGCGAACTTGCCCGCGAGCTTCAGCGCCTCGTCGTCCCCCGCGTTCGATTGCTGAAATACGCCGATCCGTCGAAACAGGTGTTCCGGCGAAGCTGACTGGTTTCCGTGGGGTGCCGCCTGCGTGGTCATGCCGTCTCCGCCGACTCGATCCGTTCTTCCTGCGTCCTATGCAACACCAGCACGCGACCGACGCGTTTTACGAGGTCGCACGGGACATGCTCGGCCAGCCATTGGCCGACCCTGTCGCACGCGTCCCGCTCGTCGGTCTGCACGCGTACCTTGATGAGCGACCGGTGCTCGAACGCCTGCCGGACGTGGACCACGGTCGCTTCTGATAACGTATCGGCAGAAACCGCGATCTCGGCCCGAATTTGATGACTCGCCGCCATCAACCGCCGACGATCCGTCGGGCTCAATGCCATCAATTCGTTCCTTTCCATAGCCAAATGTCCAGCTCGGACCGCCCGGAGGCCGCGTCCGACAGGTCGGGGGCGGGCCCTTCTCTGGCATGCGGTCCGATCAACCCGGGCGCGAGTTCTGCCACGACGGGCCCGACGCCTGTACACGTCCCGCCCCTATGCTACCATAACGACGCGAATAAACTGGTGCAGGGAGGCACGTTGCGATGTCCCGCCGAAAGATGGGCCCGGCGCCCGGCCTGTTCGACGTTCTCGATGAAACGGATGCGCCCGCCGATTCGGTGCCGCTCGATTCACCGTCCGGCGCCCGTCGCCGATCGCGCAGCAGCGCTGCCAAGCGGCCGCTCGAGCGTGTCGAGGTCGCACGTGTCGTTCAGGACGTAGACGAGGAGGCCGATTTGCCCGCGAAATCGCGCAGCGGAAGCACGAAACGAGTTCGCGAGCCCGGGGCTCCGAAACGCGGTCGACGCCCGGCGGCTGGCAAAGTGACCGCCGAGACGCTCGCGCAAAAACAGCGCGAAATCTCCGTCTCCGAGTTCTTCGCGAAGAACCGTCACCTGCTCGGATTCGACAACAAGCGCAAGGCGCTGCTGACGACGGTCAAGGAGGCGGTCGACAACAGCCTCGACGCTTGCGAAGAAGCGGGCATTCTGCCCGAGGTCCACATTCTGATCGATCAACTCAGTGAGGACCGTTTCCGCGTCACGATCCGCGACAACGGGCCCGGTATCGTCAAGGCCCAAATTCCGAACATCTTCGGCAAACTGCTCTACGGCTCCAAGTTTCACCGCTTGAAGATGTCGCGCGGACAGCAAGGCATCGGAATCTCGGCGGCGGGCATGTACGGCCTGCTCACTACCGGCAAGAGTATCGTGGTCACGTCGCGGACCGGTCCGCGAAAAGCGGCTCATCATTTCGAGATCCAGATCGACACGCGCAAGAACCGCCCGGACGTGATCAAGGACGAGACGGTCGAGGTGGACTGGGATCGTGGGACCGAGGTCACCATCAACCTGGTCGCCGGGTACGCCAAGGGTCGTCAGTCGGTCGACGAGTACATCGAGCAGACCGCGATCGCGAATCCGCACGCTTCGATTTACTACCGCGCGCCGACCGGGGAACAACGCGAGTTCCCACGCGGGTCGGACGACCTGCCCGCGGACACCAAGGAGATCAAGCCGCACCCGCATGGAATTGAGCTCGGCTTGCTGATGAAGATGCTCAAGGAGAGCATCGGCGTGAAGCTCGCTGGCTTCCTGCAGCACTCCTTTTCCCGCGTGTCGTCGCGCGTATCCACGCAAATCTGCGAAAAGGCCAAGCTCAGCCCGCGCGCCGCGACGGCATCGATCAGCAGCCACGACGTCGAAAAGCTCTACGAAGCGATGCAGCAGGTGCGCATCCTGGCACCGCCGACCGATTGCCTGGCACCCATCGGCGTACGCAATCTGCTCGCGGGCCTGCTCAAGGAAGTCAAAGCGGAGTTCTACACTGCCACGACCCGCTCACCAGCGGTCTACCGCGGCAACCCTTTCCAGATCGAGATCGCACTCGCGTTCGGCGGCAACCTCACGTCCGACGACGGTGCCCGCGTCATTCGCTTCGCGAATCGCGTTCCGTTGCTGTATCAGCAGAGCGCGTGCGCGGCGTTCAAGAGTGTGCTCGACGTGGATTGGCGAAATTACGGACTGTCGCAGCCCGGCGGCGGCGCGCCTGTCGGGCCACTGGTCATCATGGTGCATATGGCCAGTGTGTGGGTGCCGTTCACGAGCGAGAGCAAGGAGGCGATCGCCGACTACGATGAGATCCGCAAGGAGATGAAGCTCGCGATCCAGGAGTCCGGTCGCAAGCTTGCGACGTACGTCCGTCGACGTCGTCGACAGCAGCTCGAAGCGGACAAGCGCAACATTTTTGAGCGGTACATTCCGGACGTCGCCGAAGCGATCGCGACCTTGACCGGTAAGAGTGAGCAGCGCCTGTTGTCGCGCTTGCAGCAAATCGCCCGCGCGCGAACCGCGGAAGCAGACGTGGAACTGGACGAGGACGGCAACCCGATCGAGCGCAACGGCAGCGGACGCAACGGCGACAGCTTCGCGAAGGATGACAGTACGGTCATCATTCCGGAGAACGAAGCGGTCGCAAACCCCGCGGACAACCTCTTCGACGAGAACGACACACCCAAACGCAAGAAACGCGGCAAGAAGAAGCGGTAGGGACGTCGCGCCACCCGGAACGACCGAGTGGCCTCGCGGGAGATTGCCGCTCTAGCGATTTCGGGGGTACCACAATTCCGGGCGATCTTCGATTTGCCGGTAACCGGTTTACGCGTGTCATCATCCAAATCGTAGTTGGTTCACCGGGGGTCTGGCACGCCATGTGTGCGGTCTTCCGCGGCGTGGCATTGTAAAGGAAGCGGCATTGAGCGATACGTTGCGCGCGTCATCATCGTTGGAGTGGATCGAGCAGTTCGAACGGCATTACGACTACGACTGTAGCTACTTGAAGGAGATGTTGCAGCATTCCCCGGAAGGGTTTGCGACCTTCGAAGGTTTTTCACCGATGGGTCGCTTCGAGAAGGCGATTCCCCGGGACGTCCTGTGGGTGGCCAAGATCGCCACGATGACGTCGGAGGATTGCGGCGCCTGCACCCAACTCAACATCCGTATGGCTAAGGAGGCCGGCGTCGCGCCCGACGTGCTGCGTTCTGCGGTTCGCGATGGTGAAGGGTTGCCTGACGAACTTCGGGACGTGCGTGACTTCGCGGCCCGGGTCGCACAAAATCAGGAAGTCGCGCCCGATCTTCGCGAGCGGATCGAATCGCGTTACAGCAAGGAGATCATGGTCGAGCTTGCCCTGGCAATCGCCTCGGCGAAGATCTATCCGACACTCAAACGAACGTTGGGGCACGCCGGTAGCTGCGCGCTCTACGACTTCGAGTATTGACGCTTGCGTTGACCGCGGTGCCCGGGTTCGGCGTCGGGGCACGAATGCGTCGGACCGAGACAGGGTGGGGTGGGCGTCTCGCCCGGGCAGCAAGCTGCCAGGACGAGGCAGGCGGGGAGCAAGCTCCAACTATGACACAGGCGTCTACGCCGCCTGCCCTGAGAAGAGCAGTCCCAAAATCAGAGGGTGGGGCGGGCGTCTCGCCCGCCGTCAAGGAATGTATGCGCCAACGAGGATCGCGTGCCGCACGTCTAAGCGGCACCGACGGCAAGGCAGACCCCGCAGCCGAAGATTCCGATCAGCGCTTGCACGACGTAAAGTCCTCCACCGATGGCCCCGACGATCAGCAGGCTCGGCTTGGCAGGTTGCTCCATGCCGAGTTGCCGGGTGTATTCGATCCGCCGTGCGATCCAGAAACAGTTGAACAGGCTATAGCCTGCCACGAAGAACATCGTGAGATACAACAGGAGGATCCCGGCCTGTTCGTGAATGGCGATCACCATTGGTGTCAGGCTCAGAACGGTTGCCGGCCACAACCAGTGGAGCAGCGCGCGCGATAGGTCGATTCGGCGGGCCGCCCATACCTGTTCGATTTCGTCTGCGGGGGAAAAATCGCCGCATTCCGGACAGCGGCCGTCTGACAGTCCGGTCAGGTTGTAGCAACAGTTCGGGCAGAGCTTCCGGTGCCGGCCCGTCTCTGGAACGAATGACCGGCCGCAATTCGGGCATCGGTCGTCGGTGACGCCGGTGAGGTCGTGGTTGCAGCCGGTGCAGTACATCGAGCCAGGCCTGTGGAACGGATTCGAACTATGCGAAGACCCATTGTACGGTCCGCGTCATTCGCGGACGAGCGCCATGGTGGTCATTCCACGCTCCTGGTACTCCCAATCCACGCGCAGCCCGTTGGCCCGCGCGTCGTCCCGGATTTCATCAACCGGGAGAATCAGCTTAGGGTAGGCGCTCTTGTGGAGGGTCCATGATTCGCTCGTGCGGACGTGAATCAAGTCATGCACGATGACCACATCTCCCGCGCGTTCGAGAAAGCAGGTCATGATCTTGTCTTTTGTGCTTCGCAGTGGGATGAATCGTTCCGTGCCGGTGGGCGTCGTGGACAAGTCGCGGAAGCTAATGACGCAGCGGCCGTCGGCGTGAAGCGCGCCAGCAACTTGCGCGAAGAGTCGCGCAACGTCCTGCCGTCGCGACAGGTGGGTAAGTGTGTCGCCCATGCACACGATCGTATCGATGCGATCCGGAACGACCTCGGCGAATGCCAACAGGTCTCGGCAGCAGGCGCGAACGCCGGGCGCTTCGACACGTTGTGCAAGTTCCTCGAGAAGCGTTCGGCTCGTGTCGAGCGCATACACGGTGCGCGCGCCGAGCTGGACCAGCGCTGCCGTTTGGAAGCCCGGTCCGCAGCCGAGGTCTACCGCGACGGATGGTTGCGTGACGCCGGCAGATCGCAGCAGCTGCACCTGCTCCCGGACCTTCTCGGCGAACGGTACGCCGAACATCCACGTGTAGTGTTCGGACAACAGGTTGTCGTAGTGTTGCTGTGGAGTACCCAATGCCGACCGTCCTTTCCGTACGCGTGCTCCGAGATTTTAGGAGTCGGCGTTCGGTTGACCAGTCGGAAACCGACCCGCGGGCGCCGGCCCTCGACCGGGCGGCGCCTCACGGGGGGTGGAGGGAGTTATCTGGCGACGCGACGGATCCGCTACCCGCCGGTGACGAGGGCGACGAAGCAGTTAATGTCACCAACAGTCAGTTGGCCGTCGTCCGAGCAGTCGCCGTTGAGCAGATCGCAGTCCGGGAACGCGTTGGCGTAACCGGCCGGGTCGGTTAGTGCGAGTACGAACGGGTTGATATCGCCGACCGTTACAGCCCCGTCGCAGTTCATGTCGCCGAGGAGGCCGCCGACCTGGAACTCAAAGGCACCCATGTCAACGATCGGCGCACTTCCCTGACCGGTGTCGGCGATGTCCGGGTCGTCCACGAATCGCAGCTCGCCATCGAAGTCGAGCGGTAGGGCTTCGCTTGTGTCCTCATCACCGTCGAGGTCGGCAGTATCCTGCGGCACACGCTGGTTGTCGCCGGCGTCGATGCACGGCGAGCCGGCGCCGAGCCGGTAGTCATTGTCGCGCGCGGTGCTGGGGTCATTGTCAGTCCCGTCCGGGTCGACGAAGAGCGGGTCGGCGTCGATGTTGCCCGGCTCCCAGGTCAATCCGCCGACGGCGAAGATTGCGGCTTGCCCGCCTTGGACGTCCGAGTGTCCGACGGTCATGTTCATGTTGACGTTGATGGACGCGACAGCGCCGACAGGGGCCATCGTCCCCCACACGACGGTGTTGTAGAGCTTGGTCGGCTCTTCTACGAGGCCGGTGCAGGTGAGGAAGAATGATCCGCCACTGGCCGTTGCCGAGTTGTCGACGATCGTCGTGTTAACGAACGTCGGCGAATCGCAGGCTGCGTACACGGCGCCGCCGGTAGTGGCTTGGTTGCCGGCGATGAGCATTCCGGAGTAGGTCACGGACGACGAGTCCCAGATGGCTCCGCCTTGCTCAGCGCCGTTCTCCAGTAGCGCGCAGTTAACGTACGTCGTGTTTGCGTTCGAATTGCTGTCGGAGATCGCACCGCCGCGGAGCGCGGTGTTGCCGGCCAACACGCAATTGCGAAAGATCCCGGCATCACCGGAGCTGTTGTTCAGGCCGCCCCCGTTTCCGAACGCTCTGTTGCGCTCGAAGGAGCACTCATCAATGAGGAAGTTGATCTCGGGGAACGCGAACCCGAATCCGCCACCGCTACCCGTGGCGAAGTTGTCTTCGAATCGGCAGCGTGTCATGCGCGTCCGTTCGCCGAAGGACATGCTGGCGCCGCCCCCGGCGTCGCCGGCGCGATTGTTGGTGAAGTCGCAGTCATCGATGTTGAACTCGGAGAACACGAATTGGGCGCCGCCGCCGTCACCGTCCGTCGTGTTGTCGTCGAACGTGCATTGTCGGATGACGTGCCTGCTATCCACGCCGCCCAGGTGCGCGCCGCCGCCGCCACGCACGGCATCGTTTCCGGAGAATTGACACATTGCGACGGTTGAATCCGCCAGGAAGACGTGGAGTCCGCCGCCACTGCGATCGCTCTCGTTGTCGGTGAACGTGCAGTCCTGGACGCTGAGTTCGCTGTGGAAGATTGCGTTCACGCCGCCGCCATTGTCGACTGTCGTGTTCAGCACGAATTCGCAGTCGCTGATTGTGGCCTCACCGTTCCAGATGAAGAGGCCACCGCCGTCATCGCCGGAGTCGTTCATACGGAAGTCGCAGTCCGTTACCTGGATGACCGATTTGTCGCCGTTGCCGCGCACGTACGCGCCGCCCCCGGAGTCGTCGGCGTTGTTGTTCTCGAAGTCGCATCCCATTATTGTCGCACTGTCGCCGGACCAGGTGAGTCCGCCGCCGTCTCCGGTGGTGTTGTTGTCGCGGAAGAGACAATTGACGAGCGTCAGTGGGTTGTTTTGCACGTATAGTCCGCCGCCGGACCGCGCCGAGTTACCGATGAACTCACAGCCGGTGAACGTGATGGGGCCGCCGAAGCCGCAGTAGACACCGCCGCCGGGCGCGTCGGCGTTTGTGCCGTTGTTGTCCACGAACCGGCAATTGGTCACCGTCGGGTTTGATTGGAACATGCCCAGTCCGCCGCCGGCGAAGAGGCCCGCGCCGTTGGATGCGGCGCCGCCTCGGATTGTCAGACCGAGCAACATCGTGTCCGGGCCCTCGTTGTTGCGGCAAGCAACGACGGTGCCGACGTTCTGTGGAAAGCCGGGGGCATCGGGGTCGTTCCCGCCGTCGATGATCGTCGTCGCGACAATCGTGGGATCGTCCGGATCTTCGCTTCGTACGGTAATCGCCTTGCCGAGCAGGTCGATCTGTTCCATGTAGACGCCCGGCGACACGACGACGGTCTCTCCGGCCGCGGCGGCGTCGATGGCGGATTGAATCGTGGGAAACTGACTGGGTACGAGCAGTGTCTGTGCGCCAGCGTTCGCGCAGCACAGACACGCGAAACAGAGGGTAGCTACGCGGGAAATCATCACGAATCTCCGTTCCTGGATAAACAACTCTCCGGGCGTGCGGGTACTTCGTTCACGGCCGGTCGAATTACTGTCGCCGACAGCCTGCCTGCCGGCCAACTTCTTGCTCTTACACTGAGCGCGGAGCGAGCGCTTCCAGCGCGCCCGCCCGGCGCGGCGCGCTCTACCCCCCGGTGATGAGCGCGACGAAGCAGTTGATGTCACCGACGGTCAGTTGACCGTCGCCCGAGCAGTCGCCATTGAGCGGATCGCAGTCCGGGAACGCGGCTGCGTAGCCGGCCGGGTCGGTCAAGGCGAGTACGAACGGGTTGATATCGCCGACACTGACGACGCCGTCGCAGTTCATGTCGCCGGGCAGTCCGCCGACCTGGAACTCGAAGGCACCCATGTCAACGATCGGCGCGCTTCCCTGGCCCGTGTCCGCCGTGTCGGGGTCGTCCACGAACCGCGGCTCGGTATCGAAGTCAAGCGGGAGCACTTCCCCTGTGTCTTCATCGCCGTCGAGGTCGGCAGTATCTTGCGGCACTCGTTGGTTGTCGCCGGCGTCGATGCACGGTGAGCCGGTGCTGAGCCGGTAGTCGTTGTCGAGCGCGGTGTTCGGATCGTTGTCCGCGCCGTCCGGATCGACGAAGAGCGGGTCGGCGTCGATGTTGCCCGGCTCCCATGTCAGCCCGCCGACGGCGAAGATTGCGGCCTGCCCGCCTTGGACGTCCGAGTGTCCGACGGTCATGTTCATGTTGACGTTGATGGTTGCGACGGCACCGACGGGGGCCATCGTTCCCCACACCACGGTGTTGTAGAGCTTGGTCGGCTCTACTACGAGGTTGGTGCAGGTGAGGAAGAACGATCCGCCGCTGGCGTTCGCTGAATTGTCGACGATCGTGGTGTTGAGGAACGTCGGCGAATTGCACCCCACGTAGGCGGCACCGCCGGTAGTGGCGGTGTTGCCGGCGATGAGCAGGCCGGAATAGGTCACGGACGACGAGTCCCAGATGGCTCCGCCTTGATCAGCGCCGTTCTCCAGTAGCGCGCAGTTAACGTAGGTAGTGCCTGCATCCGAGTTGACGTCGGAGATCGCACCGCCGCGTAACGCGTTGTTGCCGATGAATAGGCAATCGCGAAAGAACCCGGGATTGCCGGAGGAGTTGCTCAGGCCGCCTCCGTTCCCGAACACTCTGTTGCGCTCGAAGGAGCAATCGTCGACGATGAAGTTGAACTCGGGGAACGCGAACGCGAATCCGCCACCGTTGTCCGTGGCGAAGTTGTCTTCGAAGCGGCAACGCGTCATCCGCGTCCGTTCGCCGAAAGACATACTGGCGCCGCCGCCGTTGTCGCCCGCGCGATTGTTGGTGAAGGCGCAGTCGTCGATATTGAACTCGGAGAAGGCAAAGGCTGCTCCGCCGCCGCTGCCGGCGGTCGTGTTGTCGTCGAATGTGCATTGCCGGACGACGTGCCTGCGGTCGACGCCGCCGAGATTGACACCGCCGCCGCTGCGCTCGGCATCATTCCCCGAGAACTGGCACATTTCGATGGTCGAGTTTGCGAGGAAGACGTGCAGCCCGCCCCCGTTGCGGTCACCTTCGTTGTCCGTAAACGTGCAGCCTTGCACGCTGAGTTCGCTGTTGAAGCCCGTGTTCAGACCGGCGCCGTTCCTGCCGGACGTGTTCATCACAAAATCGCAGCCACTGACCGTGACCTCCCCGTTCGTGATCGTCAGGCCGCCGCCGTCGTCGCCGGAGTCGTTCATGCGGAAATCGCAGTCCGTCACGTTAATGATCGATGCGTCGTCGCTGCCCCGGACGTTCGCACCGCCACCCGCGCCGTCGGCGTTATTGTTCTCGAAATCGCAGCCCGTGATCGTAATGCTGCCTGCGATGATATTCGCACCGCCGCCGTTCTGGGTGGCGTTGTTGTCACGGAAGACGCAGTCGATAAGCGTGCATGGGTTGTTTTGTACGTACAGGCCGCCGCCTGATAGCGCCGAGTTGCCGATGAACTCGCACCCGCGGAACGTGATGGGACCGCCGAAGGCGCAGTAGACGCCACCACCGGTGGCGTCGACGTTCGCGCCGGTGTTGTCCACGAACCGGCAATTGGTCACGGTCGGATTCGACTGGAACATGCCGACGCCACCGCCGGCGAAGAGGCCGGCGCTATTGGAGGCGGCACCGCCACGGATCGTAAGGCCCAGCAGCGCCGTGTCCGGGCCTTCGTTGTTGCGGCAGGCAACGACGGTGCCGACGTTCTGTGGGAAGCCGGGGGCGTCGGGGTCGTTCCCACCGTCGATGATCGTCGTTGCGACGACCGTTGGATCGTCGGGATCTTCGCTGCGCACGGTAATCGCCTTGCCGAGCAGGTCGATGTGTTCCATATAGACGCCCGGCGACACGACGACGGTCTCGCCGTCCGCGGCGGCGTCGATGGCCGATTGGATCGTGGAAAACTGACTGGGTACGAGCAGTGTCTGTGCGCCAGCGTGCGCGCAAAACAGGAACGCCGCGAACAGCGAGGCCACGCGGAACATCATGAAAATCTCCGGTGCGAATGAGCGACACGCAAAGGCCGGCGCGCGGTCTCGCGCACCGGCCCAACCCTACATGGAGAGGAGGAGTCAGCCGATCATCGATCGCCGACGTAGCCCGAACAGACCAACGGCACCGAGCAGCGCCAGCGTGCCGGGCTCGGGGATCGAAATCCGTTCGATGTAGAGCGGATCGCCTTCGCTCACCAGCGAGGCCGTCCCGGTGCCGACGTCGAGCACGTAGACGCCGTTGTTGTTAACCGTGAACAGGATGTTTCCGTTACCGAGTTCGTGCACGCCGAAGATGTTGTTGGTGATACCAATGTCGAGACCGAGCCAGTCGTTCAATGCCGTTCCGTCGAGCCCGAACTCGAAGATACCCACGGGGAAGAACTCGCTGGCGACCAGCAGGCCGTTGCTCGACATTGTGATTTGTTGCGGCGAGTTGAGTTCGTTGAAACCGCCCGCTTCGACGACCGTTCGCAGGTAGTTGCCGTCGAGATCGTAGACGTCGATCGTGTCATCGGCGCCGATGCCGGGCGAGTTGTTCCCATCAACGTTGGTGACGAACAGCTCGTTGCCGACCACAAGGACGTCTTCGGCCTCGCCACGCAGTTGAAAGTTGCTTTCGATGGCGCCAGTAGTCGCGTTGATCACCACCATCGTGTCGTCGCCGGGGGCCCCGTTGGAGCTTCCGTCGTTGACGATGTAGACGCGATTACCCGCCTGGTCCATGCCGCGAATGTCGTTCAGGCCGCCGGTCCCGCCGAAATCACTCGTGCTTCCGCCGATCCGGCCGAATACCTCGAGGTTCGAGTTCACGCGGAAGATCGAGTCTTCGCCGGTGTCCGCCACCCAAAGCTCGTTGCCGACCTGAATCACATTGTTCGGCGTCCGCGCCGAATCGAAAATGCTGCCCGTCCAGGCCTCAACCAGATCGTCCATCAACAGAAAGTTCTCATCGATTACCGAGCCGTCAAACGCGTCAAAGAGCATCACGCGATCGTCATCGGTCTCCGCCACTGCCAAAAAGTCCGCTTGTGCGGCCTGTACGATACCTGCGAGCAACACGATGCCCGCAACTGCTTCTCTCCTGGACATGGAATCTCCTCCGACTTGTTGATCCAAAAACACACACCTGACGCAATCCACGCCGCGCAAATATTCGTAGCGACCTGGGAATATCTCTAGATATTACACTGGTGATATCACTAGAATCAATCCTAATGCTCTCGGAAAGTTTGCCAGATCGAACAGCACCGGCGAGAATTGGCTATGGCTCGTATTGACCCAGCTCCCGCAAGACCGCCGCTCGATGACCTGGTAGTTGATCTGGACTCTGCTTATGCGGACTTTCGCGTTTGCGTTGCACGCGTGCTTCGCAGCATCGCGGTCGATCCGACGTCGGGAACCTCGATTGCGGCCACGCTCGGCATCAACCGCCAAACGGCCTGGCGACTCGCTACGGTTGTTGGCGAGTCGCTGTGTCCGATTGGTCTGCAGACCCTGCCGGGGGACCGCGGTCTCGCGATATTCCTCCGCGCTTGTGTGGTGCACGAAGCGGACAAGGGTGCCATCGCCGCGCTGGAGTCGGCGATGAAGACACTCGCGAGTGCGGTCGCGCATCACGCCGGCGACCGCGCGTTCCTCGAGTTGATGACTGCCGCCTGGGCGCCGGACGGCCTCGATCGACGAACGGCAGCGTTGCGCCGCGACGGCTGTCGCGCCCAGAGCGCGCTGCTCGGCGTGAATGCCCGCCATCAGATTCGCGGCGCGATCCACGGTGCGTCGCGCCGTGGCGACCCTACGCGCCTTTCGCTTGCGAGCTACCAGATCTTCACCGACTTGGTCCGGCTTCGGCGCGATCGCGCCTGTCGCATTTTCTTTCTGGATGCGCCCACCAACGACGACGGCACGCTCGGTATCGCGATCGAGGACCTGCCGCAGCACGTTCGCGAGCGGTACGAGCTGGACGAGGAGCTGTCGAGTATCACGGGCAACGACGTCGAAATCTCGACCTCGGGCAACCGCGGCATCGTGACACTCGCTGCCGGCCCGCTGGGTCGGTCGGCTTCGGCTACGATCGCCTTCACCGGATGTACGACGTGGGAGCCGGACCGGTACCTGAACCGACGTAACCTCATCGCACAATCGGCCGTCAGTTCGCTGGTGCCCACCGAAACCCTCTACATTGACTACCTGATGCCGCGATCGCTGGCCGAAAGCAAACAGCTTCACAAGGCCGTGGAAGTGTTGTGCTACGACGCTGCACTCGGCCTGCCGGAGCTGCCGGCAACCAACGACGATCCGGCGTTCCTGTTTGAGCTCGAATCTCCGGAAGTCGTTGGAATGACAGACTTTACGGGAGACGTCGACATCCCCATTCTGGCCGAAGTGGTCGATAAGGCCGCACAACGGATCGGCCATCGGCTTGAGGATCTGGTCGGTGTCCGGTTCAAGTGCCCGTACGTGATGTCTCCCACGAGCTTCATCGTGAGCCGCAAGCCCCCAGTTGCGCCGGACTGAGCCGGCGCGCTCCCGACCGATCGCCATCTGGCTCACTCCTCTCCCGGACCCACGACCCAAGGGCCAACTCACACCTCACAACCAGGCGACTACCCCGGGCGCCTTCGCGTGTGACCCTACGCTACGAAACAGCCTAGCAAGTCGGCCTGGACAACGCAATGACATATCCAGGATATGTTCATGATCTTTCGAGGATGTATTCTAGAAAATTATAGGACTTTCTGGATCATTCGGGAGGGTTGAAGATCGCGGAGACTTGCGTGCCGTAAACCGGATAGTCGATGCGATAGCGGAAGGCTCGAAATCGTGAACTGTCCCACCCGAGCCGGTTGCAGACGTGCTGGACCATGTCGACGTAGTGCGCAACTTCGGCCACGCGGAGGCGTTCCAGGGCGCCCATCTCCTGCATCGGGCCGGCGGTTTCGACTCGATCGATATCGCGCTCGGGGTCGCAGGCGTCGACCACTCCGCGACCGGTGGTGTCATACATTCGCAGCTCGGGCTTGACGCCGGGCCACAGATCTTCGTGGACCAGCACGTCGAAGAGCACCATCTTGACGGGCAGATCCAGGACGTAGCCCGGCATCGCGGGACGGTCATCAACGCCTTTTCGAGTCGGGTAGCGCCGGGGTGTGATGTCCCCGAAACAGAGGTCCACCAACGAACCCACGCCGACGCGATCGCCTTTGAGCAGGTAGTGGAAGACCGTCCCGCCCGGACGCACCTCGAACTCGGGCGTCGGCCGCGAAGAGAACTCCGGGATGATGGGGACGGGATGCTCCGGGTCCACGGGGCGACCGTCGAGCGCGTAATGTTGCGACCACACTGGCGGCGCCACGCTACAGCCATGGAGGAAGCTGATCGGCGTGCCGGGACGCAGCCGTTTCATGCGAACCATGCCGGCCACAGCAGCGCGGTCCGCCCAATCCGGATCTTCTCGACTCGGATGGATAAGCGCCACGGAGAAATCGACATCGGCGGCAACGCCCTTCAGATTGCTCATGGCCCGAAAGGCGGTTTGCCGATTGGCAAGTTCGAATTCGAGCCGCGCATCCGGGAGCCATCCCGTAATCGCGGCGTTCAGCTCTTGCCAGGTGCCGACTTCGGTTGCGACAACATGCTCGAGCGTCGAAAGGGCTTGATTGGCACGTTCGATGAGCACCGGATCGACATGTACGACCGCAGCTGCCGACAGCAACTGCCGAATCCCGTTCAGCCCCGGCATGCGAAAGAGCGTTGCAAGTGGGTCCGCCAGCCGAACTGCACGCAACAGCCGACTCGAAAGCGTTGGGTCGAGCTTCAGAACCCGTCGAAACTCTGATGGCTTCTTGACCGCTACCGGCACTTCCTGAATGACCGCGTTAACGGCCTCGCGCAAATCTTCCGCTACGCTGATGAGCCGTTCTTGTAGCGACCCGCCATTTTTTTGAGTCGTTATCTCCACCATATACACATTATGTCAACCGAGGTGTGCAACGTCGAGAGGCGATTCGCGCCAACCGTCGCGATTCCCGCAACCTGCGCCCCTGCGCCGTTTGGCGCGTCGGTGGCAAGACAGCAGACGGATTGCCCTCTATGATCGACAATGGGTGGCTTGGACCTACCGCCACGTGCGGCTGCCGATGGCTTGGCGCAGCCACGGTACCGTTTCCTCCCTCGACGACCGAGGATTGCAGCCCCAGTATGCAGCGTTTGCTTGGTTTTTTTCAGACGACAGATATTCCCCCGCTGAGTCGACGAAACTACCTCCCCGAACTACAGCACATGGCGCTCTGGGGAACCGTCGTGGGAGCAGTCGAGGGAAACCTGGCCGGGATCGTGGCCAGCAAGACCTTCGGAGCGTCCGCATTCCTGACAACGGTCGTCTGCACGCTCCCGATCGTCATGAACGCGATCAACTTCCTCTGGGCGGGGCTCATTCGCGGTCGGTCGAAGATGCCGCTCCTGTTTCTCATCAGTGGCGGTGTTTGCCTGAGCCTCCTGTCCGTATTCTGGACACCGAGGAATGCGGAGTGGGCCGCGCCGCTCTTCGCTGCACAAATGGCCGCGGCACATTTCTTCTTGTCGGGACTCTTGCTGGTCCGCACTGCCATCTGGCAAGCCAACTACCCGGAAGCACATCGGGGACAGGTCGCCGCCCGGCTTCAGGCCCTGCGCCTGTTTACAACGATGATCGCCAGCACCGTCTTCAGCGGCCTCTTCGACCGGCACCCGGAAGCGTACTTCCTGGTCTACCCGCTGGTCGGATTCGCCGGTCTCGCGGCCCTGATCCCGCTGCGAACACTGCGCATCCGGCGCGAGCGACCGACGCTCGTCCGCTATGCCTCGCAGAACCACTCCAGGACCGCGAGCTTCGGCACGGCACTCGTCGCGATCGTTGCCATCTTGCGGCAGGATCGAGTCTTCGCTCGATACATGGCGGGCCAGTTCCTCCTCGGCTCGGCAAACTTTTTCACCGAGCCCGTACTCCTCATCCTCCTCACCCAACGACTGGGGTACGGCTACCTGATATCGACATTCCTGATGACGATCCTGCCGCTGCTGCTCCAGATCGCCTTCATGCGCGTCTGGGCCCCTTTCTATGATCGTGTCGGTGTCGTGCGGTTCCGCGTCTTCCAGAGCGCTCTCTGGTTCTTCGCCTACACGCTCGTCGCGGCGGGCGTCTCCTGCGTGCTAACTGGCTCCACCGCACTGACCGCGGTGGGCGTGAGTCTCATCGTCGGTTACCGAATCCTCTTCGGCGTGAGCCGCGCCGGCGGCCAGATCGCATGGACGCTGGGCCACCTGCACTTCGCTAGGCCGGACCAGTCAGAACTCTATCAGACAGTCCACATCGTGCTCACCGGCATCCGCGGGTTGATCATGCCATTGCTCGGCTTGTTCATGTTCCAAGTCCTTGGCGGAGCCTCATTTGTGGTCGTATTGTCGTTCGTCGCACTGGCCTACGGCATCTTCCTGCGACTCGCGCAGGACGATCGCGGCGTCATTTCCCGAGAGGAAGCGTGCGCCGACGAGCTCACACCCACCGGAACCCCGAGCAACGTGTCCTAAACCGCGTTGCTTAATTGAATCTTAACAAAAACTGTTGGTAAGCCTCACCGAGAATGGTTACGCTACTCGGTCAGGTGGAGGAAGAAAGAGGGCCCGCTGGCGAACGGCGCTCCTTGATGGGAAAGAAGCAACCCCGTCTACTCCCCCAGTTGTATTAGTAGGCAAGGCTCACCCGTTGAGGGACGGGGAGTCCGTGTCCGTTTTGGCACATCCCAGTATTGGCACCCAGTAAGGAGGAGACTATGAAGCGCATTCTTGGTGTGGCCCTGAGTGGCCTGCTGGCTAGCTCGGCGTTTGCCGCGGGTCTCAGCGAGATCCGTATCGATCAGCCCGGCACCGATCTGGACGAGTACTTCGAGATTTCCGGCACGCCCGGCGAGTCGCTTACCGGCCTGACCTACATCGTCATCGGCGATGACGGTGGCGACGGCAGCGGTAGCAACGGCAAGCGCAGTGGCGCGATCGAGGCCGTGATCTCGCTCGATGGCCTCAGCATCCCGGCTGACGGCTTCTTTCTCGCGGCGGAGGGTAGCTTCGGCGATCCCGGCGGCCTGGGCCTGAGCGGCTCGGTCGACCTGACCACCGACCTGAACTTCGAGAACAGCGACAATGTCAGCCACCTGCTGGTCATGGGCTTCACCGGCGCCGACGGCGACGTGCTCGACACCGACCGTGACGGCACGCTCGACATTACGCCGTGGACCTCGGTCGTTGACGGCATCTCGCTCGTCGAGACGGTCAACCCGCCGGACAGCAACACCAATGAGTGGAACTACGGCTTCGGCGGCGGCATCGGCCCGGCCGGCGATTTCGTCCCGGGTCACATCTTCCGCGACGATGCCGGCGCCTGGCAGATCGGTAACTTCGGCGGTGGCGATGACACCCCCGGCGTTCCGGAGCCGGCCTCGCTGATGCTGCTTGCGTTGGGCGCCGTCGCGCTGCGCCGTCGCTAGGCGATATCGACCTGCTGTGTCGCGCTCCGTCGGGGGGGCGGCACCGCACGGATCCATCGGAAGGGCGGGTTCCCGTTCCAGGGAGCCCGCTCTTATTTTTGCGCCCACACATTCCACCGGTAAACTGATCGCGGTAGATGTCACGCCACGGAGCCGCGCGCATGGACCTGCTCGATCGACTGTTGGGTCACGATGCCTGGACGACTCGCCTGCTGCTCGAACGCAGCCGCGCGCTTGCCGACGCCGACCTGGATCGACCGTTCGACATCGGACATCAGACGCTCCGGGCGACCTTCACGCACATCATCCGTAATATGGAGATCTGGTCCGCCTTGATGGCCGGATCTGATCCGTCGTCATTTCCCGGCCCGAATCCGGAGCGACCGACGCTCGACGCGCTGCTGGCACGACTCGACGTGGCGGCGGCGCGATTTGCGCGCACTGCACGATCTGTCGCGGCGCGCGACGGGTGGGACGAACGCTGGCTCGACGTATTGGATACGCCTCCCGTCGAGAAGACCTTTGGGGGTGCGATCGCGCACCTTCTCACGCACAGCATGCACCACCGCGCGCAGGTTCTTTTTATGCTGCGACAGCTTGGCGTCGATCCGCTACCTGAAGGCGATGTATTGAGTTGGGAGCAGGAACATGCCAAAGAGAACTGAACTGCAGGGGGCGGTTGGGTGGGGAGCAAGCTCCCTCCACGAGGCAGACGTCTACGCCGTCTGCCCCGGCAAGAGACGCTTCTTTAGGGGTGGCACTGGCTGCTTGCCCGGGCAGCAAGCTGCCAGGATGAGGTAGGCGTCTACGCCGCCTACCCCGACAAGAACGATCCCCGATAAACAATGGGTGGGGTGGGCGTCTCGCCCGCCGGTGGGGAGCAAGCTCCCGGCAGGCGTCTACGCCGCCTACCCCGACAAGAACGATCCCCGAAAAACAATGGGTGGGGCGGGCGTCTCGCCCGCCGATCGCGGTGCCGCAGCAGCTCTCTTCAAGGAGCGCACCATCGCGCTACTTCGCCTCGAGCCAGTTGTCGCCGAGTCCGATGTCCACCTTGACCGGGACGTGCAACGGCAACGCCGTCGACATGACTTCACGCACGACGGTTGCCAGAGCCTGCACCTTGTCGGTCGGTGCTTCGCAGACCAGTTCGTCATGGACCTGAAGAAGCAGTCGTAGCGGCAGTTCGTCGGCCCGCACGCGGTCGTCCAGTCGGATCATGGCCGTCTTGATCAGGTCCGCTGCCGAGCCCTGGATCACGGTGTTGACCGCCAGCCGTTCGGCTTGCGCGCGTGCGGACCGGTTGCGCGAATCGAGGTCCCAAATCGGTCGTCGGCGTCCGAGGATCGTACGGACGTATCCGTCGCGTTTGGCGGTAGCGATACACTCGTTAATGAACGCTCGAATGCGCGGATAGCGGCGAAAATAGCCGTCGATGAACGCCTGGGCTTCGTTTCGGCTCATGCCCGTGGTTCGCGCCAGGCCGAAGGCCGTCTGGCCGTAGACGATTCCGAAGTTGACCGCCTTGGCTCGCGAGCGCATCTCGGTCGTGACCTCGTCCAGCGAAACGTTGTTGACTTGCGAAGCGACGAACGCGTGAATGTCCACGTCGTCCGCGAACGCTTGTCGCAGCGCCTCATCGCCGGAGAAGTCGGCCAGGATCCGCAACTCGATCTGCGAATAGTCCGCGACGATCAGTCGTTCATCGGTCGTTCTGGGCACGAATGCCCGCCGAATCTCGCGGCCGGTCGCAGTTCGGATCGGGATGTTCTGCAGGTTCGGTTCGCTGCTGGACAGTCGACCGGTGATCGCGCCAGTCTGGTGATAGCTGGTGTGAATTCGTCCGGTCGACTTCGCGCGGGCCGCCGGCAGCGCGATCACGTACGTTCCGTGCAGCTTCTGCAACTCGCGGTATTCGAGCACGTGCCCCGGTAGCGGGTGGCCCGTTTCTCGTGCCAGTTGCTCCAACGTCTCGGCGTCGGTCGAGCGCGCCGTACGCGTCTTGCGCACGACGCGAAAGTCGAGCTTGTCGAACAGCACTTCGGCGAGTTGCTTCGTGGAGTCAATGTTGAACGCCAGGCCGGCGTCGGCGTGGATCTGATCGGCCAGTGCGTTGATGCGTCGCTGCATCTCCATGCTCATCGTTCCGAGATAGTCGGCGTCGAGCGCGACACCGTGACGCTCCATCTCGGCCAGCACCCGGACCAACGGCATCTCGGTCTCGCGGAAGAGCGATTCGACGCCGCTGGTCGCGAGTCGATCGCGATAGTACCGATACAGCCGCCAGCTGTAGTCGGCATCTTCGCCCGCGTACTCGGTCACCTGCTCCACGGGCACCTGGTCCATCCGGAGCTGGTCGCGACCCCGTCCGATCAGATCCGTGATCGGGATCGCTTCGTGCTGAAAGAGGTCGAGCGCCAAGCGACTCAATCCGAACGACAGGCGTGTCGGGTCGGCGCAGAACGCCGCGATCATCGTGTCGAACAACGCACCGCCGACGCTTATCCCGTGCTGTTCGAGGACCAGCAGGTCGTACTTCAGATTGTGCCCAACCTTTTCGATCTCCCGCTTCGCGAATACCGGGCCCAGGTGCTGTCGGACGGTCTCGAGCGGAATCTCGCCGCCGTAGATCGTCTGTGTTGGAATGTAGCACGCGGAGCCGACGTCCCATGCCAGTGCGATGCCGACCAGCTGAGCATCCACCGGGGTCGTTCCGGTCGTCTCCGTATCGAACGCGAACGCATCGCGCGTCGCGAGCATCCGGGCAACGTCGACCAACGCCGCTTCCGTTTCGATCGTACGATACGCACCCAGCGCCGGTTCACGCAGCGCAGCGACGTCGGCCGCACCGTCCGGCTCCGGGGCGGATTCGGATGGGCGCGTGTCGGATTCGGGCGGTGTTGGCATTTCTGCCGTCGGTGTCGACAACGATGTTTCACGTGAAACGTTGTTGCTCGTTGGCAGTTCGTCGTCCGGCCCAGTCGGCGTTGTCGACGAGCTGGGGCTCGTTTCCGGATCGGCGTCGGGCAGTTGTTCGATGAGTCGACGAAAGCCGAGCTCATGGAACAGGTTGCGTACCGCGTTCCACGTGAAACACTGCGGATCGGCGCGCTCGAGGTCGAAGTCGACCGGGACGTCGTCGCGCAGCGTGACCAGTTGACGGGTGATTTCGAGCTGCGGCGCAAACGCGCGCACGTTCTCCCGCTGCTTCGGTGTCAGCTCGTCGGCGTGCTCGATGACTCCCTTGGCGGACCCATATTTTTCGATCAGCTTGGCGGCGGTCTTCGGGCCGATGCCGGGGACGCCGGGAATGTTGTCGACGCTATCGCCGATCAGCGTCTGGGCATCCACCGCTTGTGTCGGCGTCCAGCCGCGCAGTTCCACGAGTCCGTCCGCTGTGATCACCGTGTCTTTCATCGGGTCGAAAAGTGACACGTGCTCCGACAACAACTGCTCCAGGTCCTTGTCGCGGCTCACGAAGTAAACGTGCAGGTCCTCCGATGCATATCGTCGCGCGAGGGTCGCGAGGATGTCGTCTGCTTCGAACCCGTGCACGCGAACGATCGGAACTTGCGCCTGTTCCAGGATGCCACGGATACGGTCGATCTGTAGCGGCAGGTCCTCCGGCGGCGGATCCCGATGCGCCTTGTATTCGGGATAGATTTCCGTACGGAAGACCGTCTCGTCAGAAACATCAAGCACGGTCGCGAGGTAGTCCGGCTGCTTGTCGCGGATCAGGTTCAACACCATCTGGAGGAAGACGTGCGTCGCGCGGGTGGGTTCGCCGGACGGTGCGGAGAGGTTGCCGAACGGCGCATAGTACGCGCGGTAGATCTGAGCATGTCCGTCGATCAGATAGAGCGTCTTCGACATGGTCCGCTCAGCTGCGGTCGATCAGTGTGGCCACACCCTGTCCGACGCCGACGCACAGCGCCGCGAGTCCGTGCGACGTTCCGCTGCGAATCATCTCATGCACCAATGTGACAACCAGCCGCGCCCCCGTCGCGCCGAGCGGATGGCCGAGCGCGATGGCGCCGCCGACCGGGTTTACGATCGTCGGGTCGAGTTCCAGTTGGCGAATGCATTCCAGTGATTGCGACGCGAACGCTTCGTTCAGTTCCACGCGTTCGATTTGCGAGATCGTGCGCCCGGCGCGTTGCAGCACCTTCCGCACCGCCGGCACCGGCCCGAGGCCCATACACGCGGGGTCGACGCCGGCGACGGCGCTGGGTCCGACGAACGCGATCGGCGTCAGCCCGAGAGCCGCCGCCCGACGCTCTTCGACCAGCAGCAGCGCCGCTGACCCGTCGTTAACGCCGCTGGAGTTCCCGGCTGTTACGGTGCCGTCCTTGCGGAACGCGGGCCGCAGACGTCCTAGCGCTTCGGCGGTCGTATCCGGACGCGGATGCTCGTCGACAGCGACGATGATCGGATCACGTTTGCGTTGCGGGATCGAGACCGACACCAACTCGTCGCGAAACAGCCCGGCTTCTTGCGCCGCGTGCCAGCGCCGCTGGCTCTCGAGCGCGAACGCGTCCTGGTCCGCGCGTGAGACCTGGCCCTGCTCCGCGACGTTCTCCGCGGTCTCGCCCATGCTGAACGGGTAGTGTAGCTCGGCAAGTCGTGGATTGGTGAAACGCCAGCCGATCGTCGTGTCATACATCTCGGCGTTTCGGCTGTACGCGTCGTAGGCCTTCGCGACGACGAACGGCGCGCGGCTCATGCTCTCGACGCCGCCGGCAATGAAAACCTCGCCGTGGCCGGCTTCGATCATCCGTGCCGCAAGGTTGACCGCTTCGAGCCCGGACGCACAAAGCCGATTGACAGTGCAGCCGGGCACTTCGATCGGTAGGCCGGCCAGCAATCCCGCCATTCGTGCGACATTCCGGTTGTCCTCGCCGGCCTGGTTCGCGGCGCCGAAGTAGACGTCCTCGATCAGGCTCGGGTCGATCCCCGATCGGTCGATGACGGCCCGAATGATGTGCGCCGCGAGGTCGTCGGGACGGACAGGGGCCAGGGCGCCGCCGTAGCGGCCGATGGGGGTTCGAAGGGCGGCGATGATCGCGGCGCGGGGCATCGTAATTCCTCTCAGCATAGGGCCAGGTGCAGGGTGCATCATAGTTATGATTTGACGCGGCGCGTAGCGCGTCGTTGCGGGCCCGTTCGCTTTGCCGGATCGTCCATGATATGATACACGGCTCGCGCGAGATCGCTCCGGCAGGCGGCGGTCCCGTGCCGGAGAAACCAGCCGCCGTTCCCTGACAGGACGATGATGACCGCAGCTCAGCAGAACAATCGCGAACGTACGCACCACGCGGAACAGTCCCTCGAATTCGCGATCGAAGCGGCCCGGCTGTGCGACGACAGCAAGGTCGCCGAGATCGTCGTTTTCGACATGCGTGGAATCAGCAGCCTTGCGGACTACTTCGTGATTGGCACCGGAACGTCATCGCGTCAGATGAATGCCGTGCTGGAACAACTCAAGGCCTACGGCAAGACCGTTGATCGTCGGCCATTCCGCGTCACGGATGTCGATTCGTCCACCTGGCTGCTCGCGGACTACGTCGATGTCATCGTCCACCTCTTCGACACCGAGCACCGCGAGTATTACGACCTCGACGGTCTTTGGGGCGACGCGCCCAAGATCGAATGGCGACGCGCATCGTCCGAGGAAAACGGCAACGCCGACACACCCGACGACGAGTAGCCAGCGCTCCGAACGCGTCCCCCACCCTAGAAGGGTGGGGCACCCGGCGAGAACTCACCCCACCATAACGAGCCCCGAGCGTCAGCGAGGGGATTGAGTTGCGCGAGATGAACTGGACCCGTCGCTTGCGCTCCGGGCTGGCACCGACGTCGCTTGGCCCCGGCTTGCCCGGTATCGGGCATAACGAGCCGCGAGCGCGAGCGAGCGGTTCCGACAGCAAGCATTGCTGCGAGAGGGCGCTACGGCCGGTGCCATTCCTGGCAATTCGCGCACAGCGGCACGGTTGCCCACTCACCGGTGGTGTGCAGTGCCAGGAGGCTCTGGCGCGGCGCTGCGTTCCAGACTTCGTCGAGCGATTGCGTGAACCAGTTGCCGAGTGCGTGTTTACCGTTCACGTCCTGGCCACATTGCGCGACTGCTCCGTCCGCCAGCAGCATCAGCCGATTCGGCAGTCGTCGACATGCAACGCGCGTCGGCGGTGTCGTATACAACAGGGTGTCGGTAGGAAGGACGCCGCAATAGTCGTTGTACCCGCGGATGACGGCTGACCCGCACCGACGAATCCAATCGTCATAAAACGCCTCCATCTCTGGCAGGTTGGCACCGCACTTGGTGAAGCCGGGGACGAGTAGGGGAGCTGCTCGTTGCTCGGCATTGCGGCGTTGTGCGATCGCGTCGATCGCGGCCAGCGCCTCGTGCAACCGCGGCGCGCCATGCAGCGCCTCGTACGTTTCGGCACTGTGCGCATCGAGGCGGACAAACAGCGTGTCGACTGCGTACTCGAAGAGCGCGTCGATCGCGATCGGCGGTGCCTCGAGTAGCGTGGTTTCCACTGCGATGCCGAACACGCCGACCTCTCGCGCCAGTCGGCAGACGTCGGGAAACAACGGCGACAACAGGGGTTCGCCGAAGCCTGCCAATACCAATAGTCTGTCGTCATCATTCGCAAAATCGGTCAACAGTCGTTCGACTACGCCCAAGTCCGTGATTGCGCGTTCCGCAGTCCGCTTACCGCGCGGCGACAAACGAGTGGCCGGCAGTGGGTCCGCTGTTGTCAGTTCGAGTTCGATCTCGAACGGCAGCGACGCGGGTCGCTCGGCGTAGGTCGATCTGGCCCATTGGCACAACGCGCCCGCCGACACGTCCTGTCCCAACGCGTCGATTGCTTGTTCGAGGCAACTGCGTGCCGTGTGCGTGTCGGCGACGAATCGTTCGCCGGTAGCGCTGATGCGCGGATCGACGTGAAGGCATGTCGGGTGAATCAGCGGGTCGGTCGACGGTCGCTCGGGTCGATAGGTGAGCAGGAAGCCGAGGGGCATGTTGTCCGTCGCCAGCTCGTCGAGCAGTTCTCGTCGTAGCAGCAACCCGCTCAGTCCCGGGGGGGCCGCCGTGAACGTGAAGCCCGCGTCCGTGTGTCGGCGTTGCTGCCGCACCATGTCGTCAAGGATTGCAGGGTCGACCAGCGGCTGGTGGCCGTCGACGGCGAGGACCGCATCAACACCTGCGTCTTGGCAGACCTGCCGAAGCAGTCCGGGCGCGATGTACTCGTCGTACCACGTGAACCCGTAGTGCCCGCCGCGCCAGGAGTGGAGGTTCCATTTGCGTGCAGCACGAACGAGTGCGAGTCGTTTTTGCACGATCGGCGCGTGCGTGTACAGCGTGAAACGTTCGTGGTCGATCGCATCCATCAGCCCCCGCGCGGTGTCGGCAGCGCGTTCGTCGACAACGAGCAGATGCGTGTCCACGGACGTGCATTGTGCGGTGCGTCGCAGCGTATGGATGAGTGTCGCGGTGCCGGCGAGGGGTTCGGTCAGCATGGACGGGCCACCGACCGGACGCTCTGCGAAGTTCGCGATTACCGCCAGCGCGATCTTCACACGACACCTCCCCGCAGTCGGTCGATGGCCTTGGGAATCGTCTGTTCCAGGAACGCACAGCCCTCGAGGAAGTCGCGCACGAAGTTGCGATCCCGACGCAAACGCAGGCGAGCGACCACGGTACTTTCCGCCGCGCTGTCGTTGTCTTCCAACTGACGGTCTGCGCGGATCCGCCGATACTCGGCCAGTTGAGCGATGCTGGTGACCACACGGTAGAGCGCCTCGTGCGCCTGCATTCGAACCCGTAGTTCGTCCACGTCGCCGATGAGTCGATTGAACCGGTCAGGCTGATCGAACAGGTCCTCGAGTTCAGCGAGAAGCGTCTCCATCCGCTCGGAAATCGAGCGTACCTCCGCGAGTTCGTCGAGTCGTTCCTCGAGCGCGGCTGCGATCGCGGTCCGACGCGGCGCCGACGGGGCGCGAAAGTCAACGCGGAGCTGGTCGGCGCCGAGCGG
The DNA here is from genome assembly GCA_028279405.1 of Phycisphaerae bacterium. GTDB lineage: Bacteria > Planctomycetota > Phycisphaerae > UBA1845 > Fen-1342 > JANQNU01. The sequence goes on from JANQNU010000008.1 coordinate 43,908, forward strand.
CTGTCGGCAATACTGCTCGACGACGGATTCCAATGGCAGCAGCTCGGTTCCGCCGAGCGTGCGCCCGCTGGCGCTGGTGTTGATGATTCGCGTGTCGGTTTGCGCGAAGTCCGCCTCGAACTGCTCGGCGTAGGTAAACATCGGCTCGTCGGTATAGACCAGCCCGTCGCGGCTGTCCGGCACTTTTCGCAAGATCGGACGGATGCGGATGATTCGTTCCCATTGACGCATCTCGACCGTTTGATAGCGACTCGACTCCGGCTGCCAACTCGCTTCCACGGGCATGCCCGGTGCGTAGTACATTCCGTCGCTGAATGCGAGATCCTGCCCGACCAGCACGATCGGATTGCATGCAAGATGCTCCGCAAAGTAGTAGGCGAGGTGCGCTACCGTTCCGCCGGCCTTCAGCGCACCGCGTCGTGGAAGTTGTTCCCCAAGCAGGTCGTCCAGTACTCGCGCGTGCAACATGTGGACGCGGCCCGGGTACGCGTCAGGTACCTGCCACGCGACCTTCGGTTCGGCGATCAGCGCGCAGTCCTGAACGTCTGCGAGATCACTGTAGAACTGGGCCGAGATCTCGTGATAGTCCAGGCTCGCTACGAAATGCGGTCGGATACCCTGTTGGAGCAGTGGCTTGAGAACCGTCTGTACTGCGATCAGCACGGCCCGATCCTGAATTTCCCGCAACAGCGGCAGCTGGCGTGACAGCGACGGGCCGGCAGCAATCAGCACGGCCGGGAAGCCGCGGCCGCGACCCGCGAAAGCCTCGATCCCCGGCTCATTTAGATAGCTCGGCAAATTGTTGATGATGTTCTCAAACGTGATCCGCGAGTTACGCAGTGCCGTCACCAGCTGCGTTCTCGCAAACGAGATGTAATCGGTCACCAGCGCCTGAAAGCGGGTGAACTCGTCGACCCGACATCGCGCCGCATGCGGTAGTACGACGTACCGCGTGCCCAGCATCAGTGTCGTGCTGATCAGTTTGAGGCGTTCGTGTATTGCGCCCTTTTCGGTGGTCGTCACGAAACGCAAACGGCCGGAGTCGAGTTGGTCGTGCAGTTCGAATAGACACAGCGCCAGCTTGATCAGATGCAGATCGGGCTCACAGACCACGATCGTCGGCCGCAGCGCCGTCCGTTCGCACGCAACGATGTGGTACCCGAGTCCGAGTCCAAACAGAACGACTGCGGCGCCGTCGTCGCTATGGTCTGCATTGCCCTCCGCAGCGCCGGTCGGGAGTGTCTCCGGCGGCTTCTCCATGCGAGCGGCGACCAGCCGCTGGGCCTCCTCGAGCGGGCGGTAGCGGCTGTGTACGTATACCGACGGTCCGGCATCGCTGGGGAGTTGTACCGTGAAGCCCGCATCACGCGTCGGCTCCAGCGCCGGCAACGTGCTGAACGGCAGTCGATCGATCGACGACGCCAGCCCAGGATCGGTTGCGTACAGTGCCCGCAGGTTGGTGCAGTAGCGTGCCCGACACGCGTCGAGGGTGGTGGGCATCGTCAGCGCCCCGTCGGCATCCATGAACGTACGATGGTGCGATGGACCAGGGGCGTCAAGCGCGCGGCGGGAGGCGGCGACCCGGCAACAGAAAAGGCCGTGCCGGACTCAGGGGTCCGACACGGCCGAGCGCGTGTGGAGAGCACGGCGTTGATTGCTTACCGTTCGATGCGACGCGTGGGTTTCCGAGTGCGGATCCGCACACCCGCGAGCGAAAGCGTGCACATCATGGTCGCGGACAGTGCACCGAAGCCACACGGTGCCGGGAGCAGCGGGGCCACGTCGAGATCCTCGTCCCCGTAGTCGTAGTCGTCACGGCCCTCATCGTGCCCGTTGTCGTTCCCGTTATCGACGCCATCCTCTTCGCGATCGTCATCGTAGACGTCGTCGTCATTCTCTTCGCGATCATTATCGTCGACGTCGTCGTCCTGGCCGCCGTTGTCGTTTCCGTTCTGGTTCTCGTCGTCGTTCTCGTCTTCGTTCTCATTCTCCTGCGGGTCTTCGCCGTCGTGTGGATCGAACGGGAAGGCATCGTCACAGTCGAGCGTTCCGTCATCGTCGCTGTCGACGTCGGCGACGCCGCAGCCGCACGTTCCGGGGTCGAGCTTGTTGGCGTCGTTCGGGCAGCCGTCCTGAATGTCGGGCGTTCCGTCGTTGTCGCTGTCGAGGTCGTCCGCGATCGTCGGGAACGCGTCGCAGGCATCGATCAGGCCGTCGTTGTCGTTGTCCGGGTCGCAGACGTCGGGCAGGCCGTTACCGTCGCAGTCCTCGGCCGAGCCATCCGCGATCTCGGTTGCGTCGTCGACACCATTGCCGTCGCAGTCCACGATCGTGCCTTCCGCCGTCAGCGCGAGGTCGAACTGATCGATCTCGGCGTTCGTCGCGATCTGCAAATCGACGGCGTGCGGTCGCTCCTCGGTCGGCGAAAAGGCGACGCGGAACGCGGTGGTCAAGCCTGGGGGAACGATCGCGTCGGGCTGCTGCGTGACCGTCATCGTGGCGGCGTCACTGCCAACGATCGAGACCGGCGGGTTGCCGAGCAGGTTCAGGTCTGCCAGTCCATCGTTGAAGATCACGAACTCGACTTCGCGGGTCTCGCCGACGCGAACGGCTCCGAGATCGAACTGGTCGGCATCCTGCAACGTGTTACCGTCCTGGCGGAGTTCGATAATCGGGAAGATCACCTGGCCACGGACACCGATATTGAATGGCGCGGCGCTGGCGTTCGTGTAGATGAACGTGCGGGCGCTGAGCGCGTTGTTCGCACGGACATCCGGGCGGATGTTAATCGCGAATGCAGTGCTGCTGTTCGGGGAAAGCTTGTTGCCCACCTCGAGTGCCGGCTGAACGAGTTGGAAGCTGGTCGCGAATCCCGAGACCATCTGAATCGCCGGTTGCTCGAGAAACACCAGGTCCTCGTCGCCAGTATTTCGCAGCACGACGACCAACTGTCGCTGCTCGCCGAAAAGGGTATCCGGGAAAACGAAGTTGAACGGCGAGTTGATCGTTTGGCCGTCGATCTGAACGGTAAGCTCCGGCTGCGCCCAGGCCGGGACGGCAGCGCCGATAACAAGGGTCGCGATCGCGGCCATCTGCGCGATGCGATTCGAGCGACGGTTGGCGGTCTTGGCTGCATTCGTGCGGTACATGCTGGTCTCCTTTTGCGTTTCGTTTGGGTCCACCCTTCTCACGAACCAGCCCCGCGGACGGACCGCCAAAACCGACCGAGGGGGCAAAAAAGCCTCTGACACCGGCGGGTGACCGTTGGAAGCAGGTGCCGAAAGGCGAACGTCGGGTAAACTCAGCAGGATGCCGGAGTTACCGGACATTCTGGCTTATGTCGAGGGGCTAGGCCGACGGGTGACCGATGCGCCGCTGGAGCAGGTGCTCGTTCGCAGCCCGTTCGTGCTGCGATCGTTCGACCCGCCGATCGAGGCCGCGGAGGGCCGGGTCGTGCAGCGCGTCGGGCGACTCGGGAAGCGGGTTGTCCTCTCGTTGACCGACGATCTTCATCTGGTGTTTCACCTGATGATCGCCGGGCGGTTTCAGTGGAAACAGCCAGGCGCGAAACCGCCGGGCAAGATCACGCTCGCCACCTTTCGTTTCCCGACTGGCACGCTCGTGTTGACTGAGGCAAGCCAGAAGAAGCGGGCTGCACTGCACGTGGTCAGCGGGCAGGCAGCGCTTGTGGCGCACGAGCCGGGCGGGATCGATGTGCTCGAAGCGGACCTGACTGCATTTGCCAATGCCTTGCGAACAGGAAACAACACGCTGAAGCGGGCCCTGACCGATCCTCGGCGCTTCAGCGGTATCGGCAACGCGTATTCGGACGAGATCCTGCACGCGGCGGGTCTGTCGCCGGTGATGCTGACCGGGCGGCTTAGTAACGATCAGGTCGCACGCCTCCACGATGCGACGCGCCAGGTACTAATGCATTGGATCGAAAAGCTGTCGGCACGTTTCGCAAAGCGGTTTCCCGGGCCCGGCGAGGTTACTGCGTTTCAGGACGGCTTCGCCGTGCATGGACGGTACGGAAAGGAATGCCCGATCTGCGGTACAACCGTGCAACGCATCCGGTACGCGGAGAACGAGACGAACTACTGCCCGCGTTGCCAGACGGACGGTCGCGTGCTCGCCGACCGATCGCTATCGCGGCTGCTCAAAGACGACTGGCCGCGGACGATCGAGGAACTGGAGGAGGGGCTCTGAGCACGGACGATGCCATTGGCAGCCGCCCGGTGCGCTGCACTACTCCCGCGGGCGCACCAGCTTGCGGTGGATCACGAGGTGCAGAAAGAACAGGTAAAGGACCGTCGCACCGATGAAATAGCGATGCCACGACGACGGCGCCAACACTGCTACGAGAATGATGCCGACGGGTATTGCCACGCCATGAATCACCAGCAGGTGAAAGACTTGCCGGGTGCGCCGTGCTTTGTCCGCCTCCTCCGGTTTCTTGATCGGGGTTGCGCACTCGGGACAGAGCGACCCGACGTTCGCGTGGCGTACGTCGTAGCCGCACTTCCAGCAGATTCCACCCTGCACGCTCGGGAGCGGTGGGAGCGGCAGGGGCGGCGGGGGCGGCGGGGGCGGCGGGCTCACGCGCTCGCTGCATGCGGTGCATCGGCTGCGCCACGACCTAGCAAAGGGAAGCGTTACAATCGCGAGTAGGGACGTGATCACCCAAGACGCATAACGCGAAAGCCGCTCGAATGATCCGTCGCGAAGAATGTACCAGACCCAGACCAACCAAAGTGTCGACGCCGCCAGGACCGACACCAGCAACAACCCGTTGAACCTCTGTCCTTTGCCGCGACAAACAGGGCAGATCTTATTTGTCGGCGAGCTTTGCCGTTGCGTCGATATGTTGCGTTTCCCCATCAGATCACCCCTAGATCACGCCGTTCAGGTAGTCCAGATCGTCAGTATAGCCGGAACGAAATGTCGGGTGGCATGGAGGCTTCGTGCCCATTCCATTCAGGGACGGGGGACTGATGAACACACTTGCCTGTCCCCCCCCAACCCCAAATGGGGTGAGCACCCCCTTTGGCTGGATCTGACGCGCCACCGCGCCGCAGCGTACGATTACCTATCCCCGTCATCCGGCGATGATTTCAGCGTTCTTTGACCGCTATCTGCGCTGACGCCGGGCCATGACGAGTACTCAGGATGGCCGGAAGCGCAATACGAGCGAAGCGCCCGCGGCGGCGACCACGATTCCGACAAAGAACATCGGACTGGGAACGTTCTTGGGTGGGTGAACCAGTAGCCCGATCAGCGTCGCGACGATCGGCGTTCCTGCGAATACCAGTGAAGGCACGACGACCGGGCTGACATTGGCGCCAACGGCGTACATCAAGGCAAAGATCAACGAAAGCGCGCCGGCGGCGCCCAAAATCCCGGCGATAATGCCGAGCGTAATGCTCTTCGTGGTCGGCGTCTCCGCGATCGTCCCGCGGTTCCAGTAGAGCACGCCGATCGGTACGAGCACTGCGGTCAGGAAGTATGCGATTCCGACGAACAGGAACGTCCAGACACCTTTGTATTTGCCGCCCGTCGCCAGCTGCGCCGAGTGAATCACCGGAATGTAGCTGCCCCAGAAGAGCATCGTCCCGACCGCGTAGAGAATCCAGCTCCATTTCATGCGCATTTCCTTCGTTGGATGGAATCGTGTTTAGTCGTCGGCCAGGGCGTACGGCTCGAGTTTCGCGCGCAACGCTCCTGGGATTTCGGTCGTATCGAAGCGGCCGTGTTGCATGTGACAACACACTGCCGTCATCCGGCCGCGCGCGAGCTGCTCGAGGTCGCGATAGAAATCCACCTCGAACGTGATCGACTTCTGCCCCAGCCGGGCGACCCGCAACTCCAGGCGAATCTCGTCCTCGAACCGCGCCGGACTCGAGAAATCGCAATGGGTCGAGACGCGCGGCCAGCTGATCGTCTGATCATGTTCGATCCGCACGACGCTCTCGTTGATCGAACGCCAGAACGCGTGCTCGACTTCCTCCATCAGGCGGAAGTAGTTCGAGAAGTGCATCACGCCGGCCATGTCGGTCTCGGCGAAACTCACCATCCGACGGATCGAGAAGACGTGCTCCGGTCGGCTCATGCTGTGCTCCCGACCCGGGGCGTGAAGAACTTATCGATCGTCGCCGCACTCGGTCGCGGCGTCATCAGCGACACGACCACGAGTGCCAATGTAGAACCGATGATCATGGTAGCGACCGGCATCATTCCCAGGACCAGGTACTCGCCGCCTTCGCGCCCCGTGTGCGGCAAACGCTCGGCGAGTCCGACATTTCCAGTCTGTGCGTCGTAGAAGAAAAGCACCCACAGAACCGCCGCGACCAGGACGCACGCGTAGGCGCCGAGCTTGGTGGCACGCTTCCAGTACAGCGCGCCGAAGATCAACGGCGAGAGTGCCGCGAATCCGGAAAAGCACCATACCGCAAGCGAAAACACGCTCGCACCCGGGATGCGGAGTGAGATTCCGTAGCTGGCAGCGACGACCAGCACCACGAAAACGCGACCCCATAGGAGCCGTTGGGCATCGGTCAGTCGGTCGCGTCCCAGATAGTGGGCGACCACGTCGTTCGAGAAGATGCTGCTGATACACAGGAATTGCGAATCGAGGCTGGACATGATCGCCGCCAGCACGCCAGCCGTGAGTAGCGCCCCCATGATCGGCGTCGAGAGTTTCCGCACCATCAGCGGCAGGACGGCGTTGGCCCGCGCGAAGTCGGGAGGCACGACCGCCTGACCGTCCACGATCGCGGAGGTTGCCCAGACGCCGATCAACACGCACGGCACCCACACCATCAGCATCAGCAGCGGATGAACGATCACGGCGAGCTTGAAGTTGCTGGCACGCTGCGCGGTCAGCCAGTGCTGGAACAGATGCGGGAACATCGCGACGCTCAACGGAACGAATGCGTACGTCAGAAACACCAACGGCGGGATCCGTTTGGGCGCCCGGGGCTTGATCGGCGAGGAGCCGGCCTCGAAGGCCGCGAGCTGCGATTCGTACACGGCCTCGTCCGCTTCGGTCGCCCCGACCTTCAGGTGCGCCGGATTGTGATCGATGACCATTTGCGTTGCGCTTTGCACGCCGCCGAGTTTGTCGGAGATCACCCAAAAAGTGACGCCGCCCAGAACAATGAAGATCAACGTCTGAAGCGAGTTCGCCCAGGTTGTCCCTCGAACGCCGCCGAAGAAGACGTAGACCAGGACGACCAGGCAGATGGCCAGTGCACCGATCCAGAAGGGGATTCCGCCCTTCGATTCGCTGAACGTCTCCGGAAAGGCGCCACTAGTGACGGTCTGGATCGCGAGTCCGCCGCCGATGACCCCGATCAGCAGGTAGGGCACGACCAGGCCGACCAGCACCGGGAACAGCAGCAGACCGAGGTTGTTCGATTCGAACCGTGCGCGGAAGTACTGGATCTGCGTGACGTAGCCATAGCGTCGGCCGTAGGACCAGACCTTGATGCCGATCAGGAAAAAGCAGAGCGAGTGGATCAGGCCGGACCAGGAGACCATTTTTCCGTACACGCCGATGCCGCCGACGAACGCTTCGCGGCTGCTGCCGATGAGCGCGAAGGCGGTCATCGTGGTCCCGAAAAGGGTCAGCAGCAGGAAGACCGGGCCAACGCCGTGCGAGGCCGTGAAGTAGTCGGTGGCGGTGCCACGGAAGAAGCGATTGCTCAACCATGCCAGCGCCAGCAGCATCAGCAGGTAGCCGGCGATTACGTAGACCGAGAGCTGACCGGGGTTGGCGGCCAGCAGGAGGGTCGGGGACAGCCCGCTCATGCATCGCCTCCGTCCGCGGATGGCCCTTCGAGCACTTCGGCGTCAGTAGGCCAGCAGAAGCGGACGGCCAGCGCCCAGACGACGGCGGCGCCGATCGAGATGCCGACGTGCCATGCGAGTCCGATCGGAATGAACCCGAAGACGAGCGGTTGGTGGGTCTGCCAGTTCCAGAAGTCGTGGTGCAGGATCATCAGCAGCGCCACGAGCAGAAAGACCGGGATTTTCATGTTGCGGCTTTCGCAGAGTCGCGCGGAGCGGTCGTTTCCAGGGGCATCGGCTCCGGCAGCGATGTCCAGTCGCGCATCTTATCGAAAATTGCGCCGACTTCATCATTGAACACGTCGCCGATCAGAATCCGCACGAGATGATCCTGGAATTCCGGGTGGGCCTTCATGAAGGCGCTGAAGCTGAAGTCACGGTCATAGAATGCGTGTACGAGTTGCTTGATCAGGTGCATGGCCGCGACGAAGCGCGGACCGAAGGCACCGAGCCGGTCCGCCGACAGATCGTCGGCGCGCAGCGCATCATCGATCGTGTCCGCCGCCATTTCACCACTGGTAAGTGCGAGCATGACACCCGAGGAATAGAGCGGATCGAGAAAGCCGAAGGCGTCGCCGACCAGCACCCAGCCGGGCCCTGCGATGCGCGTCGCGCGGTATGAGAAGTCGCTCGTGACGCGAACCTCGCCGACGCGTTCGGCGTTCTCGAGCCGTTTGGCGATGCCCGGTGCCTTGGCGATTTCCTCGTCCAGCGTGCGGGCCGGGTCTGCACCGCGGCCGGTCGTCAGGTACGCCGGCGGAGCGACGACGCCGACGCTCGTGACCTCGTCGGAGAGCGGGATTGACCAGAACCAGCCGTTGCCTTCGGGTGTACTGATCACGATCGTGGCGCCCGCGTTCCGACCGCTGTCGCGCTGTGCGTTGCGGAAATAGCCGTAGATCGCGGCGTGCTTCAAGTGCGGATCGGGTCGTCGCAGGTCGAGCTGCCGTGCGAGGAGGGTGTTCATTCCCGTTGCGTCCACGATCACTCGGCCGTTGATGGTTGCCGTCGTTTCTCCAATTTTCGCCTCGACGCCGACGGCCCGACCGTCATCGAATACCACGCGTCGCACCTGGACTTCCTGGTGAGTTTCGACGCCGTGCTCGGCGGCGTTGGCGAACATCATCTCGTCGAAGACATCTCGGCGAACCTGCCAGGTTCGCGAGCACTCGTGCGGGTCGCGGTCCGTGAAATAGTAGGGTCGCGAGTCGCGGCCCTCGGCGTTCACGAACTGCACACTTTCCTTGGTCGGGAAAAGCGAAGCCTTCAGCTTGTCGAGCATGCCGATCCGCTTGAAGGTGTGGTACGTGTGCGGCATCAGCGACTCGCCGATGTGATGGCGCGGGAAGCGGCTCTTCTCCAGTAGCAGGACGGAATGGCCGGCATCGGCCAGTAGCGTTGCGGTCGTGCTCCCGGCCGGGCCGGCGCCGATCACGATCACATCGTAGGATTCGCGCACAATCATCAAGTCATTTCCTGATATGACGCGGCTACGACGCCGCACTCACGAGTTCGAGCAGCTCGATCGCTGGCGCCTGCTCGCAGTGGATTACGCCGACGCGCCCGTACGCCTGCTCGAGATCTGGCTTGTCGAAGTGAGACAGCAGCGGCGACCCCGCATCGAAGCGATAGAACCAGCGCGGCTGGATATCGCGCAACACATCGTACGCGATCAGGATCTCTCCCAGCGGACGTCGACGTTCGAGAATCTCGTTCCGCACGTCGGAAGCGAGGTATTGCAGGTGGATCCGCGCGACGCCGACTTCCGTTACCGTCTCCGCAGGTCCCGGGTGGAGCCGAATACAGCGCGTGTATACGTCACCAGCATGTGTGCATGATGCAACCTCGAGCCTCACAGGCGCCGAATGGAACTGCTCGAGTCGTGTCGTCATGTGCTCGTGGTGCACGAGCAGCCAATGGAAGGGCTCCGGGACCTCCGCGGGCAGCACGCATGTAGCGCCAGCCTCGCCCTCCGGCTGCCAAACGCCAGCCAGATCCGCCAGCGGCTGCGCCGCCTCGCGAAAATACTGTTGAGTATCGTCGATCAGAATCATGTATACCGGACGTTTTGGAACTGGGATTCGAAGAACCGGGGCAGCAAGCCGTCGACGCGTAACAGTCCGTCGCGGGTCAAATGGATCGTTCCGTTTTCCATCCGCGCATATCCCTCCGCCGCCAACGCGTCCCAGGCCTCGCGGAAGGTGCCGTGAACGTCCGTGCCAAACTTCTCCGCAAAGTACGTCGATTCGATCCGACCCAGCTTGAGCTGAAGGATCAACTCGCGGATCAGTGCCTGACGGTCCGTCAGCGGCAGCGCCCGCGCGAGCGGCAACGTGCCTGCGTCAATGGCCGCGAGATACTCCTCCCAACGATCGAGGTTTTGATAGTGCACGCCGCCGACATGTGAGAACGAGGCGACACCCGTCCCGACCATGTCCGCGCCATGCCACAACGCATCGCGATAAACGAAGCTGGACCGCTCCGACGGCTTTACCAGCGTGTACCCACTGGAAACCTCGTAGCCGCCGGCCAGGAACCGTTCGAAGGCATAATTGACCCATGCCCGTTTCTGTGGCCACGTCGCGACCGTCGGCGATTGGCCCGACTTGGCCTCGCGCGAGAACACCGCGTTGTGCGGCAACTCGAGCTGATAGATCGTCAGACTGTCCGGCTGAAACGCCAGCGCCCGCTCAACCGTCGCTTGCCAGCGCTCCTCCGTCTCGCCGACCAGCCCGGCAATCAGGTCGATGTTGACCTGCGGGAACCCGACTTCGCGAACCCAATCGTACGCCCGATAAATTTCGGCCGAGCGATGGGCACGACCGTTGAGTTCGAGGATATCGTCATCGAAGTGTTCGACGCCGAGGCTGAGACGGGTTACGCCGATGTCGCGGATGGCCTGCAGCTTCGGTTTCTTGAGCGTTCCTGGCTCGCACTCGAAGGTCACCTCGCGGGCCGCGTCCCAGCGCCAGTGGCGGTTGATCCGCTCGATCAGGCCGTTCAGCTGCTTCTCGCTCAGGAACGACGGCGTTCCGCCGCCGAAGTAGACGAACTCGAATTGCCGACCGCGGAGCCGTGGCAGGTCGGCGTACAACGCGACCTCACGGGTCAAGGCGTCGAGGTAACGTTCGACGTCGTTGGCGTTCTTGTCGGTGTAAACGCGGAAATAGCAGAATTTGCAGCGTTTCCGGCAAAAGGGAATGTGCAGATAGAGGCCTAACGGCGGCGGATTCGAGGCCGGTTCTTGCAGCCGACGCTCGACCTCGGGCAGGTGTGCCGCGGACCACGCCGAGAACGGCGGGTAGTTCGACACGAAGTAGCTGCCGACGTCGGTCTTGTCCTGTTTGAGGACCTCGAGTTCCATCCTGCTCCCGGTGGTTCGAATCTGATTCCGACTTCTCATTTACATTGTACCGAGTCTATGCGGGGGAGACGCGCCGGGCCGCTACGATCCTTCAAAATATGACACGTACCTTGGGCTGGTACCGCGGACGGTTTGGTGCCCCAGGGTTGTACCCTGGGGGACACGTTGACTTGTTGCGCGAAACACGTCCCCCACCCTAGAAGGGTGGGGCACCATGCCCGGAGCGGAGCACCATGCCAAGGGTGGGGCGGGCGTCTCGCCCGCCATTGACCGCTCGCTCGCGCTCGCGGCTCGCTTGGCGCCCACGGCGACATTACGAGCCCCGAGCGCAAGCGAGGGGTCACACCCGCAGGGTCGTTGGGGCGACCTTGCGAACCTTGATGCGTCGAAGGGTCTTGCGGACCTGCTTGACGAAGTTGCGCGTCTGCTGGGGTGCCAGTCCCACGTATTGCGACGGTTCGAGCACGCGGTCCCAGCGGACGTCGGCGAAGGCCGGATCGCGCTGGAGGCGCTCGATCAGGTCGTTGGGGCGTCCGTGTTGCTTGACCTGCTGCCCTGCGGCCTGACTATGGTCGCGGATTCGTTCGTGCAGGTCCTGGCGGTCGCCGCCGCGCGCGGTTGCGGCCATGAGGATGTTTTCGCTGGCGATGAACGGCAACTCGGAGACGATGCGGGCGGCAATCGTCGCCGGGTACACCACCAGGCCGTCGAAAATGTTGCCGAGCAGAATCGCGAGTGCGTCGGCAGCGAGGAACGCGTCCGGGAAGACGAGCCGTTTGTTGGCGCTGTCGTCGAGGGTGCGTTCGAGCATCTGGTCGGCGTGGGTCATCAGCGGCGAGCTGGCCAGGCTGATCAGGTAGCGAGCGAGGCCCGTGGCCCGTTCGCAGCGCGCCGGGTTGCGTTTGTACGGCATCGCCGAACTGCCGACTTGTTTCTTCTCGAAGGGCTCTTCGATTTCCTTCAGCATCGCGAGGATGCGGATGTCGTTGCAGATCTTCTCGACGCCGGCGGCGAACGACGCGAGTGCGTTGATGATCTCGATGTCGACCTTGCGCGAGTAGGTCTGGCCACAGACCGGGTAGCACGCATCAAAGCCCAGCTTGTCCGCGAAAAGACGCTCCAGTTTGCTGACCTTCGTGGCCGACCCGAGTAGCTTGAGGAATGATGCCTGGGTGCCGGTTGCGCCCCGCAGCCCGCGGCACTTGAGGCTGACGCGGATTCGGTCGAGCTGTTCGACGTCATCTGCGAGGTCGGAGAGCCACAACGCTGCCCGTTTGCCGACGGTCGTGAGTTGAGCCGGTTGCAGGTGCGTGAACCCGAGTGCGGGCAGGTCCGCGTGTTTCTCGCAGAAGCTGGCCAGGGTCGCGACCGTGGCAGCGAGTCGATCTACGAGCAGATCGAGTGCGGCCCGCGTCAGTAGCAGGTCGGCGTTGTCCACGACGTCCATACTCGTCGCGCCGAGGTGCAGGATCCCGCGTGCGCTTGGCGCTGCGTCCCCGAAGGCATGTATATGGGCCATAACATCGTGGCGCATTCGTCGTTCGTGGCGGGCCACTGCACCAAAGTCGATATCGTCGATGGCGCGGCGCAAGGCTCGGATCTGACTTTCGCGGATCGGCAAACCGACCTCGCGCTGCGATTCGGCCAGCGCGATCCATAACCGGCGCCAGGTTGCATGTCGGTGTTGCGGGCCCCATAGCGCGGCCATTTCCGTCGACGCATAACGGGTGACGAGCGGGTTTTCGTAGCGGAGATGAGCGGTACGGCGCGGTTTCGGCATCGAGACTCCCTTCGGTGCGTGAACCCTTCAGACTACGCGCCGACGGCATTTTGGCAAGTCGGCGCGGACGGTAACCGGCAAACAGGAACCGCTTTGGTTTCTTGCGCGAGTCGCAATTCCGCGTTAAGATCGATTGGCATGGAAACGCCGGCGATCCAGATCGACAATCTGTCCTTTCGGTACGACGAACCGCTCGTGCTCGAGGACGTCAATCTTTGCCTGCACCGCGGCGAGTTTGCGTGCATCGTCGGCCCCAACGGCGGCGGAAAGACGACTCTGCTCAAGCTGCTGTTGGGCCTGCTCGAGCCCACGCGCGGCACGATTCAGATCTTCGGCGCGAGTGTTGCTAGTGCGCGGGGCCAGATCGGGTATATGCCGCAACATGCCGCGCTGGATCGCCAGTTTCCGGTCAGCGTGCTCGACGTCGTGCTGCTGGGTCGGCTCACGGGTCGGCTCGCGATCGGTCCCTATCGGAAGGCGGACCGGGCCGCGGCCCACGCCGCCCTCGACAGTGTCGGGCTGACGTCGCTGGCGCAGCGCCCGTTCTCCGACCTCTCCGGCGGTCAGCGGCAGCGCGTGCTGATCGCGCGAGCGCTGGTCTGCAATCCACGGCTGCTGCTGCTCGACGAACCGACCGCAAATCTGGACCGTATCGTCCAGGACGATTTCTATGCGCTCGTTCGCGAGCTGAAGCGTGATATCTCGATCGTCATGGTTTCGCACGACCTCGGATTTGTCTCCAAGGAGGTCGAGCGCGTCATCTGCGTCAATCGCGAGGTGCACGAGCATCCCACACGTGAACTGACTGGCGACGCGCTGGCCCATATCTACGGTACGGAGATGCGCATGATTCGTCACGATCAGGAGCAGCCGCACCGACACGAACAGGAGCCCGCATGATCGAGTTCCTGACCGCGCTGGGACAACACGAGTTTCTGCAACGGATGGTGATCTGCGCCTTGCTGGCGAGTGTCTCGTGCGGGGTTGTCGGTAGCTTCGTTGTCGTTCGACGAATCAGCTACCTGGCCGGGAGCATCGCGCATTGCGTCCTGGCCGGAATGGGGGCGGCGGGATATCTCAACAAGGTCCATGGCGTCAATATCACACCGATGGTGGGGGCGGTCGTCGCTGCGCTGGTCGCGGCGTTGATCATCGGACTGGTCAGCCTGCGGGCCAAAGAGCGCGAGGACACCGTGATTGGCGCGGTGTGGGCGATCGGTATGGCGGTCGGGTTTCTCTTCATTCACAAGACGCCGGGCTACAACCAGGACCTGATGAGCTACCTGTTCGGCAGTATCACGCTGGTCGGTATGTCCGACATCGTCCTGCTGGCTGTGCTGGATCTGGTGGTCGTCGTCACCGTGCTGCTTTTCTTCAATCCGCTGGTGGCCGTGTGCTTTGACGAGGAGTTCGCTCGGTTGCGGGGGATTCATGTCGAGTTCTGGTATCTGCTGTTGCTCTGCCTGGCCGCGTTGACCGTTGTTCTGCTGGTGAGCGTGGTGGGCATCGTGCTGGTGATTGCGCTGCTGACCCTCCCGGTCGCCATCGCGAGTCAGTTTTCACGCAAGTTGCTGACCATCATGATTCTGGCGACCGTGGTCACGGCCACGCTGACGCTGGGCGGTATCGTGGTAAGTTACAGGCCGGGGTGGCCGGCAAGCGCCACGATCATCACGCTGGCCGGCAGCGTTTATCTCATCGTCCTGATGCTCAAACGGCTCATCCGCGCACGCCCATCGGCGTGATGCCGGCACCGGCACTCCGGTCCGGCGGAGTCTTGAACGCCTATGGCCGACGTTCATCTCATCGCAGAACTCTACTTCGTCTCGGAGTGGATCATCCGGATCGCGATGCTGGTCGTGATCACGTGGCGACGACGATCGGCGACGTCCGCGACCGCGTGGCTGCTCGTGGTGCTGCTGATCCCCTGGGTTGGGCTGATCGCGTACCTGCTGATCGGCGAGAACCGCCTCTGGTCGCGGCGCGGCGAGCGTCAGGCGCGACTCCTCGAGAAGTGGCAGGACCTGATCCAGCGGATGGAGCAGCCCGACCACGCCGACGGCAACGATCTGGTCGAGGTTCGACCGGTGATGGAGCTCACGCATAAGCTAGGGCGTTTTCCCCTAGTCGGCGGCAACCACCTGGTGCTAATGGACGAGCATGCGGAATCGATCGCACGACTGATCGAGACCATCGATGGCGCTCGCGATCACGTGCACCTGCTCTTCTACATCTTCGAGCATGACGAGACGGGGTTGGCGGTGCTCGACGCCTGCGAGCGGGCGGTGAAGCGTGGCGTGAGCTGCCGGCTGATGGTTGACTCGGTAGGTTCGGCTGTACTGCTGCGGCACGCGCGGCAGCGCATCAGCGATCGCGGTATCGAGTTGTGCGAGGCGCTGCCGGTGCGGTTCCTCCGTCGACGGGCGGCGCGCATCGACCTGCGCAATCACCGTAAGATCGCAGTGATCGATGGCCGGATTGGGTTCACCGGGTCGCTGAACATGGTCGATCCATTGGAAGGCGGGCTGCCCGTTCACGACGTTTTTGCGGAGGTACAAGGCCCGATCGTCTGGCAACTGCAGGCAGTCTTTCTGGCGGATTGGTATTTCGAAAACGACGAGATGCTCGACGACGAGCGGTTCTTCCCGAAGAACGAACCGCGCGGCGATCTCGCGATGCAGTTGCAGCCGAGCGGGCCGAATACGCCCCAAACGTTCGCGCGGGTGGTCGTGTCGGCGATCTACCGCGCGCAACGCCGAATCGTCATCACCACTCCGTACTTCGTGCCCGACGATCCGTTGCTCCAAGCGCTGATCGCAGCCGCTTCGCGTGGTGTCCAGGTTCGGCTGATCCTTCCACGCAAGACCGACCACCCGATCGTCGACTACGCATCGCGGGCCTACTACGAGGAACTGCTCGAAGCCGGCGTCGAGATCCATCTGTACCAGGCCGGTGTGCTGCACTCCAAGACGCTTACGACAGATGATGGACTTGCCTATGTCGGTTCGAGCAACCTCGATCCGCGCTCGTTCGAGCTGAATCTGGAAGTCAACCTGCTGTGCTACGGTCGACCGGCACATCGACGCGTCATGGAGATCCAGGATCACTACCTGACGGAATGTCGCCAGTTGACACTCGAAGAATGGCGGGACCGCTCGCGACTTACCCGCCTCGGACAGAATCTGGCGCAACTGATGAGCCCGCTGCTGTGACGCTTGCCCTTCGTTTGCGTTGACCTCTGACGGCTTGCGGAAGGGTGTTTGGGGGCAGTACGAGCCCGGAGCGCCAGCGACGGGAACCGATGGCGTTGGTTTGGTGATTTGGGCTCCTTGATCCCCTCGCTTGTGCTCGGGTTCGTTGTCTGCAGAGCTGGCGTCCTCATGCTTGCGCTCGGGTTCGTTGCGGCCCGGGCGTCGGCGATAGAGGCTTGCATGCCGGCCCCTCGATCGGCTAATCTGGCAGCGCCAGCCTAACTCAACATTCTCGCGACAATCTGTCATGTGCCGCCGCCAAGGAGGTCTTTCGTGTTCCGACCTGTATCACGATGGGGAGCGGGTGTTCATTCAGATGGGAGCAGCTTGTTCAGCGGTGCGGTCTTGCACGCCGTTTGGCTGGGACTGGCGGTACTGACCGGCGCCGTGGTTGCTCCGGCTGCGCCTCCCGTACTTCGGGACGTCGCCGTGATTCCCGGTCACGGACACGGCGTGTTCGGCGCCGCGGTCTCGCCGAACGGGGAGTTGATTGCGACGGGGAGCGCAGATCAGACACTGAAGATCTGGCGGCGAAGCGACGGACAACTGCTGCGGACGTTCTTCCGAGAGTTCGGCAGCTCGGACGTCCTCTTTTCCGCGGACAGTTCGGCGATCTTCTCGGCGGGCAACGGTGGTGCTGCCGGCTGGGATCTGACGACCGGAACGCCGCTCGGCGATTCCGGTTTCTTCGGGATGATGGAGACGGGCGGCGATCTCGACTGCAGCGCCGATGGTACGTTGCTGCTGGTGGCGGGGACTGCGGGTGGGACGGAAGAGACCGCGCAGATCGTGCGCGTTTCAGATGGCGCGATTGTCCAGCAGTTCAATCGGCTCGAGTCGCACGTTGTGAGCGCGGGGCGGTTCATTCCCAACAGCAATCGAATCGTGACCGGCTCCAGTGGCGTCTTTGGGAGTTCGGTGGGTTTCCTGCGATTCTGGGATCTTGATACCGGCGAGCTTCTGCAGACCATCGAGATCCCGGGGAACGGCATACTCGGGCTCGATGTCTCGGCGAACGGCGAATCCGTGGCGGTTGCGAGCTGGGACGGGCGCGTCGAGTTGCGGAGTGCGGCGGACGGGGCGTTTGTGCGGGCGTTCGTCGGGCACACAGGACTCGCGGCGAGTGTCGCGTTCTCACCCGCCGGCGATCGGTTGGCCAGTGTCGGCGCGGACGGTGTCTTGCGGATCTGGAACGCCGCGACTGCGGAGTTGGTTGACGCCATACCGGTCGGCGCCGCACTCGCGGACCTGGCATGGACCCCGGACGGCGGGCAGATTGTCGCGGTGAGTGGCGCCTTTGCCCCGCCGACAAACGCGGCGGACAATCACGTGCGTGTCATTGATGTGCCCACGGCGTCCGAGGTCGGTCGTCTGACGCAGTTGACGGCCAGCACGACCACGTTTGCGATCTCGCCGAACGGGGGTCTGCTCGCAGTCCCGGCGATCAGGGATGTCAAGTTGATTGCACGAGATACGTTCGAGGTCGTTGATACGATCGCGGTCGGCGAGTCGTCGACGGGCATTGCATTTTCACCGAACGGGAAGTCACTTGCGTTGTCCGGATTCGGGTCGGTGCGAACGGTCGATTTGACGGATGGTTCGACGCGCGTGTTCGAGGAGCCGCCGACGCCGTTCAGTATCGTTGCAGTTGCGTACTCGCCGGACGGAGCGTTGTTGGTGGCAGGCAATCTGAGCGGCAGCGCCCAAATCTACGACGCAGCGACGGGCGTCGAGTTGCAGGAGATCTTTCCGCCGGGCTTTGGCACGCGCGCGGCGCAGTTCACGCCGGATGGTGCGTTTCTGGTGACGGGTGGCGCAAATGCCTACCTGTGGCGCACGTCGGACTGGCAGCGGATTCGCGGTTTCGGGGATCGCTCGTTCTCGGTTTCGGACCTCGAGATCACGGCAGACGGTAGCACGCTCGTCATCGGCACGGTTGATGGTGCCGTCGAACTCTACACGTTGGACAACAGCGACCCAATCCAGACGTTCGATACTGCTGCGGGTTGGGTGCAGAGTGTGGCGATTTCGCCGAACGGGCGTTGGGTGGCAGCGGTCACCGACGTTGATGACCAGCTGCTGTACGTCTGGGATGTGGAGACGGGCGCGTTGCGGGCGACGGAGCCGATCGGGAATCGTCCGACCGGGCTCATGTTCAGCGACGACGGTCGCTCGCTGGCGCTGTTGCGCGTCGACGGGACGATCCGGTTCCTGAATGTTCCGTTTTCTGTGGACGGTGACATGAATTGTGACGGCGTCGTGACGGTAAGCGACATCAACCCGTTCGTGTTGGCGTTGACCGACGTGGACGCGTTCTGCGCGAGCTTCCCGGACTGCGCGCCGACCAACGGTGACTTCACGCGCGACGGCGTGTTGACGGTGAGCGACATCAATGATTTTGTAGCGGCTTTGACTGACCGATAGTGCCGCGTGAGAGCGCGCAATCAGCACCGCGGGGCGCATCTCCTGGGAAGCACCCCATGGTGTTTTCTCGTTCTGCCTTTTTTTGTCTCGGCGGGGGAAGTTTCTCGAGGTTGGTGCTGTTTTTTTGAATGGACTCATTCAATACCAAGGGGGCAGCCCATACCTCAGGGAGGCAAGAAAATGCGAATGTCGATGTACCTGGTGGCTTGTGTAGTTATTGCGCGTGGGGGTGTTGCAGGCGCGCTGGGAGGGCAGTGCGGTCCGCCGCAGTTTACGAACCACACATCGGATCGGGTGATCCAACATTTGGCTGTTCATGGCGATACCGTGTGGATCGGCACGCGCTCGGGCGGCGTTTCACGATACGACACTGTGACGGGGCAATTTACGCAGTACACGCGGCTCGCGGATGGGCTTCCCGATAACTCGATCAAGGACGTGGCAGTCGGTCCGACGGGCGTCGTCTGGGCTGCAACCAAGTTCGCCCTGTCGTTCTTCGACCCGAATGGCGTCGCGGGGTGGCAGACATTCGACGAGAGCAACAGTCCGCTGCGCGGTGAGATCTGGGCGCTCGCCGTGGATGGCGAGAGTTCGGTCTGGGTTGGCACCGATAGCGGCCTGTTCATCTTCGACGGGGCCGGGTGGCAGCATCCGACGCCGGACAACAGCGGCATCTCAGGAGGTGCACTCACGTCGATCGCATTCGATCTCGACGGAGACGTGTGGATCGGCGTCCGGGGTGCCGGCGTCGATCGTTTCGATGGCAAGACCTGGACCCACTACACCCCGACGTCGACGGGAACGCCGGAGGGTTGCGACGAACTGCTCGATCTTCCTCCTGACGAACTCGGGCTGATGTCCACGGTCGTTTGGGTCCTCGGCGTCAACCCGATTACCGGCGATGTCTGGTTCAGCAACGGTTTCGAGCCCGACTGCCGCAGCCTCAGGGGGTTGACCGTCTTCGACGGCCAGAACTGGCGCACCTACACCGGGCGCAACAGCCCCGGAAGCCCCGTATCGATCGGCAGTACGTCGGACGTGGCTTTCGATGGCGCCGGTGTCCCGTACTTCTCCGCCGGTGTCCTATACAGGCATGAGGATGGCGTCTTTTCCGCGTTACCGGTTGCTTCAACGGCCGTGGTTGTTGATGGCGACGACATCTACACCGGTTCTACTTTCTTGGGCCTGGACTCGGTGACTACCGGGCTTTCTCGCATCCGAAACAACGAAATCGTTGCATTGAACAACGACACGTTGCCCGCACCGGATGTATACGACCTTGCAGTCGGACCGGGACCCGACCCGGAGGTATGGGCAGCGACACACCACGGCGTGGCGCGATGGACCGGCAGTGGTTGGGAGCATTTCGATACGGACAACAGCGGTATCCTAATGAACTACCTGGCTTCGATTGCCGTTGGCGCGGACGGGCGCGTCTGGGTGGGAACGCGGCGCGGATTGAGCGTCTATGATGGAGTGGAATGGCAAACGTTCACAGTCGCTGATGGTTTGCCCTGCAACGGCGTGCGGGACATCGCGATCGATCACGATGGGAATGTTTGGCTTGCGACCGGATGCTCGAGCGTAGATGCTGCGGTGTTTGACGGCGAGACCTTTACACCGATCGATACGGGCCTTGTAAACGGAATCGCTGACATCGAAGTGGCGCCTGATGGTGCCGTGTGGTTGGCGAGCTATGCCGGCGGCGCGTCGCGCTTCGTGAACATGCAACGCACGACATACCGCCACCCTTCCTGGTCGTTCTCGTCAATCGCGTTCGACGCGGACGGCGGCGTCTGGTTTGGGAACATATCAAGAGTCGTCTACTTTGACGGCAAAGACTTTCAGCAATACGACCTCCCGCCTGAGCTCGGCCGCCTCCTCCCCAGTCTCGCCGTGGATGCTTCCGGTGATCTCTGGGTCGGACGGGACAACGTGGCACGCTTTGACGGCGAGGAGTGGGTCACGTTCGGGCGCGAAGACGGGCTTGTTGCACAGTTTGTACATGCGCTGGTGGCCACGGATGACGCGATCTGGGTCGGGACGGGCCGCGAAGCCACATTCGAGGGCGGCATCTCGGTCATCGCGATTCCGGAACGCCTCATGGGCGACATGAACTGCGATGGTGCAGTCACGGTCCGCGACATCAACCCCTTCGTACTGGCGATTCATGACGAGGCCGCGTACTGCGCCCAGTTCCCCGATTGCATTGCGGAGAACGCCGACTTCAACGGTGACAACAGGCTCTCGATCATCGACATCAACGGATTCGTAGCGGCCTTGACGGAGGACCGATAAGAGAGCCGGCTCGTGCCGCGAGCCGACGCGCTGTAACAAACACAGCGCGCACACATGACAACTAACCTGCCAGCACCGGATTCGGTGCGCACACGGACCGCGCTGCGATCAGGCGCGGTCCGCTCGTTTCCCCAACACAGACACCCCAGTCCAGCCTGCGACACACAATGCGCGTCGACCGGTCGCGCGATCGTCAAGCGCGGGAGGCGTTTGTTTTCGCCGCGTCGCCGGCTTCTGCACCGCGCGCTTCTCTGAAGAAGCGGACAATATTTCAACGAAAGGGTTGCCATTTTCGGCCTTGTTTGCCGGTGTGCGCACGGTGTCTCGTATGATCGGGGTGTCCAATGAGCCGACTTATGGAAGGAGAAGGAACATGCGTTCGAATGCCATCGTGGCAGGCGTTATCGTCGCAGCAACATGTGGGGGATTGAAAGGTCGAGCGGGGGAGTGTCAACCGGATCGGTTTCAGAACTTCATCTCGGACCGGCAGATCGAGCACCTGGCGGTTCACGGCGATACGGTCTGGATCGGCTCGGGATTTGGCGGTGTTTCGCGTTTTGACGCGACGACGGGCGCGTTCACTCACTACGCGCGCGTTGCCGACGGATTAGCGGACAACTTCATCAACGACATCGCTGTCGGACCCAACGGCGTGGTCTGGGCGGCAACCAACTTCGGCGTGTCGTTCTTCAATCCAAGCGCCGCGATTCCGCAATGGATCACGTTCGACAGCTCCAACAGCCCGCTGAACAACGACTTTGTTACCGCGGTCGCGGTCGACAGCAACAATGCTGCCTGGATCGGCACGTTCGAGGATGGTTTGTTCGTTTTCGACGGGGCGAACTGGCAGAACTTCACACCCGGCAACAGCGGGCTCTCCGATCAATTCGTGACGTCGATCGCGTTTGGGCTGGACGATGCCGCGTGGATCGGCGTCTGGGGCGACGGCGTCGATCGCTTCGACGGCAAGACCTGGACCAACTTCGATCCGTTCAGCACCGGTACGCCGTCCGGCTGCTCCAACCTGCTGCAAATGCCTCCGGAGAACCTGGGGCTGATCTCGAGCTTCGTCTGGGTTCTCGGCGTGAATCCGGTCAACGGCGACGTCTGGTTTCAAAACGACGACGATGGCTTCTGCCAATTGAACGGCATCACCGTCTTCGACGGCCAGGATTGGCGCACCTACACCACAGGGAACAGCGCGCTGCCGAACCCGCGGGTCGTTGACGTCGGATTCGACGACACGGGAACGCCGTTCTTTTCGACGTTGAACGCGTTGAGCCCGTTCGAGAATGACGTCTTCGGATCGATCCCCGTTTCCTCCGGTGCTTCGGAGGGGCTCGGCTCGGACATTTACACCAGCAGCGTTACCGGGCTCACGCGGATTCGCCAGCAGCGAATTCACGCGCTGCCCAGCTCGACGTTGCCGGAGCCCAGCGTGCATGACATCGCGATCGGGACCGGCGTGGATCCCCAGGTCTGGGCCGCTACGGCCGGCGGTGCCGCGCTGCGCGAACCCGATGGCTGGGAGACGTTCAACACCGACAACAGTGGGATCGTCTCGAACGATGTGCGCTCGATCGAGTTGGATGACAACGGCACGCTCTATGTCGGTACGGCGGTCAGCGGCTTGAGCATTCTCGATAACAAGGGCTGGCGGACATTGACGACTGACGACGGCCTGCCCAGCAACTGGGTGCGCGTCAGCGCGCTCGATCAGAACGGGGATCTGTGGGTTGGGTCGGAACTGCTGGCCGGGCTCGCGAAGTACGACGGTGAGACCGTTACGCCGATGAACACCGGGCTTTCGTCGCAGAACGTCTATGCGATCGAAGTCGCACCGGATGGAGCGGTTTGGGTTGGTACCAATGGTGGAGCCGCGCGCTTCGTCGGGGCCCAACGGACCACGTTTACGATGGCGGACGGATTGCCGTCCAACCAGATTCGAGCGATTGGATTCGACACCGCGGGCAACGTTTGGTTCGGGACGAACAATGCGGGTGCGAGCCGCTACGACGGCCTTTCGTTCACCAACTTCTCAACGCCGGAAGGGCTGCCGGGGACGCGCGCGCTGGCGATCGCCGGCGACCCGGCGGGTCGCGTTTGGGCCGGTTTCCAGAACGAAAGCCTGGCCGTCTACGACGGCGCTTCGTGGACGCCGGTGGCGCGCGACGACGGGTTGGTCTCGAATCGGATCCAATCGATCCTGGCACGCCCGGACGGCAAGCTCTGGGTCGGCACCGAGCAGGGCATTTCCGTCATCGCCGGTCCGAGCGCCGCGCTCGGAGACATGAACTGTGATGGCACGGTCAGCGTTGGCGACATCAACCCGTTCGTGCTCGCGCTGACCGATCCGCAAAGCTATTGTGGAACCTTCGCTGACTGCACCGCATTGAACGGAGACTTTACCAGCGATGGTGAACTCTCGGTCGGTGACATCAACGGCTTTGTCGATGCACTGACAGCGGAGTAAGCGGCATACTCTGCATGCCCCACCTCATCGCGGGGTGGGGCGTGTGCTGCGCACCCTGACCGGTAAATCGATCTCGCGGGTCGTCTTTCGGCGATCGCGACACAGTGTGGGCCGCTTGGCCCAGGCGCTCTAGGGGCACTGTCGCCAGGCGGGTTAATCGCTCGTTAACACTCTACGTGGCCGGTGGCGGGCTGGACGTGGGCGGCGTCCCGGCGCAAGATACGCCGCGAGCGAGCGGGCGGTTGGGCCGCCGCGCCTTTCGATCGGCGATGAACTCGGATCAACGTTGCTCTCGACTGACAACATCTGGTTGCCCTATCTGTACCTGTATGGCGTCGGCGCCGTCATCTTCGTGACCGGGCTGACGATCATTCTGCGCAGTGGCGCGTGCAACCTCTCGCGCAAGGCAGATCGCTTCTGGTTCGGGGTGCTGCTGTTCGGTTTCGCGTGGTACGCGGGGATCCATCTGATCTGGTACCTGGCGGCGATCTATGTCATGCCCGTTGCGGATGGGCCGGCGCCATGATGGGGACCTTGCTCGCGCAAACCACGACCGCGGCGACGTCGACCGAAGCGCCGGTCCAGACCTACGGCACCACGGTCGACATGGTCGTGATCGTCGTGTACCTGTTGGTGATCCTCGGGTTCGGTAGCTTCTTCGGTCGATTCACGCGTTCGACCAAGGACTTCTTCTTCAGCGGTGCGAAATTCAGTTGGTGGCTGATCGGCATGAGCATGGTCGCCACGGGGGTTGGTTCGCACAGTTTCATGAAGTACGCGCAGAAGGGCTACGAGTACGGGATGCCGAGCGGCATGTCGTACATGAACGACTGGTTCTTCATCCCGTTCTTCATGTTCGGCTGGCTGCCGATCATCTACTTCTCGCGATCGCGCTCGATTCCCGAGTATTTTCAGCGACGGTTTGGCACGACGGCGCGGTTTCTGGCGGTGCTGGTCATCCTCGAGTACATGATCGGGTACATCGGCTTCAACCTCTACACATTGGGAACGGCTGCGCACCAGGTCCTCGGGATCGAGGTGGTGACCGCGATCATCATCATCTCGGTGGTGTCCGGCGTGTACATCACGGCCGGAGGTCAGACCGCGGTCATCTTCACCGACCTCGCGCAGGGGTTCATGCTGTTGTTTGCGGGTTTGCTGCTGTTTGTGCTGGGGCTCGATGCGTTGGCGCTCGACGGCACGCTCTCGGATGGTATGCGCGCGTTGTGGTCGAATCTGACGCTGAGCGAGCGTCTGCCGTTGGCGCACTTCAATCAGCCGCAGGATTTCAACTTCGTCGGCGTTTTCTGGCAGGATGGGGTGGCCGGGAGCATTACGTTTCTTTTCATCAGCCAGGGTCTGATGATGCGGTTCCTGGCGGGCAAGAGCGTCAACGAGGGTCGTAAGGCGATTTTGTTCAATACAGTCTTCATCCTGCCGCTTTCGATGATCGTGGTCGGAAATGCCGGCTGGCTCGGCAACGCGATGGTCGACGTGGGCATGATCGATGCGCCTGAGGAGCCACGCGACATCTTCGTGGCGGTGACGGACTTCGTCTGCAATACGTTTCTGAACACGCCGGGGATGTTTGGGTTTATCCTTGCGGCTCTGTCCGCGGCCCTGATGTCGACGATCGACACACTGACCAACGCGACGGCGGCGTTGTTCATGTACGACGTGTATCAACCCTACGTTGCGCCCGGACGTTCCGACCGCCATTACATGCGGGCTGCGCGGATCGCGTCGGCGATCACGGCGCTGGTGGGGCTGGGCATTGGGTTGTGGTTCGCGACGATGGGGAAGGACATGTACAAGTTGCATGGCACCTTCCAGGCATTCGTTACGCCTCCGATCGTGGCGGCGGTGTTCCTCGGCGCGTTTTGGAAGCGATTTACTTCCGCCGGCGCGGTCGCGTGCCTCGTCGGGGGTGTAGGCTGCATCTGGCTGTCGAAGGCATACCCGTGGCTCGTTGCACCATTTGCGCACGGTGTCGAGCCGGACGGGAGCGGTCAGTACAACTATATGACCGCTTTCTTCGGGCTGTTATGTTCGGCGGGGATCGGGATTGCGGTTTCGTTGTTTACGCGACCGAAGAGCGACGCCGAGCTTGCGGGTTTGTGGGTGGGGACGATGGATCTCGCGATGCGGATGTTCAAGGGTGCCGAGCCCAATCACGAAGTCGGGCGACGCGTCAAGGGTGCATTGCACGCGAGCGAAGAGGGCACGCTGGGACCCACCGCTGCCGAGCAACAGATCGAACCGGATCGTCACATCATGCCGAACGGGCAGCGTCCGGCGGTGTACCCGGTGGTGCGCGTGTCGCAAGCGGCGCTGGAGGCCATGCGGGCGCGCGAAGGGGATCTGCTGTACATCGCGGACAGTCGCTGGTGGCTCGGCGGGCTGCGTTCGCTGCATTGTCGCGCGGGGGCGCCTCATGAAGCCGACGCGCAGGTGTGGATTGCGTCAGAGGCGGTCGTTGCCGGCAACTTCCTGCCACAGCGCGGCGTTACCATCGAAAAACTGCTGTAGCGCACTGATTGGCTGAGACCGCGCAGTTCCCTGTAGCTCGTCGAACCGTTGATGACGAGTTTCTTCTGAAGATAGTGAAGACGCTCGTTGTGCAATGAATCCGCTATTGTGCGCCCGGCGTGCGCATTGTGTGCAAGTTGCTCTTGTAATTTGGCGACGGCGCGCGCATTATTGATTCCCGGAGGTTCGGTCGGATGCCGCTGGGGCGTTCGCCGAGAGGAAGAAGCTGCTGGGATGGATGCCTATGCGCGCGCTCTGCGTGGCAGCGGCACTGCTGCTAATTCCGTTACCGCTTGCGCTGGCGGGCGGAAGTGCCGAACGGGTGCTGGTGCTGGTCGACCCACAACGGGCCGACGCGCTGCACGTGGCCAATCATTACGTTGCCGTGCGCGGGGTGCCCTCACGCAACGTCCTCTACTTCGATCCTGCCGCAACGGATTTCGAGCAGTTTCTCACGGAGAACCGCATTGCGCTCGATGCCTGGCTGCGCGCCGTCGGGATCGCGGATCACATTGATTACGTCGTTGTCGCGCCCTGTCGAACTTTCTTTATCGCGGCGCCGAACCGGGTGAATGATGCGTGTGCGACCGTTCGGCGGTTCTCGCTTTCGGGCGCTTATACGATCACGCCATTCGCGCCCGACGTTCAGTCCTGGTCTGCGGGCACGTCAAACGGCTATTACACGAGCGGCCTGACTGCGCGGGCGTTCGATGCGCAAACGGCGTGGTACAACGGCGAGCCGTCGGCATTTCCCGGATCGCTGCGGTTCTGCATCGGAGCGATGTTGGGGTATACCGGCCCACACGGTAACACGGTCGAAGAGCTGCTCGCGATGATCGATCGCAGCGCGGCGGTGGACGGGACATTCCCGTCGGGCACGTTTTACTTCATGAAGACCAACGATACGGCGCGCAGCAGACCGCGCGATTATCTATACTCGAAGGCGGTCCAGCGCGTACGCGCTTTGGGATCGGACGCTGAGCGGCGCGAAGGTCCGGTGCTGCCGAAGGGCCGCGATGACTGTCTGGGGATCATGACGGGGTCTGCTGTGCCGGGGATTGACGGAGCTGATCTGACGATCCGGCCGGGGGCGTTCTGCGACCATATGACGAGTTTTGCAGCGCGGTTCGATTCTGCGAGCCATGAGAAGGTGAGCCGCTGGATCGCGCGTGGTGCCAGCGGGAGTTGGGGCGCGGTCGAGGAACCCTGCAATTATGCGGGCAAGTTCCCGACTGCGTACTTTCATGTGTACTACCGGAAGGGGGCGTCGTTGGGGGAGGCGGCGTTGCGGAGCGCGCGATACATCCCGTTTCAGATGCTGCTCTACGGAGACCCGCTGACGCGACCGTTCGCGCGAATACCGCAGGTTGCGGCGCTCGATCTCTCGGCAGCGCCACTCAGCGGTCAGGTCATGATTCGACCGGAGGCATCGTCCTCCGAGGGGATCTCTGGATTCGAGTTGTTGCTGGACGGCGTGCGCTGGAAGTCGCTCGCACCGGGCGAGAATACCGTGCTGGATACGCATACGCTCGCGGACGGATGGCACGAGTTGCGCGTGATCGCTTACGACGATACGCTGGTTCGATCGGCCGGGCGAGTGATCGAACCATTTGAGGTGTCGAACAGCGGGCGCTCGGTGCAACTCGATATCTCGACGACATCGGGCGAGCTTTCGACGGCCTTTCAGTTTGACGCGAACGGTGCGGGCGGCGGTGTCCTTCGATACCGGCTGTTACACAACGAGCGGGTCGTCGCGACTGCTGCGAGCGACGGGAAGATGAGCGTGCACGGCGCCACGTTCGGGGCCGGGGCCGTGACGGTGCACGCTGAAGCGCTGTTTGCCGACGGGATGCGGGTTCGTAGTGCGCCGCACAACCTGGTGATCGCACCGACGCGCGGGGCAGCGTCGGACGTGGCCCCGATAGCCTTCGACGACGCATTGCAATTCGGTGGCGAGACGATCGTATATCTACCTGCGACGTCGCCGGCCCCGATCGAGTCGTTGACGTGGGAGCTGTTGAAGCAGCCGGCTCAGAGCGAGGTGATTGCCCACCGCGGGCCGGTTGTGGTCTTGCGCGCCGCCGAGGACGCCGCGGGCACGGACAATCTCGTCTTTCGTGTGCGGGACGGGGCCGGGCGCTCAGCGGATGGCACGATTACACTGCGCTATCCCAGTGGGACTGTCGGCGACATGAACTGCGACGGGTTCGTGTCGATCAGCGATATCTCGCCGTTCGTGATTGCGATGGTCGATCCCGAGGCATATCAGTCCCAGTTCCCCGAGTGCAACCTGGTGAATGGCGATCTCAATGATGACGGCTTCGTCAGTGTTGCGGACATCAACGGCTTCGTCCACGAACTGATCGTCGCCGCCACCTCGCGCTGATTTGCGAGCGTTGCGTATGAGCCTGCAACCCGAAGCGGCGCCTGGGCGAGTTCCGTTCGCGGTGCGCTTCTTCTGATCGAGGCAGAGTGGGTGCATTCCCGGAGGGAACGCACCCTGCAGTCACTCCCAGGGCCGGGCGCGCTACTCCGTCAGCAAGGCAACGAATCCGTTGATGTCACCGACGCTGAGCCGGCCGTCGCCGTTGGTGTCACCGACCAGATTCGCGTCGATTTGTGGGTACGTCTTGGCATATCCCGCGGGGTCTGTCAGTGCGAGCACGAACGCTGGAATGTCGCTTTCGGAGATCGCGTCGTCGCCGTTGAGGTCCGCAGTTTGGATGCGCGGGCGGATTCGTCGGATGGTTCCGTCGAGCAGCGACACGTGGTAAAGGAATCCATCAGGTCCGAGCTTCATATCAGTCGTGATGCCCCAGTCCGTTCCGAAGACCAGGGTGTTGCGTTCGGCCACACTGTCGGCGACGAGGTCGTCCGCGACCGCCGCTGGCAGGTCGAGTGCATCGCGTGTGTCGGCTGGAGCGAGTCGGTAAAGGTTGCCGAAGTTCGTATCGCCGACGAGCATCTGGTTTCGCAGGTAGGCCGGAAAGCGCACGCTGTCGATAAAGACGAGCGCCGTTGCGCCGATCGGCTGAAGGAAACTGACCTTGGGGTCTTCGTAGCGACTGCCCGTAAGCGGAATCAGGTCCTGGGCGTCGAATGTCAGAAAATCGTTACGTTCGTAGGTCGCGTTGCGTTCGTCCGGTCCCATGATCAGTAGCCAGCCGCTGTTGTACCCTGGAAGCACGCGGCTCACTTCGTCGTAGACCTCGGGGCCGTTCTCGCTGATCCATAGCTCATCGGTGATGGGGTCGAAGTCGAGCCCGAAGCTCTGTCGGACACCGACTGCGAACCACCTGCGTACCATGGGATTCGGATGGTTGGCGAAGGGATTGTCGGCGGGCACGTCGCCGGTGGGCGTCACGCGGAAGATGCCGCCGATCGCGGCGGTGGCCCCCGCATCGGTGTTCTGCTCGATCCGCGGGTTCTCGAAGTCGCCGCGCGAAAGGTCGCCCGTCGTGCCGTAGAGCATGCCGTCACTGCCGAACGCGAGTTTGCCGCCTTCGCAGCTGGCGTTTGCCTGCCCCGTGTCGCGGGCAAACTGAACGATCGGTTGGCGGCTCGTAACGTCGAGTTCGTCATCGATCAGTCGGTACGATTCGACGACGTTCTCGAGCCAGGGTTCGCCGTCTGCGGTCGCGCGTGAGTAGTAGATGTAGACGCGGCCGTTCTGGTCGAAGTCCGGGGCGACCGTCAGTCCCAGCAGGCCGTGAGTGTCGTTGGTGGCCACCGGAAGATCCAGTGCGGTCCCAACGATCGTGCCGTCGCGAACCACGCGCACGCGCCCGGTGTTCTTTTCGCCGACCAGGAACGTCCGGTCGTCCAGAAACACGATCGAGGTGGGCAGCTCGAGTCCCGCCACGACGGTTTGGATCAGCAGGTTCTCGTCAGCCAGCGTCTGGGCGGTTGCGGGTGGCGCCGTCGTTAGCAGTGCGGCCAGCGTGCTGATTGCGAGCCACTGTTGGAGGGGGCGCTTCGAGCATCGAACGGTCATCATCATGCTCCTTGTTCAGAACTCAGAACGTCGGTATTGATCAATCCCCGATCGTGCGCGCAGTGTATCGGTCGTCAGGTCAGACGGCCAGTCAGGGCCGAATGGCCGCATTTGGATGTATTCCGTCGCCGGTTAGGGACGCGAAGAGGCTATTCGCCGGTGAGTAGCGCAACGAAGCAGTTGATGTCTGCGAGCGAAACGTCCTCATCACCGCTGCAGTCGGCATTTTGGGCCGAGCAATCGGGGAATTGCTTCGCGTAGGCGCTCGGGTCCGTCAACGCGAGCACGAACGGGTTGATGTCGCTGACGCTTACGGTGCCGTCGCAGTTCAGGTCGCCGATCAGCGGCGGCTTACGACATTCGTCCGGGATGCCGTCGCCGTTTGCGTCCGACGAGCGGTTGTCGGCGATATCCCACGTATCGGGGAGACCGTTTCCGTTGCAGTCGAAGTCGTTGGCCTGGACGACACGCGCGAATCGTGGCCGCACGATCCCCGAAACGATTTCGCGGACGAATGCGCACGTGATCGCGTCATACTCCAGGATCTGACCACTGAGATTGCTGACGACGCCGAACCGGTCGGGGGCCGTCATGAACAGTCCGAGTGGGCCGTCCAATCCGTGATCGCCGGCGGCCACGCAGGGCGCGCAGGTGCCATCATCGTCGAATTTCAGAACCTCGTCGGTTCGAAAGCTGCTGACGAGTCGAAAGTTGCCGACGGAAAGAATGTCCGTAGGGGTGTCCAGACCGCAGCCGGTGGTCGAGTCAACGCAATCCTGGACGAACCGATCGCCGGACGAAACGGTCGCGAAGATGGTCGAACCGTCACCAACCCAAAGACCGCCGACGCCGGAAATGGTGCAGATAGGATCGCCACCGGAGGGCGGAAACTGTTCGATCCTTCCATTGCCGGAGCTGATGATGAATCCGCCGGGCACGCGTTCGACGTCATTGGCGGTGGTGTTACCATGCTCGGCCTCGGCTTCGCCAGTGAGCAGATTGAACTGGAGAAAACTGTTGCTCGCCGCCACTACCGCGGTGTTCTCGTTGGCATCGACACCGTTCGCGAAGATAAGCCCGAGATCGAACGTGTGTACGAGATCGCCGCTATCCAGCGAGAATGCACGCAAGCCGACAAACTGGTGTGAGACCAATAGCACCGGGAGCGATTTCGCAGGTCCGTGTGAATCGGAGATCCGCCCCGACGCGGTCGGCAGCGCATTCGCGCCGCTGAGGACGAGTTCCGACGGTGCGGCACCATCGGCAGTCGGCGATAGCGCGAGATCAAGGCAAGCCGCGACCATCAGCATCTGAACGATTCGAAGCTTCTTCATGTCGTGTCACTCCACCCACTAGGATGAGCTGCCCACAGTTGAGATCAGTGCCCTTGGTGTCATTCTAGCAAGGGATATCCTTCTTCGGGTTACCGAATAGTTGCGCATATTCGTTGTATTGGCAGTTATCGGCCCGTCTGCGACCATGCCGTTCTTTGCCGATGGATCTGCTCCGTCGGTTGCCGTTCCGTGACCAGCCGCCGCGTCATTTTCCCGTGAAGAGTGTCGCGAAGCAGTCGATGTCGCCGCGGCCGCGACACGGTGGTGTCCGATCCATGGTGGCACGGCACCCTTAGCCACCGGTGACCAGTGCCACGAAGCAGTTAATGTCGCCGACGGTGACCTGCTGGTCTCCGGTGCAGTCGGCGGCGTTGATGTCGCAGTCGGGGAACTGGTCGGCATAG
>JANQNU010000033.1 GCA_028279405.1 Phycisphaerae bacterium
ATAGAACGCGAAGAACGACACCGAGAAAAAGGCGTAAACGCTTGGCACAACGCGATGGAACGGGATTCTGGATATGACGAAGCCGTACGCGATCACCGCGAACAAGCTCACAAAGAAAGTCACGGTCCACAAAACCCCGACCTCCTCGCGCGACCAGTCACTGGCCATTGCGTCACGCACCGGCCGCAACATGAAGTAGGCGGCCATCAGGACGAAAACCATCAGGAACGACAGCAAGACCGCCTGTATCTCGTTGGCCTCAACCTTCGCCAACGCCCGGGTGATGCGACCGAGCTGGCCTTTGTCGTTTTCGCTAGGACTTCTTGTCATTCGCGCTCACCTCGCGAGCAAGCCGGCGGGGCCGTACGAGCGGATGAGATTGCCATAGATCAGGCAGCGCGACAGCCCGCAACGACGTCCACGAATCGAGGGGCGAAAAAAACGGGCCCCGACGATCAGAAGACAATCGGGGCCCGCGCCAAACTGCAGGTAGTTTGGGGGATTTTCGCCCCGTAGCCGCTGGCGGCTACGGGTCACAAAGGCTACAGCGCGTCTTTCGCGATCGTGAGCAACTCGTCCGCAGGCAGGCGAACCTTGTAGTCCGGCTCGACGAAGTCGTAGACGATCTTGCCGCTCTTGTTGACGACGTACACGTACGGTACCGACAGCGCGTTGTGGCGCCCGATGGAGCCTTCCGCGTACTCGTAATTCTTTTTGTCCAGATAACCGTAGATGCCGTCGCTGACACGGAAAATCGTGCCAAACGCGCGGGCCGCTTCGGTTTTCGCGTCGGACAGGATCACGTAGTCCAACCCGGCGATGTCCTCTTGTGTCTCCTGCTCTAATCCGGCGTAGAGCTCCGCGGGCGCGTCACCAGAGAGAAACAGAACGTCGTAGCCACTCGCCTTGAGTTCGGGAATCACGTTCCGGAGCTCGGACAGGTGCAGATTGCAGTACGGGCACCACCCGCCCCGGAAGGAGATCAGAATCGCCGGGCGCGACAGATTGTCGGGGTCGAACACGTAAGGCTGGTCGTCGACGGTGGCAACGGTGAAGCCGGGCGCGGCATCGCCACTCTTGAGCGGCTTGATTTCCTCGGCCGACGCGGGAAGTTCCGCGTAGTCCGCCGCAGCGACGCGATTGGCGTGCGATGCGAAAAAAGTCGCTACGAAAAGGATGACAAAAGTCACATACAGGATGTTTCGGCCGAGTTGCATGAGGGATCCCCTTTGGTTGACGGTCCGATAGACCCTCGGGCCGGGCAGTTTATTTCGCCCGCGAGCCCGGATTTTCCATGCTGGAACGCTATTCGTAACGCAGCGCGTCGATCGGGTCCAGGCGTGCCGCGCGCTGCGCCGGCCAGATACCGAAAAATAGCCCCACGCCGGCGCTGAAGGCAAACGCCGTGACGACGGAACTGGTGGTCACGACCGTCTGCCATCCGGCGAATTCGTTGGCGAGATAGGCGACGGCGACGCCCAGCCCCAGACCGAGCAGGCCCCCGATCAGGCACAGCGTCATCGATTCGACGAGGAACTGCAGCAGGATGTTGCCGCGCGTCGCGCCCAGCGCCTTGCGGATGCCGATCTCCCGGGTGCGCTCGGTCACCGTCACCAGCATGATGTTCATGATGCCGATCCCGCCGACGACGAGACTCACTCCGGCGATCCCGGCAAGCAGATAGGTGAAGACCTCTGTCGCCTCCTGCCGGGAATCGAGGAATTGCTTGCGATTGAAGATCGAGAAATCGTTGTCCCTGCCGGGCAGGATGCCGTGCTCGCGCCGCAGGATTCGCTCGACGTCCACCATCGTTTGCTCGATCGATGCGCCATCGCGGACGCGCACACTGATGGAAGCGACCTTGTCGTCCCCGGTCACGCGAAATTGCGCGGTCGACAGCGGAATCCAGATATCGTCGTCCGGATTGCGCCACCCGGACGAACCCTTCGCCTCGAGCACGCCGATCACGTCAAAACTGATCGAGCGGATCTGGATCTTGCGGCCGATCAGCGCTGCGGCTTCGGTGTCGAGCATCCCCGGAATCTCGGCGCCGAGCACGGCGACACGGCTGCGGCCTGCGTCGTCCGCGCGCGAGAACATGCGCCCTTGTGCCACCGTGAAACCGTGGACGTCGATGTAGTTGGGCGTGGTGCCCAGCACCGAGAGGTTCAGGTTGCGATTGCCGTACTTGATCTGAAACCGGGAGTTGATTTCGGGTACGACCCCGTCGAAGCGCTCCGAGCCACGCGCAAGCGCGAGCGCATCGTCGGTCGTCAGCGTAACTTCGTCGCGTGCCACACCGCGGTTGAAGCGGTTCGCCGGACCGACGGACAGGATGTCTCCGCCCAGCGCCTGCATCTGCTCGTCGATTGCACGTTGCGCCCCGGTACCGAGCGCCACCATCGTGATCACCGCGCCGACACCGATGACGATCCCCAGCATGGTCAGCACCGCGCGGAAGAGATTCCCGCGGATCGATTGCAGCGCGATGCGCATTGTCTCGCCAAGTAACATCCGACGTACCGTCTACCGCGATCCCATGCCCGGCACCGTGCCGACACGCCGATTGATGAACTGTTGCAGCCGCTCCTGCGTTTCGACCAGGTGGGCGCTCGGCAGGATCAATACGCGATCGCCCTCCTCAAGTCCGGAGACCACCTCGACACGATCGAGATCGGTGATCCCGGTCCGGACAGCAACCGCCTGGCGCGCGCCGTTCGCGTCTTCGACCACCACCCAGAAATTGCCGCCGAAGCGATAGTCGGTACGTGACGCCTGACGCCGGCCACCGCCGTCACCCGCTCCGGCAAACACGCGACGCATGAGCCGCTGCTCATCGGCGCTTAGGGTGCCGCCGCTGCGGCGCTTCTGCATGAGCGCGCGCACTTCGGCAGCGTCTACGCCGGCGGGAAGCTCTATCGTGCGGCCCATCATCGAGATCGTCTGCGGCGCGTCCGGTGCCGGCGAAGCCTGGGCAGCCTTGTCACCGCCACCTTCGATCTGGCTGCGCAGCACCTCTTCGCCGATTTGCAGAACGCTGGCAGTCGCCGTCACGTCGCGCTCGGTACGCAACGCCATCACCGGCAACGTGAGCACGTCCTGGCGGTTCGCGATCGCGACATCCACTTCCGCATTCATGCCCGGCAACAGCAGTCCATCGGGATTCCGTATCGAGACGATGACGGCGAACATCGTGACGTTCTGTTCCACGACGGCCTGTGGCTCCACTTTCACCACCTCGCCATCGAACGGCTGATTGGGATATGCGGCAACGGTGACCCGCGCCGGCATCCCGGCGCGCACTTTGCCGATGTCCGTCTCGTCGATCAGCGCACGCACCTGGACCGCGCTCAAGTCGGCCATCTTGAGCAGCAGCGTACCGCCGCCGAAATCCTGGGTCGGCGACGAAATCACCTGGCCTTTCTCCACCGGCTTCTCGATGATCGCGCCGGACACCGGTGCGCGGATGTCGGTGTCATCGACGGCGATACGGGCGTTTTCGACGGCAACCTCGGCACTCACAACCTGCGCCTCGGCATTCGCGAGTTCGAGTGCCGCCTGCTCGTGGTCCGCCTCGGTGAACGTACCCTGTTGAACGAGCAGCTCCGCGCGTTCCATCTGCGATTGCGATATCGTGCGCCGCGACTCCGCCGCTTTCAGTTCGGCCTCGGCCTGCGCGAGGCGGTTGCGAACCGTGCGCGGATCGATGCGCACCATCAGATCGCCCTCGGTCACGTGATCGCCGGTCTCGATCAGCAGCTCCAGGACTTCGCCGGAAGCCTTCGACTTCACCTCCACGGTCGCCAGCGGCTCGACGACGCCCGCGGACCCGACGGTTACGCCGATGCCGCCTCGCTCGACGACCGCGGTATCGTAGATCGGCGCCTCGGTTTGCTCGTCCGCGCAACCGCCGACGACCAGCGCGATGAGCAGTGCGGTAACCACTAAAGAAGCTTTTCTCATGCGAGTTCCTCTGCCGCCGTGTCCTCGACAACCCCACCATCGGAGAGGCGGATGATGCGCCGCGCGTGGTCGGCAATGGTCTGCTCATGGGTAACGACCACCAGCGTGTTGCCCAGTGCATGCAACTCATCGAACAGCGCCATGATCTCCGTGCCCGTGGTGGAATCGAGATTACCGGTCGGTTCGTCTGCGAGCAGGATACTCGGCTGAGCGACCAGCGCGCGCGCGATCGCCACCCGTTGCCGTTGCCCGCCGGACATCTCCGCCGGCCGGTGCAGCATACGGTCCTTCAGGCCGACCCGCTCGAGCGCTTCACGCGCCATGGCATGCCGCTCACGCCGGCGAACGCCACCGTAGACCAACGGGACTTCGACGTTCGCGAGAGCGGTCATCCGCGCGAGCAGATTGAAGGTCTGAAAGACGAAACCGATTTCGCCGTTGCGGGCCCGTGCCAGCTCCCGATCTCCCATCGCCGAAACGAGTTGCCCATTCAGCCAGTAGTTTCCGGACGTCGGGGAGTCGAGGCACCCGAGCACGTTCATCAACGTCGACTTGCCCGACCCCGACTGACCCATGATCGCCGCGTACTCGTTGCGCTCGATGTGCAGTGACACATCGTGCAACGCATGGATCGTCTCATCCCCCATCACGTACGTCCGTCCGATGTTCTCGAGACGGATTACGGGTGAGGCGGGCGATTCTTCCAAAACAGCATTCATCGTATCGGGGCTATCGGTCATCGGTTACTGGTCGTCCACCGGCAAGCGCCACGGACGCCACGCACACAATTATGCGTGATTAGAGGCGGTTTCAGCCGCGGAGTGCGCGGGTTTTGGTAAAGAAATGTCAAGGGGCGAGACAGCATGGTCCGGGCCGCGGCGAACGGTTTTGGAAGTAACGGACAGCCGAACGGGAAGCGCGCGGCCGGTTCCGGAGTCCGTCAGATCGCCTTCTCGAGGAGGTTGCGCGGGCTGGGCAGATTGCGGTTGCGCGCCTTCGCCCGATACATCGCCTGATCCGCGGCACGCAGAAGGCCGGTCAGCGTGTTCGCATGCTGCGGATAGAGCGCCAGCCCGATGCTCGCCGAGCAATGCAGGGTCTCGCGGCCAACCCGATACGGCCGTTCCAGGGCGGCGGTCAGCCGCTTGGCCAAACTCTCCGCCTCTTCGGCTTCGACGTCCGGCACGAGCGCGACAAACTCGTCGCCGCCGGGCCGCCCGACGATGTCGCAGGACCTGAGGCTCTTCTGCAG
>JANQNU010000019.1 GCA_028279405.1 Phycisphaerae bacterium
AGGGGCGCGGTACCCGTCACGTTCACACTGACCTTCGTCGAATGTGCCGGCGGCGCCGGTGGTAGTGCCTTCGCGCGCGGCGGCAACGGAGCTGACGGCGCCCCCGGGCAGGACGGTGGAAACGGCGGCGGAGCCATCGCCCGAGCGGGCGGCTCACCAGCCATCATCACCATTGCCGGAACGCGCTGCGGTAACGCTACCGCAATCGGTGGCTTGGGCGGCAACGGCGGGACGGGCTGTGATATCACCGACGAAGGAGGCAACGGCGGTCTCGGCGGCGATGCCGACGCGCAAGGACCGTTCGGAATTCTCAAATGCCCCGATCGCGTGGCTCGACTAAGGGCGACCGGCAGCGAAGGCGGCGATGGCGGTGACGATGAAGACGATCCCGGGACCGGCGGCAAGGGCGGCACCGCCGAAACAAACGTAGCGCTCGCGGAAACCGTCGGCCAGGAAACGCTGACCGATGGCCAAGACGGAACAGACGGTCAGGGCTGCCCACCGGCCAACGACAACGCGAACGACAATGACAACGGAAACAACAACGGAGGTGGGAATGACACCGGCAACATGAACGACAACCGCAACGACAATGGCGGCGACCCCGTCGAGACGCCGACGTTGGAGAAGATCTTCACCATGACCGTCATCGCGCTCCCATCCTCTGGAACGACCAACGATTGCACGGTCGGTTCGGCGTTGATTGACTTCTTCAACTTCACCGTTCCCGACGATGCATCGAAGGTCTTTGTGGCAGTGACCGGCCAAGACGGGAGCAGCCGGGTGAATGTCCAAGTCGAGCACGTCCCTGACCGAGGCAGTACCGACGAGATCATCAACATCTGTGGCAGCAACCAAGACAGCAACACCACCAGCTTTAACTTCGTCCCCGAGAACAAAGGTCGCTGGCTGATCGCGATCGCCGACGCGGCGCTCCTTTCGAGCGAGTACGAGATCTGCATCCAGGTCGAACGGTAGGGTCGGTACTCGGTGCCCCACCCCATCTTGGCGTGGGGACGTCGGGTGGCACTGGCGCCCCAGATCCCCCCGCTTGCGCTCGGGGCTCGTACTATGAGGTAACGATTCGCGCCGGGGCAAGCGGCGTAGACGCTTGCCTCGCAAAGGGAGCTTGCTCCCCACCCACCGTTGCGCTCCGTGTCTGGTCCTACTGGCACGGCGCTACGGCGCCAGGCGCCGCGACTCTTCGGCACAATAGTGGTCCGTCATGCCGGCAATGTAGTCGGCAACGACGCGTTGCACCCCCTGCAACTCGATACGCTGGGTGTATCGGCCCGGAAGCTCGTCGATCCGCTCCGAATACGCATCGAACAGGCGCGTGATCAGCCGGGTCGCTTCTTCGTCTGAGGCGCGCAAACGCGCCGAACGGTACATCCGCTCGAACAGGAAGCTGCAAAGCTCGTCAAAATCCGCCTGCGTTCGCTCGGACAGCGCCAGACCCGACCGTGTCGGATCCGCACGGAACTGTGCAGACACGTCGTCCAGCAAGTGCTGCTGGATTCGATCGAGCGCCGAACGAACATGCCCGCGCCAGCCGAGATCGTCGCTCGGCTGCGGGCCGTCGTAGAACCGTCGCCAGAGATCGAGCTCCATGAGCCCGGCCGGGTCGAAGAGCCCAGCAAACAGGCCGTCCTGCAGGTCGTGCAGACTGTACGCGAACTGGTCGGATAGCGCGGCGACGCGACCCTCGATCGCCGTCTCGGACCCATTCACCGATGACTGCGAATGGGGTCGATCATAGCGGGTCTCGTGGGTCTTGAGGCAATCCCGCACCGCGCGCGTCAGATTCAAGCCGCGAAACGGCGGATACGGATGCTCGAGATACTCGACCACGCGCAGCGACTGTGCGTTATGCTCGAACCCGCCCGCAGATTGCATGCACGCGTTCAGCGCCCGCTCGCCGGCATGCCCGAACGGCGCATGTCCCAGGTCGTGAGCCAACGCGACAACCTCGGCCAGATCGCAGTTGAGTTCGAGCGAATGCGCGAGAGACCGCGCCAGAATCGAGACCTCCAATGTGTGTGTCAGGCGCGTCCGAAAGTGGTCGCCGCTCATCGCGACGAAGACCTGCGTCTTGTATTGGAGTCGACGAAACGCCGAGGATTGCACGATCCGTCGGCGGTCAATCGCTAGCGCCGGAGCGTCCGCGACGTGCGGATCCGGATGATCACGCGACAAATCCGGCAATGACCTTGGCATCATGGTTCCCTTCCCTCTACCCGCCACGAAACTATCGCGAAACCGCCAACCGGTCAACCCGAAAATCGGTAAATGTTAGGGTTCATCACTGGTCGCTTGCGTCGTCAAGATCCGCGAAGACGCGGTCATTCACAGCCTGGAAACCACGAGTGCCGCACCGGGAGTGCCTCACCGGAGGAACTGCTGGACCGCCGCTGTCGGATCCTCGTGCGCGATCACGGCGGTGCAGACGCAAAGCACATCGGCGCCGGCGGCGCGACCCGCGTCGGCATTCTCGGACGTGATCCCACCGATCGCGACGAGTGGCAGTGCGGTCAGCGAACGTGCCGCCGCAAGCATCTCAGGACCGGCGACGTAATCCTGCGGCTTGGTGTCGGTCGGGAACATCGGCCCGACCGCGATGTAGTCGGGCTGCTGCTCGATCGCGAGCGCAACCTGATCGACCGTATGCGTGCTGATCCCGACCAGCATTCGTCGCCCTACGAACCGACGCACTTCGCGCAACGGCAAGTCGTCCTGCCCCACATGGAGGATGTCCGCGTCAACGAGGGAGGCAATATCCGGGCGATCGTTGATACAAAGCAACGCGTCGTACTCCCGCGTTACACGACGAAACATCCGAGCTCGCTCCAGCAGCTCCGCGTCGCTGAGCCCCTTCTCTCGGAGCTGGACGCAGCGAGCGCCCCCCGCCAGCACGGCGTGGACCGTCGCTTCCAACGGCCGGCGGCAAAACGCGGCGGTGATGATCACGTACAACCCGCACTCCCGGAACCGCACACGAGACGGCTCCACGCGAAGAAGCAGGGACTCGAGCGCATAAGCGCGATAACGGGTGGTCTCGACGATGTCGGCAAGCGTCGGGTCGATCGGCTTGAGAAACTCGTCCAGCGAACGGGTCGCTTCGCGGAGACGACCGAATGCCGCCTTTACCACGGACTCCGCGTCGGCCCGGGAACGCTCCGCCTCGGTCTTGAGTTCGCGCCCGATGTCGTGGTCCACGTCGCGCGCCGCCAGCAAACGATCGGGGCCAAGACGATCGCGAATGGCGCGCAGGTCATGACGGCATTGCTTCAAATCGGCGGAAGGCGCAGGCGCATTTTGGATGAAACGTGCGTAGTCCTCGATCACACGGAGCGCCTCGCTGGCCCGATTCAAGTTCGCGTCAACCACGCGCAGGATCGTCGGGTCAGGGGATTCCGTCATGGCCGGACGCTCTGCAACAAACCATGTAACGCCAGCTCGTCCAAGATGTTGCGAAAAATCAGGAACGAACCGATCAAGACCGGGACAGTGGTGATCATGACCGACCATTTCGCAAGGCGTAGACCGCGCTGAGGCTTGAAACGCCCCACGACCTCGCAGGCCAGAATGACGAAGATCACCAACGAGAACTTGTACAGGACCAAACCGCGCAGGTCATACTGGTCGATGACCCAGGCCGCCAGCGCGTTCACCTCGCTGCCGCCCAGATACAGGATGGTCCACGTCAGCATCAGATCCAGCGCGGAGAGAAAGACGAACCAGGTGTAGGCGCCGGGATAGAGCGCGGCACCGCGACGCGGCGCCAGCTCCTGCGCGATTGCGTGAGACGTGGATCGGGGCGTCAGCTCTTCCATGTCGGACCCATCGGGCGGATGCATGCAGTTCGTCCAGTCCTCGGCCGGGTTTCGGCTCTGCGAGGGTCAGTGCGCATATTATCTGCGCGGACTGATAAAATTTTGTCCGAAAGAGTGGAATCTCGCGAACTGCACGTCCTAGTATTTTTTGTTGGCTGATTTGGTGCCCCTGTTCATGTTGGCGGAAAAGGGGCTTCAGGCGTTGCCGACGGGTCTTCGGGTTTTACCCGGGCAGCGTATGGGATGGTGACGACCACGCAGGTTTGCCTAGGCTGTGGCGTCCAACATTGCCGGTATTCGCAACGGCCGAGCATCGGGCTCTGTGATCGGCGTGGCGTACCTCCCACCTGAACTGCGGGACTATTCCAACTCCCGCGCTTGGATCACGAGCCCGCTTGATTGAGCGGATTTGAACGCCTTCGTGGCGTGTCGGCATGCGATCGTCGGTCGCGTCGCCGGAATAACGAGTCTCTATCTCCTCCTTTCTATACCGGGCTGCCCCACACAGTCCGGTTTTTTTTTGCGCGCAGTCCACGGCCTCCCCGAGCATCGGCGTCGCGCGACTCCGGCGATCGGCACCTCACGCGGGCTTGTGACGCTCGGCGGCGCCATTAAGATAGCGCCGTTGCGATGTGCGACGAAGGGTCGCTCCGCAGCGGACCAAAACCGGAGGCTGGTATGTTCAAGCGACGAATCAAGTTCACGGCACTCTGTCTTTCCAGCGGCGTGCTCCTGCAACTCGGAGCCTGCGTCGGACCCCTGCTGGGCACTCTCGCTCAGGACGTGTTTGGGCTGGTCATCGGCGGCGTCCTGACCGCGGTGCTCTCGGCCCTCACCGGCGCAGCGAACAACGCCGACATGATGATGTAACGGGAACTTCCCGGGCACGGGCCGGGCGCCTGTGTCCGAGAATCACGCGCACGAACCGCTGCCGGCGTTCTCGAAGGGATGCCGGCAGTTTTTCTGGGCCCACCGCGGATCGCCGGGCCCCGAGCCAGGGGGAGACACCGACAGCGCGCACTGTTTGAATTCCATGAATTCGGCCGCCGAGGCGCGCAATCGCCGATCGGACGCTGACTTAGCGGCCCGGCGGGCATTATAATGCCAGCATGGTGCGGCCCTAGTTTTCGGTCGCCGACATTTCCGACCAGGAGGAGGACAAGAGCAATGATCCGCAATGCGCTACTGCGTGGAATCTGCATCGGGACGGCAACGCTGGCAACCGGTCTGCCGGCCGCGCGCGCCGGCGAAGACTGCAACAACAACGGGATTCCGGACAGTGTCGACATCATGCCGACACTGGACTTCGGGGCGGGGCTCAACTACCTCACGGCCCCCATTCCAAGCTCACCGGGGATCGGCGACATCAACAACGACGGACTGCTGGACGCCGCTGTCACGTCGATCTCCCAGGATTACGTGGCGATCGTGTTCGGTCAGCCCGACGGGTCCTTCACGTTCCCAATTACCGAGGATACGCTCGGGCGTCCGACCGGCGTAGCGCTGGGCGATTTCGACGGCGATCTGGACCTCGACTGCGTTACCGCAGACCGCGACGACGCCACGATTTCGCTGATCCGGAACGACGCCAACACCAGCTTCCAGCGCATCGCCGGCCTCAACCTTGTCGGCGTCACCATGACCGGCGTGGTCGGCGGCCGATTCAACAACGATACGAATGATGATTTCATCTTGATGACCAGCACCGGCTTTCAGGTGTTTCTCGGAGACGGCACCCCCTTCGGCTTCAACTCGCTGCCGCCACAGGCGTTGAGCGGCACCGTCGCCGGCGCAGCCGTGGAAGACATCGACGGGGATCTCGACCTCGATTTCGTCGGCTTCATTCCGAACACCAACACGGTCGTCATCGCTCGCAACGACGGTACCGGCGTTTTCACCACCACGACGTTCGCCGCCGGCGGGGTTGTCAACGGCGTGGCGCTCGGCCAACTGACGGGCTCGGCTTTGCCCGATCTGGTCACGACCCTCGGATTCGACGGGAACGCCGAGCAATACACGAACATGGGCGGCGGCGTCTTCGCGATCGAGGATACGTTCCCGGCCGGCGATCGGCCGAGCCATGCGGTGATTGCGGATCTCGACGGTGACGCGGACAACGATCTGGCAGTGTCCTACGCGATCACCGGCAATCCCAACCGCGACAACGTCCGGGTCTTCCGCAACGAAGCCGGCGTGCTGACGCAGTACAGCTCGGCGATGACCGCCCGATTCTCGCGGTTCGTGGTCGCGGCGGACAACGACGACGACAATGACAATGACCTGCTGGTGTTCGCTTTGAACGGCACCATCACGGCGCTCGACAACGACGGTGCCGGCAACTTCCCCGGTGGCCCGAGCCGGCTCGAGGTCGCTAACGCATTCGCCGTCGTCGCCCGCGACCTGGACGGCGATCTGGACACCGACCTCGCCGTCGCCCGCACGACGGGGTTCGTGGACATCTATCGCTACGATCCGCCGAACTACTCCTTGATCGACTCGGAAGCGGTCGGCGGGCAGCCCGTGGCGTTGCACGCCGTCCTCCTGAACGATGACAGCACCATCGACCTGGTGACCGCCAACAACGACGACGGCACGATCTCGGTGCTCTTCGGCAACCCGGACGGCACCTTCCAGCCCGCAGTAACCATTCCTGTTGATGTCGAAGTGACCTTCGTCACGTCGGCCGACTTCGATCAGGATATGGACATGGACATCGCGGTCACCTACCCCGGCATCTTCGAGTCCGGCGCCGGCGGCGGCTGCAACTGCTACATGGGCGGCGGTGCGGTGTACGTCTTCAAGAACGACGGCATGGGCGGACTCTCGCTGTTCGAAACGATCCCGACCGGCGACGGCACGTTCGGCGTCGCGGCTGCCGACCTCGACAACGACCTGTTCCCGGAGATCGTCGTCGCCAATCGCGACCAGAGCGATGTGCGCATCCACTTCAACAACGGCGACGCCACCTTCACCAGTACGAGCAGCTTCCTATTCGGTCCCGGCGCGATCTCCGTCGAGCTTGCGGACTTCGACGGCAATGGTACGACCGATATCGCCGCCGGCCGGTTCGAACTCAATGAACTCACCGACGAGTCCGTGCTCGTGCTGCTGAACGACGGGAGCGCCAACTTTACGCCTAGCGGTCCTTTCCCGGCGAGCGCTGGCACGGTCGATCTCGTCTCGGCCGACCTTGACGACGATGGCGATCGCGACCTCGTGTTCGGCGGGATCTTCAGCGGCGACGCCAGCGTCTTGCCCAATCTCGGCGACGGCACGTTCGGTCCGCCAATCAACAACCACATCGGAGACGGCGCGATCCGAACCGCGATCGCCGACCGCACGGGCAACGGAACGCTCGACCTGCTCGTCGTCGGGCTCAGCGGCCAAGTCGTCTTCCTCGAAAACGACTTCCTCCCGGCGGCCAGCCTGGACGAGAATGACAACGGGATTCCGGACGAGTGCGAAACACTGCCCGGCGACATGAACTGCGACGGCGCCGTTAGCGTCGGCGACATCAATCCCTTCGTCCTGGCGCTTACCGACCCGGCCGGATATGCCGCAATGTTCCCGGACTGCAACATCCTCAACGGCGATTGCAGCGACGATGGTCTCGTCACCGTCGGCGACATCAACTGCTTCGTCGCATTGGTCACCGGCGGCTGATCTGCCACGGGCGGTTCAGGCCCGGCCGAGCCGGCCCGCTAGCGCCTCGGCGAGAACATCTCGAATCGGACAAGTCGTGGCGGCACAGGGCATCGGAGTCCTGTGCCGCTCGTTTTTATCTGATCCCTAGGGCCCCGTTACGAGTTAGACGAAACAGCTGATATCCCCCACAGTCAGGCGGCCACCGCGCACTCCGCCCACAACCCCGGACCAGCTATTCTCCATATCCACATAGAACGTCTCAGCGAACGCTACCGACGCGCCGAGCAACCCGATAATCGCTACCTCGAAATCAAGATGTCCTCCCTTCAGGTGCCTCGCTC
Organism: Phycisphaerae bacterium; assembly: GCA_028279405.1. GTDB lineage: Bacteria > Planctomycetota > Phycisphaerae > UBA1845 > Fen-1342 > JANQNU01. The sequence goes on from JANQNU010000019.1 coordinate 7,820, forward strand.
GTGCACCAAACCCCAAGTCGCCCCGTGTGGTCAGCGTATGACAAAAGCCTTCTCGAAGGCCAACGCCAACCGTCGAATCACGATACCGGACCCGACACCCCCATCTACGAACTCAAACACTTCGACCCGCAATGCCCCTCGTCACCCGGCTCGCTCGACATTTGCGACCAAATGAACCTTTAAATTATCGGACTAACCAATGGGGGGTCGCAGGTCGCCGCTCGTAAATGCTTGTTTTCCTGTGGGTTACGAGGGAGCGGTCGAAAACCTGTAGAAAGATGGCATTTGAACTTGCCTACGATTCGATGGAGTGCAGTTGTAGCGACGTCGCGGCCATTCGGTCCGGCGTTCGTTTCGCATTTCGACCGATTTCTGGAGGTGATCGACGGCGCCCTCATAAGGAGAGGTAACGACGTCGTGGGAAAGAGTCCCGTTCGGACGGAGGAGTCCAGCACCATGAAGCGCACGTTGGGAATGGTATTGTTGTTGGGGGTCAGTGCGTCGGCGCAGGCCGGCGACCTCATCTGGGATAACTACTTGTCACCGGCCCCGGGCCACGACAGCGTTAACGCGCTGAGTACAGAACGCGAGACGGTCGTTCCGGAATCCTGGCTGGTCGACGATGTGGTCTTCGACGATATCGCCGAGATCTCCGAGATCCGCTGGATCGGTCTGCGCGACGACGATCCCGGCGCTAACTATGTCGGTGCGGACGTCCTGATCATGGATACCGATTTCCAGATCGTGGCCGAGTTCGTATCGCTCGATTTCCAGACCTCCGTGCTCGGCCAGCAGTTCGGCCTCGAAGTGTACGAAGGCAGCGTTCAGCTTCCCGGCGACGTGATCCCCGCTAGCTCCGAAGCCGTCATCCTCGAGCCCGGAAACTACTACATCGGCACGCGCCTCGTGGGAAACGGGCTTGGCCGCAACTTTGCGGCCACCACCGGCAACGGCGCGATGAACGGCAACAGTTTCGGCGTCTGGCAGAGCATCTCGTTCTTCGGTCACACCGACTGGGTCAACTCGGCTGACATCGATCAGTTCGGCGGCTCGGACTTCGCGTTCCAGCTATACGGAACGATCGTGCCCGAGCCGGCCTCGCTGGCGCTGATCGCAGCCGGCGGGCTACTGCTCATTCGCCGACGCTAAGCGAGCGAGCCCCCTCGAAACGATTCGATCAAAAGCCGGCTTCAACGCCGGCTTTTTTTGTGCGCGCCGAAAACGACGCAGCGCTTGAACGCGCAAATCCCCACCTACCCCAGCACGCGGCCGCGCATGTCCTCGGGCACCGGCATACGCAACTGCTTGAGGATCGTCGGCGCCACATCATAGAGCGACGCATCTTCCCGCCTACTCGACAACGACGGATGCGACAGCACATACATCCCCTGCTGCGCATGGTTCGCATCGTCAGGCCCGGTGTCATTCTCGAACGTGTAAATGTCCGGGTTGCCCACCGTCCCGACGCTGCGCCAGTGCAGGTCGCCGAAGATCACCACCAGGTCCGGCGGCACGTTCTCCACCCGCTCGTAGATCTCCTCGGGCTTGTACGCGCGATTCCCCATCTTCGCGCCGTTGTGATCGACCATCGCTTCGATCATCCCGGCGAGCTTGTCGCGAAACGACTGATACTCCCCATCACTCACGATCCCGCGCGGTTCGCGGCCCGCACGGTTGATGAACACTCGACCGTAATAGCCGCCCTCGCCCCACACCCGCGTCCGCTCCCAGTCGACATTGCCCAGGTCGAAGCGCGTCGGACCGTCAGGCGCTTCGCGAAGAACCAGCAGGCCCTCGCGAATCAACCAGTCGTTGATACAAAGGCCACCGTCCATGCGCTTCGCGCCATGATCCGAAACGACCCAGATCGCCGTCCGCTCGCGATCGAGCGCGTCGATCAACTCGCCCATCCGAGCATCGAGCCAAACATAGTAGTCATGAATCGCATTCTCGAACTCGTTGCCCGCCTGGTATCGATGATGCTCGCGATCCATGAACTGCCAGAAGCCGTGATGGATACGGTCGGTACCCATCTCCACCATGAAGAACAGCTCCCAGGGACGGGTCGTGAGCAGGTGCCGACACACCTTGAATCGCCGATCCGTCATGTCGTAGATCTGCTTGAGCAGCCATGCCTTGTCATCCGTCCGAAAGCCCTTGACGTCCAGCAGGTACTCACCGACCAAGTCCGTGATCTCCTGCTTCAACTCCGGCGGGTACGCGTAGGGGCTATCGATCGTCGGCGTCAGGAAACACGTGATCTGACACCCGAACGGCGGCTGCGTGATCGGGAACGTCCCCGGAACACCGACCGTGATCGACTGCTTGTTCGCTCCGGCGAGGTAATCCCAGATCCGCGGCTGACGCACCTCCAGATTCGTCGCGATCCCGAGGTTCTCGTAGCTGTGGTCCCGGCGATTGCGAAAACCATAGATGCCGAGCGTTCCCGGGTCCTTGCTCGTACACATGCAGCTCCACGCGGGCACCGTAATCGGCGGCATGCAGCTTTCAAGATTCCCCCACAACCCCGAGTCCCGCAAACTGCGCAACACCGGCAGATCGTCAATCCAACGGTCGAACAACAGATGCGGGTCCGCACAGTCCAGCCCGATGACGGCAACCTTCTCGATCTCGCTCATAGACGCTCGAATCCCTGTCAATCCGCGTTTTCCCATGCCGACGCACGGGCCCTCTCCGGCACGGATACCGTACCCCATCCAACAACGCGTGTAAAAAAACACATTACCGCGCCGTCATTGCACGCCGGGCTGAAAGCGACTCGCGGACGCGCTACAATAGCCGTCTTATGCTCGACAACCGACGAGAGCAGCAAATCGGTGTGATGTACGGACTCAGCGCGTACCTGGCGTGGGGGTTCGTCGTCATCTATTTCAAAGCCGTCAGCAGCGTGCCCGCGTTCCAAGTACTGGCCCACCGCGTGCTCTGGTCCCTGCTCCTGCTCATCGTGCTCCAGACCGCGCTGCGTAAATGGAACAACGTTCGCCAGACGCTGCGCTCGGGCAGCGTGCTCGGCGTTCTGCTCGGCTCCACGACGCTGATCGGCCTCAACTGGTATGTCTTCATCTGGGCGGTCGAACACGAACAGGTCGTACAGGCCAGCCTCGGCTACTTCATCAACCCGCTGGTCAACGTATTGCTCGGCTACATCTTTCTCGGCGAACGACTCCGACGATTACAGGTTGTCAGCGTTCTCCTTGCAGCCACATCGGTCACCGTGCTGACCGTGTCGCGCGGGCAGCTTCCCGTGATAGCGCTTACGCTGGCGTTGTCGTTCGGCTGCTACGGCCTTCTGCGCAAGATCGTACGGGCTGACGCGCTGACCGGACTGACGGTCGAGACAGCCCTACTCACACCGATCGCAATCGGGTTCCTGCTCTATTGGTCGGCCACCGGCGAAAGCCATTTCGGTACCTCACGCACCATTGATATATTGCTCGTCAGTTCCGGCGTCGTCACGGCAGTCCCACTGCTGCTCTTTGCCGCCGGCGCGCGACGGCTCCGGCTGGCCACGATGGGATTCCTCCAATACATCGCGCCATCGATGCAGTTCCTGATCGGCCTGGCATACGGCGAATCCGTCGACGCCATCCAATGGTCCTGCTTCATCGTCATCTGGTTCGCACTCGCGATCTTCTCGGCCGACGCGGCCTGGCAGGTGCGCACCTACGATCGCGCGACCAACAACCCAACGGTGCCGGAACCGACCTTGCAGCACCCCCACACTGGCGGACAAGCCGCCAATGCCACCCGGCCGGAGCGTTGCTAGCGACACGGCCTGCTCGTTTGGCGCACCCGAAACCCCTCGCTCGCGCTCGGGGCTCGTTGTGGAGGGTACTGTTCCGCGCGGGGGCCTTTGGCGCCGACAAAGGCCTCGCAAAGGGAGCTTGCTCCCCCCCGGAGCGCAAGCGACGGGTCAGAGTGCCCCCTCCCACGCCCTCCACAGTCCCGATGGTTTCCTCAGAAACCGCGACGCTCGGAGGGTACAATGGAGCGTGATCGGTAGCATCGGTCAGGAGGGTCTGAATTGTCGAAGACCGAATCAACTGCACCAGTCGACTCGATTCCGATCGATGGCGAACTCCCGTTTCCGCGCCCGGTAGGATTATCCGATGCGGAGTTGGCGGCACTCCTACGGTTCCTGCGCTCGGCGAGCACGCAACGCGTTGGGCCACGCGAACTCGGCCATGAGCCATATGATCGAAAGCTCCCGATCCTCTCGATCGAACGGCTAAGCAATCGCATCGAAGTGACCACCGGATTTCGGCATAGTCCGATCTCGGGTAGCGGACAACGGCTAACGATCAGGATCAAAGACGATAACCACTTCGTGCTCTTGTCCGTCCTTCGGTGGGAGGATGACCTCTTTTCGGCCACAATGGCCGAAGTCTCAATTCCATCGACCCCGGTCGAGGGTGACCTGCCGTTCCCGCGTCCGGACGGATTCTCCGATGCCGAACTAATCGCGCTCGTGGATTACCTGCGCACGACGCGCACTCGGCGTACCTGGCCGCGGCTGCTTGGTTGGATTCCGAGCGGTCCCGTATACGATCGCAAACTCGCAATCCTCGCAATCAAACGCGTGGATAATCAGATCGGGATCATGACGGGGTTCTGCTACGGGCCACGATTCGGCGCCGGCCAGTTTCTCACGGTTGACATCGACGACGACGGGCGTTTCAACCTGACGCACGTGACCTCGTGGATGTCTTAGTTCGGTCGGTGCGTTCCTTGAAGCGAACGGGGAGCAAGCTCCCGGGATAGGCCTGTTTCGGCGTCCCGGGTGGCACTGACGGCTTGTCCGCCAGTGTTCGGAACGTGCGTTTGATCAAGGCTTCGTGGAGGTGGCGATGTCGGGCCTAGCACCCTCTGAACACTGGTAGCAAGCTACCAGTTCCCACCCGATCGGAGCGTACCAGCGACGCGGCCTGTTCGTCTCGCGCACCCTGGTCCCCTCGCTCGCGCTCGGGGCTCGTTGTGGAGTGTGCTATTCCGCGTCGGCGTATGGTGCCCCATCCTTCTAGGGTGGGGGACGCCTTTCGTCCAGCAAGCCAATGTGTCCCCGAGGGTAGAACCCTGGGGGACCAGCACCTAACACTACGAGGCCGGAGCGCAAGCGACGGGTCATCGCACTGGTACCGGCACCTGCTGACTGGTCATGCCGGTGAGATCATCCGGCTCGAAACCGGTCGCCGGCATCGGATGCATCACGTGGTAGATCGTCGGTACGAGGCAGAGCGCCAGCAGCGTGGCACCAAAGATCCCGCCGGCGATGACGACCGCGAGCGGTGGCCAGAACATTCCACCGTCCAACCAAAGCGGCAAGAAACCGACCATCGTGGTCAACGTTGTCGCGAGCACGTGCCGTGTTTCGTGGATGACGACGTTGCGAATCGCGATCACGTCGCCGACGCGCGCCCGCGGGTCCTCGCGAATGCCGGCGAGAACGACGATCGCATCATTGATCGCTACTCCGACGAGCCCCATCGTGCCGACGATCGACACGAAACCGAACGGGTAGCCGAACGCCCACAAGCCGAACATCCCCAACCCGATCGACAGGGCGCCGACCGCGCCGATCAGTGCCGCCAAACGGAACGAACGGAAAGAGAGTACGAGTGCCGCGACCATCAGCGTAAGCAGCACGCCCACGGATGCCATCAGGTGCCCGATCGAGTCGCTCCGTCGATCCTCCTCACCGCCGTACTCCAGCCGCACGCCGGCGGGAAGGTGAACGTCGCTTTCGGCCAGCCGCTGCTTGAAGTCGGCGAGCACGGTTGCCGGCAAAACGTCCGCTTCGAGGAAGCCCTGGATGACGTTGACCCGTTCGTGGTCGCGGCGTGTGATGCTGGCGAGTTCCGGCATGAGACGCGCTCGCGCCAGCCCGGCCACTGGCGTGTACCGTCCACCCTCCGAGACGCCCGCAGCAGACGCTGGTTCGTTTCCCGGCTGCATCAGGTTGAGGGAGAGCACGCCGCCCAGGTCAGCGCGCGCATCACTGGTCAGTCGCACCCGCACGGGGAGTTGCTCCGTGCTCTCGAGCAACGAACCGCCGATGAGCCCGCGAAGCTGCGACTCGAGTTGGCGCGCGACTTCGACGTTCGTGAAGCCGGCACGCCGCGCCTGCTGCTCGTCGACATCCAGCCGCAGCTTGGGCATCCCGTCGTCGGTCGTTGCACGCGTATGCGTGATCCGCGGCGTCGCGGCCAGGATCCTCCGTAACCGGTTTCCCTCCTCGCGCAGGATGTCGAAGTTGGCCCCGAACAGGCGCAGCTCGATCGGCGCGTTGAACGGCGGGCCCTGCTCGAGCTGCCGACACAGAATCTGTGCCTCGGGAAACGCCTGGTCGAGTGCTCGTTGCAGACTATCGATCACCGGACCGCTCTCGATCGTGTCGAGCTGTACCAGCGCCTGTGCGAAGAACGCCGCGCCGTCCTCGCCTTCGATCAAGTTGTAGTAGAACTTGGGCGCGCTGTTGCCGACGAACCACTCCGCCGCCACAACATGCGGATGGCGCTCGACATGCTCGTTAATCCGCTCGACCATCCGACGCGTGCCGTCCACCGAGGTGATTTCGGGCATCCGCACTTCGACCCGGAACTGGTCTCGATCGGCCGGCGGAAAAAACTGCATGGGCAAGCTTGGGAACGCCATGAACCCGATCACCGGCAACGCGGTCGCCACGCCGATTCCCAGCAACGGTTGAGCCAGCACGCGATCCAACGCCCGGCCATAGAGCTCGCGCAACCAGATCGCGCCGACACCCCGCTCCCACCAGCGCCCGACCGTCGCCGTGCTGCGGTCGACCATTGCCGTCAACGCCGGCACGACCGTCATCGAGAGGACGAACGAACTCACCAGTGCCAGGCAGACACTCAACCCGAGCGGTCCGATGAACTCGCCGGCGCCGCCGGGCGCCAGCACGATCGGCATGAACGCCAGCACGGTCGTCAATGTCGAGCTGGCCAAGGGGACGACCAGGTGCCGCACGCTCTGCTCGATGCTCTCACGCGCACTGGCACCGGCGTGGCGCCGCGCTCGGACCGCATCCACGATCACGATTGCGTTATCGATCAAGAGGCCGAGTGCGATAATCAACCCGGTAATCGACATTTGATGAATCGGCATGCCGAGCAGATTCATCAGCGCCAGCGTCATCAGGCTCGCCAGCGGCAACGTACAGGTGATGATCATGGCCGAGCGCCAGCCCATCATCGCGAAGCTGACCGCAACGACCAGCGCGATTCCGAGTAGCAGGTTACCGAGCAGCGACTCGAGACGTCGCTCGACGTACTGGCTTTGGTCGAAGATAACATCGAGACCGAGGCCGGTCGGCAGCGCTTCGTCAAAGGCGGCAATCCGTCCGCGAACCTTCTCGGCCCAGTGGTCGACACGTCGGCCGGCTTCCATTCGAACAGCGACGACGACCGCGGGACGATTGCCGACCAGTGACCACTCGGTCGGCGGCTCGGCGATGGTCTTTTCCACACGGGCCAGATCACCCAGCCGAACCACCTGACCGGCCGCGTTCACCCGTACCGGCAATTGGCGGATCTGACCGACCGAGTCAAACTCGCCCGAAACCTCGATCAGCAGGTTACTGTCGTCGTTGAATACCTGACCGGCCGCGACCTTGGCATCCGAACGGGCGATGATCCCGGTCAGCGCCGTCGGCGACAGGCCGAGCGCCGCCAGACGCTGCGTCTCGAGTTCGACCCGGATCTCTTCCTCCGGATCGCCGAAGAGCTCGACGTCCGCCGTTCCCGGAACCACACGCAGCCGATCCTCGAGCGACTCGGCCGTTCGACGGAGAATCGCATACTGCACCGGACCGTCCGCCTGCCAGGTCACCGCGGCGATCATTGTGTATGCGGTGATCTCCCCTTCCTCGAACTCCGGCGTCGTGGCGCCCTCCGGCAACTGCGGGACTACGTCGCCGAGCTTGTCGCGGACGCGCGACCAGACCGAGTCGATTCGCCGAGCCGGGATTTCTTCCAGCAGCTCGACGGTAACCAGCGAAATCCCGCGGCGCGACGTCGATTCGAGATGCCAGATCTCGTCGATCTCGGCGAGCTTCTTCTCGATCCGTTCGGTCACCAGCGCTTCTACGCGTTCGGCGGGCGCCCCCGGCATCCTTGTGAGAATCAGCGCCGAGCGCATCGTCAGCACCGGATCCTCGGCCCGCGGAAGAACGTGGAACGCCGACAACCCGGAGACCACGATCAACCCGACCGCCATGATCAGCAAACGCGGATTCCGGTAGCAGAGACTCAGCATGTTCAACTCGCAAACCTGGATCAGCTCGTGCCGCACGCGCAGCGATGGTCAGCGCGCTCCCTTACCACGGCACCCGCTATTGAGTCGGCTCGGCACTGACGCGCTGGCCCGGCGAAAGCCGGTGCACGCCCGCTGTGACAATCGTTTCGCCTTCGTTGACCAGCCCCTGAACGAACGCTCGACGGGCCTCGGTATGAACGACCTCGACCGGGCGGCGCTCCAGCACGCCGTCCGGCGAGACGACGTAGCATGACCACAGCCCCTTCTCCGCCCGGACCAGCGCCGTCGTCGGAATCCAGAACCCCGGCTGCCGCTTGTCCTGCGTCACCGAGAGCCGAACCATCTGCCCGGCGAAAACCCGCGACACGTCCTCCGGCGAAACATCAAGAACCACCGTCACCGTTCGCGTCGTCGGATCGACCTCCGGAATCCGCGACCGAACAATTGCCCGCACGGCGTCTGTACCCGCCGACAGCCTTACGCGGGTCTCAGGTTCGAGCTGCTCGAGCGCCTCCAGCGGAACCCCGACATACGCCTGCAATACACCCCGCTCGATCAACCGAAAGACCCGTTGCCCAGCCGCAACCACTTCGCCCTCGTCAACCAGCCGTTGGACGACCGTTGCATCGAACGGCGCCCGAAGGACGCTCTTCTCAAGATCAATCGCGATCGTCTCCGCCTGGGCTTCGAGCTGCGCTACCTGGGCTCGTTGCGCCGCAATACGCTCGCGACGCGTCCCCTCCTCGAGCGCATCGAGATCATGCCGCGCTTGTTCGAGCCGCGCCGCAGCCGCACGCTCCAGCGAAACCGCATCGTCCAGTTCCTCAGCGCTCGCAGCGCCGCGCTCGACCAGCTCCGTTCGGCGGACGCGCTTGCGCCGCAGCAACTCATGGTCGGCCGCCAGCTCATCAACTCGGGCGCGTGCCGCCTCGATCGTCTGCCGACGAGCGCCGGCGACCAACTCTTCCAACTGAGCCCGTGCCCCCGCCAAACGCGCGGCGACCTCCGCCCCGAGCGCCTCGATGCGCCGTGCGTCCAGTTGCACCAGTACCTGGCCGGCAACGACAGCATCACCGTCGTCCACCAGCAGTCGGGCAACCTGCCCCGGAATCTCAAAACCGACTTCGCTCTGCCGGTTAGCAACGATCTCCCCGGTGTATTGCCGCGTGTAGGCAAACGCCGACTGTCGCGCGAGAGCCCGCGTCGCGACTGGCAGCGACTTGGCATCGGCTGTCGCCGACGGTTCAGAATCGAGCACGCCGGTCTGCCACGACGCAACGCTCGCCGCCACGACCAGCACCGGCAGGATCAGCATCCCAACCCGCTTGGCGATACCATGACGTACCGTCACATCGACACTGGTTTCGCGTGGGTCAGCTTCGTGCACGCGTGCCGTACTCATGCGCAAAAACCTCCTGTCGGACGCGTTCGCGGACCGCGCCATAATCGTGTTCGGACGACAACGGCTTCCAGTCGTAGCCGTCCAGCAACTTCTGCTGGTTGTCGCGCATGGCGGCGAGCGCGTTGGAGATTCCCAGCATCTCGAGTGGCTTGCCCGATTGATGGAGCGTGTGCGCTCCCAATGCAATGGTCCAAAGTCCGAAGACGATCCCAGCCGTCGTCTGCCCTTCAGGGAGCACCAGATCGCCGGTCGCGACGGCATCGCGCGCTACGCCCTGGACACAATTCATACAAACGGACGTTACCCCCATCAGCCGCGTCCGCCGCTCAGGCGTGCATTTCTCCAGGATCGAAGGAACGTGTAACAACTGCTCGGTACGCTGAAACTCAGGATAGACGAGCGCAAGGGTCTCGTCGGCCACGCCGATCGCCGTCATCCGTTCACGCGTCGATCCCGCAAACATCGCGGCTCGATCAAACAGCTCTGTCCGCTTCTCATGATTGTCGAGCGATACGGCAGCGAGCAGGTCCTCCTTCGAGGCGAAATGCTTGTACAACAACCCCTTCGAATAGTCGACCGCCTCGGCGACGACATCCATATTGATGCCGGCAAAGCCGTGCTCCAGTAACAGCCGCCGAGCGGCCGTCACAATCAACTGCTCGCGCTGCCGAACCTCACGCTCTCTTCGCGCCGTCGTACTCATGACTGTGACTATACGTCACAAAATGACACTTCGTCAAATCAGAATTACTGAAACCATCGAACGCGGCTCCGGAGCGACGCCGAGCCGGAATTATCGGTCCGGGGACGCATGTGTCCGCTGCGGAGTCGACACACCGAGCCGCGACGGCCTTGCGTGAGGCGGGTATACTCAATCGCTGTCTATTAGATTGGATTGAAGTGAGGCCCCGTAATGCAGATCCCCACGGTTCAGGACCCCGAGCGGATGACCGGGCTCTACCTGTTCGATTTCGGCGATTGGACCGCCGTCGGCTACACGGCCGAAGAGGTCGGATTGCTACTCGAGAGCGAGCAGTACCGCGACGGCAAGGTCTACCGGATTGAACGCGCGGCCCCCGACGGGTCGATGGAACTGCGCGGCGTTTCGACCGAGCGGTTTCAGCTCGAGTCGGGGATGCTCTTCTATTGCGATTCCGAGGCAGACGCCCGACGAGACTACGCCGAACTCGACCGTCGTGCGGACGAGCAACGTCCACCGACGCGCGCGTTTCTGCATCTCGCAGACCGCGGCTCGGATGTCACGAGCGGCCGCTTTGTCGTCGCGCTTGTTTATCCCGCAGAGTTCGACGCTGACGTCAGTCGTTGGCTGGTCGAGCTCGACTACGCCGGCGGCGCGTGGGTCGAGGGCGGGACCAGTGTCGTCACTGACTACTACGCGCAGCAGAACGATATCCTCGAACGAAAGCAGCTATGGAGCCGTCAGAGCGAATCATCCCGTTCCCGCGAGGAAGTATTCGCGAGCGTGAAACGCGCGGCACAGCGCTAACCACGCGCACGCCAACAGCCGCGAGCACGTTCGCGAACCGCCGACGACGCCTGATCCGTTGGCTCTGGCCAGTGGCGACCATGCTGTCGCGATTACGCGTCATTCGTCCAACCCGGCGCGACTACCAGCGTCAAGACTACCCAACCCAGATGCGCGGACGCGCTGCACGTCTGAGTGAATGGCTCCGTAACCGGTTACGGCCGCGATGGTTCCGGGTGCTGCCTCCGATTTCGGACGACTTCCGCAAAAATTAGCTTGCCTCCCGATGTCGCCTCGGCGACACTGCGTCCTGCGAGCAGTTCGTTCGTCGAATGACGAAATGACTCTCATCCACTCCACAATCGACCTGCGGTCGGAGCGCGGGTCACCGGTTGACTCGGTTCCTCATGATGTGGAGGTCTGGATGATGTTGCGCACCATGCGAACACGATTGCTTGCTGCTTCCGTTTCCCTATTCCTGCTTGCCACGCTGACGATTGGCGCGGCCCCGCTATCGGTCGACGACACACTGGACACCGGCGGCGTGTGGCTACCGGGGATGATGTTCTTTCTGATGCCTCTGCCGCTCGCACCGGATGTCGCCGACGCGCCGCAACCCGACGAAGGACGATCGCTGGCCGTAAACGGCGCGTGCTGTCTCGGCACGGGGTTGTGTACGCAAACGAGCGAGGTCAAGTGCGACCTCTTCGGCGGCAGCTATCAGGGTGACGGAACCAGCTGCGACGCTTGCGGTGTGCCGGTTGACGGTGCCTGCTGCCTCGGCGTCGGCGGATACTTTGTCATCTGTAGTGAGACGTCGCTGTCCGACTGCCAGCAACGCGGCGGCGCGTGGGCCGGCCCGGGAACGACGTGCCCTGAGTGGTGCGGGTTCACTCCGCCGTTCTATGACTAGCGCCGGGGCAGTGCGGTCGGCGTGCGACTCGGCCCTCAACGAATGTTCCCGAGACGACGAACGACCGCACTGAACCAGTGGAATATCGCGCTTCTGTAGAACGCTACACGGAGCGCATTGACCATTTCATCACCACTCCGGCAGGTGCCCTGACGCAACCGAACGGTTCTGCGCGGGGCACCTGCCACCGGAGACATTGCGGCGCACAACGCCGATCGATTTCATTGCGCGCACTGCGCAATGGTTGCCATTGATCATTCGATGTTGACACAGGCATTTTTCTACTCTTTTTTGTCCTCTTGCGCGAAAATGCGCTTGCTCGTGAGCGATGTGAAGCGCACACTAGCGGCGCGAGCACTTCGATGGGACGTGTCCTTTTTGCGACGCGGAACTTCTCTTCCAAGTCAAGTGGTTTGTCATCTGTCTGGCAGACCGTCTCTTTCCCTTTTTTCGGAGGTGCTTCCGATGTTGCGCAAAGTCCGACTACGTTTTCTTGCAAGTGGAACCCTGATGATGCTGAGCATGGCCTTGATGGCAGCGGCACCCTTGCCGCTTGCCGACACGCCCGACGAAGGGTTCTGGTTCCCGGGCGCTACGATGTTTCTCATGCCGTTCCCGTTAGGCCCCGATTTTGAGGATGCACCGGCGCCGGATGCGGACGGTGCGAACCAGGCCAGCGCGCCGGACTTCACAGTCGGCGCTTGCTGCCTCGACCGCAACGTCTGTGCCGTCGTCCGCCCTGACAAGTGTGACCAGCTCGGCGGTGTCTTCCGCGGTCTCGGCACGACCTGTCTCGGCGCCTGCCCAACCGAAGAAGAACTTGGCGCGTGCTGCATTCCAGCGTTCCCGGCGCCGATTTGCCTCGAGACCTCCAAAGAGTTCTGCATTCTGCAGCTCGGCGGAATCTGGCAGGGCAAGACGACGCGCTGCGCGACGACCGATTGCCCGCGCATCTTCCCGTTCTAACGTGAATCGTCGGCCGATGCGTTGGTGCATCGGACCGTCGGCATGGAGTAACCGAAAGCCGTGCGCAACGGATCAACATCCGCGAATAGCCAGGCGACAGTGCGTTACCGCGTGCCGAAACTGCGTAAGCGGTTCCGGCGAGCAAAGGGATGATCTTTCCATGATCGTGCTCGAAAAATGGCTTGCTCTGCCCATTTGGGAAGGGCACACTAGCCGAGTAAGCAAATCGAAGCACAGCCCATTGCGACGCGAAGCGCTCTTGTCCCAGGCCAATTCGCGTTGACCTGTCACGTTGCAGGCGAGCCGAATCTCTATTCGGAGGTGCTATCCATGTTGCGCACATTCCAGTCGCGAGTCCTTGCAAGCACAGTCGTGCTTACTGCTCTGAGCTTTTCATTGATTGGAGCGGCTCCGTTGCCGCCGACCGACACAATCGAGGAAGGCATTTGGATCCCGGGTGCCACGTTGTTCCTGATGCCGTTGCCACTCGGCCCCAACGTCGCGGAAGCACCGCTTCCCGATGGCCAGGGGCAGACCCAGGCCGCGGCGACCGGGGCATGCTGTTTCGACCCCGGTGTCTGTGCCGTGGTGCTCGAATCCAAGTGCAATCAGCTCGGCGGCGCCTACCAGGGAGATGGGACAACGTGCCTCGACACCTGTCCCGGTCCGAACGATATCGGGGCATGCTGCTTCGGTTCGCTCGGGATCTTCTGCACGGAGGTGACCAAGCCGCGCTGCATCGAGATCGGCGGCACGTGGCAAGGCCCCGCGACGACTTGCGCCACGACGTGCGGCGATGTCTGGCCGTACTAGCGTGAGCGACGGTTCTTGGAACCGGAGCATCTGAGAACCGTTCGTTCGCGACCGGGAGTGCTCCGCTTTTTTGTGTATCAACGAGACATCCGCGGCTCACGGGCCGCGTGTGCTCGTTTGATAATCGATTGTTGCAATTATTGTCCGATCGCGGAACGGTGACCGCGCGCTCCGTATGCGCCGCAACTCATCGCCGCGACGTGGCATTTTGCTAAGCCAAAATAGGAATCTTGAGGAGAATTGATACATGGCAAGTCTTAGTACCGCTCAGTTCGTGCTGCGCAGCGTCCTCGTACTTGCGGCAGCGACCGCATTCGCCGCGGCCCCTCTCGTCGAGACGGAGGCCGTGGAATCGGATTCCGCTCCCGTGCTGATCGCTCCGAGCATAGCGGGCCCGGTCTTCATTGACACGATTTCCGAGCCGGCAACCCTGGACGCGACCGGCGCTTGTTGCATTGCCGGCGGATTCTTCATGCCACCGCAATGTGTAAACCTGAATGCGGGGAACTGCGCGCTGAACAGCGGCGTCTTTCTCGGCGTCGGCACGAGCTGTGTCGAGGAAGTCTGCCCGGATCCGGTCGTGATCGGTGCCTGCTGCCTGCCGCAAGGCCCGTTCGGCACCTGCATCGACACCTCCGAGGACAACTGCGACGCTCTCGGCGGCGTCTTCAACCCCGGTGTCCCATGCTTCCTGATCTTCTGCACGCAAGTACCGCCGCCGACCGGTGCGTGCTGCATCCAGACGCTCGGCGCCTGCGTCGAAGTCAACAACCTGGATTGCGTGTTCCTCAACGGCCAGTATCAGGGTAACGGCACGACCTGCACGCCGTCGCCTTGCAACTAGCCCCGGAAACCTCCCGCAGTTTTGCGGCTTCGCGCCGGTCAGTCACATGCGTTGGCCGGCGCATTCGTCACTTACGTGTTTGTTGTCCAAGTAGATCCACTGAGGAGGATTGTCACATGGCAAGTCTGAACAACGTCCAGTTCGCGCTCCGGAGCGCATTGGTTCTCGCAGCGGCCACCGCATTCGCCACCGCCCCGGTCGTCGACACGGAGGCCCGCGTGGAATCGGATGCAGCCCCGGTGCTGATCGCGCCGAGCATTGCGGGCCCGATCTTTGCCGACACGCTCATCGAAGCCGAGCTGAACGCTGCGAACACCGGCGCCTGCTGCTTCTCCAACGGTCTCTGTAGCGTGATGAAGAAACGCGCCTGCATCAACGCTGGCGGCATCTTCCAGGGAATCGGCACGGATTGTAGCGTCGCGTGTCCGCCGCCGGGATCGGGCGCCTGTTGTATCAACGGCACGATCTTCATGCCCGCCCAGTGCCTCGATCTGACCGCAGCGGATTGCGCGCTCAATAACGGCGTCTTCCTCGGCGCCGGCACGAGCTGTGTCGAAGCGATCTGTCCGATCGCCGTGCTGCTGGGGTCCTGCTGCATCACGCAGGGTCCGTTCACGACCTGTATCGACACTTCCGAGGCCGACTGCGAAGCGCGCGGCGGCGTCTTCAATCCCGGCGTCCCCTGCTTCCTCATCTTCTGCATTCAGGTACCGCCGGCGACTGGCGCGTGCTGCATCACGTCGCTCGCGACCTGCGTCGAGACCAATGCATTGGATTGCGTCCTGCTGAACGGTCAATACCAGGGTGACGGAACGACCTGCGTACCGCTGCCCTGTGACGAGTTCTAGCGCTTTCTGTAAGCAGCCGCGTCAGCGGGCTCGGCCCGTCCTAGCGCGCGGCACGATCCGAAGACCATGAGACGCACACGACGCACGGTCTGCGAAAGACCGTGCGTTCTTCTTGGTGTCAGAGCGCAACCGCGCACGAACCCCGTCCCAACATCGCACCAAAAGCGCTTACGGCAATCAGCTCGGCCGTTCTTGTTGTGTAGCGCTCGAAAAAAAAGGTTGCGAACGTTCGCGCGAGACGGCAGACTACCGTTCAACACGAGCCTTTCACTGACGCAGTCGCGATGACGCGTCACCTTTGTCGGTCAATCTCCACTCCACTAGCGTTTCCGCCGACGTTCGGCGGGGCGGGCCGGGTCCATTTTGATGAGGTGTGAGAATGTTGCGCAAACCCGAGTCTCGAATGCTGTGGAGCGGCTTCGCGCTCTCTTTCCTGACCATCGCCCTGATGGCGGCGGCGCCCGTGTCGTTGACGAACGTGGGGCAGCTGACCGAGTGGCACAATCTTGCGTGGGACGCCCCGACGCCGATCGACACTCCTGCCCCGGGGCAGTCGACGGCCCTCCCCACCGGCGCCTGCTGTATCTTCGGCAACGTCTTTCCGCCGCTATGTGTCGAACTCACGGAGGCGGATTGTCTGAGCAATGGCGGACGATTCCGCGGAGTCGGTACCAACTGTGTGACGACGCGCTGCTTCATCGTCATCCCGCTCCGAGGTTGCTGCGTTTCGCGCGGCGGGTTCACCACCTGCATTAACGTTGCGAACGAAGCGGAGTGCCTCGCCCAAGGCGGCGTGTTCGTGGGATTGCCGTGCTCGATCGTGCTCTGCGCCCCGATCACGACCGACGGTGCCTGCTGCATCAGTAGCACCGCGACGTGCATCGTAACGAGCGCCGAAAAGTGCGCATCCGTGAACGGCGAGTTTCACGGTCCCGGATCGACCTGCTCGCCGCTGCCCTGCACGGAGTTCTAAGGCCCCCCGGTTGAGGTTCCCCACGGTCGTTGTCTCGGCGGACCTCCTACGGCAACTGGCTCCCGACACTGATCGTGTCGGGGGCCGCTTCTTTGCTCGGCCTGTCCTACCGAAATTTCGCGCGCCGGTCCTCGGTCGCGAGTACACTTGGCGTTATGAAGTTGGGTGACGCCGAGCCCGAGCCGTTCGTGCCGAAGTGCACACGGTGCGGCTATGCCCTGCTCGGCCTGCGCGAGCCGCGGTGCCCCGAGTGCGGAGAGTCATTTCGCTGGGGTGATCTGCAACCGCCTGACGACCTTCAGCAGACCCTGCAATGGCAAGCCAAGGTCGAGCGGACCAAGCTGCTGGTCGGCGGTACACTGCTGGGTCTGTCGATCGCGGCGATTCTCTGGCGGGCGCAATCGTTGACCATGTTCTACATTTGCTCCGTTCCACTGATCGCGTTGAGTGCCGGGCTCTTGATGCTGGTCTACGCGGGAAGCGCCGGCCTGCCGAATGTGCTCGCAGGACTGGGAGTCACGTGGCTGGGATTCGCGATCATCTTCTGGCTAATGGTTTGAGAAAGGAAGGTTTGCGTGCGCTCGTCCTCTTTGCCCATCGGCTTGATGCTGCTCGTGACGTCGCCGCCGGTGCTGGCGGACATCGACCTGTCCCAGCGGTATCCGGCGACGGTCGACCATACTCCGGCGCCGATCGGCTACGCGCTCGATTCCGATCCGCGGCATGTCTTCCGGCTTACCCAGTTCACGTATGAACTGCCGAGCGGCTTCCGCTTGGCGTGCGACCGCGCGATGCTCTATCTGGGTGTGCACGAAACAAACGTGCTCGCGGCGCTGCTCGTGCCCGAAGACCCAGGCACACTGGAAGCACCGGACACCGGAAAGGAGTCATTCACGCACATCTGGATGCGATTCCACCCGGCGCGCGTTGGCGAACTCTTCCCGCAAGCAACGGTGGGATCGGCGTCGGCATCGATCCCCGCGAATGCGAAGCGAATCGCGGCCTGGAAGCTCGGCAACTCGTGGCAGGCCGGCGGACGCCCGATGGTACCGCCACGGTCGCAGCTGGTTTTCGACATGGATACGACCGACGCGCGCCGGCGCTTCTTCATGGTCGATACCGCGGCCGGTACCGCGAAGTACGTGTCGGCGTTCACCGAGCGGCCACTGACACCGCCGATCGCGGTCACGGGCACGGACGCCGAACGGATCTTCAATGAGGTCTGGGCCGGATTCGACCGTGAGTATGCGATGTTCGCGATCAAACCGGACGTCGACTGGAATCGTCTGAAGAGCAAATATGGCCCTCAGGCGGCCGCCTGTGCGGATTGCTACGAGTTGGCCATGGTGATCAACGACATGTTGACCGAGCTTCGAGACCTGCACATCTGGGTACGTTGCGGAAAGGAACTGTTGCCCCCCTTCAACCGCCCGCGCATGGTCAATGTCAACCCGAAAGCGATCGCCGGCGCCTTCGAGTCGTTCAATGATGACAAGCGCGGCCTCAGTTGGGGACGGACGAAGGACGGAATCGGCTACATCGGCATCGGCCATCTACGCAACGCCGAAATCGTTAACGCGTTCGACCGAGCGCTGGAATCGCTGCACGACACGTGGGGCCTGATCGTCGACCTGCGCCTCAACGGCGGTGGCAACGAGATGTTCGCAATGGCGATGGCCGGGCGCTTCAACGACATCGTCCGTCAGTACGCCGGCCAGCGCTACCGCGAAGGCGCCGCGCACTCCGCGTTGACCGAGCCGGGGATTCGCATGCTCCCGCCGAAGCCGTGGCGCTACGAGGGGCCGGTGCTCGCATTGGTCGGCCCGCGAACGATGAGCTCCGCCGAGGGCTTCGCATTGATGTTCAAGGTATGCCCGAACGTACGGCTGGTCGGCGACCGCACTGCCGGCGCCAGCGCCAACCCACGCCGCCTGCAACCGGGCTGCACGCTCAGCGTCAACATGCCGCGTTGGCTGGCGCTCGATGCGGACGGCAAACCGTTCGAAGAGGTGGGAATCCAGCCGGACGTGCCGGCGCGCTTTCCCGAGAAAGCGTTTCGCGGCGATCGCGACCCGGTGCTCGATCGAGCCCTGGAAGTGCTTCGCGAGACCCCCGCTTCGGATCGCAAGCCCGGTCGGCGATAGATGCGCGGCGCGGGCCCCCTTCGCGGGAACCCGCGCGCGCGCTGACCGGGAGTCGCCTACTTGCGGAGCGATGCTCGAACGACCAGAGCCAGGTTGGGCACATTGGTCGACGTCGGCGACACCGCAAGAACGTAGTATTCGTCAGGCTTGATCGTCAGCGACGTCGACAAGGCAAACGCAGTGGACGGCTTAGGCGCGTTCTCCCGGGGCGCCGCGACCGTCGCCTGCACGGTGAGCGCCAGTCCATCCTCCGCGACCCGTATCAGCCCCTCGCACATGATCCGCGAGAACTGAGACGTGGACCCCGAGACTTGGTAGCGCGTGCCCTTGGGCTGCCCCTTCGCGAACCCGGTCGACGGCAATGGCACGCGGGCAACGGCCGGAACTGACAACGGGGCGATCAGTCGGACGGACTGAAACCCGTTCTCGGCGAGCGCCGCGCCAACGCCCTGCAACGCCTTGGGCAACTGTGAACCATAACTCACTTCCACGTTGTCCAGATCGAGTCCCAGCAAGAAGAACGAAAGCTCGTAGTTCTGCTTCTTACCCGAGTCCATGCTCGTTTGGCGGAGAATCTCCTGATAGCGCCCGATGAGCTCCTCGACGCGCTTCAAACAGTCGTCATCCTCGGCGCTGACGACGAGGAGCCGACCGCCGACGATCTCGAACGTACCACAGCCATCAGTTACGTTGTAAACCGAATTCGCCACAGCAGCCAATTCGGACACACCTGCGGGGAACTCGAAATAGACTAGGTCCGGCTCGGACTCGGAGTGAGAGTCTTCGACCGGAGCGTTCGCCGCGGTGTCTTCAAGTACCTGGATGAGATCCTCAGCTTGTTGCATCGTCTCCTGGTCGGCTGTGATGATCACGCTGTTCGTACGGTCATCGACGGCGCCGCGGAGCGCCGAGCCACTGAGCACTCCACGCAGCGTCGACATTGTCTCATGCGGATCGAGGTGCTTGAGCTGAAACACCCGAACAATCGACGGCTTCTCTTGAGACGCTTCTTCGTAAACCCCGCGCAATGCCTTTGGGCTATCGTCGGCTTGGGCAGCCGGGGTCGATGCCGCAAAGCTGGCCGTCAATCCGATCGATACCAGTAGCAACCGATGCACAACACTATTCTGCAACATCATGAACTCCTTCTGAACGCCCCCGTTGGGCTTAGGTTGTTTTGTTATTCCAATCGCTCGCCGTCAGGCTCATGGTCGAAACGGCAACAACTCGATCAAGTGCACTTTGGGGACCGATGTCACGCGCTCGACCGCAACGAATCGGTCTGCCATCTCCGCGGTCGGCTGCACATACGAAGCGAGTAGCACAGGCGTGGGCGAAGGCACACTTGGAACCACAGGGTCGTCTACGTCTGTAGCTTTCCCACCATTCGCAATACGCACGGGCTCAGCCACGGGTGACGCAGTCCAGTCCGAGAGCAGAAACGCCGTGATTAGGACCGCAGCCGCCGCCAACACGCTGGTCGCGATACGCAATGCGCGCCGCGGACGATGCGTATGACGCGTCGGAACCACGCGCGGCTCGACCTGCCCGCGCTCCGCTCGACCGACGTGCGCCGTCGCGGCCGCCAGATCGTCCAACTCACCCACCAGCGCTTCGAGCTGCGCCGCGATCTCACGACACCCCGGACAGGCCGCCAGATGCGCATCGAGCACTGGCGCGTCGTCGGCATCGAGCAACCCATCGAGTCGATCGTCGAGCCAGGAACGGGCTGTTTCACAATCGAGTTCGTGCCGGCCCATCGTCAGTCCTCAACCCAATGCGGGTCCTGTGCCAAGATCATCTTGCGCAGCGCTTCGCGCGCGTTGCGCACCAGTCCACGGGCAGTACTCTCGGTAATCTCCATCAGTCGCGCCACGGTCGGATAGTCGAGTCCTTCCAGGTGCCGAAGGACCAGCGCCGCCTGCTGCCGTTCGGGCAGTGCCTGAATCCGCGCACTGAGCATTCGCTGCCGTTCGTTCAGCTCCAGCCGCCGATCGATTGGCGTTGCGGGTGCCGCCGACCGAACGTCCAGTGATGTCGTGGTTCTTCGATTGCGGTTCAGTTCCATGCATTGTCGCACCACGATCGTCCTGACCCATGTCTCGACACTGGCGTCGGACTCCAACTGATCCAATCGCTGCGACGCCAACAGTAGCGCTGCCTGGACAGCATCCTCGGCGTCGCTGGTATTCCACACGAAGCGGTACGCGAGCCGAACAAGCTCATCACGCGCCGCGATCACGCTTCGTAGCCGGTCCTGCGTCTGCGGATGATGGTTCAACGGCACGTTTCCGGCTCCGGCCGACCCGCGGGCCGCGAGTCGAGCGTTGTGCCTGTAAGACGGGATTCGACACCGGTCTGTTTATACCGTCATCGATATTTTTGGTGGCAATACCGAACGCTGGAAGTGGTTTATCGGGACGCGCCCTCGATTGGGCGTGCGGCTGCCCCAGGGTCCTACCCTGGGGACAAAACCTGTTGCTGCTCAAACACGTCCCCCACCCTAGAAGGGTGGGGCACCTCGCGCTCGGGGCTCATTGTGTAACCAGAGGCGCCAATGCGAGCCGCGAGCGCCAGCGAGCGGTCATTGGCGGGCGAGACGCCCGCCCCACCCTATAAGTTGGATCGTTCTTGCAAGGATCAGCGGCCTCGCAAAGGGAGCTTGCTCCCCCGGAGCGCGAACGACGGGTCATCTGTCGCGCGCACCTTGATCCCCTCGCTCGCGCTCGGGGCTCGTTGTGTAACCAGAGGCGCCAATGCGAGCCGCGAGCGCAAGCGAGCGGTCAATGGCGGGCGAGACGCCCTCCCCACCCCCTATTCTGGGGTGGGGAATCGGCCTCGTGGGCTAGTCGCGCGACATGAACAGGCGCAGCACGTACCAGAACAGCATCGCAACCGAGGCGAACAGCGACAGCGCTGCCGCTACGTAGCGGTCTTCCGGGTAGTGGTGCAGCACGTTCGACGTATCGTAGAGGATCGCGGCGCCAGCGAATGCGATCATCGCGATCGAGAAGATCATGCCGAGCTCGAAGCCGAAGATCAGCGAGCAGACGATGAGCCCGATCGCGACGATTCCACCCCAGACCAGCAGCACCCGCAGGAACGAGAAGTCCCGGCCGGTGACGAACACGATCGCGGTGAGCAGCGTGAACCCGACCAGCGAAACGACTGCCGCGTTTTCGATGATTGACGCACCGGACTTGATCTGCGCCACAAAGAGCAGTGGCACGAAGATCAGCGCCTCGGCGGCGACAAATCCGATCAGGGCCGCGTACTGGGCCGCTCGGTTCGTGACTGTCATCGCGACGTGCGAAGCAGCCCAGCTGACGAGCATGAACCCGCCCAGCACGAGCAGCCACGATACGCCGGCCATGGCCTGCGCGATGTTCACCGCCAGTCCGCTCTTGAACAAAGCGATTTCGATCACGATGAAGGCGATGATCGCCGCGAAGAGGTGGCCGTACGTCTTCATGATGAAGTTGGAGCGCACGTCCGACGACTGCGTGATCACGGCGCCCGGGCTGATCTCGATTTCCTGCTGCATGACGACCAATCTCCCTGTTAAATGCATGGGTGTGCGGTCCCATCCGCACAACCCTATTAAGGATGACCTTCGGATCGTCTTTTGGCAACGTCCGATTCAGGCGCTTCGACGATTTTTCACAATCCACCGGTCTCCCGGCAACGGCGTTTCACGTGAAACGCCGTAACTTTCCGCGGACCAGGCCGCAGCCGACCGCGGCCGCTACCCCCGCCAGCAGGACCAAGCCCCACGCCTCGGCATAATCTGCGCCCCGCGGCGTGATCAGCTCCGTCGTCAGCAGCGTCAGGCCGCCCGAGACCGCCAATGCCGCACCCACAGCCGCCCGGCCGCTGCGCGGCGAACGGGCGTCAGCGAGAAATGACAACATCACCGCGAACGGCAACAACAACGTCACGAAATGTGCCTTCCAGGAGATGCCCGACAGAACGAGCATCGTCATGAAGACCATCCCCAACTCGGCCGCGAACGCCAGCGGTCCGTAACGGGGCGCTTCGTCGGAACGCGACTCGTCAGCCGAGCCGGCGCCACTCATCGACGAGAGTCGACCGCGACACGACCACGCGAGCAAGGCCACGATTCCGAGCGCCAACCCTCCCCGGATCACACGCAACGTGTCCGCCGACAGAACGCTGATGGTAATGAAGACCTCGGGATCGCGCAGTGCTGGCGTGGACGTGAACAGCCGATTGATCAGACCGGCCAGCGATTGGTTGGTCTGAAGCGAATCGACCGCCGCCTTGCGAAGGAACGAATCGATGACCAGGTGATACCATTCCGCGAGCAGTGCCAGATTCTCAGACCATCCGAACCACATCGCCGGCCACAAAAAGAGCCCGACGACCGCCGCCATGACCGCTCCGAGCAGCGCCCGCCATTGTCGCTTGTAAGCGAAGTACACCAGCACCAAGGCCGGCGTGACCTTGATACAAGTGACCAACCCGACAACAAAGCCGGCGGGCACCGCGCGCCCGCGCACCAACAGCCAGCCGCCGACCAGCATACCCGCCATGATGAAACAGTTGACGTTCCCCTGGCCCATGTCGTTCCAGATGAATCGTCCGGCAAGCAACAGACTCCCCAGGGCAACGATCGGCGGCACGTCCTCGTCAGCAGGGCTGCAAAGGTCCCACGCGCAACGCAACGACACCAACACCGCCAGCCACTTGCAGACCTCGAAGACGATCGCCGCCATGGGCAGCGGCATCCAATTCAAGGGCTGGATCAACGTCAAAAAGAGCGGCGGATAAATGTACCAGCCGCGTTCGGGATACAACGGCGCATCCGTCCCGCGCGACAGGAACTCGTCGGCAATCGGTAACCAAACCTTCAAATCAGGGAGGTGATCCGGATTGCTCATCCGCTCGACGAACGCCCCCACGTCCACCAAACCGGGCAGCAGCAACAGCAGCACCAACGCGAGCCAGGCACTGCGCTGCCGGGGGACGCGAAAACCGCGATGGCCCCAGCCCAAGTGCGCCCGCAAACCAGAAGCGCCGCCTTCGATCGATGGTCCCGGCCGCGCACCGGCTCCGCCAGACGCGGGAATCCCGGCGGATGACGATGGGGAAGACTCACGCATGACCCGGTGGTCTACTGGATGCCGAACGCAATGTAAAGCGACGCGCTCGCAGCTCAGTCCCCCACCCCAAAATGGGGTGGGGCACCGGGCGCTATACGTCTCGCGCACCTTGATCCCCTCGCTCGCGCTCGGGGCTCGTTGTGTGGCCAGAGGCGCCAATGCGAGCCGCGAGCGCAAGCGAGCGGTCAATGGGGGGCGAGACGCACGCCCCACCCTCAACGCCGAAGTCGCGCTATTTGACCACGCTGAGGGGCAGGCTGCCGTCTTTGCGCGGAAGCGGGTCGGGCGGCTGGATGTGCAACTGCGTCCCTTTCAGCTCGGCTTCGCCACGACGAACACGGTCGGCGAACACCCGGCATTCGCGCAACAGGGCTTCCAGCATTTCAGACTCGGGCACGGTCGCCTTCTGCTCACCCTGGACGTAAATGATCCCCTTGCCGCGACCAGCAAAGATCGCAACGTCGGCACCTTCGCATTCGCCGGGACCGTTTACCACACAGCCCATCACCGCGACCTTGACCGGGATATCGATTTCGTGGGCCAGTTTCGAACGCACATCCGTCACCAGCTTGAACAGGTCGACCTCGATCCGCCCGCAAGTGGGACACGCGATCAGCTCGGGTTCGGTTCGACTTCGCAACCCGAGGCAGCAGAGCAGTTCCTTGCCGTCTTCGACCTCGTGCACGGGGTCGGCGGCGTAACTGATGCGAATGGTGTCGCCGACGCCGTTGGCCAGCAGTGTGCCCAGCGCCGTGATCGAGCGGATTCGGCCGGTATCGGGCGGCCCGGCGTGCGTGACACCCAAGTGGAGCGGATAATCCCAGCGCTGACTGATCGCGGTATAGACATCGATCACCAACGTCGGATCAATGCTCTTCGCCGAGATCACGACGTCGTGAAAGTCGTTCTCGTCGAAGATCCGCAGATACTCGGCGATCTTATCGAGCATGATCCGGATCAGGTTTTCGCGATAGCTGGTGGCCAGGGTCGCTTTTTCCGCAGCACGGACGTCCTTATCCCGACGTTCGACGATGCCGCCTTCGTTGACGCCGACGCGGATGGGAACGCCACGCTCGCGACAGGCCGCGACGACCCGGTCGACCTGTTTTCGGTCCTGAATGTTACCGGGATTCAAACGGATCTTGTGGACGCCGGCCTCGACCGCTTCCAGGGCGCGCTGATAGTGGAAGTGGACGTCGGCGACGATCGGCACCGGGCTGGCAGCGATAATGTGCGGCAGGGCCTCGGTGTCCTCCTTTTTCGGAACCGCGACGCGGACCAGGTCGGCCCCGGCCTGTGCCAGTTTCTGGACCTCGGCAATGCACTTATCCACTTCATATGTATAGCCGGCGGTCATGGTCTGCAGCGCGACCGGTGCGTTGCCGCCGATCTTGACGCCGCCGACGTCGACCTGCCGAGTCTTTCGGCGTGGGGGCATGCGGACTCCTGACGCTCGAAAACCCTGTGAACAATACCGGACCTAGCCGCAGCAAACGGTTTGCGCCAGCGGCGAAGGGGTACGGTAACTCCTTGACAGCATTGTACGTTACGGCCGTCAGAAGCCAAACGTTCGCGGACGTCGCGCAAAACTTTCGCGCGCTGCTTATCGGCGGTCTGCCCGCTGCTTGAATTCGCCCGCATAGGCTTGGATGGGGACCAGCGAGGCGAACGAGTCTCTTGCGTGGAATGGAGCACTGGATGGGAAGAACGAACGAATCGAGCGGAACACGTTCTCTGCGTGCGTTTCTGGGCGGCGTCCTGCTGCTGTCGTGCATGGGCTGCGAAACGGTCAATGCCGGCCGTGATGCGTCGCCGCGGGTGGTCGGTAACTCGCCGATCGCGAAGCGCGCGGTCGTGCGGGGTGAAGCACCGACGGCACTGAACACTGAAGCAAAGCGGTCGGCGTTCCTGCGAACGCGCCGGTCCGGGACGATGAACCAGTCGTTCCGAGAACTCGTGAAGGCCTGGAAACAGGACAGCAATGTTCCGGTTTTCGCGGAATATGACGATATCGATCAGATCAAGTTGGTGTCGCCGTTCCCGGCATTCTATCAGCCGACGTGGACGGAGTACTTCAACGCGATCGCCCGACAGGCGCACGCAACGTGGAAATGGGACGATGTTCGCGGAGCGTTCGTGTTCACCAATCCGCCGCCGGCGCTGCCCTTCCGGGCGGAGCTGATGGCCGGCTGGGAGGTCGACTATCGCGGGGCCTACATCGCTCTGCGGCCGAAGGACGCTCCGATCGGGCTCGACATCTACATGCTCGGCGAATATTCGGGCGCTGCCAACAACGCGACCGTGCTTGATAAAGTGCGCGACGAGTGGGCCTGCGAATTTGCGGCGCCGTTCAAGCAGGCGATCAGCACCCAGGACATGGAAGACTGGCAGATCGCCGGGGCCGACGCGCTCTACTTTGCCGGCAATCATCCGGAAACGAACTACAAGTGGCGCCAGTGGGCGTTCGTCCAGCACGGTCAGTGCTTCGTGATCGTCGCCGGCTTCCACCCGGATAGCTATAAGGACTACTGGGCGGACGTGCTCGGCTTCGTGGCATCGTTCGAGGTGCTGACGCCCGCGGAACTGCAGAAGCTGCAGGCCAAGTACGACCGGATGAGCCTGACGCGCCGCTAGGCCAGCACACGCTAGCGACAACCCGTTCGATTACCCACAGCGGTGCCGGAGAGCGAGCCGGCGCCGCTGTTCTATTTGCGCTGAAACACATTGGAGGGTGCGAGTCCGGCACCAGTGCACGCTCCGAACACTGGCGGACAAGCCGCCAGTGCCACCCGCCGCTGTTGCTTTGCAGTGACTGGGGCGCGGGAGATGGTTTGGTGCCCCAGGGGTTCTGGGGACACGTTGACGGCGCGTGGAAACGCGTCCCCCACCCTAGAAGGGTGGGGCACCGACGCGCTGAATACAATAGAGAAAGTCCGGCACCAGTGCACGCTCCGAACACTGGCGGACAAGCCGCCAGGGCCACCCGCCTATCATGGAGGTCCGGGCGTCCAGCCTGGGTGCTAGTCGACGAGCGACTCCAACTTCTCGACCGGCTCGACACGCGCGCGGAGCCGACCGTCCGTGTCGAGGTGATCCTTGAACACGTTCAAGTCGGCCGTCACCTCGGTGCCGTCGAGCTTCCAATCGCGTAGGTGGTTCCAGGCGACCTGCGGCAGCATGATCCCGAAGCTGTACAGCGGATCGCTCTCGGCGGTATCGTCGCCGCTGGCCGTGTCTGCATTGTATGTTTCATGCAGGTGGCCGGCGTCGAGCCACTCTTCGCGCATCGTTTCGATGCAACGACGCGCGAGGTTGGCCGCAGCCTCTTCTTGACCCGCCTCTCGCAGCGCCCAGTGCACAAGGAGCGTCTGGGCCGGCCAGATCCGGCCACGAACATAGTATTGCTCGGGATAAGCCGGGTCGTCCTTCGGCGAGACGGGCAAGCCGTACTTGCCGCCGAACCGTCCCGGGTTCTCCAAATGCTCGCGAACGGCGCGATCGACGTGCCCCGAAGCAACCTCGGTCAGGTAGATCGGATAGAAGCACGTGCTCGCCGCACGGTGGCACCACTCCCCATCCCAGCCACGACTCAGCCACAGCCCGACATCGTCGTTCCACAGGTTCTTGTCGATCAGCTGCGCCAGTTTGCCGGCGCGGTCGCGATAGCGCTGCGCCTCCTTCTTTCGGCTGAGCAGATCCGCCATTCGCGCCAGCACGGCCGCGTCCCAGGCATGGAGCGCGGACAACCCGATGTCCGTCTGCTCTTGCGTGCAGGTTAAGGGGTTGTACGTCGTATCGTCCCACATCGGGTGGTTGTCCATGCCGGTTTCATACCGACTCGCCCAATACGTGTGCGCCTGCCACTGCGGGTGCGGCGGATCGGCCGGATTACTTCCCCATTCGAGCAAACCGTCATTGTTGCCGTCACGATTGCGCTGCCACCACGCGTTGTAGCGCGCCAGTCCATCGAAGTACTCCTCGACAAAGGAGCGGTCGTTCGATCGCTGGTAGGCCTTCCAGAGACCATAAGAAGCATCCGGCGGCATGCCACGATCCGCGGTGTAGCCCAGCGGACTCGCGATTCCGGGAACGAGCCCTTCCGGCGTTTGCACCGCCATCTGCGGCCGAACGATCTGGTGAGCAAGTTCGGTGTCGTAGTCGGCGGCCGCGGCGGCGATGAGCCACGTGTCCCAGTTGAACAGGACCCACTCGCCGTAGTTCCCGTGGACGCACCAATCGCGGCTGCAGACCTCGAGCGGCTCGCCACGATCTGCGGCCCAGATCATGTTCCAGCCGATTCCGTAGGGAATCGCCGCGTACATCCACCACAGTTCCTTCGGCACGTGCTTGAAACGCCCGAGATAAGCAGCGCGGGCCGCGTTGACCTTCGCGACGTAGTGCTTCTCCTGGGCCGTGGGCGGCGCGTCCGGGCCGGCAGACACACGCTCGCCTTCGGTTCGCGATTCGAGCCGTCGGCCCAGATCCGGGGCGGGCTCGATGACGGCCACGTAGTGCCGTCGTAATGGTGCAGTCAAGGTCGCACCGTCGCGGTGTGAGGTCGGGGATGGCGACCAGGTGCGCCAGCCACGACCTTGTCGGCGAGCGACGACCTCCTCTTCGCGAGCGACGATCTCGCCCCCGTTGGGGCGCAGGAACAGCGTCTCGAGGCGGATCTGAACACCCTCGGCCGCATTCGGATCGATCGGCCGAATCAACAGGATGGTCTGCTCCCCGTCGTTCGCAACCTCGAACGACCACTCGGCGGAGCCGAACCGCAGTGTTACCTGCGCGTACTGCCCGCGGTAGTCGTTCGGTCCAAGCCGGCTCAGGGCCGGCCAGCGAAACTCGGTCTGGTAATAGCGGGACTTGCGATCCTGCAGCGCCACGCGCACGAGCAAGTCTTCAGGTCCGTTCAACACGCCGGCGAGCGTCGTCCGCTCCCAGCAACGCCAGGGGTTTCCGTCAAGCCGAAACATGGAAACACACACTCCCGATTGAGCAGGGACAAGGTAGTGGCGACGGTCCGCGCACGTTCGCGAACGCCGCCGGGTACACGTTCGCTTCACATTTAGTCTGGTCGCACGCCCGCAAAGCGCACGAGGTTACACACCAGCTTCCGGACGACCGCAGCCGCGCTACGGTCGGTATCCAGAGCACGCAAGTCGAGGGTCGAGAACACGAGCCGGCCGCGGCCGAGCTCGACGATACCGAGCGCCGTCGCGACGGGCACCTCGTGGCCGGTCAGGCAACCGATCACGGCCTGCTCACCCTCCATGAGCAATCCGTAGCGCCGCGCGTCATAGTGAATGAGTTCCTGGTACTCCCAGTTCAAGCCGCCAGGCGCGGGCAGGTCTTCCAGTATCGGGTGAGCGCGGGAGAAATAGCTGCCGCCCAGCCACCAACGGCCGTGCGTCAACCGCCCCGTGTAGCGTATTGCGCCCGCGTCCGCAAGCAGGGTCGCCCATTCGTCCGTCGCGCCAAGCACCAGCGCCGTGGCACCATGATCGCGCACACGCGCCAGCAGGTCCCGGGCCAGTCCCTCCCCGGCAGCGCGCTGCGTCGGCGTCGTCCAGAGCAGTTGGATGCCGCCGTCGCCGCCACCTTGAAAATACTCGATCCGTAGCGGATACGGCCTGCCGGCCACGAGCGACAACGGCTCGCTGGTGTCGAGTTGTGTCGGATGGTAACTCCACGCGTCAATCACCAGTTTGCCATCGAGCCAGACCCGAACCCCATCGTCGCTATTGGTCGCAAGATGATACGGTCCGTCTGTCGGCACCGTCAGCGCACCGGTCCAGCGCACGCAGAAATTCTCCCGACCGACAGCCGGCGACGGTCCGTCACTGGCAAACGTGAAATCGATCATTTCGTCCACGCGTTTCAGCAGCTGCTCGTCGAATCGTTGCCCGCGATGGTACTCCCCTGTCAGACCGGGCCGTGACTTGCCATGTGAGAATGCGGAAGCGGGAACGGGCACCCGATCGAAGGGCGCCCCCTCCACCAGGATGTACGCCGGATTCGCACTCGTCGGCGCATTCGCTTCGGAAAGCGCGGGCAAGTCGAGGGATTTCTCGCTGGAAAGGAACCGGGCGGCGGGCCCCGCGCTTCCGAGCCGTGCGCCGCCTGTGGGAAGCTTCATCGAGCGCCAGTCGACGAGGTATGCGTCGTCGCGCCCGCGTGCGACGACAACGCCGTCGCCCTTATCGGTTGCGCGCTCGGTCAGGGTCGCAATCACTTTGCAACGACGGGCGCGCTCCTTGATGTCCACGACGATTCCGGCTTTCAACAGTTCGCCGAAGGTTTCACCGCCAGTGAGCGTGACGTCTTCACGGAGGAGTGTGCGCCGTTCGCCGTCTGCGGTCTCGAGTTCGACATGCAACTCGTGCGGCCCGCTACGATTTACTTCGTTGACGACATGGACATCGGCCGTGAGTGTTGCCGGGAGGGCCGCAACGCGTGTGCGCAACTTGACGGCGAGATAAAGCGGCTGGTTGTAATGCGCAATGATCTGCGGGTTGCCCTTGAAGTGTCGCCAGCCATCGACGATGCCCGAGTGGTTTTCGAGCGGCTGATCGTCCCAGCCATTGATGACATATCCATCGGCGACGTTTCCGATCCGCGCATTCTCGATCAGCCGACCCTGGTACTCGTACGCGACGTCGCCCATCGAACGGCACAATCGATCAAGCGACGGGAAAGCGGCATCCATACCCTTCAGTTCGAGGTACTCGGCCAACACCTCGTAACGCTGCTCGTAGGCCGGTCCGTCCCAGCCGTCGGCGCCACGGATGATCTCGGCCAGGATCTTCTCGAACGGCGGCGGCGCTGCGATGGCTCCTTCCTCGCCCCAGAACACGATTTCGCCGCGATTGTCGGTGTGCAACCAGTAGTCGCTCGGGCCGTTGTAGTAACGGTCGGGATAGACGCCGGGGCTGGTAGCGTGGTGGTAGTCAAACCAGCCGCGCATGTAGAGCGTGTCGTCGTTCGGCCGCATGTGCAGCTTGACGGGATCATCGACGCCGGCCTTGGCCCAGCCGGATGTGTACGTAATCAGGCGCGCGGGATCGAGCCGGTGCGCATCCTGCATGTCGCGACGATGGCGATCGGTCGGCGGGGTCTGCTCTTCATTGATCATGTTGTAGATGATGACCGCCGGGTGGTTGCGATCCCGCCGAACCATGCGAAGGAGTTTCTCGCGAGCGAAGGCGTGGCAGCGGTCGTCTCCGCTGCGTGCGGTGTAGCCGCCGGGTTCTTCGTAGACGAGCAGGCCCAGTTCGTCGGCGAGATCGAGCGCGACTGGATGGCTGATACAACGGTGGTAGTTGAGCATGTTCAGGCCGAGGCGTTTCGCGGCCAGGATCTCGCGCCGCGCGAGTTCCCTGGTCGGTGCGATTCCGTTGCGCGGCCAAAAGCCCCAACTGATGGCGCTGCGGAGCACGATGCGCTCGTTGTTCAGTCGCAGTCTTGCGTCTTCGCCGACGCCGACGAGATCGAACCAGCGGAATCCGAATCGGGCCTCGGCAACGTCGTAGTCCCCGAGCGTGACCCGGCAGGTGTACAGCTTGGGCTTATCAAGCGACCACGGCTTCGCCTGCGGCGCGGAGAGCGTGAAGGTGTGCGACCATTCGCCGGGGCGCCATTGCTCCATTCGGATGAAGTGCTGGGCAACGATGTCGACGCCGGCGGCATCGATGATCTGGATCTTCGCGGGTGTAATGGCATCCGCATCGATCGTGTTGCGGGTGGTGAACGTCACGTCGACGTCTGTGATCGTCGGCTTGTTACGGACGTAGATGTCCTTGATATATACCGGCGCCAATAGTTGCAACCGGACGGGGCCGGTGATCCCACCGAAGCCGTGGCTGGCCGGAATTGTCTGGTCGCCCCAGCGGTGGGCATCGTAGTCGACCCAGGTGAAGTTGCCGCTGGGGTCGGTGACGCGGACCGCGAGCTCGTTGACGCCGGGTTTGACGTACGAGGTGACGTCGATCTCGAACGGGGTGTTACCAACAGCGTCATAGCCGACCAGCGTGCGGTTGACGAAGACCTCGGCGCGCAGTCGGACGGAATCGAACTGGAGCACGACGCGTCGCAGTCGGCGGGTCGCGCCTTCCGGCAATTCGAAGGTGCGCGACCACCAGCTGACCCCGCGATAGTCCCTTGTCTCGTGCCAATAGTGCTCTTCGACGGTGCTCGGGACACTGACGGCGACTCCGGCCGATTGAAGCGTATCCCAGCCGTTTGTGGGTGGATGGACTGGGAGGTCCGGCAAGCGGGGCACATCGAGGTGCAACTTGTCGTTCTCCCAGGGCGCGTCCGAATCGAGCCACAGGCGCCAGCCGCGGCCGCTGAGGTCGATGGTCTGCCGTTTGGCGTCGGCACCCTCGGCCACCGGGGCGATCGAGAGCGCGGTCGTCGCGATGGCCATCAGGCCGAGCCGAACCAGGTGTTGTACACGCCTCACAAGCACGCTGTCCTCCAACACGGTCGTTCACGGTCGTTGCCGGTTCCGGCGATATCTCACCCGACGCCAGCCGGGCCTGCAACACGGGAACAAATGGCCCTATCGAACGAGAATGTCGGGTCGTCCATGTCTCAGCGGCCACGCGCCTGTGCCGGTGACGACCTCGCCTGATGAAAGGATCGTGTCCTCGGATTTCGTCCCGGTAATCGAAGGGTTCCAAGCGACGAGCTGGTTGGGACAGACCGATCGCGTCTCGGTCGGGGTCGCCAGGAAGTCGCGCGTCGCGTAGCCGAGCGGGCCACCCTGATGGTGGCGCTTCCACTCTTCCGGGAAGCCATACTCCTGGTACAAGCCGATCGCGTGCGACAGCAAGTCGGCCCAGCGGACGCCCGGACGGGTGCGCGCGTGCAGGAACGCGTCGATCCGGCAACAGGCGTCGTGTCGGCGGTCGAGGTCGTCGGTCAGCGGACCGAAGTGCACGATTCGCGTCAGAGCAACCGTGAGACCCTGACGCTCGGCACAAACGACGGCCATGCAGGCCCGCTGGATCCGTTCGTTGGTCGGAATCGGGTGTCGAAAGCGCGCGATCCGCTCATCGGCACCGACCAACAGCACCGGCGTCGCGATGCCGAGGGCCCGCAATCGGCCGGCGATCCGTCCGGCGACCTCGTGCTCGCGCAGTCCGGGCTCCATTTGTTTCAAGATGTCTTCGAGCACCGCGGCCGCGTCGCGGCCCAGGAGTCGGGCGCGTTGGATCTCGATATCGGTGAGCTCGAAGCGGAGCGGGGCGATGCTGTCGAGTGGCCAGTCGGCGAGCAGATTGTCGCCGAACGCTGGGGCATCATCGGTCCAGGGTCGGGTGATGATCTCCCACTCTTCGGGGAGTTCCTCATCGCGCAACCGTTGCGCTTCGATATCTGACGTGAAGACGCGTTTTCGGCCCGGCGTCCAGACCAGGGTTGCGATCCCGAGCTCGTTTGATCGATCGACGTGCACATCGGCGCCGTCGGTGAGCCAAGCGATGTTGGCCCGTCGGCGTAGGATGGCGCCTTCCTTCTGGCGTTCGCTGCAGAGGTTGGCGAGTCGTATTTCTTTGGCGGTCATCTCGTTTCCCGTTTTTCCCTCGGTTCGCGAAGATACACAATCGGAAACGGCCAATCTACGGTCAAATCAGGGAATTTTGAAACGTTAGTTATCGGAGCTTCTGTCGCACAGGCATTGGACGGTTTTTCGCTTGTATGCCCCCCGTCAAACCGCTACATTGCAATGTGAACACCATGTTGAGCGAGTTATTTGTTCATGGGAAAAGAAGCACCATCGGCTGCCAATGAAAACGGTTGCCGCGCCATCTTTGTGTAGATGGCGAACCCGCCCGTAGGAGGAGAAAGATGAGGAAGCTACTAAGTGTGGGTCTGCTCAGCGCGCTGGCGACGAGCGCTTTCGCCGGCTCCGTGCTGAACGAGACGTTCGACTACGTTGACGATGCAGCGCTGGACGCCGTCTGGAACGCCAGCGGCGACAACGATTCCTACGTACTCGACCCGAATTTCGGCAACCCCCTGCCTTCCTACATGCTCTCGAGCCCTCCCGGCAACTTCGCCGGACGTCAGGCGATCAACCTCGGTGGCGACTTCAACGGCACCGACGCCAATCCGCTGGTGATGAGCTTCGACTTCTACCTGCAGGATGACGGCCTGGGCCAGAACTGGAACGGCGCCCGGCACTACGTCGAGCTGCGCGGTTACAGCGGCGACGCCTTCGGCTCCGGCGATCTCGAGAACCTGCTCGCGATGGGCGCATTCAACAACTCGGACGACGGCTTCGACGGCACCAAGTATCAGGGCCGCGTGACGTTCGGTTCCAACTGGAACTCGCTCGATGACGAGGCCGGCGGAATCGATCGCACCACTGGCTGGCAGAACTTGAGCATGATGATCACCGGTAGCGAAATCCGCTATCGGATCAATGGCGTGCTGGCGGAAGTCGAAGCACGTCCGAACGGGTTCGGTTTCGACTCGATTGTGCTCGGCTCGGACCTGACGGCTGCCGGCTGGACGGCCTGGGTCGACAACCTGAGCGTCGAGATCGTTCCGGAGCCGACGAGCCTGTCCTTGCTGGCACTGGGCTGCGTGGCGCTGATCCGTCGGCGCTAGGTCCGGGCGAACGGCATCGTGTGCGGGAGTTGCAGCGAACGCAAATGAGCCCGTGGCGATCGAGAATTGAACGCTCCACCTTGTTGCTTCCAATGGGGTGGAGCGTTTTCACTACGGTTCGAACATGATCTTGGTTGCACGCGCAGGCGTGCGCATAGTCAAAGGAGTACGAACGATGTTGAGGCTACAACGTTTGCTGGCAACAGCAATCGTCGCCGTCGGAATGGCGCCACTGGCGTGGGCGCAGTTCCCCTCGGAAGTCGTCGGGTTCAACGCGGCCCCGATCGACAATCCCGATGACGCCGCTACGCTCGAGATGTTCCTTTTCCCGCAGGCGTCCGGGACGACGGATGAGTTCGTCGTCGCCAACACTTCCGGTGCCGACAACAACTTCGCGGCGCGCATCTCCGGTTTTCAGATTTCGCCACCGGCTGCACTCGGCGTGTTCTTCCGCTGGGTCGACACGATGGACCCCGATGCCTGGCTGCGGCTCACGACCTTCAACGGCAACCTGCTGCCGAACCCGGCGCTCCACACGCAGGGCCGGGTGCGGATGAACCTGTTCCACCTCGGTGATATCAGCCTCTTTACCGGCGAGGTCGGGCTGTGCATCGGCATCCGCGAGACCGGTGCCGAAGTTCCTCAGCTCGGCAACGGCGGGACGTCCGGCGACATCGAGTGGGTCGGCGTCGACACCACGCCCAACGGAATCACCGCGGGCGCGGACGGCATCGTCGATACGGCTGCGACCGGAGATGACGTTCAGGCGGTCGGGCTCGGCGAGGACATCAACCTGCTCGGCCTTCCCGCCGGCACTGCGGTCGTCGAACCGGGTTTGAACGGCGTGCTCGATACGGCGCCCAGCGGCGACGATCAGATTCGCTCCGGCTACACGATCGGCGCGAACGGCGAACCGCGACCGATTCCCGCGATCACGATCCCGCCCTTCCCGGCGTTCGTCGAGGTCGAATGGGACCTGAGCACGGGTAACGTATTTGTCGATGACGTGAACATGGGTGGCGGCATCGCGCCGTTCACCGGTAACGGCGTACTGGACGCGGCCAACAACCGCGGCACGCTCGAGCACCTCGCGATCGTCAACCTTGCGAGCGACACGGGTGTGTCGATCGACATGCGAATCGACGACCTTCAGTTCGAGGCCCCCGTCGCGGATCCGGTTCTGCCCCCGACCGTCGTGGCGCCGATCATTGCCGGCGACATGACCGTCACGGTGACCGATCTGCTGCCCCCGGTCGATCAGGTGCAGCTGCTGCGCAACGGCGCCGTGATTCTGACCGAAGATGTCGTGAACAACGACGACCTCGTCTTCAACCTCCCAGCGGCTGCGGTCACGGGCGACGAGTACACCGCGACCCAGCGTTCAGGCGACACCGGCACGGTCAGCAACGAGTCGGACCCGGTCGTCGTGCTCGCGGAGCCGTCGCCGTACCTGTTCAGCTTCCTGCTCGACGAGGACGGCAACGGATGCAGTTTCCAGCCGCCAGGCGGATGGGAGTTCGTCGGTGCCACGAGCCGTGTCAACGGCCCGGGCATCCTCATCTTCCCGCAAGGCGTTCAGCTGTTCCCGAACAGTGCCGTGTGGCAGACCATCGACATCTCGCTCACCGACCCGAACATCGTGACGTCGTGGCTCGGTGGCGATGGAGACGTCGATCCGCCGACACCGCCGGCCACTGACTACGCAATGGACACGATCTGGTTCACGCGCGCTCCGGGCGCGGGCAACGGCCCGTACGAGATCCTGCTCGACGCGGTCGAAACCGTCGACGCCGGCGGCGGCGGGACGGTGCTCTCGAGCATCTTCGACTTCGAGTCCGGCACCCCGGCGCTCGTCTCCAGCCGTGGACAGAGCAGCAGTGAGGCCACCCTCAGCGAGGATACGACAGACGCCAGCTTCGACGGCAACACCAGTCGGCGACTCGTCTGGGAATTCACCGGCGATCCCAACGCCGCCCTCGGCCAGCTGACGCGTCAGGCGTTCAACCAGTGCACCACCACCTGGGCCTGGCTGGCGCAGGGTGACACGATCCGGTTCCACATGGTCCTCCGTGCAACGGCGCCGAACGCTCTGCCGCTGCCCGTGGTCGAAGGACCGGTCCTGCTGGCGGACGGAAACGTCACCGTTACCGCAGATGGAACCGCGACGGCCGTCACACTCTACGTGAACGGCGTGCAGGAAGGTGCCCCGCAAGCCCCGGCCGGCGGTCAGGCCGTATTCGCGGTCGCCCTCACAGCAGGTGACTCGGTCTCGGCCACGCAGACCATCGGTGCCGAAGAGAGTGACTTCGCGTATCCCAAGACGGCGATGGACATCATCCCGCCGCCGTCCTCACCGACCCTGCCCGCACCGATCCAGGTCGGCGACAACTCCATCACCGTGACCGCGGTCGTCAGTACCGCCACGCAGGTGGACATTGTCGACGCAGGCGATGCGGTCATCGGTTCGACCATGACCATTAACCCGGACGCGACCGCCGAGGTGACCCTGACGCGCGCACTCGTCCCCGGTGAGGTCATTCGCGGCCGCTCGATCAACGCCAGCGGCTCGGCCGACTCGGAACCGTTCGAGGTCGGCGGCGGCAACGGCGACCTGCTCATCAGCCTCGGTATCCGCGAAACGGGAGACGCCGGCCCGCTCGGTAGCGAAGGCGGCACCGCCGGCCCGATCGAATGGCTCGGTGCCGGCAGCACGGACGGCGGCGGCGCGCCGGTCGGTAAATCCGTCGCCATCAGCGACAGCTGGCAGACCGTGGTGTTCGACCCGTCGAGCGACCCGGCCACCGGCTTCACCGGCGATGGCGTGATCAACGGCACGCGTGGTACGCTCGAACACCTCGCGATCACCGTTGACAGCGCGTCGATGGACGCAAGCACGGGTACGTACCAGATCTTCATCGACAACGTCATCAATGTCGGTGCGGACGTCGGCGGTGCGGACTTCGTGATCGCGGACTTCGAGGCGCAGGCGGTCGGCACGGAAACCCTGTTCCAGGAGCCGACCTTCTCCGGAAGCACCGACGGCAACCTCTATCCGTTGCCGAGCGCGAGCGAGGTCTCCGCAGCCCAGGGTAACCCGGGCCAGTCGGAGATCC
>JANQNU010000028.1 GCA_028279405.1 Phycisphaerae bacterium
ATGGAGCCTGGAATTCTCGACGTCGACCCGCGCTCCTTTGACCTATCAAGGTCGCCTGAGCCAGGACGGCAACCCGCTCAACGATGCCGCCGACCTGGAATTCAGCGTCTGGGATGCCGAAGTCGACGGTAACCGGATCGGGTCGGTGATGTCTGCCGATAACGTCCCGGTCGTCGATGGCTTCTTTACGGTCGAACTGCCGATTCCGCATTCGGCATTTGATGGATCGCCGCGCTGGCTGGAGGTCGCAGCGAGTTCGCCGGCGGGAATCGGCCCGTTCGTCACGCTGACCCCGCGTCAGCGCATCGCGGCTACCCCAGAAGCGACGCACGCAACAACGGCGGATCGAGCGACGAGCGCGATGACGGCAAACAGCGTCGGCGGCGCGCTCTTCAGTTCCTTCGGTAACATTGGAATTGGTACGGAAACGCCGGAAGCTTTGCTCGATATCAACGGCCGACTCATCGTCCGAACGCCGGCAGCAGTCGATCAATCGCAGTTGGTTGTATTTGGCCGCACGCAGAGATCTCGTTGGTGGCAGTCTTTCACCGCCGGGAGAAACGGCGCCTTGGTTGGCGTGGACGTCGCGGTGTACCGAACGAATGCTAACGCATCCGGCACGCTCGAGATCCGTGAGGGAGAGGGCACATCCGGGAAGCTGCTCGCCACCCAGGCGTTTACCGACTTCCCAGTCGGTACGACGAAATGGGCGTCGATTCCGATCGACGCCCCGCCGACACTTCAGGCGGGTCAGCAATACACATTCCGCTTTCTCACCGAACACGCATTCGAAGTGGACGCCTCGAACCCCTACCCCGGAGGAATGTTGGCCAGCCAACCGGGCGCTGACCTGGTGTTCCGCACATTCATGGCCGCACCCGGCGTCGGCATCGGCCGAACCCCGACGAACAACACGCTGGAAGTCGCCGGGAGTGCGTCGAAGTCGACCGCCGGCGACTGGCTCGCCAACTCCGATCGCCGAATCAAGACCGACATCCGCACAATCGAAAACGCGCTCGACAAGCTCGATCGCGTTCGGCTGGTGAGTTTCGAATACACCGACGACTACAAAAAGACCCACCCCGGCGTCGGCGATGGACGATACCTCAACGTCATCGCACAGGAGTTCGCTCAGGTCTTCCCCGACCATGTCAAAGGCAGCGGCGAATACCTGCCGGACGGCTCCGAGATTCTTCAGGTCGACACCTATCCGCTCACGATCTACGCGGCAGCCGCCATTCAGCAACTTCGCGCTGAGAAGGACGCCGAGATCGAGTCGCTTCGGAACCGCTTGGCAAAGCTCGAAGAATTCATCGCGACGATCGATCGGAAGTAGCGTTCGGAACGGATGTGGATGATCGAGGCTGCATGAGCGACCAATATTGTACCACTACTGCGGCGTCCGCGTCCATCGTACGCAGGCGCCGTCCCATGCACATGGAGCACAAAATGCTTGTCTCACGTTGTCGAAAGAGTGCACGCACGCTGCTGTTTGCAGGATTGCTGCTGTTACCCGCCATGGCGACGGGGCAGACCTTCACCAGCCCGATTCCGATCTCCATTCCGAGCCAGGGCCCGGCACAGCCCTATCCGAGCACGATCGACGTTTCGGGGCTGAACGCGCCAATCGAGAGCCTGTCCGTCTCCCTGGGCCTCTCACACAATCGTCCGCAGGACCTGCAAGCCCTGCTTGTGGGGCCGACCGGTGCCAGCGTCGTCTTGATGGCGCGCGCCGGTGGAATTGACCCCGCTGCATCAGTCGTCCTGATGTTCGTAGATGGCGCACCTCCCGTTCCGTTTCAATTGACCAGCGGCTTCTACCGGCCAACGCAAGTGGACGTCACCGATTTCGAGGCTCCCGCGCCCGCTCCACCCTACGGCACGACCCTCTCGGTATTCGACGATACCGATGGGAACGGTACATGGGAGCTGTATGTTCTCG
Organism: Phycisphaerae bacterium; assembly: GCA_028279405.1. Lineage (GTDB taxonomy): Bacteria > Planctomycetota > Phycisphaerae > UBA1845 > Fen-1342 > JANQNU01. Next base: position 1,943 of record JANQNU010000028.1, read on the forward strand.
ACCTGGACGCGGGGGCTGGCGGTGGGATCAGCGGATGGAGCCTGGACATCTCGACGTCGACCCGCGCTCCCTTGACCTATCAAGGTCGCCTGAGCCAGGACGGCAACCCGCTCAACGATTCCGCTGACCTGGAGTTCAGCGTCTGGGATGCCGAGGTCGACGGTAACCGGATCGGATCGGTGATGTCCGCCGACAACGTCCCGGTCGTCGATGGCTTCTTTACGGTCGAACTGCCGATTCCACATTCGGCGTTTGACGGATCGCCATGCTGGCTGGAAGTCGCCGCGAGTTCGCCCGCGGGATTCGGCCCGTTCGTCACACTGACCCCGCGTCAGCGCATCGCGGCTACCCCGGAAGCGACCCACGCAACAACAGCCGATCGAGCGACGAGCGCGATGACGGCGGCGAATGCAACAACCGCCGCGACCGCAACAACCGCCGGGTCCGCCAACAGCGTCGGCGGCGTGCTCTTCAATTCCGACGGCAAAATCGGAATTGGTACGGAAACGCCGGAAGCCTTGCTCGATATCAACGGCCGACTCATCGTTCGAACG
>JANQNU010000034.1 GCA_028279405.1 Phycisphaerae bacterium
ACGTTCCGTTCCCGGCCGCTTGCACGCGAGACGTCACGGTCGTCGAAGTTCAGCGATCCCGCCGTCGGCGACAGGATGCCGGACAACAGGTTCAGCAGCGTCGTCTTGCCCGCGCCGCTTGCACCGAGCAGCGCGTGGGCCTCGCCGTCCGCGACGTCGAGGTTGAGATCGCTGAGGGTATCCGCCTCCGCGCCCGGATAGCGGAAGCAGATGTTGTCGAGCGCGATCCTTGCCACCTCAGAAACTCACCACGTCATCGGTGTTCGCGTGCAGCGCCAGCGCCGTACCCACGTCCACCGGCTGCATGCCGCGGCAACGCACCACCCATTCGTGCTCCGCGACCTGCCCGTGGATGAAGGATTCGTCACCGTTGGTTTCGTAGGCCGTCACGTTCATCGTGAACGTGATCGCGTTGTCCGGCGAATCGCCGATCTTCACGTGCTCGGGCCGCAGTGCGCAGTCAGTGTCCTCACGTTTGAAACGATTGACGCCCGGCTCCGCCAACAGTTCCATCGCTTCGAAGCTGTTCGGTCTCGAGTAGACATCCAGGGGCGCGCCCGACTGAATCTTCCGGCCGTCCGCGAGCAGCAGCACCTGATCGGCGAGTGCGAATGCGTCTCTTGAGTCACTGCTGGTCCAGATCACACAGGTGCCGGTTGCCCGCAACAGGCCGGGCAGCTCGCTCTCCAGCGCTTCGCGTAACTTGAAATCCAGATTGACGAGCGGCTCGTCCAGCAACAGCACCCGGGCGTCCTTCGCAAGCGCCCTCGCAATCGCGACGCGCTGTTGTTGCCCGCCCGACAGCTCGTGAGGGTAGCGCTCGAGAAAGTCCGCTATCTGTAACAAGGCAGCAAGTTCGTCGACACGTTCACGCCGCGCGGACTGCGACGAGCCTTTGGCGCGCATCGGCGAATCGATGTTCTCTTCGACCGTCAGGTTCGGGTAGTTGATGAATGCCTGGTACACCAGGCTGACCGGACGCCGCCTCGGATTGGCGCTGCTCATGTCGTCGCCGTCGAGAACGACCCTGCCTTGCGAGCCGGTATGCAGCCCGGCGATCAGCCGGCAAAGATTCGTCTTGCCGGCGTTGTTGGCGCCGAGAACGACCGTGATCTCACCACTGGAAAAGGAATGCTCGAACCCGGGCGAGTCGGTTGAGAGTTGTACGTTGGAGAGTTCCAGCATCCGGGGTCGGGGAACAGCACTTCGAGGCCGATATGCAGCGATGCTACAGGCAGGACGCCAATAATTCTCCTTGTAATGAGCCCATCTGCGCTCGTTTCCGGTATTTACCATTAAGAAGGCGGCAATCGGAGGCCGCTATGCGACGATCCTGGTTCGCGGCCCTCGCGCTGCTGTTGATTACCGCTGCATCGGCGGCGGCCGACGATGACGCGGGTGGCGTCAGCGGAGGGCTGACACTGACATCGGACTATCTGTTCCGCGGCGTCTCGCAAACGCTCGGCGGTACGGCCGTGCAGGTCTATGTCGGCGCGGAGTCGGACTCCGGTCTATACGGCTACGTATGGGCGTCCAACATCGATTTCGTGCCGAACGGCGAGCGGGACGACGGCGCGCGGTATGAAATCAACGTCGCGGCAGGTTACGCGACCGATCTGTCAGATCGGGTGAGTGTCGATACGATGCTCGTCCAGTATCTTTTTCCGGGCACCGTTCCCGGTATGAGTTACGACTACACCGAATTACTCGTGACGCTGCAGTACGCGGAGCATGTTGCAGCAACGGTGGGGTACAGCGACGGGGTTTTCGGTGCAGACGCGGTCGGTACGTTCTATGCGCTGTCGTTCAAGCATGAGTTGCCAGCGGGCCTCTCCCTTGCAACCCGGTTGGGTCATTACGATCTCGACAACGCGTTCCGCGCCAGCTACGCGTTCTCCGATCTCAACGTCAGCAGAGCATTCGGAGAAATCGATCTGACACTGGCGTGGCACGACACCTACGGCAATGCTGACGAGTTGTTCTACAGCGAGACGGTCGGCTCACGCTTCGTCGTGTCGCTCGATCTCGAGTTCCCGTAGACAACGGTGTTTTGCGAGCGCTCTATCCTGCAGAACCGGACGCCGCGAGAATCCGGTCAAGACTGTTCGCGAACGCCTGCTTGTCCCGCTGGCTGAACGCGGCCGGCCCGCTGGTCGGCTGCACGCCGCTCGCGCGCATCGTGTCGAGGAAGTCGCGTATGTTCAGCCGCGCGCCGATGTTCTCCTTAGTGTGCAGCTCGCCGCGCGGGCTTAAAGCCTGGCCCCCTTTTTCGATCACCTCCGCGGCGAGCGGGATGTCGCTGGTAATCACGAGGTCGCCCGCGGCCATGCGTTTCACGATTTCGTCGTCGGCGACGTCGAAGCCGCGCGGCACCTGCAGCGTCTTGATGTTGGGCGCCTTCGCCGCGGATACGGGCTGGTTCGCAACCAACGTCAGTTCCACGCCGGTCCTCATGGCCGCACGGAACAGGATCTCTTTGACGACGACGGGGCAGGCGTCTGCGTCGACCCATATATTCATCGCGCACGCCGTTTTGCGGCACCTTGTCCACGTCCTTTGCGACGGGCCCCGGACGCCGATTGGCGCTTCGGCTGATGGGTTCGGCTACGAGGCTTCTTCGACGGCCGCGTTCTCCCGCGACCGGCAGCGAGCGGCGCCGCTTTGATACGCGGGTCGGGTTCATAACCGGCTACCACTTCCCTGGGGATCTTGAATTGCAGCAACGCCTCGATGTCCTTGAGCAGCTTTTTCTCGTCCACGCAAACCAGGGAGATGGCCTGGCCATCGTTCCCGGCGCGGGCCGTCCGTCCTATCCGGTGTACGTAGTCTTCAGGCACATGCGGGAGCTCGTAGTTCACGACGTATGGCAGGCCATCTATGTCCAGACCGCGCGCCGCAATGTCGGTGGCGACCAGCGCCCGGACCTTGCCCGTCTTGAATTCTGAAAGCGCGCGGGTACGCGCCCCCTGCGACTTGTTGCCGTGAATAGCCGTCGCGGTGATGCCATCCGCGATGAGCTGGCCGGCCAGCCGGTTCGCGCCATGTTTCGTCCGGGTGAAAACGAGTACTTGCTGCAAGTTGTGTTGGCCGATGTAGTGCGACAACAGTTCCCGCTTGCGTCGACTGTCAACCGGGAGAACCAGTTGTCTGATGCGATCTGCAGGCTTGTTGCGCGACGCAACCTGAATCTCGGTGGGATTGTCGAGCAGATTGTTCGCGAGCTTCCGGATGTCGCTCGAGAACGTCGCCGAGAACAGCAGGTTCTGCCGCTTCGGTGGCAGGAAGCGGAACACCTTTTTGATGTCCCGGATGAAGCCCATGTCGAGCATGCGATCGGCTTCGTCCAATACAAGAATCTCGATGGAAGACAGATCGATCTCGTTTTGCCGGGCAAGGTCGAGCAAACGACCGGGTGTGGCGATGACGATATCGAGTCCTCTGCGGATTTTTGCGATCTGTGTCTTCGGGCTGACGCCGCCGAAGATTGCGGCGGATTTGAAGCCCATGTACCGCCCGTACGTCCTTACGCTGTCACTGACTTGTGTCGCCAATTCACGGGTCGGTACAAGGATCAACGCCCGCAGACGGCGTGGTCCCGACGAACGCGTCGCATGGATGCGGTCGAGCAGGGGCAAAGTGAAACCGGCGGTCTTGCCAGTGCCGGTTTGTGCTCCGGCAAGGATGTCCTCGCCAGTCAAAATGAGAGGGATGGTTTGCTGCTGAATCGGTGTGGCTTCGCGGTAACCGCTTTCCTCGACCGCACGCAGCAATTCGGCTCTCAGGCCGAGTTCGCTGAATAGCATGATTGTTTACTCCAGGCGCCTGACCAGATGCGGCTGATACCGCGAAAGGTTCGGTCCAGGCTGAGTTGTTGGGTGGCTCCGTAATGCCTGAGTTTTGGCGGGTCGGAGCGGAGGGCGCAGACCGAAGTGCGCCGGATGGGGCGGCACTATAACAGGTGCCGGGGTAAAAGGAAGGGTTGCAGCGCTACTTCGTAAGCGTTTGACTGCTGCTGTGGTCGTATGCCCGCCAAGCGGCGATATGAGCGCGGTCCTTGTCGCGATTCGCAAACTCTTTGTATGCAACCACGTGCTCGAGCCGGACGAACGGCAAGCCGTCGATGATCTCGGCGGTGTCGATGAGCTCATCGATGTCGAAGTCCCCGATCGCCCAGCGCGTACCGAACGTCAGTCGCCCGTCGTCCAGTGACACGATCGTTACATCGTATTCGTCGAGATACTCGGTCGGCCCCAGCGTCTGTACCTTCTCCCAGGCGGCGCCGCGGCAGATGACGTCGATATCGTTCGCATCGTCGATGATTCTGCGCACCAGCAGTGGCCCGCTGCCGAACACGGCAAAGTGAGCTGCCGGCAGATCGAGTGCTTTGAGACGTTCGAAGTCGCTCACGGGATAAGCGCAGCGCGGAAACTCAGTCTTCCGTTTCGACGGTCGCGATCCAGATCTCCTCGGTATCAGGATCCCCGAAGTTATAGTAGATCGCGTCGTTCTCGCCGACGTCGAACATGCTGTGGTTCGCCAGGAAATACGGCAACTCAGCCACCATGACGTTTTCGGAACCGTCCAGGCGGGCGCGCCACAGGCCGCAGCAGTCGCCATTCTCCAGCGGCCGCCGATAGAACACCGCACTTTCATCCGAGGACCATTCCGGTTCCAGGCCCCGG
>JANQNU010000035.1 GCA_028279405.1 Phycisphaerae bacterium
GCTTAGCTAACCGTAAGGAGGCGGCGGCCGACGGTGAGACTGATGACTGGGACTAAGTCGTAACAAGGTAGCCGTAGGGGAACCTGCGGCTGGATCACCTCCTTTCTAGGACTGATCAATACGTCGAGACCCGTTCTCGACAATATCTGTCAGCGCATCTTCTGCCCCTTCCTATGGAACGGGTTTTTTGGCGGAGCGATTCGCCAAAACGGTAATCTCCACTGTGACTTGATATTTCCGGACCCGGAGTCCACAATGAGGACCCGGGTCCGCTTTTTTGCGCGGGGATGGCTGTGCGTTGGATTCCGGTCGAGGGGCGTATGCCTCAACGACACGGGACGGGTCTGTCTCGCTTTCGGAAGGCACCATGCAGCCACTTCATACCTACCGTTCTCATTTGGAAGCAATTCTGCGCCGGCTGGGTCAAAACCGCGATCGGACTACCGTTCGTGAGTTGGTCACCACGCTCTGCGCTTCATACGATTTGGGCGATATCCAATTCGTCATGAACGGACAACCGCTAGCGCCCGAAACCTCAGTGGCGGCGCTTGCGGACGGCCCGTTCGAAGTGAGTCTGCGGCTCACCTGTGACTTGTCAGGCGCGTCGACGGCGGCCGGCAGTTCGCGGTTCCGGGCCAGCGAGGACGAGCCTGCTTTCCAGTTCACGGAGGACGACCCTCGGGTCGACGCGTTCATCCGCGAGTTGGCGCGGCTCGAGGATCGGAACGAGTTCATGTGGGCTGGCTATATCGTGCGGGATTTGCTGCCGCGGGTCGGTTTCCCGGCCGAGCAAACCAAGATCGTCCTCGACCATTTGCGCGAGGCGGGTATCGTCCTGGTAGAGAAGGTCCCCAACCCCAAAAACCCGACCTTCCCCGCCACCGGCGTTCGGCTGAACAACGAGAACGAGCGGGTTCAGGCCAACGCCACGGCGAACGTGCATCAATCGTAGGCGGCTAGGCTGTTTGCGAGGTGGGGCGCATTGACCGCAGTCTGATTGTAGTGGAAGTTACAGACTGTGCCTGCCGGCGGGTAACGGTTGCCGGATGGCTGGTCTGCGGGTGCTATCTGTTCTTTCGGCGCCAGTACGCGAATTCCTTGGCGTACTCTTCGGGGGTGGGCCAGGGGTCGAAGGGGACGTAGCTCTCTCCGTCGTCGGAGAGGTTGGCCCAGTGCCCGAGTTTTTTTGACACTGCGACGAGTACTTCCGCCAAGCCATCGCCGACCTGACCGTGGGCCCACGGCTGCGGGCGCAGAAGTTTCGTCGCTCGCACACACAGTGCGGGAACAATGTACTCGGAGCCTCGATACCAACCTGCCGAATAGCAGTCTTCAGAAATTGCGCTGATCAAGTCACCGAGAATTTGCGTGAGGGCTTTCGCACCCACGTCCTCGATCCAGTCATAGGCCATAACTTCATCGCCTGGCCTAGATCGCGGTCAGGTACTGCACGCTGAACCAGCCGCGCGCGTCGCGCCAGACTTCGCGGACGGCAAACCCGCACTTCCGCGCCAGTCCCTCGAACTCGCGCTGCGTGAACTTGTGTGAATACTCCGTGAGAATACTCTCGCCGACACGGAACGAGATCGTCTCGTCTTCGATGCGGTACTCCTGCGCGACCAGGCTGACGAGGTGCATTTCGATCCGCCGATGCTGCGGGTTGAAGAAGACGTAATAGCAGAACTGATCCGGGTCGATGTCTGCGTCAAACTCCCGGTTGAGTCGCTCCAGCAGGTTGAATGCAAACGTCTCGTTCGCTTGGTCCCGGTCGTTGTATGCGCGCTCCAGAATGCGCGGGTCCTTCACCAGGTCCACGCCGATGAGCAATCCGCCGTCGTCACCGACCAGGCGACGGACGCGCTTCAGGAACGCAACCTGCTCTTCGCGGAAGAAGTTGCCGATCGTTGATCCCGGGAAATAGAACACGGGGCCGTGCTCCGCGCCTTCGATCTCAGGGAGGTCGATCGTCTCGTGGAAGTCCGCACAGACCGGAAAGACGTCGAGGTCCGGGTAGGCCTGGTTCAGCGACTCGGCGGCGGCGTGCAATGCGGTTGGAGAGATTTCGACCGGCACGTAAGCCCGAGGCGACTCGAGGTGGTCGAGCAGAATGCGGGTCTTTTCGCTACTGCCGCTGCCCGGCTCGATGATCACGCGATGCGGGCCGATCCGGGCCGCCATCGCTCCGGCGGCCGATCGCATGATCTGCAATTCGGTGCGTGTCAGATAGTAGTCCGGCGCGCTGGTGATGGCTTCGAACAACTGCGAGCCACGCTCATCGTAGAGCAGCTTGGGCGGTAAATGCTTCTGCTCGCGGCGCAGTCCCTCAAGCACTTCCGCAAGCGTCTGCTCACGGTCGTGCTCGAATTCAGATAGGGGTACACCATCCTGTTGGAAAAGCTCGGAAGTCTTCATCAAAGTCACCTTGGGTGAAGGAAAGGCGGATCAGACGCCGGCAGCCAGGCGGATGCCCGAAAATTGCCAGCGCGCAGTCGGATAGAAGAAGTTGCGATAGGTGGCGCGAACATGGTCACGCGGCGTCGCACACGATCCGCCGCGCAGCACCATTTGATTGCTCATGAATTTGCCATTGTACTCGCCCAGGGCACCGGTCGGCGGCGAATAACCCGGATAGGGCAGGTAGGCGCTCGCCGTCCATTCCCAGACATCCCCGTAGAGTTGTTGCGGGCTTCCGACGGCATCCGTCGCCGATCCCGCTGCCTGCGGATGAAAACGGCCCGACTCGACAAAGTTCCCCGCGATGGGCGAGTCGGCCGCAAACACCTCCCACTCCGCTTCTGTCGGCAAGCGCTGACCGCGCCAACGCGCGTACGCGTCGGCTTCGAAATAGCTCACGTGCGTCACCGGCAACTCCGGCCGCAGTGCCTCCGGCCCCGAAAGCGTGAACTCGGACCAGCAACCGTCGCGCTCGAACCAGTACAGCGGTGCCGTCCAACCCGACCGCTGCACCTCGTTCCAGCCATCGGAAAGCCAGAGGGCAGGCCGCGAATAACCGCCGTCGCGGACGAACTCCAAGTACTCAGCGTTCGTCACCAGTCGCGACGCCAAAGCGAACGCGTCGAGGAAGACGCGATGTCGCTGCCGCTCATTGTCGTACGAAAATCCGCTCGGCGACGCGCCGATCCGATACACGCCCTCATCGCGCGTGTGCCATTGAAGCTCCGCAGCACTGCCGCTCCCCAGCGCTCGTTCGTGATACGCGGGAAGCAGCGGGTTCTGCGAGAAGACGTGCTTGATGTCGGTCAGCACCAACTCCTGATGCTGCTGCTCGTGGTGCAGCCCGATCTCGATCACATCATGGTGCTCGGCACAGCGTTCCGGACGCGTCTCGAAAAGCCGATCCATCTGCATGTCGACGTGAGCACGGTATTCGCGAATCTCGGCGACCGTCGGCCGCGAGAGCACGCCACGGTTCGCCCGAATAAACTGCGGCCCGACCGCGTTGTAGTACGAATTGAAGAGATACCGGTATTGCTCGTGAAAGGGCCGATAATCATCCAACGCGGGCACCAGCACGAACGTCTCGAAGAACCACGTCGTATGGGCCAAGTGCCACTTGGTCGGGCTGACATCGGTCATTGTCTGGATAACGTAATCCTCTGTCGCCAGTGGTCGACAAAGTTCCAGCGTGGCCGCCCGCACCCCTTGGTAACGATCACGTAACGACTGCTGCCCGGACGCAACCTCCGCGCGGGGGTGTGGTATCACGTCGCAGGCGGCATGCCGCGGGCTCATGGATCGAATCTCCTGCGTCGGGAAGAACTTAGATTCGATCCTAGCCCAAGGGACCGCGCTGTCAAATAAATATTGGAGAAGACGCCTCCGAATCGGCCACTTGTACCGTCGATTCCGCGAGATTTTGGCCTGAGGGGCATTTCGGGAACTCTGGGGAGTTCGCACGGTCTGAATCCTTGTCCCATTCAAAGGAGACTCACGATGAACCGGACCTGGGCGATATTTGTCGGATTCTGCGCCTCTGGCGCGCTGGCGGGCGAATCCGGGCTGACCGTCTACAACGACAACTTCGCTGTCGTGCGCCAAACAATCCCACTCAGCCTGCAGCGCGGCGTCAACGACGTCGTCTTCAGCGATACGACGGCGCATCTCGAGCCGGACTCCGTGATTCTGCGCGACCCCAGCGGCCGTCGTCGGCTCTTGATCCGGGAGCAGAACTACCGCGCCGACCCACTCTCGCAGCAACTGCTGCTCTCGCTATTCGAGGGGCAGACGATTGACTTTCTGGTCGGCGAGAAAACGGTCCGCGGACGGATCGTGCGGAGCGGGTACGTGCCTCATCGCCGGGCCTGGCGTCGCTATGGCGAACAGTACATGTACGCCCAGATGGCATACGCTGGCCCAAGTGTGCTTGGCGGCGGCGGCGGAACGCCAATCATCGAGATCGACGGGAAGATGCGCTTCGGCCTGCCGGGGACGCCGTTGTTTCCCTCGCTCGGTGCCGAGACGATCATGAAGCCGACGCTCCACTGGCAACTCGAAACCGATCTCGACGGCCCGCTCGACGCCGAACTGGCCTACGTCACCGGCGGCATGAGCTGGAAAGCGGACTACAACGTGATCGCCGACCAGGAAGAACCAGACCGCGTGTCGATTCTCGGCTGGGTAACCATCGACAACCAAAGCGGCCGCGACTTCGTGGACACGCGTATCAAGCTCATGGCCGGCGACGTTCACAAGCTCGATCCCGCTGCGGGCGTGGGTGGGTTCGGCGCCCGGGTGCGTGCAGCCGGCGAGTCGCTAGGCCAGCCAGCAGTCAGCGCCAAAGTCTTCGACGAATACCACCTCTACAAGCTCGCCCGGAACACGACGTTGCGTGACCGCGAGACCAAGCAGGTTGAGTTCGTCCGCGCCGATGACGTGCGTGCCGACAAGGTCTTCGTCTACGAGGGCGCGCAAATCGATGAGTCCTACAGCAACTGGGACGTTCATCACATTCGCGCGAAGGCCGATTACGGCGTGCGTTCCAATCCAAAGGTCTGGATCATGCGCGAGTTCAAGAACACCAAGGAGAATGGGCTAGGCATTCCCTTGCCAGGCGGTCGGATGCGCTTTTACCAGCAGGATGACGACCGTCAGCTCGAGTTTGTCGGCGAGAATGACATCGATCACACGCCGAAGAGCGAGAAGGTTCGTGTTTATACCGGAAACGCCTTCGATCTTGTCGGTCAACGCACGCAGACGCACTTCCACGTCGACCACAACGCGCGCTGGACCGACGAGGCATTCGAGATCACGCTGCGCAATCACAAAGACGTGCCGGTGGAAGTGCGTGTCGTCGAACGGCTCTATCGCTGGTACAACTGGGACGTGGCGGAACAGTCGATGGAGTTTCGCAAGATCGACGCGCGGACCATCGAGTTCCCCGTGACCGTTCCGCCGAATGGCGAGAAACGGGTTACTTACAAGGTGCACTACTCCTGGTAATGCCGTGGTAGGTGGTTTGGTGTCCTGGGAGAACTTCGCATGAACACCGGGGGTGGCACTAGCTTGCTACCAGTGTTCAGGGGGGACTTGCGCATATTTGCTGAACTCTCTAGCGACTTGACTCGCTCCTTACCCTGCCGGGGCAAAGCGCATTGTTTTCGAAGCAGGATCTTCCCGCAAGCCTGTGTCGTTGCGCGAGACGGTATGGTTGCCGCGATCAGGCGCGATTGCTTTCCGGTTCTGTGCGCGGGAGCAGCACGTTTACGATCGTCCCCTCGTTGGGGCGGCTCTCGAGCCAGATACGGCCGTCGAGCGATTCGAGGATGCGATACGCCCGCGGTAGACCGAGTCCTCGTCGTCGTCCTGCCTTGCGATGTGAAAAGAACGGGTCGAAGGCCCGTTCCTGGATGCTGGGGGGCATGCCGCGACCCTTGTCACTGACCTGAATCTCGAAGCCGTCGATCGTCTCGGCCGGCCGGCATGTGATTGTGATCAGCCCTTGGTTATCCGCCGTGGCCTCGACAGCGTTCTGCAACAACTCGCGCACCACGACGCGCAATTGTTTCGGGTCGCTCACGAGCACCGCTCGCTGCTCCGGAAGGCCGGCGGCACGGAGCACGACGCGCGGTGCAGAGACGCGACCCTCCGTGATAAACTCTTCACGGATGGATTCCAACAGCTCCATCAAGTCGAATTGGCGACATGTCGCGGGTTGCGGGCGCGCAAAGTCCATCAGGTCGCTGACGATCCGGCTGCATTCGTGCGCCTTTTGGAAGATGATCTCGAGCGAGCGGCGGTGCTCGGGATTGTCGAGTTGCTCGACCAGCATCTGCGCCCGCCCCGAGATCACCGTCAACGGACTGTTCAGCTCGTGGCCGGCGCCTGCCGCCATTTCGGCGATCATCGACAGTGTTCGAGAACGAAGTACCTCATTTTGCATTTGCTGCAAGCGCCGGTTGGTCTCGGCGAGGTCGTCCGCCATTCTGCGCTGAGCAGTCTGCGCGTGAGCGCGACCCAGGGCCAGACCCAGGCTGCTCGCGAACGACCGCAACTCCCGGAAGTCGTCGGTGAAACGTGTGCGTTCGTTTGTCTCACTGCGATAGACAACCCCGGCCGCCAGCTCACCGTCATGCATGATCGGCACAATCCACAGCTGCCCTGCGCCGAGGCGCTCGAGCACCGGATTGACCAGTTCGCGAATGGGCTCAGGCGCTTTGAAGATCGCACCGTCGAAAGACCCCTCACGGTGCGCGAGCCACCCTTGCACGCTATCGGGAACCGGTAAGGTGAGCGTACGCGGCGCCCCGTCCTGCTCGATGCAGGCCAGCTCGTAGTTCGTCGTGCGATCGCGCAGACCGAACACCGCTAATGTGGAGCGCTCCAGGCCGATCGTCGCAGCGTGTGCGATGGCGGGAATGATGCTGCCCGGATCAGACCACGATGAGAGATGCGTTTCGAATGCCTCGAGCGCCCGAAAGAACCGGGCAGCCGCCGAAAGCCGCCGATTGCTCTCGGCCAGTTCCGTGTTGATTCGACCGAGTTCGGCGTTCGCGCTACCGATCGCCTTGATATAGATCGTTTCCGGCGACTCGCGTTCCAAGCCCAGCAGTCGGGCATACTCGCTAACCTCGGCGACCAGGCCGGTCAGTGCCTGTTCGATCGTCGCGACGTCGAGTCCCAGGTTGCGCGCCACGCGCGGCGAGTATTCGTAGAAACGGAAGTTGCCCGAGTATCCCAGCCGCTGTTCGCGGACCAGCGTGTCAGCCAGTTGAACGACAGCGATCAGTTGGGGGTTCTCGACCGAGGCCGGTAGCGTGCCGGGCGCCAAGTGGTGTAGCCAGATCACGTCCCGATACGTCGCAGGCAGCTTCCAGCGCTCGGCTAGTCGTCGGCCGGCCCGCGTGTGGTCGGCGCCCAGGATCGTTCGTTCGAGATCCGATATGTCGCCGCGATCGTTCGCAGCACGGGCTGCGATGCGGTCGTAGGCCTTGGGGAAGACCGCGTCCAACGCGACCTTGCCGAGGTCGTGCAACAGTCCGCCAAGGAATGCCTCGTCCGATTCGACGCCGAGTCTCGGCGCGGCTTTCGCAATCCGTTGCGCGGCGCACGCCGTCGCGATCGAATGCAGCCAGAACTCGCGGCGTTGGAACCCGCCCTCGGGGGTCGGTTCGCTGTCGTTCTCGAAAGCCTGAAACACACACGTCGCGAGAACGATGCTGCGCACCGCGGCAAACCCCAGCAACGCCACCGCCTGCTGCAACGTGGTCACCTGACGACCGACGCCGAAGGATGCCGAACTTGCGACGGAGAGCACCTTCGCGGCCAACGCCGGGTCGCCGTGAATCACCTCGGCCAACTCGCGGAACGAACTGTCGCGATCGGCGCTGATCTCGAAGAGGCGAATGACCACCACCGGCAGCGTGGGCAGCGCGTCGAGCTTCCCGACCACCCGTTCGGGATCCGGACGTTCTCCCGGCGTTTCCTGCTGGACGAGCATGGTTGATCAGCCGCGCACGAGTTCAGTAATCCGCGTCACGAGTTGTTCGATGCTGAAAGGTTTCTGGAGAAAATCGTCGGCGCCGTCGGCGAAGAGCCGCTCGACGTCGTCGCGGTCAATGACGCCGGAAACGATGATGACTTTGACTTCCGCGAGTTGCGGGTCGGTACGAATGGTCTTGCAGACGGCGTTCCCGTTGATGTCCGGCAGCATGTAGTCGAGCACGATCACATCCGGCTTGAACTCGCGCGTTTGCATCCCGGCTTCGAAGCCGGTGGCGGCCGTCGCGACCTCGAAGCGACCGTCGCGCTCCAGCAACTCGACCAGCATTTCGACGATCGCCGGGTCGTCGTCGACGACCAGGACGCGCGTCTTGCCCATCTCGATCTGATCGAGCGGGATATTGTTCTCTTTCATGAACTGAATCAGCGACTCGCGCGGGATCCGTCGAAACCGCGAGCCCGGTACCCGAAAACCGCGCAACTGGCCGCGGTCAAAACAGCGAATCACCGTCTGCTGGCTGAGGTTGCAGATCTCCGCCACCTCGCCGGTGGTGTAGACCTGCTTGTCCATGATGCCTTCGCGCTTGCCCGTCATATCCATGCTTCCTTGCAGATACCCCATCTTATCTATGTTATCCATAATATATCATCGGGGGCAACTTGGCAAACGTGGAAAGATTATTCGGGAAAAATTAATTCTCCGTTTCGGACTTCGCGGGTCGTGTTCGGTCCCGTGCGGCGAGGTACACCATGAGAATTGAGAGGTCCGAGGGGTGGACGCCGCTGACCCGTGAGGCCTGGCCGAGATTGCGCGGTCGGACCGCGGACCATCGCTCGACGGCTTCGCGGCGCAGGTGCGGCACACCTTCGTAGACCAGCGATGTCGGAATTGCCCGATCTTCCAGTTCGCGGAACGAGTCGATCAGGCGCTGTTGGCGACGGATGTAGCCGGAATACTTGATATCGACCAATACCCGTTGCCAAAGGGCTTCGTCCGCCGCGCTTCGGCCCAGCGTCGGGAACGCCGTCCGAAAGCGCGTCCCGTCCTCTTCGGGGCGCTTGAGCCAGGCGGCGATCGGTCGGCCGTCGACGATCGTGCGGTCCGCGATGGCGTGCCAGCGCTGGAGTCGCTCCTGGCGTGTCGAGAACGCGGCCCAGCACGCGTCGTCCACGAGCCCCACCTCGCGACCGATCGGGGTCAAACGGGTGTCTGCATTGTCGTAGCGCAGGTGGAGGCGGTGTTCGGCGCGGGAGGTGAACATCCGGTAGGGTTCGAGCACCCCGCGCGTGACGAGGTCGTCGATCATGACGCCGATGTATGCCTGGTCACGCTGCAGGATCAACGGTTCCCGGCCTTGCACGAATCGGCTGGCGTTGATGCCTGCGATCAGCCCCTGGCCTGCGGCTTCCTCGTATCCGCTGGTTCCGTTGATCTGGCCTGCGAGCAGGAGACCACGAACTCGCTTCGTCATCAGCGAGGCATCGATCTGCACGGGTGGTACGAAGTCATACTCGACGGCATATCCCCACTGCACGATGCGCGCTTGCTCGAGCCCGGGCATGCCGTTGACGACTCTCTGTTGGACGTCCTGCGGAAGCGATGTACTGATGCCGTTGAGGTATAGCCGGTCGGCGTCGCGCGTTTCCGGTTCGACGTAGACTTGATGCCGTTCCTTGTCGGCGAACCGTACGACCTTGTCTTCGATGCTCGGACAGTAGCGCGGTCCGGGCGATTCGATCTGCCCTGAGAACATCGGCGCGCGGTGCAGGTTGTCGCGGATCAGCGCGTGTGTCGCTGGGTTCGTATACGTCAGCCAGCATTGGATCTGCGGCTGGGTGATGCGCTCGGTTCGTAGCGAGAAGGGCGCCGGTTCGGGATCGCCGGGCTGCGGCTCGAGTTGACGAAGATCGACGGAGTCCGCCGACACGCGCGGCGGCGTGCCGGTTTTCAGTCGACCGAGCTCCAGTCCGAGCGTAGCCAGGGACCGGCTCAGCCCGGCTGCGGCAGCCTCACCGACCCGCCCACCAGGCGTCTGGCGTTCGCCGCAGTGCATGAGCGCGCCAAGGAACGTGCCGGAAGTGATGACGACGGCCGGGGCGCGCAGCTGCGTTCCGTCGTTCAAGACGACACCCGTGACCCGATGGCGGACGATTCCGTCGTCGAGCGGCTCGGTTAGCAACTCGTCGACGCCGGCCTCGACGATCGAGAGGTTCGGGCAGCCTTCGAGGTGGCGTCGAACGATTCTCGGATAAGCGTCGCTGTCGCATTGCGCCCGCGGCGCCCAGACCGCCGGACCCTTACGCCGATTGAGCATCCGGAACTGGATCCCGGCTTCATCCGCGGCGATGCCCATGATGCCGCCGAGCGCGTCGATCTCGCGGACCATCTGACCTTTTCCGATGCCGCCGATTGCAGGGTTGCACGACATCCGGCCAATCGCGTCGCGATTGAACGTGACCATCGCAGTCGATGCGCCAATCCGCGCAGCAGCCCAGGCGGCTTCGGCACCGGCATGGCCGCCGCCGACGACGATGACGTCGAATTCTCGATCCCGATGCGACACGGCACAATCCCCGCGCCGGGGCGCACCCATTGAGTGTCGTCCCCGGAGAAAAACGCAAACCGAGATGATACGCGTTTCGCGAGGCCGATGTCTACGTTGAGTAGCCTCGCTTGCGCTCGGGACTCCCGTAGGCGGGCGGGACGCCCGCCCCGCCCTTGGGCCTATTGGTGCCGTGGCGCCGGACCTCTGAATCCGGTGTTCGACCTGAGCTTGCGGACCTCAGCGTCCGGTGTCCGGATTCTCGATGCGCCGGACCGGGACGTCCGGCGTTACGCGAACGGGTGGCACTGGAGGATTTCGCTGAAGTTGAGTAGCGCAGGCTGATTGGGCCTTCTGGGTGGCACTGGCGGCTTGTCCGCCAGTGTTGGGAACGTACGTTTGATCAAGTCGCTAGTGGATTCAGCGAATACCGCGCAAGCACCTTCTGAACACTGGTAGCAAGCTACCAGTGCCACCCGGTCGGCCTCGCTCGCGCTCGCGGCTCTGGTTCTAGTAGGGGCTCGGTCGCGTTGTCCCCTTGCAAAGGGGCACGTCGGCACCCAGAATGCTGCCCGGATGAGCAAGCCGCGAGTAACGATTGTGGGTGCCGGGTTGGGTGGCGCGTTGATGGCGTGCTATCTGGGTCGGGCGGGCTACGAAGTCGAACTCTTCGAACGTCGACCGGACCCGCGATCGGGCAAGGTTGTCGGGGGCCGTTCGATCAATCTCGCGCTATCAATTCGCGGCATCCATGCGCTGCACGAAGTGGGACTGGCCGATCAAGTGCTCGCGCTCGCTGTCCGGATGCCGGGGCGCATGATCCATGCGCCGGACGGTCGTCTCTCATACCAACCTTACGACAAAGACCCGGACCGCGCGATCAACTCGGTTTCGCGCGCCGGGTTGAACCAGCTACTGGTCGAGACGGCAGAGCGGATGCCGAATGTGACCGTACGGTTCGACCATCGTTGTCAGGATGTCGATCTGGACGGCGGCCGCGCGGTGCTCGTCGACAACGAGAGCGGTGCGGAGGTTCGTTCGACCGGCGATCTGCTGATCGGGGCGGACGGGGCCTTCTCGGCGATTCGGGCACGGATGCAGCGTCTGGATCGGTTCGACTATCAGCAGGCGTATCTGGCGCACGGCTATAAAGAACTGACGATCCCGCCTGCCACGGGTGGCGGTTTTCGGATCGAACGCAATGCGCTGCACATCTGGCCTCGGCGCTCGTACATGATGATCGCGTTGCCGAATCCGGACGGTTCGTTCACCTGCACGTGTTTCTGGCCGTTTAGTGGGCCGAATGGCTTCGATCGGTTGCAGACAGACGAACAGATCATGTCGTATTTCGAGACGCATTTTCCCGACGCGGTGCCGCACATGCCCACGTTGGTCGATGACTTCAAGACGAATCCGACGTCGTCACTGCTTACCGTTCGATGTGCACCGTGGCATTACCGTGACAGGGTGGTGCTGCTTGGCGATGCGGCGCACGCCGTGGTGCCGTTCTACGGACAGGGTATGAACTGCGCGTTTGAGGACTGCACGGAGCTGAACCGGTGTCTTCAGCAGCACGTTGATGTCGGGACGGCGCTGGCGAGCTACTCTGCGGCGCGCAAGGAAAACGCTGACGCGCTGGCCGATCTGGCATTACACAACTTCATCGAGATGCGCGACCATTCTGGCTCGGCCGCGTTTCGAGCGCGCAAGGCTATCGAACGGATCCTGCATCGGTTCGTGCCGGGCTATACGCCCTTGTATACGATGGTGACCTTTACACGCACCCCGTACTCCGAAACGGTCCGCAAGGCCCGCCATCAGGATCGGGTGGTACTGTGGGCGCTCTTGTCGCTCGTTTTCGTCGTCGGCGTTGCCGTGATTCTGGCGGTCCTGCCATGATCACGAGCGCGGATTGATGCGGTAACGAGTGTAGTCGAGGGATATCCTGATGAACGAGAACGAGCATCTTCCGCCGGCAACGCCGAAGAAGGCGATTACCTACGCCAGCTATCTTCGCGTGGACGAACTGCTGGCACTACAGTCACCCGTGTCGGACCCGCCGGAGCACGACGAGACGCTGTTCATCATCATCCATCAGGTCTACGAGCTGTGGTTCAAGCAGATGCTGCACGAGCTCGAGAAGGTCAAGCGAGATTTTCGGGAGAACCATTTGTACGGCGCGATGGCGACGCTCAAGCGCTGTCGGATGATCATGAAAACGCTCGTTCAACAGCTGGATATTCTCGAGACCATGACCCCGACGGACTTCAACAGCTTCCGCGAAAGGCTCGAGACGGCCTCCGGGTTTCAGTCCGCGCAGTTTCGTGCAGTCGAGTTCATGCTGGGGTACAAGCGCCCCAACATGCTCGGCTTCCACGAGCCGGGTGGACCGGGCCAGGCATTGTTGCAACATCACTTGCAAATGCCGAGTTTGGTTGATTGTTTTTATGCTTTCCTGATTCATCGCGGATACTCGATTCCGGTCGAACTGTTGGAACGCGACTTGACCCAACCGACGGAAACGAACGCGCAGGTGCAGGACGCACTGCTCGACATTTACCGGACTAAGCCTGATCTCGCGAACCTCTTGGAGCTGATGACGGACTTTGACGAGGGGCTGCAGGAGTGGCGCTACCGGCACGTCAAGATGGTTGAACGAACGATCGGGCACAAGCCGGGGACCGGTGGGAGTCCTGGTGCAGACTTCTTGCGCGCGACGCTATTCAAGCCTGTGTTTCCGGACCTTTGGGCGATGCGCCATCGGCTATAGCGCCTGAACTTGCGCGGTTTGAGCGAGTTTGGGATTTGCGATGCGTTCGATCCAGATCTTGGGTTGTCCAATAAAAACTGTTGCTGTTCTGTTGGCGTGCGTGCGGGCAGGCGGGGCCCGGAAAAAAGTGGGGTGACGGGTGTTTTTCCGCAAGTTTTTCGGCGGCTCCGTCGATAGCTCTTCCAGAGCGAATGGGCGAAGGTGTGGGACGTACCCGCTGACGGAACAGCGTAGTTCGTAATCCGTGTTCCCCCCGCGGCTACAAGGGATGGAAGCCGACGGGCGGTGGGAGCGCGTCTGCCTGCGGGAGGCGCGAAAGGTGGTGTTCGATGTTTGAGATTCAATCCAATCCAGCTGCTCTTACGGGCAATCGGTCGGTCTACGGGCGTGCGGACGCACTCGGTCAGGATCGTGCCGAAGCCCTCAAAGTCAGCTCGCAGGCGCCGGAGAGCGATTCGGTCGAGCTCTCCGATGCGGCTCGGCACTTCAAGCCGGAGGACAGCCAGGCGCAAGCGAAGGTGCTGTCGATTCGAAGCGAGATTGCCAAAGGGACCTATGTGACCAAGGACAAGCTCGACTCGGTCGTCGACAAGCTACACGAGGTACTCTTCGGCGTGGCGGTTTAGACCGGCGCAGTCGCCTAGGCAAGCGCAGCGCGAGGAAGAAGGACCACAAAGGGGCCGCAGGGCCCCTTCTCTATTGGTCGGGGGCGCGTCGAGTGTTCCCGGTTGGCGTCCGGCGGGGGAAAGTCGGGCCAAAAAAAAAAGCCCGGCGAGGTTGGCACTCCTCGCCGAGCTTTCGCAAGGCTCCCCGCGTGCAGCCGGTGACCAAATCCCAGCCATCACGCGAGCAACAATCGTCTGGCTCAAGTCACGACGAACCGGTCCTTGAGCTTGCTCCACGCCGGACATTGCTCATGATCGCCGCAGCAGAGCTGCTGGATCTCTTCGAGGTAGATGTCCTGTGGCATTCCAATGTCTTTCCTCAGGTGGCACTTCAGCGTGATCCGCGGCCTGCCGGGCCGTCGCCCGGTCAGCAGATTCCGCAAATACACCTTGTTGCGACCCGCTGGGCATTTCATGTTGTCGTTCAGCTGCCGTTCCAGGATCGAGAGGTTGACGGACAACTCCTGCTCGGTCGGCGGCGGAATATGAAACGCTGCACTCATCACGAACTCCTTCCCAGGTAACGAATGAATAAAATGAGTCCGGTTGTTGAGAGCTCGTGCCAGCCGACGAACTATTCACACGGGCCGAAGAGAATGCGGGCGCTTCATTCGCGCTAACTCGGCGCTGCGCGAGGGAAGGGCACACCGCTCAGAAAAAGCCTCAAGCGAAATCGGCGAGAAACAAACCGATACCGCAAACGCTTCTGCTGGGCGTCTCTTAGGTGCGAATCAGGTTGTCGGTGACAAACGGTTGAAGATGGGATGGATTAGATGTCGAACGATAAGTCGATAATCATTCAATGACTGCGGTTATGACATCCCGTTGTATGAAATACCGTTTCGTCTCCATTTCGATATCATAGAGCGCCACGAATCGGGGCGCGATAATGTATCCAAAAAAGTCAAACAAATGATCTCGCTCGTCTATTCCGAAAATCCGCTCGGATTCTTGCGGTGCCAGGCCCATGCGGTCTGAAGGATCGCTTCGACATCGGTGAACTCCGGCTCCCACCGGAGCTCCGATTTGAGCTTCGACGGGTCGGCGTAAAGCGCCGGCGGGTCACCGGGACGCCGCGGCGCGGTCTCCGCCGGTATCGCGTGGCCCGTCACCTTGCGTGCCGCCTCAATCACCTCGATCACAGAGAACCCGTTACCGGTTCCGACATTATAGGACGAAAAAGTGCCCGGCTCGACGGCTTCGACGGCTTTGACGTGGGCAGTGGCCAGGTCTTCGACGTGGATGTAGTCGCGCACGCAGGACCCATCTGGCGTGGGATAGTCGGTCCCGAAGATCTTGATCTGGTCGCGTTGGCCGAGTGGGACCTGGAGGATGAGCGGGATCAGGTGCGTCTCGGGGCTGTGGTCCTCGCCGATGGATCCGTCGCGGGCGGCTCCGGACGCATTGAAGTAGCGTAGTGCGGTTGCGCCCAGGCCCCAGCCCGCGCTGCAGTCCTGGAGCATCAGCTCGACCGCGTACTTCGTGCAGCCGTAGGGGTTGATCGGCGATTTCGGCAGGTCTTCCGTGATCGGCAGGGTCTCGGGCACGCCGAAGATGGCGCAGGTGCTGCTGAACACGAAGCGTCGCAGGTTCGCTTTCTGCATGCACTCGAGCAGGCTGAGGGTGCCGGCGACATTGTTTCGGTAGTACATGAGTGGCTGGTCGACGGACTCGCCGACGTTCAGGAACGCCGCGAAGTGCATGACGGCATCGAATCGCTTGGCCTCGAAGACCGCCGAGATCTTCTGAGAGTCCGCCAGGTCTCCGACGACCAGTTCTGCTTCGGGTGCGACGGCGGCCCGGTGGCCGAAGCTGAGGTTGTCGTAGACGGTGACATCATGGCCGGCCCCGTTCAGGGCTCGCACGCTGTGGCTGCCGACATACCCGGCCCCGCCGGTGACGAAAACACGCATTTGAAACGCTCCTTTGGTCCAACGGAGGCGTGCATCATCGCGGAAATACAAGGGGGGTCAAATGGACCGTGCGGATCGGACGCTCGGGCCGCATACCCGGTGCAGGCGGTACGCTTTTCCCGCGACGAGGCGTGCGAATTCGGCTAGAATATTCAATTACGAGGATTGCGTTAACCGGAGTCAGCAGCTTGGAAGTCTGGAAGGAATTCGACCACAACGGCATCAGCCACAGCGCCGCTCACCATTTGATGGCGATCGACGACTTGGTGGGGCGCAAAGGATATGCGCGTGTATCGGACGTTGCCCGGCAGTTGGATATCACGCGCGGCAGCGTCTCGATCTCGCTCCGGCCGTTGAAGGATGCCGGCTTGGTCTTGCAGGACGAGAATCGTCATCTGCAACTCTCGGACGGCGGCCAGCGGTTGGTCGACGCGATCAAGACGAAGCGCCGACTGATGCAGCGGTTTCTAACCGACGTGCTGGGGATGGAAGCGGGACAGGCCGAGATCGATGCCTGCAAGATGGAGCATCTGCTCAGCAACGATGCAGCGCGACGGTTGCTATCCTTCCTTCGGTTCCTGGACACAGATAGCGCCGCGCCGCGGCAATTCTTTACGGCTTGGCATGAGTTCGACCCGTCGTGCAGCCACGACTCCGCGAACTGTGCAAGCTGCGACGCCGGTGGAGGCTGCATGGCCGACCGCGTTGCGACGTCGACACGGCTGGATCGCTAGGCCCGCGGGCGATATGCCCTCCCCACCCTACTAGTAAATCCTGGACGGCCCGCTCGCGACAAGGCGACGCATTGCATGGCATGCCTGCTATTGTTCGTCCGGCAACAGGACGATCGGGCGTTTCGCTTCGCGCAGCAACGTCTTCATCTCGCGCACCGCCTCGCGCATGCCCACGATCACTGCGCGCGAGACGATGCTATGCCCGATGTTGAACTCGGTGAAGCCCATCAGTTCTGCCACGGGCGTCACGTTGCGGTACGTCAGTCCGTGACCGGCGTGTACGACCAGGCCGCAGCTCAACCCGACGTCGATCGCTTCGTTGAGCCTGGTAAGTTGGGCATCGCGGCGTTTCTGGCCCTTGGCGTGCGCGTAGCCGCCGGTCCAGATCTCGACCGCCTCGAATCCCGCTTCGGCCGACGCTTCGATCTGTTCGGGAGCGGGTTCGACGAATGCACTGGTGTCAATGCCAGCGTCGCGCAACTTCTTGACCGCGGTCCGGACGCGCGTCCGTAGCCGGATCACGTCGAGCCCGCCCTCAGTGGTCAGCTCCTCGCGACGTTCGGGCACGAGTGTCACCTGGTCGGGCTTGAGCGCGCAGGCCAGCCGGATGATCTTGGCGTCGATCGAGGCTTCCATGTTGAGTTTGGTCGCCACGGTGCGTTTCAACACCTCGGCGTCGCGGTCGGAGATATGCCGGCGATCCTCGCGCAGGTGGAACGTGATGCCGTCGGCACCGCCGAGTTCGGCTTCGACCGCAGCCCATACGGGGTCCGGCTCGTCCGCTTTGCGGGCCTGTCGGATGGTTGCGACGTGGTCGATGTTGACGCCGAGCAGGTTCACTAGCAAGTCTCCTTTCGATTGCGGCCGTGGCCGAGTCGTACGACTATCGGGCAGCGTCCCCTGGTTCGCAAGCGTCGCGTGTCGGCCGGCGCCGGTCTACAATCGTCGAAACCGAATCTTACCTGCGCGGAGAACCGAATGATTGCAGCGATCGACATGATGGAACTATCCGATTCTGCTGTTCACGTCATCCACGTGCTGGCGGCGCTGGTCGCCGGCGGGGCCATTCTTTTTCAAGCGCTGGCGTTGCACCCCACGCTGCGGAGCCTCGATGAGTCGACGCAGAGTGCCGCGAGTAATACGCTCGCCGACCGCTGGCGGCCGGTGGCATTTGTGCTAATCGCAATCTTGCTGATTACGGGGCTGGTGACGTTCGGGCTGCGGATCCCGGTGTTGCGCGAAAACCCGCAAAAGATGGTCTATCACGGTCTGTTCGGCGTCAAATTCCTGTTGGCGCTGGTGATCTTCCACGGTGTTGCGGTGCTGGCGCTGCCGGGTGCCAAGGGTGAGCGTTATCGCGCGACCGCGGGAAAGCGATTGCCGCTGCTGGCGGCGCTCGTCGTCGCGATCGTGATTCTCGCCGGCATTCTGCGCTCGATTTCCGGCTGACCGGCACGACACGCGACCGATGGGATCAATGACGGACCAATAGTTGATCTATCGGAGCCGGACCGCAGGTGTCCATGTGTCCACGGGTTCCTGACGCGAGGAGGCCGGATACCCGCGTTCGCCTATGGTCGCGATCGCGTAGAATGCCGGTGGGTTCGCGGTGCGGTCTGAAATGACGGAGGTGAGTGGAAATGCTGATTCGCAGGATGCTGGCCGGTGCCATGGTCTTCGGCGTCTTCGTCGGTGGTTGTGTGGTTCCGACGCTCGTGATCTTCCCCGCGACGCTGCCCGATGGGGCCGTGGGGATTGGCTACAGCGCGACATTATCGGTCGAAGCGAGTGGCAGCGTCCAGTTCAGTATCAGTCAAGGCGAGTTGCCGGCCGGTCTTCGGCTGCGCTCGGACGGGCAGATCACGGGAACGCCGACGTCGTCCGGCACGTTCAGCTTCACGGTGCTGGCGGATACCTCCACGATTTTCGGAGGCATGGGGTCTGAAAGCTATACGATCGAGATCTTCCCTGAGCTGACGGTCGATGCGGACCTGGATGTAGGTCGGTTGGCGGTTGCGTACGAGTCGTTTGTGGAGATTGCGGGCGGCGTTCCGCCTTACCGCGTGACGGCTGTAGGGTTGCCGGCCGGGCTATCGGTGAACCGGTCGAACGGACGTGTGTCCGGGACTCCGGTGTTGACGACGACCGGCACACTGGTCGAGTTCACCGTGACCGATTCCGGCGATCCGCGTCAGGAGAAGACGGCGTCGGTGACGCTCGTGATCAAGCCCGAGGCGGTGAACATTACAACGACGACCTTGGCGAACGGCATGGTGGGGTCGGCGTACAACGAGCGGCTTTTCGCCGAGGATGGACAAACGCCGTACGAGTGGTCGGTGGTCGCCGGTCTGTTGCCGGACGGGCTGAGCCTGAACCGCGATACGGGCGTTATCTCAGGTACGCCGGAGGAAGCGGGCGCGGTGACCTTCACGGTCGAGGTGCGCGATTCGGACAGCCCGTTATCCAGCGATGAGCAGGAGTTGACGCTGACGATCGACCCGCAGCCGGTAGAGATCCTGACCGATGCATTAGCGGCCGGTCAGGTCGGGATGGCCTATACGGACGGGCTCGTCGCGATCAACGGCACGCAGCCGTTTATGTGGAGCTTGTCGGCGGGGACGTTGCCGGACGGGCTGATGTTGGACGCGACCACCGGTGAGATCACCGGCACGCCGACCGCGGCCGGGATGAACACCTTCTCGATCACTGTCACGGACAGTGCCGATCCCCCGACGACCGCGACCGAGGAATTTACGATTACGACCATGTAGCCCGCTGGAAGCGGCGCGTGCATGTCGCGCCGAGTGCCTGGTGGGTTCGCTTACACGAGATGTTTGATCTGCACGAGATGGAGGATACGGGATGATCGGCAAGGGATTGACGAATACGAGGGAATCGTGGAGCCGGGCGCGCGGGGCCGTGGTGCTCGTTCTGCTGGCCACGGTCGTCGTGTTGAACCCCGGCGTCTCCTGTCGGATCGTGCCGACGCCGCCCGACGGCAACACCAACAACAACAGCGGCGGTTCCTTCGGCGTCCGCGCAGCGCTGGACGATACGGATGCGACCATCACGATCGTGCAGGAATCCGGCAGCAGCAACGCAACCGTGTCTGCGGCAATCACCGATTCGCGCGGACGCGGCGTGGATTTGAGCGACGACCAGGATGTCGAGGTGAATGGCCGGTCGTTGCAGGGCGAGGGCGGCGACTACGAGCGCACCGTCACGGCGGCGAACGAATACACGATTACTGTCCGCGAGCCCACGCGTGGCGTCGAGCAGAGTACGGTTACCGGTCCGGTGGCCTTCGCGGTCATTTCACCCGCGAGCGGTGAGTCGGCGTCGCTTTCCGGGTTCACGCTCACGTGGTCGCAGCGAAACGCGAATCTACAAGTCCGCGTCCGGATCAGTCAGACGATCTTCAACGAGAACCGCGTCGAAAACTTCGGACCATTCGCGGATACGGGCGAGTTGGTGCTGACGCTGGCGGATTTGAGTGATTTTCGGCAGGGCGCGGACCTGTTGATCGAAGTCACGAAAGAGTCGCGTGACGCGACGGTCGACGGCTTCGACTCAGCTGAGGTGACGGTGATGCGCTCCGCGACCCGTACCGTTTCGCCGGGGGCCTGAGGCGCGCAAGAACGCGTGTGTGACGGCTACCCGTCCGACGCCGACTCAACGGTGGTCACATATCCATGCCGCGCGAACGCCGCGCGCGCCGTTTGCGATTGTGTGAGAAAACGCAGCAGATCGTGCGCGGCACGAGTATCAGCGCTGCCGCGCAGGACGCCGACGGTGACCCGTTCGGTACGCTGTCCGAGTACGGGATCGCTGCAGTAGCTCAGGTCCGCTTGTTGCCGCGCATTGGCGTCCCAGATGATGCCGGCGTCGACGCTGCCGAGCGCGATCGTGTTGGTTACGTCGTTGACGGTGGGTAGAAACACCTTGCAATTGGCTCGCACCTGCTCCCAACGTCCAGCGTGTTGGAGGGCGTTACGCGTTGCGCGTCCGATGCTGGCCGCGTTCGGCGAGGCGAGCGCGAAGGTCACGTCGGCGCGGAGCAGGTCATTCACCCCTTGGATTCGTTTCGGATTATCGCGCGCGAACGCAATGACCGGACGGATCGTCGCGATCGCGCGCCGTTCGGCGATCAGACCGTACTCCTGGGCCGTATCGAGATAGCTCGCGTCCGCTGCGAGGAAGAGATCGCCGATCGGGTATACCGTCAGTCCGCTGAGCAGCGTTCCGGATCCGCCATATTGGACGAACGCACGCGGTCCCTCAGTCGTCGCGTTGTACGCTTCGACGATCTCGTCGATCGGTTGTTGCACGCCGGCGGCGCAAAGGAGCAGCACACGCGCGTCCGCGGGTGCGTCCAAGGCAGCGAGTGCGACAACGAGCAGCGCGGCGAGGACCAGCGAGCCGCCGAGGATGAGTCGGGTGCGCGACATGTGTCGGAGTCGCCTCAGCCGGAGACGGCATCGACGCCTTCGGGAGCCGTCGCGGTTGGTTCGAACAATCGATGGTTCCAGAGAGCGAGGCAGGCAGCCGCGGCCAACAACAGCGCGCCGACCGTTTGGTGGGCCGTCGTGACGACCGCCTGCACCATCATCGCTCCGCCGTCGCGTGTCACCATGATGGCGACCAGTGCGGCAACGCCAAGCATGAGTTGCACGCCAGTCCCGGCGAGTAGCCAGCCGCCCAACGTCGGTACGATCGGGACATCTTCGAGCATCCAGGCGCGGAGGCCCGCCGTGAAAGCGACCAGTGCGACGAAGGTCGCCATCGTAATGTGAAAGACCAGCAGCATACTCATGCCGCCTTGTGTGTCCCCGACGTGACGCTGGAGGGCGCCGAGCACCAGCTGCACGAGCAGCATCAGCACCAGTAGGACCGAGACGAAGCGGTCCGTCGCCGCCGACGGGCGCGGCTGTGGCGCCCCGGCCGTGTGCCAGGTGCGGGCGAGCGTGGCGGCGATGACGGCCAGGACCGCGAAGAACACCTGGGCGAATACGCCGTGAACGATCGCGAGGGTCGTGTTGGGCGCGACATCCGCCGGCGATTGGCTGAGTGTAAGCGTGCCGGTGACCCGCAAGCCGCCCATCAGCCCCTGTACGCAGACCATCACGAATGCGACCCAGCCGAGCGTTCGAAGCCAGCCGCGCGCGTCATAGCGTTGCAGCCACGCAGCCAGGATCAGTGTCGTCAACCCGACGAGTGACCCGGTGAGCCGGTGGGTGTGCTCGAAGTAGATTCCGCCGGTCATGCGCGTGAGCGGGTAGAGGAACATGTTGTAGCCGAACGTATTTGGCCAGTCGACGACGGCCAGGCCGGCCTCGAGTCCGGTGACCATGCCTCCCACCAGGATCAGAAATGTCGTGGCAGCGAGTGCGACGAGCGCCAGACGCAGCGGCCAGTTGGCTGGTGGTGCGGTGTCGCGGCTGACGCGGCCGATCGCGCCGCCACCCGCCCCGAAGACGGCGGCGATGAGTAATGCGGCTGGTACCCACACGAAAGCGGCGCGCACCATTTCTCCCGGGGTTTCCTTCCCGACGAGCGATCCGAGGATGAGCAGGTTGAGCAATCCGGTGATCAGCATCGCGAGCGCCCCGCCTTTCGGGCCGCGCTCGGTGGCGTAACCTGCGTAAATGCCACCGCCCAGCAAACAACCTAGAAACAGGAAGAACAGCACGGGGCTAGGGATCTCGAGGCCGGGCATGCGGGCGACGTATCCGATGACCCACATGCAAACGGTCGTGCCGACGCCGATGGCGAGCAGGTCTGCCGGGCCGGCGTTCCGTGTCGAGGAGCCGGTAGCGTAGTCGATGGGCGTAGCGACTGATGATTTCATGACTAGATCATAGGATGGCCGACGCGAATTTGAAATCCATCCGAATCAGCCGTTATCCTCTGCGAATCGCATCGCCGGGCGGTTAGCAGCACAACGTCGCGGTCGCGAGCGTTGGTTCTGGTTACGAGGGTAGGACAGATGCCCATTCATTCGACGGCGGTCGTGCACGCTTCCGCGGAGTTGGATCCGTCCGCGGAGGTCGGTCCTTACGCGGTCATCGAGGCGGGTGTGCGAATCGGCCCCCAGACACGGATCTACGCGCATGCATACGTTAGTGAGGGGGCGCGGCTCGGTGCGCGTGTTCAGGTGCACCCGTTCGCGATCGTCAGTCATCCGCCGCAAGACCTCAAGTACGACGGGGCGCCCTCGTACACGGTTGTCGGCGACGACACGATCATCCGCGAGTACGTCGCGGTTCATCGACCGACGACGCCCGAGGGCACCACGCGAATCGGGGCGCGCTGCTTCCTGATGTCGACCAGCCATGTCGGGCACGATTGTGTTGTCGAAGATGACGTCATCATGGCCAGCGGCGCGTTGCTTGCCGGGCACGTCCACGTGCAGCGCGGAGCGTTCCTGAGCGGCCACACCGCAGTGCATCAGTTCTCCCGGATTGGGGAACGGGCGATGATCAGTGGTTTGGCGCGGGCCCATCGGGACGTTCCGCCGTTCATGACATTGGCCCCGCACGCGGTCGTGACCGGCCCGAATGTCGTGGGACTGCGGCGGGCCGGGTTCTCGAGTGAAGAGCGGCAGGAGATCCGCGAGGCGTACAAGTTGTTGTATCGAAGCCGGCTGCCGTGGAAAGATGCCATACAGCGGGCGATCGCGCACCTGCGGACCGACGCCGGCCTGCGACTCGCTGCGTTTCTCGCGGCGCCCTCCAAACGCGGCTACTGCACCTATCGTCCGGCGGCGCTCGCTGATCAGTCGACCGCTGATGGATAATCCCGGACGCATCCTGATTGCACCTGACAAGTTCAAGGACGCGCTGGACGCGCGGGGAGTGGTTGCCGCTTTGGGACGCGGGATTCGCGACCGATGGCCACGTTGCGAGATCGACGCGTGTCCGCTCGCGGATGGCGGTGAGGGTACCGGTGCGATTCTGGCCCAGTCCGTCGGTGCCGCTCAGCGGACCGCAACCGTGCTGGACCCGCTCGGCCGACCGACGACGGCTACGTGGTGGTTTCATGCTGGCGATCGTCACGCGATCGTCGAGATGGCGGAGGCCTCGGGACTCGCGAAACTCCGTGTGGATGAGCGGCAGCCCATGCAGACGACCTCGCACGGAACGGGCGAGTTGCTACGGCACGCGCTCGAGGCCGGGGCCGAACGGATCACCCTTTGTGTCGGCGGCTCGGCGACCGTCGACGGCGGCGCCGGTTGTCTCCAAGCGCTCGGCTGGCGACTGGTCGATGTCGGCGGGCGAACGTGGACCACGCCGATCGTCGGTGCGGATCTGATCCGAGTCGGGGCGATCGAGCCCCGACGGGTGGCATGTGAATTGACCGTGCTGGTCGATGTACCCAATCCGCTGCTAGGACCGCAGGGCGCGGCGCGCGTCTTCGGTCCGACAAAAGGTGCAACGCCAAATGATGTTCGAGCGCTCGAGACCCGGCTGCAACATTGGTGGGATCGACTGAAACAGGCTGGTATCGGTCCGTTGGTGGACTCGGGCGCGGCAGGGGGCATCGCGTCGGCGCTCGGTGCGAGCTTCACGGCACGAATCTGTTCGGGGTTTGATGAAGTAGCGCGGATTGTGGCGCTCGAGCAGCGAATTCAAGCGTGCGACGTCGTTCTCACCGGCGAGGGCAGCCTCGATGCCCAAAGCCGTGCGGGGAAGGTCGTCGCCCAGGTGGCGCGCGTCGCACGTCCGATGGGTCGGGCGTGTATCGCGTTCGCGGGTCGCGTCGACTTCGGCACTCCGACGGACGAGTCGTCAACAACCGAGACGCCCGATCGGCTCACGCTCACGGCGTTCGCGAACGAACTGGGGCTCGATGAGATCGTCGTCGTTACGCCGACAGCCATGGAGCAAGCGGCGGCGTTGCGCGCTACCGGCGAGAATCTTCAACGAGCAGCCGCGACGTGGGCGACGCGCTGGCGGCCGTCAGGATAGAACCTGCGCCAACACAGCGGATCGGCGCGTTCCTCGGCGAGAAGCACTCGGCGGTCTGAGCGTTGGGCTGCCGATCGTATTCAGCGTGATACGGGCTTATTCCGACGAGCTGGCTTCGTGCACGATGCGACCGCGTTTGATCACAGCTCGAACGCGGGACCGTCCGGGGGCATAGAACCACTCATCGAGGCTGGGGACGTCGAAGAGCACGAGGTCCGCGTCGAAGCCGACCTCGATGGCGCCGAGACGTTCGGACTGCCCGATCGCGGCGGCGGCATTCGCCGTCACGGCACTCAGCACTTCCAAGGGATGCATGCGGAGCTGGCAGCAAGCGATGTTCATGATCCACGCGAGCGATTCGATGTGCGAGGAGCCGGGGTTGTAGTCGGTCGCAAGTGCCACGGCGAGACCTTCCTGGATCAGTTGACCCGCGTTGCAGTGCTCGATTCCCAGGAAGAACGACGTGCCGGGCAATACGACCGCGATCGTGTTCGCCGAACGCAGCGCCGCGATTCCAGCGTCATCGATCGTCTCCAGATGATCGGCTGAGACCGCCGCGAGTTCACCCGCGAGTCGTGTCGCGCCGATTTGAGCCAGTTCGTCGGCGTGCAGCTTCGGTCGCAGCCCCGCGTCGGCAGCGCGCGTCAGCACGCGCCGAGCCTGCTCCACGTCGAACGCACCCCGGTCACAGAACACGTCGCAGAAGGTTGCCAGGCGTTCGTCCGCGATCTGGCGCAGCAATGCCGGGTCGCTGATGTCGTCGATGAACGCGTCCGCGCGACCCTCGTATTCCGCCGGTAGCGCGTGGGCGCCGAGGTAGGTCGCAACCAGTTCGATCGGTACCTGCTCGTCTAGCGCGCGGATCGCGCGCAGTTGCTTGAGTTCGTCGTCGGCCGTTAGCCCGTAGCCGCTCTTGCACTCGACGGTGGTGACGCCGCCGGCCATCATCCGCATCAGCCGGGGATGGTTGATCTCGATCAGTTCCGCTTCCGATGCGCGTCGGACCGCTTCGGTCGTGACGCGAATACCGCCGCCGGCTTCCATGATCGCGAGGTAGGACTCGCCCGCGACCCGACGCACGAACTCGTGAGCGCGCTCGCCTGCGAACGGGATGTGTGTGTGCGGATCGATCAACCCGGGGACCACGGTCCCGCCGTTGGCGGACACTTCCACCTCGGCCTGCGCGCGGGGGGCTTTGTCGTGTGGCCCGAACCACGAGATCTGCCCGTCTTGTACGAACACAGCGGCATTTTCGATGATCGGGATTTGTTGCATCGCGGCGCCGGGCAACGGCCCCGGCGGTACCGCGACGAGCGTTCCGATCTCGTCGATCAGCATCGGTGGAATGTCGATATTCTGCTTGGCGGCGTACATGAACGACCCCTTTCTAGCTGGACTATACCAGCGCGGGGCGTCCAGCGGCAGTCGGCTTACGGCGTTGCGCCCAACGCCGACAAGTCGGCATCGATTCTGGCGCTCTCGGTGGGCTTGTTCCAGCGTTCGTAGAGCCGTTGCTGTGCGACCAGGACCTCCTGGCGCCAGTCGGTGTCGGCGTCCGGGAGCTTGTCGAGTGCCGCCCGGCAGAGGTTGAGCAGATTCTCGGCGGTCTCGAACTTGTCCTGCGCCATCCAGTCGTCGATGCTCCCCAGCCGGATGTCGAGTGCGGCACGGGTGGCTCGGCGGGCTTCGTCGAGTCGATCCGCCTTGATGCATGCGGACGCGACCAGATCGAGTGCCTGGGCGGTCATTTGGTGGCGCCCTTCCCCCGCCTCGTGCATCAGTTCGACGAGTCGGCCGGCGGATTCGATTGCACCGTCGTAGTCCGCCGATCCGTGTTGCGCGGTGGCAAGGTGATAGTATGCGCGGAGCGTTCGAACGTTTCGCGGCCCGTAGTTCTTGAACTGCAATGCCGCCGATCGTTCGAGGTGCGGTACCGCGTCCGTCCAGCGCTCGAGCTTGCATAACGCGAGTCCCAGCGCGTAACTGGCTTTGCCGACAAAGCGGTGCTCCGGGCCGCGCATGTCGATCCACCCGGCGAGTGCTTCCTCGAGTAGCGGCACCGCTTCCGCGTGTCGTCCTTGTTTGTGCAAAAGCTGCCCCAGGTCGTCGGCGCTCTGTGCGATGTGCCCGTGCGGTGCGTCGAAGAGCGCTCGACGCAAGGTGAGTCCCTCGCGATAGGCGCTTTCGGCCTCCGCCAGCCGGCCGACGGCCTGGAGCGCTCGTGCGTAGCCGTGAATCGCATATGCAGTTCGGGGATGCTCGTCTCCGAGCGCGGCGCGCAGCGCATCTACGGCCTCCTCATGAATGGGCAGGGCTTCTTCGGCATTGCCGGCCGCCTCCAACGCCGCCGCGAGGTCCGTCAGTACAGTTGCGGTCTTGGCGTGGGCGGTGCCGTACGCGGCACGCATCACATCAAGTGCTTCGCGATACAACGGAATCGCCTCGTCGGGCTCGTCCTGCATGATCAGTAGGCCTGCCAGATTGAACAGCGTCGTGCCGTTCTGCGGATTGTTGGGTCCGAAGCGATCGCGCCCGATCCGCAGGGCCTCGCGGTAGGCCGCTTCGGCCTCATCGTAGTTACCTAGCTGGAAGTGCGAGACACCGATGCTGTTCAGCGTGTTTGCGAAGCGCGGATGGTTCGGCCCGTAGTAGCGCCGATCGAGCTCCATCGCCTCTTCGAGCAATCGGACTGATTCGGCGCCGTGCTCGAGTTCGCTCTCGACCTGGGCGAGATCCTTCAACATGGAAGACAGGAAAAAGTCGTCGTCAGCCGTCTGGCGATACAACGCAATCGCGCCACGCAGCATCGTCGCCGCACCGCGCGTGTCTCCCTGATCGCGGCGCGTCTTGGCGAGTTGGCGCTGGGCGCGCGCCGCGTCCACGCTGCGCTCACCTTCGACCGCGCACCAACAGTCCAACGCGCGGCGTGCATGCACAGCCGCCTCCTCGTAGCGACCGAGTTGGGTCAGCAGGGTAGACATGGTGCTGAGCGAGTCGCACAACAGCGTGTCGTGTTCGCGACCTGCGTTCGCCGTCGCGGCTTCGGCCAGCGCGAATCCCTGAGTGATTTCCCGTTCGGCGGCATCTATTTCGCGCAGTTCGAGATAGGTGCCACCCAGCAGATTGCGCGTAATCGCTTCCGTTACCGGGTCCGGGGCGATCTCCAGTAGCCGCAGCGCATATTCGAGTCGCTCGATCGCAGGATCGTAGTCGCCGAGTCGCGCGTACGTTCGACCGATGGTCTTGTGCAGCAAGATCGCGGCAGTCGGTTGGTCATCGAACCGTTCGTCGATCTTCGGCGCCCATGTTTCGAGCAGCTCGCGCATCACCGCGGTGTCGCGTCCCAGCGCAACGCGCGGATCCAGACCACTGAGCATGTCGTCCAGAAACGTATACATGTCCATCGCAAGCTGTTGATTGCGGTTGGCTTCGTCGGCGCGCTGCTGCGCGAGCGTTTCCGCTGCCATCGCGGCCGCGGCACGTTCCTTCGCACGATACTCGGCGCGTTGTGCATCGTCGCGGGCCGCAGTCGCTTGCACGGCCCACCAACTGGCACCGACGACGCCGACCATCAGGCCGACGAACGCGATCGCGACGCCGCCGACTAGCGCCCGGTTGCGATGCGCGAATTTTCGGATCTGATACCAATTGCTGGGCGGACGTGCCGTAATCGGCTCGTCACGCAGGTAGCGGCCAATATCGGCGGCCAGGTCGGCCGCGGACGAGTAGCGCTGTTCCTTCTCCTTGACGAGCGCCTTGGAGATGATCGTCTCGACGTCGCCGCGGAAAATACGGTTCAGCGAACTCAACGGCGTTGGATCGTCCTGCTGAATGATCCGGACCGCTTCGGGGATCATCTTGTTTCGCAACTCGTAGGGCAGCCGGCCGGTGAGCAGCTCGTAGCCGATGACGCCGAGCGCATACACGTCCGATCGCGTATCGATCTCGGTCGGATCGCCGGCCACCTGCTCAGGGCTCATATAGGGGATCGTCCCGATCAACTGCCCCATATCGGTCCGCATCGTCGTGGCTTGAATGTCGGCGTCGGTGGCGCGCGCGACGCCGAAGTCGAGGATCTTCGCGCGGCCGACTTCGTCGATCAGGATATTGCTCGGTTTCAGGTCGCGGTGAATGATCCCCTTGGTGTGCGCATGGTGCACGGCCTCGCTGATCTCGGCGAGCAGGCGCAACCGATCGCGCGTCCCGGGCTTCTCTTGCTCCAGGTAGGCGCCGAGTCGCCAGCCGCGGACGAACTCCATCGCGAGATACGGCCGCGATACGCCCGCGATGTCGGACCAGCCGGTCTCATAGATCTGGGCGATGCCGTGGTGCTGCAACCGACCCAGCAGGTTCGCTTCGTGTTCGAAACGCCGCAGCGCCGTCGGCGAACAATGGTCCGCTCGGATGAGCTTGAGCGCGACGATCCGATCGGGGTAATCCTGGCGCGCCTCGTAAACCACGCCCATGCCGCCGTGTCCGATCTTACGCAGAATTTCGAACGAGCCGATTCGTTTCGGCAGCGCCTCGTCCATCGTCGGCGGAGGTGCGACGGGCGCTTGGGCGCCCGAGTCGTCGGCGACGCGAAGTAGTGAAGAGATCAGATTCTCGTCCGCCTCGGCCTCGTCGAGCCATGCCTGACAGCGCGCACACGCCTGGCGGTGCGCGTCGATCGCGGTTTGCTCGCGTTCGTCCGCGCGTCCGGAGTAGTAACGCTCCAACGATTCTTCAGAAGGGCACTTCACAGCGACGATCTCACCCTGGACGGCTCCTGTCACTTGGGATTGGTCGAAACGCCGTTCGATCTGTCAAGAAAAAAACCGTGCTACCACTGTTCGTCTACCAGTGGCATCAGTTCGCGGATGCGACGCAGGACCCGTCGTTTGGCACTGAAGACGGCGTTTGCTGTGATTCCAAGCTCGCGTGCCACTTCTTCGGCGGGCTTTTCGCTGTATGCGAATCGTTCGAAGGCCTCGAACGTCTGCGGTTGCACCTCGGCCCGGACTTGCACCAGGCACTGTTTCAGCACCGCGTCGCGCCACTCCTGCTCCCAGGCGGCACCGAGGGCATCGTTGTCCTCGATCCGGTGAAAAACGTCCGTTTGCTGCGAATCGAATCCGACCTGCCGCTCGCGCCGCCGGGCCCGGCGCTGCCAGTTTCGAATCAAATTGCGCGCGATCCCGAACAGCCACACGCGCAGCCGACCCTTGTCACGATCGTACTTGCCCGCTTGGTATGCCTTGCTGAACTCGATCAGGATCTGTTGTGCGACGTCCTCGGCTTCGTCCTCGCGCAGGCCGAGGCGACGCCCGTAGCGCACCAGCAGGGGTCGATAACGCTCGACATACTGGCCCCAGACCGCTTGGTTGTGCGGATCCTTCAGGCCATCCAGCAGATGCGTGCTCGTCAGGGACAATGTTGTCAGATACGGCTCGGTCATGTTTTTGCAGGTTGCCTCATCGGGATGGGAGCCCGGACGCGTCCTTATGGTCATATTGGCATCAATCCGCCAAGATTGTCACGGGAGGCCAGCCCAGGCTCGCAGCCAACGCACTACGGCCCCGGAACACCGACGTTATCCATTCTACGTGCGAAGGACACCCCGCGGACCGAAAAAAATCCCAGAATGACGTCGAAGCCGTTTCGGCGCCGGCATGCATCACCTCCCGAGCAGCGGCGCGCGAGCGCTCCGGGACACTCCGTCCAGGTTGTTGTCGCAGCAATCCGCTCCATCGCGATTACCCATTGCGCTTGCCGGCGTCCTCGTGCGCGATCCCGAGAATCAGCGCGACGCCGACGCCCAGTACGCTAAGGACAGCCTCTGGAGAGAGGTCGAAGCCGAACTGGGCGGCATAAGCACCAATCACGGTTGCGAGTCCAACTTGTACCTTTCGGCTGCGCAGCGGCCAGAGCCAGCGTCGTGCACCGGTCGAAGTCTTCATCGGCGCACTTCCTTCCCGTTCGGCGCTATCGGTTCGCTGACCCGCGAGACATCGTCGGCTTCGACGGGGACCGGCGCTGCGGAGAGCGATCCGCCGAACCAGGCCGCCAGGCCGTCTTCGGCGCGGTCGAGCTTGCGCAACAGAGACTTCGTCAGGAGGTCGACGATCGACTGCTCGCTGTACAGCTTCGCGTCGACCGCGATTCGGCGCAGGTTCGCGGCGCGCTCGTTTTGTATGTGCCAGAACTCGAATCGGTCGCGCAGGTTCCACGCGTCGTTGAGTCGAGTGACCTGATGGTCGTTGAGCGGCTCGCCAGCATCAGCGAGCCGACTGAGCGTGTCCCGAAAGAGCAGGATTTTCAGGGACTCGTGTTGGTTCTCGAATAGCGTTTGACGGACGTCGTCGACGCGCCGCTGCGTCTCGATCGCGATTCGCGTTGACTCCTGCGTGCACCCGCCGATCAGCAGTTGGGTTGCGACAAGTATGATGTGTATTCGGTGGCGTCGCGCCGTTGCACGGATTGGTGATTCCATCGGTTCGGCTCCGTTCCGGGTTTCGCTAGGACAACATCGTCAGGGCACGGATCGCGAAGACGACGCCGTCGGTCCATTTCTCACTCGCTAGCGCTTCGGTGAACCGTTGCACGGTCTGGTCTAGTTCGGCGCGCGAGATCCAGCCTTGCGGGGGCGCAGCGTTCGGCAATTCGGCACGCGCATAGTCGCGGTCCGTCGGCGCTTGCGTTTCCGCTACTCGTTGCCCTTCGATCAGCATGGCGTCGATGACGTGTCGCGCGGCGCGCACGAACGCCTGTGCCGCTCCGGCATCGATTCGGTTCGCGAGTTGCTCCAGCTTCATTGGTTGGCTCCTTCAGGTTCGTTCCGTCGCGTGAGACCGCAGCAATTCGAGCTGTTCGAGCTGGCGGTTGACGCGACCCATCCAGTCGTTCTCGGTCGCGCGGTGGGTGCGGAGTTCCTCGCGCAGCTCGGTCATCGCTTGCGTGTTGGCCTTCACGACGGCGAGCAAGCGGTCGTTCATGTCCGATACGAGTTGCTTGACGGCTTCGTGCAGGCCGACGGTGTTTTGCGCGCGTTCCTTGCGCTCGAACCACCACATCACAAACAGCAGGCCTGCCATGCCGAGCGAGGGGAGTTGTTTGAGCAGTTCCGGCGGCATCACGCGACCTTGTCGTACCACAGCGTGAGTCCCAGCTCCGACGGCGCGCCTTGGTAGACGGTCGTCAGGCCAAGCGCCATCGAACGTTGGGTCGCGATCGCGAAACGGTCGGCGAAATCGAAGACACCGACCGAGCCGTTGGTGATTCGCAGCCGAGCCGTCAAGGCAAGTTCTGCGCCGCCTTTCGGGTCCGAGAGCAGCTGGACCCAGGCACCGACCCAGCCGGTCACGATCAGTCGATGTATGCGGATCACGCGGTCGGTCGTCGCCGACACGAGGACCGTGCCGGTTTGTGCCGTCGCGTAGTGGAATGTACCGGTCGTCATCGAGTCCTCTCCGATCGCGCCGGCGCGGCGCGATGTTCTCGGTCCTAGAGTCCGTCCAGTTCGGCTTGCGTCAGTGTTCGCGGTGCGCTGCGGTAGCGTGGGGTGTCGGGGTTGTCCCCGGAGTGCGCGATTGGCGTTTCTGTCGGCAAACGGACGACGCCGCTCGCGACCGACTCCAGCCAGCGAAGCGCGGTTGTCCGCAGCATCTCGACGCGTGTCGGGACATCGCTCACGAACGGCGAACCCTGCCACAAGCGATGTTCGGCCAGGTCGAGCGTACGCGCCTTGATGATCGTCTCGAAGCCAGGGTCGGCAGCGAGGTCGATCGGCGTCGTGAACCGTCGCGCGAGATAGCTCTCGATCTCGGCTTCCGCCTCATCGATGCTGCGCTGTCCGACGACGTTGTCCGCGACCGAGCCGTTGATGCGGTCGGTGAGTCGTGCATAGAGCGTAGCGCCCAGACGGTCGCTGAGCTCTGTGGTCGATACGATGGCCATGAAACGCTCCTCGCGCCGTCACCTCGAAAGAGAACGGGATGCCCGGGTTGTTGGCACTTCCCGGGCATCCGCTGCAAGGCACCCGTTACGTCAACGTCACCAGGCAGGCGTCCTGCCAGAAGCCATAACCCGCGGCATGGATGGCTTTGACGCCGAACTGGTGCTGGTTCTCATTGATCTCGAGTTCGCTGCCTTCGGCGAGGACCTGCATCTGCACCGGCAACTCCTCTTGGAAGATGAAGGGGCGCGTCTCGCCGTCGGTGCGAAAGACCGTGAAGCGGTCGGTCCAGCTGAGTCGCGGGTTCGCGACCCACTGGATGGTGAAGGGCTCACTCGCTGCGAGCGGGTTGTCGGAGTTTGCGATGGTGCCGCTGGAGAGCGCGATGAGCGTCGACGAAAGGAAGTTCATCGGCACCATGACGAGGAATCGCGCGGCTCCTTCGTTCATCGGCTCGCCTTGGTCGTCGCGCTGGCGCAGAATCTGTGCGATGCCATCGACGATCGCTTCGTACATCTCGCTGTCGGTGGGCGCGCTCGGCGTCGCGACGTCGTGCGTGATACTGTTGCTTTGCGTTCCCGATTCGCCTTCACTGTGATCGGTCGCAAAGAACTCGGCACCGTCGTAGACGACCGTGCTCGCGCCGTTCTCTACCAGCTGCGTCAGCAGTTTGTTGGGATGCAGTGCGACTCGTCGCGCCAGCTCGTTCACCCGAATCATGATCTGGCCCGTCTTGTCACGGCGTTGCTCGTCAGCGTCGACGCGGATGGTCGACTCCCACGTCTTGTTGATGATCGTCTGACCGTTGGCACGCAGCGGTCGCGCCTGACGGCCGCCTTTCCACTCGCGTATTTGCGGCACCATGCCGAGCCAGCGGTAGGTCTCCGATTCCTGCGCACTCGGGAAACGCATTGCGACCTGCGTCCACCAGGCGGCGTCCGCGAACTCTTCGAGTCGTCGAAAAAAGCGGCCGATCACAGCCCTCGATGACAACCCGGTATCGACAACAACACTCATGAGAACCTCCTCAGTCTTAGGCCAAATCGCGGCTGGCGATCACCCATTGCGTTCCGGTACAGATCAGCAGCGCGCTGTCATAGATCGCGTCGACGCCGATGAACGTCGCCGAGCCGTCGATCGTCTCCGATGCGTTACCGTCCAGCGCGATCGCGGCGGCAGCGGCGGACGTCTTGATCAATGTGAACCAGCCGCCGGCGCCGACCTGCGCCACCGGTGGTAGCGTGAGCACACGCGCTGCGGTGTTCGGCATCGTCAGCACGCGGTTCATGTGATCGAGTGTCAGCGTCATTGTCTGGTCCGGCAGCGTGACAGCCGGAAGCGGTTCGAGCGCGCCGTCCAGCGTTGCGATCGGCGTGCAGCGTACACGCGCTGTGTTGGTCGTTTCGACCGCGACCACTCGGCCGACGCGGCTTCCGACGTTGTTCAGGGTCAGCGTCTCGTCGTCCGAGGCATACACCGGTCTTCCGATGTCCGCGGTCGCGACGCCACTCAGTGGATGCACGATGTCGATCGTTTGAAACAGCCGAGCGCTGATACCGCCGGCGGTGTGCCCTGCGACCGTGTTGTCCGCTTGCCGGTAAGCCACGCCGACGAACTCGTCTCCGGCAACCAGCGGTCGCACGAAGCCGGTCGCGCGGTTGCGCCCGACCAGCGCCCCCTTGTAGATCAGTACGTTGTCGTCGACTGCTAGGTCGATCAACTCGTTCGAGGTGAAGAAGTCGATATCGCGGTTTGCCGTCAATGCCATCGATTCACTCCTGCTGCGTTGTTCAGTCAAAACTGGCGGTTGAGCCGTCTACGGGTGCACTGTCGGGATCGTTTTCGTGTCGCGTCAGTGACCGTGCCGGACGCGCCCGGCTGCGGAGGCCCGCTCATACGCGGCAAGATCACGTTGCTCGACGTCTGTCGGGTCGCGCGGTGCGTCATCCGGTGCGGGTAGTGCGGCGACTTGTCCGCGACGATCGAGCGTCACGATTCGTCCTGGCGGCAGGATCGTCGGTGTGCGCGAAAGACGTGATTCGGCCGCCTGGGGATCACGCAGGTAGTCGGCGCGCCAGTCCATGCTGGTGCTGTCGAGGACCTTGCCCAGTCGCAAGCCGCGCTCGACGAATGCGTCCGCTTCCTGAATCGCGAGTCGGGTCTTGAGATCGATGATTTCACGCCGAGCCGTCAGCAGCGCGTCGGGCGCCGGATCAATGGGCGCGGGTGCCTCGGGATTAGCGTTTCCGTCATGCCGTGCGCGGCCTGCCGCGAGTTCGGGGATACTGCGCAGCGCCGGATCGTTGGTGAGCGCAACGGGCCCGAGCGCCGCGATGTCGCTGTAGTCCTCGTCGGTCCAGAAGATGACCGGCGAGAAGTAGCGGTACTCGCCGGTGCGCAGCAGGTTCGCAGCGCGTTCTGTCCAGGTCACGTCGGTTGCGTACAAGCCGGCGTCGCGGATCTCGAGTCCGCCGATCCAGCCGGCGGCCGGGCGCAATCCGTCCGGACGCGTGTTGAATCGTTCCAGCGACTGATGTTCGTAGTCGATTGCCAGTCGGCGGTTGAGCCGCTGGAACCACGCGACGGCGGACGCGGCGTGCTCGCGGGTGAAGACGAAGCTGCCGCCGGCGAGCGGGCGTTCGACCTCGACGTCGCCGAAGGGGATCAGCAGGAACTCCCGGACGGGTTCGGCTGGCAGCTGTTTGAGGACGGTTGCGTGGGTCTCGCGGCACGTGCCCTCGGCAGCGTCCAGCGTGCGCGTCAGTTCGAGCGTCTGCAAGCGATCCTGCATTTCCGCGAGCAGCACGCCGAGGCGGGGGGCGTGCTGGGCCGGATCCGCCTGAATCAGCGCCGAGACCTCCGCGACGGAAGTCGTTAATGCTCGCTGCAGAGGCTCCAACAGGGGGTTCTGGAAAAGCGGTTGCGGTTCATTCATGCTTCACTTCCTTTCGATCGTGAACGGCGCTTCGCTGCGGATCGGGTGGTTCTGTTTGCCGACCGCGGCGCCGGATCCGACGCAGTTTGTCCGGTAGCGTTGTTGTGGATCAGTCGCGGCCCCGACGCCGGGCGTTCCATCAACTCGATGTTGCCTTTTGCGTTTCGGGCGCCTGTGCGGTGGAAGCCGAGCCGTTCATAGAAGCGGCGTGGATCACCGGTGCTCATGTCGAGCTTGGCACGGACGCTGATGGCGCCACTGGCTTCGATCAGCGCGCGGCCGACCTGCATCCCGCGGTAGGCCGGATGCACCAGGACGTTTGTCAGGCAGGTGCCGCGGGTCTTGATCGCGACGCCGACAAGCACGCTGTCCAGCTCCGCGACATAGACCGTGTGATACTTGTCCGTGCAGATATCCTCGAGTTGTCCGCGGCGCAGGAAGTAGTCGTTGCGCAGCACGGTGTCGAAGAAGAAGCGCAAGGGTGCCAGGTCGAGCGCGGTTACGGTTCGGATCCGCAGGGCTGCCGGGGCGGGTGGATCGGCGTGCGCGGCGATGTGTTTCCGGGCTGCGGCAGCGCTCATCGGACGGTTCCGGCCTGCAGCACCGCTTCATCGTTCGTCGGTTCGGGAATTCCGAGCGAGCGATGCGCCCAGCGGCTCGGAACACGCATGCCGATCCGATTAACCGCGACCGCCAGCGTGTCGGCGAGGACCTTCGTGTCGACGGATTGCACGAGCGATCGGCGAAAGTGAGGGACGGGCGCCTGCGGGCCGAATCGCGCGTGTACCATCGGGGTCAACAGATCGCGACGAATCGTCTCAGCTTCGTCGTGAATATCGTCGACCAGCAGGTCCTCGCGCACGCGATCGTGAATCTCAGCGGCCGCTCGCGAACCGGACTGACGGATGTCGGTCGTGAGATGCTGCCCGAGCCACAGGATCGTGATCTCTGTGTTGCAATAGTTCTGTATCGCCTCGTACGGGCGGGGCCCGCTGGCGGCATCGAGCAGTTTGAGGTCGATGTTCTTGCTGAATACCGCAGCGGCCTCGGTCCCGAGCGAGCCGAGCATCTTCAGCAACTGGGCCTTGTCCTGATCGGTCACGCCGCTGTCGAACTGCGCGACGCGGATCGGCATTCCGGCGATCTGCGAGTAGACCAGCCAATCCTTGAAGCTCAGATTCTGTGCGATGTAGAGCAGCGCGCTGGCCCGTAGCAGCCCGCCTTGAAAGGGTCGGCCCGGCGTCGCGCGCGGTTCGTGAATGATCCATTTGTTGGCTTGTTCGTCGAGCGCGATGCCGTCGGTCGGATGCTCCTGCGTACGAACGCGCAGCCGACAGGGTTCGAGACGGTCGCTGACGAGTCGACTCATCGGCACCGGGACCAGATCGATCAGTTCGCCGCGCTCCCAGACCAGTTCCGCGACCGAGATTCCCTGTCCGATCGCATTCGCGAGATGGTCGAGGGTCGTTCGCAACGCAGGGAGCTGGTCGAGGCGCATCGCGCACCACTCGACGACCGCGTCGGCCGTAACGGTCGGCTGCGATGAGGAAGGGGAGGGGAAGGAGGAGGGGGAGGGGGAGGGACCGGGCCGGACTGGTGTCGGGGCGGCGGCAGGTGTGAGTTCCCAGTCCAGCCCGGTGAGGGCAAGTCGTCGCGTGCTCTCGACCGCCGTCAGGCGCGGCCACTTCTGCAGCATCTCGGCGAACAGCTCGAACATCGATTGGGGCATGCCCGCGTCCGCCGACTGCAGCAACGACAGCATCCGTGATGGCGTGAGCCCGACGGTCGGATAGCTGCGCAACGCGTCTTCACGCCATGAGTGAATCAGCTGCGATCCGATGGGTTGTCGCGACCGACTCGGCGGCAGTAACGAACCGAGCTGTCGAAGTGCGGTGGTCACGAGCGTGCGGGCAGACCTGATCACGGCAAAACCTCCATTCCCGTTGCGTCCAGTACAAGCCTAGCCAGATGATCAGGAAAATCTAGAAACACAAGAATAGGGCGCGGATTGACGCGGATTGGGGCGCGGGCGAGCGGCGGTAGCGCTGTTCGGTCGCGGCTCCTGGCGATCGGATGCGTCGACCGTGCGAAGTTTCGGGGACGGAATAGAATGGTTCGTGTCGGTCCCGTTTGGGTCGGGATCAAGGCGCAGATGGCTGTGGCGCCGTAACGGATAGCGTGGAGGCGTATCGGGACGAGTGAGCGAATCGACGTCAACAGTGGGGCCGACCAGTGCGT
Source organism: Phycisphaerae bacterium (assembly GCA_028279405.1). Classification (GTDB taxonomy): domain Bacteria; phylum Planctomycetota; class Phycisphaerae; order UBA1845; family Fen-1342; genus JANQNU01. The sequence goes on from JANQNU010000035.1 coordinate 37,658, forward strand.
CAGGCCCGGTGATTGTATTGCTGTCCGGCGGGCTCGACAGTGCGACCGTGGCGGCAATTGCGCGGAATCAGGGCCACGATCTGATCGCGCTCAGCGTCCGTTATGGCCAGCGGCACGCATGCGAACTCGAAGCGGCGCGGAACGTTGCGCAGGCGCTGGCGGTACGCGAGCACGTCTGGGCCGAGATTGACTTGCGCCTGTTCGGCGGCTCCGCGCTGACCGCCGATATCGCGGTCCCGAAGATGGGTGCGGAGTTGGGAACACGCTCGTCCGACGCGATCCCGATCACGTACGTTCCGGCGCGAAACACGATCTTTTTAAGCTATGCGCTGGCGCTCGCCGAGGTGCGCGAGGCGTCCGACATCTATATCGGGGTGAACGCTGTCGACTACAGCGGGTACCCGGATTGTCGTCCGGACTTCATCCGCGCCTTCGAGCGGATGGCGAATCTCGCGACGCGGGCGGCGGTCGAGGGGCGAACGCTGCGGATCCATACGCCGTTGATGGATCTGTCGAAGACCGCAATTATTCGGACGGGGTTGGCGCTCGGTGTAGACTACGGGCTGACGCGCAGCTGCTACGACCCGGACGATCGCGGCTTCGCGTGCGGGCGCTGCGAGAGTTGCCGATTTCGACTCGCGGCCTTCGCCGAATTGGGGATGAACGACCCGGCGCCGTACCGCGAATCCGCCGAGTAGGCGCGCTGTCGGAAGCGCGCAGGGGGGAAAGGGGAGTCAGCACTCATGGACAAGGTTGACAGAGCCGATTGGCTGTTCGAGGAGGCCAACCGACTCGAAGAAGCGGGACGCCTGGAGGAGTCGATCGCGCGGACGCGCGAACTCGTCGCATTGTTTCCCGATGCGGCGGTGTTCTGGCTCTTCCTGAGCAGACGTCATCGCGAGGCCGGCCAAGCTGCGGAGGCTCTGGCGTCCGTCGATCGAGCGTTCGAGCTCGAGCCGAACAATGTCCTCTGTTATATGCAACGTGGTCAGTTGGCGTGCCACACCGGGGACTACCCGAGCGCGGTTGCGGATCTCGCGCAGGCAGTCAAGATCGCGCCCGCCGCACATCGGTATGTCATTTTGGGGTCGGCTCAAGAGGACAATGATGAGCCGGAAGCGGCCGAGGTCTCGTTCCGGGCTGCGATCGCGTTGGAGGCGGACAACTCGGAGGCGTGGCTGAATCTCGGCCAATTGATCCGCTCGAGCGATCCGGTTGAAGCTGAAGCCTGCCTGCGACGCGCGATCGACCTGGGCGAGGACGATTCTGTCCTGGCGTGGCGCGAGCTCGGCTTCGTGCGGGCCAAAGCGGGTCATCCAGAAGAGGCGCTGGGCCATCTGGCGAAAGCGATCGCGCTCGGTGATCCGGAGGGCTGGTCGCAGCTTTATCGGGCTGCGGTGTATCGCGATTTGGATCGGGACGATGAGGCACGCGCGGACTACGATGCGGCGATTCGCATCGTTCCGGAAGAAACGTATCCGTACCATCTGTTTGCGAGCTTCCTGATCGAACAGGACGAATTCGAGGACGCGATCCGTCAACTCGAGCAGGCATATGCAACCGGCACCGACCGTGCGGAAACGTGTTGGCGTCTTGCCGGGATCTGCCGGCAGTTGGAGCGCTGGTCGGACGCCAGGCATTGGCTCGAACGAGGCCGGTCATGTTCGCAACAACCAGGGGACGACTTCGATTTTGCTGGCGTGCTGGCCGAGTTGGACGGGATGGGCGTTTAGCCCGATTGGGTTACGCGAGCCAATTAACGTTCGCGCCGATGCGATTCGCTTCTCGGCTGTACGCGTTACGGGCCCGTAGGTTGCCCTGCCATGTATCTACTTCTCGGTCGTGTGTCGGCGTGCGGTCCGGGATGCGCGGTCGGGGGTCGATTGCGTCCGGGATACCATCGTTGTCGTCGTCGGGATCGAGGACGTCCGGCAAGCCGTCGTGGTCGGCGTCGGGCAGCAACAGCGTTGCCACCGGCCGACATTCGAATCCCAACGGGTCGTACCGGTCGACGCTCAGCTCACGGAGGCAGTCCGATAATGGGTGCGGACCGCCGGGCGGCCGAGTCGGCGTACCAGACACTGCGGCCGGCCATTGTCGGTTGGCGGCTGCCAGCCAGCGGTCGGCAACGAGGATCGCGGGAACATAGAGCGGATCGCGCACCGGGTCAGCTTCCTTCGAGCGGTAACCGATTTCCCTGGAGAAGCCCGTCTCCTTTGTGCGAGACGGGGCTGGGAACGCTGACTCATCCTAGGCTGGAGTGCGTGACGGCGGCTATTGGCCACTTTGCGAGTCCTATAATATGTGCCGAACAAATTGTTAACGGGTATTGCAGTTGGGCTTTTTTTGCGCTAGAATTGCGGAAGTCCGGGCTTAATTGATGAACCCGCTAATAGGTTATTTGCGACATGAAGAAGATTCTCTTGCGAGCCAGTCTGGCTGCGGTACTGCTGTTTGGATTGCAGGTTGCCGTGGCTTTGACGCCCATCCCCGATGGTAGTGACGACCCGCGGTTCACGAACGTGCAGTCGGTTTCGGCGCCGTTCCAGGTGACGACGGGTTCCAGCAACCTCTCGACCGGTACGAAGGCGCCGAACCACGACTTCGGTAGCGGTTCCGCTTCCGGTTCAACCAGTGGCGACGTGCCGCGTGTCCCTGCCCCCGGGGCAGCGATGTTGGCCATGATCGGTTTGGTTGCGATGCGTCGCGCTGCCCGTCACCTGTAGCTGGCGCGACAGAACGCCTTTTCTTTGATAGTGGTCGAGGCTTCTTCGGCGGGGTGGGGCGCGATCTGCGCGCCGTCTGATCCGATGCATATCCTGGCCTGCGATCGGTGTATGATCTGTGGCGCGAACGCTGCGCTAGTGAGAATTGCACCGGGTTGAATGGGCCGACTCCATGAAATGGAACATCCGACGGGTCGAGTGGCCGCGTGAGGTGGTCATGGCGGCAAGGGCGTTCGTCGCGCACCACGACGCGGTATGGCTCGATTCGGCGGAGACGGGCCGTAGCTCGAACGGTCGCTATAGTGCGATTGCGGTCGATCCGTTGGTGACGGTGCGGGCGGCGGACGGCCACGTGGCGGAGATCCAAAGCGCCGGCACAGTCGAGCGTGTCTCCGACGGGTTTTGGTCGGCCTGGGAGGGCGTGCAGCGGTCGTTGCCGCGCTGGCCGGCGGGGCAGACATCATTGATGCCTGGTTGGTTCGGTTACCTTGGTTATGAGCTCAACGGATTGCTGGAGCGACTCCCTGCGCCACGCGTGGCGGGGCTCGGCTTGTCCAGTGGACGGATGGGTCTTTTCGACCGGGTGGTCGTGCTGGATCATGTGCAGCGGTCGGCGGTTGCGATAGACGCCGACGGGTTGCGCACGCAGCTTGGTCTCGCGGCTGCCGAGCGGTCGTTCGACGACTGGGTGTCGGCGTGGAACGACGCCGCGACAACCGCCGGAACGATGGTTGGGCCGCAGGCATCGGTCGTCGTACGCGTGCCGGCGGAGCGTCATCTGGATGCGATAGAGCGAGCGCTGGAGTACATCGCGGCGGGAGATATCTATCAGGTCAACCTGGCGCGTCGGATCGACGTGGAGCAGGTTCGGGATCCATTGGCGCTGTACGCTGCCCTTCGGCAATCGAACCCCGCGCCCTTTGCGGCGTGGCAGCAATGGGGTGACGAAGCGCTGGCTTCGGTGTCGCCGGAGCTGTTTCTGCGGGCGCGGAACGGGTACGCATTGACCTCGCCGATCAAGGGTACTGCTGCTCGTGATGCGTCCGAGTGCGATTCGGCGGCGCGAATGCGGCTCCTGTCGTCCGAGAAGGACGCCGCGGAACTCGCGATGATCGTGGATCTCCACCGCAACGATCTGGGACGTGTTTGTTTGCCGGGGACCGTTCGCGTGCGTACTCCGCGACGAGTGGAGGTTCACCCGACGGTGCTCCACACGGTCGCAGATATCGAAGGGCGGCTGCGTCCCGGTGTAAGCGAAATCGAGCTGATTCGAGCGTGTTTCCCGGCAGGTTCGATTACCGGTGTGCCGAAGATTCGTGCGATGGAGATCATTCACGAACTGGAGACCTGTACCCGCGGCGCGTACACCGGCGCCATCGGGGCGCTCGGACTCGATGGGCAGCTCACCCTCAGCGTTGCGATTCGCACGATGCAACTCAAGGCCGGTCGAGGTAGCGTCTATGCCGGTGGCGGGATCGTCGCCGACTCCGTTCCGGCGGATGAACTTGCCGAAACGGATGCCAAGGTCGAAGGAATCCTGCGTGCCTGCGGGGCGCCGGCGCTGAGCGGCTCGACGACGTGAACGGTGCGCAACGGAAGGCGTCGTTGCTCTGAGGAGCCGCCCGTCGCGTACAGCCTAGCGCACGTCTTCGCGTTTGAAGTGCGGGTTCTCGATGATTCCGAGCACGTTGCCGAATGGGTCCAGGACGGACGCGACTTTGATGTCGCCGCCGACGTCCTGCACGCCCTCGTGCAGCGATGCGCCGAGTTCGATCAGGCGCTGTAGCTCGGCCGTCACATCGTCGACACCCCAATATCCCTGGACGCCCGTCGTTCCCGGTTCGGCGTCGGGAAGCAGGCCGAGTTCGAACCCGCCGACCGAAAAGCCAACGTAGAACGGCTCTTCGAAATAGGGCTCCTGACCCAACACACGGCTGTACCACGCCTTCGCGGCGGCCAGATCGGGCGCCGGATAACAAGCGGTTCGTAGTCCCTTGAGCATGCAGCCCTCCTTCCTGACCAGCGGATGATAGCAAGATCCGGGTGGTTGCGCACCGCGTCGGCCGGAAAATGGACTGGACGATGACGCCGGAGATGTATATGATGTGTATACATCAATGAGAGTGAATCGATCCAATTCCGTTCCGCGTCCTTGTACCTGCACGACTGTCCGTCGCGCCTCGCGTGTGCTGGCGCGGACCTTTGATGGCGTGCTGGAGGCGGTTGGGTTGAATGTGACGCAGTTGGCGGTGTTGCGTGCGATTCAGCGGCATGCGGGTGAGGCGTTGGTGCGCGTGGCTGAAGATTTGTGTATGGATCGAACGTCGCTCTACCGCGCGGTGGGGACGATGCGGCGTTCGGGCTGGGTCGTGGTTCGCGAGGGGCCGAATGCGCGGGCGCGTTCGGCGAGCGTGACAGCGAAGGGTCGGCGGGTGCTCGAGGCTGCTGATCCGCATTGGGCCGATGCGCAGGCGGAGGTGGTCGATCGTTTTGGCCGAAGAGAGTGGGCAGCGCTGGCGCGGCAGTTGGAGCGTCTGGCCGCGTGTGCGGCTGCGGTCGGCGCGGCACGGAATGGGGGCGGTGATGGAGAGCAAGGTGATGTCTGAATCGGATCCGTCGTTTGTGCACTCGGAGGCGGTGACGTCAGGAGCGTCACCTGAAGCGGTCGGGCTCGATCCGTCGGACTGGGAGGCTTTTCGGGCGATCGGGCACTCGATCTTCGATGACATGGTCGACTATCTGCGTGACGTCCGGGACCGGCCTGCTTGGCAAAGCCCGTCGTCTTCGGCGCGGGTGGCCTTGTCGGCGCCGGTACCGCGGCACGGGCGCGATCTTGTCGACGTGTACGCGGACTTCAAGCGGAACATACTGCCCTATCCGACTGGCAACATTCATCCGCGGTTCTGGGGCTGGGTGATGGGGAATGGGTCAGCGGCCGGGCTGCTCGCGGACATGCTGGCGTCCACGATGAACTGCAACGTTACCGGGTACGATCAGGCGGCGTCGCTTGTCGAGCGCCAGGTAATGGGGTGGTTGGCGGCATTGCTCGAGTTTCCTGCGGACTCAAGCGGTTTGCTGGTGAGCGGTGGGACCGCTGCCAATCTGGTCGGCGTGGCTGCGGCGCGCGGCCATGCGACGGGACGACGGGTTCGTCGCGAAGGGGTCGATCCCGGGCGGGATGGCGCATTGACGATGTACGGATCGAGCGCGACACACGGCTGGGCGGAGCGCACCTGTGATTTGCTTGGGCTCGGCGAGACGGCGTTTCGGCGGATTCCGACGGACGCGGATCATCGGGTGGATGTGGACGCACTGGCGCGCCGGATCGAGGCCGATCGCGGCAACGGCGAGCGTCCGATCTGCATCGTGGGAAACGCCGGCACGGTGGCCTGTGGCGCCACCGACGATTTGAACGCGCTGGCAGACTTGGCCGCAGAACAAGACATCTGGTTCCACGTCGACGGCGCATTTGGCGCGCTCGCGAAGCTGTCGCCGCGGTATCGGCAGGTCTGTGAGGGTCTGGAGCGCGCTGATTCCGTGGCCTTTGATCTCCACAAGTGGGGCTACATGCAATATGAAGCCGGCGCGGTTCTGTTGCGCGATCCGGAAGCGCACACGGCCGCGTTCTCGTTCGCGCCGTCTTACCTCGAGCAATTCCGGGGCGGCATCGCGATTCAGCCGACGGAGTTTGCTTCGCGTGGTGTGCAACTCTCTCGCGGGTTTCGCGCACTGCGGGTCTGGATGCACCTGTCGACGTACGGCTGCGAACGGATCGGTGCCCTCATCGAGCAGAACATTGATGACGTGCAGTATCTGAAGGACCGAGTCGAGCGTGAGCCGTGGCTCGAACGGCTTGGGCCGGCGGCGCTCAACGTCTTGTGCTTCCGATTCGTCGACAGGCAGCTGAGCGAGGAACAGTTGGAATGCTTGAACTGCGAGCTGCTGGTTCGGCTTCAGGAGTCCGGTTTCGCAGTTCCTTCGAGCGCCCGGGTTGACGGACGGTTTGCCCTACGGGTTGCGAATACGAATCATCGGACGCGCCGCGCGGACTTCGATGCACTCGTGAACGAAGTACTGACGATCGGCGGTGGCTTGGCGCGCGCACAAGTCGGATCGGCAGGCGGGCCGCCCGACAGAGAGGACAAATGTGGACTCTCGGAGGAGGCCTATGGATAGCCGCATGGTGCCAGCGTGTGACGTCGGCGCTACGTTCCCCGCGCTACGGCGAAAGTCGACCGCGCAGGGCTTGTACGCCTTCGAGCCAAGCGGCCAGTTCGTCACTCTCTTCCCACAACACGCGAAGCTCTGACTCTTTGCTCAGAACCCGATCGATTGCATTGTGCGCCAGCGCGAGCAGTGACGCCGGCGGTTTGATCGGGTGCGCTGCGACCCACCGGTCTACGGTTTCCGTGTATTCGTCCTGATAGCCGGGATTTCCTTGCAGTCGCGCAAGGACCTCACAGGCCGCCAGTGCACAGCACGCCACGTCTGCCTCAAACTCGTCGTCGTCATCAGATTGCGTTGCCCGAATCGCCGACTCGACCAGCGAGAGGTCGTCTGTCTCTTCCAGTTCGTACAACCAATCACCTGCGTCGTCGTTTTCCAGCGCCAGGACACCCCAAGCACCCATCCGGTACCTCCTTCCATCCGTTGTCGACGATCGCCAGTGCTCGGCTTCGTCGTACTCAGTCGTTCGGCGTTACTTCTTCGGACGAACGAGTCGTACATCCTCGTCAACGCGCCAGGCGACTGGACGGTCGGCGTCGTGGGGTACCAGTCGGTAGGCGGCGCCAGGAACAATTCTTTGGAACTGATCGGGTGGGACGTAGACATAAAAGTCGCGAATCCCTCGGTTCGTGTCAATCCAGAAGCCGCGCGCTGCGCGCGCCTGAATTCGTTCCTGGTTCGGGCCGACAAGGTGGAAGGTCTTATCGACCTGCTCGTAGAACTCGTTGTAATCGTCGAATGTCGCGATCTCCTCAACAACCAGCAGGAAATGTCCGGCGGTCTCAGGATTGCGCACTGTCGTCTCGATGCGCGGCGGGTCCGCCTGGTGGTCAAACCAATAGGCCTGCTTGATCGTGAGCTGTTTGAGTGCCGGCTCGGCGGGCGGGTTCTCGGCCTTACAGTGTGGGCCGAAACGATCCGAGAGCGAGATGCAGGAGTATGGGTTGGCGTAGCCGCAGACGTCGTTGCGGTCGCCGCCGTTCCGACGCCCCCAGGCCGCCAGACCTGCCTGCGCATGGTCAGCATACGTGTTGACGTGCACCATCAGCCCGAGGCTCTGCTCGTCGAGAATGTTCTGACCGAGTCGGTGGTAGTTCAGACGTACCCAGCGGCCGCCAACGTGCACTTCGTTGAACGTGTGCGAGGTCCATGTGTTCTTCGATCGCCGATGCGCGCGCACCACCGTTCGGCGGATCCCATGATGCTGGAGTCGCTTGGCGAGCTCCAGCTCCACGTCGTCGTTGCCGTCGGTCACCGGAATACAGATGATCGAACGTGCCGGGATTCCGGCCGCTTTCATTCCGGTCGCCATGTAGATGGCCGCGGATGTACACGTGCCCATCGTACGATTCTCGAACATCCCTTTGCCATACAACTCGTGGTTGAGCTGCTGTTCGAGCGTGCGCTGGCGGGCAGCGAGCTCCGACTTCCAGTGGGCGCGCATATCATCCGGAATCACAGGCCGTCCCGTCTTGTCGAAATCGATGGCGAAGGTCGTGAAACTATCCTCGCTGTTGACACGACGCATCAGGTACCGAGCGAGTTTCGCGACGGCGTCCTTGTCCGAAAGAGCGGCGAGATCGATCCGATGCTTCGCGAGTTCGGCATGGAGTGCGGAACGCATCGCGGCGTCCCAGTTCGTCGTCGGCCCCGGCGACAGATAACGCTCCGGCGCATCATGCGCCTCGAACCACTGCATCCGGCTGCCGATCCCACTCTCGACTGTATTGAACGGATAAAGGACGACCTCGATCTCGACGTGGTCGTCATGTTCGTCAAGGACGCGTCCATCCTGATAATCGTCGGTCAGCGTGGCGGCGTTGATCGGCTTGATCACGTGCATCACGGCCCGAACGGTGTATGCGAACTCGCGACGTTCACGCCAATCGCCGTCCGGAACGCCGTCGTTGTCAGAGTCCGGATTCGCTGGATCGGTACCGTGCTTGTGTACCTCGCGAAAGTCGGAAAGGCCGTCCCCGTCCGTATCCGGATCGGTCGAGAAACCGATGCTCGCCATGAGTGCAACCAGCGTCAACGCGATAGTCGCGGCAGCCGACATGGATCGCTCCTTGGTACGCGTGACGACACGTGACCCACCGCCACGCGTCGCAACCATTTGCGGCGCAACGCCGACGAGCCCGTCGATGCCAACAGCATACCGCCGAATTCGGCTCGTCGATCATATCGTGGAAGCGCTAATCCACCCGTCGGCACACGGTCGCTCAGACGTGCTGGTCAACGAGGATCGGGTTGCCGTCCGGGTCGACGACGACGAAGCTGGCTGGCCCGGTCGTGGACTCGTCCGCCTCGTTGCTGAGCGTCACGCCCTTCGCCTTGAGTTGTCGCTGCAACTCGCGAACGTCGGTAAACGACTCGAGCGGACTGGCATCGTTCATCCAGCCCGGGTTGAACGTGAGGATGTTGCGGTCAAACATTCCCTGAAAAAGCCCGATCGTACACTCCCCGTTGCGCAGGATCAGCCAATTCTGAGATGCGTCACCGCCGCAAACCGCGAAACCCAAGTGTTCGTAAAAGGTTTGAGACGCTGCAAGATCCTTGACCGCCAGACTGACCGAGAACGCACCGAGATCCATGTTCATACTCCGTTCAGGAGAGATCGAAACCGACGCGAATCTTACGGATGCCCCCGGTCCAGCACAATCAACGACGGCTTGTTTGGCGCGTGCGGGTGTTGCACGCAACGCAGTGTATCGCAGTGGCGGTGGTCCGGAAATCTAATATAATGGAAATTAAGTCCGTTATGAAAGAATCATCCGATCTCAACCGACGTATCGGCGTCCGCGTGCGTGGTCTTCGCGTGGGGCAGGCGTTGTCGCTCGACACGCTTGCGCGACGCAGTGGCGTCAGTCGATCGATGATTTCGCAGATTGAGCGCGGTGCGAGCAGTCCCACGGCCGCTGTGCTCGAGAAGCTCGCCGCCGGGTTGCAGGTGGTCCTGGCGACGCTGTTTGACGAGCCCGGCGCCGACGGTCGCGTTTCGGACGAGCCGATCGTGCGGCGAGTGCAACAGCCCGTGTGGCAGGATCCGGAGTCCGGGTACGTCCGACGGAACGTGTCGCCGACGGGTGTGGCCCAACCGATGCGGATTGTCGAAGTGCGGTTTCCGCCCGGCGGACGCGTCGCTTTTGAGCCGAGCGTTCGGGACGACGTGGTCTACCAACAGGTGTGGATGCTTGCGGGTACGATCGAGATCACGGTCGGAGCAACTTGCCATCGGCTTCGTATCGGGGACTGTCTGGCGATGCAGCTTGACGGCCCGACGATGTTCCACAACCCGGCCCGCGCCGTGGCGCGCTACGCGGTCGTCACAGCGGGTGCAACCAAGAGCAGGCGCTAACCATGGATTCCTCCTGGCATCCCCGACGTCTACACGCGATCGATGCGCCGGAGATCGCGGGGCTCGCCGATGTTCTAGTGGATTGCGTTACGGGCGGTGCGTCGGTGGGCTTTATGCATCCATGCACGCGGGCGCGCGCAATGGAGTTCTGGCAGGATGTCGCGACCGATGTCGCCGACGGTCGGCGGGCGCTGCTCGTGGCGGAAGATGCGGAGGGGATTTGCGGTACCGTGCAACTCCAACTCGCGCAATTACCCAACCAGCCGCACCGGGCTGATCTGATGAAGATGCTGGTGCACCGGCGCGCCCGGCGACAGGGGCTCGGGCGCGCACTGTTGCACGCCGCGGAATCGACGGCGCGCGATTGCGGCAAGACGTTGCTGGTGCTCGACGCGGTGACCGACGGTCCGGCGGCGAAGCTCTACGCGCAGGCGGGATGGACCCATGTGGGGGACATTCCGAACTATGCGCTGTTTCCGCAGGGCGGACTGTGCAGTACAACGGTGTTCTACCGCGATCTCAGTGGGTGACCTACGCGTAAAGGTAGAGGCGGTTCGGCGGTGCGCAAACCCGCCGGGTGCAGGCTAGACGGAACTCGGCAGCGAGGACGAATCTTGTCGCGCAGCGTTCGCCCGCGTTCGCGCGGATCCGAGGGCGGTAGTGACGACCGGAATCATGAGGTACGTCACGCCGACATCCGCGATGTATGCCTCGAGTGTCCAACCAAAGAGGGCAACGAACATCGGCACGTCGATGACGATGCACAGGAGCATCCACATAGCACCCACCGCCGCGGCGTGACGCGGCGCTGCGCGCTCGACGCGCCGGAAGTATGCGAGCGTCGCAAGGCAGGCACTGAACGCGAGCGCAACGGCCAGTAAGCTGTCGAAAAGCGCCGTCTCCTTGAGAGGAAACAACACGAACGCGACGCAGAAGGGGATCAGCCACACGCTGAACCCGCAGACAATGATCAGGGTGGTGTTTTTCACGGTTGCTTCTCCTTCACTGGGCGGGCGCTGGCGTGGCCCTTGCGGCAGATCGATTCCTGTCAGGCGTCACTCTCGTCGAGCGCCTTCATCGCGCGTTGCAGCAGTTCGAACGCGGCCGGATCGACGCGCCAGCCGTGCTTTGCCAGGATGTTCGTCGCACCCTCGTCCCGATACCGGGCTGCGACGCCGCGTTCGATGGCCTGGTCTCCGCCGGAAAACGCAGTGACCAGTCGTCGGGCACGTCGCGCGCCGGCAACCGCGTCGGGATGTGTTGGTGCCGTGCCGTTTTTTGCGAGTCGTTCGAATTGCTCAAGCAGTTCCTTCCATTCTTCCTGAGCCGCTTCCAGGCGGTCCGGCCCCAGCGCGGCGGCGCGGCGTTTGAGCGTTTCAATCTGCTCCGGTGAGAAATGCTTGCTGATCGAGTTGATTTCGCGTAGCGTCGCCAGCACGTCGTCCAACGCGACGGTGCGGGCGCTCTCGAACTGATCCAGCAGCAGATTCAGACGGTCTCGCAGACCCGTCGTTCGGGCGAGCTGCTCCTCGAGCGTAGCTACGTGCATTCGAATCGCCGCGATGGGCGAGAGCTCCTCGTCGTCCAGCAGGCGCTTGATCTGGCTCAGCGAGAGTCCGATCTCGCGCAACGACGTGATCTGCTGGAGGCGGAGCACCTGCTCGCGGCCGTACTGCCGGTAGCCGGCGCCGGTCCGGTCCAACGGGAGCAGGATCCCGATTTCCTGGTAGTGGTGCAGGGTGCGGACGGAGACGCCCGCGAGCGCGGCGAGTTCACCGACCTTGAGGATCTTATCCATCGGATGCAGTTCTCCGCGATGCAGTCTCGCCGAATCATGTCCCGTCGCGCGTCGGACGCCGGTTGTTACTTGCCCTGGCCCTCGACCGGCGCTGGCCGCACTGTCCGTCCCGGAGCGGTCGTCGGCGATGATGGGTGCATTGTGCGCTCGACGAAGTGCGTCAGGAGCCGATTGAACTCCGTCGCACGCTCGAGATGCAGCAGATGCGACGCACCTTCCCAGCTATGGTACTCCACGGTCGGCGCGATCTCGCGGACAAACGTCTCGTAACCCTCGTCCCAGAAGGGCCACCACGGATTCTTTGCGTATACGGCCAGAAGTGGTACCCCCAAGGGCTCGTTCGTCCACGCGCCGTCTGTTTGCTGCGCCTCGGACGTACTTAGCAGAACGCGATGCGGTATGCGGAGCGTGGCCGCCATCATCGCGTCGATCTGGTGCTGGGTAAGTTCCCCGTTCGGTCTCACATACGTCTGCATTTGTTGGAGGACGGTACGGTACTCCGGGGATTTCAACCTCTCGAGCATCGACGCGGCGAGCGCATCCGGAACGACCTTTCGCAACGGTCCGTCGACCGCGACCAGCGCGTGAACGCGCCCCGGTGCGCGGTGAAGCACGCAGCGGCATACCGGAACTCCGGCACTATGTCCGACCAGAATCACTTTCTTGGCGTCCAGATCGTCAAGGACCGCGATCACGCTGTCCGCCAGGACATCGACGGAGTAGGTGATTTCGGGCATTGCACTGCGTCCGTGTCCCAAGAGGTCGACGGCAACGACCCGCCCGTCGAATTGGAGATTGCGCAGCTGGGCGTCCCAGGCGGAACGATCGGAACCCCAACCATGTACGAAAACCAACGCCGCGTCTCCGGATCCCTTGAGCCCGTAGGCGATATGCCAGTCTCGAAATCGAGCCGTTGCCTCTAGCAAACGACCGTCGGGCGCCGGGGCTGATTGGGTGATTTGAGCGTTCATTGTCGGATTCTCCGTGCGCGTGTCGTCTCTGGCACTGTCTCGACTGACGAGCGGTGATTCGTTCGGCTGCGGATGGCATGCCGTCCGGATGTGCCCGAAAGGCAGCACCAGACATGTTGCGATGAACGTGCGCATACGATTGAACTCCTCGCAAGAGCGGTCGTGGTAGAGCCCGGCGCTGTTGTCGAGCGTCGTCATTCGGGAGTGATTATGCGACCTCACGTTACGTGAGGGTCAAGCGGCCTCTGGCAATAATCGCCAAAATCCGTCACGAAGCCGGCTTCTATCGCGAAAACGGGAAGACCTGTTCCGGCTGCGCAGCACGCTGGTAGTCGCTTGTACGCATGATGATGGATGCGGTTAGCGAGCCGGCGTTGAAGGCGACACGGTCCAGCTGCTGGACGTTGGTATCGAGCGCCAATGCGAAAGGGAGGATCGGCTGGCCGAAGGGCGGGACGCTCCCCGGTACGAGGCCCGTCGACGCCATGAGTTCGTCCGCGGTGGCGAACCGTAATGAACGCGCACCTAGACGTTGCTTGATGGCGCGCGAATCCAGCTTGCGCGCGGCGCTCAGGACGAACAGTCGATAGTCATCGTCCACCTTGAGCACCATCGCCTTCGCCCCGATCTCGAGCGGCTCGCCGCGCACAGTAGCCGACTCCTCGCTGGTGCGCGTGGCGACATGCTCCAGGTATCGGTACGAGATCTCGAGGCGATCGAGGAACTCACGGATGGCATCGGTCGGCGTCATCAAGTCACTCCCGGTCGGCAGGCCCCGATGCCTCGGTATGGAATTGGATGATGCGATTGCTGGCGAAGAAGCCCGCGCGGCTGATCGCTTTCTGCGCCGCCACGTTCGTTCGCTCAGTCGAACAGATTGACTGTAGGTGATCGGCTTGATTCCTGGCAACCAGCTGCATGAGTACCTTCGTCGCGACTCCCTTCCCTCGTTCGGATCGGGCAACGATCACGCCGACGTCGGCGTACCCTGTCTGGAACTCGTCGTATCCTCGGCTCTCACCAGTAGCGATCAGCTGCCCGTTCTTCCATACGCCGAAAAGCTCGCGACGATCGATCAAGTTCTTGAAGTAGGTGCGGAGCCAATCCGCCGCGGCACCGATGCTAGCAACTGCAAAGTCAACGGCCTGCGAGAGCTGTGCCGAGTCGACCGCCGTCATCGCGAGGCTCGATTGTGGCTGTTCGATGGCGCTGCCGGCGTGCTGGTACATCAATGCATTTACTTCGAAGCTGGCGAACTGATCCAGACAGAGCGACAGAAAGCGTGGCTCGGCCGTACTCACAAACGCGCCCCGGATCTCGCACGAAGATGCTTGGTCGCTGCGTAAGATCGATGCGAACAGCTGCGATGTTCGGTGTTGATGATCCGGCGTCACGAAGAACTGCAATAGAAACCCTTCGTCGTTTACGCAGTAGAAACCGACAAGATCATCTTCTTCGTAGATTCCGTAGTGAGCCGCCAACGGCACAAGGCCGCACAACCACATCCCATCGAGGGGCGCGGTCGTTTGCTGCATGTACTGGCGCTTCAGTGGTGCCAGCTCGTCGATCGCTGTCACTGGCTTCACGCTCGTCATTGTAAGTAAGGCTCCCTTCCTCTGCGGGTTGCGATTGCCGTCGCCGCCGCAGACGGTCACTCCAGCTTTACCTTCCTGTCGACATCATAGCTGCCTTTTGGCCAGCGACGAGGTCAACCGATGGACTCGACGATTCGAGCGTTTCCAGTGCTCGAGTAGATTGTTGGCAGTATCCTTGTGGCGGATGGGAGACGCAGCTGCCGGCGAGCGCATCGACGTCTACTCGGCGTTCGACGTCAGGCCATCGGGTTCACGTGATCAGAACAGTTCTTCGCCAGGTAACTCAGACGCCTCACGGATCCAGTTCGCCAACTGGTCCGTGTCCGATTGATCGTCCTCGTGGATATGAAGATACCGCACGTGCTTCTGCTTGGACGCGATTGGGGGGACAGGATGCAGCGCCGCGCCGCGGAGGAAGGTCACCTTGATGTACTTGGTGAAGCAATGGAAACCGAGAAACCAGCCCTGGCCCTCAACTCCATAGAATGGCGTGTTCCATCTGACCGCCTTACGCACCTGGGGCACCGTCCGCGAGATTAGCTCGTCGAGGCGCCGCCCAACGTCGTGTTTCCAGCCTGGCATGGCCGCAATGTACGCCTGGACCGGCGCATCGCCGTCGGCCTTCGGGATTTGCGGGTTACCGCCGGAGAGCAGCTTCGGCTTTGCGGGTGCTCTCTTGACTGTCTTGTGATCCGACACCATCTGATGTGCCACGGTAGCCGCAAGTCGGCAAGACCGCACGCGCCGATGTCGATGCCACTCGCGATAGCGGACCCCCGCAAGGGACACTTCTCAAGCGTATCGGGCAAGTCGTGAATCGAGCGCTTCGTCTCCCCGTTCCGTCGTCGGCGTCGGCAGCCGGGTGCGGCCAGGGCGTAGCGCCCGGATTCCTTCGCGGCTCGCGGAAAATCCAAGTTGACTTTTGCGTCCGATGTTATTCTAGTACTAGAATATGAAGCAGTTGACCGATGCCGAGTTGTTGCTGCTGGGGCTGGTGGCTGAGATGCCGCGCCACGGTTACGAGTTGGATCAGGTGATCCGGGGGCGCGGGATGCGCGAATGGACGCAGATCGGCTTCTCGTCGATCTACTTCGTCCTTGGCAAGCTCGAGAAGCTGGGGCTGGCCACCGCGCGGAAGCGGCCGGGCGCCGACGTCAGTGCGAAGTCTCGGCGCGTGTACGCGATCACCTCGGCCGGGCGCCGGGCGTTGGTTTCGCAGACGTTGGCGGCCTTGCGCGAAGTGCGTCCGACGTACCCTTCGGTGCTGTTGGGGATGGTCAACTGGTCGGCGTTGGAGCGTGCCGAGGCGTTGGAGGCGCTGGCGGCGCGTGGCGAGGCGATCGAAGCGGAGGTAAAGCGCCTCGAGACGATTGCGGCCGAGCAGCAACCGTTGCCGGACTTTGTGGAAGTACTGTTCGAGTACTCGATCGAGCAACTGCGTACCGAAGCGCGATGGGTGGCGCGGACGCTGGCTTACATGGCCACCAAGCCATGGCTTGAATGAGGAGCGGAATCATGAAGGAAGCGGAGTTACGAGCGAGGTTGATGGAGTTATACCGCCCGCCGGCGACGGAATTCGTCCTGGTGGACGTGCCGAAGATGCGTTACGTGATGATCGACGGGCACGGGGCAGCAGATCGAACGGCGCTCGACCAGGCGGTGAAGTGGCTCTTCGCGGCGATCTATCCCGTCAAACGCATTGCGCGCGAGCGGATGGGGAAGAACTTCGTCGAGCCGCCGCTCGAAGCACTGTGGTGGGCAGACGAGCCGCAGGACTTCGTGTGTGGAAATCGGGAGAAGATGAACTGGCGGATGATGATCATCTTCGAGCCGGACTGGCTGACGCCGACGATGTTTGAGGACGGTGTGGCGGCTGCGACGGAACGGCTGGGGACGCCACCGGCGAGTCTGCGGCTCGATAGCTACGACGAGGGTCTTAGCGCCCAGATCATGTACGTTGGTCCCAATGAGGCGGAAGCCGCTACGATTACGCGGCTTCATGAGGAGTTTCTGCCGGCGAACCAACTGGTCCCCAATGGGTACCACCACGAGATCTACTTAACCGACCCCAACCGGGTTGCCCGGGAAAAAAGGAAGACGGTCCTGCGCCAGCCGGTGCGCTCGGCGCATGGCTAACATACACCCGCTCGTTCATCGGCGTCGTTTGTTCGAACCCCTGCCCTGAGAGGGATGCCCAGGGTACGGCGCGATTGTACCCCACACCATTGGCAGCATCGGCTTGTCCAAAGACCGGTACGACGGCTCCATTGATTGCTCCCGTTCTATTGACAAAAAAATTTGTCAATGGTACGGTAGGCGGCATGAACGACATCTGCACCATTGAGGCTCCGGCGGCGGCAGCTGCGGCATTGGATCCGCTTCGGAATCGGATGCTGGCCGAACTCGAGACGCCGGCATCGGCCGCGGGTCTGGCAAAGCGCCTGGGAGTGCCGCGTCAGAAGTTGAACTACCACTTGCGCGCGTTGGAGCGGCTTGGGCTGGTGACGGTCGCGGAGGAGCGGCAATGGGGTGGGTTGCGGGAGCGCCGGATGGTCGCGTCGGCGGCCAGTTACGTGATTTCGCCGGAGGCGCTCGGAGGGCTCGCGGCCGATCCCGCGCGCGTTCAGGATCGGTTCTCGGCCAGTTATCTGATTGCCCTGGCGGCGCGCATCGTGCGTGAGGTAGCCGATCTCGTTCGTCGGGCGGCGATTGCCAAGAAGCGCCTGGCAACACTGTCACTGGACACGGAGGTGCGCTTCCGTTCCCCGTCCGATCGGGCGGCGTTCACCGACGAGCTTACATCGACGATCACGCGGCTGGTCGCGAAGTACCACGATCCTGCGGCTCCGGGCGGGCGTCTGCACCGCCTGATGGTCGCGGCTCATCCGCTGCCGACGGCAGCTGCCCCGGAGGAGAGTTGAATCATGTCCGTTCAGCGTGATGATGATGGCAAGCGGTCCGTGCAGGTCGAGGTCGAAGTTCCCGGATCGCCTGAAGAGGTCTGGCGGGCAATTGCGACCGCGGGCGGGATCTCTTCCTGGTTTGTACCCACCCGTAGCGTGGAGGGCGCGGATGGCGTTCCCACGGAAATCATCTCCAACTTCGGTCCGGGGATGGACTCGTACTCGACTGTTATCACCTGGGACCCGCCGAATTTGCTGGCGGCAGAGAGCAAGGACCTGGGGCCGGATGGGCCGACTATCGCGACGCAGTGGATCGTCGAGGCGCGTGCGGGCGGAACCTGTGTCGTTCGCGTGGTTCACAGTTTGTTCGCGTCCACTGACGACTGGGACGCGCAGCTCGAGGGCTGGGAGAGCGGATGGCCCAGCTTCTTCCGACTGCTGCGGCTCTACCTCGCCCACTTCAGTGGCCAGCCGAGCGCCGCGTTCCAGCTCATGGGGTTCTCCTCGGAGTCGTGTGAGGCCGCCTGGCGCAAGCTGCTCGACGGTCTGGGGGTTAGCGAAGTAGTGGTCGGCGGCCGCGTCGCGTCGTCGGGGGCGGCGCCGCGCTTGAGTGGTGCGGTCGAGCACGTCGGCGGCTCGTCGCATCCGGAGGAGCTGCTGTTGCGACTGGAGACACCTGCACCCGGAATCGCGCACCTGTTTGCGATGGAAATGGGAGGGCAGGTGGTGCTGTCGATCCGTCCGTACCTCTACGGCGAGGGGGCAGCGGGTATTGCACAGCAGGAGGAACCGGTGTGGCAGGCCTGGCTCGGTCGGGTGTTTCCGTCGGGATAGGAGGGCCGTGCTACGGTCGTCTGGTATCATGACGCCGAGTCTTTTCCAATAACCGGAGCACGACATGAATACCGAGGCGGCGTCTTCGCAAGGGATGATTCTCGAGGCCTTTCCATACCTGCGCGTGCGCGGCGCATCCGAGGCGATCGAATACTACAAACGCGTGTTCGGCGCGACGGAGTGTTTTCGTCTGAGTGAGCCCCGCGGGCGCGTCGGCCACGCCGAACTTCGATTCGGGCCGATGATCGTGATGGTTGCCGACGAGTATCCGGAGTACGGAATCCATGCGCCTTCGACGAGCAGCGAGCCAGGGTCCGCGCTTCACCTTCATGTGGAGGACGTCGATGGGCTGACGCAGCGCGCGGTGGACGCCGGCGCCCAATTGGTAAGGGAGCCGCAGGATCAATTCTACGGCGAACGATCATCGCGGATCCGCGATCCGTTCGGTCATGAGTGGCTTCTCGGATCGTCGATCGAGGAGGTTTCGCACGAGGAGATGCAGCGCCGATTCACCGCAATGTGCGAGCAGGCAGCGGACACCGAGAATTCCTGAGCGCCTTATGAACCAGCGAAGGGGCTTTCGATCGGCTGTTCGATCAGGGGCGTTGTTACTCCTCGCAGCGTCATGTCCGCTGGTTGGTTGTGCGACGACGACAGTACACATTGGAGACGGTGAAACAAGCGTCATTGTGCTGGGTACCGGACAGGACGCGGGGGTGCCGCAGGCGGGGGCGTTCCAGCATCGTGGCTGGACGGATCCGACGTTTCGGCGCTACGCGACCTCGTTGGCGGTGATCGATCGTGGCAAGCAGTACCTGTTCGATTGCACGCCGGACTTTCGTTTGCAGCACCGCTTGCTCTACGAGGTCACCGGCCGAGCCCATATCGACGGCATCTTTCTGACACATGCGCACATCGGGCACTACGCAGGGCTGATGTTCCTGGGACGCGAGTCAATGGGTGCCAAGGGCGTCCCGGCGTGGGCGATGCCGCGGATGCGCCGTTTCCTCGAAGAGAACGGACCCTGGAGCCTGTTGGTTGAACTGGGCAATATTGTGCTGCGCGGACTCGCCGACGGTGAAGCGGTTCGGGTTTCCGACAGGCTGACCGTCACGCCGATACGTGTTCCGCACCGAGGCGAGTTCTCGGAGACCGTCGGATTCGTGATCGAGGGACCGCGACGCGCCGTGCTCTACCTGCCCGACATCGACTCCTGGCACGAACTGGACGCAACGGGCGTGCGGATCGAGGACGTGATCGCGCGCGTGGACGTTGCCTATCTCGACGCGACGTTCTACGACGGCGACGAGCTGCCGGGACGCGACTTGTCACAGATTCCGCATCCGTTTATCAGCACCAGTCTTGGGCGCTTTGCTCAACTTTCCGTTCGCACCCGTGCCAAGATTCGCTTTATCCACCTGAATCACTCAAACCCCGCTCAGTACCGCGATTCGGCGGCCCGACGTGCGATCGAAGCAGCAGGCATGCGTGTGGCCGAGCGCCGCGAAGTCGTTCGGCTGGATTAGCGCGCATCAATCAGACACGACGCGGAGCGGTCGGGTATGCGTCGCTTCCGGACCGTGTAACGCTCGCGGGCGCGTCGAAGCGAGCGCCTTGCGGAGCGTCTTGGAGGGTATTGACATGCAAGCGTGGACTTGCCTATCATAGCATCAGTGATCGAACATATGCTTGTTTCATGAATGACCTGTACCGAGCCATCGCCGACCCGACCAGGCGGGTGATTCTGGACGAACTGGTGGAGCGAGATGGACAGTCGCTGTTCGAGCTTTGCGGCAGATTGGCCATGAAGCACGGCATCGGCTCATCTCGGCAGGCGATCTCGCAGCATCTGGAGGTGCTGGAGTCCGCCGGATTGGTGATTGTCAGGCGAGAGGGCAGGTACAAGTTTCATTGGTTCAACGGCGAGCCGCTAAGGGCGATCGCGGAACGTTGGCCCACGAAGGACCCAGGAGAGACATCTCGATGAGAATCAACATTTGTAGCGTGCCGGTTGACGATCAGGCCAAGGCGCTTCGTTTCTATACCGAGACGCTCGGCTTCCAGAAGAAGCACGACATCCCGTTGGGCGAGCACCGCTGGCTGACCGTGGTGTCCCCCGAAGACCCGAGCGGCACCGAGCTTGTCCTCGAGCCCGATGAGCATCCTGCGGTCAAGCCGTTCAAGTCCGCACTCGTCGAGGATGGCATCCCGTTCACGTCGTTTGCCGTCCAGGACGTCGGCGCCGAGCACGAGCGGCTCGACGCGCTGGGCGTGCGGTTTACACAACGACCTACCGACCTCGGCGCGGTCATCACGGCCGTCTTCGATGACACCTGCGGCAACCTCATCCAGATCGCACAGGAGATTCACGAATCATGAGATGGACACCACTCGGTCTGAGCATTCTCTGCCTGATACCCATCCTGGTCGCAGTCGCTAGCACCAAAGATCAGCCGACCTCGGATCAAGGGCAAACCAAGGTCGAATCGAAAGCGGCGCCGAGCACTTTGAAGGTGCAGTATCTCGAAATCGTCACGCCGGCGGTCGCCGAGACCTGTGAAGCCTTGGCGAAGGCGCACGGCGTGGTTTTCAGCGAACCGGTCGCAGCGTTCGGCAACGCACGCACGGCCGATCTCAAGGGTGGCGGACGATTGGGTGTTCGAGCACCGATGCGCACGACCGAGGAACCGGTCGTGCGACCCTACGTCTTGGTCGACGACATCGTATCGGCACTCAAGGTCGCGGTAGAAGCCGGCGCCAAGGTGGCCTTGCCGCCGATGCC
This sequence comes from Phycisphaerae bacterium, assembly GCA_028279405.1. Lineage (GTDB taxonomy): Bacteria > Planctomycetota > Phycisphaerae > UBA1845 > Fen-1342 > JANQNU01. The sequence goes on from JANQNU010000035.1 coordinate 58,852, forward strand.
TATCCCCGGTCAAGGTACCTTTGCGATCTACATCCTCGGCGGTATCGAGCACGGTCTCTGGCAACTCTGATCGCGCCCGATCGCAGGTCGGCCCCCAACACTTCCCCGGGCTAGTCCCTGGGGCAGCGGCAGTGTGCTCAAAAAAAGACTGGACAAAGGTCTCTTGCTGGCATACCGTCTAGTCGGTATGTCGACGACTTCGACCAGTCACCGCTCGCGTCTACTCGACGCTGCCATGATGCTCACGCTCGAGCGGGGGTTCTCGGCCACCCGCGTCGACGAGGTATGCGCGGCGGCGGGCGTGACGAAGGGCAGCTTCTATCACCACTTCGAGTCCAAGGATGCGCTGGCGCACGCGCTCATCGATCACTACTTCGACGGTATCGTCGCGGCGCTGGCAGGCGGGACATGGGCGTCGATCGAGCAGCCATCGGCTCGCGCCTTGGCATTTGTCGATCATGTGATCGACGGCGTTCGGGGTGGATTGTTGCGCCAGGGGTGCCTCCTGTGTAGTTTCGCATTGGATCTGAGCGAGACGCATCCGGAGTTGCGTGTCGAGGTGGATCGACGTTTCGATCGGCTGACCGAGTTCTTGTATCCGACGCTGGATGAGGCGTTGGCTGCCGAGACGCGGCCCGATGTGTCGGCGGCGGGGCTTGCCCGGCAGTTTGTGGCCGTCCTGCAGGGGGGAATCGTGCTGGCAAAGGCGCACAATGATCAGAGCCGACTGACCGAAGCCGTCTCATGTTATCGACAGATGCTGGCTGTCCTGCTCTCCGATCAACTGCAGGACAAATGACTGGAACGGGGCGGCAACGTGCCAGCCCCCTTTTTTGACAACGATGCATACCGACTGGTCGGTTTGTGTCGCGATTCGAAAGGATGAATGATGGAAGCTCGGATCGATCCCAAGACGACCGCGTTGCTGGTGGTTGACCCCCAAGTCGACATGCTCGAGCCTGAAGGGGCGCTGTGGGACCTGGTCGGCGGAGAGGTTCAACGTTTGGAGGTCGTGAGCAGGCTCGCGGCGCTCAAGGCGGCGGCCGAGTCGGCGGGGCTGGTGGTGATGTACGCGACGATTGGTATCGATGAGCCAAGCTACGCCGGGCTCGAGCCGGTGAACGGGCTGCAGGCCCTGATGGCTCAGCGTCGCGTCGCGCTACCCGGCAAGGGGGGCGCGTGCGCCTCTCGGCTGGCGCCAACCGCGTCAACTGTCATGCTGCGTCCGCGCACCGGACCGTCACCGTCCACGAGTGATCTGCGAGAACAAATTGAATGCCGAGGGATCCGAACGCTGATCGTGACAGGCATGATTGCCAACCTGTGCGTCGAGTCGCATGTGCGCGAGGTGAGCGATTGGGGCTACCGGACGCTGGTCGTGGGCGACGCCATCGGCACCACTGATCCCGAGACGCACGCGGCGACGTTGGGGAACATGGGGCTACTGGCGACCGAAGTCGTGCAATGTGGAGAGATGCTCGACGCGTTGGAAGGCCTCGCGGCAACTGCCTGACACGAGCCGTGGCGCAACCGCTGAGGATCGTGCAATCAACGAAAAGATCCTTCGACCAGTCGTCGAAGGATCTCTCTCGAGTACTCCGGAACCAATTGGCAACACTCACGCGTTGTTCTTCACCGCCGAGACCAATTGGCAGATCTCGTCCGTTGAACTAACGGTTGCGTACGCGAATGCAAGCGCCGCCATCGCGGTTTGATGCACGTTGTTTGCCGGAACCTGTACTCCTCCATAATCGAGCGACAGCGTTGCACATGCGTCTTCTGCGACCAACGTGTCGAAGCCAAGATCGTGTGCCGCGCGTGCAGTTCCTTCGACGCACATGTGGCTCATTGCACCCGCGATCACGACACGTTCGATGCGCTCCTTGCGAAGGAGGTCTTCGAGGTTCGTGCCGAGGAAGCTGCTGATGTGGTTCTTGACGACAACGACTTCATCGGGCCGCGGGGCAACAGACGGGTGGATTTGCGATCCCGGCGTGCCAGGAACAAAAAAGGGAGCATCCGGGCTCAGAAAGAGATGGCGGATATGAATGACCGGTTGCCTGCTTTCGCGAAAGTGCTCGAGAAGGCGGCTGGCGGCCTCCGCCGCTGCTTCCGTTCCTTCGAGTTCCATCGCTCCGCCGCGAAAATAGTCCTCCTGGAGGTCAACGACGATCAATGCCGTCTTCTTGTATCCCTTGGATGAAGATGGCTCGAAGGATTCCTGGATCTCAAAGTGATCTTCCGTTAACGACCAGGTTCCGTCGGCGCCTGCCTTCCAGACTTCCCTGGTGACGACCCCGCGGCCGACGTTCATTTCCCAATCAGCGGAGAGCACGGCAACACCCTCTGTTTCGGTGTTGATCTGGATGTTGGAGTAGCGCAGCTGCCCGGCTCCGGAAGCCAAGAATGTTCGCCAGAACGTAGCGATCTCATCGCGTCCGACGAAGCGTCCTTTCGGTTTCGCAACCATCAGACAATCAGGCGCATAGGCCGCGATGCAGCGATCGGCGTTACCGGCGTTGAAATGCTCGACCCAGGCTTGGCTGGCGCGGAGCACGGCGATTTGTGTGGTGTTTATCATCATGGCCCGATTGTCGCTGACACAGGCCTCATTGAACAGTGGCAAATTCGACCCTTTTAGGTACAATCTTGCCAATGGTTGCCTCGTTCGCGATCGTCCCGTTGAACGGTGTTCTTGACTCCGCATTCGCCACGATGGCAGATGTGTTTCACACCGCCTGCGCGCTCGAGGCCCGAGCGGCGAGAACGACGATGGTTGGCAACGGCTACGAAACGCTCACGGTGACGGGCAAGTCGGTTCGCAGCGCCCGGGGAACGCTGATCTCGGGGGACCGCCACTTGTCGGATGGCAAACACCCACCCGTCGTCGTGATTCCGGGCATCGATGTATTGCTGGACATCAGCGTCAACGAAGCGATGGATGCCCTTCTCGCCCGGCGGGACGCGCAGCGGCTCGTGGCTTGGTTGGCTGCAATGCCGCGAGCCCCTGTGGTGGTCGCCGCCGGCTGCACCGCCACGTTTCTCTTGGCGGAGGCGGGCCTGCTGGACGGCCGAGAAGCGACGACGACCTGGTGGCTGGGGCCGCTGTTTCGGGAGCGTTACCCCGAGGTCGTCTTGCAGGAGAGGCGAACAGTTACATGCGCGGACGGCGTTGCTTGTGCGGGGGCAGCGATGGCACATGTGAACCTGGCGCTCTTTCTCGTCAGTCGGTTTCGATCCCCGGCGCTTGCGGAGCAGGTTGCGAGACAGCTTCTTCTGGATTCCGGCGGCAGGCAGGCCTGTCACATCGATTACAGCAGCATGAATGACTTGCCGCCTGTGATCCGCCGCGCGGAGGAATGGGTCAAGAATCACCTTGCCGAGCCGATCACAATTACCGAGATTGCTCACGCAATTGCGGTGAGCCCGCGAACGCTCGCCCGACGTCTGATGGATACGGTCGGTCGATCCCCCATTAAGTTCGTCCAGCATCTTCGCGTACGAGAAGCGATCCACTTGTTGCAGAACACCATGCTCTCACTCGAGGAAATCGCGCTGCGCGTGGGCTACTCGAACGCGGTCAGTTTGCGCCGGGTCATCATCCGAGACACAGGGCGCCGACCGAATCAGTTTCGACGGGTTGGGGAGTGATTCATTGGATGGTGGTTCGGCCAAGCGCCGGAGGGTTCGGATAGAATGGTCGCATGGAGAACCATGAGTCCCGGATCACGGTCTTACTTCAGAAAGCAGGCAGCGGCGACACAGGTGCTTCCGCAAGACTTTTCCCGCTGATCTACGACCAACTTCGCAGGGCCGCGGCGATTCAGTTCCGCGCAGAGGATGCAGGTCAGACGTTGCAGCCGACGGCGGTGGTTCATGAGGCTTATCTGCGGCTCGTCGGGCCGCGCGATATCCCTTGGGTCAGCCGCGGCCACTACTACGCAGCGGCGGCGCAGGCGATGCGCCGAATTCTGATCGATCACGCTCGTTCTAGAGGGGCGCGGCGGGCGAGAGAAGCCGCTGTCGCGGCCTTCACTGACCCGGAATCCCTTTCGCAGCAAGATCCTGAGGCGATTTTGGCAGTCGATCAAGCCTTGTCTCGCTTGGAGAGTGAGGACCCGGAAGCCGCTACAATTGTGAAGTTACGGTTCTTCGCCGGCCTCAGCGTGGAGCAGGCCGCTCGTGCCTCGGGAGTATCTTCTCGGACGGCGGCCCGCCTCTGGTCGCTCGCCCGCGCCAGGCTTCACCGCTTCCTGACCGAGCCGGGCGCGGAGTCAACCGATGAGTGGCGATCTGCAACAACGCGCGAGAGCGATCTTCCTTGAACTTTCGACTCTCGACGGTCCGGGTGTGGCTGCGGAACTCGACCGGCTCACTCGAGGCGATGCCGAACTCCGTGAAGCTGTCGTCGACCTGATCGAGGCTCGGAATGCCGCCAGCGACGCCGGCATCATGGCCGGTACGACCAAGACCGTCCCGACCGACACGATCATCGAGTCGCCCGGCTCGGTAATCGGTCCGTACAGGATTCTCCAGTTGATCGGAGAGGGTGGTTTCGGCTCGGTCTTTCTTGCCGAGCAGTTCGAGCCTGTCCGCCGGCGCGTCGCGCTCAAGATCATCAAGCTCGGGATGGACACCAAGCAGGTGATTGCCCGATTCGAGGCCGAGCGCCAAGCGGTCGCGCTGATGGATCATCCACACATCGCGCGGGTCTTCGGCGCGGGTGCGACCGAGTCCGGACGCCCCTATTTTGCGATGGAGTACGTCGTCGGGGATGCCATCACCAGATTTTCCGACGCGTACAAGCTCGACATTCCGTCTCGGCTGGCCCTCTTCACGCAGGTTTGTTCCGCGGTTCAGCACGCCCACACGAAGGGCGTCATCCACCGCGACTTGAAGCCCGCCAACGTGCTGGTCAGCATGGTTGACGGCAAGCCGTTCGCCAAGGTGATCGACTTTGGGATCGCCAAGGCGACGGCCACGCCGTTGACCGACAAGACGCTGTTTACCGAGCACCGCCAACTGATCGGTACGCCGGAGTACATGAGTCCCGAGCAGGCAGCGGGTTCACCTGACATCGATACACGAGCTGATGTGTATGCGCTTGGCGTATTGCTGTACGAGCTGCTTACCGGCGTTACGCCGTTCGACGGCAAGCGGTTACGCTCGGCCGCATACGCCGAGATGCAGCGTATCATTCGCGAGGAGGATCCGCCGGCGCCGAGTCTGCGTCTGAACCGTGAGGTCGGGCGGCTCGTTGAGACAGCTGCCGTGCGCAAGCTCGACCCGCCGAAGCTCAGTACATCGATCCGAGGCGAGCTTGACTGGGTCGTAATGAAGGCGCTCGACAAGGACCGTGCCCGTCGTTACGCGACCCCCGCGCAGCTCGGTGACGATATCGAGCGGCATCGCAAGGGTGAACCGGTGCATGCCGCCCCGCCGAGCGCGTCGTATCGATTCCGCAAGTTCGTGCGTCGCAACAAGGGTGCGGTGATCACGGGCAGCATGGTGGCTGTGGCGCTCCTGCTGGGTTTGATCGGCACGGCTTGGGGCTGGCTGGAATCGGACCAGGTAAACCGACTGCGTGCTGAGGATCTGGCCGTCGCGAAGTCAACGCTGGTCGATATCGTCGTCGAGACGACGGTCGACACACTCGAAGTCGACGAATTGGTGGCCTCTCGTGCTTCTGGCAAAGTGGCCAAGCGAGCGCTTGCCGAAGCGAGCATCATAGAATACCGAGCCGAAATCGTAGCGAAAGCGGCGATGGAAGGCAGAACGCCGTCACCGACGGAGCTGAGCGATATCGGGCTGCTCGCATACGTCGCTCGGCGGCGCGTCAAAGAGACGGTCGAACTTCGGGACCAACTGAAACAACAAGCCGATCGTGCTCGAAAAGGGGTCGCCGACATGATGTCGGTTCTAGTGGGCTGGCAAATGGGCGGCCTGGATTGTCTAGACCCGGACACGGGGCTTTCCGTGTTCAACGCCGACCCTCTCGGTAGCACGATCGGGTTCGGGATGGATCTTGCTCTTCAACTAAAGGCTGAGCGAGATGCCCTTGCCAGCGAGTTGCAACAGCGGTACCTGGCCGAGGCCAATGCAAACGTCCGCTCCATCGTGGCCGATGCTGCTGCTTCGCAAGCCAATGGTGATTGGGATGTTTTGCTTGACGCGATCCGTGCCTATCGCAAGTATCGAGTCACCCATGACGAATCGCGTTATCGAGCGCTCGTTGATGCATTTGTGTCGATTGACGTACGTTCTTCCCGTCACGTTTGGGCAGAATCTGCACTGCGGGCAGGTGATTTGGGAGCTGCGCTGACCATAGCACTCGAAGCACCAAGAGACCGTTTGACGGCACACGATCACAACACCGTGCCTTCAATCACCGCCGCGCTTTCAAGAGCCAATCCCTGCGAGCTCGCTGTACTGGCGATGACTCGGTACCGGTTGTCGGTTGCCGAGCAAGAGTGGCTTGAGTCTTCGGCCCGGATCGATCAACGCCTGTTGGGGCGCACGATGACCCGCCGCCAGCACCACGACGCTGCAATCCGTCTGCTTAGTGAGGCAAGAGCGATCATGAACAACCTGGATGCACTCAACGAAGATGGCCTCCAGTGGGCGAATGATCCCGACGCGATCAATTTGATCGCGGAGGCTGCGTCACTCGTACAAGATGGCGTGACGGAGTAACCGCAGAATTCCGCTGGGGATTCGGTCAAGTTCCGGGGTGATGTTGTGCGGCACAGCGCCGGCGCTCCGCACGGCGCTGCGGGCCAGACGCCTGCTTCGCCCGTGGCTTTCGGGATTAGTCCGAACGAGCAATGGATGCTTATACGTCCAGTGGCTCGGTTCGGACGCCGTCCGCGTCGACGATGAGCAGACTCGAAGGTTCGACGCGGGTCCAGTGCCCGCCGACGTCGCCGAGCGGTTCGGATGCGACGATCACGGAGCGTTCGGGCAGCTCGGTTGTGCAACCGTCGAAGTCGCACAGCGCGAGCGGGTTCGTCGAGTAATAGAGCGTGCGGGGGTCGTCGTCGGTCGCGTAGCGGACCGCCCAGATGCGTTCGCCATCGGTGAACGAGCTGGTGTAGCGGAAGGGTCGATCGGGCGCCACCTCGTTCCTGGCGTCCTCGACAATCTCGATCATGCGCCGGATGGCCCCCGGCGGGTCGTCGTCGAGACCTTCGGACAGCGTGAGCAGGAATGTGCACTCTGAATCGGTCGAGCCCTTGAGCGAAGCGAAGTACTCGGGTGCGATACGGGCGTAGAGCCGTTGCTTCACGATTGAGAAGTCCGGGATCGAACCGTTGTGCTGGAAGAGCCATCGGCCGTGGCCGAAGGGGTGGCAGTTGGTTCGCTGAATCTCGCCGCCGGTTGCCTTGCGAATGTGCGCGAAGAACAGCGGCGACGTGATCTGCTCGGCGATCTGTTGCAGGTTGATGTCGTTCCATATCGGCAACACGTCGCGGAACACACCCGGCACGGGGCGCTGGTCGTACCATCCGATACCGAAGCCGTCGCCGTTTGTCGGCCACTCTATCTCGCGGGCGTTCAAAGCCTGGTCAAGCAGAGAGTGCCCGGGCTCGAGCAGGAGCTTCGATAGGAAAATCGGTTCACCCCTGTATACCAGCCAACGGCACATACCTGACTCCTTCCGTGTGTGCGTTTGGCACCCATATCGGTTCAACTAAGAGACATAATAGACCCGTCGTCCGGGCAGGACGATCCCATCCCTCCGGCCCCCGCGCCGAGTCTGGATGGGGCGGGTAGCGGTGCCATGCCGCCGGTATCACTCCTCGACGGCGGCTCTCAGTCGCTCGATCGCCTCGTCCCACTGCGCGGAAGCGCGGGTCAGATAGTCTCTGGCTCTTGCGATAGGGTCGGGCCTGATGGTAAACCGACTTTCTCTTCCGACACGCGTGCAAGAGACCATGCCGGCCTGCTCCAGCACATGCAGATGTTTGGTGATGCCCTGGCGCGTCAGGTCGAGACCGTCTGCAAGTTGCACGATCGAGTGCTGCTTTCCGTCGCTGAGGCGAGAAACGAGTTCGAGACGGGTGGTGTCGCCAAGAGCGGAAAACACAGGGGCAGATTCAATCGCGGCGCTAGCGTTCGACATGGGCGGCAATGTTCTTGGCCTGAATATCCCAACCCTCTGTGTTCGAACGCAGGACCTCCAGTCGCTTTGCATCTGGGAATTGCCGAAAGCCCGTTTCCGTAATCGTGAGGCGGGTGCCTCGTTCCGTCGGCTCTAGCCGAAACTCGACGCGTACTTTGGCTTCAGTGTCGTACTCCGTGTCGGGATCAACGGCGCCTGGGGGCCAGGAAAAGGCGAACAAGCGCTCGTGGTCCATTTGCTCGGTCACCGACACCCACTTCATATGTTCGTAGCCCGGGTAGGTGATGTTTCCGGTGGTTGTTGCCCCAACTCTGAACGGGTTATCCAGTCGAACCCGAAACCACTCCCCAAACTCCTTGTGATCCGTAATCGCTCGCCAGACCCGCGCGACAGGTGCGGCAAGCTCGACGACCTTTTCGATTCGGTCCTGATCCTTGTGGATGTTCATTACGCAACCTCCTGGTTGCGTTTACAGTAAGCGACGGGTTCTTGAAATGCAACCATTTTGTTGCGGTTTTTCGTTCAGCGTTGATCACGGACGAGTTCAAGCGCACGTTCGAGTACAGCATCACGCCCGGCCGCGATGTCAGCGCGTGTAGCCTCGATCTCCACATCTGGCAGGATGCCAACGCCAACGAACTCTCCGCCCCCTGGGAGATAGTCCCACTTTGAGACGATTCCTACCCGCGCCGCATGTACGTTGAATGTCAGCGGCTGGCCTGTCGAACCGCCGGTTGGTTTCCCGACAAGCTGTGCTCGCCCTGAGCTCTGGATCGGAACGAGGAAGTCCTCTGCTGCACTGTAGGTGCGCGGTCCGATGAGGACCGCAACTGGTCCGGAAAACGGCTGCTCTCCGCGTGGCTCGACGACACCGTGTCTGCCTTCGAACCACTCCGATGGATGCCCCCATGCGTGGAACGCCGGGCGATGAACACGCGTTCGCCACCGCGAAGTATGCTGATTGGGCTCGCTGATCAGCCGAGAGAGGATCGCAAATGCATGGCGCGTCGAGCCTCCCTGATTCTCTCGCAGATCGAGTATCAGCGCAGGCGCGCCAAGAATCTGTTCAAAGTGCTGATCGAATTCTTCGACAACAACTGCGTCTGCGAATGTGTTGAGGGCGACATACACCTCTCCGCCCGCGAGCTCGCGAATCTCGAAAGGGGGCCGCGTTTGGCGCGCCTGAAAAGCTTCGTGTTTCGATGCATCTCGGCGGAGGTCGAGGCGATCCGAGGATCCGTCAGGCCTTGTCAGTACGACCTCTACCGTCGTCCCGGGGATTCCATCGAGCAATCGAGCACAAGCCCGCTCGTTCCTGTCTTGCGTTGTGGACGCACAGATACGCGGGTGAATGTGCGTTGCGAGATACTCGCCGACCGCGACACCGTCGATGGAAGTTATCGCCGTGCCTGGAGCAATCCGCGTCCGCAGTTCGTCCGCGACATCGACAATCACGGGTTGCCCTTCCACTGGAACGATCAACAGTGGCGGGCTGTCGGTCAACTCACGAGCGCTGCCCGTCGGATATACCCAAGAGTGCCCATCTTTGAGGAGCGCCACGAACTCTTCGAGTACCGCGACGTAGGCCGCATCGTTCTCTGCGGCCTCAACGCGCGGCAGGAATTCCGTAAATGCACGGTCCCAGTCCAGACCCGGGCGTTCGTCGATGAACACAAAGTTGTATCGCACTTCGCTCCAGATTCGCGCCAAGCCCGCGATACGCCTGGTGCGCACTGAAACTTCAGGAGCCGGGTCGAGTTGTTCGCGCTTGGAGAGGAGTAGCGCTTCGCGGGAGACATCGAGCAACCACGCCACGCGATCAATCGCGTTCGCAACCTCCAGCAACTCCGAGGCCGAGTTTTCGCCCTCGCTCGGCGCAAGGATCTTGAATGGCACTTGATACCCAACATTGATGATCGATCGTCCGTTGCGCACCACTGCTGCGACGGCGTCACGCCCGCCGTCTACCCTTAGCGTGATGAACGTGGCGCGGCGAGGTTCCATAACACCCGAGTGCGCCTGATTCACGTGCCCCATCACGGTCTGTGCATGGAGCGTACGTTCATAGGCGAGCAGATCAATCCAATAAGAGTTGTCTGGTGCTTCTGCTCTCAACCAATGGCTTGGCCGGCCTGGATCGGCGAACTTGGCCCCGAATCGGATCGTTTCTCCGCGCTCCAGCTTCTTGAGCGGTACTCCCGCCCGTCCGGCAGTGCTGAGAATCTCCGCCATCGCGCGATCGAGCTCAGGACGCCACGTCCCTTGAAGCAGCGCCGTTGATGCGCTTCGAGGCGCCTCGCAGATGCGCTCAAAGTTGTCCCAGAATGAACGGTTGTCCTGAAGCCCAGCGGCACTCCCGCCGAAAACACAGCACGCTAACAACCAGGACATGATTGGCTGAGGTAGGTTCATGGCTTGATGGCCTCTTCCATGGATTCGGTTGAGTAGCCGGAGACCAGTTCCTGCAGGGCTTCGGGTTGGGGCTCGAAGACAAGCTCGATCGCCTCGGTTGATTTCGGAACGACACGGCGAATGAGCGCGTCGCACGGCGTTGTATAGATCAACGCACCACAACGCTCCGCCAGCGACCGTACCGACGTCTCGTCGTCGGCAAGCGCCCAGGAAACTTCGATCCCAATTCTCTCGCGTACGATCTCGCGGTACCCAGGGACGGAGTGTGCGTCACGCACGACAAGACCAACGCGTGACAACGCTGCGCTCTGCCTGACGCGCACAACGCACGCTTCCGAAAGACGAACAGTCATTGCATGCACCTCCAGCGCCATATGCTTCAGGCGGGTTCTCGCTTCTGCGACGTGCCACGCCGGCGTGAGCACATGCCGGAGCGACGGGGCTAGCGGGCTCTCGGCACTGCCAAGCGCATCGAGTTCAAGCGCAATCACCTTCCGATGAAGGTACTGCGCCACGACTTCAGCAAACGCCTCCGCCTGACGGAGGCTGCACTCGACGACACACCAGCGCGGGTAGCGCACATCATGCTCGTGCGCACAGCGGCTAAACAGCGACGCAAAGTGAAGACTATCCAGCCCCTCCGTCTCGGTGCGTCGAAGGAACTCGCCGGCCAACTCGCGGGCGAGCCGACTCGCGCACTCTCCTGACGTTGCCGCCTGAAGATCCGCTACGCGGGCCTCGCAGCCACGACGCATCACAATCAACCCATCGACTGCCAGCTCGGAGTAGGCTCGTCGCACCGTGTTGCGGTTGACGCCGAGCTCAGATTCAAGCTGTCTGATCGAGGGCAACGCGTCGCCTGGCAACAGCGCGCCGACCGAAACGGCATAGCGAACCTGGTCCTGGATCTGACGAAACAGCGGAGACCGAGACCTCTGGTCGAGCGTGAACTCAAGCTTGGAAGTGTTATACTGCACTATGTCAGTATAACAAAAGAGCAGTCCGGAGAGAGAAAAAGAAGTCTTCGCTCAATAAAATCGATAACCATTTTCATATTCTTCACTTATGGCCAGATCGAGTCGCGTCACACTGCTCGGCCCTCCCATTTCACGCGGAGGATCGTGGTCGATGACCGCCCCTTGAGCCCGACAGGCTGCACTCGAACACGGAGGCCCGTCACCAGTCGGATGAGGTCCGCAGCATCGCCGACCGGCATCACGTGGAGTAAAGGTAGGCGCCGTTGACGACGGGGGAAAAAACCGATGACAGTCCGCACGGAAACGAGCCGACGGGGCGCCGCGTGTTGCAACGCCCGGCGTGGACGTCGCTTCGGCTGGCTTGCCGTCGTCGCTAGCGCTGGCGTGTAACGTCAGAAGGTGACAGCTCAACCGCAGGGGAGCGAGAGAGGACAGCGTCTGCCAATAGCCAAAGTACCGGCCCGAAAAACACGATCGACCAGCTTATCTGCTCCAGCAGAGCATTCCGGGGGAAACCCATTGCGTTCATGGGAAAAAATATGAGGACAGATGTGAATGTAAGCAACGATGCTCCATCGACCGCAATCTTGGACCGGACGATTCGATAGGTAGGGTCCGAGCTCGTACTCAAAAGAAGCCTGAGTCCATGAAGTCCAGTTGCGAATCCAGCAATGCCGCCGACGAGGTACAGGCCCGGCACATCAAACTGGTCGAGCGTTAGGTGGCCCCATGATCCCGCCGTAACGGCCCACAGCGTGTGGTGGATTCCAATAAGGGTATGAAAGCCGCCGACAATTCTTGCGTACCAGCTGATTGTGACTCCCGCCGACGATGACAGTGTTCCTCGCCGGCGTGTCACGAGCAGGCCCGCGATCGTAGCAGCCGTTCCAAGCACACCGTACATCAGGAGGTAACCCAGCTTCCAGGCAGGCGCCACAGTTTCGACACGACGAGGATATTGCGATCCCACTCCGCCGAAGATCTCGTCCCAACCGGGCAAGAACTCCAACCCCAACGTCTTCCAGACAAGCGTTACGACGGCCAGACACAAGCACGAATAAGCTAGCGGAACCTCTGCCCACGCAGCGAACAAGCGAAACTGTGGTTTCGTTTCCTTCATCGGGCTGTTTCCTCTAGGCGGTACACTTGTGGCAGCTTTGTTTGCGGTACGGCTCCGTCTGTGGCACTCCGATGCTCCGGGCCTCACGAAGTCTGTGTGAACTCCACGCATGTACCCAACAGTGTTCCATCGCCTTCGTTGTCGTCGTTGGGGACTTCCTGGGGTCCACGCCGAGCGGGTAAGCCATATACTCTACGACAAGGAGTTCCGTGCGATAGAATAGCGGCCGAAGAGTGATCGCGTTTCCGAGGAGGTTGCCGATTGGTCGGCGTGCTAGGAAGGGTGTTCCGGTGAACCATCCGTTTTTTCGGGTCGTTACGGCAAGTACAGTTTTGGCGATCTTGGTTGGCGGCAATGGCGGCAATTCGGTTGCAGGTCAGCCGGTCGTCGATGGCCGTTTTGGCGAGTGGACATCGGACAAGCTCGTCGTAACAGATGCGGCTGGCGATGCCTCTTCGGTGTTCGATGTCACGGAAGTCTATGCCGCCAGTGCCGGTACGCTTTTGTACGTCAGTTTCGGCACCGGTACGATCCTGAACGTACAAGCGAGTCCGCCTGGTGAGGATACCCTGCGGCTGGAAGTGGGCTTCCAGGGTAGCTCGGCACTGACAATCGACCTTCGCAACCGCAATGCCTATACCGGCGGCAATCCATCGAACTACCTGCCGTGGTCGGCGTTCGAATTTGAAGCCATGACCACCCATGCGGCCGACCGCTTCGAGATTCGCGCGGATCTCGGCGCAGTGGGGATTGGCGTGGGAGACACGATCACGCTCAACTTCAGCGGTTCGGACACGTTGGACGCGCCGGTGCCGTTCACTCTTCAGCAACCGGCAGCGGTTCCCGTTCGCCGTGATCCCGGACGCCTTGGCGACACGTCTGTTCGCATCGCTAGTCTGAACACGTTGCGAGGCGGCTTATTGGCTCCGGGACAGACCGAACCCATCGGTCGGCTCGTCAGGGCTGTGGCGGCGGATGTCTACTGCTTTCAGGAGCAAAACTCCCCGGCAGCCTCTATTGCAAACAGACTCGCCGAACTGGACCCCTTGGGCAACGGCTTGGCCTGGGACGTTCATCGTGTCGGCGATACAGCGATCGCCACGCAACAGACGATGATTCCGCTGTTTCGCAGCGGCGACGCGGCGACCATCATCGATTTTGCGGGTGAAGGTGCCGTGCTGGTCTTCAGCGTTCATCCACCCTGTTGTGGCTACATCGGGAGTAGTCAGGACAAGGCGCGCGTGGCAGAAATGGCGGGCGTTGTCGCAACCATCGCGGCGTTGCGATCGGGCCAGTTCGGCCAGACGTTTGAACCCTACCGTGATGTTCCAGTCATCATCATTGGGGATTGGAACCTCGTTGGTTCGAGAACGCCGTTGGATCTGGTGGAGGATCAGCAAGGTCCGGCCATGACCCATTGGCTTCTACCCCACCTGATTGGCGATGACGTTCACACGTGGCGCGATCTGTTCGAGGCACCGGGTGATTTCGCCCCCGGCCTGTTGGATCTCCTCACATACAGCTCCCAGCAGTTGGTTCGGCGCAACGGTTTCGTACTCGACAGCCTGGAGCTTGACACCTCGGAATTGCAGTTGCTCGGCCTGGAATCCGGGGACAGCGGGGCCAGTGACCATCTCATGCTCGTGGGTGATTTCCTTTTCGGCAATGATTGCAACAACAACGGCATACCCGACAAAACCGAGTCCGTTAGCGGCGGTGATTTCGACGGCGATGGGGTCGTCGACGGTAACGACATGATCGCCTTCGGCCTCTGTTCGGCAGGGCCGGATGTGCCACCGGTCGCGCCGGAGCTGGCGTGCGTGACGATATGTCTGGATGCCTTCGACGGTGAAAACGATGGCGATGTGGACTTGAACGACCTTGCCACATTCCAGGTGGCATTCAAGGGCTCGTCACCCGGGGATACCTGCCCATAGGGGACTCGCCGCTACCCTGAGCCAGTTCGCCGAAACTGGATGATGCCCAAGACCCAGCCCTACCTTTGGAACCAATACGAGGTCCGGCGCAACTGCAGCGAATGATCATTCGCTGCACGGTCCAGCACCGAAGGCCCGCTGAAATGCGGAAAAGTCAGCCAGATCGATGTCGTCGTCGAGATCCTTGTCAAATGGAGCAATACACGCGCTGGGCACGGAGGTGGTTGGCCCCAGTAAACACGATGTGGTAAATGCACGCGCGTCCAGTATCTCGACTTCACCATTGCGATTGAAGTCGCCTGGAGGCGGAATCGCAGCTGTCGAACCAAACGTAAACGTTTCGATTTCGATGATCCCCTTCGCCAATGTCGAACACTCGCCAAATGAGAATTTGTTTTGTAGCGCTACTACTTCTGGAGCGGCTGCAAGCGTGAGTTCTCGAGTACCGTCGACGAACACTTCGGCTTGATCGTTCGTGATTCTCAGCTCGAAATCGTGGAAGGTGCTGCCTAGCAGTAGTGCTTTGCGTGCCAGTGCACAGTCCTGGCTGCTACCCCCTGTGATGAGCAGGATTTCGGTCTGATCGATGTAGAGCGTAAACTGTCGGCCGTCGTCATCGATGATGCTAATGCTCAGGCCTTTCCGGCAATCACTCACATTCATCTCTTGGATGATTCGAGCCCGAAAATGACAAGTCGCAACGGCGCTTGTGAAATCGACCGTCAGACAGGTGCTTTGGAAACACTGCCGCGATTCCGGATGGGTCGTTTCAATCCGAAGAACGTTGCTCACTATTGACGGAGGATCTTCGTCCGGTCCGTCCATTAACAGAACGATGCCGTTTGTTTCCTGCGGAAGAACACCCAGAGCAGCGTCAAATTGGAGCTCGATTCCTTGAGCACTGACCGAAACACTTAGGCCAACGAGCCAAATAAAATGGTAAGCATTATGCATCTTCTCTCCTCCTTGAATGTCAACGGCCTATATCACAATTCTAAGGAGGCCTCGAGGGTAGAACATGGTTTTTTGGACAGGATTTAGCGCGAAGCCATTCGTCGGAAGCGATACTCGCTAATCTGCCGTTTTTCGGGCTGTGGCGCGTGCCGCGCTCACTCTTCTGGGTCCAACACAGTTTGGAGTACACAATGAGTCCACGAGGATTGCTTGTCGTTTCCTTGATCGGCTGTAGTGCTGCCCCCTGCCTGGGGACCGCCAGCGTTAGGTCAACCACCACGACAAGAGCGGAAACGGAGTTCAGTTGGGCGGGCTGGTACGGGCTCCAGAGTGATCGCGAGGCACCTCCGAGTGTCGACGATATCCAGTACGTCAACGGCGCGCTGGTGGGCTACGGGATGGGGTTTGCTCTGTTCCTGCCGACGGGCGAATTGTGCGCGCTCATTGATGGCCAGTCGTCCTTCATCCTGCCCGGTGAGGTGGAGGCCGGTCTCGCGATCTCGACGTCCGCGGAAGCCGGAAAGTCAACGTCAACCGCGTGCGGTTCGGGCGTCATCCGAGAGCTCCCCACGTACGGGTCGCCGAACGGGGTGCGCGTCGAATACGACAGCGGGTACATTGTCGAGGTCCTCTCGGGCGGCGATCAGTCCAGCGGCGACACGCACGCGGCAGGGGCGGTCGGGTATGGCGCGACCTACACGAATGTCAGCAGGCAGCCGTTCGTCTACTACACGGCCGCGTACGGGGAGATGAGTTGGGTACACACGGTCACGGACGGATCGCTCGGCGGCGACAAGCTCACGTCGGCGTCGATCAACAACAACCCCAACGCGTCGGTAATCGCGACTGTTGACAGCGAGTCTTTCACCCCGGGCGATCAGGTTCTCGTGTCGTGCGGCGCCGGGCCTGAGTGCTTCGGTCCTGAGTTCGCCTATGATCTCAACAACGACGGCGAGATCGACATCCGCATCCGCCCTGCGTCGCAGGCCACTCCGGGCGCCGGTTCGGTGACCGAATCCGGGGTGTGGAACGGCATCTTCTACAGCTTCACGTACATTGAGGGTGTCGACTACTTCTGCGTGGACGATCTCTCCTGCGTGTGGGTCAACGGAGGGGCCCGGTACACGAGCGGCGTGAACAGCTCCAGGTTCCAGGCCCTGCAAATTCATCTCGCCTTAAGCACGTCAGGCGGGGCGTCTGTCGGCGCTCAGGCGATCGTTGCCGTGACGGACGACGGCAGCGTCACCTCCGCGACCACCGACCCGTCCTTCTCCATCGCTGTGCGCTCGGGCGTCGATGTCGTCCTCGCCGAGTTCTCCCACGCGGCCTCGATCACCGTGGAGCCGGGCGAGACGCTCGAGATCGATCAGAGCGTGATCCAGGTGGATAGCTATGCGTACGACTTGAACGAGGACGGCTTCGTCGATGGGCTCGACCTCGACCTGATGGTCTTCGCGATCATGTTCCCCGGGACGCTGGACGTGACCGACCTCACACTGGAGGACGCAGAGGGCTTTCGCGCCTTCCTGACCAGCCCGCTGCTCGGGCAGCTCGACCTGGACGGCGCCTTCTTGAACGGCCCGGAGATCATGGGCGACTACGACCGCGATGGTGTTCTGGAGTTCGAGGACTACGCCGCTCTGCTGATCGCGTTCCGTCGTCTCCCGGCGGGCACATCGGACGTGCTCGGAATCCAGTCGAACAGCCCGGACTACAACGCCCTCGTCGACTTTGACTTCGACGGCGTGATCCGCCAGGACGACGTGCTCGAGCTCTTCAACCTCTCGGCGGCCCTGCCCTGAACACCCGGACCCGCATCGCGAGGCGATGCGGGTCTTTCTCTTTGCAGGGCCAGATGTTCAGTCGCCCGACGCGAACTCTATCTCGTAGTGCTCGACCCCTGCCTCCATGAACATGGCGGCAGTGACCATTCTGCCGGGGACGAGTAAAGATCGATGGCGTCGAAGCGGAAGTGCAGGAAGAGCGATACCAAGCCCAGGGGGTCGAAGGTGGGGCGTTCGAGCTTGATGATCAGCGCAAAGGGTGTCCCTCGATACACAAGTCAATCGTATCGGGTTTCATGGAATCGAGCTGTCGTACGTCGACGTTGCGGCCAGCAGATCTGCCGCGAGCCGGTGCGCGGCTTCGACCCGCGCCTGGATGGGAAAGTTCTTGTTCGCTAGAAGCGCGATCGCAAGTTCTTCTTGTGGGACGACCAGCACATAGGCACCAAAGCCACCGGTCGAGCCTGTTTTGCTGAGTACAAACGGTCGATCCGCTTGCATGGGGTCTATCCCGACAACGGGCGCAGCTTCGAGGATCATCGTGTAGGAATTTCCCGATTTGAGTTCGTCACTATCGATCGGATGCCTGTACTTCTCCCAGATCATCGCCTGATGGAACGACCCCGTATCAAACCAGCTTGTGTGTGTTCGACACACTGCTCTCGCCAGAGTGACTCGACGGCTGTCGCAACGAAGATTGAGTTTGAGGAATTTCAGGAGATCCGAGCTGGTCGTCTTTATCCCGTACGCTTCATCGGCTAATAGCGCGGGGCTGACGCGCACCCGCTCGCCCCTACGGTTGTGGCCCCACGCGTAGTTGCTTCGTTTCTCCTCAGGAACATTGATGAAGGAACTCTTCATCCCGATGTTGGGGAACAGACCCTGCTCCATCAGTTCGACAAAGTCCTTGCTCTTTGTTCTTGCGACGAGCAAGCCCAACAAGCCGATGCTCGGATTTGCGTAGTGCCTGTGGGTGCCCTCTGGAAACTCCGGAACCCAATCGCGGTAGTATTGAATGAGGGCGTTTTCTGTATTGACATGATCCGGGAGCTGCAAAGGGAATCCGCCCGCGGTATGTGTCGCAAGATGCAGTACTGCTACGTCACCAAGCGGCGTTTCGGCCAGTTCAGGCAGGTAGTCCCCAATTGGCGCGCCTAGCGAAACCAGGCCTTCCTGTTCGGCCATAGCCGCCAATGTCGCAGTAAAGAGCTTCGAAACAGATCCGATCTCGAAGAGAGTTTCCTGAGTGACAGCCTCACCAGATGACAGGTCGACGACGCCGTAGTTACCGAACCGATCCTTTCCTCTGTGTGAAACGGCGACGGCCATACCCGGAATGTCGTACTCGGACATCAGATCGAGTAGAAGCCGATGATTGATCGATGGCAAAGAGCCACCCTGCTGTCTAGCAGAACTGGTGCTACACGCACCGAGACCCATCATCGCAAACAAAGCCGTCGCGTAGCCGACAATTGACCTCGATATTCCTGGCATTCACATCTTCCTGAGGCACACGAGTTTAATGGCAGCATAGCTGCATCGAGATCGACTGCTGAGACAGGCTCACTCAAAACAACCAACTACACACTAAGTGGATCGAACCCGGATACACAAGCGCACTTCGAACGTGATCCGTGAAGCTGTCCGCCTCAATAGTCGACTGCGACAGGCGGGATACTGTTGACTCTGGGAAGAGTATCCTCAGATACAAGGCCTTGCGAAGGATGATCGCCACCAGTGTGCTTCGTAGTGCTGCCGAGGCCCCGCCGATGGCTACTCGTTCAAATCGATACGAAGTGCCTGTGTCGGCGAGATACGTTTGAACCCCACCTAGCTGCGGAAGGTCTCAGCAGTTGGCGAGGTCTTCCGATTCATCAATCGGGGTGACTGGACACCAATAGAACTTTCTCTGGCTCAGATCAGTCTATTGAGCCAGCAGACGCCGGTTCAGCTTTCGCGATGGAGTACGCATGCCACCGTGAATACCCGATGTATGTCCAATCTAACCGACAAGATCCAGTCCTCCTTCGCCATCAACGTTCGGAGCCACACCGGGCCGCCGACAGCCTCCCACAGACGATCGTTGCATAGCTTCAGGTCACGGATCTGTCGCGGCGGGAATTGTTTACAGATACAATCATCGATGAGCATGGCTAGGAATGTGGAGATCAAGGCCCGGGTATCTCACGAGCGCTTGAAAAGCATCGAACGCGAAGCGAGAGCTCGCTCGAAGACACCGGTTGAGCAACTCGAGCAGAATGACACCTTCTACGCGGTTGGCTCTGGCCGCCTGAAGCTGCGCCGCTTTGCCGATGGCGCCGCCGAGCTCATAGCGTACGATCGACCTGATGATCAGGGCCCAACCCTTTCAAGCTACGTCCGCTGCCCTTGTTCTGATCCCGACTCGCTCGACGAAGCGCTCTCACAGACCATCGGCGTACGGTCCCGGGTGAAGAAATCACGCCGCGTCCTGATCGTCGATCAAACACGGGTTCACCTTGATTGCGTGGCAGGTCTCGGCTCCTTCGTCGAACTTGAGGTCATTTTGCGCGAAGATCAAACGCTCAAGGAGGGCCAGGCGATTGCCCACCATCTCATGCATGAACTCAGGATCAAGTCCGATTCTCTTGTACGAGAGTCTTATGTCGATCTCATCGAGCGTGTGGAAGAACGAGAATAAGGTCTGCGCTATCAACCAGACCTTCCCGTCGCCCCGAGCGATGAGAGCCCGGACCAGGACAGCGGCGTCCGAATCCCTTGCGGAGTAGGGACATTAGCGTCGCCGTCGGAATGCTCCCAAACACTTCGCCTCAGCCGTTCTCGCACCGGAACTCACTTTCCCGTGCAGCATGCAATGCTATTGCAGCGTCTTTCGCTGGATGACGACACCGATCTGCTCGGCGTTAAGCTCGAAGCCGACGATCTCAAACCCTGACTTCAGGTTGAGCACGATCATTGGCGAATTGGATGCTCTCGTGCGCGTCTCGATTCTTGAGTACCCATGTTCGGCCGCCCACTGGTGCTGATCAGAGAGTAATTGTTGGGCGATCCCTTGCTTCCTATACTCCGGATGAACACCGCCCAGCCAACTGTAAAACAAAGTGGAGCCCAGCCGGTATCCGAGCTTAAATCCGATGAGATCGCCATCGATGCTCCTTGCTCGCGTGATCGCGGGGCCTGTAATGTGCGGCAATCGTGAGCGCACATACATCGGATCAAACGTTTCGAACAGTCGGCTACACAGCTCGATTACTTCGTCCTCGCCCGCACGGTCAATCCTACTTGTCGTTTCAATAGCGATATTTGCCATATGCACGAGTCTATACGATGGCTTTTCCAGGTGTAACCTCCTCCACGCTTAGGTTCGACAGCGGTGATTTTCGAGGTCGTTTCGAAACTGGCAGAGCAGCCGTAAGATCCGATTTCAAAACGGAGTCAACAAGCCCGATTGGCGATGATCGTAGTACACAATCGGGGTGACTGGATTGTGCTGCCCAGCGCCGTCGCTTCGCTCGGCGTGGACTACGCGAGACGCCCGCTTCGCCTGACGGCTCGCGGTCGTCGGTCGCCGGTTCAAATCCCCAGTAACGCAGATTGCCTGCCGACCCGCCTGACGGCAGATCAACGGGTAATAATCGGGGTGACAAGACACCAGTTGAACTCTTTGTAGCCCAGATCGGCCTCTGGAGCTTGAAAACGCGGGTATTGGTTTCAGGGTGAGAACTGACACGCTCAGAGTCCCGCTATGCCCGATGAGTGTCTCATCGCACAGACGGAAACATTGGTCGATCGCCGTGGCCGCTGTCTTCGCCGCGGGGCGAAGCAACCTCGCCGGGCCTAGTAGAGCTATCAGGAAATGCCTAGCCGCTCACAGCTGAGGACCTGTCAGTAGCCTCCGCCCACCGGGTTGGTGTAAAGCATGCTTGACATGGTGTTTTGCTAACTATACACTATGTTCCATGGAACAAACATTTGAGAAACTTGTCGCATGAGTCACCAGGAACGCGCCAGCGCCGTGGCAATCGTCATCGGCCTCTTGTTGAACGGATACGTGTCGATTCGCCTGTGGCAGCTCTTTGAAGCTGGGGCCCTGTCGGGCGAGAACGCCCCGATGATGTGGGCCCAGGCCATCGTTTGGGTCATCCCTGCTGCCATCGTGCTCACCATTGTTTCGAACATCGTCTTTGCGATTGTGACGAAGGGCAGTACGCAGAAGACAAACACAGATGAACGTGACCATCTGTACAGGTCTCGAGGCATGTGCGTAACGCTTATCGTCTTCGGCCTTGGCTTCACCGCGATGTTGATCGGGCTCGCTGTTGGCTGGCCAGTCGTTTTTGGACTGACCCTTATGTACGCATCAGCAGCACTGGGCGACCTGCTCGGTCAATGCACGCGGCTGGTCAGCTATCGGATCGGGTGTTGATATGGCCGAACTGCGAATCACGAACACAATCCGTCGTTTGCGATTCGAGAATGACGAGATGACGCAGCAGGCGCTTGCGGATGCCGTCGGCTGCACTCGCCAGACCATCGCAGCCATCGAGAAGGCGAAGTACTCGCCGAGCCTTGAACTCGCAGTGCGCATCGCGATGGCGTTTGAACGGCCTTTGAGCGAAGTTTTCATTTTCGAGAGCGACGGGACAGGGATTGCAGTGTCGCGAGAACCCGATCGGGACTCGGCTCGATGAAGCAAACACTCGTGTACGTAGCCCTTGTTGTCACATCCGCAAAAAACAGCACGTCTCGGGGGCGGCGATCTCGCCCATCGCGACTTGCCGAGGCCGAGCAACTAAGCGGGCGACATATGCCCACGGAGCGCTGGGGTGCATTCAGTAAGCATCGCGAGTTCGTTGCGACTCGCGAATGTATCCGCGAGTCAGTTCGCCACACCGTCTTATGGATATTCAGCTGAAATGACAAGGTGAGATGGCATCCTGCAGAAGTGAACCGGGATCAACACGCCCGCACCGCTCGGCAGTGACACTCGACCAGATGATACGAAGAGGGAGTGCAATGAAGCTACAAAGATCCGAGTGGATCGTCGTGATCAGTCTGCTCCTGTTGAGCTTCATCCCATGTGTTGGTGGTACGATCCGGCTGATTGAACTCGGGCTCGGCGCGACATTTGAATTTCTGCCCGAAAAACCAGAGATCAGATCCACTCCCATTCCCGTGCAGATCCATCTCGCAACCGCCATCCCCTACTGTGTTTTGGGAATCGGACAGTTTCTCCCCAGCGTCCGTCGTCGACACCCAAAGCTACATCGAATCACAGGCCGGGTGCTCGCTCTTGCCGGAGTTGTTTCTGTCTTGTCTGCGTTGTGGATGACTCAGTATTACGCGTATCCGGACGGCGTTCAGTCGCCTCTCCTCTATGTGGTCCGATTCACCGTTGGGGTTACGATGCTCGGGTCCATCTGCTTGGGGATCGCTAATGCGATGAAGAGAAAGATCGGCACGCATCAGGCTTGGATGATTCGAGCATATGCTCTGGGCCAAGGCGCGGGAACACAGTCGTTAATAGGGATCCCGTGGGTCTTAGCGGCTGGAGAACCTACTGGGACTTCACGCGATTTCGTAATGACAGGAGGCTGGGTCATCAACGCTCTCGTAGCCGAGTGGATCAACCGCCGGCAGCGTTAGATTCCTCGATCCGCAGGCTGGTTCAAATCGGTCAGGTGTGTCCTTGGGTGACGGGACAAGATTGAACTGCCCAGTAAGTGCGGATGGCACTTGCCGAGGCCATCACGCTCGCTGAATCGGGGTGACTGGACGCCAATAGAACTTTTTCTGGCCCAAATCGGCCTCTGGTCGTCGGAAACGCAGAGTTTGACCTTGCCGTGAGATTAAGCTCAAGCTCGCGATCATCGGTGCGAGTGGTAGCATTCAGGCATGAATACATATCGATCTGGACCAGAGACCGAAAGAATCGAGCACCGCGCGTTCACGCTCAATGATTGCGAGGCGTTCTATCGCCTCAATAGCCATTCAGAGGTCATGCGCTTCACCGGCGAGCCACCGCTGAATTCACTGGAAGACGCTCGACAGGCCATCGCCGACTATCCGGATTTCGAAACGGTCGGTTACGGACGGTGGGCCTGTGTCTTGAAAGAAACCCGTGCCGTCATCGGATTCTGCGGCCTGAAATACTTGCCGGATCTGAACGAGGTTGATGTGGGGTTCCGGTTCCTGCCTGAGTATTGGGGGCAGGGGATTGCAACAGAAACGTGTTCCGCGTGCATCGCGTTCGGTTTCGATGTTCTCAAGCTCAACTGCATCCTGGGATTGGTGCTCGCAGAAAACAAAGCGTCGATGCGCGTCCTCGAAAAGTGTGGGATGACCAGGCACGGCGAAATCACGTGCAACGGTGAGCGTGCTCTGAAGTACGAAATCGCTCGCTCGACCAAAGTCCAGAAACTGAGCGGATAATCCAGCCGGCACGACAAGACGCTGGCTCAAACGTCGGGCAGGTCAAATCCCACAACAACGCAATCGCCCGCCGACCCGCCTGGAGGCGGATCAACGGACAATAATCGGGGTGACAAACGGCTATTGAACTTTTTGAGCAAGAAACGGCTACCTGGAATCCCGGTTTTGTTCAGCTTGTCGAACGCATCGCTGGATGACCCCTTGGATCGTGTCACTCCAGCATGAAGTACTTCGCTCCCCGGCCCCTTGCCCGCTGCTCGCGTCCACGCAGTCTGCGTCGGACGATGAATCCGAAGCAGTTAGGACCAGACACTTGGTACGGGTGTTTTGTCACACTTCCGGGAATCAGCGACTTCGGGAATCTGTCGCGGAACTTCTGAGAGTGGCGACCCACGTTGCCGACGTTGTTACGGTCTATATTTTCCTCGCGACCACTGCCATATCAGGAGAGTCTGGGGAAAATGCAGAGCCTGCAACATCAGAATAGAACTCTATGGCCTGGAATCCGTTCTTCTCGAGTTCCTCTCGCAGTGACTCTCTACTGAAGTACTGCAGCCAGTTGTAAACGATGCGAGTTCTTGCCTTCTCGACTATCGTGTACTTATCAAGGGTCACCTTTTCCTTGTCATATTTGAAGGTGTTCAAGAAGCCGTAGTAGTCTTCCGTAGACCAAAAATTGTCGAGTTGGTTGCGCTCGTATGCGGCAGCTTCATCTCTGCCGTCGAACACATTCAGCGAATGAACATCCAAGAACACTGACCCGCTAGGCTTGAGGAAGGCGTGGAACTTGGCAAGCAACGTCGCTCTCTGCGAAGGACTCAGCGCACAGAAATCGCAGAAAATCATCGTAATGAGATCGAGTCGTTTCCCGGTCTCGAACTCAAGGTAGTCCTCCTCGCAATAGTCAATCTCTAGTCCCTTCTGGTGAGCAACTTTCCGTGCATGTTGGATGGATCTTGCCGAGAAGTCGATTCCAGAAACCTCAGCGCCAGCGGACGCGAACAGGGTCGTGTATAGCCCCGGACCACACCCAAAATCCGCGATGCTCGTGCCGCCGTCTACTCCGAAGTGGGACACGATCCAGTTTGCGGAACGAGCAATGAAACCTGCGTTTCGGGATGCAAGGTCAATGGACTCATTTAGATGGTATTCAAGCATCTTCGTCGAAGTGTGTTCATCAGTCCATAGGTCCTTTGCCGTGTAGAACTGAAATGGCGCAGGACGCGAACGCATTTCTTCCAGTACGTCAAACACCGATGCCCCTCTTTCACATAGCTCGGTTATAGGAAAGTCTGACTATCAACTGTAGTTCACAAATGTGCGGTCTACAGCGATGGCAGTTACTGTCGCAAGTCTCATTTTAACAAGTGGTCTCCCGTCGGTCTCGCCATGTTTCCTGCGCGACAGGCGGCCCCTGCCTAGCGCTCACTTGAAGTCCGTGTTATCCTTGAGGGTGTCATGAATGTTTCGACCCTGCACGAGACGATCATCGCGTCGTTCCTTGAACGCCAGCGCCCCCCGACTCTATGTGAAATCGCCTCCCGCTTTCGGCGCGACGCGGCCGACGCGCGGCGGGCGCTGCGCGAGCTCGCCGACAATCACGGAGTGGTGCTTCACCCCAACTCCGAGGACATCTGGATCGCCCACCCATTCTCCGCAGCACCAACGACATTTGTGGTAAGCTCGGGCACAAGCAAGTGGTGGGGCAACTGTGCCTGGTGTTCGCTGGGTGTGGCAGCGCTTGCCGGCGGAACGGCGACCATCGAAACGCGAATCGGTGCGATCGATGATCATGCGACGATCAGGATCGAAAACGGAGAGCTGCTCGACACCGACTTCGTTGTGCACTTTCCGATACCGATGCAGCGCGCTTGGGACAATGTCATCTACACATGCTCTGTTATGCTGCTCTTCCGCAATGAAGCCCAAGTGGACAAGTGGTGCGCCACGAGAGGTATCGCCAAAGGAGATGTGCGACCGATCGCACAAGTTTGGCGTTTCGCGGCCGAGTGGTACGCACGCCACGCCGACCCGAACTGGACCAAGTGGTCAGCACAACAAGCCGCGGCGATATTCTCGCGTCACGGTCTAACCGGTCCTATCTGGACGCTTCCAAGCGAGGCCGCGCGCTTCTGATCGCAACGGCCCCCGAGAAACCGTGAAAGAAATCGAGGTGACTGGGATTGTGCTGCGCAGCGCCGTTTCGCTCGGCGTGAACTGCGCGAGACGCCCGCTTCGCCTGACAGCTCGCGGTCGTCGGTCGCCGGTTCAGATCCCCTGTAACGCAGATTGCCCGCCGACCCGCCTGACGGCAGATCAACGGGCAATAATCGGGGTGACTGGATTTGAACCAGCGACCTCTGCGTCCCGAACGCAGCGCTCTGGCCAAGCTGAGCTACACCCCGGTACCAGGATCGCGGCTGTCGCCCCGGTCTCGTCGTGAATCGCGAATCATAGCCCCAAATGTCGATCGCAACAAGGCCCGGTCGTTTGTCCTGTTACGTGCCTCGCCGATACAGTTACCACTCGACTATCGCGGTTTCGATCGGAACCGGTCTCGATCTGAGTGGGAAAAAAGTGCGGGCGAGTCGAGCATGGGCGTGGGCGGGACTCGACTCGCCCTTCATCAGGGAACGGAGGATTGTGAATATCGACCCGCAGCAGCTCCAGCGCCGTTACCGGCTGAATGTTGGAGAACGCCTTCCCTGATCCTGCTACGGGCCGCGCTCCTTCATGGGCACATGGCCCCTCGCGTCGTCGACCGTCTCGCCGTGGCGCTTGGCAGTGAACGGTTCCGAACCGGACGCCTCGGGGCCGTCAGGACTCCTTCACCTTCGGCGACCCACTTACCGGGGCCGCAGTGATGCTGGGCGCCGGAGCGGACGTGACCGGCTCGCTCAAGCCCCAGGCCATTACCTCGTTTTTCACCAACTCCGCTAGCAGCGTCTTGCTGACCAAGCGGTAGTTCAGTGCGAACACGCGTTGTTCGACCTGCCCAGCCAGATACCGGGATACGCTGCGACGGAGTTCGTAACGTTCCATCAGATTCGTCACAAGCTCGCGCTTGCGCCACGCGACCGAGTTCCGACGGCCGATGTCGCTACCGACGACTCGAATCGAACGCCGAGCACGATCGCGGAGTCGCGCTTTGTGACTCAGCTCTTGCGAGACGTCCTCGAGACCCGTTTGCTGCAGCACCGAACGCACACAACGGAAGATGTACTCCGTCGTGGCGGGCTTGCTCCGGTCGATCTCGTCGAGATGGACCTTGACCGCCCGCGCCAGCGGGTCGCAGATGGCTTCGTCATAGCCACAGTCCCGCATCGCGGCCGCGATCGAACGCCGAAGCTTGGCCATTTCGAACACTTCGGTCGTGCCGTCACGCTTGGTTACATGTAGCTGGTTCCCACTCACGACTGGTCGGTCTCCTCAAAGAGACTCTGTTGACCGGGGATATCATCGGCGGACCGCTCAATCACATCCCGCGCTTCCTCGATGAAATCACCGACATCTTCGAACTGGCGGTAAACACTTGCGAATCGCACATACGCGACCTGATCCACTCGCCGCAGCACCGCCGACACGCGCTCACCGATCGTCTGAGAAGAGACCTCCTTCTCAAACTCGGAGATCAGTGACTCTTCCACCTCGTCGACAACCTGACCGATCTGCTCCATCGAGATCGGACGCTTGTAAGCCGATTGTCGCACACTCTCGAGGATCTTCTGTCGGTCATAGGGCATGCGCGTTCCGTCGCGCTTGATGACCGCCAGCTTGACCGCATCCTCAGTACGCTCGTAGGTCGTATAGCGCCTGGCACAACCAAGGCACTCCCGCCGTCGCCGAATCGAACGGCCGTTCTCAGTCGACCGCGAATCCACGACCTTGTCATTATCGGACTTGCAGAACGGACAACGCATCCTGCTCCGTACTTACCTCGTGCCTGACGTGCGATACCCATCGATGGCCCGATTGAGAGTACTGCTTCCGACTTGCTTCGACCCACGCAACGTTACACCACACAACCACTTGCGATCGAACTGAATGTAGTACACAAGATTCTGTATGTCAACAAAAAAACCCTGATTCCGGGACTTTTTGAAGCGTTGCGGCTATAACGCGCCCCAATGGCCGCTGCACACGCCGAGTTCGTTCACGATGAGATCCGGATCCTCGGTCGTTCGGTCGCAGGTGAGGAATCGTGGTATGCGCTGCCCGAATTGAACGTCGGGTTCGAGTTCGGTCGGGCGCCTCAGGAGATCGTGTCCATCGACCACATTTTCCTGTCGCATGGGCATATGGATCATGCCGCCGGCGTCGCCTACTACTTCGCGCAGCGGTTGTTCATCGACAACGAACCGGGCCATCTGTACCTGCCGCATCCACTAGTGCAACCTGTCCGGGATCTGCTCGCGATCTGGGGCAGCATCGACGGCAACGAGCCGCCGGGGCATGTCGAGGCGGCTGTCGCCGGTTTTGATATCGCGGTCCGTCGGGACCTCGTCGTCCG
The DNA here is from genome assembly GCA_028279405.1 of Phycisphaerae bacterium. Taxonomy (GTDB): domain Bacteria; phylum Planctomycetota; class Phycisphaerae; order UBA1845; family Fen-1342; genus JANQNU01. The sequence continues at coordinate 87,100 of JANQNU010000035.1, forward strand.
GCCGTTCGAGGTCAATCACCCCTGTCGAACACGCAACCGCACGGCCGTGACCGCGTTGGGTTTTGCGGTCATCGACGTCCGCAAGAAGCTCCTCGATGAGTTTCATGGACTGAGTGGGCCGGAGCTGGTCGAGCTTAAGAAGAAGGGTGTCGAGATCACTCGGCGGGTCGAAGTCCCGCTCGTGGCATACTGTGGCGACACCGCTCCAGGTGATTTTCTAGGGCTCGACTACGTTCGGGATGCGCGAGTGCTGCTGCTCGAATGTACGTTCATCGATCCGGACCACGTTGGTCGAGCGCGCGCCGGGAACCACATGCATATCACCGATTTGCGACGGGTGCTGCCGACGCTTCGAAACGAGCGGATTCTGCTGACGCACCTGACGCGCCGGACATTCCTGCTCGATGCGCGTGAGGCACTTCGAAGGGAACTGGATGAAGCGGACCAGGCGCGCGTCAGCTTCTTGATGGAGCATCGCAAGCGTCGGAAGCGTTCAGGCTAGGGCCGTCAAACGTTAGGGTGCGATCGTCGGGCTCGAGCTGTCGTCTTGGGCTGATCGCGACCCGGTACTACGTTCGGGTGGGCGCGTTGACTTGGAAGATCCGGGCGGCGTTGTCGCCTACCACCGCAGCGAAGTCGTTCCTGGAGAGTTTTTCTTCGAGTGTGGTGAGCATTTGCATGGCGTGCTCGATCTCGCCGGGGCGGTTGGCGCCGCCGCCTGTGCCGAACAGCACCTTGTCAGCGCCCACGCGTGCGATCGCGCTCACGGTGTCCGCCGGGGCAGCGTCGGTCGTATCCGCAAAGAGCCGCGCGTCTTCGCGTTCGGCGGCGCGGGAGATAACGTTGGTCGTGTCGCCGAGCCGGGCGCTGCGCAACCCGCCCACCAGGATGAACGCGACGCGCGGATGGCGGCGTGCGGTGGCGTAGATCTGGATCGGCGAGCTGCGATCGCCTTCGCCAACCTCGATCATCACAGGCACATCGAGGCGCGCCGCGACGCGTAGATGCTCCTCCAGCAGATCGCTCGAGATGTCAAAGTCGTTAAGTCCGGGGGACAGGAATGCGCCTCCGAACGAGCCTGAGACGAGTGCGCCAGCGAATGCCGCCAGGTTGCAGTCGGGGCCGCCGGGCCGTACCCAATACAGTGGAGCGAACTGGGCGTACTTGTCGCAGGTGTCGAGGCACGCATAGTTGGCGTCCGGTTCGTGCTGGTCTTCGCCACCGACCGTACGCGACGCTGCCGAGATGTTTGAGACGAACACGGCGTCAAGTCCGCAGCGGGCGGCGTGCTCCTTCAGGTGTGCCACGGAGTACGCGACATCGCCGAAGGTTCCGAGATGGCCGTGAACATCGATCCGCATACCTTCGTTTTCGGACGATCGTTCTGATTCGCCGATACGCTTAGGCGCGACGGCGCAACAACTGCGCCAAACGCGCAATCGCTGCGGCGCCGAGCCGTCCGCGACCTGAGCTGCGCGGCTCTCGTCATCGAGCTCGTCGTCGGGCGCGGGTGTTTCGAAGCAGACGTCCGCTAGCGAGCGAGAGCATCAGCAGCGGGAATGCCGCCGCCGTTCCGGTACCACAAGCGGGTGGCAGGGTCGGTACGTCACCAGGATCATCGTCCCCGGGTTCATCGTCTCCGGGGTCGTCCGTACCCGTGTCATCCGAATCGCAAGCACCGAGCGTGGCGCCCTTGGCGAGTTGGTGATCGACGCGGTGCGGTCTAACGTGGATCGTTTCGCGCTTCTCGCGACGATTGCGTTTGCCCGCCTTCTTGACCTTGCACATGGCTACCTTCTGGCCCTTGGCACAGCCATGCTCGTCGACACTGCGTTCGGGTTTCGTCTCCGGACACCAGTCGTCTTCGTCGGCCACGCCGTCGCTGTCCGCGTCTTCAAGCAAGGTACACGGTTCGACGCTCGACTCGGCGTCGGTGCTTTGCGGGTTACCATTGCCATCGAGCCAACTGATTTCGATGCGGTTCTTGCTGTCGGGCACGGTCTCGGATGCGAACTGCGACTCGCCCGGCGGCGCCACGTGCGCGCCTCCGACCTTGGAGTCGAGCACTCGCCAGTCCAGCGCGACGTCAAAGTCGTTGGGGTTGGTGACGACCCAGTTGCGGAGCAACTCGGGCTCGTCGGTACACGCGCCGCGCACCGTTAGCGGAGCGGTGGGCGTCGCGCTGCATCCGTCGGCGTCGACGACCGTATCAGGCGGCGTTTGCGGGCACTGATCGCACGCGTCGATCACGCCGTCCGCGTCGCCGTCCGGCTCGCAGGTGTCGGGCACGCCATTATTGTCGCAGTCCGCGACACCGGCGGCGATGTCGCACGCATCAAGCACGCCGTTGCCGTCACAGTCCGGCCCGCCGGCTGCGAGATCGCACTCATCGGGCGTGCCGTTTCCGTCGCAATCGCTGCTGGTCGTGTCGGCGATGTCGCACTCGTCCGGGACGTCGTTGCCGTTGCAGTCGCTGCTCGTCCCATTGCTGAGGTCGACGTCGTCCGGGATCTGGTTGAGGTTGCAGTCCGGATCACACTCGTCGACGCGGTTGTTGTCGTTGATATCGGTGCTCGTGCCGGCAAGCAGGTCGCACGTGTCGAGCAGCCCGTTCTGGTTGCAGTCGGTGATCGACTGGAACAGGTACGCGGCGCCGGAGTTGAATCCGTCGTCGTCATCCTGAGGCGAGCCGGCGAGCACGACTTCGTCGCCCATCGCCAGTGGCGCACCGAACTCGTCGGTGTTGGCGCTGTCCGAAACGACCAGCTTGGCATTCGAGAACCAGCGGCTCCCGCTCTGGCGCAGGACGTACAACGCGCCGGCGTTGGTGCCGCCGTCATCATCGCCGCTGGCCGCGATCACGATCGTCTCTCCGTTGCTCGCGACTGCTACGCCGAACCGGTCGCCAAAGGCGCCGTCAAATGCGAGCAGCGACGCCTCATGGCCCCACGTGCCGCTCGTATCCCGTCGGAAGACGAAGGCAGCCCCGGCGTTCGAGCCGCGCACGTCATTCTCCGGCGCGCCCGCGACCGCGAGGTCGGCTACGAGTGACACGGCACGGCCAAACTCGTCATTGCCGGCGGGGGTGGGTGCCGTAAGCTTGCTCTCCTGGCTCCACAGCCCGTTGTCGCTGCGGAACACGTACGCAGCGCCGCTGTTTCCGAGTCCGTCGGCGTTGTGCAACGGCGCGCCGACCAGCGCGCCGTCATCATCGAGGGCCACGCTGTGGCCGAAGTCGTCGGACGCGGCCAGGTCCGAGGATTGGACCTTGGCTTCGAACAGCCAACCGCTGCCGGCGTCGTTGCGGAATACGTAGGCCGACCCGGCGCCCTGGTGCCCGGGGGCGCCGACGAGCACGTGATCGTCGTCAGCATCCACCGCGTGCCCGAAGCGATCGTCCGCGTCCGTGTCGGGACCGCTGAACGCTGCGCTGAAACTCCAGTCCTGCCCGTCATATTCGAAGATGTAGACCACGCCGCTGTCATCGCCGAGGTCACCGTTGGCCGGTGCACCGACGACAATGACATTGCCGGAGACGGCCACCGCTTCGCCGAACTGCTCAAATGCAGCCGGGTTGGGTGAGACCAGTCTCGCTTCCTCCGACCAGGTGCCGTTCACGTGTCGGTAGACGTACACGGCGCCGGCGTCGTCGTTGCCGACGAAGGGCGCACCGATCACGGCCAGGTCGGTGTCGAGGTCGACCGACCAGCCGAACCGATCGCGGGCGGCGGCGTCACTGGCCGTCACCTTCTCGTCCTCGGGCGCGTCGCAGCGCTCGCATTCGTCGGGAATTCCGTTGAGGTTATCGTCGAGGCTGGTGCCGTCGGCGATGTCCGTGGCGTCCGGTACGTTGTTGTTGTTGCAATCCTGCCCGATAACGGGCGCGCTGAGCGCAGCGATAGCGGCGAATGCAACGAGGCCGTGGGTGAGATGACGCTTCATGAGTACCTCCGCCACGCCGTATCCCCGGGGAGCCGCAATTGGAAGTGTCGCTTCTGGTAAGCCTTCGATAACGTCGACCCGAGAGCAAATCGGGCGGGCTGGGAAAGCTGGAGAATCCCACCCGGTGCGCTGGTATCGGACCGTACAATGCACTCGGACGTTCGGGGACGGGGAGAGGGCGAGGGAGGGTTATCGGGTCGGTTTCCGTCTCTCACTCCAGGATCACGCGGGTGGGGCGGATGCGACGCAGCAGCCGACGTCGGCGCAAGCGGGATCGTGAGTATCGAGGCATGCGACCATGGAACGTGTTCGGGGCAGCCTGGTTTGGCGATCGCTATTGCTGGCGACCGGGCTTGCCGTGGCGGGGCTTTCGCTTTACTCGGTGATGCTCCCGCAACTGATCGCGCCGAGTCCCGACGGAGCGCTGGGAAAGTACGCCCAGTATTGGGCGCTAACGGACTGGCTGCATATGAGTCACTATCCCGGCAGCGTGTCCATTGGCGTCGTGCGATGTAGCTGGTGCTCCAGGTTGGACTATCGTGATCATTTCGCGACGTGCTCGTCCAAGTCGAAGCCCCCTGACCTTTCAGTAGCCGACCGCGAGATCATCTATTGGGAATCCGTCGGGGTTTACTACGGCGAGCAGGGCGGCGAGCAGCGTTTGATGTTCTCATTGTGGTACGGCGTCGCGCTTGGCCTGCTGTATCCCACCTGGCGCATTCTGATCTGGGTCTGGCGCCGTTGGCGGCGACGTGATTACCCGGCGTGTTCGCGCTGCCGCTATGACCTGACGGGCAACACCACCGGCGTCTGTCCGGAATGCGGACAACTCGCTCCCCTGACGAGGACTGCGCCGACGCTGCAGGGCTCGTCGAATACCGGAGCTGTTGCCAGCGAGCCACGAGCGCGAGCGAGCGGGGAGCAAGCCCCCTCTGTTAGGCAGGCGTCTACGCCGCCTGCCCCGGCACGAACCGCGCACCTTTGGCGCGAGCCGCGAGCGCGAGCGAGCGGTCAGGCAGGCGAGACGCCCGCGTTTATCGAGGGCACCCGATGAGACGGCTATTCCACTGGTCATTGTTGCTCGGCTGCCTGACGCTGGCGGTGTGGGGCGCAGTCGGCGTGGTTCAGTATCGCGACCCGGATGTGTTGAGTCCGGCTCCAAATGGCCAGTGGAAGGTACTCGAGGACCGGACGCCGGATTCTGAGAGAGAGAACGTTCAACTATTATGTATCTGCGGGCGTTATCCGGGTGACCGTGGACAAGCCTCAATCCTGGCAGAGTTGTTACTGGTGCCTTCAGCGGGGTGACAATCATCTGTCCACCTGTCGTACCATTTCGCGACCCAGCGGCCTTCGGACGTTCTTGCGGATGGACGGTTGGCCGATTGTGAATGACTATCGTTGGGATGGAACTGGTGTTGTCGAGACCGACGAGCACTGGAAGCTCGACGTCAGCGCATGGACGGTCGTGCTGGTGAGTTTGATCTACCCACTGCTTGCCCTGTGGCGCCGTCGGACTGTAAACGCCTCACGTTGCGCTCGTTGCCAATACGACCTGTACGGCAATGTAAGCAGACGTTGTCCTGAATGCGGAACGATCGTGGGGAGCGCGACTGAAAGACGACCACTCGGCGTGCGGTTACGGGGAGGTGTGGTCCTCAGTTGCCTGCTCATCGCCGGCTGGGCGGCGATCGGCGGCGTGAATCGCGGGCTGCATTCGACATTCAGGCCACCCACCAAGATCGACACCGATCGCCTTTGGCACAAGCCTCGGCGGATCGGCGCGGCGCAAGGCGCGGTTCGCATCGTCGTTCACAAGCCCAATGCGTGGCATCGTTGTCGCCAGTGCGGAGACTACGAGTCCGATCTCCGTCGAGGGTGTCAGTACCACGGACCGAATCGCACAATCGACGCCACGTTTTTCAGCTTGTATCACATGGACTACACCTGGGCGGGGACCGGGCTTGTTGAGGGCTACCAATCGTGGTGGATCGATCTCAACTGGTGGACGGTGCTGATCATCGCACTCGCTTACCCGGTGGCCGTGCTCTGGAGTGGCACGCGACGAGCGCGGTCGGGCCACGTGATTGCCGCGACGCGAGCGACTGACGCCTGACGATGTGATGGATGCGCAAATGGGCGCCTGGATCACACTGCTGTTGAGTCTGTTATTCCCGTCCTACGCACTATGGCGTTTCCTTCGGGGGCCTCGGTATCATCCGCCGCTGCCGCCGGACGGACGATGTGCGTATTGCGATTACGATTTGACCGGGAACGTGAGCGGCGTTTGCCCAGAGTGCGGCAACCAAATTGAGTGACGGTGTCCCCCCGCGAGAGCGGCCGTTCGGTTCTCAGGACTTGCTTCCGCGTCTGCGTACCGGTCGTTGGCCTACGACTGTACCTTCGGCGGTGAGCCGTTGGCTGGGCGGAAGAGCGGCGTCTGACTTCTGGTCACTTGCGGCGGGCGCCTTGGCGGTTGGCACGCGGTCGCGAATGTAGCGGACGGTCTCCTCAAGGTCGTCCGTGACGTGGAACAGATCCATATCGCCTGGCGAGATGTTGCCGAACTGCTCGAGCATCGTTCCCCGGAGCCAGTCGAGCAGCGGGTTCCAGAAATCGGTCCCGACGAGGACCACCGGCATCTGCGGGACCTTGCCTGTCTGGATCAGGGTCATCGATTCGAAGAATTCGTCCATGGTGCCGAACCCGCCGGGGAAGCAGACGAACGCGTCGGCATAACGGACGAACATGACCTTGCGGACGAAGAAGTAGTGGAATTCGATCGAGATCGTCTGGTAGGGGTTGCCTTCCTGCTCGTGGGGCAGGCAGATGTTCAGGCCGACGCTGGTACCGCCGGCCTCGAAGGCGCCCTTGTTGGCGGCCTCCATGATGCCGGGACCGCCGCCGGTGATGACCGAATAGCCGTTTTCGACCAGCATGCGGCCCAGCTGCACCGCTTGAGGATAGTACGGCCGGTCCGGGGCAGTGCGAGCGGATCCGAAAACGGACACAGCGGGTCCGATGCCGGAGAGGTCGTCGACGCCTTCGACGAACTCGGCCATGATGCGGAAGATTCGCCAGGTTTCTTCGCCGGCGGAGCGGTAACTGAGGTCTGACATCGGCTGTTCCCGGGCGCTGGTGGTCGTTGGTTCGCGGCAAAAACCCGATTCTGGCGGTCCGGGCGGGTGCGGGCAAGCCTAAATTGAAGATGCGGGGGAGAGGGAAGGGGGGCGGCGGCCTGGGCTCAGGGCAACTCTCAGGGCACCTAGTGAGCGGGGCGTCGGGTGGTTTTCTGCCCCCCTTGGCAAGCGGGATTGGTGTGGTATACTACGCGGCTCTTCATCTCCGTCGGGGATGGGGAAGTGAACCATCAGGGAACGAAATAGCAGGATCACGATGCCGACGATCAATCAGCTCGTTCGACACCCGCGCCGCAAGCAGGTCCGCAAGTCCAAGGTGCGTGACATGGAGCAGTGTCCGCAGCGTCGCGGGGTTTGCTTGCAGGTCAAGACGCAGACGCCGAAGAAGCCGAACTCCGCGTTGCGGAAGGTGGCGCGTGTGCGGCTGACCAACGGTCGCGAAGTGACGGCGTACATTCCAGGCGTGGACCATACGCTTCAGGAGCACTCGATCGTGCTCATTCGTGGCGGCCGTGTGCGTGACCTTCCCGGCGTGCGCTACCACATCATCCGCGGCAAGCTCGACTGCACCGGTGTGATGGGCGACAAGGAGGGCAAGGCCCGCAATCGCAGTCGCAGCAAGTACGGCGTCAAGAGAAAGAAAAAGTAGGCACTTCCGTTAGCGAGAGAGACCCGCACCCATGGCGTACAAGAGCTTCACCGCGTCTGCCAAGCAGCTCAAAGGCGATCCGCGATACGACAATCGGACCGCGAGCAAGTTCATCAATTGCCTGATGCTCGACGGCAAGAAGTCGGTCGCGCAGCGCGTCTTTTACGACGCGATGGATCGCATTCACAAGAAGATCACGGATGTTCAGCCGATCGAGGTATTCGAAGAGGCGCTGAGCAACGTCAAGCCGAACGTCGAGGTTCGTTCGAAGCGTGTCGGCGGTGCGAACTATCAGGTGCCGATGCCGGTCAGCAACCGTCGACAGCAGTCCTTGGCGATTCGCTGGTTGCTGCAGGCGATCCGCGGCAAGAGTGGTCGACCGATTGCGATTCGGCTGGCTGACGAGTTGATGGCGGCCTACCGCAAGGAGGGTGAAGCCATGACCATGCGGGAGAACGTGCATCGCATGGCGGACGCCAACAAGGCGTTCTCGCACTTCGCTTGGTAGTTTCGCCGGCTTGGAGAAACGAGATTCGATCGGGCCGGGTGATCCCGGCCTTTTTTTATGCGCTGCGCCATGAACGCTGAATCGTTCCAAATCCGCGAATTGCCGCCTGCTGCCGACCCTGCCGTGGCGATCGTTCGCCGACTGGTCGACGCCGGGCATCAGGCGCTGCTGGCCGGCGGCTGCGTTCGTGATTTATTGCGCGACGACTCGCCGGCCGACTACGATGTCGCGACCGACGCGCGCCCGGATGAGATCCTCAAGCTGTTTCGCACGACGCGCAAGGTCGGCGTGCAGTTCGGCGTCGTACTGGTCAAGTCCAAGGGACGCTGGGTCGAGGTCGCGACTTTTCGTTCCGATGACGAATACGCGGACGGTCGACGCCCGGTAAGCGTACGGTTCACCGATGCGGTGGAGGATGCCCGTCGGCGCGACTTTACCGTCAACGGGATGTTCCTGGACCCGTTCGGCGGCGCCATACTGGACTACGTCGGCGGCGCCGCAGACCTGCGTGCCAAGCGAATTCGCGCGATCGGCACGCCGGCCCAGCGTTTTGCGGAGGATCACCTGCGCCTGATTCGGGCCGTCCGGTTCGCCGCCCGGCTCGGGTTCGAGATCGAGGCCGCTACGCGAGAGGCGATTCAGGCACATGCCGAGCGACTCCGCGACGTGGCCGCCGAGCGGATCCTGCAAGAACTCGAGAAGATACTCGTTGCACCGACGCGCGCTCGAGCTGCTGCACTGCTAGACGAGTGTCGGCTGCTGGGCACGCTCTGGCCAGCAGCGGCGGGTCCCTCGGCACGCGCTGAGCAAACGGTTCCGCTGCTGGAAAAGCTGCCGCGGCAGGTCTCGTTCGTGTCGGCGTTCAGTTGCCTTGTGCTCGATCACGATGCATGTGCCCTCGAACGGATTGCCCGCGCGCTTTCGTTCTCCAACGACCAACGAGAAGCCGTGCTCTGGACCGTCGGGCAGCGGGACGCGCTGCTCGACGCGGGTGGGATGGAATTGGCCGCATTGAAGCGGCTGATGGCGAATCCGAGCTTCGATGCGCTGCGCGTGGTGACGGAAGCCCGGCTGGAGTTGCAGAACGACGAACGCCGACGGGATGCATTGCGGGCACGGTTGAGCGTCGTCGCGCCGGACGCGGTTGCGCCGACGCCGTTCTTGACAGGGCAGGACTTGATCGATCGCGGCCTGCCGCCCGGGCCGCGGTTCAAGGAGTTGCTCGACGCGGTCTATACCGCGCAGCTCAACGAAGATCTCACGGATCGTGAGCAGGCAATGCGACTGCTCGATCGACTGCTGCGCGATTCGGCGCATGGCCACTAGTGAGGGGTTGCGCGTCGGGCGTAGCGCGCTGTGGTCCGGTAGGCGGACAACCCGAATTGTTGTAATATTTTGTCTGGTCAGGCGGGGCGCGCGAACGTGTCCTACAATCACCGCAAAGCCGGGAGGAATCGGCGACCAAACAGTGAATTTCTCTGGAGCGGCTTCGGACGTGTTGCAGCGACAGTGATCGTTGCGAGTCGAACGACTGGCCCCCAAAACGGCTTTTCATGCAGGAATCGAACAAGTTTTCCACAAACGGTGTCCCCTCTGCGCCATCGAGCGGTACGTCGCCGTTTCGGCGGCTCGTTCGTTTGTTGGCTCCCGAGCGGCGGGATATCTCGATCGTCATCGCGTTCTCGGTCGGCGTCGGCATCCTGACGCTGGCGACACCGGCGGCCGTCCAGGCGCTTGTCAACTCGGTCGCTTTCGGCGGGTTGATTCAACCGCTGGTCGTGCTCGGGATCCTTTTGTTTGCATTCTTGGCGCTGGCCGGCGCGATTCGCACGTTCAAGACATGCGTGGTCGAGATTCTGCAGCGCCGGATCTTCGTGCGTGTCGTGAACGACCTGGCGCAGCGTCTGCCGCGCGTCCACGTGACAGCGTTCGATCGCGGGCACGGTCCCGAGTTGGTCAATCGTTTCTTCGACGTCCTGACTGTCCAGAAGGCCGGTGCCACGCTGCTGCTCGACACGGTCGGCGTGATACTCCAGACGCTGATCGGACTGCTGATCCTGGCGTTCTATCATCCCGTGCTGCTGGCATTCGATGTCGTGCTGATCGCATGCATCTTTTTCGTGATCTTCGTTCTCGGTCGCCGAGCGGTGAAGACTGCGATCCTGGAGTCGAAGGCCAAGTACGCGGTCGCGGCCTCGCTGGAGGAAATCGCGCGGAATCCAACGACCTTCAAGTTGGCCGGTGGCCCGGCGTTTGCCCGGCAGCGCGCCGACCAACTCGCGGTCGATTACGTCAAGGCCCGCAAGGGTCACTTTACGGTCGTCTTGCGACAGGTGATCGGCGCGGTCACGCTGCAGGCGGCGGCGGGAACGGCACTCCTGACGCTCGGCGGGTGGTTGGTGATCCAGGGTCAGCTCACGCTGGGCCAACTGGTCGCGTCCGAGCTGATCGTCTCGATCGTGCTGGCCAATTTCGCCAAGATCGGCAAGCAACTTGAAAGTTGCTACGACCTGCTAGCGGCGGTAGACAAGCTGGGGCAACTCGAAGACCTGCCGCTGGAGCGCGACACCGGCGAATGGCGTGCGCCGGTACCGACCGGAGCGGCGTTGCAGTTGCGAGACGTTTGTTTTCAGTTTGATGATACACACCCCGTATTCAGCGGCCTCTCGTTCGACGTTGCCGCAGGGGAGCGGGTTTGCGTAATCGGCGGACATGGAAGCGGCAAGAGCACGTTGGCCGACTTGCTGTTCGGCCTCCGGCACCCGGATCGCGGACGGATCGAGCTGGATGGGATCGACCTGCGCGAGCTGAGCCTATCGGCGGTGCGGGCCAGCATCTCGCTGGTCCGTAGCATCGAGATGATCGATGGCACGATCGAGGAGAATGTCCTCGCTGGCCGCAGCGGGATCGACTCGGCAGCGGTGCGCGCGGCGCTCGCGGACGTGGGTGTGCTCGATGAGCTCCGCAGCCTCCCCGACGGTCTGGCAACGCACCTGTCGTCGACCGGGGCGCCGCTTTCGCTGGGGCAGTCGCGACGACTCGTACTGGCCCGCGCCATTCTCAGCGAGCCGCGACTGCTCGTGCTGGACGACGTGCTGGACGATCTCGATGAGTATGCCCGTAGTAAGGTGCTCGAGACGTTGCTTTCCCCGCAGCGTCAGTGGACAGTGATCATCTTGAGCCGCGGCGACTGGGTGCATGACGTCATTCGACGGGTCGTCAACCTTGATGATCTTTCGGGTCGTCGAAGACCCGAGCGCCGCAGTCCTGACCGAATAATCCCGGAAGCCCCAACGGTGTCATGATGTCGACCGCAAGTTCATTGTCTTCGACGATCGACGATCGACGCGCGCTCCAGATGGTGAAGTCTGCGCGCTGGGTCACGCGTATCGCGCTGTTGCTGGCACTCGTGTTCATCATCGGGCCGGTGGGCGTGCTCTTCGTCCCGTGGCAACAGAACATTCGCGGCGCCGGGCGCGTGATCGCTTTTGCGCCGCTCGAACGGCAGCAGCGCATCGATGCTTCGGTGGACGGGCGGATCATGGAGGTTTGGATTCAGGAAGGCGAACATGTTTCCGCCGGCGACCCGCTGCTGAAGATTGCGGACGTCGATCCCAATCTGGTCACACGGCTCGAACAGGAGAAGAACGCCTTTCTGGCGAAGCTCGAAGCCTACGAGCAGAAGGTGCTCGCCTACGAGCAGCAGACACAGAACCTCGAAGCGACGCGCGATCTGGCTGTGGCGGCGGCTGGCTTCCGCGTGCAGATGGCCAGCGATCGCGTCCTGTCCGGGACCGAAGCGGTCGCTGCTGCGAAGGCCGTTTTGAAGGCGGCGGAGCTGCGCTACGAACGCAAAAAGACCCTGCTGGCCGAGGATATCGCGTCGCGTCAGGACTACGAGTTCGCCGAGCGGGATCTGGAGGTGGCGCGCACGACGGTGAAGAGCCGGGACGCGGCGCTCAACGCCGCGAAAAGCGAGAAGAAGGCGGTCGAGAAGGAGCTGGAGCGCGTTCGCGCTGACGCCGACGCGAAGATCCAGTCGGCGCGAGCTGCGATGAATGAAGCCAAGGGGCAGGTGCAGGGTGCGCTGGCGAGCCTGGCGAAAATCGACGTGCAGCTTGCAAGACAGGCCTCGCGGGTGATCACTGCGCCGCGCGACGGATTCGTGTTCCGGCTGGTTGCCAACCAGGGCGGCGAAATCGTGAAGATCGGCGACCCGCTGCTCGTGCTCGTCCCGGAGACGGAAGACCGTGCCGTCGAGCTTTGGATCGACGGGAACGACGCGCCGCTCGTTCAGCAGGGCGCCGCGGTTCGTCTGCAGTTCGAGGGGTGGCCGGCGGTGCAGTTTGCCGGCTGGCCTTCGGTTGCGGTGGGGACGTTCGGTGGGAAGGTTACGCTCGTCGATTCGACGGACGACGGGACCGGTCGTTTTCGCATCGTCGTTCAGCCGGATGCGAGCGATCCCGAGCGCTGGCCCGAGGGGCGTTTCTTGCGACAGGGTGTACGGGCCAAGGGCTGGGTATTGCTCAACCAGGTTTCGATCGGGTACGAAGTCTGGCGCCAGCTCAACGGTTTTCCGCCTGTGATTTCCAGCACCGAGCCGAAGTCGGACATTGCGCGCAAACGTCTGAAGTAACGAACCAGCAAACGCAACCAGGAACCTTCATGCGATCGAGTCAGTACGACCGACGGCACCCTCGCTCCACCGCCGGGACCGGCTTTCGACCGGGCGTCGCCACGATCCGTACTGTGCTCAGTTTCTTGTTGTTAGTGGGGGGGCTCTGTAGCTGCACGCTTCCGGATCGGCGCGTCGATGCCGCGTTGCGGCAGCGGGCGGCCTCGCAGACACAAGGAATCGACCGCCTCGATCTGGGCGCGCGAGCGACCGCCGAGCCGCAGACTGTCCAGGACGAGGTCGATCGGTTCGCTCTCGACCATCGTGCACAACTCGCCGAGCCGGTACCCGAGCGGTTGCCGCTTTCCGTTTCCGATGCTCGGCTCCGCGCATTGGCGAACAATCTCGACCTGCAGGTGGCGTTCGTCGATCCTGCGCTGGCGCGGACGAAGGTGGGCGAAGAGGAGGCCAAGTTCGACGCAACGATTTACGGTGGGGCGCGGTTCAAGCGAGAAGACCTGCCTGAAATCGACAGCGATCTCGTTTCGTTCACCTCGGATACCAAGGAGGTCGACAAGGCGATCGCGAAGCTGACAGAGATCGAGCAACGTAAGGAAGCGTTGGAGTTGGACGTCGGCATCAAGGTGCCGCTCCCGACCGGTGGTGCGGTCAAGGTCGAGAACACGTTCAGCGAGAAGAACACGATCGAGCCGCAGCGGTTCGAACAGAACATCAGCGCGTTGAAGTTCTCGTTGAGCCAGCCGCTGTTGCGCAATGCAGGGATTGACGCGAACCTCGCCTCGATTCGTGTGGCGCGGCTTGGATCGGGGGTTGCCCGCACCAAGACCAAGCTGGCTGCGATCCGCATTCTGGCGGCGGCAGAGAAGGCTTACTGGCGGGTCTACGCGGCTCAGGAAGTGCTGCGGGTCCGGACACAGCAGTACGAACTGGCCTACACCAACCTCGAGTTCGTCCGCAAGCGGGTCGCTGCCGGGGAGTCGGCCGGCATCGAGGTGATTCGCGCGGAGGTCGGCGTCGTCGCGCGGCTCGAGGCGCTGATTATCGCCCGGACGGCATACCGGCTCCAGCAGCGTGAGCTGAAGCGGATTCTCAACATCGCTAACGTCGGCCTCGATACAGAGACGCGGATTGAGACGACGACACTGCCGCAGTTGTTGCGCTTCGAGCTCGACGCCGTGGAGCTGGTGCAGTATGCCCTCGACAATCGCATGGAGATGCTCGAACTCGAGCTCAAGCTGGCTGCGGACGCGATCCGGGTCGACTTCGCCCGGAACCAGGCGTTGCCGCTGTTCGTCGTCGATTTCGAGTACGGCGTGCTGGATCGTCGCGGGTCATTTGGTACGGCTTGGGACGACATGTGGGATTTTGACAAGGATGCGTTTGCGGTCGGTGTGCGTGGCGAGATCCCCGTCACGAACGAAGCGCGCCGATCGCGGCTGCGCCGCGCTATCCTGACACGCGCGCAACGGCTGGCAAGCCAACAGAAACGGGCTCTGGCCATCCGCCAGGAGGTCCGCGATGCGCTCGACACGCTCAATCAGAACTGGCAGCGGATCCTCGCGGCGCGACAGAACGTCGTCGTTTCCGGCGTCAACTACGAGGCGGAGTTGAAGCAGTTTCGCGAAGGACTTCGAACCATGCGCGAAGTCAACGAGGCGCTCACGCTGCTCGGGGAGGCGCAGCTCAAGGAGATCAACGCGATACTGGTCTATCAGGTTGCGCAGATCGATCTGGCCTTCGCGACCGGCACATTGTTGGGTTACGCAAAGCTCGAACTAGCGAACATCTCGATTAGCGATGCGCTCGATCGACCGCTGCCCGAAGCGCGGTAACCGACCCCCGCGTCTCGCTACGACGACTTCGGACCCTCGGACAGGTAGAAGGCGGTCAGCGCGCCGAGTTGCAGCAGCGTTGCGAACTGTAGCTTGACGAGTATGGCGCCCGCGCCGGCGTGGAAGAACGCGTCTGAAAGCGCCCATAGCAAGAGCCCGACCACAATCGCCTGTAACACCGCGCCCGCCGCACGCATCATCGCGAAATCTTTGTACTGCGATTCGCGCGCCGATACGTCCAAAAGGTCCCGAATTTCGCGCAACAGCTTCTCGACACGTTCGCTTGCGGGAAGCGAGGCCGGCTGGTTCTTCGCGTCCGGGGCCTCCGCGCCGGGAGTTTCCGGCCGGAAGGCGGACGGCTGCGGCTCGGACTGGGTGGAGTCGCGTCCTTTGCGGGCTGTTTCCGTTTCCGTCATCGGTGCAGGTGGGGGCGGGTTCTTGCGGCTCATGCGGGCCTCCCTGCGAGTCTCTCCAGCACGGCTTGCCTGAGCAGTGGCAATAGTATCTCGTGATGACCGGTCACACTGTGTCCGTGGCCGGCCCGGACAGGCCGTGTGATCACGTTCTGCATCGGACGATAATGCCGCAACATGTCGAAGTTGGCGGTCTGCATGGCATCCAGATTGTGGCCCAGGTTGCGCACGATGGAAACCGCCTTCAGAAAAACTTCGGGCATGATGACCGCGGAGCCGACGTTCAGCCAGACACCGCCTGGCCCGTCAGGAGCTGCGGCGCCCAGGCCCGCGACCACGCTGCAAAGTGCGCGAAAATCCACCATCGTCGCTTCGCCGATCGCGCCACCGTCGGCGGCGGGGTGCATGTGAACCGTGTCCGTGCCGAGCGCGACGTGCACCGTGGCCGGAATGTTGCATCGCGCCGCGGCGCCGAAGATGCTGAGTTGCTTGAACGGTGCCGTGCCGGATTCGATCAGCCTTCCCAAAGCGCTTCCGAGCCCCTCCGTACGGCCTTGGGCGGCGGCGGCGTTCATTCGCTCGCAGGTTTCGCGGACCATCCCGAAGCTTCCGTCCCGGATCGTGTCGGCGACTTCCTCGCTGGTTTCGCCGGTCTCGGCCAGCTCGAGGTCGTGAATGGCGCCGGAACCGTTCGTGGCGATCGCGGTTATGACGCCGCGCTCGATGAGATCGATGACGAGTGGGGCGCAGCCGGTCTTGATCACGTGCCCGCCGAACGCAAAGAGCACGTGTCGGCCGGCACGCCGCGCTTGAACGATGGCATTCACGATTGCGCGCAAGGACTTCGCGCCGAGGAACTCCGGAAGGGAATCGAACCATGCAGCGAAGGACGCGCCATCAGGAACGGGTTTGCCGAGGGCGCTGACCGAGACCTTGTGTGCTCGGGTTTCGCGCGACTTCAGGCGGAGCTGATCGAAATCAAGCGGAATCGGCGCCGGTAGCGGCAATTCGGAATGTTGTGATTCGTCGGTCAAGTCAGCCTCACAGCGCGTTGCAATCGGTCGTTGAACGTCCCTGAAGGATCGGCGATCGCCATTCCGATGTCGAGTCGCGCGAACGGGGGACCTGCGAGGTTGCGGATCAGCGGAAACAGTTTGACCCAATCCTTGCGGGTTGTCACGACCGTTGCGCCGGGTTGGCGCTCCGCGGCGCGCACAATGCGCTCGACGTCCCGGGTCGAGTAATGATGATGATCACGGTAGACCAACGGCGGCGCCAAGCGCGCCTTCAGCGACCGCAGCATCTCCGTAAAGACATCCGGGTTTCCGATGCCGCAAACCGGAATTACATAGCGGTCGGCCAGCCAGCTCGGCGGGTGCGTACTCGCGTCGGCGAGCTGCACTCTTGTGGCCGAAACCGTTGCCCGGAAGAAAATCGCATCCGGTGCGGCGGTTCGAATCGTCGAAATCAGCGACTCGACCGTCTCCGCGGCAGCCAGCGTGGTCCGAGTCAACACAACGACATCCGCACGCTGCAGCGCACTCAGCGGTTCGCGCAAACGGCCCGCCGGCAGCAGTCGACCACCACCCCAAGGATTGAGCGCATCCACGAGCACGATGTCGAGATCGCGGTAGAGTCGGCGATGTTGGAACCCGTCATCCAGGATCGCGCAGTCGGCCGAGTGCTGGTGCATCGCCGTCGTCGCCCCCTGAACACGCACGGGGTTGACAACTACCGGCATGTCCGCGATGGCCTCGCGCAACTCCATCACCTCGTCCGCCTCCCCGCCGGCGCGCGCGTGATAGCCGCGGGTCAGCACGGCCGGGCGCTTGCCCAGCGCCCGCAGCCGCTGTGCTACTTCGATGACCATCGGCGTCTTGCCGGTACCGCCGACGGTTAGGTTTCCGACACTGATGATCGGGATTGCGGCCTTCTTAACGGCACCGCGAAATCGGTCGTAGTAGCGATTGCGTGCGTGGATGATCGCCGCGTAGACGCCGCTGAGCGGCCCGAGAACGGCAGATGCGAGCGTCGCGTGCCCGGAACTCTCAACTGCCGCGGTCGTCGACATGACTACAGCCGACCGGATTCGCGTTGCCAGCGGATCGCAGCCGGGATTCCCGCAGTCAACGGCGTGCTCGGGGAGTAGCCGAGCAGCTTGCGGGCTTTGCCGATATCGGCCACGTAGCGCGTGACTTCGCCGGCGCGCGTCGGATGGTAGTCCACGTTCGCCTGCTTTCCGAGCGCGAGTGCGATCAGGTTCACGACGTCGTCGAGCGTGGAGCCCTGCCCGAACGCGAGATTGATGGTCTCGCGGTGAATGCGGCCGGCGATCAGCGCGTTGATCCCCTTGAGCACCCCGTCGACACAATCGTCGACGTAGGTGAAATCGAGCACCTTCTCGCGCCCGAAGAGCGTAATGGGCTGCTCCTCGTTGATCTTGCGGATGAATAGTGGAATCACGCGCTCCATACGGTCGAGATCGCAATCGTACCGCCCGTAGACGTTGCTGAAGCGAAACACCAGATGCGGTAGGTCGTAGCACTCGAAGTACGAGTATATAAATGCTTCACCGGCAATCTTCGAGGCACTATACGGGCTCTCGGCGACCACGAAGTCGGCTTGCGATTCCTCCGTAATGTGGCGGTGGATGTCGCCGTAGACCTCACGTGAGCTGCCAAAGATCAACGGCGTCCGGGTTCGACGGCAGTACTCCAACACGTTGAAGCACATTGTCATGTTGGCCAGAGCGCGCTCGGGATGCTCGACCAACTCAAAGACCTTGGCATGTGCCGCCAGATGCACGACGACATCGAACTTCCCCTGGACCGGGAGTTCGCCGACCGGCAAGCGCCCAATGTCGGCGAGTTCCGTCGGGACCTTGTCAGTCCAGGTATTGGGTCGGCTGTCGATACCCTGGACCTCGTCGCCACGTGCTTGGAGTGCCAGGGCGGCGTTGGTGCCGATCTGCCCGCTGGAGCCGGTAATCAGGATGCGCATTCATTCGCTCGGTTCGGGTTGCGGGTCGCCGCGGGGCGCAACGTTCGGCGCTGCGGCGGGAAGGTTCTACGCCGGTACGGGGGCAGCGTCAACCGGCGGCCTCAATAGAACAGCGTCACGATCAGATGCGGGTCCTGCTGCTTGCCCTCGACGACGCCAATGGTCGTATTGCAGAACTTGATCTCGACCTCATCCTGTTCGTCGATCCACTCGTTGATCTGCTCCTCGAGGTGCCGCATGGAGGCGTCGCTCAGCTTGCAATGGAAGATGCGACACCTTGTGGCATTCGGCGAGCCTCCGAGCAAGGATCGTCGGAATGTGGTGGCCTTCGGGCCGGTCTGGAACCCGATGCCACCGTGGCTGCCAAAGGCCCGGATCTGCGTGCTGGCTTGTGCCGCTACCGCCTGGTCCGGCGCGAGCGAGACGGTCGGCTCGGGCTCCGTGTTGGCGCGCTTTTCACGTAAGCAATGAACACATAGTAGTTTACCTTCCCAGTGTTCCGCGACCTGCCGGGCAATGTGCTCCGGGTAGATGGTAGCGCCGCAGGCGTCGCATTGTTGAAAAGCTTGTTCGTTGTCGGTCATGGCGTGCCTCGTTTGCAGGCTGCTGCGAGGCCCTGACCCGTGTCGGATTTCAGCGGCCGCTTGCCTTACCCGATAAAATTGGGAGGGCCGTCAGGTGATGTACGCCAGTATAGACGCGTTCCGCGTGGTTATGCAAAAGCTCGCTATCAATGGGCTGGCGGAATTTTCGGACCTTGAGTTGGAACGAAGGAGTTCGGTCATGAAAGCGTGGCTGCGAACGGCGATTGCGAGCGTTCTGTACGTGTTGCTGGTGGCTCCGATCGTTGGCTGCCTCGTTTCGCTTCCCGAGGTGGCGCCGCCGGAGGACACGGACAATCTGCCCACCCAACAGGAGATCCGCGAGTCGTTGGCCAACGAGCCGCCCGTCGCGAACGCCGGCGAGGATCAGGATGCCGACCAAGGCGAACTGGTGGTTCTCGATGCCACGGGTTCGACCGATCCGGATCGGAACCGTCTGATCTTCATCTGGACGCAGACCGATGGTGAGCCGCTGGTGGATCTCCAGCCGAACCCGTTCAGCTCGATCGTAACCTTCGAGACTCCCGCGGTCCTCGACGAGACCGTTCTGACATTCCAACTGGCGATCGTCGACGGGTTTTCCGTGGAGTTCGACGAGGTCGCGGTGACCGTTCAGCCGGCCGCCGAGTAAGTTCCGAGCCGCGGCTTTCGTCCGGGCGGCGAGAGGGGCGTTCGGCAGGAGTTTCGCGCAAACTGGTCGCGCCCACCTTCCCGATTGCATTCGGGTTCCGTAGACTAGGCAGGAGTCCGCTCTCAGCGGCCGGCATCGTCGGCGTTGTCGCTGGGGAAACTGGGACCACCTGTTCTAGTAGGATTGGATCGCCCGCCTTGTATCGTTTTCGGCTTGGTTCAACCCAGCGCAAGACTCCGCCGCTCAAGGATCTGCACGGCGCCCACCTGCTCGGCGGCGATGGCGTGGCGGTCCGTGGCGATCTACGGCTGAAGGGCGGCGAGATCCAATGTGACGTGCGGATTCATGAACCGACCGGCCTGTCTTTGGTTTGGCCGGTGGCGGACTTCGGCGCCGTGCAACTCGAGACGACTCGTCTTCCGAATCGCGAGCAGCCCTATGATTTGCCGCTGGAGTTGGTGCGTCATCGGCTGATGCGGATCAACATGAAGCGTGAGGAGTGGGGGCTCTTCGATTATCCGGGCATGGAAGACCTCGCGACGCGGATCGAGGAGGCGCGCGCATTGTTCGTCAAGGCGCTGCAGCACTCCGACACGCCGGAACGCGCGATGACGTTCGCTGAGAAGGCGCTGCTCGCGGCGCTGGCGGCATCGGAGGACATCTCCGGATTTCACGCAGGCGTGTTCATCAACCGTCGTCGTCAGATGGGTGGGTTTGCCAAGCCATTCCTCGGCGTCGGGCTTCCTGCTCGCATGCCGGACGAGCAACTGTTGAACGCCATTCGGCCGACGTTCGATTTCGTGCGCCTTCCGATGGTGTGGCGCGAGATCCAGCCCAAGGAGCAGGGCATCTCGTTCGACTATACCGACGCATGGGTTAGCGCGGCGAGCGAGGCCGGGATCGGTCTCGTCGGCGGCCCGTTGTTGAATTTCGGCGTCCGGTTCGTGCCTGATTGGATGTATATCTGGGAAAACGACTTCGAGACGATCATCGATTATGCCCGCGAGCAGGTGCGTCGAACGGTGCAGCGCTATGCGAGTCGGATCGACCGTTGGATCGTTGCGAGTGGGTTACACGCGGACAATGCGTTAGCGTTCAGCTTCGAGCAGATCATGGAGTTGACGCGCATGGCGGCGACCACGGCGCGGAGTCTGGCGCCGAAATCCCAGATCCTGCTCGAGCTTACGCAGCCCTGGGGTGAATACTACGCGCGGAATCAGCAGACCGTCCCACCGTGGTTGTATGCTGACATGGCTGTTCAGGGCGGCGTACCGTTCGATGCGTTCGGCGTGCAGTTTCTGTTCGGAATCGATAGTGACGGGTTCCACTTGCGAGATATGCTGCAAATCAGCGCATTGATCGATCGGTTGGCAAACTTCGGTAAGGCGCTGCACGTTACCGCGATCGCAGTCCCGTCGACGAAACAGAGCATCGCGGGCGGGAAATGGCGCGAGGAGTGGTCGGCCAAGTCGCAAGCGGCCTGGCTCGATGCTTTCATGCAAGTCGCGTTGTCGAAGCCGTATGTGGAGAGCGTCGCGCTCCATACACTGTGCGACGGTCCGGATTGCGTGATTCCGGAAAGCGGCGTGTTGAAGCGGGACGGCGACGCCAAGCCGGCCCTGGAGATGCTTCGGCGCTTGAGAACACGGCTCCGGACTCCCGGCGAGTGAGTTGACGACGCGTGATGCCTTCGGTGCGCCAACGCGGTTCCGCTCATATCGCACAGCAGATGCTGGCTATGCTGACGTTCTTCGGTGCGATCGTCATCGGCGCCGGATGGGCCTCGGTGGGGCCGGTCGGCGGGTCGGTAACGAGCAACTGCGGTCTTCAGCTAGATCCGAATTGTTGTACCGCCGCCGAGCTGCAGCTGCTGCCGCGTATCGGCCCCGCGCTGGCCGATCGGATCGTCGTGTTCCGAACAGAAAGCGAGACGGGGTTCCGCAGCCCGGCTGACCTGTCGGCAGTGACCGGGATCGGGCCACGTACTGTCGAGCGGATCGCGCCGTATCTCAGGTTTGACGAGTTGTCCGATAATGGCGGACGTCGCTGATTTTTTCGGCATGCTGTATCAAATTGTTGGAATTGAGCCATTTTCGATCGGAATTCGGTCGTAGATCACGATGTTCATTATTATGGGAACGATTGGGTGACGCCTCGCGAATCGGTCCTGGGTGAGGCGTTACCACAGTTCGACGTGGCCGGAGTAGAAACGATCAACAAAATGGATGTGACCGGGAGAGTGACAACTGTTTTGGCTAGCCGGGAGTTCCTCTTACCTCGGAGTCATCGTCATGAACCGAAAGCATCTTGCCTTCACATTGATCGAGTTACTTGTCGTGGTCGCGATCATCGCCTTGTTGATCGCGATTCTGGTCCCGACCCTCAACGGCGCGCGTGAACAGGCCAAGAAGGTCGTCTGTCTCGCCAATCTAAGCAACATCGGTAAAGCGCTCGCTCAGTACTCCTCCGAAGACGACAAAGAGCACGCCTTTCCGGTCTCGCAGTCGATCATTGACACAGGCCTGTCAGGCAACGCGCAACTCTTCGTTTCGTGGTTCGCGTGGGGCGGGCGCAATGGTCAGGTTCCGTTTCAGTTTACCAGTTTCAGTGGGATTCTGATCGACGACACCACGATCTGGGCGGCCCGTCACCGTCCGCTCAATCGTTACATCTACGGGGCCTACACCGAAGAGGAGGCGAACGAGATGCCGGCCTTCGAGTGTCCGTCCGATTCCGGCTATCCCAAACAGATCGGTGGCGGCCCAAGCTCGATCATCGATGACGCGCCGCAAGCCATGCGCGGTATTCCCCAGTACGACTCGGTCGGCAACAGCTACCGGGGTAGCTTCATCAGTCGTGGTGGGCAGGGGCAAATGTTCACGGTCGGCGCGCTGGGGCACCGTTTGTCGACGCTGACGAACATTGGCGAGTTGATGGTGGCGGGCGAACCGCTGTTTTTCAACATGCTCGGAACCAATGGCCAGATCACCAGCGGCGACCTGACGCTGGTGGAGATGGTGGGGTGGCACAAGCGACTGATGACCGATAACTTGCTTTTTGGTGATGGATCAGCGCGCTCGACGCAGGCGGTTCAGGAAGCGCCGGCACCGGCTGCGGATTATCCGGACATTGATCCAAGTGCGATCAGCTTCCTTGTCCGTGGGCCGGGATGGCGCTTGGATTGCTACCCGACGCCGGGCGCGGTCGTTCGCGGAGGAAACGACGTGAGCTGGCTGAACCTGGACGCCGGCAAATGGCCCTTGCGCAGCTACCAGAACCTGATGAGATAGCAGCCGAACACATGTTTTGAATGAAGGGGGTGCCGGTTGTGTCGACAGGGCGCGACCGGCTATAATCGCGCTGCGCCCTGGTTGAAGGGCGTGGCGTGTCACATCGCCTTTGCAGGATCTTGCTTTCTTTCGGAAACGCTCCCGAAGCCGGTTGGGCCGCCGCTAGGCGGTGATCGGTGGATTTTGGCGGTCCCGCTCGACGGCGGGAATTGAAATCCAGGCTGGATTGTTGTATTACTTGCCGTCTTCACCTCGTGGCACGGTCCTTGGTAAGACGGCCTCAACCACGTCGGTCGGCCGGAGATTGCTCGTATTCGTGGCGTGGACACTGGGAGAGTGCCGTTGGCGCTCCTGGGCCCGGGAGTTTCCCCAAACCGCGGAGTAGGTCATGAACCGAGAACGAAGTGCGTTTACGCTTATTGAGTTGCTGGTCGTGGTGGCGATTATTGCGCTGCTGATCGCGATTCTGGTGCCGACGTTGAATGGTGCCCGCGAGCAGGCGAAGAAGGTTGTCTGCTTGGCCAACTTGAGCAACCTCGGAAAGAGCTTCGCTCAATACTCGGCCGAGGATGACAAGGAGCACGCGGTTCCGGTGTCGCGGAGTATTCGGAATCTGACCCTCTCGCGCCTCGAGCAGCTGTTCGTGTCGTGGTTTGCGTGGGGGGGGCGCAACGGGCAGGTACCGTTCCAGATGACTTCGTTTAGTGGGCTGCTGATCGACGATGACACGATCTGGTCCGCCCGGCATCGCCCGCTGAACCGCTACATTTACGGTACCTACAACGACGACGAAGCCAACGACATGCCGGCGTTCGCGTGCCCTTCCGATACGGGCTATCCGAAGATCGTCGGCGGTGCGACGCCGATTGTTGACGATTCGCCGGACACGATGCGCGGTGTTCCCCTCTACGATTCGGTTGGCAACAGCTATCGCGGCAGCTTCATTAGCACTGGCAGCTCGGGGTTTATGTTCACCATGGGGGCGCTGGGACACCGGTTGTCGACGCTCCAGAACGCGGCGGAATTGATGGTGGTCGGTGAGCCGCTGTTCTTCAACATGCTCGGAACCAACGGGCAGTTGAGCAACGACGATCGTGAACTCGTCGAGATGGTCGGTTGGCACAAGCGTGTAATGACCGATAACTTGCTTTTCGCAGATGGTTCGGCACGCTCGACGCAGGCTGTGCAGGACGTTTTGGCGCAGGCAGCCGACTATCCGGATGTCGATCCGACTCGGCTCTTCTGGTTTGTGCGCGGTCCGGGCTGGCGTCTGGACTGCTATCCGACGCCGGGTGCGCTGGTTCGCGGGGGCGCCGCCGGGGTGACGCAAATGCAGGGTGCTGCAGACAAGTGGCCCAAGCGTAACTTCCAGAACCTGATGCGCGGGCCGGGCAATAGTCTTTCGCGGACCGGGCATCGCGGGCGCTAGCGCTCGGCTGCTTGCGACGGTGTGGAATGCGGTCGTCGCGGCGGCAGCTTGACATTGACTATTGACCGATAGGTCAGAATTGAATCCCACGTCGCTGCCATTATTTCGTGGAGGCGGCGTGGATATTGGATGAACGCTTCTGGCGTTCCTGTACCGGGAGAATCCCCTAAACGCGGAGTAGGTCATGAACCGAGAACGGAGTGCGTTTACGCTTATTGAGTTGCTGGTCGTGGTGGCGATTATTGCGCTGCTGATCGCGATTCTGGTCCCGACCCTCAACGGTGCGCGCGAGCAAGCCAAGAAGGTCGTCTGCCTCGCCAACCTGAGCAACATGGGTAAGGCGTTCGCTCAGTACTCCTCCGAAGACGACAAGGAGCACGCGGTTCCGGTTTCCCGGAGCATTCGCAACCTGACCTTGTCGAATCTCGAGCAGTTGTACGTGTCGTGGTTCGCATGGGGCGGGCGAAATGGCCAGGTGCCGTTCCAGATGACGGCTTTCAGTGGATTGCTGATCGACGACGATACCATCTGGTCTGCGCGGCATCGTCCTTTGAACCGGTACATCTACGGTTCTTACAACGAAGAAGAGGCCAACGACATGCCGGCGTTCCAATGTCCGTCGGATTCGGGTTATCCGAAGATCGTTGGCGGGTCCACGCCGGTCGTGGATGATGCGCCCGTTGCGATGCGCGGCATCCCGATGTACGACGCGGTGGGCAACAGCTATCGTGGCAGCTTCATCAGCACCGGTGGCCAGGGTTTCATGTTCACGGTTGGTGCGCTCGGCCATCGGCTGTCGACGCTTCAGAACACTGGCGAGCTGGTCGTGGTTGGTGAACCGCTGTTCTTCAACATGCTTGGCACGAACGGTCAGCTGACGGCAACGGATACGCCGCTGGTCGAGATGGTCGGCTGGCACAAGCGTGTGATGACCGACAACCTGTTGTTCGCGGACGGTTCCGCTCGTTCGACCCAGGCGGTCGAGGACGTCATCGCGCAGCCCGCTGATTATCCGGATGTTGATACGACGGCGATCGGGTTCTTCCGGCGGGGTCCGGGCTGGCGGTTGGAGTGCTATCCGACGCCGGGCGCGATCGTGCGTGGCGGCGCCAACACGGTCAACTCCCTGCCTTGGGATGCGGACAAGTGGCCGAAGCGCAATTTCCAGAACATCATGAATGGGCCGGGTAACAGCCTTTCCCGGACAGGGCACGCGGGCCGCTAGGCTGCACGACCCATTGGGACGCAATAATGACGGCCGGTTTGCTCACTGCAAGCCGGCCGTTCGCTATTCTATCCCGTTGCCCATCGAGGGCTTTGGCGATTGTCAGGCCCGCGGGTGGGCTTCGTCGTATTCTTCCTTGACCGTTTCGCCGGACAGGTGCGTGTAGATTTGCGTGGTTGAGAGGCTCTGATGACCAAGCATCTCCTGCACGCTGCGTAGGTCGGCACCCTTGCGCAGCATGTGGGTTGCGAAGCTGTGTCGCAGGGTGTGCGGGCTGACGGAGAGGTCCAGGCCCGCCTCGAGGAGGTACTTGTCGAGCTTTCGGCGAACGCTACGTGTGCTGAGTCGCTGGCCGTGCTTGTTGATGAACAAGGCGTCGGCGTCGAACGAGGTGCTGCGGGTATCGTTCCGGCGCAGGTCGAGGAAGTGCAGGATTGCCTGCACGGCGCCGGGGCCCAGCGGGATGACGCGCTGTTTCTTGCCCTTGCCGCGGACGTGTACGACGCTGTTGCCCAGGTCGACGTCGGCGATATTCAGCGCGACAAGCTCGCTGACCCGCATTCCCGTCGAGTAGAGCACCTCGAGCATCGCCCGGTCGCGTGCGCCGAGCAGCGTCGTGGTGTCCGGGTTCGACAGAAGCCGATCGATCTGCTCGATTTCGAGGCACTTCGGCAGGCGCTTGTCCTGCTTGGGTGTCCGGATCGATGAGACCGGATTGCTCGCGATATAGTTGCGCTTGACGAGGAACTTGTAGAAGCTGCGCAGCGTCGCCAGCTTGCGGGCGATGGTGCTCTTGCAGTAGTTCTTGTCGCGCAGTTCGGACATGAAGAGTCGCACGATATCCGTGTCGACTGTCATGAGTTTGCGATTGACTTGCTCGCCGGTCAGCTCGTTGCTGCCGTTGGCGCCCTGGCTTTCCTGCGCGGCGCGCTTCGACAGAAAGCTGCAGAACTGCTGCAGATCGGCGGCATAGCACTTCGAGGTATGAGGCGAGAAGTGCCGCTCGGCCTGCAGATAGTTCATGAACTGCTGAATCAGGCTCGCTTGTTCGCTCATGACTGGCTCACTCAGCTGCACCGACGAATTGCCGGGATCATCGACGTTCCACATAATGCCCTACTCTTTACCCGACCGGATCGAGGTTCTGTTCCAACTGCTGTCCAAGCTGATAACTCATGACAGCGGCGTCGAACCAGTCGAACTCGCTGTCGGGATCGCTCGCAAGCCGAACAAAATCGGCTAGCAACTCCGGTTCGCGTCCCGCGACATACCGAAACAGGAACCGGTGCTGTCCCTTGACCAGATTGAGCGTCCGGTGCTCTGCATTCATGAACGCTGGTCTCCCATCGCTGCGCCCTGCGAATCCTGCACTTGTAGGATCGACCGAATAAGCGACCAGGCACAATAACGGACGTACAGTTCCTGCGACTTTGTGAACTTTTTGTACCCGTAGGGGCTTTCGTGGCCCGGATGCTGCTTGGCGTAGAGCTGGATTTCCTGCAGAACGTCTTTGTCGGACGCGCGAAAAACGCGCTGAATCTGCACCTGGGGCCGGCTGGCGTCGGTCGCGAGCGTTGCTTGCGGCTCGCCCGCGGCACGGGAAGCGGCGACCGGATCGAGCCCGCGGCGTTCCGCGAGACTGTTGCGGCCGTACCATTGCATGACCATTCCGACGACAGGCGGGTCGTACGGGTTGTATTCCGTGATGGCGGTGACGACCGTCGCATCTGCGCCAAACTCCTGGGCGAGCTCCAACGCTGCCGCCGGGGACTCGACCCACAACGTTCCTTTCCGCGCAAGCGCGGCCAGGACAAGATTGACCGGAATCGTCGTGACATTTTCAAACGAGAGGAATTCCGAGGCGATCGCGTCGGTGATTCGGAGCGGGTCCAGATCTTCCGTCCCGCTCAGATTCAAGGCCGGCGCGACGACGATCACCACCGGTTCCGTTGGTCGCTGGACTTCCTGTTTTTTCGGTCGGTTCGCGCATCCGCTCTGGAACAACAAGCTGCCGAAAGCGGTAACGCATGCGGCCGCAACCCATCCGGACGAACGCCCCACCCAGGTTCGATAACATCCTGATCTCTCCGTCGCCCGGCAACGAATTCTAGGACCATTCCTCGCATATGGCAAAGCGGGGCTGGGTGGTCGTCGGGAATTCATCAGATTTGTTCCGCTTTCGGATCTGCTGTAAGTATCTATTTATTCCGTATTTGCGGCACTGCTGGCCGTATCGCCGATCCCCATGTCGCCCGCGACGGGTACGCCGGGGGAAAGAGACCAGATGTTCTCGAGCGTTCCTTGCTTGCCGACGAAGTACACGCGACCGTCAGCGCCCCAGGTTGGGTTGAATGCCGCGGCGCCGCCGTTGGTGAGTTTCCAGCGCGTTCCGGACTCGTACTCCACCACCCACAGATCGGCGATCAGGCCCGCCGAGCTTCCGGGGTGGACCACAGTCGATCGGTTGTTGACCGCGGAGTAGACCAGGAAGGTTCCGTCGGGGGACCACGCCGGCGAAATGCAAGCGGCAGCTTCGCTGTAGGCGATCTCGGTTGGATGACGCGCCTCGCCTTCGATCAGATCGATGGTCCAGATACTGAACCACCGACTGCCGCGCTGCCGAGCGCGTTGGAACGCGATTCGGCTGCCGTCCGGCGACCAAGCCGGGAACATGCCGTGGGCAAGGAACTTTCGAATACCGGGCTGTTCGACATCGAGGGTCCAGATTTCCCAGCGGCGTTCACGTTTGCTCCACATCGTGTATGCCACCTGGCGCCCGTCGGGTGACCAGCTGGGCGCCAGTTCATCCGACACCGACTGCGTCAATTGCGTGAGGTCGGTCCCGTTTCGGCGGACCATCCAGATGTCCCAGTTGCCGCCGCGGTTGGACGCGAAGACGACTCGGCCTCCGTCCGGGCTGAATTTCGGCTGAATGTCGGCGGCTGGATCGTGCGTGAGTTGGGTCATGGCGCTGCCGCGCGGGCTCTTGATATAGACGTCTGGGTTAGGAGCGTGCCGGGTCGAGGCGAACGCGAGCCAGCGCCCGCTGGGGTCCATGTGTGGGTCGTAGTCCTCCCCTTCGCTGGTGAAGGAGTGCTGGTCCTGGTTGACGACGAGCTGGTTGTCGAAGGGCACCTGGCGGGCGGGTAGATCGCCGAACAGTCGCAGCCCTTCCGGAAGTTCACCCGCGGGATTGATTGGATCGTCCGGCACCGGCGCTGGCGTCGGCGGGGCTTGCGAGACGATTACCGGCCGCTGCTGCATCGGGAGCACGCCGCACCCGCACAGCGGTGCCATTAGCGCACCGACGGTCATCCAAGAGATGCAAATGCTGCGCATGATCCGACCTCACATGCCAGTACTGACGCCGCGAGCCCTTCAATGGGCGCTGCAGCGATGTGCGCCCACTCCCAGGGTGGCGCTTCAGGTGATATGGGTCGTATCGGATGATTATGAGTCCGGATTCTGTTGGCGTTGCACCGTGCGACGGTATCGCGATACAATATCAGTACCAAACGTGGCGTGTGGGGGGTATGCCAATCCCGCAATTTACGCGCGGTCGGGCGAGGCCGACTAGCGGACGGAGGGTACGGTGAGTCGTATTTCAGGTTTTGTCTGGGGCGCGGTGTTGATTGGGGCCGCGTCGCCGCTCTATGCCGCGACCGTAATCGATTTCGATGATGGGCAGGATCAGACATCCGTTGGCGATCATTACGCGCCTGTCGGTGTTCGTTTCGAAAATGCCCAGTGGGATGACTTTGTTTCGCCCGGTGAGGACCTGGTCGGTGCCGGCGGGTTGAAGCTGATCGGCGATTTCAACTCCTTTCGACCGTCGGTCTCTTCTCCAATCGTCGCGATTTTCGCTGAACCGGTAAGTATGGTCGAAGTGCGCGGGCTGAACGTCGGTGTCGGCGGCGCGCGGATCGACGCGTTCGACGCCCCCATTGGCGGAAACGCGATCGCTGCCGACGAGGCCTTCGGCGTCGGGCTCGGGCCGGCCAACCACCCGTTGCTTCAGGTCGAGTCCGCCGAGGGCATCTGGCGGGTCCATTTCTACCAGCCTGACTACACGATCGAGCCCAACGATGGAATCCTGTTCGACAACCTGACGTTTGTCAGCGTGCCGGAGCCGGCGGCGGGCGTGCTCGTCGTCGTGGGCGCAATGTTTGCGTTGCGTCGTCGCTAGCGACCATCCCCTGCGGGGCCACGCTTGACGAGCCGAGCGAAGCGGACCGCGCTTCCTTCGAAGAGCGGCGCCTCGCGGACCGAAACCACTCATACCACGCACTCGCCGCCTCACTGGGCTACAATACGCGCTGACCGGAAACGAACAGCAACCATTACCGCTGCTAGAACGGAACCCTCTACCCATGAACGAACTCCTTACGCGACTCGGAATTGACCAAGCGAATCCCAATCCCGGCGGCTTCGCTGGCGACTGGCATGCCTCCGGAGACACGGTCGAGATCGAGACTCCCATCAACGGCGAGCGAATTGCGACGGTCCGACATATCACCGGTGAGGAGTACGAACGGATCGTGACCCGGGCCCAGGAGGCCTTTCTCAGTTGGCGACGCGTCCCGGCGCCGAAGCGCGGCGAAGTCGTACGCCAACTCGGCAACGCGTTGCGCGAGGTGAAGCACGAATTGGGCATGCTGGTCACGCTCGAGATGGGCAAGATCGTCGCGGAGGGTGAAGGCGAAGTGCAGGAAATGATCGACATCTGCGACTTCGCAACCGGGCTTTCGCGCCAGCTCTACGGGCTGACGATGCATTCCGAGCGCCCACAACATCGGATGTACGAGCAATGGCATCCGCTTGGCGTCGTGGGAGTGATCAGCGCCTTCAACTTCCCGGTAGCGGTGTGGGCCTGGAACGCGGCGCTGTCGGCCGTCTGCGGGAACAGCACGCTTTGGAAGCCATCGCATCAGACGCCGTTGACTGCGATCGCGTGCACGAAGATCGCGGAACGTGTCTGCCGCGCGAATGACGTCGACCCGGCTGTTTTTGCGCTCGCGTTCGGTGATGTCCCGAGCGTGGGTGAGCGACTGTTGGCGGACTCACGCGTCCCGCTCGTGTCCGCGACCGGTTCGTGCCGCATGGGCAAGCGCGTAGCGGAAGTCGTCGGCAAGCGGTTCGGCAAGACGATTCTCGAACTCGGCGGCAACAACGCGATCATCGTCACCAGCCATGCCGACCTCGAGATGGCGACCCGCGCGATCGTCTTCGGCGCTGTCGGCACGGCCGGACAGCGCTGCACCAGTACGCGGCGCGTGATCGTGCACCGGAGCCTGGAAGCAAAGCTGACCGAGAACCTGCTGCGGGCGTACGAGACGGTCCGGATCGGCGATCCACGCAAGCCCGATACGCTCATGGGCCCGCTCGTCAATCTGCAAGCCGTGCAAACCATGCAGGAGGCGATCGAACGGTTGAAGCAGGAGGGCGGGCGCGTGCTTGCCGGCGGTGGCGTCCTCGACGGACCCGACACACCCGGCGGACATTACGTCAAGCCCTGTATCGCGCTCGCTGAGAACGACTACGAGATCGTCCAGGATGAGACGTTCGCACCGATTCTCTATCTGATTCCCTATGGCGGCGCGTCCGCGCCGAACAACAACGAGGCGCTGACGCGCGAACTCGCGGAGGCGCTGGCTTTGCACAACGGTGTGCCCCAGGGGCTCTCCAGCGCGATCTTCACGCAAAACGTGATTGAGGCGGAGACGTTCCTGTCGCACGTCGGTAGTGATTGCGGAATCGCGAACGTGAATATCGGGACGAGCGGGGCCGAGATCGGCGGCGCCTTCGGCGGCGAGAAGGAGACCGGCGGCGGTCGCGAATCCGGGTCCGACGCCTGGCGCGCGTACATGCGCCGGCAGACCAACACGATCAACTGGGGCACCGAACTGCCGCTCGCGCAAGGCATCAAGTTCGGGGAGTAGTTGTCGTGGACGCGCACGAGATCGGGTGTTCGCGGGAGGATCTTGCGTGATTCGAGCATTCTGTTGGTGCGGCGTTCTTCCCGGAATGTGCGCGGGGGCCCCGGCGCTCGATGCGCCCGCCGAAGTCGTGCTCATTTTTCCAAAGTGGAAGGTCGGGCAGGAAGTCACGTACCGTTTCGAGAAGGCGAGATCGGCTAAAAAGGATGCGCCGTCCGCGATTACGCCGGTCACGATCCGAGTGAAAGAAAAGACAGATGAGGACTTTCTGTTGGTCGTTCGGAACGGCAAGCCCGAATTCAAGGGAATGAAGAATCCCGGCTTCGACCTTTCGACGTTGCCGCCCATGCGCATCCGTGTGGATTACGAAGGCACGATTACGCAGGTCGTCAATTGGAGGGAACTGCGGGACGCCGCCACGAAAATGATCGAGGATCTTGCCCGCCCGGCGGCAGCGCAAAAGGAGGTCGTGGGGGCCTTGAAGATGTTGCGGGAACGGCTCGCAACGGAGCCACAGACTCGCGCCATGCTTTCGCGAGATATCAGTCAGCTGTTGTTTGTTTTTGGTTTCGAACTGGAAGTCGGCCAACCCGTTACATGGGACGACCAATTGGCCAATCCGCTAGGAGGAGCGCCGCTGAAAGCGAAGTGCGGCGTGTTGATTGCCGAGCCGCCGAGCGACGGGAGGGTGACGCTAACCTATCGGATGAAGACCGAGCCGATGGAGGCTGGCGAATTTCTGGGCGATGAGCTGACGAAGAACGCCGAAAAACACGCAGACTCCAAGCAGGAGCTCGTGAAGTCGTTGACCATCAAGGATCGGACCGACTACGAATTCGATCTGGAGTCTACATGGCCCTCAAGGCTCACTTACCTTCGCAAGATTAGCGTCGGGACTCAGACGCGCGTCGATCGTGTAACCTGGACGCGCGTGGAGAAGTAGCGCGCGGGCAATAGAGGCGAGCAACCGATACCAGCCAGGGCGACCCAACCGAATGCTATGATCAAACGAATGCAGGGGGGCGGTAATGGAAGCAAGGAGTAGAGCCATGCGCGCATACACGTTCGATCAGTTCGACCTGGACCGTCTGAAGATGACCGAGCAGCCGACGCCGACACCTGGACCCGGCGAGGTGCTGGTTGATCTTCGGGCGCTGAGCCTGAATTACCGCGATCTGCTCGTCATTCGCGGTTTGTACAACCGCAAGCTCGCTTTGCCGGCGACGCCAGTTAGTGATGGTGCCGGGGTGGTTGCCGCGATCGGCGACGGTGTGACGCGCGTCAAGGCTGGCGATCCGGTCGTTGGCCACTTCGTTGCCGACTGGCTCGACGGGCCGTTTCGTGGCGAGTACTCCGCGAGTTCGTTGGGGACGCCCGGCGCCGGCTTGGCGGCCGAGCAGGCTGTCGTTCCGGAACACGCGCTCGTAGCGCCGCCGGCGGGCTATGACTTTGCGCAGGCCAGCACGCTGCCGATCGCGGCGCTGACCGCGTGGAGTGCGCTGGTGACCGAGGGTCGGCTCCAGGCGGGCCAGACGATCTTGACGCTCGGTACGGGTGGCGTTTCGATCTGGGCCGTCCAGCTCGCGAAGGCGCTGGGCGCGACCGCGATCATCACCAGCAGCAGTGACGAGAAGCTCGAACGGGCGCGGGCGCTCGGCGCCGACCACGGGATCAACTATACAACCAACGCCGACTGGGAGCGGGAGGTGCTTGCGCTTACGGACGGCCGCGGTGTGGACGTCGTCGTCGAGACCGGTGGGGCCGGGACGCTCAACCAATCGATGAAGGCGACGTCTCCGGGGGGAACGCTCGCAATCCTCGGCGCGCTGACCGGACTTTCAGCGGAAGTTTCCACCGGCACGATTCTGATGAAGCGATTGACGTTGGCGGGGATCTACGTGGATTGTCGTCGCGCGTTCGAGGAGATGAACGCGTTTCTGAGTGCGAAGTCGATCGAGCCGGTGATCGATCAACGTTTCGTCTTTGACCGACTGCCCGACGCGCTACGAACGATGGAGGCGGGGGGCCATTTCGGCAAGATCGTCGTCGAAGTCTGACAGTCCAAACAGCCGACCCGCCGAATCGGGCAACTTCGTGGTGATCGCCGCTCCTGCGAGAAGCCCGTCACCGGGCGTGCAAAGCTGAAGAAGGCGTTTCTGTATCGGTTTACCTGTTTGGATGATTGATCAGCCGCTACGCGCCAGCGAGTCGCACCAGTGCATCGCAGGCGGCATCGACGTCCTCACGCTTCGTGAACGCCCCAAACGAGAAACGCGTCGCGCCGCCGTGTTCGATCGTCGCTATCGTCTGGTGGGCGAGGGGGGCGCAATGCAGCCCACTGCGCGTCAGGATGCCGAAGTCGCTCTCGAGAATTGCCGACAAACTCTCCGGCTCGAACGTTTCGGTACGCACGCAGAACACGCCGACCCGTCGATCTGCGGTGCGCGGCCCGTACCATTGAAGGTTCGGAACTGCGGCAAGACGGTCGATCATTCGTCGGCACAATGCGAGCTCGTGGTTCCGGACATGCTCGATCGATTGTTCCGCTAGCCACGTGACCGCTTTCAGCAAGCCCGCGATGCCCGGCAGGTTGTGCGTGCCGGACTCAAAACGCTCCGGGGAGTCCAGTGGCTGAGTGACTTGTTCGCTGTGGCTGCCGGTGCCACCCTCGCGGAGCGAATCGAGCCGCTCGGCCAGATCGGCCCGAATTAGCAATACGCCGGTGCCTTGCGGGCCCATCAGGCCCTTGTGCCCTGGAGTTGCCAGCAGGTCCACCCCCCAGTCGGCAAACGCGATCGGTACGTGTCCCGCGGATTGGGCCGCATCGACGAGTAGCAGAGCGCCGGCCTCCCGGCAGATCGCAGCCACCTCAGCAATCGGCTGGAGCGCGCCCGTGACATTGCTCGCGTGATTGACGACCACCAGCTCGGTGTTGTCGCGCATTCCCGCACGCACGGCATCGGGGTCGAGCAGCGTGGAGCGCGGGTCGACCGGAACCGTCGACCATGCCACGTCGCGATCATCCTCCATCTTCTTGAGCGGGCGCGCGACCGAGTTATGCTCGAGTACGGTGGTCAGGACATGTGCGCCAGGGCTGACGAGGCCCTTGATCGCAATGTTCAGCGCGTCGGTGCCATTCAGCGTGAAGACCACGGAATCGTCGGACGCCGCACAGAAGAGCTGGCGGATGCCATCGCGGCAGTCCGTGAGGATTCGCTCTGCGGCCAAGGCCTCGCGATAGGCACCGCGGCCGGCACTCGCGCCCTGGCGGGCGATGAAGTCCGCAACCGCGTCGGCCACGCCGGGGGGTTTCGGGAAGCTCGTCGCCGCGTTGTCGAGGTAACGACGAGGCTGTTCGGTACTCATGGACGCTGCGCTCCGTCAACGACGCGATACCCGTTCCGCCCGCTCTTGTTCACGGGCTTCCATTCGAATCAACTGCCCCAAGTGTAATCGTAACGCCACTTGCGGCGGATACTGCGTCATCTCGTAGAAACCCGGTGTCAGGTCGCCGGCGACGACGTAGATCGGGCGCTCGTTGAGACTGACGCGATAAACAGCAAGCCATTGATCCTGGCAACGGAACAGCACTACCACGCTCTCATCCGCGATCCGCGCCTGCGGGTTGGTGTCCTGTAGCAGCTGGCGGAACGCCTCGCGCGCCTCCGCTGGCTCCTGCTCGAGCGGCCGTTTCTCGAGGCCGACCTCCATCATGAACCGAGTACCGATATGTAGGCTATAGATATCGCTAGCGGACAGGCCGTAGGCCGGATGGTAGTTCGGTTGCGTCTCACCGACGACGACGTAATGCAGCGGGTCGTAGCGATTGCACTCCTGGTTAGCGTCGCTCGCGGGCGCGGTCGCAACGGGGAGCGAGAACTGAAACACGGCCACCGGGCCCTCGCCTTCCAGTGGGGATTCCGCGAACCGCTCGGCGAACTCCAGCACGTCCGGCGTGCGCGACTGAAGCTGCCCGAGCAGGTACTCCCTTGCCTGTCGTTCGAGCTGTTGAAGATCGCCTGCGTCCATCGATTCCGTCCGTCAGAAATTCCCGATTGCACCGGAAAGATGATAGTCGATCAGCTGTCGACGATCTCGCAAATCGCGAGTGCCGCAGCAACCTGCGTGCGCTCGTCGGAACGATCCGCAGCCACTTCGCTCAAGGGTTCCAGCGATTGCTCGTCGCCGAGCGCCCCGAGCGCGAAAGCCGCTAATTGGCGAACGCGAGACGTCTCGTGCGGGTCCTGCTTGTTCCGGCCGACGTGACGCAGGTGTCGTTCGCAGAACGCACGCAGCGTTTGGCGGTCCTTGCGCTTGAGGCGCATTTGGGCCAGACCCCGGGCGGCAACCAGCCGCGTCTCGAGGTGCGCATCCTTGTCGACGAAGTACCGGCCCATCGCGTTCTGTGTTCGCGGGTCGGCAACCTCGGCGAGCATCTGCAGCGCCAGAACGCGCGAGAACACGTCCACCCGCGTATAGTCGATCAGTCGCAACATCGCATCCTGATCGCCGAGCATCGCCAGGGCTCCGTAGCAGTGAATGAGCACGCGGGCATTATTCGTGTTGAGCGGACTCTTGATCGCGCCGCGAAGCTGCTTCCGGGCACGCGACTCGCCCATGCGCCCCAGCAGATAGGCGGCATCAGCACGCACCAACTCGTCGTTACTCTGCCGCAGCGACGTCGTCAGGATGTGCGCATAGCGTTTTTCACCCAGCCGATAAGCGGCATATGCTGCGGCCATGCGAACCCGCAGATTCGCGTCGCGCAGACATCGGCGTATATGTGACAGGCCCCGCTTGTCGCGGGTCTCGCCGATCGCTACGCAGCCGGCGAACCGGACCATCGGGACGCTCGATCCAGTCGCCGCGTGGAAACGCGGGATGGCCTGGCGCGAGTCGACCCGTTGGAGCGCTTCGATCGCATTGCACGTAATCAGCCCGACGTCGCTCTCGGCGGCGGCCAGGAGCAGGTTCTCGGCGCGGTCGCGTAGCAACACCTGTTCGCTCGGCGTCAGCGACGTGCTTGTTCGTGTCGCTGTTTCGCAGCCGGCCACTGTGAGCAGCGTGATCCCCAGCAAGG
This sequence comes from Phycisphaerae bacterium, assembly GCA_028279405.1. Classification (GTDB taxonomy): domain Bacteria; phylum Planctomycetota; class Phycisphaerae; order UBA1845; family Fen-1342; genus JANQNU01. The sequence continues at coordinate 123,413 of JANQNU010000035.1, forward strand.
GTCCGCAGAGTGGTCCGAAGTATGGCAGCTGCCGTGCTGTCATGGTGCTCCTCTCAAGCGCCAGGCGCGAACTCGTCGGCGAAGCGCAAACAACCAACGCGCCACGATGGCTTCGAGCCAGAGTGAGATGCCGGTCGCCAGGCACAAACCCGCGAACCAATCCCCATAACGTCCGTACATGCTGACGCGGTCGTCGAGTTGTAGCGCCGCGGTGCTGTGGCCCGCAATGCCGCGACCGATTCGCTGCCCGTCGCGTTCGACCACGTCGTGGATGCGACCGTTGGAGTCGATAAAGCCGCTGATACCGGTGTTGACGGCGCGCGCTATCGGAACCCGGTTCTCTACCGCACGGAACACGCAGATCCCCAGGTGCTGAGGTAGCTCGGCCTCTCGGAACCATCCGTCATTGCTGATGTTCAGCAGGAAGTCCACGCGTTTCCCTTCTTGGCCGTAGACAAAACGACGGGCCATATACGGCATCACGTCTTCATAACAGATCGGCACGGCAAAGTGAAATACGTCATCGTCGGCTACGAGATCGAACACGGTCGGCATTTTTCCGGGAGTAAGCGTATATTCGATCTTCCCGCCGTTGCTGAACGGACTCAGGCTGTTCAGCCACTTGTAGAGCCAGTGGATATCAAAGCCCAGGAAGCGGCCGTTGCGGAACGGGACCAACTCACCGAAGGGGACCAGGTGCATCTTGTCATAGCGCACATCCTGTTGGGCTCCCGTCCGGTCGTAGTACAGCGCCGAGTTGAACTTGAGCGTTTTCGGATAAACCTGGTCGGTCACTTCCAGCGACATTGCACCGACAATCAGTGGGACCGGGGGCGCAGATTGGTTCGAAAGCATGGGAAACGCATAATCGCCCCTTGATCGTTTCTGGATGTTCACCAGTACACGATTCACAGCCGGATAGTCGCCGCGCGCGAACGCGGCGATGGCCTGGTGGCACGCGTTGCCGTACGACCACATCCCGGCATGCGCGTCCTCCACGCTGCGCAGCTCGGTGGCCAGAAAGTCCTTGTTCTGGATTGCGGACCACGTTGTCTCGGGAAAGACCACGAGGTCGGGCTCGTCCATCGCAGCCTGCTGTGCACGGGTCAGGTAGTGCGCGAATACCACCTGCGCGGGGGCGCCATAAGGCGGCTTGCTCTCGAGCGGAAAATCCTCCTGAACCACCGAGATGGTCGGACCCGGACGGCGCCCGTCGTACGACAGGCGAAACATCCCATAAGCCGAAACCACCAGCAGCATGACCAACACGTAAACGGCGCCCGCCCGTAGCTGTCGGGTGCGCGTCGGCTGGCTTTGACGCTTCTGACGCAGCAGGAGCATTTCGGCAACGACCCCGTTGATCATCAGCGCCAGGAAGCTGAGCCCGTATACACCGGTCAGGTCGCATACCTGGATCAGTAGCGTCTGCTGATAAAACGCATGTCCGACGAAGAACCAGGGGAAACCGCTCATGACCCAGGCCCGCAAGTACTCCGTCGCGACCCACACGGCCGGCAAGGTCCAGATCGGCGAGATTCGGTGCCGAATTCCCGCCCGAATCGCCCAGGCCGCCATCGGCCAGTACACGGCGAGATAGAACGCCAACGCGACGTAGCCCAACCCCGTCACCGGATACAGCCAGCGCAGCGCGATCAGGTAGAACAACCAGCCCCCGAAGAAACTGAGCCAGTGCACCACCCACGCGCGCTGGGTGCGAATCACGACCATGGTCCACGGGACCAGGCATATCAGCGCAAAGGCCCAGTAGCCGAACAGCGGAATCTGGCCCGACGGCAACTCGACCCACAGTACGCTCGGCGGAAAGGAAAGCAGCAGCAACAACGCCGACAAACAGGTGCAGCCGAGCATCTTGCCGAACTCCCGCCAGAACGGGGTGCGCGGGAACGCAGGCTCGGCGGCGGCGTTGGGCGCCATGGTGCTGGGGACGCGCGAACGGTTCATGCGGACTCGTCGAATGGGATGAAACGGATCGAATCGCCGCGCGGCAGCGGCGGCGCGCCAGCCTCGCGAATCAGCAGCGCGTTAGCGGTTGCGAAACCAAACGGGTCGCCGGACCCTTGCCAATCGCTCGGCGTCAACCAATTCTCGCCGCGCGGCCCCGGACTCCAACGTGCAGGCTGATAGAGTGGACGCGGCCCATTGCCCGGCAGGTCCGCCGCCACGGTTCCGAGGAAGTGCCCCGGCGGCGCCGTTGGCAAACCCTGCAGCCCACGCGCCAGCCAGCGGCCAATCAGCAGGAAGCACACCGCACAACTGACCGGATTCCCTGGGAGACCCAGGACCCAGGCGCCGTTCGGTGCGCGCCCCACGTGTGTCGGCTTCCCGGGCTTCATCTTCAAGCTCGTCACGTGCCATTGCACGCCCAACGTACTCAGTATTTCGGGAACGAAGTCGTGTGTACCCTTCGACATGCCACCCGTTACGCAAAGCAGGTCGCAGTCGAGGCCCTCCGTGATACGTGCGCGCAGCGCCTCGCGGTCGTCACCAACTGCCGGCAGCACGATCGGTGCCGCACCGGCCTCCGCGATCAGGCCCACGAGCACGGTCCCATTGCTGTCAATGATCTGATCAGGCGCGCGCGGCCCTTCGACGTGGGCCAACTCGTCGCCGGTGACGAGGACGGCGACGCGCGGTGTCCGAAACACGCTGATCTCGGCGACGCCGGCCGATACGATCGCCGCCAGTCCGCCAGGTGTCAGACGGGTTCCGGCGCGGAGGACGAGATCGTCGCGGGTCCGCATCGCACCACGTTCGGTGACATGCTGGCCGGGGTGCGGCTGGTCGTCGAGATGCACGTGGTCGCCGGCTGCCGCTGACTTTTCGACCATGACGACGGCATCCGCGCCAGCTGGCAGCGGTGCCCCCGTGTTGATCTGCACGCAGGTTCCCGGCTCAACGGGAAGCTCGGTCGCGGCGCCGGCCCGACTCAGTCCAAGCGGCCGCAACGTTGCCGGACCGCGCTCGAAGTCGCTCGACCGCACAGCGTAGCCGTCCATCATCGCGCGATCGAACGGCGGGAAGTCGAACCCCGCGCGCACATCCTCTGCTAACACCCGTCCGACCGCACCCCCACTCGAGACCCGCTGCGAATCGAGCGGGCGCACATGGTCTGCCAGCAACGACCAGACTTCCTCAACTGTGATCATCTGCCGTGGAACCACCTGCATAGCGCCATTGTACGCCGCGCCCGGCAGCACCACCACCAGCCCGGGCAGTGATCAGCGCGGCGGCGACCACCATGCAAGTAGATAAACGGAAACCAGTAGACCTGAGATCGCAGAGGTCGTCACCACACTCCGTGGCCGAACCGGCGCGTTGGCCCCCCTTGCGCACTAGCGCCTACGCTCGTCGAGTGGACGTCGCGCGCCCCACGACCCACCCAATCAATACGCTAACGACGCCGACGCCCGCTGCGATTCCGAGGAAGATCAGAAAACGATTCGACAGCCACGCAGCGTAGTTGGGCAGGAAACCCTGCAATGCGCCTGCGATCACCGAGGCGGCAAGCGTAAGCAGCAGCAGCGCCGCCACCAGCATGCCGTCGAAAAGACCCTCACTAGGGTCGCTGACAACGACGGTGGCGGTCCGCGTTGGTGCGACCACCTGTTCTTCCTCGGCCTCTTCCTCTTGCTGTTCCTGGGCCTGCGTCGCAACGGCTGCGAGCGATGGCGCCGGCGGTGGCGGCGGTTCTTCGGCCTCAGCGGCCGGCTCCGCTTCTTCCTCGCCTGGATAGATCTCGTCCAGCAATTCGGCGCCCAAAGAGGTGTCGTCGGCCTCGCGCGTCAGGTCCAGCAGGCCCGAGCCGCTGCCGGTCCCCTCCAGCAGCGAGACCTGATCACCGCCTTCGCCGGAGGTGATCTGCGTCTTTGCCATGGGGTCGGCGTCCTCGAGTTCGTCCTCGTCGAAAACGCCGATGCCGCCGGACGAGACGACCGTGTCGTCCTTCTTGGCCGCCGCGGGCTCGTCCTCAATTGGCTCAAGGCCGATAATGCTGGTACCGCCGGACGTGTCCACGAGTGAGGGGAGCGCGTCTTCGTCCCCGCCCGACGTATCCTCCTCGACCGATTCGAGCGTGATTTCGCCGGTGTCGCCGAGTGAGAGTGGCGGCTCGGCGTCAGGTGGTGCGCCGGCACCGCCGAGGCGGTCCACGTCCTCCGCCTTGAAGAAGATCTTGCCGGCGTCGCGGAACTCGCGCAACTCGCCGTCCCGAACGAGGTCCTTGATTTGCTCCTCGGTCTTTCCGGTCCGTTCGCAGACTTCTTCCAGCGAATAAAACGGCTTGGACATTCGTCGCGCTCCTCGATCGTCAGTCGCTGCCGCGGTCAGTCGATGACCCCGGCGTAGCATCCCGGTCCTGATTACGTTGCTTGGCCACCAGCTTCTGCACCTCGCGGAAGTCCGGCGCTGCACAATTGAAGTCCTGAAGATATCGGTCGTACACCCAGGTGCGGGCGGCGACCAGTTGCAGTCGTCGGGTTCCTCCCTCCGGTTCCAACGCGTAGACCCACAGGGTTCCCTGGTCGACGTCCATCATGAAGAGACCCGCCGTGTTCTGATCGAGCGGTCCGGTGAAGGCATAGACGCCGCGGGCACCGGCGCGACCGTCTTGAGCGGTGGCGGTCGGAATCAGCCGTTCCGTGCGATTCCAGAGTCCCACGGCGCAGACCGCCAGCAAGACGATGATCGCATACTGCGTCCAGTGAGGCTGGCCGCCTGGCTGCGCTGGTAATGATGGTTGTTGCTCGGGGGGCATCGCTCGTCCGCCGATCGCTCGTTCACCCGTTCCCCATTCAATGCTAGCTTTGCCGCGTCCGCGACGCAAGTGCTGTTGGACAAAGGAGGAATGTCGCTTGGCGGGGCTGGTCAAGCGGTTTGGCCAGGGCTATACTTTTCCTCCAATTGGGTGACGTTTCGGCGCCGTCGATGTCAGGGTTTTGTGAGCTTCTCGCGAAGCCGGCGCTTGGGGACGCTGTTAGAGTGCATACCGCGTGGTTTTCACACGCGATCGGGTTCATATAGTTCGGTTCGAATTAACGCCTTGCTCATACGCACCCCAGTTTGGGTGTCGCGAACCCGTCAAACTCTTCCCGCTTCCGAGCGCTCTCCGTCGCTGGCCGGTCGGGTGCCGACGACAAACATTTGCGATCGGAAGCCTATGCTCCGGATACCGCTTATTCTTGCTGATACCTCGACGATTGTGATGGCGCTGGTCGGCGGCCTCGTTGTCGGTGGTGTCGCCGTTTTTGCCTGGTGCGCGCAGCAGAATCGGCGGCTGCGGGCTTCCCGTCAGGCGGAGGCCGACACGGCGATTCGCGAGGCGCAGCATCGGGCGTCCGAAGTCCTGAAGGAGGCGGAGGTCACGGCGCAACGCAAGCTGCTCGAGACCATGGAACGCTTCGAGAAGGAGACCGCGGAAACCCGGGCCGAACTCAAGGATTCGGAAAAGCGGATCGCGAAGCGCGAGGACAATCTCGACAAGAAGCTGGACGTCCTGACCACCAAGGAACGGAACATTGACCGAGCCGAGGAGGAGGTTGCGCGCCGCCAGGGGGAGGTCGATCGCAAGGAAGCCGATGTTGCGGACCTGTTCCAGCAGCAGAAAGACGAGTTGCTCCGGATCAGCGGCATGAATCGCGACGAGGCGCTCGCGATGTGCCTCAAGAAGTTCGAGGAAGACATCGAACGGGACGCCGGTCAGATCACCGATCGCGTCCTGACCCAGGCGGAGGAGAACGCCAAGGACCGCGCCCGTTACATAACAATCAACGCGATCCAGCGATTCGCCGCCGAACACACGTGCGAAGCCGTCGTCAGGACGATCGACGTTTCTTCGGATGACATGAAGGGTCGTATTATCGGGCGTGAAGGGCGCAACATCCGGGCGTTCGAGAAGGCCACCGGGGTGACCGTGATCGTGGATGATACGCCGGGGGTGGTGACGATCTCCTGTTTCGATCCAGTCCGCAAGCAGGTAGCGGGAATCGCGCTGGAGCGGCTGGTGCGTGACGGTCGGATTCATCCGACACGGATCGAGGACATCGTGACCGAGGTCGCGAAGGAGATCGACCAGTCGAACTCCGAGGCCGGGCGACAGGCGGCGATGGAGGCCAATGTCGTCGGCGTGAACCGCAAGGTGCTCGACGTGCTCGGCCGCCTGCAATTTCGGACCAGCTATGGCCAGAATGTGTTGCGCCACAGCATCGAGGTTGCGCACCTGTGCGGGCTGATGGCCGCGGAGCTCGGGCTGGACGAAGCGGTGGCTCGGCGAAGTGGTCTCCTGCATGACATCGGAAAAGCGATTCCGCACGACGAAGCCGAAGGTAGCCACACCAAGACCGGTGCGGACCTGGCGCGGCGGTACAACGAGCCGGACCCGGTGCTGAACGCGATCGGCGGCCATCATGGCGACATTCCCGCCACGCACCCGTACACACCGCTCGTCACCGCTGCGGATGCGATCAGCGCTGCCCGCCCCGGTGGTCGGCGTGAATCGGTCGAGCGCTATATCAAGCGCCTCCAGCAGCTCGAGGGAATCGCAACCGACTTCGCCGGCGTTCGCGATGCTTGGGCCATCGATGCCGGCCGCGAAATCCGCTGTATCGTGGACGCCGTGCGGATCGACGATCGGTCCTCGCTCAAGCTGGCCCGCGACATCGCGCGCAAGATCGAGGAAGAACTGGTCACGTTCCCCGGCGAGATCAAGGTCACCGTGCTCCGTGAAGTGCGGGCGACAGAGTTCGCCATCAGCGGTCGCGGAAAGAGCGACATCGAGCGCGAGATCGAAAAGGAAGACGAAGTCATCTGACGCTCTCGTCCTCGCGAGCAGAATTCGCGGCCAGCGCAAGATCCAGTGGGGGCAACCTTCGATTAGATACGGCAGTCGTTCGGCGGCCCGAACGATGACGTTTCGAGGATCGGATGCGCGGACGAGCACGCCCGTGCGCTCCGAGCAGGGCAGACGTTCGCAAGCCACAATCGCGGCGCGGGTTGCTTGGTCGGCTATGCCGTTAGGACTTCAGCGCCGCGCGGACCGACGCAAACGACGTTTTCCGGACCGACCAGGTCGCGCAGCGCGGCGAGTGTGGCGTCATCCGGGCGAACGTGGACCTCGCCGCAACGAATCGTGGCGATGTAGCCATCCTGCGTCTCGACCTCGATGTACAACGGGCATCGCCCGCGGGCCCCGCGGCATACGTCATGGATGCGTTCAAGGTCCGTCGGGGTGTGAACGCCACGCGCCATTCGAAGTACGATGCTGATGGCGAATTCCTGTCGGGCGTCGCTGATGGGGATGATGCGCTCGGCGCGAATACTGGGGTCCTCGCGACGTGTGTCGATCGTGCCTTCGATGAAGACGACCTGATCGGGCTTGATCAAGCTGGCTTCCTCGGCCTCCAGGCGGTCCGGAAACACGACCGCTTCGACCGAGCCCTCGAAGTCCTCGAAGGTCAGGACGAGGATCTTCTTGCCCGCGCTGCGGCCCTGTTTGATCGCGACCGGACGGATCTTCGAGATCAGCCCGCCGAGTCGCACGCTCGGGCCGTTGTTTCGTCCGTTGCGCTCCCCGTCGGAAGCACTGACCCCGGCCAGGCCCGCTGTGGTGGTCGTGCTGAAATAGCGGACCAGCTGTTCGTATTGCGTCAACGGATGCCGGGTGATGAAGAATCCGAGCGTCGCCTTCTCGTAAGCGAGCATCTCGGTGTCCGACCACTCGTGCGCCGGGATGGGCGGCGGCGGCGCTTCGCTCCCGTTGGCGAAATCGTCGAACATATTGAGCTGACCGGATCGCGCGTCACTTTGCGCACGCTGTCCGAACTCGATCGCGCCCTCGACGATCTCCATCAGCGCGCGGCGCATGGCCCCCGTGCTGTCGAAGGCACCGGCTTTGATCAGGTTCTCGATCACAGCCTTGTTCACGGCCGAGAGATTGACGCGTTCACAGAAGTCGTACAGGTCGCGGAAACGCCCGTTTTCCTTACGCGCCTGGAGGATCGCGTCGACTGCCTTCTGGCCGACGCCGTTGATCGCAGTAAGCCCGAAACGAATCTGGCCGCGCTGCGCCGCTGCGTCGTCCGTACGGGATTTGCGGTAGACGACCGTGAATTCCGAGCCGCTCTCGTTGACATCCGGCGGCAGCACCGGGATGCCGACGCTCCCGTCCGGCTGACGAAGACGCTTGCACTCTTCGATGTACTCCGCGACCTTGTCGGTATTGCTGCTCTCATACGTCAGCAGCGCGGCCACGAACTCGACCGGGTAGTAGGTCTTGAGATACGCAGTCTGGAACGCGACAACCGCATATCCGGTCGAATGCGCCTTGTTGAAGGCATATCCGCCAAACTTCAGGATGTCTTCGAAGATCTGCTCCGCCGTCTCGCGTTTGACGCCGTTCTTTTCGCTGCCCTCGAGGAAAGGACCGCGTTCGGCGTTGATCATGGCCTCCTTCTTCTTGGAGATCGCCTTGGCGAGCCGAAACGCGCGGCGCAGCGGAACGTCGCCGAGCCGGTTGACCAGCCGCGAGACCTGTTCCTGATAGACCATGATTCCGTAGGTTTCCGTCAGGACTTCGGTCATCGTGGAGTGCGGCGTGGTCCAGTGCTTTCCGTGCTTGCGTGCGACGTACTCGTCGATGTACTCCATTGGCCCCGGCCGGTAGAGGGCATTGGCCGCGATCAGGTCTTCGATGCGGTTGGGCCGCATTTTCATCAGCACGTCGCGCATGCCGCCCGATTCAAACTGAAAGATGCCGCGCGTTTCGCCGCGGGTGAGCAGCGCGTAGACGTTGGGGTCGGTCAGATCGAGGCCGTCGACATCGATCTCGATGCCGTGTAACTCGCGCACCAGACGACAGGCGTGATCGATCTGCGTCAACGTTCGCAGACCGAGGAAGTCCATTTTCAGCAGGCCGACCTTCTCGACTGTCGGCCCCTCGAACTGCGTGGTTGCGTCCTTGGCGTCAGCTTGCTTGTGCAGCGGAACCAGTGTGTCCAGCGGGACGTCGGCGACGACCACCCCCGCCGCATGGACCGAGGCGTGGCGGGCCATGCCTTCGAGCTTGCGCGCGACCTCAATCACTTTGGCGATCGTGCGATCCTCTTGCGTCAGCCGTTTCAGCTCGGGTTCGCGCTCGAGGGCCTTGTCGATCGTCATCTTCAGCTCTTCGGGAACGAGCTTGGCGACGCGGTCGGCGGTCGCGAGATCGACTTCGAGGACCCGGCAGATGTCGCGAATCGCGGCCCGCGGTTTGAGCCGGCCGAATGTGATGATTTGCGCGACGTGGCCGTACTTCTGCCGGACATAGTCGATCACTTCGGCGCGACGTTCCATGCAGATATCGACATCGATGTCGGGCATCTCGTCGCGCTCGGGGTCCATGAACCGTTCGAAATAGAGTCCGTAGTGGATCGGGTCGACGTTGCTGATCTCGAGGCAGTAGCCAACTACCGTGCTGCAGCCGCTGCCTCGCGTGTTGACCGGGATCCCGCTGCGCTTCGCGAAGTTGACGAAGTCCCAGACGATCAGGAAATAGCCTGAGAAGCCCTTGTCACCGATCACGCCGAGTTCATAGTCGATTCTCGCGCGCAGCTCGTCGTCGATATCGGTGTAACGATTGCCCGCACCCTCGTAGACCAGTTCGCGGAGATAGTCGTCCGCCGTCTTCTTGCCCGGTGGTTCGAACTTGGGGGCAAAACGCTGCGTGAAGTCGAACTCCACATTGCACATGTCCGCGACGCGCAGCGTGTTCTCGATCGAATCGCGGTACTCGGGCAGCGCCGTGAGCATCTCGTCGCCCGATTTCAGGTAGAACTGGTCCGACTCGAACTTGAACCGGTTCTCATCGCTGACCTTGGCCCGGGTTGAAATGCAGCAGAGGATATCGTGGGCCTCGACGTCGTCGTCTGACAGGTAGTGCACGTCGTTGGTCGCGATGGTCGCGACCCCGAGGCGGTTGGCGAGATCGACCAGTTCCGGATTGAGGGTCTTTTGTTCTTCAATGCCGTGGTTCTGTAGCTCGATGAAGAACCGATCCGGCCCGAAGATCTCGAGAAACGTCTCGGCGACCGCTTTGGCGCTCTTCGCGTCGCGGCGCATGAACTCCTGCGGAATCTCGCCGCCGAGGCAGGTGCTCGTGCAGATCAGTCCGTCCGAAAATTGCCGCAACACTTCCTTGTCGATTCGCGGCTTATAGTAGAACCCTTCGAGATAGCCGATGCTCGTCAGCTTCATCAGATTTCGGTACCCGGTCAGATCCTGGGCGAGCAGCAGTTGGTGAAACGCGGAGTCCTTGCCGGGGCCACCCTCGCGTTCGCGTCGATCACGCGGTGCGAGGTAGAGCTCACAGCCGATGATGGGCTTGATCCCCGCTTGCGTGCAGGCTTCGAAGAACTCGATCGCGCCGAACATATTGCCGTGGTCGCTGATCGCCAACGCCGGCATGCCGAGTTCCTTGGCCCGTGCAACCGTTTTTGCAATGCGACATGCGCCATCCAGCAGCGAGTATTCCGTGTGCAGGTGCAGGTGAACGAAGTTGATGGGCTTCGAATCGGTCATCGCTGCGCGCTCCGCATTGGCTCCACGTTTCCAGCGCGATCGTAAGACGCCGGCGGGTGCACTGCAACGCGATCGAGTCGCCACTCGGCGCGCCCCCGGTCGCCAAACCGGGGCGTGAGCGGCGGTTGCGCGCTGGGGCGCGCGTCGGCGATTTTTCCCCGGCATACCGACCCCGGGCCCGCACGCCCGCGCGCCCCGCCATTTTCGGCTACGATAGGGGTTCGGCGCGAAGTGGCCGCGCCATCTCCGTGACGAGGCTGCAAGAAAGGCAATGCATGCGTACGCCGGTCGTTTTGATCACGGGCGCCAACGGCGAAATGGGGCACGGACTTATCGAGCACTTCCGCAGGCAGCGGTCACACCGCCTGGTGGCCCTCGATCTCAAACCACTGGACGCCGCGTTGCAGCCGTATTGCGAAGCGGCGATCGTGGGCGACATCCTCGACCAGGACCTGCTGCAGCGTCTGATCAGCGAGTTCGAAATCCATGAGATCTATCACCTGGCGGCGCTGCTGAGCACGCGCGCGGAGTACACGCCCGCAATCGCGCATCGCGTCAACGTCGAGGGCACGCTGAACCTGCTCAATCTGGCCCACGAACAAAGCCGCTGGCACGGTCGTCCGGTCAAGTTCCTGTTTCCCAGCTCGATCGCGGCGTATGGCATCACCAATGTGGAGACCAAGGCCGTTGCCGGGCGCGTCCGCGAGAGCGAGTGGAATTTCCCGACGACGATGTACGGCTGTAACAAGCTCTATTGCGAACAGCTCGGGCGGTACTTCACGCTGCACTACCGTCAGTTGGCGGCCGATCGCCACCCGAGCGGCGTGGACTTTCGCGCGATCCGCTTCCCGGGGTTGATCAGTGCCGTGACCATGCCCACCGGCGGAACCAGTGACTACGCTCCGGAGATGTTGCATGCCGCTGCCCAGAACCGGCCGTATGCCTGTTTCGTCGAGGAGTCGGCCCAGCTTCCGTTCATGGCCATGCCCGATGCCGTCAAGGCACTGATCAAGCTCGCCGAGGCCCAAGCCGAACGGCTGACTCAGCGTGTCTACAATATCAACGCGTTCAGCGTTACGGCCGGTGAGGTTCGTGAGCGTGTGCTGCGGGCGTTTCCCGATGCGCGCATCACTTTCGATCCTGATCCGCCGCGTTCGGCGATCGTTGCCACCTGGCCCGGCGAGGTCGACGATCACCCGGCACGGCGCGATTGGGGCTGGGAACCGGACTATACGATCGATCGGGCCTTTGACGAGTACCTGTTGCCGACCATCACGAAATACTACGAGACGCAACGTTCATAGCGACCCCAGGAAGCGCGTATGACCTTCAATTCGATCGGAATCATGTTCCTGTTTGGTGCTCTGACGGCGCAGACGTCGACGCCGCCTGCGGATAGTGGGGCCGCGCCCGTCGCCGACACAGGCTTTCTCTACAAGACCGTCACGTCCGATGAGCGCGAGTACGCTTATTGCGTCTACGTTCCTCCGGAGTACGACCCGGTAAGGCCTTGGCCCACGATCCTGTTCCTGCACGGTTCCGGCGAGCGCGGCAGCGATGGTTTTTTGCACACGGACGTCGGCATCGCGCGCACCTTGCGGCGAAACCGCAAGATGATTCCGGCGATCGTCGTCATGCCGCAGTGCGTTCGGGGAGGCACCTGGACCCAACCGGCAATGGCGACCATGGCGCTGCGCTGCCTTGAGGATGTATCACGTCATTATCACGTCGATCACGATCGTCTGTATCTGACCGGGCTCTCGCTCGGCGGCGGCGGCGTGTGGTATCTCGCGGCGCGCGTGCCCACGGCCTGGGCGGCGATTGTTCCCGTTTGCGCAATTCCCGGCGACGCCGCTGCGGCTGGCCGAATTGCTCCAATTCCCTGCTGGGCGTTTCATGGCGAGAAGGACGATCGCGTCCCCGTCGGCGCTACGCGGACCATGATCGACGCCCTGAAATCTGCGGGCGGGAAGCCACGCTACACCGAGTACCCCGGCGGAAACCACTTCATCTGGAATCGCGTGTACGACGATCGGCAGTTATGGCGCTGGCTCTTCGAACAACGCCGCGCGAAACGAGGCGAGTGACGTGATGTCCGTTCGTGCAAACGCCCGTGCGTAACGCAAACGCGAGCGGAAACGAACGTCCCCTAGAACTCGAGTCCGCCGCGGCGCGGCTTCGACTTCTTTCGGGTCGCGGTTGGCGCCGCTGAGGTGTCGGCCTCGGCCGAAAGCGACGTTCCACTCTTCATCGAGAGCGAGATCCGCCGATTCTCCTTGTCGACACTCTTGACGCGGACCTGTACAACGTCGCCGGGCTTGCAGACCTGTGTCACGCGGTGTACCGGCTTGTCGCTCAGCTCGGAGATGTGAACCAGCCCGTCGACGCCTTCTTCTAGTTGAATGAACGCGCCGAACTCTGCGATTCGCGCCACCGCGCCGCTGACCGTTGCGCCCTCCTGATAACGCTGCTCGACCGTGTTCCACGGATCTTCCGAGAGCGCCTTCAGGCTCAGCGTGAGCTTCTGCTTCTCCGGATCGATCGCGATTAGCGCGACGCGAACCGAGTCGCCTTCCTTGAGGATCTCCTTGGGATGATGGACGCGTTGCGTCCAGCTCATCTCGCTGACCGGTACGAGCCCCTCGACACCGGGCTCCAACTCGACGAAGGCGCCGAAGTTCATCAGTCGAACGACGCGTCCGTCCAGTGTGGCACCCACTGCGTATTTGGACGGGACCAGTTCCCAGGGATCCTGCTGCATCTGCTTGAGGCCCAGGGAGATGCGGCCCTGCTCGCGATCGATCTTCAGCACGCGAACGCGAACTTCCTCATTGACCTTGACCACTTCTTTGGGGCTGCGGATGCGCCCGTAGCTCATGTCGCTGATGTGCAGCAGGCCGTCAATGCCGCCGAGATCGACGAACGCTCCGAAGCTGGCGAGCCGCCGAACGACCCCGGTTCGCTCCTCGCCTTCCTTGAGTTCCGTCAGGGTGTGCTCGCGCTGGACCGCCTGTTCGCGCTCCAGCACCCGACGCCGGCTGAGAATCAGGCTCTTGCCGCGCCGGTTGACCTCGGTCACTTCGCTTTCGAGCCAATGGTTGATGAACGGTGCGAAGTCTTCGTGTCGCTCGACGTCGACCTGACTCTTGGGCATGAAGCAGCGGATCCCGTGGACGCGCAGTTCGAGGCCGCCGATATTGGTGCCGGTGACTTTCGCTTTGACGACGTCGCCGACCTTGACACTGTCGAGATCGGTCTCGACCAGGGTCTCCTCGAGCGACAAGCGCATCAAGCCGGACTCGTGATCGAAGCCGTGCGGGACGAATTGCATCGTCGCGCCCTTGATTGGCGGCTCGTCGGGATCGAACTCGTCCAGCGCGATGACACCTTCGCTCTTGCCGCCGATGTCCACGAAGACGTCGACACCGCGGACGTCGATGATCGTTCCGGAAATGCGACTCTGGGCCGGGGCATGCCCGTGGCCGTGGCCATGCCCATGGCGCTGACCTCTCTCGTGTCGGGCGGTAGCCGGCGGATCGCTACGGGCCACGCGCTCGAGGTCTTCCGAGGAGAGGTTACCAACCGCTTCCTCAAGCTGCTGCTTCAGTTCCGCATCGTCAATGTCATGAGGATCGATGGACACGCCGCACCCATACCCAGGAGGAAGATGAGTTCTGTGAACGCCCTAAAGTCTATACATAGTATATGGTCAATCGGGCAACACAAGCACGATCGTATCGGCAAAAACGTCCGGATGTCCGCGACTGGCGGCCGTAAGCGATGTTGGTCGCCGTAAAACGCACCCTGGGCCCGGAACCGATCCCATCGGCGGGAAAATTTCAGACGGGCCTCGTGTCCGCAGATGGGGCCGGGGTTGCGAGTTGATCGGCGAACCGGTCCCGATATCGGTCCCGGTCCGAGCCGGGGCCGGGGCGGGCAGTTTGCCGCGGACGATGGACGTCAGCGGAGCGATGGCTATCATCCCGGCCATGGCCCCGTTGGACCAGCCGGACGAAGTCGAATCGACGCGGATGACCGTCGGCGAGCATCTCGACGAGCTGCGCACCCGGATTCTGCGCAGCTTGCTCGTCATGGTCTTGGCGTGCCTGATTTGTATCTGGCCGGCCAAGTGGTTGCTGGTCTACGTCGTAGCACGGCCGGTGATACTGGTGCTCGAGCGGTACAACATGCCGCAGAGCCTGCTGGCAACCAGTCCGATCGAGACGATCGTGATGTACATCAAGGTCGTCCTGTTCTGCGGGATCATGCTCGCGGCCCCGTACATCATCCATCAGATTTGGGCGTTCGTTGCGGCCGGACTCTATCGGCGCGAGAAGGCGTGGGTGTACAAGCTGGTGCCCGTCAGCATCGGGCTCTTCTTCACCGGCGTCGTCTTTATGTACACGCTGGTGCTACTGGTCAGCCTGAATTTCCTCATCGGCTTCAGCACCTGGTTGCCGATGCCGGAGGCCAAGCCCACCGGCTTCGAGCGGGCACTGCTCGGTAGCGCGCGGACCTCCACCCAACCGACGACCCAGCCCGACTTCTCGCAGACGCCACGGGTCGCGATCTTCGACGGTGACCCTGACGAAGTCCCGGATGGTGTGATCTGGTTCGACCCTGCGGACGATCGGCTGAAGATCCGCTTCGGGCGCGAGGTGCATACCGTCCGGGTACCTCCTGCGAGCAGCGGCTCGATGATCACGACCCATTTCAAGATCGGCGAGTACTTGTCGTTCCTGCTGGTCATGACGGTTGCGTTCGGGCTCGCGTTCCAGATCCCGCTCGTCGTCATCTTTCTCGTTCGAACCGGCATCGTTCCGTCGGCCGTGCTGATGAAGTATCGCAAGATCGTGATCCTGCTGATCGTCGTGGTCGCGGGCATGATCGCGCCACCTGACCTGCTCAGCCACGTGCTGCTTTCCGGGCCGATGCTGCTGCTGTTTGAGATCGGCCTGTGGTTCGCTCGGCGTGGGGAACAGGCCGCCGCCGAACAGAAGGCCACTACGGAACTCGCTCAGCGCGACGCAGACGATTGAAGGCGCCTGTTCCTCGCAGAGGGTATGGTTGGCGCCTCCAGGTTTCGCGTGGAGGGCGAGTTGAGTCGCCGCGCGAAATACCCCACCCCGGAAGGGTGGGGCACCAGTCAGTGGGGGTACCTCGTCATTCATCAAAGCCAGGGTGGGGCGGGCGGCCCGCTGTCAGCCCCCCGGCCTAGCGTCGTCGCCGACGGCTGACGCTGTGCTTCATGCCAGCGATTCCCAACGCGATCAACGGTGCGAACGGCATGCCGGCGGAACCGCACGCGGCGCAGGTCGGCATCGCCATCTCACCCATCGGATCATCATCGTCGTCGTCATCTCCGTTGTCGTTCGCGTTGCTATCGTCGTCTCCGTTGTCATTGCCGTTGCCATTGTCGTTGTCGTCATCCGGCGTCCCCTCAGTGATGGTGTAACCGAGGTCGGTCAGGACGGCGATGTCGCTGGCCGACCAATCCTCGCGCACCGCGCCCATCGCCGGCGACGGGAACATGACGTCCGCCGCGGTGCCGCTGTGTGTCGGGTCGGCCCCGAACAGCTTGAGCGGGAGGCCGCCGTTGGCCGCCCGGGTGGCAGGGCCGTCGAAGACCAGTCCGCTCCCGTGGGCAGCTGCATAGGTCGCGCCGTCGAGCAGAAGGTTGCCGTCTTCATCCACGACCGGCAGCCCCGTGCCAGCGCCGACATCCGACGTCAACATTCCGTCGAAACGCGTGTACATGTCGGGTGTCGTACCGTTGAATCCGGTGCCGTCAGCCTTGAGGAAGCTACCGAAGCCGAGCGCATGCGTCAGTTCGTGCCGTACGACGTCACGAAAACAAGTCTCTCCGGGCGCGGGTGTGCCTGAGAGCGTGACCTGGTATCCGAAGTCAAAGACCATCCCGCCGTCGAGCCCCGGATCGGTGTCGGGCAGGCCGAGGACGATTCTGCGGTAGACCTCGCCGTCGCGAACACCCGGAGATGTGTCGACGAAAGTTGCGGCGGCAACGCCGATCGGACCGGAGCCGTCCGTCTCCGATGGCGCGATTCCGATCTCGACGGTCGCTGTCTGGCCGATCCGCGCGCCAATCTCTCGCGCCGTTTCTTCGAGCGCGGCCCGACGATCGGCACCGAGGAGTGGATCGTCAAACCCGACGCCGGTGCCCGTCTCCACATCGAAGAAAGTGAATTCGAAGGTGACTTCCGCGATCGTGCCCGGTGGTACGCAAAGCAGGGCAAGCATAGCAATCGCGCGGAGATACTTTTGGCTCATTGATCATCCTCTGTAGTCATGTACGTTTACGCTTCGACGGTGACGTGCGGATGCCAACGAAGCTATCGGGAACCTGTGGAGCCCTCTTTCGTCAATCGTAGACATTGTCCCGTGGGCAGGTCAACCGATAATGCGGGTTCCTTCGAGGCGAGGTGCTATTGCCGACGGCCTAGCGGCCGTTGTCGGAGTCGGGCGGTTTCGCCTCCGCGGCCGGCGCGCGGTTGGCGCGCTTCGTCCAGCGTTGGGCTTGGCGCTTGACCCGCTTCAGCAGCCGACGGGCCCAGATGAACTCAGTGGCCAGAATCGCGAGACCCGCGGGAATCACGACAAGCGCAGGCCCCGGCGTCACGATCATCACCACTCCCACCAGGATGACTGTGCCGCCGATGATCGCGATCGCGATACGTTTGAGAAAGCGGAGCGGGTCGGGACGGCGCTTGGCGTAACGAACGAGGCGGGACTCATGCTCGGTCGATGTGGGCGGCGTGTCGGAGCCGTCGGTTGGCCCTGAATCGGGTCCGGGCGGGTCAGTGGGGGGCATCAGCCAGGGCGCCGCGGACGATTTCGAGCAGCTGTTCGACCTTGAAAGGCTTGAACAGCACGCCGGCAAGTCCTTCACGGCTGGCGCGGACGATCGAGTGGTCCGGGTCGTAACCGAAGCCGGTGATGAGCACGACCGGACACTCCGCGCAGATCTTCTTGGTTTCTGCAAAAACCTCGTAGCCGGTCTTGTTCGGCATCTTGATGTCGCTGAGTACCAGATCGAAATGCTGCCCGTGAACCATCGCGATCGCGTCGTCCCCGTCCCGGGCCGTTACCGTCACGGCGCCGAGCTTGGTGAGAATCTCGGCGACCGTATCGCGAATGACTTCTTCGTCCTCCGCGATCAGGATCCGCCGACCGTTGATCAACGGGTCCTGATTGGGGGCCTCCGGAATCAAACCCTTCACGCCCTGCGGCTCCGTGAGCTGATGCAGCGTGCGTTTGACCATGTCCACGTTGTCGATCACGGAATGCAGCCGCTTGCGAAGCTCATCGTGTCCGATGAACTCCTCCATGATCGTCGTTGCCTCGGTGATGATGTCATTGAGCGGGGCCGCCAGACCGGCCGCGACGTCCGACGCGATCTGCCCCGTCGTCGCATGGCGTTCGACCACCAGCAGCTTGAGAATGTGCAACGCCATCGCGACGTAGCGTCCGAAAATCTCCGCGAACTGGCGGTCGTCTTCGGAAAAGGCGGCAATCTGGTTGGATTCGACGTTGAGGATGCCGATCACCTGGTCGTGCAGCCAGAGCGGCACGGTCAGCGTCGACCGCGCGTTCTCGATGCCTGCCAGGTAGCGCGGGTCCTTGACCACGTCCGGACAGATGTACGAGCGGCCCGTGGCGGCGACGAATCCGCTGATTCCGTTGCCCTCGCGCGCTGCCAAGATGTCCAGCGATTTGGCTTCCTCTGAAAACCCGCTCGCGATCACCGTGTCCAGGCGGTTCGTCTGTTTGTCCAGTACGCGGACGGCGAAGTGATCGAAATGCATCAGGTCGCGGCACACGTTGATGATCTTCTTCTCGAGCAACTCGAGGCGGTCGGCGACCGTCATCGAATCGGCCGAGACCCCGTCGAGCCGCACCAGTTCCCGCCCGGCGGCGTCGATCGCGTTGATCTTCCCCTGGAGCCGACGGGTGGCAGACGCGTCCCATAGCAGGCCGACTACTTCGACCAGCTTGCCCTGGGCGTCAAAGACCGGTGAACCGGTGAGTTCGAGGAAGAGATTGTCGTCCACGGTGACGTTGCGTCGGCGGGTTCGGGAAGGGTCTCGATTCGTGGGATCGGCTGCGAAATGCTGAAAAATTCGAAAACATGTTTCGCGAATTTTTTCGACCGCATCCGCCGGATATGACTTCAGCTGCCGATTGGACCAGACCAGCGTCCCTTCGTGATCGACGATGCAGACGCCCTGGCCGATCCGGTCGAGAATCGACTCCGCCGACCCGCGTCCGCCGCCCGCATCGAGGCTGGCAAGCGTTCCCGTCGGCGCTACGACATAATCGAAGACCTCGTCGCGCAAGGCCGCAACAGCCTTGGAAACATGGTCCACCATCTTGACCGTGCCGAGCGTGCGCAGGGCGCCCACGAGCGGCGACGCTTCGTCCGGAGCGATGGCGAGGATCTGCAGGGCCTGATGGCTGGCTGGGTGCTTGGACACGGAGCGCACGATTCCCTTTTCGACCGCAAGCAACAAGGCACGTTTACTTGCACTTCTATCCCACGCTAATTATACCAGCGCGCGCCGTCAACTGACAAGCCGCCGACCGTCGGCCGCGCGGCGCGCCGCATGCCTTGACGCGGGTGCGCGATCTGCTACATTCCCGACCCCTGGGTTCGGAGGGTGCGGTGTTCGGCCACCCGTGAAACGAGATTGGTTCAGATGCCTGCTGGCCGCCCTGACCGCGAGCAACGCGCGATGGCCATGCGGTACGCGGGCCTCGGGATGGAACTCGCGGGCATGGTCACCGTTTGCACGCTGATTGGCGTTTGGGTCGATCGGCAGTTTGGAACCCGGATGGGTGTGATTGTCGGTGCGACCACCGGCATCGTCGGCGGACTCGCCTCGCTGATTCGTCGGGCGTACGAAATGCAGCGAAAATTCGACTCAGCAGCAGGATTCAAACAGGATCGTGACGCATCCGATGACCGCGACCACGGCACCTGATTTCCGGGCGTTCGGACGCCTCCTGACCACAGCGGGGCTCTGCGCGTTTGGCTTGATCCTACTCGCGGCCTGGCCGGTGCATATGGCTTCCGGGCAGTCGGGGGCGTCGAACATGATCGCCGGCGTGATGGCGGCGTTGATCGGGTCTGCTGCCAGTTTATGGCTTCCGTTCGGATTTGGTTCAGGAACGGTTAGTGCATTTGCGATGGCCTCGCTTGCCAGCTTGGGAGTGCGTTTCCTGGCGACGCTGGCGGTGGGCTTTGTGGTTATTCGGGCCGGCTTGGCTGCGGGTGATGCGTTCTGGCTCTGGCTGGCCGCGGCACAGTTGTTGTTGCTGGCGGTGGACACGGCCGGACTGATTCGTCTGGTACGCGCCTGGGACGAAGCCCAGCGTGCGAAGGAGCATTGACGCGATGTCGTTGATTCTCGCGGCTGACAATCCTTTGAATCACGTCGTTCAGCACACGCTGTGGGATCTGAATCCCGACGGCGGGCCCTGGTTCATGGTCCCGATTGTCAGCAACCACATCATCATGCAGGTGGTGGGAGCGCTGCTCCTGCTCTGGTGGTTGCCGCGGGCGGTGATGAAGACAGCCGGCACGGATGAGATCAATCGGCACGTGCCACGGGGTGCTGCGAATGCGCTCGAGGTGATCTGTTTCGGGCTGCGAGATCGCATCTTCGAGCCCAACCTGGGACGGCACACGAATCGCTTTACGCCGCTGTTGTGGAGCTACTTCTTTTTCATTCTGATCTCGAACCTGCTCGGCATGCTGCCGCTCTCGGACTGGTTCTACTTCGTTCCGGGCCATCTGATTGGCGGGACGTCCACGGGCAACATCTGGGTGACCGGCGCGATGGCGGTGAGTTCACTCGTACTGATCGTGTACAACGGCCTGCGCTTCAATGGGATGGACTACATCAAGCATTTCTTCATGGGGCCGTCGTTCCTGGCGTGGTTCATCGCGCTCCTCGAAATGGCCGGAATGCTGTTCAAGACGATGGCGTTGGCGGTTCGTCTGTTTGCCAACATGCTCGCGGGTCACATACTGCTGGCGGTCTTGGTGAGTTTCGCCAATCTTGGTACGACGATCGGACAGATTCTCAGTCCGGTGGTCGTGTTAGCGTGCGTGTTGTTCAACTTCCTGGAGATCTTCGTCGCCTTCCTGCACGCGTTCATCTTCACGGCCTTGACGGCGGTGTTTCTCGGGATGGCGGTCAATATTCATCATGACGACGAGCATGAGCATGAGCACGCGTAGCGCGGTTATGAGTCAACTCGGTCAGCCGTGCTTGTAGGTGAGATACGGAGCTTAATCGTTGACGTGGGTCACGAGCGGAGAAAACGGAAAGGAATGATTGCAATGAATCGGATCCGTCCCCTGTTGGCAGCGACGCTGCTGCTGTTCGGTCTGGCCATGTTTGGTCCGCAATCGGCGATCGCCGACGACGGCGCTGATGGTGATGCAGCCACGCACGCGGCGGCGCCGTTGATCCCGGGCCTCAGCCTGGTCGGTGCCGGCCTGGTAGTGCTGGGTGCCGGTATCGGTATCGGTCGTATCGGCGGCAGCACTGTCGAGTCGATCGCGCGACAGCCGGAGGCCAGTGGTGCGATGTTCACCCCGATGATCATCACCGCGGCCATGATCGAAGGTGCTGCGTTCTTTGCGATCATCGTCGTCTTCATGAAAGCCTAGGCTCGGGATCGGAGTAGGAACGTGGCCCAGCGACTAACAGGCCTTTGCGTTTTCCTGGCCCTGCCGGCGCTCGCGATGGCGGCGGATACGGGCGAAGAGCCGAACATCTTCGCCGGCGGTCTTTCGAATGCGATCATTACGCTGGTCGTCTTCGTGATCGTGGTGACGATTCTCGGCAAGTATGCCTGGCCGCCGCTGATGAAGCGGCTTGAGGAGCGTGAGGAGACGATCCGCGGTTCGTTGCTGCATGCGAAGCAGGAGCGCGAGGCCGCCGAGAAGCTCCTGGCTGATTATCAAGCGCAGGTCGCGAAGGCGCGTGACGAGGCGACGGCGATTGTCGAGGAAGGTCGACGGGATGCCGAGGCGGTGCGCCAGCGGATGCATGAGGAAGCGCGGGCCGAGGCGGACCAGATGATCGAGCGTGCCAAGCGTGAGATTGGTTTGGCACGGGACGCCGCGGTCAAGGAGCTGTACGACCAGACGGCCGAGTTGGCGGTCAACGTGGCGTCCGGCATCATCAAGAAGTCGCTTTCGCCGACGGATCACGGTGATCTGGTGCAGCAATCGCTGGAGCAGATGAAGGCCGCGGACAAGTCGCGATGGAATTGAGACCGGGGCGGGCGCGTCACAGCGTCGCGTCGAACCGCGAGGCAATGATAAAAGGCAACCATGGCTGATAAGTTGGATCCGCAACAGGCCGTCGCGTCGGTGTACGCCGATTCGCTATTCGAGCTGGCTCGTGCCGCGGGTCAGGTTGATGACGTTCGCAGCGAGTTGGAAGAGCTGGTCAGACTCGTCGAATTGCAGCCGTCGTTCGGCGATTTCCTGGCGAGCAGTGCGATTCAGGCGGAACGCCGCGCGGATGGCCTGGAGAAGATGTTCCGTGGCAAGCTGAGCGATCTGGTGCTCAACACGTTGCTGGTGATGAACCGGAACGGTCGCACGGGCGCCGTGGCGGGCCTGCTTCGATCGTTCGTGCTGGCACAGGAGGAGGCGGCCGGCGAAGTCGAGGTGACGGCGACGAGCGCGGTCGAGCTCGACGAAGCGCAGCGGGAGCGTGTCGCGTCCATGGCGGCGGAGCTGTCGGGGCGTAAACCGGTGGTCGAGTACACGGTCGATCCGGCGATTCTCGGGGGTTTGGTGCTGCAGATCGGCGACTTGCGGTTCGACCATTCGGTCCGCCGACAGCTTGAACAAGCACAGCTCCAACTAGCGGAACGAGGGCGGCGTGGCTTGGCGGTCGGCGTTGACGATGCCGGTTGAGGGGCGCTGACGGCGCGAGTATAGATTGGATGCAAGCACGAGGGTGCGATGAAATTCAAGGCTGACGAAATCGCTTCGATCATCAAAGACGAGATTGCAAGCTACCAGACGACGCTCGATGTTGCCGAGGTGGGCAAGGTGCTCGAGGTCGGCGATGGTGTGGTGCAGATCTATGGTCTTTCCAAGGCGCAGGCCGGCGAGATGCTCCAGTTCGAGAGTGGGGCCGCGGGCGTGGTCTTCAACCTCGAGGAGAACTCGATCGGTGCGGTCGTTCTCGGCGGCTTCCTGGACGTCCGCGAAGGGGAGACGGTTCGGGCGACCGGACAGCTGCTGTCGGTGCCGGTAGGGCCGGCGATGGTCGGTCGGGTGGTCGATCCGCTCGGGCGTCCGCTGGACGGCAAGGGTCCGATTCAAACCGACGAACGGCGGCCGATGGAGATCATCGCGCCGGGAATTGCCGGGCGGCAGCCGGTCACGGAGCCGCTTCAGACGGGCATCAAGGCGATCGACGCGATGATTCCGATCGGTCGTGGGCAGCGCGAGTTGATCATCGGCGACCGCAAGACGGGCAAGACCGCGATCGCGATCGATACGATCATCAACCAGAAGGGTGGCGACGTCATTTGCGTGTACGTCGCGGTTGGCCAGAAAGAGTCGACCGTGGCCTCGATCGTCGAGTCGCTTCGCGAGCACGGCGCGATGGACTACTCGATCGTGGTATGTGCGGGAGCGTCGGACCCGGCGCCGTTGCAGTACATCGCTCCTTACGCCGGCTGCACGATGGCCGAGTACTTCATGTACAACGAAGGGCAGGCGACACTGTGCGTCTACGACGACCTTTCGAAACAGGCGCAGGCGTATCGACAACTTTCACTGCTGTTGCGGCGTCCGCCGGGCCGCGAAGCGTACCCGGGTGACGTGTTCTATCTGCACAGTCGCCTCCTGGAGCGAGCGTGCAAGCTGGCCGTGCACAGGGTGATCGTCAAGGCGGGCACGCCGGAGGGTGTCGAAGAGGGCGTGAACGGCAAGGTATACATTGGTGAGCAGGACGCTGAGGCGCTCGATGCGGACCTCAAGGGGTTGGGCGACGGCCATGAGGCCCGACGGAAGAAGGCGTCAGGCGGCAGCCTGACGGCGCTGCCGATCATCGAGACGCTCGAAGGCGAGGTGTCGGCGTACATCCCGACGAACGTGATTTCGATCACGGACGGGCAGATCTATCTGGAGCCGGACCTGTTCTTCGCGGGTGTTCGGCCGGCGGTGAACGTGGGTATTTCGGTCAGTCGCGTGGGTGGCAATGCCCAGGTGCCGGCGATGAAGAAGATCGCGGGTTCGTTGCGGCTGGACCTCGCGGCCTTCCGCGATCTGGAGGCGTTTGCCCAGCTGGGCACTGAGCTCGACGCGGCGACACAGAAGCAGCTCGATCGCGGACAGCGGATGGTCGAGTTGCTCAAGCAGCCGCAGTATCGGCCGATGGATGTGTTCGACCAGATTCTGTCGATCCACTCGGGTACACGTGGTTTCCTCGATGATCTGCCGGTGGGGCAGGTGGGTGAATTCGAGGAAGGGCTCCTGAAGTTCTACCGGGACGAGCATCCCGAGGTCCTGGACGGCCTGCGCGCGTCACCGAAGATGACGGATGAGCTGGACGCACGGCTCAAGGAGCTGACCGGTCAGTTCAAGAAGCAGTTCGTGTCGAAGGCCGGCTAGGAAGCAAGGAACGGTATGGCCAGCGCCCGACAAATCGTCAAGCGTCGCAAGGCAGTGCGCAACGTCCGCAAGATCACGCAAACGATGCAGTTGATCGCAACCGCTCGTTTCCAGAAGTGTTTGCAGCGGGCGACAGCGTCGCAGCCGTATACGCGCAAGATCACCGAGATGATCGAGACACTGGCGTCGATGGACTCCGCCGATCATTTTCTGTTGCGACCGAACGAGCACGTCAAGCGTGGTATCGTCCTGGCGATCACGGGCAATCGCGGGCTGTGCGGGCCGTACAACGCCGCCGTGTTGCGTCAGATGCGGGACCACATCCAGGCGTTGCGGGATACGGGGCATGAGCCGGCGGTCGAGATGGTCGGCAAGAAGGGTCTCAATTATCTGCGGTTCCTGCGGCAGCCGGTGGAGCGTTCGATTACGGATGTTGAGGACCGCATTGCGTTTGCACGTGTTGCGGAGATGACTGAGCGTTACATGCGGCTATACCGCGACGAGGAGATTGGGTTCGTCGACGTGGTCTATACGCAGTTCGTGTCGGCGGGCGTTCAGCGGCCGAAGGCGGTCCGCCTCATGCCGATTGACCCGCCACAGGTGTCGGACGAGAGTGATGCGTCCGGACGGCCGGACTTCGAGTTTTCGCCGCCGCCGGCTGAGTTGCTGGCGCGGCTGATTCCGGAATCGGTCAAGATTCGGCTGTATCAGTATTTCAACGATGCGATCGTCAGCGAGCAGGTAGCGCGGATGGTTGCGATGAAGGCAGCGACCGATGCTGCTGGCGACATGATCAAGTACCTCACCCGGGAGTACAACCGGGCGCGGCAGACACAGATCACGATGGAGTTGGCGGATATCGTCGGCGGTGCCGAGGCCGTCCAGTAGATGAAACGGAAAACGCGCGGACGCCTTCGGGCGCTGGGCATGACTTCGGAGTAAGGGAATGTCGAGTAGCGGCAACGCAGGCAAGGTCACGCAGATCATCGGGTCAACGCTGGACGCGGAGTTCAGTGAGGACCAGCTTCCGAAGATCTACAACGCGTTGAAGACCACGGTTCGCACGGAATGGGGCGGCGAGGTGCGGGAAGAGACGCTCTGGTGCGAGGTGGCGCAGCATCTCGGAGGCGGTCGCGTACGTGCGGTCGCGCTCGGTAGTACGGACGGCCTGATCCGCGGCCAGGAGATCACTGATACCGGGACGCCGATCAGCGTGCCTGTCGGAGAGGCCACGCTCGGACGCGTGTTCAACCTGGTGGGCGAGCCGATCGACGGCCGCGGTTCGGTCACGGCGCAGGAGGTTCGGCCAATTCACCGTGACCCGCCGGAGTTCGCGGATCTGACGCCGAAGACCGAGCAGTTCGAGACGGGCATCAAGATTGTCGACTTGCTCGTCCCGTTCGTTCGCGGCGGCAAGATCGGTCTGTTCGGCGGTGCCGGTTTGGGTAAGACTGTGGTCATTCAGGAGTTGATCGCGCGGATTGCGACTCAGCACGGCGGTTACTCTGTGTTTGCGGGAGTCGGTGAGCGAACGCGTGAGGGGAATGACCTCTGGCTCGAAATGCAGGGCGCGAAGATTGGCGACACCGGAAAATCCGTCATTGATCAGACGGCGATGGTGTTCGGTCAGATGAATGAGCCGCCGGGTTCGCGACTGCGGGCGGCGTTGACCGCGCTGACCATGGCGGAGTACTTCCGCGACCAGACCGGTGCGGACACGCTGCTCTTCGTGGACAACATCTTCCGTTTTTCGCAGGCTGGTTCGGAGGTTTCCGCGCTGCTCGGTCGCATGCCGTCAGCGGTCGGTTATCAGCCCACGCTCGGAACGGAGATGGGCGAGCTACAGGAGCGGATCACGTCGACGAAGAGTGGAGCGGTGACGTCGGTGCAGGCGGTCTACGTACCGGCTGACGACTTGACGGACCCGGCGCCGGCGACGACGTTTACCCACCTCGACGCGTTTATCGTCCTCGAGCGTTCTATCGCGGAGAAGGGCATCTATCCTGCGATCGACCCGTTGGCTTCGAGTTCGCGAATTCTGGACCCGGGCATCGTCGGCGAGGAGCACTACGCGATCGCGCAGCAGGTGCAGCGGATTTTGCAGCGGTACAAGAGCCTACAGGACATCATCGCGATTCTCGGTGTCGAGGAGTTGAGCGAAGAGGACAAGATCATTGTCGGTCGGGCGCGGAAGATCGAGCGCTTCCTGAGCCAGCCGTTCTTCGTCGCCGAGCAGTTCACGGGCTTCCCCGGAAACTACACGAAGAAGGATGACACGATCCGCAGCTTCAAGGAAATCTGCGAAGGCAAGTGGGATCATTTGCCGGAACCGGCGTTCATGTACGTCGGCAGCATCGAGGAAGCCGCGGAGAAGGCCGAAAAGATGAAGGCGGATTGAGCCGTGTTAGCCATTTGTTGGGTTGGGGCGCAGGTCGCAGCTTTGTCGCCCTAACTCTTCTTCTCCTCTGTTCTTAGCGAAAACTCGGTGTGGCCTCTGGCGACTCGTGTTAGTCCGTGTTGGGGGCGCTTACTCACCTGTGTATTACCGGTTGGCCGCAACCAACGATGTGGTTGACCGACATTTTCGTTGATTCTCTCCGACAGTTGTAGTAGCCTGCAACGCCTGTCGTTTGGCATGTGAACATGCCGTGTGCCAGGTCGTCCTACGAGTTGGAGAGTGAGATGAGTACAGGAGTTTTCGCTAAGTACCCAATCGTAAAGACAATTCTCGCACTAGCACCCTGGTTCGGTGTCGCGGCCGGGCCGTACGATCAGGCCGCCAAGCTGGAGATCGTTGACCACGTTCCGATCGAACTCAAGGCCGTTTGGGAGCCCGTCACTGACACTGTCTACGACTTCGAGAAGAAGTTTGATGTTATCAAACGCCTCAAACCCGTCAGTGAACGGGCGCGTTACGAGGCCCGGCACTTCAGGCCATTCCTTCCGACAGAACAAGTTGGGGTCGGAGATGTATGGCGCGTAGATCCCAAGGCTGCTTTGCCTTTCCTTCGGCAATTCCATCCCGGAGCAACGGACAAGCTCCACCACGGATTCGTTGGAGTGCGTGGCGCGTGGGCCTGTCTTCGCGCCCTTGATGTCAACCACGCCGAGATCATCATCAGAGTTCATGCCGAGTTCTTGCTGGAGGGAGACGGTGGGCATGGAACATCCTCATGGATGACGCCAGCCCAATTCGAAGGTCGGATGCAAATCGATCGAAAGACCCGTGCGGTGACAGCGTTCCAGTTGTCGCTTCCTCAACAGCGTGCGAACGTCGATTTCAATGTTGCGAAGGACGGAGGAACGTTGGCCGATATTGGTCGGATTCCGCGAATGGAACTGAGTAGTGGAGACGGTTTTTCGAATCAAGTTGCTTCGGGCACCGAGGCGTTGACTCTCGAACAGGCAAGAAAGCTGCTTGCCCGAAAATTCTATCAGTTTGCTGAAGTGGATTGGCTGAATCTGGAAGAAGCATTGCGAATGTCGAAGCGGACCGGCAAACCGATGCATATCGTCGCACTTTTCGGCAGTCTCAGCGACGAATCTTGTTGAGCGAGCGGAAAGACCCTCCGTGCGAGGGTCCTATCGGACGCCAAGATCATTGGCATTCTCAAACGCTACGTGAACGCCTGGGTGCTCGCCAAGGATTTGGATGAAATATCCAATGCGACGAATGATCCTGACCTCAAACGGCTGTGCGGGCTCGTCCGGGAGCACTATAAGTACCCCGTCGACACAGTCCTCATCTCATCTGAACTCAAGGTCCTGGGTCACAAGAATGTCAAGCACGCAATGATTGGTCCAGTTGTATACGAGCCATTCCTACGAAAGGGTCTCGGTGAAGACGTCGTCGAACCTGAGGTGTTTGCGACCGACCGGCCGCCCGAGAAGTAAGCAGATGTCGGGTGTTCATGCATTGCTCGTACGGCGCAACAAGAGAAGGCGGATGACACCGTACGGCAGAGAATGTCCTCGGCACAAGTTGGCAGTTCTTCGAGGGTCGAGGACACGTTCATTTCTCTGGACCACGGCGCCGGACGTCAGGTCTTTGGTGGCGCGTGGACACGATACCGCGGCGCGCGTTCGCGGCCTCGTCACATCTGGTCCCAGCCCCAGATGGTCATTTGCGTGTTCTTTTCGAGCGTGTTGCCGCTGACTTTGAGTGTCAGCAATATGCGTCCCCGGTGGTGTGCTTCGTGCGCGATGAAGTAGGACACGGTCGTAAAAATGCCCTTCTTAAAGCCTCGGCGTTTGGGGGTGCCGTCGAGCACGCCGACGAGCAGTGCTTCGACCGCGTCGGCGGAGGCGTTCAGCGCCTTGCGGAGCGTGGCTTTGGTCGGAACGACGCCGGTGGCGAATCGCTCGAGCCCGCCGAGGAGTTCCTTGGCCCGTTTCTCGACCTGCCAGACCCGGATGTTGTGAATGTGAGCCAGTTCGCCGGCGACGCCGCGACCGCCGCGCTTGGAAAGGGTGCTGGTCCATCCTGCTGACGTGATCTTGTCGATCAGCAATAGGTTGATCCGATTGTTGGTGCGCCAGGCCTCGACGAGCTGGGACCGCAGTTCGCTATCCATGAGATTTGCTCCCGTTCGGGCGGTTCGACGGTTCGGTCGGTGGATTCTGCGGCGTGCCGCGGAGCGTGTCCAGTTCCACGGACCGGAGTCGGTGCAGCGATCTCCGTTGATGCGGCGGGAGGCTCAAATCGGTTCCGTTCAACGACGATAGAGTGGGGTATGAACTGTCCGAATTGTGCCGCTGCGATGCGACTCGTCGAAGGACGTGGTTATTTCGTATGCGATTATTGCGCGACCTTTCACTTTCCGGACGCGGTTGACGGGCAGGACTCCGTCTTCCGGCTGGAGCGTGCTGCCCGTTTCACGTGTCCGGTTTGTCCGGCGCAGCAGCTCGAGGAGGCGTCGATTGTCGGCCGTCCGGTGGAACACTGCACGAGTTGTCGGGGGGTTCTGGTCGACAACGACACGTTGTTTCTGGTCGTGCGCGATCTGCGAGCGCGTTACACGCGGCCGTCGGAGCAGCCCACGCCGCTACGGCCCGAGGAGTATGAGCGCGAGATCAACTGTCCGCGTTGTGCTCGACGTATGGAAACGCATCCCTACTACGGACCGGGCAACGTGGTGATCGACACCTGCGCCGGGTGTACGCTGGTTTGGCTCGACCACGGGGAGATCGGCGTGATTCAGCGCGCGCCGGGTTCGGGGACGGTTCAGCACTAGCAGCTTCGTTTCCTGCTTCATTATTCCTGCATCGTCCATCTCAGCAGTTCGCCCGGGGGTTCCCGGACGTATCTGTGCGGTTTTTGACGGAGTCGCGCACCGCGTGTCGGGTGTGAAGCACTGCCGGTGAGCATGGCGCGTGGGCAGGCTCCCGGCCGTGTTTTCAATCGTGGCGGGGTCGGCTCGAAATGCGCGGATGACGGCGTACAATGCGGCATTCTGCCCCGCTTGGGCATTTTGGGAAAGGAACGTCGTGAGCAAGACCGCTGCGGAGATTCGTCAGGAGTTCATCGACTTCTTCAAGGAACGTGCGCATTCCTATGTACCGAGTTCGCCGGTGGTTCCGCACGATGACCCGACGCTGTTGTTCACCAATGCGGGGATGAACCAGTTCAAGGACGTCTTTCTGGGAACGGGGACGCGTCCGTACGCTCGGGCCGCGAACAGCCAGAAGTGCATTCGGGCCGGCGGCAAGCACAACGACCTTGACGATGTCGGTCACGACACCTACCACCATACGTTCTTCGAGATGCTCGGCAATTGGTCCTTCGGTGACTACTTCAAGCGCGACGCCATCGCCTGGGCCTGGGAATTGCTGACTGAGCGTTGGGGGCTCGACCCGTCGCGCCTGCACGCGACGTACTTTGGCGGCGATCCAACCCAGGGGCTCGAGCCGGATCTGGAGGCCCGGGACTTGTGGAAGGAGCTGACCGGGCTGCCCGACGAGCAGATTCACCCAGGCGACGCGACGGACAATTTTTGGGAGATGGGCGAGAGCGGTCCCTGCGGTCCGTGTAGCGAGATTCACATCGACCTGACCGCAGACAAGACAGGCGCTCGATTGGTTAATGCCGGCAGCGATCAGGTGATCGAGATCTGGAACCTGGTGTTCATCCAATTCAATCGCCGACCGGATAAGACGCTGGATCCGCTACCTGCAAAACACGTTGACACCGGTATGGGGTTCGAACGGATCGCAGCAGTCATCCAGGGGAAACGCAGTAACTACGATACGGATGTGTTCACGCCGCTGTTTGCTGAGATTCAGCAGGTGACCGGCGCCCCGGCGTACACCGGATCGCTCGAGAGTGGCAGCGGGACCGCGTCAGAGCAGGAAATGGTCGACATCAGCTATCGGGTTATCGCCGACCATATCCGTACCCTGACGTTTGCACTCTCCGACGGGGCATATCCCGACAAGGACGGTCGGGGATACGTACTTCGGCGAATTCTCCGACGCGCCGTGCGGTACGGTTGGCAATATTTGCGCATGCATGAGCCGTTCCTCTACAAGCTCGTGCCAGCAGTGGTGAAGACGATGGGAGCGGCCTTCCCGGAACTGCGGGCCAAGCTCGGGCGTGTGATCGAGGTGGTCGAGCAGGAGGAGCGTTCGTTCAGCAAGACGCTCGGGCGCGGGATCGCGTTGTTCGAGGAAGCCGCGGATGTGGCTCGCACGCAGCACCACAACGAGATTCGCGGCGAAGATGCCTTCAAGCTGCATGACACTTACGGGTTCCCGATCGATCTGACGCAGATTATGGCGGAAGAACGCGAGTTGCGTGTCGATCTTGGCGAGTACGAGCGGCTGATGGAGGAGGCGCGTGAGCGGGCCCGGCACGGCGGCGCGGTGCAGGTCAGCGGATTTGCCGCTTTGCAAGCGGACTTGGTCACGCCGTTCGGTCCGACCGATGACAGCCAGAAGTATGAGACGCGCGAAGTCGACGGAACCGTGCGCGCGATGGTGCTGCTCGACCAGACCGGCGGAATCGTCATTCGTGACGACGACCAGCCGATCCTGCCGGGACATGACGCCGGCCTGATTGTTGATCGAACCAGCTTCTACGGCGAGCAAGGCGGACAGGTCGGTGACAAAGGCGTCATCGGCGGCGACGGTATCCGGTTCGATGTCGAACGCACGCGACGCTTCGGCGATACGGTGGTCCATTTCGGGACGCTCGTCCAAGGAGAGATCCGGGTCGGGCAGACGATTCGGATGACTGTGGACGAGCATCGCGAGGTCACCAAACAAAACCATACCGCGACTCATCTGCTCAACTGGGCGCTGCGCGAAACCCTCGGTAACCACATCGAACAGCGCGGATCGCTCGTCGATTCCGAGCGAACGCGATTCGATTTCTCGCATCCGATGGCCGTGTCGGTGGATGAGATCGCGAAGATCGAATCGCTGGTGCATGCCGAGATTCAGAAGGCGGCGCCGGTCTACGCGCAGGATGCGCCGCAGCAGGATGCGATGAAGATCAACGGACTGCGGGCCGTCTTCGGCGAAAAGTATCCGGAAAGGGTACGGGTCGTCTCGATCGGTGCCGCGGTCGACGAACTGCTCGCCAACCCCGAGAAACCGGAATGGCGCCGGCACTCGATCGAGTTCTGCGGCGGTACGCACGTGACCAACACCGAGGAGATTGGACACTTCGCGATTACGGTCGAGGAAGCGGTCGCGAAGGGGATCCGGCGGATCGTCGGGGTCACCGGGGGCGCCGCGCAGCTCATGGAGCAGATCGGCGAGGCGCTGGTACAGCAAGCCGAGTCGCTCAAGGGTGTGACTCCCGAAGAGGCCGCGGATGGAATCCAGGCCGTGCAAGGTGCGATTCAGCAGTCAGATGTTCCACTGCGACATCGCGCCCGGATCCAGGAGGCGATTGCCGCCGTGCAGCGGACGCTCAAACAGGCCCGAAAGGCGGATGCGCAGGATGCCGTCGAGCTGGTGAAAACACGGCTGGATGCGCTGCTCGACGAGCCGCCGGTGATCAACGGCACGTCCGTGATCGTCGCGGAAATGCCCAACGTGCCTGCGGAGCAGCTCAAGCACGGGGCCGACATCATCAAACAGAAACGTGAGTCCGCCGCAATTCTCTTCGGCGTACACGTGCCGGCGGAAGACGAGGACGGCGGTTCCGGGAAGGTCGTGCTCCTGGCGGCGATGACCGACGACCTGATCCGGCGCGGCGTCAAGGCCGGCGATCTCGTCAAACACGTCGCGCCGATCGTCAAGGGCGGCGGCGGTGGCCCGCCAACCATGGCGCAAGCCGGCGGCAAGGAGCCCGAGAAACTCGTCGAAGCGCTCGAGGCCGGACTGTCCTGGATCAGCGAGCGGCTCTAGCCGCGATCAGCGTGATTGCACGCCTCCAAAGTC
>JANQNU010000051.1 GCA_028279405.1 Phycisphaerae bacterium
TGGGGCACGCGCTGCCTGGGAAGTCGGTGCCCCACCCCATCTTGGCGTGGGGGACGGACCCGTCGCTTGCACTCTGGCTTATCAATGGGTGGGGCAAGCGCCTCGCCCGGGCAGCAAGCTGGCAGGATGAGGCAAGCGTCTACGCCGCTTGCCCTTGCAAGAACGGCCCTAAAAAGCAATGGGTGGGGCGGGCGTCTCGCCCGGGCAGCAAGCTGCCGGGATGAGGCAAGCGTCTGCGCCGCTTGCCCTTGCACGAACGGCTCTAAGAAGCAATGGGTGGGGCGGGCGTCTCGCCCGCCGGTTGACCGCTCGCTCGCGCTCGCGGCTCGCACTAGAGCCCCGTGGCCATACGACGAGCCCCGAGCGCCAGCGAGGGGATCAAGGTGCGTGAGATGAAGGCCCGGTCGCTTGCGATCCGGATTTAAGCATGGCAATGCGCACGCGTGTCATCGTTCCCCGTCCTGAGTCACGTAAGTCCGTTGTGATCCCCTTTCTCTGGCGAGCGATCTGTCGACAGTATACCCTGGAACGATGCACACGCCGATCGATTCACGTCTGCCGACATTCGAGCCCGAGCTTGTCGCACGGGTCGAACGAGCCCTGCAGGATGCCGTCCGCGGCGACGTCCGCTTCGACAAGCTGACCCGCGCGATCTACGCCACGGACGCGAGCCTCTACCAGATCTCGCCGACCGGCGCGGTTCTGCCGCGCGACGTCGAGGATGTGGTGCGGACGGTTCAGATCTGTACCGCGCACGGCATCCCGATCGTCGCGCGCGGCGGTGGAACCGGGATCGCTGGCGGCGCGCTCGGGTGGGGCGTGCAAATCGACTTCTCGCGATACATGGCGGAGATTCGCGACTTTGACCCGCAGCAGTGTACCCTGCGGGCACAGCCGGGCGCCGTGCTCGACGACGTCAACGCGTTCGTCGCGCCGCACGGACTGTTCTTCGCGCCCGACGTCGCGACGGCCAGTCGGGCAACGATTGGCGGAATGATCGCGAACAACTCCTGCGGTGCCCACTCGCTGCACTACGGTCGTACGGTCGATCACGTCGCCGAGCTGACGGTCGTGCTGGCCGATGGCAGCGTGGTGAACTGGGAACATCATCCATTCACCGACCTGCCGCCGACCGATGCACGAGGCCTGCCGGGAGTTGCGTCGTCCTCGATCGACCCGGTAGCGACCACGGATTCAACGGAGCAGCGGATCCGATCGGTCTTGGGTCGTGTTCGCTCGGCGTATCGTGATGAGGTGCTGGCACGCTATCCGCGTGTGATGCGTCGCAATGGCGGATATGCGCTCGATCGCTTGTGTATGAGCGAGGAAATCAACCCGGCGACGATCATCTGCGGCAGCGAGGGGACGCTCGGATTGGTGGTCGAAGCGCGCCTGCGGCTTGTGCCGGTGCCGAAACACAAGGCGCTGTTGGTCTCACACTTCCGATCCGTACTGGACGCGGTCGGCGCGACGCCTCAGGTGCTGGAGCATGACCCCGTTGCGGTCGAGCTGGTGGATCAGCTCATTCTGTCGGCGGGCGCTCCCGAGATCCCGGACGAGACTCGCGCTCGATTCCTGGAGGGTGTTCCGCCGGCGATCCTCGTAACGGAATTCTACGACGACGATGAGACACGCGTGCAGGCGCGCGTTCGGGCGCTCTGTGACGAACTGCAGCGGCACCAGGTGGGTTACGCACACCGTGTGGTCCTCGATTCGTCGACACAAACAGCAGTCTGGAATATGCGCAATCGCGGGTTCGGTCTGCTGATGTCGCGGCCCGGCGATCGTCAGCCACACGAATTCATCGAAGACAGCTCCGTCCCGCCGACCCGTTTGCGCGAGTATATTCGCGAACTCAGCGAACTGCTCGAGCAGGAAGGCGTCGATGAGGTCGGCTATTACGCGCACGCCAGCGTCGGCGTGATACACGTGCGACCCTCGCTCAACCTCAAGCAGCCCGCCGACGTTGCGAAGCTGCGTCGAATCGCGGAGCGAACCAGTGCGCTCGTGTTGAAGTACGGCGGTGCCTTCACCGGCGAGCACGGCGACGGGATCGTTCGGTCGGAGTTCCTGGAAGCAATGTACGGACCGCGCATCATCGGCGCGTTTCGCGAGGTCAAGGACGCGTTCGACCCCCACAATTTGCTCAACCCTCGGAAGATCGTCAATCCGTTGCCGATGACAGAGAATCTCCGCTACAAGCCGGCAGACACTGTCACGCTACCGACGTTCTTCGATTACGGCGACCACCAAGGAATGCGCGGACTCGCAGGGATGTGCAGCGGCGTCGGGCAGTGCCGTCAGAAGCTCGTCGGAACGATGTGCCCCTCCTACATGGCGACACTGGACGAACGACACACCACTCGAGCGCGGGCCAACGCGCTGCGCATCGCGCTGGAGCGCGACGGCCTCCTCGATGGGCTCGACGACCCGGCGCTGCACGACGCGATGGACCTCTGCCTCTCCTGTAAAGCCTGCAAGACCGAGTGCCCGACCGGCGTCGACATGGCACGGCTCAAGGCGGAGTGGCTCGCTCAAACCTACAAAAAGAGCGGTGTTCCGCGTTCAGTACGGTTCTTGACTGGCATCGGCGAGAATGCCAAGTGGGGCGCTCGCTTCCCGCGGATCGCGAACGCGATCGGGAACTGGTCCGTGACGCGCGCCCTCCTGGAGGCCCGATACGGCGTCGACCGTCGGGTCCCACTGCCTCGCTTCGCGTCCAGGCCGTTCACGAAGTGGTTTGCGAAACATAGACCGCGTGGGGACACGCAGCACCGCGTCGTCTATATCCCCGATACGTGGATGAACTACTTCTGGCCGGAGGTCGGGGGCGCTGCCGTTCGACTGCTCGAGCACGCCGGCTACGAGGTCGTCGTCCCACGCTTGCTCTGCTGTGGTCGGCCGCAGATCAGCAAGGGCCTGCTCGACGACGCCGTCCGGCTCGCGACGCACAACGTCGAAGTGCTGGCGACATACGCGTACCAAAACGTCCCGATCGTTGGCAGCGAACCAAGCTGCGTATCCGCGTTTCTCGACGATTATCCGCTCCTGCTCGCGACGGACACGGCCCGCGCCGTCGCAGAGGCGACACGCTCGGTTTCGACGCTGCTTGCGGAGCGGATCGCAGACGCGCCCGAACGCTGGACCTGGCGCGGCGACGCGTCAGCAGCGCTCTATCACGGGCATTGCCACGAGAAGGCACTCGTTACAACCGCGGACTCGATGACGCTGCTCAATGCACCGTCCGAATTGACGACCCGCGAGATCAACAGCGGCTGCTGCGGGATGGCCGGCTCGTTCGGCCATGAACGCGATCACTATGACGTCGCGAAAGCGGTCTGCGAGCAGCGACTGTTGCCGGCAATCCGCGACCGCGGGTCGGCGGAGATCGTCGTCAGTGGATTCAGTTGCCGGGAGCAGATCAGCCACCACGCGCAACTCCATCCGCGACACGTGCTCGAAGTGCTCAACGATCGATTGGTCGAATGAAGGTAGGGTGTTGAGTGTCTGGTTCGCGCCGGGGCCTGTGGTGTAGATACAGGCCTCGCCAAGGGAGCTTGCTTTCCCCGGAGCGCGTTGCTGTTCGGGTCGCGCATTTTGATCCCCTCGCTCGCGCTCGGGGCTCGTTGTGTGGCCGAGGAGCGCCGGTGCGAGCCGCGAGCGCAAGCGAGCGGTCAATGGCGGGTTGGTGCCCCAGGGTTCTACCCTGGGGACACTTGACCGCCGCGCGAAACACGTCCCCCACCCTAGAAGGGTGAGGCACCATGCTATTAGGACATCGCCTTCGTGCGCCTTCTTCTCGGGCTCGAGGCTCTCTGTGTTGAGTGTTTGGTTCGCGTTGGGGCCTGTGGCGTAGACACAGGCCTCGTCAAGGGAGCTTGCTCCCCGCCGGGCGTCTCGGTCCGGCGCACTCCCCCCCACGATGAAATGCACACGTCGTGTCGTACCTATTGTCGCTTTGGTGGTGCGACCTCGATGGGGCCGAAGCGTTCCTCGTGGGCCTGCACGGTTTGTTGCAACGCCATCATCAATCGTTTGGCATTCGACGGCGACATCATGACCCGGTGGGACATGCTGATCAGCGGCTGGGCGTTGCCGGGCATCGGAGAGTTCGCGCCGAGATATATGGTCACTTCGTCCGACGAGGCGGCGAGTGCAAAGAAATTGGCAAAGATCGTCTCCATCCGACTCGCGTCGAGGCGCACCTGCTGTCCTTGCTGCCCCGCTCCGCCGGCGTGTCCCTGGGGATCGTTGCCCTGCGGGGTCGCGTTGTCTTCTCCGAAAATCATCGTTGCTGCACTCCGTTCGTGGTTGAATCCCGCGACCGTCGACCCGGCAACTGAACCGCGGCATCGACGGCCTTACCCCGGCGATTATACCGCTTTCTTACCATAGGCGTCTGCGATCGACCGCGGTTCGACGGCACGTGGAAGATCGCCGAAGGCACGCCGTGCAGTGGCTCCGGCACGCGGATTGCATTGACAAGTTGCCCCCAGCCCGCATACTTAACCCCGTCAGTCCTCAAAAATGGATGGATCAGGGTCATGCCGGTTGAACAGTGGTCGGAGACAGTCGTCCTGGGACAGCTCATGGACGATCCGCAATTCACGGACGACATGGTGGCGATCGTCGAGCAGTGCAGCGAGAACCCGCAACTTGATGTTCTGCTCAACCTTGGCGAAGTTTCCCATCTCAACTCGTCGAACCTCGCGAAGCTCTTGAAGCTGCGCAAGGTGGTGCAGATCAACAATCAGCGCAAGCTCAAGATTTGCGGGGTCAACACCCAGGTCTGGGGCGTGTTCCTGGTGACCGGCCTCGACCGCATCTTCGACTTCGTGGACGACGTTCCCAGTGGCCTGGCCACACTCCAACTCAGCGAATAGCACGCGACGGGGCGCTTATGTTGGTTCGCGGAAAACATCTCATCGTCACCATGCTGGCCGGGGCGGCTTTGTTGCTGGTCGGCTGTAACAGCAAGGTCGATCGCGAACACTACGATCGGATCAAGACCGGAATGACGCAGTCGGAGGTGGAATCCGTTCTGGGTAAGGGGAAGGTCCACGGCGGAGACGTGTCTGTCGGCGAAGTTTCGCTGTCTGCCACAACGATCCGCTGGAGCGACGGCGACAAGCAGATCACCGTCGTTTTCACGGACGGTCGGGTCGTGATGAAGCAGCAGCGGGGGCTCTAGTCGCGATCTCGAAGCGCCTGGGGGGGACAAGGCGTACCGCATTCCGGGCAGACTTTCGATGTATTCCCGGCCAAGTCGTATCCGCAAGTGTTACAGAAACCGTCCGTGGACGCCTTTCGTCGCCAGAAGAGCAGCAGGGCGGCGATCACGATCATGATCCACCCGGGAAAGCTGACTGCGACAACCGTGCTCCTGAACCACGTGCTCTTATAGACATGGACGATTGGGACGAACTGCATCCATCCCAGCCAGTCGCGGCCGATACCGTGTCGACGAAACGCAGGCCATTCCACCGGAAGGTATGGTTCGCGCAAGCCGCAGAAAAACAGCAGGTTCCCCGGCCCCACGCCTACTGAGAATCGTTCATTGTTGTATCCCAGAAAGAACGATTGGCGGGTAGCCACCATCCCGATCTGCGCAATGACAATCACGATCAGCAACGTGGCCATGATGACTCTCAGCCTGGACATATCCGCCGCTCGCTGTAGGTCGGTCTCGGTCGAGCGAATCATGATACCCGGTTGTATGCCCCCCGAAGGCAGCGGGCGGACTCAGTCAAGGCGAATGATGTCGACGGTGATCTGATACTTCGCGATGACAAGTAGCGCCGCGACGATCACGATCAGCAACCGACTCGTGTGACGGCGCTGGCATCTCAGCACGCTCAGCGCCCAGATTGAAAAATAAACGGCCGGCACGCAAACAACGATCAATTGATGTGTGATCCTGTATGGCTCGGCCCAGAAATCGGGTCCCCGTTCTGATTGGCCCAGCAGCGGCATGAGACGCCACATCACCATGGACAGGGTGAACGACATCACAAGAGCGAGGCTCCAGACCGCGACGATCGTGGCGATGCTCTGCATGATCGGCACGCGCCGGGCACCGGTCACGTTGGCGCCGATTGCCAAGCCGCATTCCGGGCAGCGGGGTGCGGGCAACCCAATTAGCGAGTATCCGCACTGCTCACAGATGCTTGGGTCCGATTTGTCCGGTCTCCGTGCGAGCCAATAGCATCCCAGGACCAATGGACCGGCGATCGCGAAACAATCGCCGGCTCCAAACAGTATCCCGAGGACGAATACGATCGCGATCTGCCAGCCTAGCACGTCGATCAGGTGGCCTCCCGCTTCGACTCGAGTCTTCTCGTTCGATCTACTCACCGATACAAGCGTTCGCGATTCCGAGCGATTCCCCGTAAGTCTCTCCCAAGGGTGGTGTTGCGGGTGTTCTACCCGGATGCATCCATCTCGGGGGCAGGGGTTGGTCATTATCGACCTTGGAATCTGAGTTCGTGGTGCCTTCGGTGGACGAACCGCCTATGATGGTTCACGAGAGCGCATGTCGCAGACGAGCCAGCAACGAGCAAGCCATGAGTGAACCGTCGGTTACGCAATTACTGATCCGCGCGCGAGAGGGTGATCCGGGGGCGCTGCCGGAACTCATCGGGGCGCTCCAGAATGAGCTGCGCCGCTTGGCCAGTGCGCAAATGCGGCAGGAACGGCGTGGGCACACATTGCAGACGACGGCGCTCGTGAACGAGGCGTACGTTCGGCTTTGTGGGCAGACCCAGGTCGAATGGGAGGATCGCCAGCATTTTCTGGCCGCGGCGGCCCAGGCCATGCGGCGGGTGTTGCTCCAGCACGCCCGCGATCGCGGGCGTCAGAAACGGGGCGGCGGCTGGGATCGGATTCCGGTAAATGATGGGGTAATCCAGATTTCTGAGCCCGGGTTCGACGTTTTGGCGCTGGATGAAGCGCTGGAGAAGCTCGAAGCGCTCGACCCCTCGCGGGTCCGGCTGGTCGAACTGCGCTTTTTCGCCGGGCTGACCGTCGAGGAGGCCGCGGAGGTGCTCGGTCGGTCGCCGGCGACGGTAAAACGCGAGTGGCAGGTCGCGCGCGGCTGGCTCTATCGCGAGATGCAGGAAGGTGAGGAATCGCCGTGATTCCGGGACGGTGGCAGGAAGTCGATCGCATTGTGCAGGCCGCGCTGGCCTGCCCGCCGGAGGCGCGCGAGCAGCTTCTTACGCAGCACTGTCGGGACGACTCCGGCTTGCGGGCAGAAGTGGACTCGCTACTGTCCGCGTCACTCGGCGCCGGCGACTTTCTGGAGACGCCGGCGGTGGTGGTGGATCGCGGGCTCGGTGCAGGCGAAGAACCGTTGCCGAAGCAGATCGGCGACTATCGCGTGCTTCGACGCCTCGGGGCAGGGGGCATGGGGATCGTTTACCTTGCCGAGCAGCAGCATCCTGCGCGTCGGGTTGCGCTCAAGGTGATCCGCGGCGGCACGGGCGGGGTCCGCGGTCGTGAGCGGTTCGCGCGCGAGGCGGAGGTGCTCGGTAGACTGCAGCATTCCGGCATCGCTCAGATCTATGAGGCGGGACACGCGACGACGGGGGGTGTCGAGCAGGCGTACATCGCGATGGAGTACGTCGAAGGTGAGACGCTCACCGACTATGTCGACCAGGCGGCACTTCCGATTTCCGTGCGCCTCCGGTTGTTCGTGCAGATTTGTGACAGCGTTCAGCATGCGCACCAGAAGGGCGTCATCCATCGCGACATCAAGCCGGGGAACATTCTCGTCCAGCGCGAAACGGCCGTGCCGGGTGGCCCGCCGACGGCCAAAATCCTGGATTTTGGGATCGCACGGATCAACGACGAGGACCATGTGGACCTGACGCTCTCCGGCCCGCAGCAGCTCATCGGCACGTTGCCATACATGAGCCCGGAGCAGCTCGGCGGCAATCCGCGCGAGGTCGATACCCGGGCGGATGTCTACGCCTTGGGGGTAGTCGGTTTCGAGTTGCTCAGCGGTCGGCTGCCGCATGATGTTGTCGGGGAGTCGGCCCCGGCGGCGATTCGCCGAATCGTCGAGACCGCGCCGGCGGTACTCGGTCGGGTCGACGCGCGCTTTGCCGGCGACCTCGAGACAATCCTCGGCAAGGCGTTGGAGTCCGATCCGGCGCGGCGCTACCAGTCGGCGGCGGCGCTGGCGGAGGACGTTCGGCGATTCCTAAGGCATCAGCCGATCACTGCCCGGCCGGCGAGCACGTTGTATCAGCTGCGCAAGTTTTCCCGCCGAAATCGCGGGCTGGTCGTCGGTGCGCTGGCGGCGGTCTTCGGGCTGGTCGGCGGCACCGCGTTCGCGGCCTGGAAAGCAGTCGAGGCCAGTTCCGAGCGAGATCGTGCCCGAGACGCGGAATTGCTCGCGGAGACGCGGCTTCAGGCGGCATTGCATGCGCAACGGGAGGCTCAGGAAGAGGCGACTGTTGCTGCAGCCGTCACCAAGTTTCTCCGCACGACGCTTGCGTCCGCTGATCCTGATGCCGCCGATCGCGCGAATGCGACGATTCGGGATGCGCTCGATCGGGCGGCGGCGAAGATCGGCTCCGAACTGGCCGGCCAGCCGCGCGAAGAGTCGGCGATTCGACTGACCATCGGGGAGACCTATCGGTCCCTGGGCGTTTATCCGGAGGCCGAAACGCACCTGCTGCGCGCTCTGGAGCTTTCGGTCGAGAACTTCGGCGAGCATTCGGCGCACGGCGCAGAGGTGTTGCTGGAACTGGGCGGGTTGCGACGTGACCAGGGAATGCATGACGA
Source organism: Phycisphaerae bacterium (assembly GCA_028279405.1). Classification (GTDB taxonomy): domain Bacteria; phylum Planctomycetota; class Phycisphaerae; order UBA1845; family Fen-1342; genus JANQNU01. The sequence goes on from JANQNU010000051.1 coordinate 8,791, forward strand.
ATCGAAGCGTCTGCTCGAACGGTGTCTGGAGTTGCGACTGGGTCTGCCGGAGCCGCCTCCGGAAGACGTCGCGGCGGCGCGTTCAGCCCTGGCTGCCACGCTCGTGCGGATGGGGCGACACAACGAAGCGGTTGCACTGCACGAGCAGGCGCTCGCCGCGCGGCGTGCACTGCACGGCGACGAAAGCCTGATTGTCGCCGAGAGCCTGGCAACGCTGGGAATCGCGTACCGTTACTTGAATCGTTTCGAAGAGGCGGAGCGGAACTATCGCGAGTCGCTTGCGATTCGACGAGCGAAGCTCCGCCCCGGTCACCCCCACATCGCAGTGACGTTGCACAATCTCGGCCGCGTGCTAAACAGTCAGGGGCGCTACCAGGAGGCGAGCGGGCTACTGCAAGAGGCGATCCGGTTGATTCGCGCAGCGCTGCCTGGTCCGCACCCGCGAACCGCGAACTTCCTTTCGAGTTACGCTGCGGTGCTGGCCAATCTCGGACAGTTCGCAGAAGCGGAGCGCGAACTGCGCGATGCGCTCGCGATGCAGCGCACGTTGTTTCCGGAGGGGCATCTCGGAATCGCAAAGACGCTTACGGAGCTTGCGCGACTTCCGCGGATCCGGACCGACGCCGCCGAGGCCCGGAAGCTGCTGGAGGAGGCGGACGATCTCGTTCGGCGTTTCGGGAGCGCCGATGATCAATGGGCGGTCGCGACGTCGTTGGTGACGTTGTTTATCCGGGAAGGCACGCCGGAGCGGGCGACCGCGTTGGTCAACGAGACAATTGTGGAACTACGAGAGCGCTACGGCGAACAGCATGGGTACGTCGCCAATGCGTATATGAAGTTGGCGGAGATCGAGCTGAGTGCCGGGAATCTGGATGTGGCGCTAGGGCACACGGAGAAGAGCCTTGCGATTCGGCGGAACGTTCTCGGCGACGATCACCCGTACGTTACCGAGGGCATGCACAACCTGGGCTATATTCACCGCGAAGCCGGCAACTACGAGCGGGCCCGTCAACTGTTGACGGAAGCCGTCGCCCGTCGACGAGCCGAGTTGGGGGCCGGCGCGCCCTTGGCGGTCGGGACGGCGTTCGAACTGGCGCGTACGTTGCGCGCGATGCGGGCGGATGATGATGCTGAAGGGGTGATTCGGGACTGTCTGCAGCGCTACAAGGCCTTGCCGGGCCTCTGGCCGCCGCAACGTGTGCTCGAATGTGCGCTGTTTCTGCAAGAGATCGCTACCCGACGCGGAACGCCGGCAGCGTTCGATGACGAGATCCAATCCGCGATCGGGCACGCAACCGAACGATTGGGCGCGGATCACGCCTACATCGCGACGGTGTCGGCGGCGATCGAAGCCGCCAAGACCGGGGGGGCCGAGGCCAAGTTGTCAGGACACGATACGGGGCCGTAGAAGAGCCGCACCCTACGCTCTCGCGCACAGCGGCCAGGCCGCCAGTTCGGCCCGAAAAGTCACCTCCATGACAGCGGCCAGCGGGCGGTTCGCTGCGCTCGCTGGGACCGCCAAAATCCACTAAAATACGACATTCAACGGTCCGGACGGAGATGGACCGTAGCCCCGTACACCTGAGGTTGCGCGAGAGCCTATGAGCGATACGCTGACCAGCGAACAGCCCCGTCCATCCGGAAACATCCCGACGCCGATCGCGGAGGAAATGCAGGACTCCTACCTGACCTACGCGATGAGCGTCATCATGTCGCGCGCGTTGCCCGATGTGCGCGACGGCCTGAAGCCATCCCAACGGCGGATCCTGGTCGCGATGAACGACCTGAACCTGCACCCGCGCGCCAAGCACCGAAAGTGTGCCAAGATCTGCGGCGACACCAGCGGCAACTACCACCCTCACGGCGAGGGGGTGATCTATCCGACGCTGGTTCGCATGGCGCAGGAATGGTCGATGCGTCACCAACTGGTGGATTCGCAGGGCAACTTCGGCAGTATCGACGCCGATCCGCCGGCGGCCATGCGATACACCGAAGCGCGGCTCGCTTCGCCTGCCGAGTTCATGCTCGACGATATCGACAAGGAAACCGTCGATTTCGAGGACAACTATGATGGCACACGGCAGGAGCCGGTGGTCTTGCCCAGCAAGTTTCCCAACCTGCTGGTCAACGGTTCGGAAGGGATCGCGGTCGGCATGGCGACCCGTCTGCTTCCGCACAACCTCGGCGAGATCTGTGACGCGATCATTGCGACGATCGACGAGCCGGAGATCACGACGGACGAGTTGATGAAGATCGTGCCGGGCCCGGACTTTCCGACCGGCGGCGTCATCCACGGTCGTACCGGTGTGCGCGAGACCTTCGAGACCGGTCGTGGCTCCATCACGGTGCGCGGCATCATCGACACCGAGGAGACCAAGAACGGTCGAATGCAGATCGTCGTCAAGGAGATTCCGTATGGAATCCTGCTTCCGACGATCAAGGACAAGTTGCTGGATGCGATCCAGAACGGGACCATCAAGGGCATCGATGACGTCCGCGACGACTCCGGCCGCCAGCACCTGGTGCGGCTGGTGATCTCCCTGAAGAAGGACGCCAACGTCGGTGTGATCATCAATCAGCTCTGGAAGTACACGCCGCTGCAGACCAACATTCACCCGATCAACATCGTCCTGATCAATCGCCAACCCAAGACGCTCGGCCTCAAGGCGTTGCTGGAGCAGTACATCGAGCATCGGGTCGACGTGATTCGCCGACGGACGATGTATCTGTTGCGCAAGGCGCGGCAGCGGGCGCACGTTCTCGAAGGGTTGATCCTGGCCGTCGCCGACATCGACGAGATCATCCGGTTGATTCGATCGTCGCCGGACGTGGACACGGCGCGCGAGCGACTGATGACCAAGCCGTTGCGACTGAGTGAACAGGCAACCATTCATCGGTTGTTGCCCGAGCAGTTCTTGTCGCGCGCAGTCGGCAACGACCAGTTTCTCACCAAGACCCAGGCCGACGCGATTCTCGCGATGCAACTACGTCGGCTGACCGGGCTGGAGATCGAGCAGCTTGCAGCGGAGTACTCGAAGCTGGTGGAAGAGATCGCCGACTACGAGTTGATTCTTAGCGACAAACGCCGCGTGCTCGACATCGTGTCCGAGGATTGCCGCGAGATGAAGGAGCGCTTCGCGCAGCCGCGCCGGACGCGCATCGAGGCCGCGGTCGGCGAAGTGAACATGGAGGAACTGATCGAGCGCGAGGATGTGATCGTCTCGATCTCGCACGGCGGTTACATCAAACGCGTTCCGATCGACACATTCCGCAATCAGGGACGTGGCGGACGGGGCATCAAGGGCACTGATGCCAAGGATGGCGACTTTATCGAGCACTTGCGTACCGCGAGCACGCACGACTACTTGCTGTTCTTCACGAATCGCGGGCGGGTGTACTGGCTGCGCGTCTTCGACATTCCAAGCATGCAGCGGACCAGCCGCGGCCGCGCCATCGCCAACGTCTTGACGATGCAGGATGGCGAGCGGCATGTCGAGGTCATGCCGGTCAAGGAGTTCGAGGAGCGCTTCGTGTTCTTTGCCACGGAGGACGGCACGGTGAAGAAGACGCCGCTGTCGGCCTTCTCGCGGCCGCGTCCGAGCGGGATTCAGGCGATTACACTGGAGCCCAACGATTCGCTGGCAGGCGTCTGGTTGACGTCCGGCGAAGACGAGATCGTGCTCGGCACGCACGATGGCATGGCGATTCGCTTCGACGAGGATGACGTGCGGCCGATGGGCCGCAGCGCGCGCGGCGTGCGTGGAATCGACCTGCGCAAGGGCGATCGCGTGATTGATATGGTGGTGATCAACCCCGGCATGAGCCTGCTGACCGTTTGCGAGAATGGGTTCGGCAAGCGGACGCCGCTCGAGGAGTATCGCAAGACCAAGCGCGGCGGGAAGGGGATCATCAACATCAAGACGACCGACCGCAATGGCAAGGTCGTCGCGCTGCGGGCGATTTCGGACGATGACGAGTTCATGCTGATCACGGCCAAGGGGACGCTGCTGCGGACCGAGGCCAGTCAGCTTCGCGATATCGGCCGCGCCACGCAAGGCGTCAAGCTCATTCGGGTCGAGGATGACGACCGTGTCGTCGCCGTTGCCAAGGTCATCCGCGAAACGGATGATGAGGACGTGGAGGTCGGCGACGAAGCCACGAACGGCACCGACGGCGGAAACGACGCCGAGGGCTAATAGCGAACTCGCGCGCCGATGGGGGCCCTCGCTGCCTCGACCGCTGGTCGAAGTAGGGTGTCGTAGCCAGCTTCGGCTTAGGATGCCGATTGGCCGTCCCGCTGCTTGACCATCGCCGAGGCAATTAGCCCGGAGGGGATTGCAACCACGCTTAGTCCCAGCACCAAGACGAAGAACGTGAAAATCTTGCCAGCGACAGTGACGGGGTAAACGTCACCGTAGCCCACGGTAGTCAACGTGGCGACTGCCCACCACATTGCGTGAAAAATCGATCGGAATGCCTCGGGCTGTGCGGCATGCTCGCAATAGTAGATGCCAATCGATGCAAGATAAAGCAGTGCCACCGTTAGTCCAAAGTAGATCGTGAGTTCATCTTTGATATCAAGAAACGCGACGCGCAGCCGCTGCCATGCGGAACCATAGCGATGAAGCTTTGCAATTCGGAGAAGCCGCAGTAATCGAAAAATTCGAACTGACCGGAAGTCAACCACTCCAAACGATACGTAGAACGGGACAATTGCAAGAAGGTCAATCAGTCCCCACCAACTAAGCGCGTAGCGAAGCCCTGTTGTCGAGAATCGGAGAACATATTCGAGCGTGAACACTCCGACAATTGCTGCTTCAGTCCAATGCAACCATTCACGATAGGGCTCGGATTCTGGGAGTGTCTCGACCGCGAGCTCTACAAGCGAGATTCCTATCAGGACACAAATGAGTCGATCAAATGCACAGCCGACCCTTGTGCTAGGATCCGCCACGGCTCTGATTCGATCGGCGATCATCCTTCGTAGCACGGAGGGCCTGGCAGCGCGACTGTGGTGGGCTGATTCTCGATCGACTTGCTCGCAGCTTCCTTGGTCTTGCGGTCCGATCGCTTGCCGGCGCGTCGGAGCTTTCGCTTGGCGTTCTTTATCTCGCCGCCCTCAACGATGTCGCGTTTGACGACTTCGGCCATAAGAATCTCCGAAATGTCATTGGGGTCGATCTTCATCTTCGGAGAGATCGAGCGTAGCTCCCGTCGTATTGCCCTAATGATCGGCTCGGAGAGAACGGCAGCGGCGACGACATTGCGGTTTAGGATTTGCCGTTGCTCATGGTATTCATCCAGGGCTTGCTTCGTGATTCCCTCGCGGCTTAGCATGTAGATCATGTCTGGCAATTCAGGGCCACCTTCGAGCATATTGATCGTAAAGACGTGTTCGAATCGAACAGGCTGTTCAAAGATCATTCGGTAAGCCTGCCACTCGATTCCGTTGGTCAACGCGACCCACTCGATCCCTTCTTTCGCCGCATTTTTCCATCGAGCTTAACCGCAAGATCGCAGTACGTTCCGCGGATATTGTACTCGCCGGTCAGTTCAGAGTACTTGTCGTAGCCGAAGATGCTGGCCAGCATGTCGGTAACGATAGTTGTGGTGTCTTGCTCACTCCGATCTGCGGAGCGAGCGTCTCTTAGGATGCGAGTGAAGGTCCGGAGGCCCGACTTGATACGATCTGCAACGCGTTTTGGCATCGGCATGGCATGCTCCGACTTGGTCACTAAGCTTTAGTAATATTCTAATATAATTAGAACGGCTGTGAAGTCTTCACGGAGCGAGTGCCGACTATTCGACTAAGCGGCCTATGGAGGCACCTTGATGGGGTGGTCGGCGCGACATTGGGGGGGCGGTCCTCGGGCGGTAAACGAACGCTACGCGTTGCCCGGCAGGTTGAAATCGACAACCAGGCGAACACAGGCGCCGTCCGCGTCGAGTCCCCAGTACGAGCAATATGCACCGTCACCCCAGCCGGTCTCGCTGACAATGGCTGGCGTCGGCTGCGACGTTGGCAGATCGATGCGGCCTGCCAGGCCGGTGGCGGGCTCGGGCGCGTGATCAAGATGGTTGAACACTTCCCACAGATCGTCCATCGGGAGCTCGCAAATGGCGTCGACGTGGCTCGCGTCGACCATTGCGGCGCCCGCCAAATCGATGCCGAATCCAGGATGAGCATCAATGGGGCGATCGTCGGGAGACTTCTTCAGTTTGGCCAGTACATAGCTCGTCGGTTCCGTACGGTCGAGCAAGAGTGTCAGGAACGCGACGCGCGGCTCGTCACCGAACGGGTTCTCGCGTCGCAGGAGCCGGCTCAGGAGCCCGGTTTTCGGCGGAGTCGCGATCGTGGCCCAGACCTCGTACGTGCCCGGCGCAATGGGTTGCTCGAACGGGCCGGTCATGTCGAAGTGCATAGCGAGGTCGCCGACGATGAGCGCCCCAGATGGCACGGGAAGCAGTCCCAGGCAAACTGGCTGTAGCTGCAGGCACACGCGGTGGTGTCGTTCCCTGCGCCGGAACGGTGCAAGGACGGTGAGCGTGGTTATTGTCGCATCCAGTCGGGCGCCCTCGCGCAGCGCGAGGGCGAGCGCGGCCTCAGGAACATTCATGGGTGCCTCGCCTCCTGTTGCGGGCGCCTGGTTCTTGATCGGCCAGCCGCGATGAGGTTTCGCGCAGTGTCGTTCGATTTGATGCCGAGCGACTTGCTCGCCGCGTACGGATTGTTACCCGTTTTGACCATCCATTCCCAGACGGGTACCCGCATTTGCTCGGGATTGGTTGCGCCGAATCTGCGCTTACAGGAACCCAAGTACTCGTTTGGCGCGATTGCTTCCATCTGAACCCCTCCTTGAGCCCCAAAGCTCGTCGTACCCCGCGACGATCGGTCATTCCCCCAAGCGAACGCCGACATGGTCGCTGTGCTGTTTCGTTCATAGCCGGTTTGCGCGCGCATTGCGTCGGCGAACCAACCTGCGCGATCAAACCGGCGAGCATTCGAAAAAGTAAGCCCTTGTAAACCGCTGGTCTACAAGGGCTTAGGATAGCGGGGGCAGGACTCGAACCTGCGACCTCCGGGTTATGAGCCCGACGAGCTACCAACTGCTCTACCCCGCAGTAGGGTCGATCATCATAGCGTTGTCTGCGTATTCGTCAATCGGGTCCCGAGGAGTATGCTGTGTGGCCGTGGTTCGAAGATGTGGGTGCGGGGTCGGATGGTAGGACCCCGTCGTTCGCAGTTGTGTCCAAAGACTGTGCTCGTGAGAGTGATCGCGAGGCGCATCAATCGGTTGTCGATAGGAGATTGGCATTTTGGACGCCCCGGTGCCGACAAACGGGTGTATCGCTTGCATCAGGGAGAGGAACGGCTACGCTGAAAGTACGTCGGGCGATTAGCTCAGTTGGTAGAGCGCTTCCCTTACAAGGAAGATGTCACTGGTTCGAGTCCGGTATCGCCCATTTGTAAGCTCTTTGGTGGCAACAGTTTGCGAAAACGTCTTTGATGCCATCTTTTCGAATGCTACCCTAAAAAATCTTCGACTACCGTTTAGGTTGGGCGTTCGATGGGCAGGCCGAACAAACTTCGACGCCATGCAACGGGCCAATGGTGCACCACGATCGCGGGTCGGACGCACTATTTTGGCACCAATTTCCGTGAAGCGGAGAGAAAATTTTACGCCATCATGGCGCAGCGCACATCGGGTCGTCCGGTCACTCGATGCGATCAAGCAATCGAGCAATGGCTCGCTACTCAACCCGATTCGCAACACACCGCTATCAAGCTCTACACCGCATGGAGCGCTGGTCTGCGCCTCGCGCGCATTGAGTCTGATCACCTCGAACTCTTCTGCGAGTTCTTGAAGCGCAAGGGCCACACGCACGGTGGCAAGAAGAAGCGCAAGTATGGGTGGCAGTCGCTTCGTCGGTTCGTTGGTGCCGCCCGATCGTTCCTGCAGTGGTGCGAGCGTCACAAGTTGATCGACAGCGCTCCGAAGATGCCGAGGATCAAACGCGAAGCTCGACAGCCGAAGGACGTGCCGATCGCGGACATCGAAGCGCTGCTTGCGTCGCTGCGACCGAACGCGTACCGCATTACTCGATTCATGGCCGAGACCGGTGCGCGACCTGGCGAAGCGTGCCGGCTCACGTGGAACGAAGTGGACCTCGAGAACCGCGTTTGCATGATCCTGGATCACAAGGCCGCAGGCATCACCGGTCAGCCTCGGATGATCTACCTGACCGACGCTGCCGTTGAAGTGCTCCAGGACTGCCCGCGAACACACGATCACGTCTTCATCAGTAGCAGGGGGGCGCCGTACACCGTGATGGGCCTGCGAGCAGTGCTGATCCGGCGAAAGATCAACCCCTACCAGCTGCGTCACACGTTCGCGCAGATCCGTTCGGAGCATGTTCCCCTCGACTTGCTGGCTCGGATGTTGGGGCATACGGACGTCCGTACGGTCAATTGGTATAGAGAGATACGGCACGTTCGTTTAAGGGAATTGGCGTCACGCCTAGACGCGCTAACGTCCGTTCAGAGTCCGCAAGATCAGCCTTCGTCGGCCCCTTCAACGAAACGGGCGTCAAAGAAGCGCCGATCGAAGAAAGGTACTCGAGCAGCGAAGTCTCGGTGATTCGCCATCGGCTCTTCTTAGTGACAGGCTTCCCTGGGGCGGGCAGCTTGAAGGCCTTGAGCTCACCAGTCGCAATCAGATTGCGGACGTACTGATCGCGCACGCTGAGCATCTCAGCAACTTCGCGCGTGTCGTAGAGATTCACTTTGCCCATGACGGTAACTCGTCAAACCAATTGATCTCGATAACGGCCCCTGGCTTCTCGTCGCGCGCGCAGAACCACTTGCGTCCGTGGGCTGAGTAGACTTGAGCGTCGTCGCGCCAGAACGCGAGCGACGTCATTACATCCATCGCAGCCTTCAGTGCGTTGTCAACGTCGGGCTTCGTCGCCTTCGCGATGCGCCCATCCGGTCGGGACTTCACGAGCAGCCGTTTCGGGCGCGGAAAGATGAAGTCGCAATGCACGACGATCGGGCCTTCGAGCGGCGTCTCCGGTGCGTGCTCCCTGGCTTGGATCGCGACGAGCTCCTTCCAGCCGGCAGCGGTACCTGGGTCGTACGTTCGCGTCGTCCACCGACCGCCGATCTTTGCGGCGTATGCGCGCTGTCTTGGCTGGGCCTGCGGGACGCCGTCGACGCGGAAGGTGATGGTGTTCTCGTTTGCGGCGAGCAGGTCAGGCATGGGCCTCCCTCGCGGCGGGTTGGCAAGCTCGCGTGTCATTGACGATCGCCTGCAAGATGGCGCGTCCGACGTCGATCTGCACTGCGTTGCCAATCATCGTGGCGACGTCGGTAGGCGACCCGAAGAACACATAGTCATCCGGAAAGCCCTGGAGCGAAGCCAACTCCTGCCACTCGAATTGCCGCTTTCCGGTCGGCAGCTCCGGCGCCTCGACGAGCACCTCGCCGTCCCGCCGGCTGCCGTGTTGCATGACGGTGGGAGCCTTTCGGGCAGGATCCGCGCGGAGCGCTGACCCCGGGTTCTCCGTCCAGTTGCCCGTAACGAGCTCGCGATTGATCGATTGTCGGCCGATTCGGTACGGGCCCCGACGCAGGTAGTCGCCCAGTACGCGACGGTCGAAGCTGGTGCCCAGCCAAGCCGATGGCGGTGGGAACTCGCCGACGTAGACTCGCTTACGTCGCTGACCGCACCAGAACTTGGCATCGAGGATCAAGCGGGGAACATCGAGCGGGATCTCGCCTTCCAGTTGCACCACATCCTCGAGGCACCACCAGCGAGGCTCGATTCCGCGAGCAATGGCCAGGCACGCATCGACGAGTTTGCGGCCGGCGTCCAGCTCCTGCGGCTTGGGTTTCACAAGGCGGCGGTATCTGCTCAACCACTGGCATGGAATCCCGCCGAGGATGAGGTCGACGTCGCTGTGTCGTTTAACCAACTCGGCCGCGACACCGTCGGCCGCTAGGTCGACCTGGTGGACCTCGGTCTCCGGGTGGTTGAGCCGGTACGTCTCGCAGGCCGCATCCCAGTGGTCGTAAGCGGCAATGATCTGAATGGGGAGGCCGCGTGCCGCAACCGCCCAACCTCCAGCGCCTGCGCAAATGTCGATCGCGGTGATCTCCACTTCGCTATTCCTCGTCGTAGACTTCATCCAGGGGGTTGGTGTTGTCGGGCTTTCGGGCCTCGCCGTGGATCCGTCGGGTCCGGGCCCGTCCTCGGTCCATGTATGCCGCGCTGAACAGATAGCGGCGCGCCCGGACGTTCGAGGCGAACATTGCCCCGCGGTCCTTCACTGTCGACTGATAGAGGCATTGCTCGGCCAGCGCCACGAAGTTGTCCCAGTCGTGCTCACTGCGTGTGACATAGCCCGCCCGCAACGCCAGCTCGAACAGCTGCCGCAGCCCCGCGTCGCTCTTGAGCTTCTCCACCGTGACCCGGCCCAGGTCCTTGCTGACCCCCATCTTCTTACCAGGAGCGCTTCTTGTACCCCAACCAATTGGTGTCTCTTTAGAGACCCCATTGGTTTTAAAACCAACGCGCGCGTAGGGCGCGCAATGCCCCCCTGGCAGGGTCTGAGGCGGTCTCGGAGCGCGGTGACCGCGGTGACCGCGCTCTCGGAGCGCGCTCCCGTACTCCCTGCTAGTTGGGCATCCCACCATGGATGGATGGATTGGATTGGGTGGATGGACGGCATCTGTGGCCGCCTGCCGCGGGGCATTCGTAGCGGCCTCCGCGGGTGGATGGTCCAGGACGGTTGTTCCGGTCCCAGTGGATGGTGGATGGGCGGGAATGCGGACAATGCGAATGGGGCCGCCACCGCGGCGGCCTTCACCCTCGAGCTCGATCAGATGCGCGGCCCGTAGCGAGTGCCAATGGGCGCGGATGGTGTTGCGGCTGCAGCCACGTACTGCAGCAACGTCGGTAAGGCTGAGCGGACCGTAGAGCGATCCGTCTCGCTGTGGATCCAGGAAGCCGCCGATGGAGCGCAGCGTCTGCTGCAGGGCATCCGTCAGCCTCAGAAAGGCTGCCGCAGCGGCAATGCCCCGCGGCAACTCAGGACGCTGCGGCTCCACGTAATGGACGACTCGGCAAGTCATTCGTGATCGCCGGCCTCGTCGAGTGTCATCTGGCGCGGGTCGTACGGGCTTCCCTCACTGAATGAGGCCTTGCCCCCGCGGGCCTGCGGCAACAGCTTGTACTGCGGGCTGGCCTGTGTCGGCAGCTTCGCCTGCGCCTTCACCTTGCAACCGATCTCTGAGAGCCCGTGCCGGGCATCCTGGATCGGCTCGAGCTCGATGTTGACGGCGACGACGCGCTTCTGAGTGTCGTTCGGCCGCTCCTGGATGTCGGCGATGCAGCGGGCGATCTCGAAGTCGATCGACAGGGCGGCCCGACCGTTGTCGAGGCTGGGAAGGCTCGCGATCGAAAATGGACGTTGACTCATACATCGACTCCTTTCGTTGGTGATTGCGGGCTATGTGAACGCGCCTTCCTTCTGCGGCGCGCCGTCAAACAGCGCCTCTTGCGGCGCCGGGTCTTCCACTTGCTGCGGCTCAGGGTCGGGCTCTGGTGTGGGCGCGGCTTCGGCCTGTGCAGCTGCCAGCCGGCTCTCGAGGCTCGCCGTGCGTTCGCCGTCGGCTTCGACCACGGACGATTGAACGGTCTTTGCATCCACGATCGCGCGGCCTTCGTCTTCGTCGTAGATCCCGCCGAATCCGAACGCGAGCCGGGCACACTGGATGTACGCCTTGTGACGGAGCATCCGGTGCGGCCATTGCTTCCACGGATCAGTAGGGCGGCAGCACTCCGAGAAGTGTTCGGTCACGACGATCGGCTTGTCGCGGTCCTTGCGGTACATGCGGCAGGTGACCGAGATCGGCCGACCCTTGTCGTCACAGGCCTCTTCGAAGTCGACGCCGTTGAACTGGGCGTGTTCGTTGACGATGCGGGCCCAGCCGTCGATACCGACGATCGGGACGATCCCGCCGCCGCGGCCGACGAACGCATGGATTTCGCGCGTGAGCGGGTTGAGGCCGTACTCGTTGGCGACGATCGCGATCGCGGCAAGCTGCGCGTCAGTGACCTCCTTGGCGAGAACGGTCGCCTTCATCGCTTCGGTCAAGGCACGCTTGTCCACCTTGAGCCGTTGCGCCATGGCAGCGATCGCGCTGCCGTTGTGTGTCGTGGCCATTTCACTGGTTGCCATTGGGCACCTCCGTCAAATCCTTCTTCCAAGTCAGCCGGCGCGCGGATCCCGCCTTGCGGACTGACTCCTTCCACGAGTAGGGCATGTACGTGAATCCGCCCGCTTCGCTGCAGCAGGCCTCCGCGTCGCCCATCGCCGTCAGCAGCTCGGCCATCGCGGCCTTCTTGTGCTTGTCGGCTTCGCGCGCGGCTTCGTTCGCTTCGCGGTACGCGGTGATGAGCGTCGCCGGCACGTCAGCGTATGAGCCCGGGCGGCGCTTGATGCGTTTGAGTGTCTCGACAGCAGCCGGCGAAAGCGGCTGGGCGGGGCGCCCCGACAGCACCCCGTCCCAGAACGCCGACGCCGAGTCAATGATCACGGTGCACACCGCTTCCGATCGGCGGACACGGAACAGCTGGAACCCCCGGCCGCCGATGAGCGCCGCGACGTGGCACGTTTCGCGCTCGGTGCAGAGCATCTGTACTTGGCCCTGGATGTTTATGTGGTCCGGGATCTGATCGGTGCCCGGCTCGCCCCATTCTTCATTGCGGGCCCAGTGCGTGATCCCGCTGGTCTTCGCTTCGACCGGGTCACCGCTCTCCATCAGCAGCGCGTCGCAGTTGCTGAACAGCGGGGAGCCCTTGAGCGAGCGGTACTGGCCGCGCTTGATCTTGCCGAGCTCCTGCTCCGCCCATGACAGCACGCCGGCCTCGAGGAAGTTGCCAGTCTTCATCGCTTCGTTGATCTGGAGCGGCTCTAGGTCCTGCGTCTTCTCGATGAAGACGTCGCCGGCAGTGCGGTAGGGGTCCACCCCGAGGATCGCTGCCATATCGCTGGCGCCGATGCCCTTGCGGCGACGTTCGCGTTGTGCTTCGGTGATCGGCATCAGTTGTCCCCAGCTCCCCACGCTCGGGGGCCTCCAATACGGCCCCGGAGTTGGAGGGGATCGTGATTCATGGATCCGGCCAGTCGACTGCGTCGAGCTTGTCCTTGGCGCGTTCCGTCTTTGCGAGCTTGAGCCCCCACTTGTAGGCCGACATCGCGAACGAGATGGCCGCGAACGGGTTCGCGACCGCCATGAACGCGATGAACTCCCACGCCGCAGAAGCCTGCCGATACCACGCCGTGCGGTTGATCCCCATGCGGCGGGCGGTGTCCGAGGCCGGGATCTGCTCCACCTTGAGGGCGAAGCGGAACGCCTCCGCCGGCGACTGCTGGAGTCCTGGTTTCAACGTCAAACCTCACTTCGCAGGGCCTCCATGCAGCGCGGTGCGACTTTGCGACAAAAATCTCTGACGGAGCGCTTCGCGCGACAGGGCGCGACAACGCGCGACAAACCCGGTTTGAAACCGAGGGCACGTCGTTGCTACGGTGAGTTCATGGAAGGCTGCTCCTCAATGACCATGCAACGAGAAGCCGTAGCGATTCCGATGGCGGCGAACTCAAGCAGCGCGCGGATCGCCATGTCGGGCGCCGAACGAACTGCATCGACGTTTCGTGCGGATGTGTCGCGAATGACCTGGGCGACGGCGTCGTCGAACTCGTGCGAGCGTTGCGCGCCACGACTCAACATGCGCACGGCGCGGTCGACCCGAGATTTGACCGTTCGACCGTCAGCAAGGGCACAGAGCCCCATTCCCTCCAGGACGTGCATGCTAGTCACCGCTCACCCCGTGCGCGTCCGCGCGATTAACCCGCCGGCGGCTTCGCGTTCTCTTCCACCGCTTGAACTCGGTCGATTGCCGAATGAGCTTCGCGGCGAAGAACGACGCGGAGCCGTGCTCCGTGCGGTTCTCAAACAGGAAGTCCAGTACGTCGCGGTATTCACCGTTCCGCTGATTCGTTCCGATGTGAAGTGCTTTCATCATTGTCGGCACCAAGATAAATCAAGGTATCAGGAATGGCAAGGTTTTTCTTCTTTTTTCCTGGATTGCGTGTGCAACAGGAAGGGTGACGATTCGTGGTTATGGCAGCCAAAAGCAAGAAGAACCTCGAATTGCCGGACAAGATCATCGAACTTCTGGAGGCGGAGCGCGCCGTCGGGCCGAGCATGGCCAAGACGATCTCGGCCGCCGTTTTCTGGTACTTCGAGCACCTCGACGCTGCGGACCGCGAATTCGCCCGACTCGAATGTGAGGCATGGCTCGCCGACGAAATGTCCGACGCGATTTCCCAACGGATGTCTGCCATCCTGCTGGAGAAGTTCGGGGAACGAGATAAAGCCCGTAAGAAGGCAAAGAAGAGCAGGAAGAAGTAGGGGGTTCCTTCGAATGGCCCCCGCGGGAGTCGAACCCGCGGACCGCCAGCGGCACCCCGGCTTATGAGGCCGGCACATGACGGTCGTCCCGCGACGGGGTCGTATGGGCTCGGCGCCGACCGCGGGCGTGGTCACGGTGCAGCGCGCGAGCCGCCGAATCGTGCAGCCCGGCGCACGACTCGGATTCAGAGCAGGGAAGCGGTGCGCGCCCTTGTGGGTTGGCGCGACGCGCACCGCAGGAGGGGGAGAAGCGTGAGTCATTGAGAGGCCCCCGGGTCAGCCGCGTCCTGGACATCGGACATCGCCACGTGCAGTCCACTCAAAGCAAAGCCGCAGACGATCTTCAGAGTGGCGTCATCGAGCGCCCGGAGTAACTGGGGTTCGAGCACGTCCGCGAGGACGCCGGGTTCATCGAGCTTGGCCACGTACTCGGCCAGCACAGCCCGAAGTTGGTCGTGCTTGGCAGTGAGCGCGATCATGAGGTCGCTGTGCGTCATCGCCTCGGCGCCGCCTGGGTCGTCTGCTTTGGAAGCTCGATGCCGCGAGCCTTTACGAAATCGTCGATGAGCATCTGCATGAGCGACCAGTACGGCACGTATCCGAGAGAGGCCCGTACAGCCTCAAGCCTCGCTTTGTCTTCACGCCGCAACGGGACCGTGGTGTCCTGCCGCTCTGGCCTCTTTGGGTTCGCAATCATGTCAATGAAAATACATTCAACACATCGCCGATGTCAATGTAAATTCAATCAACTTTGTGAATTCGCATAAGTCTCCCAGCAGTAGCATGTTACGTATGGCACGAAGGAACCCCGAAGAAGTGACGCGGTCAGAGCAGACGATCCATGCTCACGTTGGAGCCGATTGGAAGCGGCGGTGGGTCGCTCAATTGGGCGGTCTTTCGACAGCTGAGCTGATTCGAAAGCTGATCGAGTTCCTTGAGGGATGTGACGAACTGGAGAGAACGATTGTTCTCGGGTCGGTCAGGGATCCAGAGTATCAGATAGGCGTTGCCGAACTGGTGCTTCGACGCCGCGCCGCGGAAGGGGACAAGCTTGCCCAGGACGCACTCGGCTACGCTGCCAACGCGCGCGAACTCCGCAAAGAACGCGAAGCTGACGACATGACCGCGGCCGAAGAAGACGAGTACTTCATCAGCGGCAAGAAGCCGAAGCGCAAATCGAATAAAAAGGCTTGATCGCCTCCCGCACGAAGGAGGGGCCATGTCAGAGAATCAGGCGAGCAGTGAATTCAACGTCTTCGTTAGTTGGTCGAAACCTACAAGTAGGAGCTTGGCATCCGCGATTAGCGAATGGTTGCCAAATGTGGTTCCTCTGGCTCGGCCGTTCTTCTCAGATGACGACATTCAGAGTGGATCGGTTTGGTTTAGTGAGATTCTGGACAAGCTGAAGAGTGTTCGGGCGGGGGTGCTATGCGTTACGAGGGAGTCATCGATAGGGCCGTGGTTCAACTTCGAGGCTGGAGCGATGGCCGGCCTCGGGCTCAAGGTTTGCCCTGTGCTTTTTGGCGTTAGTGAGCGTCAGCTTGGGACGCAGCTGTCGGGATTCCAATCTACGCCATTCGAGCATGGAAAGATGCTAAAGCTTGCGCTAGATTTGAACGACTATCTCGGTCCACAGAAGGCGCTGGAATCAGCCGTCGAGAACTCGTTCAAGGCTTGTTGGCCGAATCTCGAGAAAGCGTTCCAGGAGATCATGGCGGTGGCCCCGGAACAGCACTCACCTGAGCGAGGAATCGAAGATCAGATTGGCGAGCTCTTAGATGGAGTGCGTGTCCTCGTGCGGCGCCAGAAGCGGGACGACGAAGAGAAACAGATGCTTCGCGAGATGGATGCACGGATCCTCGCAGCAGGCTCTGCATTCAAAACCGACTGGGAGGAGAAGATACAGCGGCTTGTCAATCGCGGCGGGGCTGCCAATAGGGCGATCGAGCAAGTCAAGAGACAGAACGAAACTCTCGTTAAGAAGCTTGAAGAGCTGACGCAGCACGGAGGCACCTCGAAGCAGCCGGACCAGGAGCCGAGGACATGACGCCGGCCGAAGAGGATGAATACCTGATCAGCGGCAGAAAGCCGAAGCGGCCCAAAGTGAAGCGGAAGAAGGGCTCGTAGCCGCGCGAAGGAGGGGCCATGTCGGAGAATCAAGCGAGCAGCGACCGTAACGTATTTGTGAGTTGGTCGCAGCCGACCGGCTGTGCGCTGGCGCCTGAGATCAATACGTGGGTTCGTCGAGTACTCCAGCGCGCGAAGCCACTCTACTCCCCCGAGATCAAGCTCGGCCAGCATCTCCGGTGTCGATCTCTCAGGGACAACGAGCTTCATCAGCAAGAAAGGGGGCGGGGTGATGAGCAACAAGCTTGATGAGATAATTTATCGTTTGTACCAGCTACCGCGGCGCGCACGCGTTGCATTCGCTGCAAGATGCGCCCGTCGCGTGCAGCCGCTTGTGGACGCGTCCGACATGTCAGTCAAACGCAAGCAGGATGTGGCTAAAGCGATCGAGTTCGCCGAGTACGTATCCAGTGTCAAAGATGGTACTGTTCGCTCGGCTATTATTGCGGGCACCAGTGTTGTCAGAGGGCGCCTCCAGAGCGCCGTTTCGGCAGCGGAGTCGGCCCATAATGCTGCCGCCGACTACATGGACGGCTACTCGAGAACAAGAGGCCGGGAATCTTACGTTGTCGCTGTGGAAACAGCCTACGTCGCCGTGGCGGACGATGCCAAGCATATGGCGGCAGATCGCATGGTCGCCGACGCAGATCTTCTGTTCAATGCTGCAGAACGGCAACGATGGAGGCACGAGACACCTGTCCCGCCTACATTTTTCGGCCCAATGTGGCCGGACGGAGCGCCGGAGGGTTGGCCGGAGGACTCCACCAGCAAATTCTCCGGCGACCAGCCGACCTTCTCCGTCTTCATCGACCCTGGCGACGCGCCATCCGAGTTGATCACCGAGTTTTTGGTCGCACTTGAGTGCTACTACCGGTCGTTGGGGGGCAGCGGTCTTGAGATCGTGAAGGAAGAACGCCGCGAGTTCATCGTGGAGGGTGCGTGATGGCCCTCCTCCCCCATGACGACCAGAAGAAAGAGGTTGCTCATCAGCTACAAATCAGGTCCGAGAAGAAACCTCGTCCCGGACTGTGGAAGCGATTTGTTGATGGTGTTCGACAGACTATTGGGCTCAAGCCTCTCCACCTTGCGGAGCGGTGGGCGGAGGCCGAGATCGCCGTGCGGGAGGCCGAAGCCAGCAAGTCCGTGTATGAAGGGATGGCGACGTTCGAGAACGCCAAGGCAGCAAGATTGAAGGCTGAAGGTGAGCACAGACGCGATTGTGCCGCGGCGGACAATACGGCCGCCAAGACCGAACTGGTACGAGTGATGACTGAGAAGCTCGAGGGCGCCGACAAGCTCGACCCACAGGAGGCGCGTGAGAATCTCCGACGAGCGATCGAAGCCATCCAGCGCGAGGGCGGGACTGTTGAGATCGAGTTCCCGCAGTTGCCGGGGGATGAGGAGCAGGGGGGCGGAAGCTAAATACATGCCGTACGCTACGTCCCGTCCGGAGGCAGCTCCTCTGGAGTTGGGCGCCTAACGCAGTCAAGGTACCGAGTTTCAGACGCCCCGTACTCGAGATAATTTGCCCGGGCAACCCGAAGAGTAGTTGGGTTCGCACCCCATTTGCAATCTACGTCGGCAGACTGGTAGGGATCGTCTTCCCAAAAACAGACCGGACATATCTCCAGCGCCGATTGCTCGGTCAAAGTGTGATAGCCACAACAAGGGCAATGAAAGCGTTTCATTGCGGCCTCCAACACGCTGGGCCATTCTTCCCGACATTGCGCTATGCTGCCGGGCGCGCGCAGCAAGTATGGTACGCATTTCCAACAGCCGCATGCAAGATCGACGCATGTGGTTTGGGCCGCAGTGGCTCGATCTAGCGTGTAGAATGTTGCCATGACCAGAGACGAAGCACTCAAGCTGTTGCGCGGCGGGAAAGAGGGGGTCCAGAAATGGAATGAGTGGCGTGAGGAGAATCCGAAGGCGGAGTTGCCGAGTCTCAGATATGCGAACTTGGTCGACGTGGACCTGCGTGGCGCGGACCTGCGTGGCGCGGACCTAGCTAACGTGAACCTGGGTGATGCGAACCTGAGTCGCGCGCACCTGAGTCGCGCGAACCTGGGTGATGCGGACCTGCATGGCGCGGACCTGCGTGGCGCGAAATTGTACGGCGCGGACCTGCATGGCGCGGGCCTGCGTGGCGCGGACCTGCGTGGCGCGAAATTGCATGGCGCGCACCTGCGTCGCGCGGACTTGTGTGGCGCGAAATTGCATGGCGCGCACCTGCGTCGCGCGGACTTGTTTGGCGCGCTCCTCTTTGAAGCGAACCTGTGTGACGCGAACCTGCGTCACGCGCACCTGTCTGACGCGAACATGACTGGCGCGAACATGACTGGCGCGACGCTAGCGGGAGCGTGCTTCTTGGACACCGTCGTTGCGACAGATATCTCCGCCGTCAATGGCCTCGACGATATCATCCACCTTGGTCCATCTCCCATCGACGTCGCTTCAATACTGCGCTTCAAAGACGACCTCCCTGAGAAGTTTCTTCGTGGATGCGGCCTCCAGGAAAAGGACATCGCCTACTTCCGTTCGCGTGTCGGCTCCGCTGTTCGCTACTACTCTTGCTTCATCAGCTATAGCACGGCCGACGAAGAGTTCGCCTCGCGCCTCCACAACGACTTTCAGGAAGCCGGCATCCGCTGCTGGAAGTGGGATCATGACGCCCGGACCGGCAAGAGCCTCTGGGGCGAGATCGACCAAGCAATCCGCGTGCACGAGAAGCTCGTGCTGATCGCAAGTGAGTCGTCGTTGAAGAGCCCGGCCGTGAATCGCGAGATCGAGCGTGCGATTCGCCGGGAGGACCAACTCGAATCCAAGAAGGCCGCGGGCAAGCGCGACGGCGAGACAGACGTCTTGTTCCCGGTGCGCGTGGACGACTTCATCTTCCGCGACTGGGAGCATGAGCGGAAGGTCGACGTGACGAAGAAGGTCGTCGCCGACGCCCGCGGCTGGGACACCGACCCGGCGGTCTACGCGAAGGTGCGGGATCGGCTGATTCGGGATTTGAAGCCAGGGTAGCTACCCCAATTACAAATCAATCCGCTTGCCTCCATTATCAACTTCGCCGACAGTATGCCGACCAGGGTTGGCGGCGAGAGTTACCATTGATAGCGGAGGGGCAAATGCCCGATTCAACACCACTAACAGAAGTCCAGATCGGCTATACGAAGGACAGATTCGAGGCAATATACCTTCTCGTGAAGTACAAGCAGTTGTTCTGGTGGATTCTGAGCCTGGTAGGTGCGTTGGCAGGGCCGGCACTGGCGACCGCGGTGTACGCGCGCAACGCGGCTGCGTCGATCGCCAACTCGGTCCTGTCGCCGGACGTTGTGAAGAACTTTGAGGCGAATGCAGCTCGCGCGGAGATGATCGTGGACGGCCTCTTGCCGATCGGCACGATCATCGCTTGGCACAAGGAGGTTGAGACAAAGCGTGGGTTGTCGGCTGGCGCTCTCCCCGGTGTTTGGGTGGAGTGCAACGGACCGATCAAGCCTGGCACTCCAGAGTTCATCGAGGATTCTGTCGCTGACTTGGGTCACGTTCCTGACTTGAACGGCGGGGCGCGTTTCTTGAGAGGTGGGCATACATCCGGAATTCCGCAGGATGCGACGCTGGTACCTGTAGTTGCTGAGATGGGAGAGAATGAGTTGATTTTTGGTGCATGGGCGCCAGGTGCGCCGTATAAAGACGAAGATTCTATTGAGCCGGATAACCCACAGGGTCGTATGAGTGTTGAGGCCACAAGGCAGGGATCTCCAGACAATCGGATTCGAGCCATTAGAGTTAGGCCAACCAACATGTCGGTCGTCTGGATCATGCGGGTGAAGTAGGAAGAAGCGCCGGAGATTATAATTGGCGCCGGATTGGGGGCGGATATGGTCTGTGCGAAGGAGGCTTGGTATGGCCAGTTTTCGTGAGCAAGTAGGGGCCCAGGTAGTAAAGCTGCCCTTGCTTGCCCGCGTCGCGTTTGCTGCACGGTGCGCACGCCGCGTGCAGCCGCTTGTGGATGCTTCCGAGTTGACGAGCAAACATAAGGCGGCAGTAGCACATGCGATCGAGGTTGCGGAGACAATAGGCGTTGCAGGCGGCGCCGCCAATGCCGCCGCCGCCGCCAATGCCGCCGCCGCCGTCGGCTACGCCCGCGCCTACGCCGCCGCCGACGCCGCCAACGCCGCCAATGCCGCCGCCGCCGCCGCCGCCGATGCCGCCTACGCCGCCGCCAATGCCGTCAATGCCGCCGCCGCCGCCGCCGCCAATGCCGCTGCCGCCGCTAAAGACGCCGATCTGCGGATCGCTGACGACCTCGAACTTTTGCGCCGTGCCGCCGAGCTCGAAGGATGGGACGACACGACTCCGGTGTCGCCGGCGTTCTTTGGCCCGATGTGGCCGGACGGGGCGCCTAAGGGGTGGCCGGAGCGCGAACAACCACGGATCGTGCTGCAAGTTGAAATCCCGGAGGGCATGTCGGACGAGGAGGCTCGCGCGTTCGTCAAGGAGGCAGTCCAGGCTGCGGATGAACACCACAAGGCAGCGGGCGGCAGCGGATTGCGTGTGCGTGATCTCCAGGCATGGCAGGGCGCTCCAGAGCCGGCGGGGGCGAAGCGATGAACAAAGTTCGCCTCGTCATCCAGATTGACCTAGAGCCGGCTGACCCGAATTCTCCCGTGGATGTCACCGAGTGCACGGGCCGCTTGCTCGAGCAGGTATCGGCCAATGACGAGATTGGGGCGATCGCCCACGACGCGAAGCGCGATCCCGAGTTGGAGCGCGAGCTCGCGACGGATATCAACGCCGAGCTTGACGCGAAGCGCACGCCTCTTGAAGGCTTGCAGCAGGCCCAGGCCGAGGCAGATGCCGCGCGCGGCGACGGTGAATCGGACGAAGAGCGTGTCGAACGAGTGGGTCGGGTACGTCAGGCTGAACAGTTGCTTCGCAAAGTCTGCTCGCATCCAGCTGCACGGATCATCGCGAAAATGGCACAGGGCGTCGTAAAGCTGGTCGAAGGTGCTGGGAAACTGGTCGAGGGCGCCTCGAAAATGGGCGGCGGCTGATCAAGCTCGCGTCGCGTGCCGCTGATAGCCGCGTTTCTGCAGTGGCCAGTGCTCTGAAAGGTCGCAATTATCGGCTTGCTGATCAATAGGCCCATTGGCGTGTTGGGAGTAACTTGAGCGACCTCTACTCACAGCGAAATGCTCCCACACCCGATGACCTGCGCTACGACGTGCCGTCGCGCGCGCGACTTCGGTTGTGGCAAATTATCTGTGAAGCGGCAGGTAAAAGCCGCACTTTCTTTGATAGGCTTCAATCGCTTCTCAGCCAACAATACGGCGACCTTGCTGGGCGCGTGGAGCCGACGGACCCGCACCCCATGAGTCGGCATCTCATAGCATGCTCGGATGGCCAAGCTCTTGACTTCATCGAGGCCTGTTTTCGCCTGCCGACGGGAGTTGGCGGGCAAGATCTTGTTGAGCAAATCAACCGAGTATTTCGACAGGAAGGACTCGGTTACGAACTTACTGACTATAAAGGGCCGGAACTGGCGATGGGAGAGTGGCTGGTTGGCGGATCGGTCCCAGATGAGGAACTGCCCCTCGTAATACGAGTAGATCACAAGGATCTGCACGATTCCGTCGTGAGACCAACGCTGCAGCTTCTCGGGGGACAAGTCTTCCAAGTTGCAAACTCGGAAATGCTCAAGGCTCACTCGTTTATGAGATCTGGTGACTACCGCAACGCAATTACCGAGTGTGGCGCCGCCTTCGAGAGTGTAATGAAGACAATCTGCCAGGAGAAGAATTGGTCATATGATGAGCGCGATGGGTGCGCGCAACTTGTCTCAGTTTGCAGAGAAAAAGGCCTATTTCCGCCATTCTATTCGACGATTTTTGAGGGTGTTGGGACGATCCGGAACAAGCTTAGCAGTGCACACGGCCGAGGCCCGGAGCCGCAGTACCAAGCAACCAAGGCAAACGCGGAACACATGATCAACGTTGCTTCATCACATATTCTGTTCGTCGCAGGCCTTGCTGGCATCGAGTAATCGTCCGGTGGTTCCCTATACGCCGTCAACGCCAAGCACATACACCACCACCGTCCCACTGGTCGCCGTCCTTGCATTCTCGATCTTCAACCAGTACTCACCGCTGAGCATGACCTCAGCGTGGCGGTCGGCGGCGGGTGACGCGGAGTAGACGAAGACCTGCTCGACGTCCGACGCGCTGCGGTTGGCGAGCAGTCCTTCGAGCACGTCGGTCTCGTTGCGGTTCACGAGCGAGACGTCGTAGTTCGCGGTAGGGGGGTTGTCTGGATCCGGCACGGTCACGACTCGATCGAGGATCCCGTGCAGCGGACCGATCGGATCGTAGACCTGGCCGTCTTTGTTGGCCTCCCAGGTGATGCAGATTCGTCGGATCATCCGAGCACCGCCGTTGCAACTGATACACGCGACCCGCACCGGTACGCGATTTGCGCGGTCACGTGATCCAGGAACATGAAGTCCGCGCCGCCTGTGCTCTGATAGGAGAGGTTGAAGCCGATCGCGCTGTAGTCGATCCCGAACGGCCCGATCTTCCACGCGTCGTTGAGTGCTCCGTATGTGACGACCTCTTCAATGATTGACCACGTGTGCGTTGCCTTGTCGTCGCCCGTCTCTACGCCGTCGAGTGTTACGCGGATGCTCTTGTCCTGGGCAACGCCCGAGTTACTGAGGCCCTCGACGCTGAGCAGGATCCCGAGCAGCTGGGCACGGGCCGGCAACGATGGGAATCCGAAGTCGCGTAGCTCGATGACACGCGTAGCGCTGCCGGGATTAGCGACACTTGAGACCGTTCGTGTGTTGTCGCTGATGGCGAGATTGCTCTGGAGCGTGCCGCCGCCACCCGGTCCCCAGGCATTGCCGGATCCCGATTGCGTCACCGTGCCGGCGACGGCCGCGGTCTCGATGAAGTACTCCTTGGCCAGGCTCATCGCTCGAGGCCCTCGTGGTTGAACCGCGGCGCGAAGCTCGGCGTGTACCAGAGTTCGAAGATGCCGGTATCGCCGTTGGTCGCGGAGACGACCAGGTCATGCTCGCCGGCGACGACGATCGGGCGCTGGCCGCGTGCCCCGAGGCTGGCCAGGATCGGCTTCTCCGTCGTCGTGATCGTCGCACCCAGGCCGTCCAGAACGTCGGCGCCGTACTCGTCCTCGATCGTCACGGTGTGCGAGACGTCCGACGTCGAGACGAACCGGACCAGCGTACCGACCAGCGGCCCGAGGAACTTCCGTGCGACGCCGTCGCTGTCGGCTTCCCACGCGATACACAGGCGGACCAACGCGCCATGCGTTTCGCGTGAGACCGAGACGATGCCAGTCCCCAGCCCGCTCACTACGAGGACCCGGCGAAGGGCGGAGTGCCCGAACTCGCAGCGACCTTCACGTCAGGTGTGATCGACGGGCCAGCGATCAGCACGCCGCCGCGCACCACGGGGTTGTTGGTCGCGACCACCGTGTCCGCACCGTTGGCGAAGTTGAGCGTGCCGCCGAAGTGGACCTCGCTGTCGGTCACCGTGGTCGGGTACTGGTTCTGCGAATGGTCCACGAGGCCCTTGAACGCCTTGATCGCTGTAAACGTGGCGTCGCGGCCCATGATCCGGAACGTGGCACCATCGCCGCGGGTCTCAACGAGCGTGACGGTCCCGCCGGACGTCGACCAGTGCTCCCACACGCCACCGTTGACGTAGATGTTGGCCGGATCGTCGAACGACTTGACGAATCCGCCCTGCTGATGGACGTTCGTGATCGCGGCCGTCGCCTCGATGATGAGGTCCTTGATATCCGAGCCTTCGACGAAGAGGTTCGTGATCGTTACGCCGCCGATTCGCATCGAGCCGCATCGCTGGACGGTGACGTTTGTGAAGGTGCCCGCGACGAGATTGAGCACCGAATCGCCGGTATTGCTGTCGAGGATGACGACCTCGGTTGCGGTTTGAAGATCCCAGTAGGAGCCCTTACAGCGCCGCCCTTCGAACCGCAGCGTCGAACCGGTTCCCGCTTGCAGTGGGTTGCCCGACGAACCGATCTTGCCGGCGAAGTCAGGGCCCACGATGAAGGTCATCCCGGTATTGGCGTTGAACTGCGCCATGTTGGTGTTGATATGCTGCGAGCCCTGCAGGAATAGAACGGTATCGTCGTTCCCAGGGACGGCGCCACCAGAGTAGTTGGACGTGTCGTTCAGGTCGTCGTTGTTATCGAGCCATCGCACGACGCTTGGCATGATTGCCTCCTTGCTAGATGCCGTCCTGCTCGGCGACCTTCCATTCGTCGCCGGTCCAGTTGTCGCACACAAAGCCGTCTCGAACGGCATCGATGAATACGGTCGGGCACGGGCGCCCGTTCCGCTTGGTGAAGCCGAGTTCGCTGTTCCGGCACGCCGGCACTCCATCGGGGAATTGCCGTGTCGCTGGCAGCGTCACGCGATGCGGGCAATCGCCACACGCCATGTCGATGTCTACCGCGTATCGCTCGGTCATTGGAACGTCTCCACGCGCCACGTGACGGAGACGCCCGGTGCCCAGTTGACACCGCCCCCGGGACCGCCGCCGAAGCCGGTTGTTATGGTCGTGATGTCGAGCGGAGAGCATCGCTCGAGTCCAACGAGATCGCCTCCCAGGTTCGCCGTTCCAGGTGGGAACGGTGGGCCTGGCGGCGTGTAGTCGCATCCGTCGAGATTGGACTCGTCCTGGTGGTGGCCCAGCATCCATCCGGCACCGAGCCCATCGACGGAGAGATAGCTTCCGAACGTGATGTAGTGCCATACCTGGCACGTTGCCTCTTCAAGGATCTCTTCCTTGGCAGGGAATCCAGAGAGTCGGTAGCGTTCGTAGTGGACTGCTGCGACTGGCAGTGCGGTCCTCCACACGCACGGGAGTCCGGGTGCACCGAATCCCTCGGATTCGAGTTCCGGGTGCCGCTCGAGGTTCCAGGTCCCGTTGAGCGAACCGAGGACCACCCAGTGTTCGCGCGTTGCACCGCCGGGCGGCGCCGGCTCCCGTGGCGGGGGCAGAGGAATCCCCGATACCGATAGACGCACGCGCCTCGGTGTTGAGCCGGCGAGCACCGACTCGCATATCTGGCACACTTGGCCACAACGAACCCGCCTGAAACGATTCGACGCGCACCGCGCGCGCTTGAATCTGTTCTCGACACAACTCCGAATCAGCACGGGACTATCCCCCCTCCGGGCACGTTCCGTGTGCGCGGAACAGAGCGAGCCACTTTTGCGTCACGGGTTCGAAGGTGACAGCGATGCGGCGATCCTGATCGGGATCGACGATGCCATCCTCGACGAGGTCGCTAACGTGCTCGGTGAACACCACAACGCCCGGGATCGGATCGCCCTCGGGCAGGTTGTTCGCGCCGATCAGCCGGACGGTGAGAGTGACTTGCTCTACGGACACGACCTCGGCTTGGCGGATCGGTGAACCACCGCCGCCACCTGCCAGGAGCAGCATGTAGTAGAACTCGCCGGCTGCGTCGTAGGTTGGCGCCGCGAGTCCAGGGGAGTGCGCTGGGACCTGAACACCCGGCCCCATGATCGGCGTCGCCGGCTCTCGATTGCGCGTAGGGAGAGTGACCTGATCTTCCGGATCGCCCGATGAGTAGCCGAACTGATAGAGCCAGTACTTGGTCGGGTCCGCCTCGCTCGGGACAAGTGAGACTGGTTCGACTGTCGGCTGTGTATCCACTCGGTTCCGCTGGGGCTGCTCGACCACCGTTCCGCCTCGGGTCTGCCGGGACGTAGTGCCAGCGCCGCCGATCACGCCGGCCTGCTGCGCCTTGTCCCGAAGGCGGTTCATCTGGGCCGCGCTCAAAGTTCGCTGGCCGCGAGTGAATGTCGGCAGCTGGTTATCGATCATGGTGCAGCCTGCGGAATCCCCAGAATGGCGAAGCTGGTTTCCTTGTAGAGTCTCACGATCCGCACCTGACGCGGGGTCACGAGGTCGTTGGTGATCCTGGTTCCGACGACCTGCGGCGGATTGCCTTGCGTGTTCTCCTCACGCGTGACGGCGCGATCGAACAGCAGATAGAAGCCGTAGCGGATCGGTAACCGCTCCGTCGGGGTTGGCCACGCGGATCCATTCCAGTCCTGGACGATGCGGTTGCTGTTTTGATCCTGGTCAGGGAATCGTGGCGGATCGCTGAAACCTTCGATGAATGTGTGGGTCACGAAGAATTCGATCTGGCCGGCATCATTCGCGGCCTCTCTGACTTCGAGACCGTTGTACAGCAGCGAGTTCTTCTCGTACGCACGACCCATCAGTAGCATCGCCGTTGAGTTGACCATTCCAGCTAGTTTGCGCATCGCAAACGTATTGGGGATGTTTGTGGTCGGGGGCATGCTGACGGTGATCTCGTGGGCAGGAACCATGACTTCGGTTCCGGTCCGCGCATCTGGGTTAACGCCGTCGGGACCCACAAGGAACTCTGGCGCGCCGCCGGCAGGATCGGGCTTCGTGTATCGCGTGCTGCCGATCTGTCGTTGCGGGGCTTCTACGTCCGTTTGTACGTGCTGGCTGATCAGCCGAGTTGATTCGGTGACGAGCGGTGGGTCACCAGGTCGTAGCCTCTCAGGCTCGCGGAATCCAGACACCCGAGGAAGTCGCCAGGTTACATCTACGTAGAAGCGGTCATCGTTCGTGTCTTGGTCTGCGCTTGCTTCAATACGAATCGGCGTGAAGTCCAGCGCCAGTAGGGCATTGTCGTGCTCCCACGGGTCCGCATACTCGGGCAGACCCTGAGCGTTGACGGCCGCGGCGATGTTGGTCGCGTTAGTGGCAAATCTGACGCGGTAGCTCCGCTGGTCAGCAGGGTACGCGACGTACTGCTCCGAGCCGATCAAGATCCGTGCAGTCGATAGGTCAACCGTCACGTGATCACCACCCCTACGGCTAGCTGGCCTTGCCGGATCTCGCTCAAGTGCTCGTTGGTCTTCTTCTGCTCGGCGAGCATTCGGTCCTGCACGTCTGTCGAGCCAAGGAAGCCGCCGAATCGCAGTGCGGCGCCAGCGCTAGCGATCGCGCTGGACAGTCCCGAACCAACGACGTTCTGAACAGCGTCGCGGATACGTTCGCGCTTCGGTTTCTTCTTATCTTCCTTCTTCCCCGCCGCGACGTTTGTTGCGGTCAGCCGGCTGATCTCGGCGCGGTTGGCTGCAACCTGCTTGGCAGCCTCTTCCGCGGCGTTCTCGATGTCCCGGAACCCATCAGCGACACCCTTTGACGCCATCTGCGACTGCGCCAGTCGGTCGATCTCCGCATTGAGCGCGGCGACGTCGTCGGTATAGATCTCCTTCGCCGTGTCGAGCAACGCTTTGCGGTACGCAACGGCGAAGTCCAGCTGTTCTTGAAAGATCCCTCCGGTGACCTTGTTGACAACATTGGCGACGTCCACGAACGCGCCCTGTAGGTCCTGCATGAAGCCGATGATCGCAACTGCGCCCTGCGAGACGAACCGTCGGAAGAGCAGCCATCCGAGTTTGAGCGATTGGATGGCGTCCGCGACGAACCCGACCGACCGCTTGATGCGATCGAACGCCTTGGCTACGAATCCGTTCTGCACGACACCGATCTTCACCCACTCGGTCAGCCTTTTCGCCGCGAACTCGATGAACGGTGCGAGCTCAACCGCGATTCGGTTGGCCACTCCCCCGATCGCATCGCGCAACAGCGCTACAGCGTCGTTCGATGCTTCGATCTTGGCCGCGTCAACGCGGTTGAGAGTGATCCCAAGTGCTTCGGCTTCTTGTGTGACCTCTTCCAGGCCCTTCCGGCCGAGCGCCAGTGTGTTGATCAGGCCGACGCCTTCACTGTCGAACAGCTTGAATCCGAGCCGAACACGGTCGGTCTGTGATCCTACTTTCCCCATGGCATCAGCGATCGCAAGGAACTGCTGATCAGGGCTCTTCGTTGTGAGCGTCGCGGCGCTTAGCCCGAGTTCTTCGAGTGCCTTCTTCGCTACTCCGGACCCCTGTGCCGCCTCGGAGATTCGGCGCGTCATACGCTGGAGGCCGAGGTTTAGCGCCTTCTGCTTGTTGCCCGTGAGTCCGGCAGCGA
The DNA here is from genome assembly GCA_028279405.1 of Phycisphaerae bacterium. Classification (GTDB taxonomy): domain Bacteria; phylum Planctomycetota; class Phycisphaerae; order UBA1845; family Fen-1342; genus JANQNU01. The sequence continues at coordinate 37,498 of JANQNU010000051.1, forward strand.
TTTGCAGGCCTCGAAGCGCTTCCGTTGTTACACCCAGCTTGTCGGCGGTCTTGGCAAGCGCGTCGATGCTGTCGAACGAACTCTTAACGAGCGCGGCAAGTCCGCCGCCGGCGACGAGTGCTCCGAAGGCCGAGCCGAGGACGGTGATCTTCGCGCCGATCGCGGCCACCTTGTTGCCGAACGACCCGATCCGCTTTGCAGCTGCAGTGATCCCGGCGACGAACTTCCTCGCGTTCGCCGAGATGATGACGCCCAGACTGCCGATACTCTTTTCAGCCACCTCGTAACGCCTTGAATGCGGCCTTCTGTTGCTCCGGCGTCTGCGGTGCCGGACGGAGCTTGATCAACGAGTACTTCCGAGGCCGTTCTGCCGGCGAGTTCTTACCACGGTTGGCGTTCGCAAACATCGCCATGAATGACGACCAGCGGACGTCTTCCGCCTCGTCCCCGAACGGCTCGACCCCGTAGAACGCCAGCCACATTTGGTACTCTCGTTCGGTTATCGACCCGAGCAGCTCATCAACGGTGCGCCCGAGCGCCAGCGCCAGCCGAAAGGTGGTGCGCAATGCGCCGGGCTGCATCAGTTTTTTGAGACGTCCTCGAACGGTGCGTCCGGCATCGACAGTTCAAGAGCCTTCTCCGCGATCGCGATGACGAGCTTCGGATCCCATTCCTCCAGCTGCTCGAGCGGGTGGTCATCAGGCAGCATCCGCTTTCCGTTCTCGTCACACAGGGCTTCACGCACGAAAGCGAACGTCATATCGGAGGCATTGGAGAGCGTTTCCCCGTTGAGTACGCCGAACTCGACCATCTTCTTCACGGTCAGCGCTCGTACGCAGACGAACTTTCCGTCCTGGCCTGGGACCGGCACGCGCTCGATGCGCCGCAACTTCTTAATCTCTTCGAGATTCATCAACTCGGACATTTGGTGCTCCTACGGGATCGCGGCCCACGTGGGCGCACCGCTGACCTTCACGGTCACGGTTGCCTCGAGCCGATCCTCGGTTTCGCTTTCGATCTCGACTCCAGTGACAATCCCGCCGACCGAGACGCGATCGCCGCTGGACGTGCTCGTGAACTGGGGCCACTCGACCCGGTAGAACTCGCTGGTCCCCAGGTAATCCCGCAGTGTCACGAACGTCGCGTCGTTCGGGTCGAACACCAGTACGACCTCGATCTCGCCGCCGTCCTTCAGGCCAGGGATGAACTCGCGCCAGCCGTTGGGACTGTCGTTGTTGGTGACGTCTACCGTGTCGGCCGACAGGTTCGGACCGTTGACGCTTAATACTTGGGCGAGCGCCGTGTACGTGATCCCGTCGTCGCTGTGGTAAAACTCGGTCCGAAGTCCAATGGCACTCGACATATGAAGGTCCTCCGTGACCTTTGGGCGGCGCGTCCGTGCACCGCGTTAGTCGGCTGTGTCCTCGACAATCCAGATGTCCCAGTCTTGGGAACGCCGGAAGATCGCCGTGTCTCGACCCTCTTCCTGCTCTACGGGCTGGTCCTGTTCGCTCTGAAGGAACGCGCCCTGGATCGGCGGCAGGCTGTCTTGCGCTGGCGGGTCAGGGACCGGCGCGAACGCCTTGTTGTCCAGCGCTTGCCGAACGGCCCGGGCAACGTCCAACGTCTGTTTGTGGGTCGTTCCGAAACAGTCGAGTTGGAACGTCAGACGCGCTTGATTCAGCGCACCGTCGTTCGCATGCCCGTGTTCGGAGTCGACCCGCGTGTATCTGATCGATGGCAACGGCTCGCCCTGGACCCGCCTCGGTCCGATGCGGTCACTGACCAACGCCGCGATCGTCGCGTCGTCTTTCAGGACCTTGACCAGGGATGCCTCGGGCGCCGCTGCCATCGGTTACGCCTTCTTTCGAATCTGCTCGGCCATCTTGTCTCGCATGGCATTGAGTGCGGCCAGCTGCGAGCTACGCCACGCCTGACGCATGAACGGCTGCGGTGCTGATCGCACCGTCCCGAACTCAACGAGGTGCGCGTACTGCGTCGGGTTGGCCACGACAGTCCGGCCGTCGCGTACGACGGTCTTCTTGAACCCACGGCGGGGACCGACGATGCCGATCGCCGTACCGCCCTTGGTGGTCTTGTGACGCCGGCCGATCGATCTGCTGAGCAGCTTCGACTTCTTGGGAGCCCGCGCCTTCATCGTCTTCGCGACCGGAGCGGTCCCAGCCCGGACGCCGGCGCGCACGATCGTCTTGCGGACGGAGTTCTTCAGCTTCTTCATCCGCCGCTCGAGCCGCTTACCGCCATCGAGTCGAACGCTGCTCACGTCGATTCCTTTGCCATGATCGTCAGCTGTCCGCCGACCGTGTCCTCGTCGATTATCGAGACGATGTCGTACGTCCTGGTTCCGCCCTCGTGGTCCGTCCACTGCAAACGAGCCGTCGAATCGAGGTCGCGGTAACGCATGACGATCTCGTGGGTCACCGTTGCTTCGACCTGCTCGGCTCGGACGCGTTCGGCACCGCTGAGCGGGCGGATACTTGCCCAAACGGTGTCGCCGTCGTTCCATGTCTTGATCTCTTCGCCGACGTCGTCGCGACTGTGGCCCGGTGTCTGGATCAACACCCGGCGATTCAGTCGGCCAATACCGCGTCTTACGAGACCTGGCACAACGGACCTCCTTACGCAGCCACGTATTCGCGGCCCGAGATCGCATCGAGCAGGTACTGCAGCGTCATCGGGACCGGAACGAATACACCCTGGGCGACCGCGTCACGGTGGTTGTGTAGGTGGAGCACGTACTGAGCGAACGCGACGACGACGTCCTTCGGCTGCGCGGCGTGATCGCCGTAGCCAGCGACGTACGTGACCTTGATCGCATTTGGTGCCGTGTCCGCCCCGGGCCATCCGGTCTTGCTAACGATCCGACCTGGCTCGCCTACAGTGTCGGTGTAGTAGTCGGTGGACGGCATCGTCACGAACGCGCCGTTCACCAAGTACTCGACGCTCGTGACCGACTGGGCCGGGGGCCGCGGAAGGCGGATCTCGCCTTCCGGGAACCTGTCCAGCCAGAGCCGATACGTGGTCGTGACGAACGTGCGGTTGTATTGCCGCTCGATCATCCGCCGCGCGGTCGGGATCAGCCTATCCGTCAGCAACGTGTCGTCCGCGGTGTGCTCGATCTTGGCGTACTCCTTCGCGATCGCCGCGGAGACCGGCTCTTCAGCCGGTCCCGAGACGACCTCAAGGCTTGCAACTGGAAACCGCGGCTCATGCACGTGCGTCTACCTACTTGCTGCCTTCCGGAGGCGTGTGGAGGATGTGGCCCGCGATCACACCGGCTTCGTTGTTGTCGTACGGCGCGTCTCGGTTTCCGACGAGGTACGCGAAGATCCCGTCGCACGTCGAACTTGTGCCACGCAGGACGACCGCGCGCAGCCAGTCTTTGGCCGGCCGATGGACGTAGACCCACTGGATGTCGTCCGACGCTCCAGCGTTGACTTCCGATCCCTCCAGATCGTCGTACGCATCGCTCGACCCGTTGTCGTCCGACTGCTCAACGTGCAGGACATTGTTCGCCGCCGGCGTTCCGAATCGGGTGACGAACAGGACACCCTCCCAGCCACCGTTCTGTGAAAGGTCGATTCCGGATCCGGTGACGGCGCTGGTCCCCGCCGCAGCCGCAGCGGCAGCACCGATGATCTTCATGTTTTCAGGGAGAACACCACGCATGGTTACTTGCTCCTTCGAGCCGTGGTCTCACGCTTCGCAGCCTTCCCACGTTTGTCGGCTGCGGTCGATTCGACCGGGTCTTCCTTCTTGCGTTCGGCCGCATCGGGTTTGGGGTCATCGTCGACGTAGACCGCGCCCTTGCGCTCTTTGACGAGCTTGTGGGCGAGTTCTTCGTCGCACTCGACGATCGTGCCGGGCATACCCTCTGCTTCGGGAATGCCGCAGTTGTGGGTCAGCCTGATGCGCCGTGTCTTTTCCTTTGCCATCGCTCGATCCTTTGAGGACGGGAACGCGGCATTACGCCGCGCCCCGGGGGATTGGTTCGATTACGCCATCTGGAGGTACTTGATCGGGTTGGTGCCCGCGTCGATCACCGCGCCGTCGGCACGCACGTAGGCGACGAACGCTTCCTGGTCGTTCTCGTCACGGGTCCACCGATGCACGCGGATCCCTCGGACCTGGCGGACGTTGTACTTCGACAGGTCGCCGAAGAGGATGACCTTGTTGCCGGTCGCGAGCGTGCTTTCCATGTCCTGATTGATGGTGATCGGCTTGCCGTACAGCGTGTCAGGCACACCGGCCTGCAAACCCGGCATCCAAAGGAACTGCCCGTCGGTGGTTTGCAGCTTTCGCACAGCCGACAGGACTGAGTCGTGCAGCATGAACCGGGCGTTGCCGCGGTACGACGGGTCCACGGAGTGCGCAAGGTCGATGATCTCCTTGGGATCGATCGCCGCCGCCGCAGCAGCCGTCTTACCGAGCGTTGCACCGTTGACGATGCCCTCGGGTTCCGCGCCGCCGGTGCCGACCGTCATCTTCGTGTTGATGATTCGGCCGATGCGTTCGCCGAGCCAGTCGCCGACGCGCGCCGCGATATCGAACGGGCTGTCCTCGATGAGCTCGGTCGGGATGTGAACCGGCTTACTCGAGAACTTCCACGCGTTCAGCGTGATCTGGCCGATACTCGGGTCGGTCGACGTCGTCCCGACCGATCCGGATTCGCCGATCATCTCGCCGGTGTTGCCGGTGTCGTTGATCGTCGGGAGCGGCAGGGGGGACCCGGAGTTCGTGTTGAAGATCGTGGCGACCTGCAAGATCCCGCCGAACGCCAGCATCGCCGCCTCGACGCGGTTGATGAACGAGTCCGGAACCAGGAACCCGCCGCTCGCACCGATCTGCGACGACATCGCACGCTTCTCGAAGTACTCGCGTGCGATCATGGTCGCGCTGTCGGGGTGGCGCGAGCGCATCCGCATCGCGACCTCTTCGTAAACCGTCGCCGGGCTGATGGCGAACTCGAGACGATTGCGGCCCGGGTTGAAGCTCAGCGCGTCGCACGCGGTGCGCTGCTCTACGGACATGTCGCCGCCGGCGTTGACCGTGAACCACGCACCGAACGCAAGCGCACGCTGCTCGACTTGGTTGTCGTCGTCACCGCCGCCTCGCGGCTCGTCCGGCTGGTCGAAACCGCCGTTCGCTGCCTTCACTGCGGCTTGCGTGCGCTCCTCGATCTCGATCGCGCGGCCGTGGCGGTCGTAGTCTGTACTCGCCTGTTCCCACTCGGATTCGTCGTCAGCGGTCCACGTGCGCTTCTCGTCCTTGAGGTCGTCCTGCTTCTTGATCATCGTGGCGAGCGCTGTTTTTCGTGCTTCGTAGCGTTCTGTGAGCGTCATTTCCGATCATCCATGATTCGGAGGTAACGGGTGGTTACAGACGCTCTCGGGGTTGTCTCAGGTGATTGGCTCGGGAATGAAAACGGTCTCCACCCAAGCGGTCACGCCGACGCGAAAAGCGTCTGACGAAACCTGCACTCGGTGAAGACCATGGCAGGGGTTGCGATCCAGCGGTCGGCCGGACCTCAGTTGTCGATCGCTCTCCAACGGTTCGCGCCGTCGTGAAGACAACGGCAGGCGTCGCCGCCAGGAAATCCAGCGATCTCGTGTATCCTAGGCAGATCCATCCGGATCTGTCAACCGGAAATCATTCGGTTTTTGATCGGATCTGCTCCGGGGGCGAACCTGGGATTGGTGGGCTTGTTTCTTTTGCATTTAGAGAATCCCAAGGTCCATTACGTATTGACACTTGATACTTATGATGTATAGTCCATCTGAGGTCTGAAGTCACGCCTGTGAACCGGGCCGGGTTCGCAGGTCGGACGGCTGTTACATCGTAGAGAGATGCGATTCGTGGTGAAAGGGCCGTCCGATGAGCCGCCATCGCTTGCATCCCCCGAAGGGAGAGAGCAGGCATGGTGCGCTTCAAGAATCAGGCAACGATGTATTTGGATGGGTGTCCACTCGCGGACAGGATCAACTTGATTGGGAAGATCCTGGCAATGATGCAACACGAAGGGATCGTACGCGGGCACATCCCGCCGCTGGCGGAACGACCACCGGCTCGGTCGGAGTTGATTGAGTTTGGCAGTAATCCGCCTCAGCATGTCGCTGATGTTGAGGTCTGGAGCAACGACAACGACTACGTTGTTACGGTGATATCGTGCCAGGAGAAGCCGTAGAGACGCCCCGTGGCGAGTACAAGGACGGGGCACAGTACGCGCTGGAAATGATCGGCGAAGCGATCGCGATCGAGCGTCAGCGCCGGGGCATCTCTCAGCGAGCGCTTGCCGAGATGACTGGTCTGAGCCAGCCCCACATCCATCGGATCGAGGCCAACGTCGGCGTTACCACCGTCGTCACGCTGCTCAAGGTGACGGATGCGCTTGGCCTCGATGTCTCGGTCTTGTTCAAAGCGTATGAGGCGTGGAAGCGGTCCGATTAGCCACCTTGGGGCCACGTGGGCCCAAGGTCGTGGCTATGCCTCATTCTTTCCGCCGCCCGGCGTGGAAGCTGCGGCGTGGTTCGGTTCCGCCTCGTCTACTATTGCGGCCCGGGGCGCCATGGTTACATGTCGCGGCGGGCTCTCGGGTTGGTTGTTCGTTCCAGTTGACGCGGGTGGTTTGCCGCTGGTTTGCACCAAAGGGACGAATTCCGGCGTGCGAGGGCGTTTTACGAAAGCCGATGCGAGGGCTGTTACCGACGTAAGATTAAACGCGGCGCCCCAGGGCTGTCCCAGATAGACAAGCACCGCTCCGCACGTAAGCGCGAAGATTCCGATTATGAAGCCGAAGACCATACCGCGGGACTCCATGCGATGGCGATGCGCGTACTCGGACTCAAACGCTGTCATCGCCTGCTCGCCGTACCGCTTGTCGATGTTCTGGAACTGCTGAACCAATTCTGCTGGATTCAAGAGCCTCTCCACCTAAACGTGCCCCGGATTTGGTCCCCTGACAAATACCTAGGTGCTAATCTCTGCGTTCCGCCTCGTTCGCTGCGAACTCCTCGTTGGTTTGTCTTGCTTGTAGTTTGATGAGAACTTTACGCAATAAGGCGATCTGCTCTTCGTTGCTGATCAGTTCGGTTTCTTTTTTTTGCAGCCTCTTGAGTTGTGCTAGCAATTCAGCGATCAGCTCGTCACTTGCGACGTCTCTACGGATTACGGAGTGTTCGATGGCTCTCAATTCGCGGAGCCAGATGTCGTGTTCGAAACGTGCGTTTTCTGAACGCATTCGCTCGAAACGGGCTCTATACCACTGGTATGCAAGGTGGGCGGACAGGAGTGCCGGCACAACTGCCAAGTACATGATTGGATCATATAGGGCCGATCCTCTAAGGCTGATGAGCAACGCGATGGATGCGAGACCAGTGCCTACCAGCATGAACGTGATGTACGTAGCTATCCACGACAAGCTGTCCACGGTCGGCCGAATAGCAGCCTCTCCTTGCTGAGTTATCTGGCGGGGCTTTGCTGATGCAAGGTCACCAGCAATTGACCGCAGATCAAACGAAAGTGCGGCCGCATCGGTATGGAAGACGTCTTCGTCGTCTAGCCGTGGCACGTATATGGAAAAGGGGGCTGCGAGCCACTTCCCGAACTGTCGCGATCTACGTGAAAAAACACCTCGGTACTCAGTTGCTAGTGCGCCTCTTTCGTCAAGGAGAGCGGATTTATACTTTTGAGATATGGTGTTCTCAAGTTCGATATCGCGCACCGAACCAGGCGGGAGGACTATGTCGCCTTCGATCGTCATGTTCTCTATGTGGCTTACGATTTGAGGGTCGTGTTCTGGCGGAGGTGCGGAGCCTTGCATGCATTTAATTCTGGGTCATTTGCTTCTAAGACACAATAGTATTGTGCATATTTTTTTCTGAGGCATGCCAGATCACTGGCAATCGCCTAAGGACCTTTGCCCTCCACCGCCTCCGATGCGACGTCCTTGATGCGCTGCTCCAACTCCGTCGCCTTGACCGCGGATGCACTCAACAGGCGGGTGCGCCACGCCGTCAGGTAGCCACGCTCAAGGCGTTGCTGGACCTCGCTCGAAAGGTCAGCCAGGGCGAACGCCGGATCCAGGATGTCCGCGGCCAGTGTCCGGTTGTCGTCGGTGAAGCCTTCGACAAACGCCATGAACTCGTCCGGCTTGTGCGCGGCGCGCTGGGCCTTCGTCGAGATCCGCTTCCCGAGCCGGCGGAACGCGTCCGACATGCCACGGGCGACGCGAATTGCACGCTCGTCGGTCGGAGCGCCGAGTTCCGGCGGATCGCCCTCGGCCTCGAGGCCAACGTCAGCCAGCAGTTCCGGAATCTGCAACAGGTCGAAGAGGATGGACCCGATCGTCGCGTCCGCGGCCAGTGCCCGAACGATCTCCCGCTTGAACTCCAGGTCACCGTTGTCGTTTCCGACGGCCATGTTCAACGGTCTGAAGAGTTGGTCGCCGCCATCGATCGGGGGCAGACCTTCGCGCGCACGCGCCTCGTTGACGGTCATGATCCCGCCCGAGACGTACTTGTTCAGTGCCTCGCTCCGTGCTGCCAGGTCCGCCCGGACGAGCGCGTTGCGCTCGTGCTCGATCGTGTAATAGCCGGTGCGCGCGGTGTTCTGCTCGTCTTCGGTCAACAGCTTGTCCCGTGATTCGGCCTCGAACGCGCAGAGCCACGGGTCGACCGAGTCGTCCAGGAACGCACGAGTCTCCTGCTCGAGCGACGCGAACCCTTGGCGACTTGTGTCACCGATCTTGTGGGGCGGAACACCAAGCGCGAGCGCGATATCGATGATCGAGAACTTGCCGGACTCAATCAGCTGGCTTTGTTCGGGGGTGAACGTCAGCGCGTTGGCCTTCATACCTTCTTCGAGCAGCGCGAAGCGATGGGCACGCTTCAACCCGCGGTGCATTCGCTCGAGGCTGTTGACGATCTTCTTGTGGGTGTCGTCAGCGAGTTTCCCTGGATGCTCGAGGAAGTAGGCTGGGACCGCACCGTTCGAGAAGAACCGCGATGCGTACTCCCGGACCGCGAGGCCCTGGCCAATCGCGTCGGCTGCGACGCGGACCACGTCGTAACCGACGACGCCGTCGTAGCTCAGCCCGCGGATGTGCAGGACGGACGATCCATCCAGGATCGACGTATCGTTCGGCGTGATCTTCGCCTTTGACGCGTTCTGGTTGGTGATCGCGGGCGCCCCGTGACGGACGACGTATTGGAGCTTGCCGTTCGCGACAATTGGCGTGACCTTGGCCGGATCCAGCAGCCAGAGCGCGCGCGGGCGACCGTCACCGGACCGGTCAATCAGTGCGTACCCGTTCCCTCGCATGAGCACGTGGCCCATGATTGATCGTCGGAAGACGTCCGAATTCGTCCGGGGGTTCGCGCGACGGTTGAGCAGGACGTACGCGGGATGGTCGTTGCGACGCTCCCAGCCACCCTCTTTGAGCTTACGGCGCACGTGGCACGGCAGCTTGGCAACTGTGGCCGATAGCAGATTCACGCCACGCCAGAACGCCATGAGCTTCAGCGCCTTCGCGTCTGTGACGATCACCCCGGACGTCGAGCGGCCAGTCCCGAAGACATCGTTGATGCGATCGACGTCTTGGAGCGAGAACGGATCGGGATCCGCGCGCTGCTCGACGCTGCCGAACCACCGTGCGATACGTTGTCGGGTGCGCTGGATCCAGTTCATCCGTCCGCCTCCATCAGGGCAAGGGGCTACTTGCTCTCGGACTGCGCGATCTCGACGCGGCAATCCTTGATCCGCTGGTCCATCTCACGGATCCGTTTCGAGCGATCGGCCGCTTGCTCTCGTTGCTGCTCGTCGAGACGCGACCGGAGCACTGTCCGGGCCTCGGCCGTCGTCTCTTCGTAGGCCGGGAAGGTCCCGGGGCCCACGTCTCCGACGTTTGTTCCGAAGTTGTCGATGATGCGAACATCACGACCGTCTTCACGAATGAATCGTTCTCCCGGCGGACGACCGAAGGTGAAGGAGGACCCCTTGAAGTCTTTCCGCCGAACCATGTCGCGCGCGTCCTGGGCGACCGACGATGCGCCGAGATCGACCTCGTACAGCAGGCCCCGCTTGTCGACGCTCAGCCGTAGCGTGCCCGCGGACCGTCGGCCGAGCGGCTTCTGTGGGTTGTGGCTTACGAGCGCCACAACGTCCGTGTCCGATGCGAGCAGTTCGTCGAACGCGCCTGGCATGATCCGTTCAGCCAGGTCTTCGTCGATCTGAAACTCAGTTCCCGGGCTGCCGTCGTAGAAAACAGCGGCGTATCCGCTGATCACGCCACGTGATTCGCCGCCCTCCTTATCCGGTGGGTCTTCGCGGAACTCGACGGGGTGTTGCAGAACGCGTACCTCTTGATCGCTCACTTGCGTCTCCTTCCCTTCGGTTTGGCCTGGCCATCCGTGACCGGGACCTTTCCGTGCGGATCGTTCGCCTGTACCTCGCGCGGATCGACCCTCGGGACGTATTCGACCTTGACCGCCGATACGCCGCGCGTCGGTTTGTTGACCGTGATGCAGTCGACCATCAGCGACGGATCGAACGGGCAATCGTCGCCCCTCTTGGGCGTGCATACCGGTGGCCGTTCGTCCCGGATGTTGAGCGGATCGCTCGTTTCCACGTGGTAGGTCATGGTCATCGATGCAACGGTGATCTTCCCGATCTTGGACACGTGTCGCTCCTTCAATAGTCGTCGTCGTCGAACTCAATCACGATTACCCCGTCGGGCCGCTTCTCGTCGTCGTCATAGATGGATCCAGTCTCACCGCCGCCGAGGATCGCGCGCGAGAATGCCATGATGAGCGCGATCGCAGGGTCGATTCGGGCCGTCTGCGTCGCCTTGTGCAGCCTCAGCAATTCACCGCCGGCGGATCCGGCGCGCACGTTGCCCGCCGCCCAACGCAACACCGGGTTGTTCCCGTGGTCGACGCATTGCTCGACGACTGCCTTCTCGACGCGCTTTGCCGGCTCCGTCAGATTCCGTGCCGTGTTGGGCATTGGGATCATGGGGACCTTCTGCTCGAGCTTGGCAGCGACCGTCGCCGCATACTGCGGGTCGTAAGTGCACGAAGCTACGTTGTGCGTCTCCAGCGACTCTTCTACGACCTCGATGATGCGTACGTAGTCGATCCGTCGCCCGGGCGTTCGCTCGATGTGCCCGTCCTCGGCCCACTGCAAGTAGCTCGCGTCTTCGGATCGGGCGCGCAGCCCGAGGTCGTCACCGGGACACCACACCCAGCACTTCACGAGGTAGCGGTCTTCCACCGGGCAAACCAGCACGTACGCTGTGAGGTCGGTCGTGCTCGAGAGGTCCAACCCTCCGTAGCAGACGGCACCCTCTGGGAATTCCACCTCGTACGGTCCGCCCGGCTGGTCCCAGCAGTCCATTTGCAGCCACGCCGCTTCGAGCGAGACCCACTGATTCAGGATGTAGCGGCGGAATGCCAGCAGTTGCCGCGGGTTGTCCTGGGCCTTCTTGAACTCCTGTCGAAGGACCTCGATCGTGATCGTGACGTCTATCGACGGGTTCGCCTTGCGCCAGTTTTCTTCGAGCCGCCAGTCCGCTCCGTCCGGAACTTCGTACACGACGCCAAGCGTGACCGGATCGACGACGTCGCCGTTCTGGACCTTCTTCGCGTGCGAGTACTCTTCATACCCGACCGACTCCGGACCCCACTCGCCGGCCGTGGAAATGACCAAGTGCAATGGCTGCCGGCGCGAGATCGTGGCGTACCGCAGCGCGTCGGTGAGCCTCCGATTTGGTGCGGCGTGTAGTTCGTCCTGCACCACCAACGACGGGTTGATACCTTCCTTGGTGTCCGCTTCCGCCGATGAGGCCTCGTAGAAGCTCGGGTCCCCGTCGGTCCGGAAGATCCGCTTCTGCGTCTCGTTCATCGCCAGTCGGTTCGCCAGCGCGGGCGACTTGCGGACCATCTCACGCGCGGCTTGGTAGACGAGCGCCGCCTGCTTTCGATCGTTCGCGAAGCCGTAGCACTGCGCTGCCGGCTCGCCGTCTGCGATCAGGTGGTACAGCGTCAGACCGGCCGCAATCGTGGTCTTCCCGTTCTTCTTAGGAATCCAGATCGAAGCCTTGCGGAACCGCCGCGCGCCGATCAGTCGTGGCTCGGTCTTGTGGTCCGCCCAATACCATCCGTACAGGGGATTGATGATCCGCTGGACCTGCCAGTCCAAGAGCTCAAACGGCTTGCCCGCCCACTCGCCTTGATAGTGACGCAAGAATCGGGCGAAGAACTCGATCACCCGATCGGCCCGCTCCTGGTCGTAGCGCGCACCGAGCCTGACCGCCTCTTCGTCGCTCGGAGTGCGGATCATGCGCTTCGTGGCTCGGTCAACCCGGATGGTCAGTCGTCATCCTCCGTCGGCAGGATCATTCCGTCTTCGTCTGGTTCGGCTTCCGCGGGTGCGCCGTCGCTGTTGGTGTAGACCACCTGTTCCCCGGGGTTGCTGTACACGATCGTCCTGATGGCTTCGCGCTGGTCACGTGTCAGCGCACCATCGATCAGGTATCGCTCGCCGGAAGCCGTGGTCATGTCGACGAACTCGGCCACGTAGTCACGCCCCATTCTTCTTACTCAGGAAGTCGTCCAGTTCGTCGCCGGTCCCACCGCCGTCACCCGGCGAGACACGCGCTCGCGCGACCGGGGTTATCCCGAGTTCAGCTGCGTACCGAAGGAACAACTGCTTCGCCTTCCGGCGTCGGCCGATCGATGGATGTTCTGACCACGCTCCGTACTTCGAGCATGTGTACGGTTCGAAGTCGCGCTCCGACTGTTCGGCCATGCAGACGCACCACTCGTCGTAAGAGTCGCAGCACAACTCCAACGCCGCCGCGTCCGTCGCGCGCAGCACGCCGACGCCAGCGAACAACCCGTGCAGTTCGCGCCACAGTTCCTTGCCGTACTTGCCCAATCGCTTGGGCGGTGCGGACGACAACTTCGGAACGTTCGGCTCCTTCGGGATCCGTCGCTTGCCACGGTTGCCTTCGTGGATCTTGAGTGCGACGGGCTTGGGCTTTCGGCCGCGTGCCATAACTCGTTTGTCCCCAAGTGATTAGGAGTCCAATTTCGCGGGAAAACCTTTCACGCTGCACGGGCGGTCCGCGTCGATAAGCACCCGTAAAAAACCACCCCCCTCCCTCTCTGCATGGGGTGCCCGTTAGTCGAAGAACTCCGGGATGTCGTCTTCTTTGCTCGGGGCTACGCCCGTGATGCAGGAGTCGTCATACCGGTATCGATCCTCTTCCTCTTTGCACGGACTGCAGAGCACCTCGCGGTAACCACGGAACCGGCGTCCGCATTCGTCGCACTGGATGATTCGAACTTGAGGAATCGGTGCGTTCGCGGGGACAGCCATCATTCACCCCTTGCTGTTCTCGTGCTGTGGCAGGCCTTGCACAGCGCCATGAGGTTCGAGTCCTCGTTGGTCCCGCCGTCTCGTACCTTGACGATGTGGTGGACCTCAGTAGCCAGTTGATCGCAGTCCACGCACAGAGGGTTGCGTCGTATGAACATCCGCCGCACTCGCTCCCACGTCCGCCCATATCCACGCTTGCATGACGAGCCACGCCGTGCGTCGTGATGGATGCAGCGCTCTCGAGCGTGCTTGCGGCAGTAGCCCGACTCATTGAGTAGGGCACGGCACCCCTTGTGTCGGCAGGCGTAGGACGGCATCGCGTCTCATTCCTGGCTGTTGATCAGTAGCGGCCCGTCGTCAGACCGGGGAGCGACCATCGACAGCGGTAGATAGCGGTTGTCACGGAACCGACTCAGACGGTAGATCTCGACGAACTCGAGCCGCGAGAACGCAAGCCCCAGCGTTCGACGGTCTCCCGTTGGCGGGGGTGGCGACTCACCGGTGAGCGGAGGGTCGTTCTGTGCCCCCGGGATGGCTCCAGTGTCCGGATACCACTCGAACGGTGGCGAGTAGCCGAAACCGCATCGTTCGAATCTCAGGAGTCCGTTGTTCTCGGCGATGACAGCCCGGTACGGGCATTCCAGATTGCGGATCGTTCCTGTGATCACCGTGGCGAATTTGACGCCGACGCCGACCTTGCCCTTGTAGCGAGACATGCTCCCATTCGGGATCGTCACGCCATCGATGACGAGCGATTCAATGGGCTTGCTGCGTGGATCGATCTGCAGGGCAATCGGCAGGTGCACGTGATCCCCGCGGTCACTCCGGAAGTCGAGATCGCGGAAGTCCAACGATTCGACCGGTGCGCCTCCGTGGACAACACGCACGCCCTTGCTCAGCCAGTAGAGGAATGTGCATTGGTGCAGTTTGCAGGAGACAGCCTCAACAGACAGGGCAATACCGACCTTGCTGTCGGCGTCGATGACGAAGTTGCGGAGACTGCCTTTGCCCTTGATCCGGACCAGCGCAGACCACGTGCTGGTAGGGGGGAGCTCCCCGCTCGAGGCTGCCTTGATCGTCGGTCGGCCAAGGCCGATGAGTTCAGCCCGCACAAATAGCGGGGGTTCGATCTCATAAACACCCGCGGCGACAAGGTACCGCCCCTCGGCGCCTGCGACCTTTCGCAGGTCTTCGGCTGTTCGGATGATCTGATTGGAGGCTTGTGCGAATACCGCTGCGAATAGACACAGGGCGGCGGTCAGGACAAATCGATTCTTCACGGTGTTCTCCCTTCGAGGCGTGCGACGCGTTCGACAAGGTCCCGGTTCTGGTCAGTAAGCTTCTCGACAGCGCTTGTGAGCTTGTTCACCGAGTTGCCGAGGTTCGCGATCTCGACGCGCTGTGCCGCCAACGAAGACTTCTGCGAGTAGATCAGCCAAGCGAGTCCGGCGCCGAGCGTCACGAGTTGAATCAGCGTGTCGAGGTTTAGTTGGAGATTCATTCGGTCCCTCGAATGAAAATGGCGGGGGCGGGATTCGAACCCGCGTCCTTCGGATCATGAATCCGACGAGCTGACCGCTGCTCTACCCCGCTATGCGTTGGTCATATGGTTCGTTCTCGCGCAGCAATCCGAACCGCCTCATGAGGCGTTCAGCATTCAGCGCCATCTGAGACGCTCGGTAGGGAAACTTGCGTTCCTTGCGACGTTCGCCCCACCAGATCGTCCAACCGCCGAGGTACACCGCCCAGAAATAGACGTGGCAGAGCAGGTAGCGCCACCGGCGTCCGCCGGCGTGCCGCTGAACGATCGTGATGAGTGCGATCAGGAACAGGTTGTCGCAGTCCCACTTCGTCCGTCCTCCTGGTCCACCCCAGAGCCAGTCGTGAAGCCAGCACGCTTCGGAGATGTCGCAACCGAAGAGACGGTCGGGTATCAGCCGATCCCAGATGCCACCGGGTCCGCACGCCATTCGGGAGTCGCCTTCAGGAAGAGAGTGGAACAAACGGGGCTCGGGCACCGGGAGTCATGCAGCGCTCCGAGCCCACCGCGCAACGGCTGGGGGGCCGTTATTCCTGAAGTGCTGCCTTGAGTTCGCGGATAGCGTCCGCAGTGCCGCGGATGCGATCCTGTTGGGAGAGAGGCGGCGCGATCTCGTTCGTTCGCTGCAACCGTGCCAAGGCAAGCTCATCGAGCCGTCCTTTGATGGTCACAAGCTCTCTCCCGAGTTGACTGACCGACGACACGACCTGTGCAAGCACGAGATTGAAGTTATCCGCCCGACCACGTTCGATCTGCGTAACGCCCCCAGTGATTGCATTGACCACGTGGGTCCTGCTGGCGTCGATCTTGGTCTCTTCGATAAGAATGCCATCGGACGTCCACTTGCGGCGTTCGGCACTCAAATCCTTGTCCGGTGTAATGACCGCCGTGCCACTTAGACTCGGGTCAATCACTTTGAGCGGAATCGAGCTTGGCGAGCTCGGGCGGAAGTACTCGGGTGTTGCACAGCCGGCGAGAGTGGTCAGAATGGCGAGAAGTGTGAGAGTGGTAGGTGCGAGTTTCATGGTGCGTCGCTCCATCGACAGGTGGTCTTTTGGTCCGTCCAGGGACTACCGTTTTGGGGTGCCAAACAGGCCGAATTTTAAGGAGTTGCGTGCACCCAGTTAGGTAATCTGTTTGACTCGTAAGACCATAGTCTGTCAATGTTTACGACGCAAGCGTAATCTCCCTTACAAGGAAGATGTCACTGGTTCGAGTCCGGTATCGCCCATTCATCGCATTTGCCGCTCATCGCCAGTAACAGCCGAACGTCGCACACGTACCAGCGAGGATGGGCCCAAAAAAAGACTAAGCACCCGCCGCGCGATAAGGGAATCGAGAACCGCGCGAGGAGACCGAAATGGAATCGCAGGCGATGCTAAGCACCTTTCTGGAGCAGGTCGCAGACAAGGTAGAGCGCGACCGCGCGCAGATTACACGGTGCACCAATCTGCTCGCAAACGACGAGTTCTGGTATCGCCCGAACGAACACTGCAACAGCGTCGGGAACCTGATGCTACACCTTACCGGCAACGTCCGGCAGTGGATTATCGGTGGTTTGGCGCGACAAGACATCAGCCGAGATCGGCCCGCGGAGTTCGCGCAGCGTACGCCATTGCCGACTGAACGGGTCATGCCACCATTCGAGACGGCGGTCGCGACGGCTTGTGACGTGATCCGGCGTTTCGACGCCACGCAGCTTGGCGACCACTTCGACATCCAGGGCTACGCAGTAAGCGGCTTGTACGCGGTTTTTCACGTCGCCGAGCACTTTTCGTTTCACACGGGACAGATCGTACACATCACCAAGACCATCAGGAACGTCGACCTGAGCCTCTACGATCCGCAGGGCCGACCGGTCGGCACCACGCGATCGAATCCCTGAGTGAGCCAATTGTGTCGTGTCTTCGGAATAGCGGCGGGCGTTTCAGCGAAAGTGCGCACCCCGATCCCGATCGGGCACCTTTGCGTTGGATTGGGTTTCTCGCGTTTCGGGCCCGCGTGGAGACACGAGCCCGTTCGGATGGGTTGCCCTAGAGCGCCCGCAGCAAGATGCAGGAATTGTGGCCACCGAAACCAAAGGAATTGTTCAGCGCGATCCGGACGTTAGCGTCACGCGGCACGTTCGGGACATAGTCCAGATTGCATTCCGGATCCGGGGTCTCAAGGTTGATCGTCGCCGGCAACGTCTTGTGCTTCAGCGCGAGCACACACGCGATCGTCTCGATTCCACCACTGGCACCGAGTAGATGGCCCGTCGCACTCTTGGTGCTGCTGACAGCAAGACGCTCAGCATGCGTCCCAAAAACGCTCTTGATCGCGACCGTTTCAGCGACGTCACCCAGGGGGGTACTCGTTCCATGCGCGTTGACGTAATCCACGTCCTCGGGATTGATCTGCGCCGACGCGAGTGCCGCCTTCATCGCCCGGCCGGCACCACGGCCTTCCGGATCGGGTTGCACCATGTCGCCGGCATCACCCGTGGCCCCGACCCCGATGACCTCGCAGAAGATCGGCGCGTTGCGCCGTTTGGCGTGCTCGTACTCCTCGAACATCAATACGCCGGCGCCCTCGCTAAGCACGAAACCATCACGATCCTTGTCAAACGGTCGCGAAGCGCGCTCGGGCTCGTCGTTGCGCGTGCTAAGAGCCTTCATCGATGCGAACGCTGCCAGCCCCAGCGGCGATAGCGCTGCTTCCGATCCGCCGGTGATCACGACGTCGGCCAAGTCGCGTTTGATCGTCAGGAATGCATCACCCATCGCGTTTCCGGCCGAGGCGCAGGCCGTCGCGACCGCAGTGTTGACACCCTGGAAATTCAGCGCGATGGAAATGTGACCGGACGCTGCATTGGCCATCAGCTTCGGAATCGTGAACGCGGACACCTTCGAAGGGCCTTTTTCGAGCAGCCGATGATACTGTTCCTCGAGCTCGTTGATTCCGCCGATACCCGTGCCGACGATGACCGCGGCACGCGTGGGGTCGAAACTACCGTCGAGCCCGGACTCGTCGAACGCCATCCGCGCCGCCGCCATCGCGAGCTGCGCGAACCGATCCATGCGTTTCAACGAGCGTTGTTCGAAAAAGTTGACGGGATCGAAGCCGGTGCATTCGCCGCCGAAGCGGACGTCGAACGGCTCGGAGTCGAAGCGCGTGATCGGGGCGATCCCGGAACGGCAGGAGATCAACCCGTCCCAATAGTCCGAAACGGAGGGGCCCAGAGGCGTAACCGCTCCCATGCCCGTGATAACGATGCGTCTGTCAGTCATGCACTCGACCGAGTCCACCCGTGCGCGGCGCGAACGGACGGTATGTGTTACTTGTTGTTATCGAGATGAGCCTTGATGTAGTCGATCGCCTGGCCGATCGTTTGGATCTTCTCAGCCTCTTCGTCCGGGATGCTCATGTCGAACTCGTCCTCAAACTCCATGACGAGCTCGACGATGTCGAGCGAGTCCGCGTTGAGGTCGTTGGTGAAGGTGGTATCGCGGGAGAGCTCCTCCTCCGAAACCGCCAACTGCTCGCTCACGATCTTCTTCACTTTCGATTCGATATCCGCAATTTCCGGCACAACCGAGTCCTCCAAGAGTGCCACGTCTGCAATCCACCACGACGTTCTGCGCTGTTTGCCGACCGCCGTCGGCGGTCGATCCAACCCCGGCACGAACGCGTTGCTGTCTGCCACGGACCAGTCCACAGCCGCCACGGGCTGACCGGGGGCCCGTCACCTTACCGGTAATCCTGGAAATCATAGTCCCAGACCCCGGGATTGCCAAGGGCGCCTCACATCCGATCTCGCCGGAGCGGATTCGGCATGCTGACGGACCGTCGTGGTCGATTGCGGTGTGGCGTCCGTCTTCGCGCGGCGCGGGGGGCCTGCTGGCGAACGCAAAAAAAAAAACGCGCCACGGATTGTCGTGGCGCGCTTGAGCGAATTCTAGATGGCGGGTCGGACGAACGTCTAGCCGAGCAGGGCCAGGATGTTCTGCGGGGCCTGATTGGCCAGCCGTAGCGTGTTCGTCGACGATTGGACCAGGATCTGCGAACGCGTCAGACTCGACGTCTCGGCCGCGAAGTCCGTATCGCGGATCGTGCTTTCCGCGGCGGTGACGTTCTCGAGCGTGATCGTCAGGGCGTTCTGCGTGGTCTCGAGCGTGTTCTTCTGGAACGCGCCCAATCGGCCGCGCAGCGCACTGATCTGGTCCTGTGAGGATCGGATGATGCCCTGCGCCGCGTTGTAGTTTTGTGTCGAAAGTGCGTTGGTCTGGCCGGTCGCGAGCGTCGAGAGGAAGCCGACCGTCGACGTGCCGAGGTTGGCGGTCGAGACGGACGGGACGCCGATGCTGACCAGGCCTGCCAGCGAGAGGTCCGGAGAGATGGCAAAGTCGGCCCCGCCGGGGAGCACTTCGAAGTTCGACGTTCCGAGGTTGGTCCCGCGGTCGACCGTCAACTCGACGTTGGCGGCGATGGCCGCGGTACGGACGCTGGCCTTCAGGCCATCGGTGATGGCCGCCGTTCCGTTGATCAGGACGGCCGCGTCTTCGCCGGTGTCCTGGGTGACGCCGCCTGAGAGGGCGAACGTACCGCTGATCGTGTTGACCGAGACGAACTGCGAGGAGCCGTAGTTCTGGCTCTCGAAGACGAGCTGACCGCCGGACGTTCGCGCAACGACGCCGGTCAGCGACGTGCTGTTGTTGACGGCGGTAGCGATGTTACTGATCGTCGTGCTGGCGCCGAACGAGAACGTATCGTTCCCGAGGTTGCCGCCGACTTCGATCGTGATGTTCGAGGCGCCGACGGCCGAGGTGGCGTATGACAGGTTGGCCAGTTCGGCGGAGTTGGTCACCTCGACGACCACGGTCCGGAAGCTGTTGTTGGCGACCTTCGCGGCCAGGATCGAGACATCCGACAGCGCACTCGCCGGGACACTCGATGTGGCGTAGTCGAAGTTGCCGTTGAGCAGCTTCTTGCCCTGGAACTCGGTCGAGGTCGCGATCCGGTTGATCGAGTCGAGAATCGAGTCGATCTGCAGCTGGTTCGCGTTTCGCTCTTCGACGCTGATCGCGGCCTCATTGGCGCTCCGGTCGACGAGGTCTTCCAGCTCGGTGAGCAGGTTGTTGACTTCGTCGAGCGCACCTTCGGTGACGGACACGACGTTGTTGGCGCGGCTGATGTTGGTCAGGCTCGCGCCGAGCGCGGCCTGCTCCGCCCGCAGGTTCTCCGAGGCGATCAGACCGGCGGGATCATCCTTGCCGGTGTTGATTCGGAGACCGGTACTGAGCCGTACCAGTGATCGGTTCAGGCCCTCGTTCTGCATCGTGAAGATGCGCTGGGCGACCATCGACGGGATGTTGGTGTTGATACGACTCATGACCAGTAGGCCTCCGTCAGGGGCTTGCCGGGCCGTGCGCCGCTCCGCGCGGTCGTCCCCGCAGCCTGCTACGAGAATTCACTCCGTTGGACCGGGGCCGCGACACTCTACGTCGCCTGCCTTGCCAACAGGGGGTGCATCGACGTGCCGAAATGTGCGCTTTAATAAACGCGACGCGCACCGGCAACCGTTCCCGACCGTCAAGGGCCAAAGGAGCGGTTTGCCGGCGGCGCCGGGCTTGCAGACGAGTTGTTATGGGCCGCGCCCGCTCGGGCGCGACCCGGAAAATCTTGCCGCTGCGGTCGCTATCCGAGCAGCTGCAGGATGTTGCCCGGGGTCTGGTTGGCGATTCCCAGCACGTTCGTGCCGGCGCTGACCAGGACCTGGTTCCGGGCGAGCTGCGACGTTTCGAACGCGAAGTCCGCGTCGCGGATCACGGATTCGGAGGCCGTGAGGTTCTCCGCCGTAATGTTCAACTGATTGATGTTGGTCTCGAGCGTGTTCTTCTCGAACGCACCGAGTCGGCCTCGCAGAATCGAGACCTGCTGGATCGCTTCCGCGACGATCTTCTGCGATTCGGTGAAGTTTCCGCTGACCAGCGAATAGGGTTGCCCCGTTGCGACCTGCGACATGAAGCCGATCGCAGGCGTTCCCAGACGCGAGGCCGCGACCGACTGCACGCCGATTCCGACCTGCAGGTTGGTGTTGACCCGCGGACCGACCTGGAAGAGCGCACCACCTTCATTAATGGTAAAGTTGGTGCTTCCGAGCCCGAATGCATTGTCGAGGGCGATCTCGAGGTCGAGCGTCGAGGTCTTGAGGGTCAGCGCGTTACCGTTACCGGTCGTCAGGGCGCCGTTGATGGTCGCCTGGGCGTCGCGGCCGACTTCGCGGATCGACGGAACGCCGCCCGAGTCCTGCGTCGGGAAGCTTCCGGTCAGCGTCTTGATGGACACGTACTGCCGGCTGCCCAGCTCCGTACTGTTCATCGTGAAGCCGGCGGTCGGCGTCCCGGACAGGGTCGCGGTGACGCCGGTGGCGTCGGCGACCGAGTTGATCGCGGTCACGATCGTGGACGCCGGCGTTCCCGAGATGAACGAAAGCGTCGTAACGCCGTCGTTGCCCTGAATCTCGATGGTCACCGAGCTGGTCACCGAACTGGTGGCGAACTGCAGGATTCCGGGCTGGGCCGAGACAGTGACGTCGACGGTGACCGGAATGAAGTTCTGCGTGCCGAACTGGACGCTGTTGATCGCCAGTGCTGCGACCTGCGACTGGCTGACGCCGCTGGTGATGTAGTCCAGCGAGCCGTTGAGCAGTTGCTTGCCGCCGAAGGTGGTCGTGTTGGAGATTCGCGTGATACTCGCGATCGCCGAGTCGACCTGCAGCTGGTTGGCTTCGATTTCTTCCTGCGAGAGCGCGCCTTCGTTAGCGGCCTCGACGATTCGCGCCTGGACATCGCGCAACAGGTTCGCGACCTCGTCGAGGGCACCCTCGGTGGTTGCGATGATGTTGCTGGCGCGCTGCGTGTTTCGCACGGCCTGGTTGACCGCGGAGATTTCGGAGCGCAAGGCTTCCGAGATAATCAGTCCGGCGGGATCGTCCTTGCCGCGGTTGATCCGCAGTCCGGTACTGAGCTTGGTCAGTGTATTGTTGAGACTCGAATAGCTCTTGTTGAGCTGACGCTGGGCCGTAAGGGCCGGCACATTCGAATTAATACGAGCCATTGGCCATCCTCCCTGAACGGTTCGTGGCTGTTAGAGATCCAACGGGATAACAACTTGACGATGAAGCGTACGGGGGGTCGTCAGCGTCCGGTGGCGGACTTGCGACCTTGCGAAGCGTCGGGCAGGTCTCCGGGAGAGACTCCGGAAGCCTTCCGATTCTCGCGTTGGATGGCGTCGTACACTTCCTTGCGATGGACCGAGATTTCGGTCGGCGCGATGATTCCGAGTCGAACCTTGTCCCCTCGGATATCGACGATCGTCACCTGGACGTTGTCGCCGATGATGATCGACTCGTCGCGCTGTCTTGAGAGCACCAACATCCGCGGCTCCTTCCTGGACATTGCCGGCGCGTTCTCTTAATGAGGACACCAGCCGTCCGAACGGGTATTTCTTCGGGTCAAGGCAGCACCCGTCGCCCCGTTCCGACCGCTGCGAGAACGCAAGCCGTTTGGAACCTCGCTCACTGAATACGCCCACGAGCATTATAGCGATACGGTATGCCACTTGACTACCTGTCCTTTCTATCCGAATTTAGGCCGACTTTGCCGCGGCGGCCTGCGCGACGGAGGGCATCGGCATGATCCGATGCCGGGTGGTATAGCGCTTGTCCGAGAGCACCAGCTGCCGTGCCAGCAGCGTGCTCGTGCAAATCACGATCGGACCGAGCAGGTTCGCCGTCAGGTCGTCACCGGCGCGATTCACGATCGCCAGGACCTGATTGTCCGCGAGTTCCTGCATCCCGAGCGCATCCATGTCATCCTTGCGGACCGGGACCTGATAGTCCTCGAAGAATGTCCGCGGATCGCAGACCACGAAGGCCAATTGCGGGTCCTCGACCGCCTGTAGCCAGAAGAAGACGGGATCTGGTGACGTCTGAATCAGCGCGAAGCGCCGTTCTCCCGGAAAGCCGAGCAGCCCGTCCCTGAACGTAATCAGCTTCTCTCCGTCCACTTCTACAGTCCCAAAGCGACTGGTTTCGATGAGCATATCCTTGCTCCTTACGGGCCCAAACCGGTCCGACAGTCCGATTCGCGGTCGGCCAACTCTGGCCCTGACGAACGTTCCGCGAGGCTCGGCCGTGCACTCCGCACGCGGCTCGTCTCCGAACGAGCCTGTCGGTCTGCTGCTCCGGACCCAGCCCACACGGCCCGGAAACAGTGCCCTTTCCAATCCCAAAACCGATCTGTCACGCCCAACGGCCACGCCGTCGGGCATACCATCACTGCAGGAAGTCGATCAGCGACAGGTTCAATACACGTGAAGCTGTCGCATAATTTGCCTGCAATGCCGTTTCCATCTGCTGAAACCGAAGAATCGTCTCGCTCAGGTCGGCGTCCCGTACGTCACTCAACAGAATCCGTGTCGAGAGCACCTCGTCCTGCATGCGAATCGCTCGATCCTCCATCTGCCGTGCCTGGGCCGCGGTTCGGCCCTGCACCGCTTGCATCTCGGTCATCATCCGCTCAATCCGCTCACCAGCGATCTGCAGCGTCTGCGTGTCGTCACCTCGTAGACCCTCACGCAGTTCCAGCAAAGCGGTAAACGGGCTGTCCACAATCACCGGATTCACGTCGCGACCGACGAGTTGGCCACCCGTCGACGTGACGTCCAATCCCAGCCCGTCGAGGGCCGGCGAGACATTCAGCCGTTCGGCCAGCAGCGTTCCGGTGCCGGTGGTGTTGTCCGTGATCATCAAACCGTTGCCATTCGCCGCGAAACCGGCAGTGATCGCGCCACTACCCGCGGCGTTGAATCGTGCAATCACGTCGGCGAGCGTCTCTGCACCGTCGACGTCGATATCCACCGTCGTGCCGTCGGCCGTCACGATGCGAATGTCGTCACCCGGGACGGTCGTCACGCCCCGGCGGTCATTGAGGTCCGCGAGCGTCGTGCCGCCGTTCATCGAGCGGACGCCGAGTGCCGTGGCCAACGTGCCGCCGGCCTCCTCGATCGCGAAATTCACGCCCGAGACCCGGCTGCGAACCTCGATCGAGCGCCCGTCCGGCGCGATCTGGGCCAGTACGCCGAGATCCGAAGCGTTGAAGACATTGAGCATGTCCTCCACGGTCTCGGCGTTCGAGAAGTCGAGTGTCACGTTCTGGAGCCCGCTCCGAAGCGTGAGTCCGTCCGACAGCCGTGCCAGCACATTGGCTTGCAAGTCTGCGATCTCCGTCCGCGGCGTGACGACCGGGTCGAGGTCGAAGGGCGGTGCCACCGAAGTGCCCACCGTCATTCCGGTGAGCAGTCCGAGGTCGCGGGCCGTGTTGCTGCCGGCCGATTCGGTGACCGTGACCGGTCCGCCGGAACCGACGCCCACGATCTGCAGCCCGACCGGCCCCAGCACCGCGGATACGCCGGTCGGGAGATTCTCGTTGAGGATGTCCACCATGTCTCCGACCGTGTCCGCCGGGGTCAGGTCGATCACCCGTTGGCCGGCACCGTCGGTGACGAGCAGCGATCCGAGCTGCACGCCGGTCCCGGTCGTGCCCCGCAGGTCGACAACCCGCGTCTCACTGGTCAGCACCGGATCGAGATCGACAGTGCCGTTGACCGCTCCGGAGACCGCGTTGAAGAAGTCGATGCCAGAGACCGTGAAGCTGTCGACCGCGAAGTTGGAGTCGATGATCGTCTCGGCCGTGTTCATGTCGCCGTAGAAGCCGATGCCTCCGGTTCCGCGAAACTCGAAAGGCGGTCGGCGGGTGTCGTGGCCCGCGAAGAGGAACGCATCGAGGTGCTGGCGGTTGCCGACGCTGATGAGCTGGTCGATGATCCGTTCGACAGCGCCCGCCAACGACGCGCGTCCGTCGGCAGACGTAGTGTCGCTGACGGCTTCGAGCGTGATGTTGTGCGCATCCG
The DNA here is from genome assembly GCA_028279405.1 of Phycisphaerae bacterium. Classification (GTDB taxonomy): domain Bacteria; phylum Planctomycetota; class Phycisphaerae; order UBA1845; family Fen-1342; genus JANQNU01. Next base: position 62,390 of record JANQNU010000051.1, read on the forward strand.
TCAGCAGGTCGATCGCTTCGATCATCGTGGTCTCGACGGTCGTGAACGTCGAATTGGCGGCGTCGAGGTTCTTCTCGATCTGGGCGATCTGCTCGAGCTTGCGATCGAACAGGTTCACCCGCGTCGCTGCGACCGGATCCTCGCTGGCGGTCAGGAAGCGCAGGCCGGTAGCGAGCTGGTTCTGCACCTGGAACAGCCCGACCTGGTTGTTGCGCGAGGTCTGCAGGATGTTGAACACCCGCAGGTTCTGGCTCACGCGTGCAACGTTGACGGGGATGATCGCCATGCCTGTTTCGCTCCGTTACCCGGCCAGCGCGATCAGATCGGAGGTCAGTTGGTCGACCACCGAGATGAATCGCGAAGCCCCTTGAAAAGCCCGTTCGAACTTGGTCAGATTGATCGCCTCTTCATCGAGGCTGACGCCGCTGATCGCTTCACGTTGCGCCAGCAGGCTGGAAAACACCGCATCCGAGGACTCGGCGGTCACGAAGGCGCTGTTGGCCTTCACCGCGACCTCGAAGAACATGTCGCTTTGAAACTCCTGGATCGTTCGATTGTTGAGCAGATCGCTCGCCGTCTGCGTGAGCAGCGCGATGTCGCCGGCCTTCGAGCCGTCCGCCCGCGCGCCGCTGCCGGACGATGCGATTAGATCGGTGTTCTGACGGATGGCGCCGTTGACCTGGATCGTGCTGCCGTCGATGCCGGCGAAGAACGTTCCGACGCCCAGGGCAGCCAGCGCCCCGGAGGTATCTTCGGAGAACCACACCTCAGAGCCGGCGGCCGCGTCGAGTTGCAGTCGATTGTCCGGCGTCACGCTCGCGCTCAGACCGGGAACACCGTCGAGCGCGGCGGCGAGCGTCGTGAGCGTGGTGTCGTTTCCACCGATGCCGTCAAGGTCGACCGGAACCTGACGGCTGATCTGCTGACCGGACGCCTTGTCGCGGACCTGGACGATCATCACGCCGTTCTGCACCGGGAAGGGGAGTCCCGCCTGGGTCGTACTCAGGGGCGCGTTGGGGTCGACGACGTCGTAGGTGCCGAGGATCGACTCGTAACCCGAGAGCCCGACGCCGGTCGAGTGAACGCGGTTGACTTCATAGATCAGGCCGCGCGCCAGTTCGTCGAGACGGTCGAGCTGGCCGCGCACGTGCACGTCACGCGCGTCACGGACAGCCGCGATTCGGCCCTCGCGCGCCGGCACGGGAGCGTTGTCGTCACTGAAGCGGACCGTCATGACCTCGAGCCCGTCGACCAGGTTGATCTCGACCTTCAGGCCGCGAGACCGGTCGAACTCGACCAGCGGGTCGCTACCGACGTACACGTTGATCGAGCCGTTGCTCGTCTCGCGAACGTGTACATCCATGTATTCCGAGAGTTCGCGCAGCAGCGAGTCGCGCCGATCGCGGAGCGGGCTCGCCCCGCCTTGCGGGCGCGATTCCTCGATGACGATCAGCTTGTTGAGCTTGGCCACTTCGCTCGTGATTTCGTCAGCGCGTCGAACGGCGTCGGTGACGCTCTCGTTCAGGTCACTGACCTGGTTGAGCAGTCCGCCGCGCAGGCGTTCGAATTCGTTGACGATGTGTTCGGCCTGCGTGAGGATCAGTTGCCGGCTCGAGTGATCCTCCGGCTGCGTCTGCAGCGTCGAGAAAGCACTGAGCAGGTCGGACAGACCCGTGGAAAGGTCGAACTCGGTGAATTCGTTATAGAGCGCTTCGGTCTGGGTCAGCGACTGGTGAATGGTCTCGGCACCGGTTCGCGTCGCGAGCGATGCGCGCAGTCGGTTCTCGAGCGCTTCGTCGATGTGGCGGTTGAGTGACGAGAGACGCACGCCGCCGCCGGGTGCGAATCCGGAAAGCGTCGCACCGCCGACCAGCGAGCTCAGGCGGCCGGTCTGCCGGGCATACTCCGGGTTGCCGACGTTCGCGATGTTCTGGCCGGTGACCGCGATCGCGGACTGATACGCCGCGAGTGCGCTACGACCGACCTGAAATGCTGCGCCAAGAAGTGCCACGAGTTACCCTACCGCGTCAATCCAGTTTCGTGTTTCATCGATTCGGTGCCGTCCGTCTTGCTGGTACACGATCGACTCCTGATTCGCTTTTGCGACGTCCGCAAAAACATCGCGGATGTGCTGTTGCAGACGCTGTGCCACGTCCGCGACAAATCCGTTTTTTTCCTGCAGGCGTTTGGAGATTTCACGTAAACCCTGGCTACGAGCCTGGATACGCGACGCTGTCGGTTCGGGAAGCAACGGTATCAATTCCTTCAGCGTTGCCTGTTCGAGCGCTGCGTCCGGCATGGCCTGCGCGAGGCGGGCAAGGATTGCCTTGCGTTCCTGCTCCGCATGGAACACCGCGTGCAATTGCTGGGCCTCCCGTTCACTGATGCTTTGCAGCGCGGCGCTGTCGGCACTACGTAACGCGCCGACCTTCTCGTCCGCACAGGCCAGCAACGTCTTCAGGTGCCCGTGGAGCTGTCCCAGACACGCGTCGAGTCGGTCTGCTTCCGTGCCGACGACGGTGGTGGTTGGCTGCGAGGGCAGGTCGAGAACGCGTTTCACGAGGTCGCTCCTGACGTGTTTCGAGCGTTGTGGCGCGGCTCCGCGGGCTTGCGCGTGAATTGCCGCGCGAGCGCGTCGACCAGGCCGCTGCGATCGTTGGCAGCGACGAGGTCGGCAATGTGTTGGTCGAAGCGCTCGCCGAAGATTGCCTCGGTGCGTCCGCCGTTCGCGAAACGCTGTCCGAGTTCGAACTCGCGCATTTGTTGCAGCAACGGGAAGTAGAAGAGCTGCGACGCCAGTTTCGATGCCACTTCCTGCGCCTCTCGTTCCGCTTCCGTCGGCTGGTGAGTGAGCGTCGACTGCTTGGCGGCGCGTTCGTGGGTCGCGACCGACGACGTTTTCGACGTCACCTCGTGCGGGTCGGCCGAGGCAGGTGCTGACTTCCCGCGGGACAGCATGGCTGCGAACGACGCGGTCGTTGGCGTTTCGCTTGGTTTGCGAAGTGCAGCGGTGGCCGAACGCGCAATGGTTGCGCTCGGCAAGTCTTGCGCGACGCGGGGCAGGTACTGGTTGGTCGGATTCAGGTTCATTCCGTGTAGTCCACCCGTGCGTGTAGTGCCTCCACGGCGATCAGTTGTTCGACTGCCGCGATTTTCTGCTCGTCTGTCGCTTGCAGGGCGCCGAGTGCGTCGAAGAGCGCCTGGAGTCGCGTCAACGGGTCGGGCTCGTCGGTGCCGTCCGGTGCGGGCTTGCCGACCGTGATCGTGCCGAGTCCGGAAACGTTCAGAATCGCCGGCGAGACGGTCGCATTGCCCGAGATGACGATCTCCCGCGTTCGCCGATTGATGATCACTCGCGCGGTCTGGCGCGGCGGCTCGAAGACGATCGCATCGAGCACGCGTTGGATGAACGCGGATGGATCGCTGAGCTCATATGACGGGATTCGTACGCGGATGTTCTTTCCGCCGAAGGTTTGCGCCAGGTCCGTGATCACCTCGAGCTCGCCTTCCTCGTTGAACTCGGAGATTCCGTCGACGCCCGGCGTGCGCAGGGTGTGCTCGACGGCGCGCGAGACCGCGTGGGCCCAGTCGTGGCCGGCATGGTGATCGTTGAGGACCAGCGTGATGTGCTGTCCGTCGATGAAGCTGTAGATCAGGTCCTTTTCGAGCGTGGCGCCCTTGCGGACGATTCCGCGCCGTGGCGTCTTCGGGTTCAGCAGCTCGACCTTGCCGCCGGCGAGCGCGAAGATGTCGGGCATCACCAGCATCGACTCTTGCAATGGCGTGATGAGCAGTTGCCCGCCGCGCAGGCTGGCCGCGTTGCCGATGACGGTCACGATGACGTCGAGTCGTTCGCCTTCGCGGGCCCCGAACTCGGGGATCGTGGCCTCGACAGCGACCAGCGCGACACTGTCATTCGCGGCAAGCTCGTCGACGGCCAGTACGGGTTGCTGATAGCGATTGTGGAGCGCCATCAGCGCTCGCATCGTGTGCGCGTTCTCGCCGCCGTCACCGGTGCCGTTGAGTCCGACGACCAGGCCGTAGCCCATGAGCTTGTTCACGCGCTGGCCCTGGAGGTGCGCGATGTCCTTCACGCGCAGCTCAGCCAAACAGGGGGTCGCGAGGCTCAGTCCGATCAGGGTTCCGACGATTCCACGCACGTGCGTGCTCCTTCCGGCGATTCGTCAGCGGGACTCCGCCCGCGTCAGGTCCTCGGTTCCTAGCTCAGTCGTAGCAGGTCCGCGATTCGCTTGAACCAGCTGCGCCGCGTCGCGTCACGCGTTGCGCCCGTATGCTCGACCTCGACGATCAAGTCGGCGATCTGCGTACTCAGCAACGTGTTCTGCGGCGTGAGATCTTCGCTGCGACAGACACCGGTCAGCGTGTAGTTCTGTCGCTCTTCGTCGACCTTGATCGACTTTCGAGCCTCGAGCGTGAGCGTACCGTTGGGCTTGACGTCGATCACCGTGGCGGTAATGCGCGTTGTGAGTTGGTCGTTGCGGTTGTAGCGACCGTTGCCGCGATACTGGTCCTCGCTTGTAAAGTCGACGCCCGGCGTTCCGCTCTGGAACGTTTGCGGAACGAGCTTGTCGTCCTTGTCGAGGCGGAACCACTTGCGCAGCTCGGCGGTGATCTCCCATTCCTTCAGCGAGTCGATACGCGCGTCCGTCAGGGCTTGTTTGCTTTCGCGAACGATGATCGTGACGAGGTGGCCGACGCCGATACGCTCGCGTTTCGGTGCCGCGACCGCGATCGGTGAGTAGGCGAGCAGAATCGGGTTCTGCGGCACGTCGTCCATCGGATTGGCCGGCGGCAACGGTCGGCTTCGCGGACCGGCGGAGACCGGCGGCAACATCGGCCGGGCCGGCTGGGTCGTCGGCACGGGGCGCGGTTGCGGCGCGCTGCCTCGTCCGCCGAAAAGCGAGTTGCTCTGGGCGAGAGCGCTCGGGAGCGCAGCGGTCACGAGCAGGCATGCGAGCGTACTTCTGGCTGTCATCGGTGCCCCGTTCGAGTGTCGGTTCATGATTGCCCCTTCGCAATACGGACGGCGCCGACGCCGGTGACGACGGCCTGGACGACACGCTGATTCCGGCCGCGCGGCCCGAGGCGAACGCGCACCGTTTCCCCCAGACCTCCGTTGTCGAGCGCGACGCCAGTCAGGCGGATACTCACGTTGTTGGCGCGACGATGGACGGTGACCGGTCGCGTGCGTTTGACCAGCGGCTCCTGCGACAGCTCGGCTTCGGTGACCATCATCCCCGCGGGGACGAACGACTTCAGCTTGCGGCCGAGCAGCGGCTCGGTTGCCGTGAGGCCACTCGCCTGGCCCGCGGGGAACGTCCGCTCTTCGAGCGTCAGGTCCTCCGGTTCGATGTAGGTGCCGAGGCCGAGTGCCTTGCGGGCGATGACGACTTTGCGGGTGACGTGCACCCGCGCGAAGACGCGCACCTGTCGCTGGGTCACGCCGTCGCGACGAATCGCAACCCGCAATTCGCGCAGACCGTGGTCACGGGCGATGCTGGCATGGATCTGGAAATCCCACGGCGGTGTCGTCAGATCGAGCAGGTCGCGCGCCGCGTGCTCGAACTCTGCGCTGATCGTTCCGCCGTTGCGGGACAGCTCCTCCGCGAGTCGCGTCCGCAGCACGTCCTCGAGCGTTTGAGTGCCGGAGCGATTCGGCCGGACGGTTCGCGGCCGGCGGACCGTCTCGGGGGCCGCGTCCGCATTTGTTCGTGCCGCGACAATCGAGACATTGCAGCGTGCGGCGCCGCCGACGAGCAGCGAGCCGACGTTGAGTCCCGCGTCCTGCAACTTCTCCATGAGCTGGGTATGCGAGATCTCGAGCCGGCCGGTTTTGCGCGCGACGCGCGCGTCGACGAGCGGGATCGCGCTGATCTGCTGCCGCAATGTGTCGGGGACGTCGACGAAGATGAGCACGTCGCCCATTGATGGCGCGTCGGTCACGACGACTTGTCGGCGAAGTTTCAGCGTGCCGGTATCGTCGGCGCTGGCCGGCGCGACACCCACTACCGTCGTGAGGATGAGGACGCCCGCGATCCAGGCAGACAGCGTCATCGGTTGTTGCATGTTTCGTGATGGCATCAGCGACCAACCTCCGTTGGCGTTACGGTTACCGTCTCAGGCTCGCGACGACCTGGAGCGCCTCGTCGGCGGACTCGATCGTCTGTGAGTTCATCTGGAAGATTCGTTGGGTCTTGATCAGTTCGACCAGCTCGGTGACGGCCTCGGTCGTGCTCTGTTCGAGGCTGGCCTGCAGGATGGTCCCGGTGCCTTGCTCGCCGGGATTGGCCGGCAACGGCGGGCCCGAGGCCGCGCTCTCGATGAAGATGTTGGCACCGTCCTGCAACAGGCCTGATGGGTTCGCGAATCGAGCGAGCTGGAGTTGGCCGAGTTCCTGGATCGTGCCATCGTCGCCGGTCGCGACGACCCGTCCGTCGCTCGAGATCGAGACGTTGCCGAGCGGAACCTCCTGCGGGATCGTCGGCGTGTCGGCCAAGCGATAGCCGAAGCTGTTACCGAGCACGAGTTCGCCGTTCAGGTTGCGGACGAAGTTGCCCGCGCGGGTGTAGCCGATGGCGCCGCCGGGCAGCTCGACCTGGAAGAAGCCGTCGCCTTGGATCATGACGTCGAGCGGGTTCCCGGTCTGCAATGCGCTGCCTTGTCGGAAGAGTGTCTGCGTGTTGCTCACGGAGACCCCGAGACCGATCTGGGTTCCCAGTGGGGTCGCGGTGTTGGCGCTGGTCTGCACGCCGGGCTGCGCCTGGAGCTGGTAGAGCAGGTCCTGGAAGTTGGCGCGGGCCGACTTGAATCCGGGCGTGTCGGCGTTGGCGATGTTGTTGGCGATGACGTCGATCTTGGTCGACATCGCCTGCATGCCGGTTGCTGCTGTGTGGAGGGCGCGAATCGCCATAACTCACTGTACTCCGCTCAAGAACCGTTACTGCCGCGCCACGAGATTGATGACGCGCGCCGCTGACTCGTCCTGTAACTGCAACATTCGCGCATTGATCGTGTAGGCCCGCGAGGCGGCAATCATCTCGGTCATGTTCTGGACCGGCTGGACGCCGGAACTTTCCACGAAGCCGGAGAGCACGCGCGAGCGGGCCGGAACGGTCGCGGCGCCATCGGGGGCGCGGAATCGACCGGTGCCGGCCTTTTCCAGCGTGCGATAGTCTTCGAAGTCCGCGAGTGCCAGCTGACCGAGCGCGGCACCGTCCTGGCGAACAATGCCGTCCTGATCGATCGTCGTGGGGCCGCCGACGGGGTTGACGAACAACGGCGTGTTGCCGACGCCGAGCACGGGCGCGCCGTCGGTGGCAGCGACGATCTGTCCGGTTGGCGTGGTTGTCAATCGTCCGTCGCGGGTGTATTGATCCTGACCCTCCGCGGAAACGACAAGGAAACCCGGGCCTTCGAGTGCGACGTCCAGCGGCTCTTCCGTCTTGACGAGGTTGCCCGCACTGAAATCGGTCTGCGTCTCACCCAGCCAGATGCCGCCGGTGAGTGCCGAGAGCCAGTCGGCGGTGGGGCCGTCTCGCCGACCCGCCTCACTGGCCGGGTCGCGTTCGGCAAAGACCGCGATCTCCCGCTTGAAGCCGACTGTATCCGCGTTGGCGAGGTTGTTGGCCAGCACGTCCTGGCGATACTCGTTGACGAGCATTCCCGCTGCGGATTGATAGAGGCCGTAGATCACCGCGCGTCCTCCCGCCGATCGGCGATCTTGGCGCGCTGTTCCTCGAAGATGATCTGCGCATTCAGCAGTGCCAGCGTCTTGCGCATGGTTCGTAGCAGAACCAGCCGGCCGAGTTCACAGGCCGACTCGATATGGCGTTCATCATCCGCGTCAGACGCGGGTGCCGGCACATCCAACATTCCGGCGATTCGATTCGGTCGCTGCTCCATCGCGACACCTCCAGTCAAAGTTCACGTCGATGTGAAGACGCAATGTCGTTCGCGACGGAGTAAAGCAGATGGCGTGCCAGACACGATGCGAAAAAAGTCCGCAATGTCCGAGTTGTCGACGTGGGGTACGTTAGGACGCTGAGAATAGGCGATTCCGGCGATCGATCGCTTTACGAAGAAGCGCGTACGGTGAGTTTCGCAGGGAGTTGCGCGTGATCGTCGAGTGGCGATCCGTGCGCGATTGAGCAGGATTCGCGCCGCGAAGGTTGCCGGTCCGATCTCCCTGGCGCCAGGCTTGGAGGCCCGGCGCTATCGGACCCAGGGTGGGGCGGGCGTCTCGGGAATTCAGGGTGGGGCGGGCGTCTCGCCCGCCGTTGACCCGTCGCTTGCGCTCCGGGCTCGCATTGGCGCCTCTAGCCACACAACGAGCCCCGAGCGCGAGCGAGGGGGGAAGCAAGCTTCCTTTGCAAGGCCCGTGTCTACGCCACAGGCCCCTGCACGGACCTCATACTCAACACAACGAGCCCCGAGCGCGAGCGAGGGGACCAAGGCGCGCGAGATGATCGTGCTGCGCTCTGCTTACGTACCCATTTCCATGTAGGTACGGGCGATCTTCTGGATGGCGCTAACGAAAGCCGCGGTCCGCAGGTCGCGGACGTTGTCGCGTTTCCAGTAGATTTCGCGCAGTTCGCGGTAGGCCTTGCACATCGTGTCATCGAGTCCCGAGCGGACGAGGTCCAGCTCCTCGGCGCCGATCTTCAGTCGGTCGGCGAGGTTGGCGGGAATTTGCTTGCCGCTCAGCTCCTCGAGAATATCGATGATGGCTTCGCCTCGGCGTTCGTCGAGGCGTTTGTCCATGCGACCGAAGCGGATGTGGGAAAGGTTCTTGATCCATTCGAAGTAGGAGACGGTGACGCCGCCTGCGTTGAGGTACATGTCTGGAATGATGACGACGCCGCGCTTTCGCAGGTGTTCGTCGGCGGCGTAGGTCACCGGCCCATTGGCGGCCTCGGCGATGAGCTTGGTCTTGATCCGTGGAGCGTTCTTGGCCGTAATCTGGCCCTCGAGCGCCGCCGGGATCAGCACATCGCACTCCGCTTCCAGCAGAGTCAGCCCGTCCTCGACGTAGGTCGCGTCGGGGTAGCCCGCGATTCCCTGGTTGGCGTACATGTACGCGTGGATCCGCTCGACACTCAGGCCGTTTTCGTCGAAGAGGCCGCCGTCGCGCTCGATGATTCCGACGATTTTCGCGTCGTCCTCGTGCTCGAGGAACCGGGCCGCGTGGTAGCCGACGTTTCCGAGCCCCTGAATGACGATCCGTTTCCCGCCCAGGCCGCTACTGAGGCCCGCAAGCTTGACGTCGTCCGCGTGACGGAAGAACTCGCGCAGGCCGTATTGCACGCCGCGCCCGGTCGCTTCGACGCGACCCTGGATGCCGCTTTGCGTGACCGGCTTGCCGGTAACACATGCGATCGCGTTGATGTCGTGCGGGTAGAGCTTGCGGTAGGTATCCGCGATCCAGGCCATCTCGCGGGCGCCGGTGCCCATGTCCGGGGCCGGGACGTTGAGGCTGGGGCTGATGTAGCCCTTCATCGCGAGCTCACGCGTAAATCGGCGGGTGACGGCTTCCAGCTCGCTCTCGGTATGCTGTCGCGGGTCGATGATCAGGCCGCCTTTGGAGCCGCCGAAGGGAACGTCGACGAGGGCGCATTTGAACGACATCAGCGCCGCGAGCGCCTCAACCTCGTCCTGGTCGACTACCGGAGCGTAGCGGATGCCGCCCTTGACGGGCAGACGATGTTCGCTGTGGACGGCCCGCCAGCCGGTGAAGACCCGGATTCCACCACGCATCTCGACCGGGAAGCGCACCTGTACCACCGAGTGGCAGCGCTTCATCTTCTCAGCGAGGCCCGGCGGTAGGTTCAGCGTCGCGACCGCACGGTCGTACATGCTGTACACGCTTTCGAGGAAGCTAAGCTCGTGCGTTTGCTCCTGGGTCGGAGTCGGCTTGACGGTCGTGGTGCTCATGGAGACCTCATCAATAGGGTCGGGGTCGGCGCCGGATCGCGTCACTACGTCCTCTCTTTATCGGCAGGGTGCCGCGCTCCCTGAGTAGCGCAATTCCTGCCGGTCCGCACTCGACACGGCGCCGCAAGCGGCTAGCCTCTAGATGTGCAACCAGCAACGACTGAGCCGTTACTTGGAACGCTACCGTCTGAAGAAGCCGAGGCGCTATCGGCCGCGGATCGGGCGCGCGTTGTGGTGATCATCCCCGCTCATAATGAGGCGGCGTCGCTGCGCGCCCTCCTTCCGCGATTGCTGGATGCCGAACCAGGGCAGGTAGTCGTTGCCGACAATGCGTCGACGGACGACACGGCAGAGGTCGTCTCTGAGCTTGCCCGGCAAACGACTACTACCGTCGTGACGCTTGCGCAGGAATTGCGCCTCGGTTACGGCGCCGCGTGCAGCGCGGGGATCGATCGCGTCCAGCGGGAGCGGGATATCGTCGTGTTCATGGACGCGGATAGTAGCGATGAACCGCGCCGTTTGGCGGCCCTGGTTCGGCCGATCGCGACCGGCGCGGCCGATCTCGTGATCGGCTGTCGCGTTCGCCGATTGCAGGAAGCGGGTGCGATGACACCGCCGCAACGCTTCGGCAACTGGCTCGCGACGCGCCTGATCCGGCTTCGGTGGGGCCATCGCTATCACGACCTGGGGCCGTTTCGTGCGATCCACAAGCCGGCACTGGACGCGATCGGGATGCGCGACCGAGCCTTCGGGTGGACGGTGGAGATGCAAGTCCGTGCATTGCAGGTGGGGCTGCGCGTGCTGGAAGTGCCGGTGCCCTACGCGCGCCGGCGCGTCGGTCGCAACAAGATCTCCGGCACGGTCCGCGGCGTGGTTCTGGCGGGGTACTACATTTTGTCAACAATCGGCCGACTGGCCCTCACCCGAGCGAATCCGAGCGGGTATACAAGAGAAGAGGAGCAGCACACCGTGCGCCCGGCAAAATCCGACCGGATCTCAGAGGATTCGCGATGATCCGCAATATACCGCTTCAGTTCGTCCCGCTGGCGATTCGCGCGGCGGTGCTGGTGATCGTGGTGGCCTTTTCGATCCTCGGCTGCCGAAGCACGGCGGAGCATTCTACCGACACCAAGCGACCGGAGCCGGCGCCCCGTGAGGCGCGACCGAACCGGGCGCCGTCCGTGCGTGACGAATCGCCGACTATGGTCGCGCGACCGGCGCCGAGAGAGTCGTCCGAGAGATCGGCGACGCCTGCAGCGCGGTCGACTGAAGGCGTGTCTGAACCGGAGTCGGTCCAGCCGAGCGACGCGTCGACTGTGACGCCTGGCGAGTCGCGCCAACCGCCGCCCAAGGTTGCTGAAAAGCCTCCCGCGCCAGCCGAACCCGCGGAACCGCCGGAAGATCCGCCGTTGCCGGACTACTTGCGGGTGGTGACGAAGATCGACCGCATGAAGCCGTTCAAAGTTGCAGTTGAAAAGGGCCCGCCGAACCGGCTGATGCTGGATACGGAGAACGTTTCGCGGATTCGAATCGATCGTGCGCGATTCGGTCTCGCCGGCCGAAAGAGCATCGTGCTGCGATTGGACGGACAGGTGATCGAGTGGACCGCACGCTCAAAAGTCACCGAGTTCACCCGCACCCGAAACGGCGTGTGGCGGCCCGTCCGGCCGTAGGGGCCAGCGGCGCGTAGCGGCTTAGCTACGGGTGCCCCATCCCTTCCAGGGATGGGGGACTGACGACACGTCCCTTTCGTCCCGCACCCCAAGATGGGGTGGGGCACCTTGCGGACCAGGCGTTCGCCGCGATGGACTACCATCGGCGGGCGAGACGCCGGCCCCACCCTTGGCTAGCGCATGATCCGAACACTGGCGGACAAGCCGCCAGTGCCACCCATCGCCTGTAAGCGACGGTTCCGACTGCGCGCCTGACCGCTCGCTCGCGCTCGCGGCTCGCACTGGGCGCCGCTGGTCTCTCTCTCGACGAGCCCCGAGCGCCAAGCGACGGGCTCCGGTCGCGCGGTTGACCGCTCGCTCGCGGCTCGTCGGCGTCATGCGTAGCCAAGGGCGCACGGTGCCTCATCCCTTCCAGTGATGGCGGACGAGACGATCCCTTCCGTACGAAAAGCGGGGTCGAAAAATCCCGGAATTCTCTTGCATCGGCTAACATGTCACCATATAGTGACATTTATGGATACGGATCGGATTTGGAAGGCACTGGCTGATTCGGCACGTCGGCGGATGCTCGACTTGCTGAGCGAGCGACCGCGGATGACGAACGACCTGGTTGAGGCGTTTCCGTCGTTGTGTCGGACGAACGTGATGAAGCATCTTGATGTGCTGGTATCTGCGGGGTTGGTGGTGGTGGAGCGTCGCGGGCGCTGCCGTTGGAACCACGTGAATCCCGTGCCGCTGGATCTGATTTGTCGGAGGTGGCTGAACGCTCGCACGCGGCGGATGGCTTCGGCGCTGCAGCGTTTGAAGGCGGTTGTGGAATCGCCGATGCCGGAGACGGACTTGGGGGAGCAATCGGAGGAAAGTGATGATGGTAGAGGCGATGCAGGAATCGGCGCAGGTCGCACAGTATGAGTTCGAGATCACGATCGACGCTCCGCGGGCGCGGGTCTGGCGTGGCTTGACTGACCAGTTGAGCGCGTGGTGGCTGCCGGACTTTCACGTCCTGGGTCAGGATTCGACGGTGTCGTTCGATGCGCGGGCGGGTGGACAGTTGCTCGAAACGGCCGGCGGGCGTCAGCTACTGTGGTTCACGGTGGTGGAGTCCGACCCTGACAAGAAGTTGGTGGTAAGCGGGCAATTGACGCCGGAATGGGGCGGGCCCTGCACTACGATTGTCTCGCTCGTGCTCACTGACAATGGCCAAGGCACGACCCTGCGTGTATCGGACGCGCTGTACGGGAGGGTCAGTGAGCAGACGATGACCTCGCTCGAGAAGGGCTGGAAGGCACTGTTCGGCGAGGGTCTCAAAAAACATGTCGAAGGCGGCAACTAGGGCATCTGCCGTCGAGGCGACGCCTGGCAGTGGGCCGTGATTGTTCACGGGAGCGGATGAAATGACCGATTTCATCCCTGGAGAACATGCCCACTGTCGGAGCGAGAGCCTTGGCCCAATCAATGCCGACCTTAGTCGTTTCAGGTCCGTTTGGAGTCCCGAAACCGAAGATTGTCGGGTCGGACTGTGCGTTGTTCGTGCGTGAAGATCCGATGTGGCTCGCTCGCGTGTCGGCGCGTGCCTCGGTAGACGTGCGATTGCCGATGTGGGAGTCCGAGCAGCTGTTGATGATTGCGTTCGCTATTCGCATCGATCAGCAGGATCTTTTCACCTATCGCACATGGATTGACGGCAGCTCTCAGCCGGGTGTCCGTGTTCTGCGGGCCCTGAGTCAGCAGAAGCGCATTGATATCATGCTTGGAGATCGCACGGTCGAGAAGCGATACACGGCCCGCAATACCCTCACCCGTAAGGCAGTTGCCCTGATTCGCCGACTCGAGCGCTGGAAGAGCTGGACGTCCGCGGACTTCGCCGAAGCGTGTGCTCGGATGGATCGGCGATATCCCAGTGCGGTCGAGCTTTGGCACGACGGTCGCAACCGCTGAGCCGTTTGTGTCGGGAATGGAGAGAGGGGAAAAAGGGGCCGGAGGCGGGAAAGCAAAGCGTGGGTTGATTGATCTTCAGGAGATCAAAACCCCCGGCCCGGACCTATAATGTACCGGACGCGCAAGCGATCGCGGAAGGCTCAATTCCCTACTTTTCGCAAAATTCCGACCGGGCGCCCACGCCGCGCCGGCCAGTGGAACCTTAAGTCTCGTTGCGGAATGTGGTTGCAGGCATTACTGTGGCCCCTCAATTCGAGACGGAAAGGGAATCCATGAGCGATCCGGTGCAGTACGCGCGGCAGCCGATCCCGGAGTTACCTCCCGACGCGACCCCCGAACAGCACGAACAGCACTGGTACGAGCACGTCTATCAAGGCGATCACGTACCGCAGTTGACGGTTCGCGCGGTGCTGATGGGCGCTTTCATCGGCATGTTCATGGCGATGTCCAACCTGTATACGACGCTGAAGATCGGTTGGGCGTTCGGCGTTGCGATCACCGCCTGTATTCTGTCGTACGTTCTCTGGAACGGACTCCGTGCCATGACGGGCAATCGCCTGACACGGATGTCGATCCTCGAGAACAACTGCATGCAATCGACCGCTTCCTCTGCGGGCTACTCGACCGGTTCGATCATCGCGACCGCGTTCGGTGCGATGCTGCTGATGGACGAGGAGGGTCGGCATACCCCGTGGATCACGTTGACCCTGTTTACGTTCGGCATTGCGGCGCTTGGCGTCTTCCTCGCGATCCCGATGAAACGGCAGATGATCAATCGCGAACGGCTGCCATTTCCGAGCGGAATTGCAGCTGCCGAGACGCTGCGGAGTCTTTACAGCCAGGGCGCGGTTGCGATGCAGAAAGCGTATTCGCTGATCGTGGCGTTGCTCGTCGGTATCGTGGTGGCGATCCTGCGCGCACCTGACTTGATGTTGTCCGGGATCACCAACCTGCCCAAGTATCTTCACGGGCTTCGCGACTTGCCCGGGTATGCCAAGATCCCGGCGACGATCCCGATGCCTTATCCAAGCGGTTGGCTTGGTGGCAAGCAGGCGGCGGGCTACGGCTTGGAACCGAGTACGCTGCTGGTTGGCGCGGGCATGATTGTCGGGCCCCGTGTTTCGTACTCCATGCTGGCGGCATCGTTCATTCTGTACTTCCTCGTTGGCCCGATGCTCTTCCAGGCGGATGTCGCGAGCGCGGGCGTGGAAGGGTACGTGCCCTCAATCGTGCTTGTCGGCGGCGGGCAATTGTGCCACTTTCCCCGCTGGTCGTTATGGGGCGGCACGGCCCTGATGGTATTCTCGAGCCTGGCGGCGCTGGCCCTTCAATGGGAAACGCTGGCGCGCGCGTTTTTGATGCTCGGTGGGGCAGGGCGGTCCGCGACTGCGACAGATGAGCGAGCGAAGCGCATCGAGGTCCCGATGAGTTGGCTGATCGTGGGGATGATCCCGATCACGCTGTTGTTGGTGGCGCTCCAGTACTACGCATTTCAGATCGCTATCTGGCTCGGTTTGATCGCGGTGGCAATGTCGTTCTTCATCGCGCTGGTTTGCAGCCGCGCCACCGGCGAGACGGATACCACGCCGTTGGGCGCCATGGGGAAGGTCACGCAGGTCACCTATGCCGTGTTGGCGCCGGGGAACGCGGTGACAAACCTCGCGGCCGCCGGCGTGACAGGGGGGGCTGGCTCCGCTTCCGCGGACCTGCTGACGGATCTGAAGTCGGGATATCTGCTCGGCGCCAATCCTCGGAGGCAGTTCCTGGCACAGTTCTTCGGGATCTTCTTCGGGACGCTGGCAGTCGTTCCCGCTTGGTATGCCATGGTGCCGGACAAGGCAACGTTGGAGGCGTTCAATCCGCCGGCGACCCTGATGTGGCAGGCTGTTGCGGAAGCGTTGACGACAGGGCTCGAGTCAATCCCGCCGTCGGCACGTCTTGCCGTCGTCGTTTGTGGCCTGATCGGCGTCATGTTGCCGGTACTGGCGCATTTGCTTCCGCGCCAGGCCGCGTTTCTTCCGTCGGCGATGGGCCTCGGAATCGGCCTGGTGGTCCCCTGGGTCAATAGCTTCTCGTTCGCGATCGGGGCTACGTTCGTGCTCTTTTGGAAGTTGTGGCATCGTCGGAGCGCAGATGTGTTCGTGATTCCGATCGCGTCGGGCTTCGTCGCCGGCGAGTCAGTGATGATGGCGCTGCTGGCGATCGCGGTGGCGTTGCCGGCCACGCTTGCGAGGTTGGAGGGGATCTGGCCATTCTGAGCTGGGCTTGCGGTTCAGCGGGCGGCGTTCTAAGGCGGCGATCGCATTCGTCGGCTTGCAGCACCCAGCGAGGCTGGCTATAGTGTCGGCATTCAGGGTATCTTGGCGGGCGCGCGGGGTCGTTGTGCAGCCGGCTCGGATACTCCCTTGTCAGGAAAATGAAAGGTAAAGGCCCATGCCGCTTGCTGTTGAGAAGAAACAGGAGGTTCTGCAGACGCATCGGACCCACGATGGGGACACCGGTTCTGCGGACGTCCAGATTGCCATTTTATCGGAACGTATCCGACAACTCACGGAGCATCTCAAATCCCACAAGAAGGACCATTCGGCTCGTCGCGGGCTATTGAAGATGGTGGGGCGTCGTTCGGCGTTGTTGAAGTTCCTGGCGCGCCGGGATCGGCAGCGTTATCTGGATTTGATCGCGAAGTTGGGGCTGCGCAAGTAGTGCAGTCCGGTGCGGCGCAAGCGAGTGGGCGCCGCATCGCGTGCTATGTGAATCGAAGCCGCGGGTGTTCCGGTTGGACGCCGCGGCTTTCTTCGTTTGTCCGTTGCGGTGGCTGGTGAATGTTGGCTGTCGTGTTGATGTCGTGGCGCCCGTAACGTTCGTGGCGCCGTCATGTTGTTCATGTCGTGTAGGTGTTGAGAGAAGATGAATCCGAAAATCGAGCTCGAACGCGAAATCGGTGGCAAGAAGCTTTCCATTCAAACGGGGAAATTGGCCAAGCAGGCTCATGGAGCGGCGGTCGTGCGCTACGGCGACACGATGGTGCTGGGTACGGTGGTGACGGGGGCCCCGCGACCGGGGATCGACTTCTTCCCGCTTCAGGTGGACTATCGCGAGCGGATGAGCGCCGCCGGGCGGTTCCCTGGCGGGTTCTTCAAGCGCGAGGGGCGTCCGACGGACCGAGAGGTATTGACGGCCCGGATGATTGATCGTCCGATTCGGCCGCTGTTTCCCAAGAAGTTCATTGATGAGGTACAGATCCAGGTTACGGTGCTGTCGGCGGACGCGGAGAATGACGCGGACATCGTCGGGATGATCGCAGCGGCGGCGGCCCTGGCGATCGCCCCATTGCCGTTCGAGGGGCCCGTGGCGCTAGTGCGGGTGGCGCGGATCGACGGCAAGTTCATCGTTAATCCGACGCGGTCACAGATGGAGTATTCGGATCTCGACATGGTGCTGGCCGGTCATGTGGACGGTGTGAACATGATCGAGGTCGGCTCGCGCGAGCTGCCGGAGGATGTGGTGGCGGAGGCGATCGAGTTCGGTCATCGCGAGGGTGTGCTGCCGATCTGCGAGATGCTGACGGTGCTGCGCGAGAAGGTGGGCAAGCCGTCGACCTGGGAGGCGCCGGAGGAGAACGCGGATCTCACGAAGGCGGTTCGCAAGAAGGTCTTCAACGATCTGAAGAAGGCCAAGTCGATCAAGGGCAAGCAGGAGCGTGGTGACGCGGTCAAGGCGGCGTATAACAAGGCGTTCGAGGAGTTCTGCCCCGAGGGCGTCGAGAAGCCGGAGCACGACCGCAACACGATCAACAACATCCTTCAGTCGTTGGAGAAGGAGATCGTTCGGACGCAGATTCTCAAGGACGGTGTTCGTTCGGACGGCCGCAAAGTCGACGAGATCCGGCCGTTGCTGTCCGAGGTCGACCTGCTGCCGCGGACGCACGGTTCGGCGCTGTTCCAGCGGGGCGAGACGCAGGCGCTTGTAACGTGCACGCTCGGTACGTCGCGCGACGAGCAGACGGTCGACGAGATGATCGGCGAGTACAGCAAGAAGTTCATGCTGCACTACAACTTCCCGCCGTTCTCGGTAGGCGAGGTTCGTCGCATCATGGGCCCCGGGCGGCGCGAGATCGGACACGGTGCGCTTGCGGAGCGAAGCCTGGAGGCGGTGTTGCCGTCGCCGGACGAGTTCCCGTACACGGTCCGCTTGGTCAGTGACATTCTGGAATCGAACGGGTCGAGCTCGATGGCGAGTGTCTGCGGCGGGACGCTGGCGCTGATGGACGCTGGCGTGCCGATTCGCAACCCTGTCGCGGGAATCTCGATTGGAATGATCGCGGACGGCGGCAAGTACAAGCTCATCACGGACATCCTCGGCGAAGAGGATCACTTTGGCGATATGGACTTCAAGGTTTCGGGCACTAAGGATGGCATCACCGGAATCCAGCTCGACTTGAAGGCGCGGGGCCTGACCTACGAGATGATCCGCGAGACGTTCGAGCAAGCGCGCGAGGCCCGCATGGAGATTCTCGGTGCGATGGCCAAGGCGATTGCCAAGCCGCGACCGGAGGTCAGTGCCCGTGCACCGCGGATGATCTCGGTCAAGATCGATCCGGAGAAGATCGGCAAGCTGATCGGTCCGGGTGGCAAGTCGATCAAGGCGTTGCAGGCGAACACCGGTGCGCAGGTGGACATCGAGGAAGACGGTACTGTGTTCATCTCGGGTCCGGACGCCGAGACCACCGAGTCCGCGCGGCGCGCGGTCGAGGCGCTGACCGAGGAGGTCAAGCTGGGGCGCATCTACGAAGGCAAGGTCATCAGCGTCCGCGACTTCGGTGCCTTCATCGAGATCAGTGACAGTCAGGACGGCCTCTGCCATATCAGCGAATTGGCCGATTCGTACGTGAAGTCGGTGACGGACGTGGTCAACATCGGCGACCGTGTAAAGGTGAAGGTGATCAATATCGACGAGCAGGGCCGCGTCAAGCTGTCGCGCAAGGCAGCGATGATCGAGCTCGGCGAGCAGTCGGATGAGCCGGAAGCGGTCGAAGCCGCGGACTAGCAATCCATGCCGGTAGTTGACTCACCCTGACAGGGTGGGCTCGGCGATGACGACGCGTGGGTGCGTTCCTCGAGGGGGACGCGCCCACTTCTGTTTCGCGCCGTCTCCCCGGCGGCTCACCCGCCTGCTATACTCATCGGCGGATTGCACTGGACAACGATGTACATTGGTAACGAGGTCTTCCGTGCCGACGACGAAGGAATCCGCTTCATTGGAGCAGCGTGTTTCGCAGGCCCGGGCGCAGCTCGACGCGCATACGCGGGAGATCGTCCAGTGGCACTTTGACCCAACGACCGGCTGTCCGTTCTGGTTGGAGTATGCCGAGAAGCTCGGTTGGGATCCGCGCCAGGAGATCCGTGGTTACGAGGATCTCGACAAGTTCGATCATTTCGAGGACGAATGGCTTCGGGGCGGTCCCGTTCGGCGGTGGGTGCCGCGGGCGTATGCCGACCGGCCGATCTACACGTTCGAGACCGGCGGCAGCACCGGCGTTCCGAAGAGCCGGATCAACGTCGACGACTTCCGGGTCGATTACGAAATGTTCAGTGAAACGTTGCCGGATCGCGACTTCCCGCGCGGCAGTGACTGGCTGATGCTCGGTCCCTCGGGTCCGCGCCGGCTGCGTTTGGCGGTCGAGCATTTGGCCCAGCACCGCGGCGGCGTATGCTTCTGCGTCGACCTTGACCCGCGCTGGGTCAACAAGCTGGTCAAGAACGGCCGCATGCGTGACATGCATGAGTATAAGGACCACGTGATCAACCAGGCGCTCACGCTGTTGCGCGCGCATGCCGGGATCGAGTGTCTGTTCGCGACGCCGAAGTTGCTGGAGGCGTTGTGCGAACGGATTTCGCTGGTGGACGCGGGAATCAAGGGTGTGTTTTGCGGCGGTACGCAACTCACGCGGCAGTTTCACCGGTTTGCGCGGGAGGAGCTGCTTGAGGGGCAGATCGCGTTTCACCCGACGTATGGCAACACGCTCATGGGACTGGCATGCCACAAGCCGTTCGATCCCGCGGACGATTATTGTGTGATCTATCACCCGCCGCAGCCGCGGGCCATGCTGGAGGTGGTCGATCCGGACGATTCGCGGAAGCTGGTAGCGTATGGCGAGGTCGGTCGGGTCCGACTGACGACGTTGACCAGGGAGTTCTTTGTCCCCCGTTTCATGGAGCGCGACGAGGCGCTGCGGATGCCGCCGTGTGAAGCCTATCCGTGGGATGGCGTTGGTGACGTGCGGCCATTCAGCGGCTTCGCGACGCCAATTGTCGAAGGCGTCTATTGAGACGGCGAGCCGCCGGATGACACGACGCGTCAGCGAATCACGAATGCGGGGTGGGGCGCTGCCTCATTCGGCGTGGGGCGATGGTATCTTCTGGTCGATTGTTTGCGCGCTCTCGGGCGGCTATGCACTCCTGATCGTCGCGCTGTTGTTGTCCAATGTCGGGTCGGTTTCGTGGGGGGTTTTCCTGGATGTGCTGGTTCGACCGGAGATTCGGCGCGCGGCCGTCGTGAGTCTCGTCAGCGCGACGTTGAGCACTGTGCTCGCGATGTGGGTCGCAACGCCGACGGCATACCTGCTGGCGCGGGCTCGCTTTCGCGGCAAGGGACTGCTCGATGCGCTCTTCGATGTTCCGCTGGTGCTGCCGCCGCTGGTGGTAGGCGTCAGTCTATTGATACTGTTTCGGACGCCTGCTGGCCGGCTGGTCGAGCGGGTCTTGCCCGTGACCTACGAGCTACCGGCGATCATTCTCGCGCAGTTCGCGGTCGTCACGGCGTTGGCGATTCGGACGATCCGGGCGGCGTTCGAGCAGATCGATGTCCGCCAGGAGCAGGTGGCACTGACTGTCGGCTGCAGTCGGCGGGTTGTCTTCTTCGAGATCGTGCTGCCGCAGGCCTGGCGCGGTGTGCTGGGCGCCGCCACTCTCGCCTGGGCGCGCGCGTTGGGCGAGTTTGGACCGGTCCTGGTGTTTGCGGGCGCGACGCGCATGAAGACCGAGGTGCTGCCGACCGCTGCCTTCATCGAACTGAGCGTGGGGAACGTGCAGGCGGCTCTGGCGATTTCGTTGGTTATGATCGTTGCGGCGATGCTGGTGCTCGGGTTGGCGCGCCGGCTCGGAGTCCGCGACGTGTGAGCGATGCCGTTCACCAGGGTTCGGCGTGTCTTTCCAACCCGTCCTGCGTATCCTTAGCGTCGACGATTCAATCGGTGGCGAGGCCCGTTTTGATCAAGCTCGAGAACGTATCCGTTCGTGCCGGCGGGTTTGCCTTGCACGCGCTGACGCTGGACGTGTCGGCGGGAGCGTACGCAGTTCTGATGGGCCGCACGGGAAGCGGCAAGACGACCGTGCTTGAAGCGATCTGCGGGCTGCGACAGGTGACGAACGGTCGAATCCGACTGGGCGGCCGCGACGTGACCGATTCGCCGCCGGCCGCACGGCAGGTCGGCCTGGTTCCGCAGGACGCCGCCTTGTTCCCGACGATGACGGTGTACGACCATCTGGCACTCGGGTTGCGCGTCCGGGGCCATGGGAACGGGCGGATCGCGCAGCGCGTCGAAGAATGCGCCGATACGCTCGGCATTACGAACCTGTTGACCCGCAAGGCGTCGGGCCTCAGCGGCGGCGAGCAGCAACGCGTTGCGCTGGGACGGGCGCTGAGCTGGCAGCCGGCGGTGCTGTGCCTCGACGAGCCGCTGAGCGCGTTGGACGATGAGACGCGCGCCGAGATTGCCCAACTGCTGTTGACGGTCAAAGCGAGCACGCAGGTGACGGTGCTGCACATCACCCACAGCCTGTCGGAGTGTCGCCTGCTGGCCGACGTGGCCCTGCGCCTCGAAGACGGCCGGATCACACAGGCGTCGGCATAGGACACTCCGGGGTGCGGCCTATTGGCGCTGCCACTGCCACGGGCTGCCTTCTCAGGCCCGTCGTGTCCGTCTGCCACCCTAGAATGGGGTGGGGGCACCTGCCATAGACTTGATCGAACGCACGTTCCAGACACTGGCGGACAAGCCTGGACAAGCCGCCAGTGCCACCCGACCGCTCGGGGCTCGTGATGGGGAGGCAGCGCTGATGCGAGCCGCGAGCGCGAGCGAGCGGTCAATGGCGGGCGAGACGCCCGCCCCACCCTTACTATGTTGATGGATGTTCTTGCCGGGACAGGCGGCGCAGTCGCCTGCCTCATCAAGGGAGCTTGCTCCCCGTTACGGCGCG
The DNA here is from genome assembly GCA_028279405.1 of Phycisphaerae bacterium. GTDB lineage: Bacteria > Planctomycetota > Phycisphaerae > UBA1845 > Fen-1342 > JANQNU01. The sequence continues at coordinate 84,210 of JANQNU010000051.1, forward strand.
GTCAGGATTTCGACGAAGCCATTGATATCGGTAACGCTGACCACGTTGTCGGTATTGATGTCGGCGAGGCCGCTTTCGCACCCCGGCATCGCGACGGCGTATGCATCCGGGTCGGTGAGTGCCAGGACGAAGCCGTTGATGTCGCTGACCGAGATGAGGCCGTCGCAGTTCATGTCGCCGAGCGGGAAAGGGCGATAGATGTCGACGTGGGTGCTGGGGCGCAGCCCCTGGATCTCGCCGCCGCCGGGGAGCAGGATGCCGCTCGCGAGCCGGACACCGGGTAGTCCGTGACGAGCGACCGGCATCGGTGTGTGGTTGGACCATTGGTCGCTTACCGGGTCGTACGCCTGATTGAGCGCGAATAGCTGTGGGGTCTCCCCGCCGAGGACGTAGATCTTGTTGCCGAAGATGCCCGTGCCCATCGCGGAGCGTGCGGTCGGCATCCGCGCCCGCAGCTCCCACTCGTTGTCCTTGATGTCGTAACGTTGGTTGGCGTCACTCGAGGCGCCCGCGCGGCCACCAATGACGTAGATGGCGCGCTCCGGCTCGAAGAGGGTCGCGGTAAGGTGCTCCAGCGGGAAACGCATGGAGGCACCGTTCTGCCATTGTTCTGTGATCGTGTCGTAAATGAACGTGGTGGCAGTCGCCCGGCCGATCCGGTCGGCACCGCCGAAGCAGTAGATCTTTCCCTCGAACGCCACGCACCACAACGCGCCGCGAGCAGCCGGTAGGAGCGTTACCAAAGTCCATTCATCGTTGTCCGGGTTGTACCGGTAGACTTCCGACTTGGCGCTGAAGTCGGCGGCGTATCCGCCGATCACGTAGAGCCGATCGTTGACGACGACGACACCCATATGATCACGCGGCTGTGGCAGGGGCGCGACGAAGGTCCATTCGTCCGCGGCCGGATCGTAGCGTTCGACCGAGGCGAGGGCTCCGAATGGCCCGCTACGGAGACCGCCGATGACATAGACCTGTCCGCGGAGCATCGCGGCGCCAGACTCTTGTCTGGCGGTGTTGAGCGACGCGACGGTCTGATACTCTTCGGCGGCAGCGACAAGCGTTATCGCCAGCGGAATGACGGTCGTGCAGATCCTCCAGCGCATGGATTCCTCCCTCGGGGTACACAGTCGGCTCGCGAACAGTGTAACACGCAACGGTGGCGCGCCGGCCGGCAAAGTGGCGCCATTTGGCGGCGAATCCGTTTTTTCGATCATTCGACGGGTTATGATTGGTCGCTGACGAAAGGAGTCGGTCGATGCGAATCTCGCGGTTCGGAATCTACCTTACGGTTGCTGCCATGCTCGTGATGGCGGGATTGCTGGATGAACTCCCGATCCTTATCCCTGAGGAGCAGAGCGGCGGCTAGCGCCCACACCGCGGCCTGCTAGTTCGGTCCCGCGACACTTGCCTGGCCGCGCGGACGCTGTTTCGAGTTGGAGGGAGGCGGCGTGCCATTTGACCGGGCGCGCGGGGCGGGGACAATTCCGCACATGGAGCGGCAGCCACTCACCCTGCGATCGGCGAAGCCCAGCCCACTGCGGGAACGTTGTTGGCGCGAGTGGTGCTTCATCAAGGCCGTATTCGTGCAGTTCCGCGTGCGGCTGGTCGTGATCGCGCTGGTGCTGGCACTCGGGGCGACGCTGTTCCACACGATCGAAGCGCACAGCTGGCCGCAGGCGCTGTACTTCACCTGGAGCCTGGTGTTCGGGCAGCCGCCGGAGCGTTTTCCGGCCGACCCGGTGCTGCGCGGCGTATTCTTCGTTATCCCCGTTGTCGGGCTGATCCTGATCATCGAAAGTCTGCTGGAGTTGGCGCTGATCTGGCGGGATCGTCGGCGTCAGGAGTATAGTTGGTGCAAGGTCATGGCCGAATCGCTCTCCAATCACATCATCATCGTCGGGCTGGGACGCCTGGGGTACCGCACGATTTCGATTCTGCGGCGACTGAACGAGCCGCTGGTGATCATCGAGCGCAACGAGAACAACGCGTTCATCGACCTGATCCGCGCCGAGCACCTCCCGCTGCTGGTGGCCGACGGGCGGCGTGAACAGACGCTGCTCGACGCGAACATCGCCAAGGCGCGCAGCATCGTTCTCGCTTCGAACGACGATCTGGCCAACCTGGAGATCGCGCTGGACGCACGACGGCTCAACCCGGAAATCCACGTCGTCCTGCGGATGTTCGATCAGAACATGGCCGACAAGATTCGTGAAGCGTTCGACATCAACGTCGCGATGTCTCAGTCGGCGATGTCGGCGCCGTCGTTCGCAGTCGCGGCCCTCGAGACGACGGTGGTCAACACGATGGTCGTCGCCAACCGGCTGATCGTGGCGCAGCGCTGGCGCGTCGAGCCGGATGGGATGCTTGACGGGCTGACCGTCGCCGACGTCATGCGGCAGTGGCGCTGCGTTGTTGTCGAGCTGTTCTCGCCGCCGGAGAATCGGCGGTTGTTTCCGGCACCCGAGTTGCCGCTGCACCCGCACGACGAGGTGATTGTCCAGGGCACGCTCGAGGACCTGATCCTGGCGCGCCGCGAAGAGACTTGACCGCGACAGTCCGATCGGCGACAAGACACTGCCATGAAAACCATTGCTGCCAATCTCGAATCTTATGGGTTGCCCCGTCGCGGCCGCTGGGGCGGCACGTGTATCGTCGGACTTCTACTGAGCGGGCTGTTCGGGTGCGCCGACACGACGCGTGAGGTAACGGTGACGCGTCCGGCGCGCGAGCGTCCCCGTGTCCGGCCCTATCGTCCACCGCCGCGCTACGAGCCGCTGCCCGAGTTGGAGCCTTTGCCGGTCGCTCGGCGAGTGACCCAGATCGGCCGATCCGTTCGTGGCAAGCCGATTCAGCTATACACGATCGGCCATGGGGCGAACCCGGTGCTGATCTTCGGCGGGATCCACGGCGACGAACGGAATAGCGCGGAGGTCGCTCGGCGGCTGTTGGCACATTTGCAGCGTGACGGGCGGATTTGCGAGCGTTTTCCGGTTGCGATCATTACCGATGCGAACCCTGACGGGCTGGCGCGGAACAGTCGTGAGAACGTCAACGGTGTGGACCTTAACCGCAACTTCCCGGCGTCCAACTTCAAGGCCAGCAGCCGGCACGGCCCGCGGCCGCTGAGTGAGCCCGAGAGCCGAGCGCTGTACGAGGTCGTTCGGCAACTGAAGCCGCGGGCGATCGTGTCAATCCACTCGATCTCCGGTCCGCGCCAATGCAACAACTACGATGGACCGGCTTCGAGCCTGGCGGAACTGATGCACCGCTTCAACCGCTATCCGGTCAAGGCCACCATCGGCTATCCCACACCGGGGAGCTTCGGGGCGTGGGCCGGGCAGGACCTGCGGATTCCGACCATTACGCTCGAAATGCCGAAGACCTTGCCTGGCGCGAAGGGATGGGAACAGAATCGGGACGCCCTGTTGGCTGCGATCCAACAGCCGGCACGACAACGCGCTCCAATGGGGCAGTAGGGCGCGAATGAACCGACTCGATCAGGCATTCGTGGAAGGTGCGGAGCAGGGTGCGGTGCGGCTCTTGCCGTTCTTGCCGGCCGGTTTTCCGGACGTGTCGACGACGATGGCGATTCTCGAGCGTTTGACGCCGAAGGGTTGTACGGCGGTCGAGCTCGGGATTCCCTATTCCGATCCGATCGCTGACGGGCCGGTGATTCAGGACGCGTTCGCACGAGCGCTGGCGACGGGGTTTCGCGTGGAGGATCTTTGGTCCGCGCTTCGTGAGGCCCGGCCGCGACTGGCGGTGCCGCTGATCGCGATGGTCAGCTATTCGATCGTCTTTCGGCGTGGTCCCGAACGTTTCGTCGAAGAGGCGCTCATGGCCGGGATCGACGGGCTAATCGTCCCGGATCTATCGATCGAGGAATCGCCGGTGTTGCACGAGATTTGTCAGCAGCGCGGTTGTGCGCTGACGATGATCGCGGCACCGACCAGTACGGCCCGGCGACGTGAGACAATCGCGCGAATTTCGTCCCCGTTCATCTACTATCAGTCGATTGCAGGGATCACCGGCGAACGTAGCGCACTGCCGCCCGACCTCGTTCAGAACGTGGAGTCGCTGCGCCAGCTCGGTGGCAAACCGGTGTGCGTCGGGTTCGGCATTGCAAAGCCGGAGCACGTGCGGGATGTGTGTCGCGTTGCGGATGGTGCGATCGTCGGTAGCGCGATCGTGCGCCGTATGATTGCCGCAACAGACCGCGGCGTTCCACACGCGGCGCTGGTCGACGAGATCGTCGCGTTCATCGAGGAACTTGGAGCTGGCTGACAGTGGGGGCTCCGTCGCGCGTTCCTTGAAGAAAGCGCGCCCTCACGCGGTATCCCACGTTCGCGCGTCATAATCTATGAATGCCGCTCCTCTGGCAGGTCTGGCAATCGTGCCAAGTCGGGCGTGATGAATCTTGCCTTGGCGTCCGGGTGGCTGCGCCGTTCGGGTGAATAGAACAGTCGGAGCAAATGCTTGCTCATCAGTTCCGGGTGAAGCTCGCAGAAGGCTTCGCTGTCGGCAGCCGGATAGATTCCCTCGTATGCCTGCATGACGGTATATACGATTCGCGCGAACGCGACGGTCGTCGTTTCGTTGTAGCCGGTTCGGGGCCCCTCGGGAACGTCGTTCGCTTTGTTGTAGGCCTTAATGCCGGAACGTAGCCGCGGCAGTGCCTGGTCGAGTCCAAAACGTCGGAGATAGATGAACGCGACGCGCACGTGCGCTCGATGTGTCCACTGCTCGAACGGCAGCGTGCAACGCTCGAACTCCTGGATGAAGGCGTCGTCGGTCATCATCGCTCCACACGTCTCGTCGACAACAATAGGACGATGATATTCTGACCGCTCGGGGCCCGTTGCGTTAGGGGACCACGGCTGATAGTTGGTGCCCCACCCCATCTTGGGGTTGGGGAAGGAGAAGGGGTGTTGTCAGTCCCCCAGCCCTGGAAGGGGTGGGGCACCGTGCCAGTGTCACACCCAAACGAGCCGCGAGCGCGAGCGAGCGGTCAACCGCGCGACCGGAGCCCGTCGCTTGCGCTCCGGGCTCGTGTGTTCTACGGGCTGTGTACGCCGAGGCCCGGGGCGCAGACACCGGCCTCGCAAAGCTTGGTCCCCGCGGTCAGCCGTCGTTGGCTTTCTGCGCCCGCCATTCCGGCGTGGTCATTCCGCCGATCCCCCAATTCTCGGGTTCCACTTCCTCGATGACGACGAAGGTCGTGTTCGGGTCTTTGTCGAGGACGTTGACGAACGCGTCGGTGACCTGACGAATCAGTTCCCGCTTGGCGGCCGGCGTGTTGATCGGTTCGCGGGTGATTCGGACGTGTACGTATGGCATGGGCCTTCCTTCCGTTTTTTGGATTCCAATGAACGATCTTGATGCTACCAGCGGCCGTTGTGGGCACCACCGTCGACGTGCAGAATCTCGCCGGTTACGAACGGCGCATCCTCGAGATAGAGCACGGCTTGCGCGATGTCTTCGGGATCGCCCATGCGGCCGTTCGGGTGCAGGGTTGCCAGGAATTCGTGGTCAGCCTCGGAGTGCATCGGCGTCCGAATGATCCCTGGCGAGACAGCGTTGACGCGGATGCCGAGCGGCGCGTACTCGAGCGACAGGGCACGGGTCGCGGCGTTGAGCCCGCCTTTCGTCAGGATCGGCAGGACGGACGGTACCGCGCGCAGTGGATTGTCGGCGAGCGATGTCGTGATATTGACCACGTGTCCACGGCCCCGTTCTGCCATGTGTCGCAGGACGTGCTGTGTCAGGTGAAAGAAGCCGTGCACGTTTGTTCGCAACAACACGTCGAAGTCCTCGACCGTGTAATCATCGAACGGCTTGGGGATGAAAATGCCGGCGTTGTTGACGAGCAGGTCAACGGTGCCAAACTGAGCGATCGCCTCATCGAGTACCCGCTTCGCGATCTCAGGGCTACCGATGTCGCCGGGGACGGCGGCGATCCGCTGAGCGTCGATGGTCGCAATCGAGGGGTGGTCCAACGAGATTGAACGCGAGTTCGCGACGATCGCGTAATCATGCTTGGCAAGGGAACGTGCAATAGCGAGCCCCAAGCCGCTGGAGGCACCGGTGACAATGGCAGTTGGCATGACTTGCTCCTCTGATTTTGAGCCGATTTGGCAGGGCACCATGCCCGGCCGGCCTCGATCGGATGCCCCTGCTTTCCGGAGGTAACCAACATGCAATCGGTGCATCCAAGAATCCGGTTGCAACCTCGTAACCAGGTGATGCCGTCGTAACCCGATTCGGAGCCCGCTGTCGCGATCACGGATATCGAGGAGGACCGCTCGTGGCCGTTCCATTTCGCACCAGTCGCGTCGAGCCGCCTTCGCCGACCTGCCCGCTGACGGAGTGTATGCGCCTGTTGACGGGGGCCTGGACTGTCAACGTGATCTGGTATCTGCGTGACGGGGCGCGTCGTTTCAGTGAACTGCGCGCGGACCTGGCCGGGATCTCGTCCAAGACACTGACGGTGCGCCTCCGCCAACTCGAATCCGAAGGGCTCGTGCAGCGTGCGGTCATGCCGACGTCGCCGCCCACCGTCGAGTACTCGCTTACAGGGTTCGGGGAACGTCTGTTGCCGGCAATCGATGCGATCGCTCAGGTCGGACATCAGCTGCGGGAGATCCGGGAGAGTCGAAAGCAGTCTTCGTGAGCGGGGCCGCGCGTGGACGCGCGTCGGGCGTCAGGGACGCGCCCGCCCGCTGCGCAGTAGCTCGATGCCGTGAATGCCGACGAACCCCCAAGGACCGACCGCGTAATCGCGGACTTCGAGCGTGACGGTTTCCCCACGTAGCGGTCGCAGGTCCCAACGGACCTCGAACGGCTCATGGTGATCGCGGCCGGTGATCCAGCGGTGGAGCTTCTCACGGTGCCAGAGGGCCACCCGTAACCGTTTTGGATCGTCGCCGCCGTGGACGTGGAGTCGCAGCGCCTCGGCGTCGGGCGGCACGTGGAAGTGTTGCCAAACACGTCCCATGTTCGCGTCGCCGTCTGGCCCATGGGTCGTCAGGCGCGTGGTCCCAGCTTCATCGTAGAGACGAAAGGAGTGCGCCCCGCGGCTGCGTTCCCAGCCCGTCCAGCCGTCTTTGAAACGTCCGTTTGTCAGAGCGCGTAACGTACGCCGGGCTTTGCCGAGCGACGTCCTTTGCGCCTCGGTCAGCTTCCGAGAAACCGGGGCGCGCGGAGGTCGGCCATACGCAAACTTGAATCGTGTTGCGGGGTCTTCGAACAGCACGCCGAACCAGGACTCCTGGCCCTCGACGAACGGTTCGTTGAGGTCGAAGTTCTCGATCGATGCGCCGCCGGGGATCGCGAGATCACCGCCCCAATAGGTGCGACGCCCGTTGATCCGCACGCTCAGTGCCGGCGTTGTCTGGTCAGCAGGTTTTCGCCAATACTGGGCAAGCCAGGGCAACGGCGAGTGCCACGCGCCGTTGGCGGCAGGCATCGTTTCGCTCGGCTCATGCTCGTCCGGGGTAATCACGGCGACGACATCGCCCGTCGTCGTACGATGCAAGGTGGAGATCGGAAATGCGTCGCAACGCGCAAATCCGCGCGATTCGAACCGGTGGAACAGATCGCGCGCGGATACGCAGGTTTCCGCCAGCCACAGGTCACGACATCGGAGCTGGTTGCCCATCGTCGCCGTCAGCACCAACGATTCCATTTTCGCGCAGCGCGGTCCGGCGAATGTACGGAAGCGTACGGTCAGCGGAAGCGCTTCAAAGAGCGTGACCTCGATCCGTGGCTGGGCGCCGTTCTCGAATCGCTCGACTTCCAGCACGAATCGTAGCGCGGCTCCGCGGGGCGTCTCTTCGATGCTCCAGAAGCGATCGTTATCGTTCGGCGCCCGGTTTGGGTAGGGCACGACTCGCATCTGCTTGCCCGGCTCACCGTCGGCGGACCGTTCCAACTCGGAGTAACCGCGACGCCCCGTCACGATCGGTTCGACCGCGATGTAATTTACAAGGTGGGGCCGGCCGTCGTGCTCGACAGCGATTCGCAGCAAGCCGCGCGGGCCGCCCCTTGGGCGTTCGTCGAACGCGGCCGGGTGCAGGCCGACGTGCAGCCCGCCCCGAACGCCGAACGCGACCGGCGGGTCGCCGGAGATGACGAACTCGGCCGATGCTGCGGGAACGGCGAGGCCGATGACGAGCATCACGGGAAGTAATCGCTTCGGCGATTCAAGACCCACCATTCGACGGACAAGTGCCATGCCGAGGGCGGGCGACATTAGATCAGATCCAGGCCGGCGTTGATCAACCGAGCGCGGGTCGAGCCTTCAGTGCTGGTCGTTCCTGACATTTCTGTGGATCCGGTAAGTCGTTGTTCAGTCGTTACTTATGTCTGATCTTCGCTTCGTTGGCGGCTCTTTTTGTCGAAAATAGCGCTCGCCTGGCTCCAAGTCAACTCCAATCCGCGCCCATTTGGCGCACTGTCTGGTGTAGCGAGAAACCGGCACCCAAGGAGTTATTCATGCAACCGATCCGTGTGACAATCGTCGCGCTCACCCTGGCAATTGGCGTCAACGCAATACAGGCCCAACCGTCGAGCTTTACCTATCAGGGCCGACTGACCGAGCTTGGGGTTGCCGTCAATGATTCGGCTGATCTTCGCATCACTCTATGGGACGCGGAGGTCGGCGGCAGCAGCGTCGGCGTGGAACAGCAGTTCGACGACGTTCCAGTAGTCGACGGGAGCTTGAGCCTCGAGCTCGACTTTGGCGCATCGAGCTTCGGTCAGGGGCCGCGTTGGCTGCAGGTAGCCGTTCGTACGCCGCACGATCCGACGGACACGGCGCTGTTCACGATGCTGGCCCCGCGTCAGGCCGTGACGGCGGTGCCGCATGCGTTGCAGACCCGCGGGATCTTCGTCAACGAAGCCGGCAATCGCGTCGGTATCGGCACGACTGCGCCCGGGACCGCGATCACGAATAGTCGCTTGGACGTTATCGGTGGTCACATCGCCGTCGGTAACAACTTTGGCGTCTTCAGCATCGACAGTGACGGCAGTGGAATCGACGCCGGCTTCGATACCAGCACTGACGGCGAGATGTCTTTCTTCAGCAACGGCGTGTCGCGGATGACGATCCAGCGCGACGGTCACGTTGTCATGCGCGGTGGTGCGGATCTTCGCGGTCTGACCGATCTCATCGGGTCCGGCGTCCTGCGACTCGCCGGCGATGCTGACGGTGGAACCGACCTCGCGTTTAGTGCTCAGGGCCAGATCGGTCAGCGGACGGTGTACGGCAATGTTACGTTCAACGTTCAAGGCAGGTTCCCGGAATCACAGTTGTTGAATGTTGAGCTGTCGAGTGGCGCCGACATCTTCCAGGTGCAGGCCGATGGGGACGTCATCGTTGGCGGCGACCTATCGGTGAGCGGCTCGAAGAACTTCGTGACCGATCACCCGCTCGATCCGGCCAACAAGGAGCTGGTACACAACGCGGTCGAGGGGCCGGACCGTTTCACCCTCTATCGGGGAAACGCGGTGCTCGACGCGCGTGGCGAGGCCTGGGTCGAGTTGCCGGACTACTTTGAAGCGTTGAACGCCGACCCTGCCTACAACCTCACCTGCGTCGGCGGCCACGCGCCGGTCTATATCGCTGACGAAGTCCGCGACAATCGCTTTCGGATTGCCGGCGGAACCCCGGGCTTGAAGGTGAGCTGGCAGGTCTCCGGGCTGCGTGATGACGCGTACGCCCGCGCCAACCCTTATCAGGACGTGGTTCCCAAGGTCGGCGAAATGGCCGGTCGCTATTACCACCCCGCGGCTTACGGCATGCCGGAGGAGATGGCGATCAGCATGGCGCCACAGCCCGCATTGCCGACCACGGAGCACAACAACCAGGACACGCAGACCCGCGCCGACGCCGCTTCGGTGGGGCAGGACTAGCCGCTCGTACACAGGAATAACCGACCCAAGAAAGGAATACTCGACATGATTCGCTCAATGCCCGTTATCTTTGCTTCGATTGTCGCGGCTGCCGCGACGCTATCCGCCGACGCTCAGACGCCGGTGGGGACGAGCTACACCTACCAGGGGCAGCTCACGCGACTCGGCGGACCGGTCAACAATTCGGCTGACTTCCGCGTAACGCTCTGGGATGCGGAAAGCGCCGGGACGCAGGTCGGTGACGTGGAGGGTCTACGTTTCGACGACGTACTGGTCGTGGATGGGATCTTCACGCTGACGCTCGACATGGGGGCGACGGCGTTCACGACGGACGCCCGGTGGCTGGAGGTGTCGGTGCGTGTTCCGCACGATCCGAGCGACTCGCGGCCGTTCGTGACGCTGGACCCGCGGCAGCGCATCACCGCATCGCCGTTTGCGCTCCAGACACGCGGCATCTTCGTCAACGACGCCGGCGACCGCGTCGGCATCGGCACGACCGAACCGAACGCGGCGCTTACCGTCGGCGATGGCGTCAATGTCGCGGACGTCACGATCGCCAACGGCGGGCTTTGCATCGACTCCGACGGCGGTTGCACTTCGGCCGGGCCGGGCAGCCTGCGCGTCGGCCCCGGCGGAATTCACGGGACGGATTCGTCCGGTAGCGAAGTGCGGCTCGCCCCGGTCGGCGGGGAGGTCGTGATCGGACCGGGCGGGCTCCGTTTCGGCGGCCGGTCACAGACCCAGACGCGCGCGTTTGATGCGCGGTCCGCTACGTTCTTTGGTGTCGACCTCGACCCGATCAGTCCGGGAGGACGCAGAGCGGTCAACTTCGCGGTGCCGGGCGCGCTGCCCGGCGACATCGTCATCTATTCCACGGAAGGTGGTCCCGTCTTTCCGCTCTTCCATTTCGGCGCCCATATCCGGGAGCCGGGGATTGCCGAGATCTTCTTCCAGAACGCGAGTGGCAATGCTGTCGATGCACCGCCTTTCACCATCCGCTTGATGGCGATCCGTCCGTGACGAAAGGCACCTGCGACCGCACCGTCGGTCAAGGGTCCCAAGCGCTGCTGGGCCCCGGCGCTTGCGAGCAGAGGGGGCTAAGGCGCGCGCGACGAAGGCAGCTTGCCGTGATTGGCTGATCCGTCCCCCACCCCAAGATGGGGTGGGGCACCGGGTCGCGTGGTGCCCCACCCTTCCAGGGTGGGGAACTGTTTCACGCGGCAAGTCAAGGTGTCCCCCAGGGTAGAACCCTGGGGCACCAAGCCCCGAGCGCGCTCGGGCTCGCGCTCGTGTTTCAGGACTCATGAGAACGAGCCGTGCGAGTTCCTCTCGTGGGTTGGTTGGACCCGGGTCGGCCGCAGCGGCGCGCTGGCGCCAGGGCCCCGGTAAGGGCGGGGCCCGCGGCCGGCCAAGGGGACCGACCGCATGCCGGTGTCATCGGGTGCGAAAACACAAAAAAACCGATGAGTCGACGGTTGTTCCGTGCTGACTGGAGTGGAGACGCGAGCGCGTCAGCTGATTTCCATCCAGTCAAGGAGCAACCATGAACCGTATTCGAGCCACCCTTATTGCAGTGACCTTGATCAGCAGTATCGCCTCGGCCTCCGCCCAGACGCCGGCCGGGACGAGCATCAGCTACCAAGGGCAGCTGATGCGGCTCGGTTCCGCCGTCAACGACTCGGCGGATTTTCGCGTAACCCTGTGGGATGCCGAGATCGACGGCGACCAGGTCGGCGGTTCGCTCGAGCAACGCTTCGACAACCTGCTGGTCATCGATGGTATCTTCGATCTGCAACTCGACTTCGGTGCGAACGCATTCGGCGCTGATGCACGCTGGCTCGAGATCGAGGTCCGCAGCCCGCACGATCCGAGCGACACGCTACCCTTCGTGACCCTCGAGCCGCGGCAGCGCGTCACGGCGTCGCCGTATTCGCTGCACACGCGGGGTATCACCGTCGACGCTGCGGGCAACGCGGCGGTTGCCGGAACGATGGCGGCCGCAGCGTTCGTCGGACCGATCGCAGCCGATCAGTTGACCGGCACGATCAACGAAGCGCAGCTACCCCAGAACACAATCGATGGTAGTGAGATTGAGAACGAGTCGCTGACCGGCCTGGACATCGCGAATGGTACGTTGACCCGTAGCGACCTCGCGATCGGCGCCGTGGGGACCGTCCAGATTGCGGATGGTGCGATACGGGGCAGCGACGTCGCACTGGGGACCCTGACCGGCGCGCACATCGACGGTCCTGGTAACGGTCGACCGTTCCACTTCCAGCGCTATGGGCCGTTTCCCAACGGCGGCCTCCTGGACACTGGATTTTCCGCTGACCTGTGGGCGGCAGCGGTCGTCGGCTTTCGCACGACCAACGGCGACATCCAGGAGAACGGCGTCGGGGATCCGCTGATCATTTACCCGTTCGTGCAGAATGGCAACTGGCACGTCGACTTTGACCTGCGTTCCCACAACTCGAACGAGGGCTGGGAGTTCTGGATGATGTTCGTCGATCGCCGATTCGCGAGCGTTTCTGGCATCTAGGGGTTTTCCCCTTGGGGGGAGGATACGCACCTGCTTGGCGAACGCGTCCCCACCCCTGGAAGGGTGGGGCACCTTGGACCATCAGAACCTGGAATGACAGGCGTCTCGTTCGCGGATTTTCGCGCCGCGAACGATCTTCCGTTTATGATGGCGTGTGAGTTGGCAAGGCAGCCGGTCCAGAGGGCCCGGGGCTGAGCGTAAGGTCTTTCACCAGATGGAGTTGCCGACGATCGTCGCAGCTTGACGGGCGGGCTCGGCCAGCGCCGGACGAAGGTCGGCGCCATCGACAGGAGAGGGCAAGCGTTGTGTGGCAGCTTCTGGCGAAAAAAAGCGTGATGCGGTCGGTCCGCTGAGGACGAATTGAGAGTGCGGCAACGGATCGATTGCCGGGTTGTCCGGCAATGGGTTGCGGTGCCGGCGCCGTGCGGTGCGCGGCGCAGCAGGGAGCTTGGTTGCAGGATTAAACCGTGAGCAGTTTCGATTCCAGCGATCGATATCGCTTGGTCGAGTCCGTCTATTTGCGCGCCACCGATCTGCCGGACAATGAGCGTGAGGCCTTCTTGCGCAAGGCGTGCGGCCCGGATGAGCAGTTGCGTGCCGAAGTTCAGTCGCTGATCGAGCATTACGAAACAGCCCCCCGTGGTTTTCTGGAGCGGCCCGCGCTGGATCTGGGTCGGTTGACAGCTACGGGTGAAGAAACGGACGCAGACGCGGTGCGACCAGTATTGCCGCAGCGGATCGGCGGGTACCGAATCATGCGCCTTCTCGGGCGCGGGGGGATGGGCGCGGTCTATGAGGCGGAGCAACCCCATCCTCGCCGGCGGGTGGCCTTGAAGGTCATTCGAATGGACGCGTTGTCGGACGGGGCCCAACGCCGGTTCGAGCAGGAGGCCGAGGTGCTCGGGCGCCTGCGGCACCCCGGAATCGCGCAGATCTACGAGTTCGGCGTGGGTGACGTTCACTTCCGCGATGTTCCCACGCACGTGCAGCCGTTTTTTGCGATGGAGCTCGTGGAGGGGCTTCCGCTGGCCGAGTTCGTCGAGAACCGACGACTCGATCGCGGCGAGATCGTCGAGTTGGTTGCGTGCGTGTGCGATGCAGTCCATCACGCACATCAGAAGGGTGTGATCCATCGCGATCTCAAGCCCCGTAACATCCTCGTGGAGGAAGACGGCCAACCCAAAGTGTTGGACTTCGGGATCGCGCGCGTCACGCGCACGCCGGGCCAAACGATCACCGTGCACTCGACGGTCGATCAGCTGGTCGGAACGATCCCCTACATGAGCCCCGAACAGATCGTGGACCCCCAAGCGATCGACATCCGCAGCGATGTGTTTGCGTTGGGTGTGATCGCCTACCAGGTGCTCGTCGGCAAGCCGCCGCTCGATGTCGGTCAATTGACGCCGACGCAAGCGATTCGAGTGCTGTCGGAACAGGATGCCCGGCCGGCGGGCACGATCCAGCCTGACCTGCGGGGCGGCGACATCGAGGCCATTCTCTCCAAGGCACTTCGGCGGAACCCGGATCATCGGTATGGGTCGGCAGCGGACTTCGCCGGAGATTTACGGCGACATCTGCGCCGCGAGCCGATCGTTGCCCGGCCGCCGAGTCGGCTCTATCAGTTTCATTGCTTTGCACAACGCAACCGCGGTCTGGTGGTGGGCGCGGCGCTCGCGGTGATGGCGTTGATGGTCGGCTCGGTCGGAATGGCGACGTTCGCCTGGCGTGAGTCGCTCCAAGCCGGTCGTGCGGAGCGCCAGGCCGTGCTCGCGAAGGAACAGGCTGCCCTTGCGAAAGAGCAGGCAGCGCTTGCTACGGCGCAGGCTGCGCGGGCGGAAGAGCAGTCGCGGCGCGCCGAGCGGCAGTCGCAGCGTGCGGAAGAGCAAGCCGTGCGGGCTCAGGAAGAGTCGCAGCGCGCCGATGCTACGGTGCGGTTCCTGCGGAAGATGCTGGCGTCTGCTGATCCACAGTTGGCGCGCGGCGCCGACGTGACGGTCCGCAACGTATTGGATCGCGCTGCCGAACGGCTCGACACGGAGCCGCTGTCCGATCAGCCGGCGGTCGAGGCTGCGTTGCGCAGTACGGTGGGTGAAACGTACTTCAATCTCGGACATGTGAACGAGTCGATACCCCACTTGCGCACCGCGGTGGAGCTGTTGTTGGAGACTGAACGGCCGGCCGATGCATTTCTGATCGAGACCATGTCGCAATATTCCGAGGCGCTTGATTTTGCAGGTCAGACTGCCGAAGCCGAGCGCATTGTTCGGACCGCGCTGACGTTAGCGCGCGAGGTGTATGGTAACGAGCACCGCAAGGTCGCGACCATCCTCAATGATCTGGCCGTCCTGCTGTCGGGCCAACTGCGGTTCGATGAGGCGCTCTCGCTTCACCAGGAGGCATTGGCGCTGCGTCGCCGATTGCCAGACGCAACATCCGGTGATGTGGCGCAGAGCTTGAACAATATGTCGAACGTAGTGGTCCACCTGGGTGATCTCGCCTCGGGCGAAGCGCTGCTTCGCGAGTGCATCGAAATTCGTCGTCGCGACCTTGCACCCGACCATCCGCATCTGGCAAACAGCTTGAACGGATTGGGCGTACTCTTGTACCAACAGCAGAAGTATGCCCAGGCGGAGGCGGTGTACGAAGAGTGCCTTGCGATCAAGAAGCGGATATTCGAGCCGGACCATCCGGAGTTGGCATTGTCGATGATCAACTACGGAGCGGTGCTGATCGAGACTGAGCGGTCGGCGGAAGCAGTGCCGTTGCTTGAGCGAGCACTTGAGATTCGCGTCGCGAAGTTTGGTACGGATTCGCGGCAAGTGGCGGCGTTGCGCGGGCATCTTGGTACGGCGCTCATGAAGCTGGGCCGCTACGATGACGCAGAAGAGCAACTTCGGCTTGGTTTGGCCGGTCTTCGGGCGCTCTTTGGCGATCGGCATCCCTGGGTCGCGAGCGCATTGCACAAGCGCGGATGTCTCGAGCTCGCGCGCGGGCGACCGGACGTTGCCGAGCCTATGTTGCGCGGCGCGTTGCGCACGATCGAACAGCTGGAAAGGCCGGGTGATTGCCGCTCGGCCGGGACGCACGAAGCACTAGGGCGGACACTGATCCAGCTTGGACGCTACACGGAAGCCGTCGACCACCTGGAAGCAGCGCGTGAGAGATACGCGGCTACAGGAGGGCCGGACGGTCCCGGGGCCGGTGTTGCAGCCGCCGGTCTTTCGGATGCTCTCCTGCGGCTAGGAGAAATTCGGCAGGCTGAGCAGGTCGCTGCAAACGCAATCCGCATACTCGACGCTGAAGGTCGCGAGCGGCACGAGCGTAGCTTGGCAATCGCCTTGCTCGTTCGCGCCGAGGCGCGGATCGTGCTGGATCGCGAACCCACGCGATCAACCGCCGCGCCCGTCGCTGAGTCGGCCGCGATCATCCAAGATGCGGAGAAGATGGCCGACGACGACATCCATGGGATTGCGACATTCGATGTCGAAGATGCGATCGTCCGCGCGACCGAGATCTTCGAACGCTGTTTCGGGCCGGACTCCGCTGAAGCAGCGGCGGCGGCACGGGTCCGTGCGCTCTTTGAATCCCGCTCCGACGATCTCTCCCAAGCCCTCGACAACTCGACCGGCGCTCGTTGAGGGCGATAGCCCGGAACTGCATTGCGGTGCAGCCGAGGTTGCCCACGTCCATGCCCCTTCAGCGCGGCAGCGTTCCGCGATTGCGGAATGCCTCCGGCTTGCCTTGAACCCGCACCGTCTTGCTGATGTACAATCCATGATTGCCGTTGGCTGATGTGTCGGCGGGTGTGGGAAATTGGAACCCGGCGGGTATCGACAATGACGGTCTCGATCTGAGTCAGCTCGGAGACGAAAGAGTGAACCATAAGGACCAGATGGCGATCCTCTACGAGCTGTACGACCCATCGTTACCGCGGTTGGGCCCCGGAGACGATCATTCAACGAGGAGGGCCTTGGACACGCTCTTGGAAGCAAGTCCGAGGCCGATGGACGAACTACGGGCGGGTGCGCTCCAGATCCTCGATATTGGCTGCGGAAACGGTTCGCAGACCATCCAATTGGCCCGCCAACTCGCCGGGACGATTGTGGCAGTGGACAACCACCAGCCATATCTGGACGAACTGACTCGGCGCGCCGAAGCAAATGATGTCAGTGACAGGGTTCGGACGCTGCTATGCGACATGGCGAACATGCAGCTTGCCGAGCATACCGTTGACCTGATCTGGTCGGAGGGAGCGCTCTACAATATGGGGTTCGGTGAAGGGCTGGCCGCCTGTCGCTCCTTGTTGACCAGGGATGGATTGCTGGCAGTGAGTGAACTCTGTTGGTTGCGACCGGATCCCCCGGCAGAGTGCCGTCAGTTCTTTGCCAACGAGTACCCTGCCATGGTCGATGTCGAAAGAAACCTGGCGATGGTCAGGGAGTCCGGGTTCGACATCGTCGGCCATTTTGTCCTGCCGGAATCCGCCTGGACGGCTTACTACCAGCCAGTGAGTGAGCGAATCGTACCCATGCGGACGAAGTATGGTGATGTCCCGGCGGCGCTCGATCTGCTCGATGCTGCCCAGACGGAGATCGAAGTCTACGACAACTACTCCGCATACTACGGGTATGTGTTCTTCCTGATGATCCGCGATCATTCGTCGGACAAGTGATCGAACGCCGGGAACCTGCATTCGCGGCTCGAAATCCCCACTTCCTTGGAAACGGCGCGCAATGTTACGAGGAACGCCCCCGAACAGGCGCGGGAACAAAGCTCGTGAGGTTCTGCTTCGACAGCTGCTTCCCGAAGTTCCACAAGGACCCGGCGGAGTACCTCGCCAAGCTGCCGAAGGAATGAGACTCGCGGCAAGCCAACCGGCTGATTGACATCGCGCTCTTCGTAGAATACCCTAAGGGGGTATGGGTAAAAAATCAACAGTTCGATTAGCAACAGACGTCTGCGATCAAGACCGCGACCGCAACCTGGCACGGCTCAAGCGGATCGAAGGGCAAGTGCGTGGTATCGCTCAGATGGTCGAACATGATCGCTACTGTGTGGACATCCTGACCCAGATCGCGGCTGTTCAGTCCGCATTGCGATCAGTGGGCAAGGAGTTGCTGCGGCACCACCTCAAGCACTGCGTCGCGGATGCAGCCAAGCTCGGGAAGGCCGAGTTCGAAGAGGCAAGTGACGAGCTGATCGAGCTGCTGTACAAGAATGCGAGGTGAATCGAATGGGCACGCATACTGCGACCGTTCAGGTCGCCGGCATGCACTGCGGAGCATGTGCGGCCAAGATCAAGGCCGCACTGTCTGACGTCGCGGGGATTGACACCGCCGAGGTGAACCCAGCGGCAGGCACAGCGGTCATCAGCCTCTCGTCGTCCGTCACTGACGATCTGGTCCAGGGCGCTGTTGCCTTGGCGGGTGATTACACCGCTTCGTCTATACAGCGGGTCGAGGCCGCGGAGAAGCTGGAGGCGGGTTCAAAAGAGGTAACGGCTGTACTGGCCGAGGAGCCCGTCAAGGAAAGCCTTTATCCACTATTTCTGATCGTCGGGTTCATCGCAGGGGTCACGCTGCTCATCGCTATCGCGACAGGCGACTGGACGATCGAGCGGATGATGCGGCACTTCATGGCCGGCTTCTTCATCGTTTTCGCGTTCTTCAAGCTTCTTGACCCGCCCGGATTCGTCTCGGCGTACCGCGGCTACGACCTCGTTGCTCGCAAGATCCCCGCGTGGGGCTGGGTCTACCCATTCGTCGAGCTTGCCCTCGGCGGTGCGTATCTGCTCGCCTGGGCCCCGATCGTTACCAACTCGGTGACACTCGTGCTCATGCTGGTGGGCGCCGCCGGCGTGCTGAAAGCTCTCCTCGACAAGCGCGCCATCCGCTGCGCGTGCCTCGGGACGGCACTGAACCTCCCGATGACCAAGGTCACACTCGTTGAGGATCTGACGATGGCCGCAATGGCGGCAGCGATGCTCGGCCTGATGCTGGGGGCGTAGTAAACCACTGTAATCACAGTGCTACGAGCAACGGGTCTCGATGAAGCGGAGGGGGACGGGATTCGCTGCGCGGCGCCGTGAAAGGCGTCGAACCCACGTCGGCTCGCTAGCGCTCGCGAGCGTGTTCGAATCCCTACACCCCTGGAAGGGCGTGTGGTGTTACCAAGGAACGCCCCCCAACAGGCAAACGTGAACGGAGAGGGCGGGATTCGAACCCGCGGTACGGTAACCCGCACACCGGTTTTCGAAACCGGCCCCTTCAGCCACTCGGGCACCTCTCCAGGGCCAAGTAGCCTACCCGTCCAACGGGCAGGGGACAAGTCGTCGTCGAAATCCCACGGGCTTGCCCGCATCGCTGAATCACAGTTCCGGCAACGGCTGGGGACTCGATGCCCCCCGGATCGGAGGTCCGGCACGTGGCGGGTATCATATCGGCAAGGGTACGTTGCCCGGACGCTGTCGACGGAGGAGCCATGCCAGCTGTTCTGAACTTGCCAAAATTGGGCCGCTATGTGGCATGCCTGGCGCTCCTGGCAACGGTCGTGGGAGCATCCGCCGACGAGCCCGGGATCCTAGCTTCGATCGAATCGTTCTTTGCTGCCGAGGATCGCGTTCGACAGCAAGAAATCGCTGCGAAAATCGAGAACGATCCCGTCTACGATCGCGCGCGGGTCGAGCATTGGCTGAATCGAGCGGATTTGTTCGAGCCTCACGCGGGCGGAACAATGAGACTGCAGGTCGCGATCGGACGCGGTACGCAACGCCAGGTGGTCGTGCGAATCCCGGCAGATTATACGCCAGCGAAGCCGTGGCCGTTGATTTATGCCCTGCACGGGACAGGCGGGAACGGCGCGCAGATCATACGGTTCGTCGAGCGATTGCTGGGAAAACGCGTTGATGAGTTCATTGTTGCGGCGCCGAGCGGATACGGTCAGGCGGTCATTCACTCCGAAGGGCCCGAAACGCCAGAACATCCGGCGATTCTCCGTGCGGTCCGGACGGCGGTTCATATCGACAGCGACCGCATCTATGGAATCGGCTACTCGCTAGGCGGCCACACGGCATGGACGCTCGCGGTGCTGCATGCCGACCAGTTTGCAGGTGTGGTTCCACTCGCGGGCACGTTCAACATCATGGGCGTCGATGCGCTGTGGGAGGTGTTCTTGCCGAACATACGCCACACGCACTTGCTGCACGTCTGGGGCGTCGGCGATAGGCGCGGTCCGGCCGGCGAAGTCAGCCCGCAAGGCGGGATCGCCGGCGTGAGCCGGATGCTGCGCGACCGCTGTGCGGCACTGGACTTGCAGGTGGTCGCAATCGAAGACCCGGAGAAAGGGCACGGCGGAATCATGCCGCCAGCAGACGCCTTGGAAACGCTCCTTACGTGCCGCCGCGTTCGGTATCCAAAATCGTTCGCTCATACATTTCGGTGGACCTATCAGAGCCCGGCATACTGGGTGGAAGGGCACGCGTGGCGCGGCAAGCACTGGGACGAAAAGCCGTTAACTGTCAACGTGCGGAACAATGAGGACCCGCAAGCGGCCTACTATCGCGAGGTTCGCGGCCGATTGGGGCAGCTGCGCGGCTCGATCGATGGGCAGACCATCGATGTTCGCCGACGGAAGATTACGTCCCTTACTGTCTGGGTCGGCGACGGAATGATCGACTGGACGCAGGACGTGACCATCAAGGTTTCCGGGCGAAAGGTCTTTGCGGGACGCCTAACCCCGAGCCTGTTCGTGTGTCTTACCCAAGCGAAACGGACGGGTGATCTACAGCGTTTGCGCTGGGCGGGATTGCGGTTCGAATCCGGGCGCAAGGCGCGACTGGTCGGGCCGGAAACGAAGTTCTCGGAACTGGTCACCGAATAGCGAGCACAATCCAAACCAAGGGGCGTCCGCGTGCGTCAGGGGCGCCGGAGGAGGCGACATGTGGATGGCGACAGAGGGGGTCCGCCGAGCGATCTCGCGGGCGCTGGTCGGAATCGTTGGGGCCTTGCTCGTGAGCGTGTCAGCCGGGTGTACGTCTTATATCACACCGGGCAGGGGAGCGCCGATCTCTACTCTCACAAACGCCGACACGCACATCCGGGAGCGGATGGCCCGTCGACCCGCGGCGCCCTTCCCGGCGCGCGTCGCGGTTGCACGAATCCAGAGCCCGAACTACTCGTCGTACACGAACCGCGGATACGGTAAGGGAGTTTTCTCGGTCGTCACCACTCGTGACATCGAGCGCGACGAGGACTTCAAGCGCATCATGGCGCTGCCGATGGTGGCCGGCATTGCTCCGCTCAATCGCCTGGTCGTACCTCGTCGGTTCGATAGCGAGAAGGATCTGCGCCTCGCGGCGGCCTCGGTCCAGGCCGACGTGTTGTTGGCCTATACGATCGATACCGCCTTTCGCGTCGACGAGCATGACGTCGGCCCGTTGCGGTTGATCTCGCTCGGAATGCTGCCGACCAAGGAAGCCAAGGTCACCGCGACCGCATCCGCTGTCCTGTTCGATGTGCGAACCGGGTACGTCTATGGGTTGACCGAGGCGACCGCCCACGAGAAGAAGATCGCGAGTTCGTGGACTCGCCGCGACGCGGTTGAGGGGTCGCGCCTGCGCGCCGAACGATCGGCATTTGTTCAACTGGTCGGCCAGATCGAGACACTATGGCCCGGTTTGCTCGCCCAGCATTGCGGCGCGGCCGGGAGCATGACGAAGGTCGGCGCGCAACAGAATCAGCGCGAAACCGCTGAAACGCGCGCATCGTACGGAAAGTGACGACTGGAATCGTCCCAGCGCCGGACGAGAACCGCAGCGCGGCTAGGGCTTCAGTTCGCGCTTGAGGATCTTCCCCGTTGCGCTGCGCGGCAGATCGTCGCGCAGGTAGACATCGCGCGGCACTTTGAAGCCGGCGAGCCGGTCGCGACAAAAACTGCGTAACTCGTTCGCATCGGCGGTCTGGCCTTCACGCAGGATCACGAACCCCACCGGCAGTTCACCTCGAACCTCATCGCTGACACCGACGACCGCGCATTCCGCGACAGCCGGGTGCGTCGAGAGGACCGCCTCGATCTCGCCGGGAAAGACGTTGTCGCCGCCGACGATGATCATCTCCTTCTTGCGGCCGGTGATGTGCACGAAGCCGTCAGCGTCCACGTGTCCCATGTCGCCGCTGAGGAGTGCACCGTCGCGAACGGTTTCGGCGCTCAACTCGGGTTGATTGTGATAACCCTGCATGACGCAGTGGCCGCGCATCACGATTTCGCCTGTCTGGTCCGCCGCGAGCCGTTGGCCCTGCTCGTCGACCGCGTACACGTCGATTCCCGGCAACGCCGATCCGACGGAACCCGGACGATGTCGCTCCGGCAGGTTGAACGTCACGCACGGCGACGACTCCGTCATGCCGTAGCCTTCGTAGATCGTGACGCCAAAACGTTCCCTCATCCGCTCGAAGACGCTCATTGGCAGCGGCTCGCCGCCACTCACCGCTAGCTTGATCGACGCGAGTGCCTCGGGGTCGGCCTGCTTCATGTTCGCGATCGCGGCGTACATGCTTGGAATCGCCATGAAGATCGTCACGCGCCGTTCGCGGATCGTCTCGACCACTCCCACCGGACTGAACCGTGGCAGGTACCACACGGTCGCGCCCAGCGTCAGCGGCAGCACGGTCATCGTCGTGAAACCGAAACTGTGAAATTGCGGCAACACGCTGCAAAACACCTGGTCCGGCGTGATTCGAGCGTGCTCGATCCCAGCCTGCGCATTGCCGAGGATGTTGCCGAACGAGAGCATCACTCCCTTCGGAGCGCCCGACGTGCCCGACGTGTACAAAAACACGCCAACGTCGCTCGCAGCCGCTGCGGGGCGCTCGACCTCGCCAGGGACGAGCGTTTTTCCGTTGAGCAAAAGCAGGGGCAGGCCGGTCTTCTGGGCGCTGGGTGCAAACTTGTCGATCGTCACCAGCAGATCGATCTCTGCGTCGCGCAAGATCTTGACCAACTCCTCCGGGGCCAGGAGGAAGTTCAGCGGTACCGGCGTTTTGCCCGCATACCAGCACGCAAAGATCGCCGCTGCGCCCGCCGCCGAGGTCGGCGCCAGAATTCCGACGCGCGGACCCCGGGATTGCTCGGCGATCTGCCGCGCCAGACCCATCGCGACTGCTCGAAACTGCCCGTAGTTGAGCATCAGACTCTGATCGCACGCTGCGGACGATTCCGGCTGGCGGGCTACGGTTGATTCGAAGACATCGAGCAAATGGTGCATGAGATGCTCCGTTGCCTGGGACGAGGGATCGCGGCGCAGCCGATCGCGCTGAACGAACACCGATCGGTGGCCGGTGTTTTCGGCGATCAAGCGCTAGCGGATGCGTCCGACAGCAAATCGATCTGCGTCGATTGATCCCAGGTAATGGTCGTGATCTCGCCGTCGGCTTTCCGCAGGCGAATCCGGTGGAGCCAGAACTTGTTGTCTTTCGCGTGTGCGTACCAGCTGCCGGTCTTGCGCTGCGAAACCTCCAGCACGGTTCCGGTGACCTCGGTTTGCCAATCGCCCTCGCGACGGCCGATCTTCTGGCGAATGCGAAGCTGTTGCCCCGGCTTGACCTGCTCGATTTCCATCGTTTCCTCGATGCTCCGTTCGTTTCGGATCAGATCATGACGCGGCGATTGTACACCCACCACTCCAGCATGACCACGAGCAGCGCCGCACCCACGAACCATCGCCAGATCTCCGGCGTCGATTCGCGAATCAGGTTGCCCGTCTCGACCTTGACGTTCGCGCCGATTCGAAAGACGCCCGGCGGTGTGACATTGCTCTCGTGGCGATCCTCGAGATTGACCGCGAACCGGTCGCGCCCGACCGGTCCGTCCTCGATGCGGTAGACGCCGACGCGCCGCGTCCCGCTGAAACGCACCACACCGTTCGGGTCCGCCTGAACCCGCTCCGTCCGCTGGTCCGGCGTCAGCACCGTCGCCGCGTCAGCTCCCGTACCCAGCGCGAATCGCAGCGTCGCGCCCGGACGGGTCGGTCCGCGTTCCGGACCGCCGCCACTGCCGAGAAAACGAATCGCGTTGTACATGAAGATCGGGAACGCCGGCCGCATGAAGAACTCGCGATTGGTGTGCTCGATCGCAAACGACACCAGCAGCATGTTGTGCGACTCTGTCGAGTACCGGGCCAACATCGGGCCGCTCGGCCCCTCAATCAACGACTCGGCATCCTCCGGCAACTCCCAGTCCAGTCCGTCGAACACCACCACCGGGTCCAGATTCACGTGACGCAAGACCGCGTGATTGTCATCCCACCAGATCGGACGCTGGCCTCCAAGCTTGCCCGCCTCAGACAGGCCCTCGAGCGGCGGCAATGCCCGAAAGAACAGATAGTTCCCCGCCGGCAGCGATTCCGGAGCCACCTTGTCGAAGATCACAACGTCGTAAAGCGCTACACCATCCGCCGTCGCCGGCACCTCCGTCTCGAATTGAGCCGGACGGATGAACCGCCGTTCGGCCAGCGGCATGTCGGCGATCGCCGCGTCCAGGAACGGGTTGCCCTCCGTTACCACGAGTACCCGCAGCTTCCGCGGAGCCGGCACCACCGCCCAGGCACGATTGTCGGCTGCAAGCGAATCCGGACGAGCGAGTCGCACCTCGAGTACCCCGGCGCGGTCGAGCGCTTGGACGAAGTTACGCGATACGCTCGTCCTTTCCGGCAACGCAGCCCGTGCCGGCTGCGTCGCAGGATCACCCGCAGGAGGCTCCGGCAGCCCCTCGAGCGTCAACGTATCCACATGAACCAACTGATCATCGACGTAGACCGATACGTCGGTCTTGATCGTTTCGGGACCATAGTTGCTGACTTCGTAGAAGGTCTCCAGTAGATCCGGCTGCTCGTGATTACGATACGTACGCAACGTCGTAATGCCGACGTTGTCCCGTGCCGTGCCAATCGGAATCCACTCGATCT
>JANQNU010000056.1 GCA_028279405.1 Phycisphaerae bacterium
CCGTATCTTGGTTCAGGGGCCCGGCACATTAGCCGGGAGTGGTGAACTCGTCCTGGAGAATTGCGACGGCGGCCAGATCGCGCTGTCGGGCGGGGGGACGCTTACCAACGGGGCAACACATACGATTCGTGGGTGCACCACGATTGAAGGCGGCGTGGTCCTGATCAACGAGGGCCTGATTCGCGCGGATCAACCGGGCGGCATGTTTCGAATCGCCGATTTGCCGCGTTTCGACGGCGCTCCCGCCAGTTTCAATCGAGGTGTGATCGAGGCGCGCGATGGCGCAACGGTGTCATTGTACAGCTTTAGCCTGGACAACACCGACGGTGTGATTCGCGCGGGCGACGGCTCGGTTGTCGAGTTCGAGACTCTGTCTTGGCCGGGCGCGCCGCCGTTCGACGTCCTTCTTAACGGGGTCATCACGACCGTTGGTTCGGGTGAGATCCGTTTTCGCGGCGGCAGCGTCCTCGAGAATGTGACCAACGAGGGACGCATGCGCGTCGACGCGGACGACCATCTCACACTGCGCGATTTTGTCAACGCAGGGACGGTCGCTGTCGAGGCGCCCGCGTCGTTCGTGTTCGAGGGCCCCGTGACCAACCTCGGGAGCGGCGTTATGACCTTTGACATGGATGAGCCGTTCGTCGTGGAGACGATCGTCAACCAGGGGGATCTCGAGCTGGTGAACCTGTCGCTCACAGTACCGACCGAGCTCGACAATCACGGTCGCATCCTTGGCGTCTCCGGTGCCCGGGGCGCCCCGGCCGCACGCCGCATCGACACGTTGAATCTGGCAAATGACGGCGAAATCGTCGCCGAGATGGGCGTAACGTTGCAGCTCGAATCTCAAGCGGGGATCGACTCTCGCATCGTTACGAACGCCGGACTGTTTGGGGCGCGATCGGGCGGAACGCTCGAGCTGATCAATGTTCCACTCGACAACACGGACGGTGTCGTCCGGGCCGCGGACGCGTCGGTCGTGCGGATCGCGTATGCGCCGTCCGGGCGGGCGATCGCGGGCGGTGTGCTTGAGACCGAGGGCACGGGCGAAATCCACCTCGTCGATTTTGCACGACTCGAACAGGTGCGCAATGCTGGGCTCTTGCGCAATGACGACGCGGTGCTGGTGATTCGAGAACGGCTCGAAAACGACGGGACAATCCGGGTAATCGCGCGACCCGGTCAGGATCAGATCCAGATCGAGGCCGGTACGGTCGTGTTGGACGGCGCCGGCGAACTTGTCTTGATTCCGGGGTCGGGCGGGCGACCACGTGTGTCAAGCGCCGGCTTTTTGGTACATCGGCTCGTCAATGGACCGGGTCACACGATCCGCGGTAGCGCCGAACTCGGCCGTAACGACGTCTCTCTGTTGAACCAGGGGCAGATCATCGCCGACGGTACGGAGACGATAACCATCGACGTTCGCGATACGACGGACGGCTTCCGCAACGAGGGTCTGTTGCACGCCTTCACCGGCGATGTAACGATCGACGCCGGTCCGTTTGCCAATGCTGGCACTGTGCGCGTCGATCTCGGTCGATCGATCGTGCGGATTGGCGACTATCGACAGACCGAGGGGGCCACGGAAGTCGATGGCGCGCTGACCGTGCAAGGAGGCACGATGACGCTCGAGGGCGGTAAGCTCAGCGGAGCGGGCGGCGTCGAGGCAAGGGTCGATAACGTGGGCGCTGTGGTGATGCCGGGGCAGTGTGGCACGCAGGCGGCAGCTTTGGTTGGAACCGCCGGCGCGGATCCGTTGCCGGGAACGCTCACCATCGCCGGCGACTATACGCAGAGCGCGAAGGCGTCGTTGTCGATCGCGCTCGACGGCCCGGGCGACGGAACGGCCGGTAGGGTGGTCGTCAGTGGCCAGGCGTCGCTGGCTGGCGGACTGACAATTGCCGCTACCGGCGACATTCCGGCGGTCGGCACCGCCATCGATGTCCTGACGGCGACCGCGATCGCCGGTCGATTCGATACGATCGCATCGGACTTGCCGAACGGCCTGTCGGCAACTGCGACGTACGCTTCCGGTCGCGTCACCCTCAACATCGTCCGGCCCGGCGACCTCAATTGCGACGGCGTGGTCAGCATCGGTGACGTCAACGCGTTCGCGCTGGCGCTGACCAACCCGAGCGCGTACGCCGACGCTTTTCCCGAGTGTTCCGCCCTGAACGGTGATGTCAATCGGGATGGCGCCGTCTCGGTCGCCGATATCAACGGCTTCGTTGCTCTGTTGACCGGGGATTGACGGCCGAACCGGGCTTGTGGCGCGCTGCACCGATAGTTCGCGCCGATCGGGCCGGGTCTGGCCGTGGCGCCGGTCGCTGGGTAGCATCCGGGGCATGGCAGAAGGTTCGGCCTTGCGCGTCGCAGTGTTGGTTTCCGGCGGCGGATCCACGCTGGAGAATCTGCTCCAGCGGATCCGTGACGGACGTCTGCGCCGTGTCGTCATTCCTTTCGTGGTGAGTTCGCGTTCGGATGTTCGCGGCATCGAGGTTGCGCAGTCCGCCGAGGTACCCTTCCAAGTTCTTCGGCGGCGCGATTTTGCGGACGACGAGCGGTATGGCGCGGCGATTGCGGCGGCGCTCGATGCCGTCGGCGTCGACCTGGTAGCGATGGGCGGTTTTCTGGCGTATTGGGCACTGCCGGCGCGCTACGAGGGGCGCACCATCAACGTCCACCCGGCGCTGCTGCCCGAATTCGGCGGTCGCGGCATGTACGGAAGACGCGTTCACGAAGCGGTGCTTGCCAGCGGAGCTGCAACCAGCGGCTGTACGGTGCACCTCGTGGATCGCGAGTACGACCATGGACCGATCGTTGCCCAGCGGTCGCTCGCGATCGAGCCCGGGGAAACGCCGACGTCGCTCGACAAACGCGTACGCGAGCTGGAGCAAGCCCTCTATCCGGACGTTATCCAGCAGGCAGCCGATCAAGGCGTCGGTTGGTTGCAGGGCGCGGCACGTGCGTTCAGCGCCGATCGACCTGCCGGCATCGACTGAGCCGTCGGACGTGCCGCTCGAGCCTGCGCGGAATCTGCACTCCCGGGTCAGGGTCGCGGGCGACGGTTGTGACACTCTGGCGGGTTTGCCGGTCCTGGTATACTGGGCGCAGAGTCACTGGAGCGAATCATGCCGGGCCGAATCGAGGCGGGCCTGGAGCTTGCCGTAGGACAATTCGCGCATGGCTGGAGCACGGTCCGCAGCGATCGGCGTTGGGCGGTCGCTGTGGGAACGGCTGTCGGGCTGAGCTTGGTGGTCGGCCTGGGGGCAGTTGTTTCGTTACAGCAGACCGATAAACCGCCATCCGTCGTCCTCAATCCCGGGACTCATCAATATCTGGTGGTTTGTGGGGACTGCGGGCATCGGGCAACTCACGAAGCGTCGCCGCGACGAGCGGGGGAAACGCGAAACGGAGCATTGAAGTGCGTGCGGTGCGGGCTGTTCCGCGCCGCCGTCTTTCGAAGGGGTGGGTCGGCGCTACCGCCGGGCGGCTGGTCGACGGCGTGTGCCACGGAGGAGGCCCCATGAGCGCCCGATCGCGCGGGTTCACCTTACTCGAGCTGCTGGTGGTGATATCGATCATCGTCCTGCTGATCGCGATCCTGCTGCCGAGCCTGAATCAGGCGCGCGAACAAGCCAAGCGTGTTTACTGCCTGAACAATCTGCGGAGCATTGGTCAGGGCGCCAACGCATACGCGGCGGAGGACGATCGTGAGCTGCTGATCCCGATTCAGCAGACGATGGTGACGCCGCGGCCCGCGAGCGAATACTGGTTGCAGCGTTGCGCGATGTGGTTTTCGTATGGCGGACGGTCGGCGCAGGAGCCGTTCCTTACCGACAGCGGGCCGTTCATGCTGGATACCTTCGACGAATGGTCGGCCAAGCGTCGACCGCTCAACACGTACCTGTACGGGAGCGTGATGGATAGCGACGAGCGTCGCATGCCGCTCTATGAGTGTCCGTCGGACCAGGGTTATCCGGCGGTTGCAGACATCGATGATTCGCCCGTCGAGAACGCCCGTCGACGCTGCTACGACACGATCGGCAACAGCTATCGTGCAAGTCTGTTCGGACTGTTCTCGCTACCCGGGGAAGGCTACAACGGAGCGTTCTCGGTCGGTCCGTGGGGGCATCGACTGTCAACGATCGTCGACCCTTCTTACGTGGCCGCTTTCGGCGAGCCGACGTTCTTCAACATGATCGGCCTCGACAACGGCCAGGCATTCCCCGACCCTGTGATCGCGACCGGGTGGCACAAGAAGTTCATGGTCGACAACCTCGTCTATTGTGACGGATCGGCGCGACCGACGCGCGCTACCGGACACGAAGCGATTCACGCCGAGATTGCCAGCGAAGGCATGGACGTCGGGCCGAACTGGGACCTGCTTTCGCGCGGACCCGCCTGGCGGTTCGACCTCTGGCCGACACACGGTGCCCGCATCTGGTCCGAAGACCCGACCGATACACGCTGGAACCCGCCGTGGGACGCGCACGAAGAACGCGCCAAGTATTGGCCTTTCCTGAAAGCGCAGGACAACCTGCGCTAGCCGCGCGATGAGCCCGAATCGCGGAACGCCGGTCGGCTAGCTGGTTGCAGCCGGAGCGCTCGGCGTGCCTGCGACCGCACCGTCGAGCGGCGGCGTGACGCGCCAGCCCTCGCGGTACTCCTTGGAAACGAAGGCGTTTGCTTCGGGGACGTTGGTGACTTCCATGTGGTCGCCGTCCCACTCGATGCGTCGACCAACGCGCAGCGCAACGTTGCCCAGCAGCACGGTCTCGGAGAACGGGCCGGCGTAGCTGAAGTTCGACTTGGGGAAAGTGATCGGCTTTTCACCCTTGCACGCCATCAGCCACTCCGCCACGTGCCCCGGCGAGCGCTCGAGCATCTTGTCGGGCTTACCCACTTCGCGCATCTTCAATTCGGGGATGATCCGCGGACTCTCGCCGTAGTCGCCGGCGACCATCAGCGAGTTCTTCGTGCCGAGGAACAGGTTGCCGGTGTTCGGGAGGGAACGTCCCCATTCGAGCGCTTCGGGAACGGTCGGGCGCAGTCCGCCGTCATACCAGTAGCAGTCGAAGCCGCGCTTCAAACCGCGACCCGGGAACTCCCACTTGACGATCGCCGCGTCCGGAAACGACTCGGTGGTGGCGTTGGTCATCGCCAGTGGCTCGATTGCGGTGCAATGTCCGGGGTTGAGGGCCCAGAAGACGCCGTCCATCGTGTGGCAGGCCATGTCGCCCAGGGCACCCGCGCCGAAGTCCCACCAGCCGCGCCAGTTGAACCAGTGGTACGGCCCCGGCTTGTCGGCCGCGGGGCCCGCGACGTACGGCCGTTGCGGCGCAGGGCCGAGCCAGACGTCCCAGTCCAGGTTGGGCGGCGGCGTGTCCTCCTTTTCCGGTCGACCCATACCCTGCGGCCAGATCGGCCGATCGGTCCACGAATGGACCTCATAGACGTCGCCCAGCGCGCCGGAGTTGATCCACTCATAGACCAGTCGCCAGCCCTCGAGCGCGTGTCCCTGGTTGCCCATCTGCGTGGCGACCTTGTACTTGGCGGCGGCCTTCGTGAGCTGGCGCGCTTCCCACGGCGTATGGGTCAGCGGCTTTTGCGTGTACACGTGCTTGCCGAGTTGCATCGCGATCATCGTCGCCGGGTAATGGTGGTGGTCCGGCGTGCCGATCATGACGGCGTCGAAGTTCTTGTGTTCCTTGTCGAACAGATCGCGGTAATCCTGATAGGCGCGCGCGTTCGGGTACCGCTCACGGGCGCGGCCCATGCGGTTCGTGTCGACGTCGCAGTAGCACGGGCAGACGACGTCCATTTCCTCAGTGGCCTTGAGGTGATAGCCGCCGATCCCGCCGGTCGCGATGAAGGCCACGCGGACCTTCTCGCGCGACGGGGCTGTCACCGGCTCGATCTCCCACCGGCGCCCCGTGCTGGCGCACCCGGTCATGCCGGCGGTGACGGCGCCGAGACCGGCCGCTGCCATGCCCTTCAGAAACGTCCTGCGGTCCGTGAGGTCGACAACGATCATTTCGTTCCTCGCTTGCGGTAGGGGCTTCTTGAGAAACCGAGTCGGCACGGCGGACCCGTCGGATCCGCGAACAGCCGCCTTGGACCAGGCTGGCCGACGGCGCCAGATGGTAGCAGCGCGCTTCGCCATCACCAAGTCCTGGCATTGCAGATCATCGAAGGACACGGTCCCCCACCCCAGGATGGGGTGGGACACCGGGGTGCGGCTGCGCCCGATGCGCGTATCGGGGCGCTTGTGCTATCCGGTGACAACGCCCGGTTGGGTCGGATTGGTATCGGGCGTGTTTGTGTCGGCGTCGCTGGACGAGTCGGGCTCGGGGGCGCCGTCGTTTCCAGGAACAGGTTCGAGGCCCGGATCGGTTTCCGCGTCCGGAGCTGCGTTGTCTGGAGCAGGTCGCGGGACGTCTTTCCAGATATCCCAGAGGAACTCCTCGAGCGCTTTGGTGTACAAATCGGTATCGAAGAAGATCCCGCGCGCGTGGCCGATGCGCGGGATGCGCACCAGACGCTTCTCGTCACTGGCAGTCGCTTCGTATAGCCGCTCGATCGTCTGTGGTGGCGTTACGTTGTCCAACTCGTGCAGATAGAACAGCGCGGGCTGGTGCAGATCGCCGACCAGCCAGTCGGAGACCAGCCGCCCGTCCACGCCTTCGACGACGCGGTCGAGCTGACCGCCGACCAGGAACTGGAACCGCAACATCTCTTCACCGAGCGCGACTGGCGAGTCGAGAACCAGCGCGTTGATGTCTTCCGGCCGCTCGATCGCGACGGCAATCGAGGGGATGCTGCCGAGCGAAATCCCGAACAGCGTCACTTGTGGCCGGCGCGAGCGGCCCTGCGCAAAGTCGACGACGGCGTTCAGGTCCGGGATCATCGATTCGAGCGTGGCACGGCCCGTGCTGCGGCCGAAGCCCTCGTATTCGTAGATCAGGACCGACCAGCCGTTCTGCACCAGCAGCCTTGCGGTGAATAGATAGCATTGCATCGGCCCGACCGCCCCGATGGAAACCACGACTGTTCCGCGATCGAGCTGGCTGGGTAAGTACCACAGATGGACGAGCTGATTCCGCTCGGTGATGATCCAGTGTTCCTCGAACGCGAGCCCGGCCCCGCCGGGGTCGTCGACGAGCGGCAGGAACTCGACGCCGAAGGCGCGTGCCATCTGCTCGCAGGTCGCGTCCGGGTTCATCACGATGCGCGAAATGCCCCCATTCACGTCGTCCAGGAGCGACTCCAGCGGCGACGTGCAAGCCGTCAGCACGAGGGTGGGCGCCAGCAGTAGCAGCCGCAACCGCCGATAGACCATCGTGACGGGCCCTTTTATCGGGTTCATGAGGGGCTTCCTGAACAACTACAAGTATATCGTTCGGCAAGAGTCCCACCGTCGGTTTTCGTGAAATTCACCGTCCACGCGACGGGCGCCGCCGAATAATCGGGCCTCGGCCCCGAATTCCGGTGTGGATGAACCAACGTACCCGACGAGACGCCCGTTGCTACGCAGGCATCGGCGTCGACCGTCGGGGAACAGAGAGGGCGGCAGAGAACCGCTCGGAACCGCTTTCGGGAGAATTTGTCATGTACGAGCAACCTGCTGTCGTGGTCCGAAAAGGCGGCTTCTTCGCTGCCTTGGCCAAGGGACTGTTCGCGTTCCTGATCACCCTCGTCGTCTGTGCGGCTGGCGTGGGGATCTTTGCACTCCGGGTGGTCGACAACAAGACCGACACGATTCTGCAATCCGCGCTCGAGACGCTTCGTACGGGGATGCCGGAATGGCGGACCGCGTTGCCCCCTGTGCTGGTCGACTTCCTCAATGACAAGCGCGCCCCGCAGTACCGCGACGCCCTCGAGATCGAAGTCCGGCAGCGGAAGCACTTCGCGATCGTCGAGGTTACCAACAACGGCGACCAAACGGTCACATTGCTTGCAGCGCGGCTGATTGCGCTCGACAAGGATGGCGAGCCTTTCGACGAGTACAGCACGTATCTCGCGACGCCGATCATGGGCGACGATCACGATCTTCGCGGCCCGATTCTTCCCGGGCAGACGCGGACGGCGATCAAGGTGCTGCACGGCCATCGTCGAGATCGCGCACCGGCGCGCCTGCAGGCGGAGATCACCGATCTGCGCGTCTGGTCGGAGGATAGCGCCGGCGAACGGCACGGGATCAGCGAGGCTTCAATGGCCAAAGTAGACCCGTCGACGGATACGCAATAGCAACCATACAAGAGCCGCGGCGGGCAGAATCGACGGCCCCCGCGACGACGGTGCATACTCGCTTGGACGCGGATCGCAGATCTCCCGGCTGCGACCGCGTCCGCGTTATTGCGCTGGACACGGTCAGTGCTCGACCTGGGTTCCGCATTCCGGGCAGCGTGTTTGCTCCTGGCCGCGCAAGTCGTACCCGCACTGAATACAAACCGCGATACCAAGCGTGTTGAGGCGCTCGCGCAGAAATCGGCGAAATCGATGGCGCCAGATCCATTTCTCGACCGCCCAGTTAGCAGCGCCACCTACCAGTCCCAAAAAGGCGATCGTCTTGACTCCCATCCAGCCCCCGCCCCGGAGCAGTCCCCATTCTCGGGAAATCACCGGCAGTAGCATCGCAATCGCCGCGGTGACCACTATCTGTGCCAGCCCTGTTAGCCAGTAGCTCGGGATGTAATAGCGCTGGCGTTTCCAATCCTGGACCGCTTGCTCCGCCTCGCGCACCGACGGGAACCGGCGCAGGTCACCGTGGCGGTTCGCTAATCGATGGTGTTTCCGATTACCCATCCGATCCTCCACGCACAGGAGCATACCGCGAACGCCGCGATAGGCGCGAGCATTGCAGGTCGTCGGGCAGCTTACGCCGAAGTTGGCGATTGCCCGAGCACGTGCTGGTAGACGTCGAGCACGGCCTTCGCGGTGGTCGCGGGATTCAGCGTCCGGGCCCATTGCTGCGCTGCTGCGCTGCGCGATTGGCGCCCGACATCGTCTTCTCGCGCTTGGAGCAGGGCGGTTGACCACGCCCTCGGGCTCGACTCGGGGACCAGCCATAAGCGATCCTGGTCGGGTCCGGCCAGTTCGCGATGCGCGGGAATGTCCGACGCGACGACGGCCGTTCCGCTCCACATCGCTTCCAGCACCGCGTTCGGCGTTCCCTCCGTTCGAGAAGGAAACGCGAACACGTCCGCAGCGGGATAGAGATCTGCAAGGTCGTCTCGCCAGCCCAGCAGATGCACGCGTTGTTGCAGGTTCATCGCGACGATTTGTCTTTCGAGCGCGGCCCGCTGCGGCCCGTCGCCGACAATCAGCAGTCGCGCCCCTGCGAGTCGCGGGTCCGCAACGGCGTCGATCAGCAGGCCCAGACGCTTCACCGGGTCCAGTCGACCTGACCACAGTATGCCAAAATCCGCCTCGCGCAACCGCAAGTCCGCGCGAACCACCTTTCGCGTGCGGCGCGCCACGATCGCGGCGATACTCGGAGGTACGATATGAACGGAATCGGGCGCTGCACGAAGGTTGCGCCGAACGTGCTCGGCCAGTGCGACGCTGTTGACGATATGGCCAGCCTCCCAGCGGCGCGTCCATCGCTGCAACCAGAGATGCCAACGCTGGTCGACCTCGAGCGTCGCGGTGCTCCCGATCACCGGCAGACCCAGTCGACGTCCGACCCAGCGGGCGGCAATGTTCGCGTGAAACAGGAACGCGTGAACCAGATCCGGCTGAAGTCCGCGAAGAAAGATGTCCAGCCGACGCAGGACGCGCCAATCGCGTCCGCCGCGACCGTCGCACGCGAAGGTTGCGATTCCGGCGTCATGCAGGACTTCACTCACCGGCCCCGACGGGCCAAGGCAGCCGACGGTCACGTCGACGCCGAGGTCGCGGAGTCCCAGCGCGAGACGCGCACAGCGCATCGGCGTTCCCCCGCGCTCGTGATCGGTAACCAGCAGGACGACGCGCAATGGACGGTCGACGGACGCTGTCACGCCGGCGTCGACTCGGGTAGCGTCGGTTCGGAGACCACGTCCGTCGGCAGCGAAGGTGCGGTCGATGGGACAGTGCTCGTGCGCGCCAGTACGCGGGTGCGGTCGACGGCGCTCATTTCGTAGCGGATGCCGCGCCACCAGAAGCGGTCGCTGACGCCGGACGCCACGATCATCAGCGTGTTGAACGTCAGCACAATCGGACCCGCGAGCACCTCTGTCCATAGCACGCCCCGTCGTTGGTTCGCGGGAACGAGCGACTTGATCGCGGTGTACCGCAACAATCCCTTGGTCGCGGAGAGGCCCGCGAGCGCCGTCCATAATCCCCATGCGAGTCGGGCGTCCGCCGACTGCCCCCGTGAGAGCGCGACGATCCCGAGAGCGAGGGCGCCCCAGAAACCGAGTGCCAGAACAAGTGTCAGCAATGCGCCAATGGTCCACGCTGGCGTGTGACAGCGCCGGGTGATGATGAACTGTCGACGAACGAACAGCCAGAACTCCCGCCAATTGGTCGACTCGGCGTTTGGCACCACGCAGCGCGTCGCGAACACGATTCGCAGGCCGGCCGACTGCATCGTCCGCGTGATCTCGTAATCTTCGGAGAGCACACGCTGCCAGCGTTCCGCGATCCTCAGACGTTCGAAGGTCGTTACCCGAATCGCGATCGAGCCTCCCCAGCAATAATTGAAGCGGTGGTTGCCGAGCAGCGCCAGCAGCACAGAATTCCAGACGGTGCGCACCAGCGAGACGAATGTCCCCAGCGGGACGTACCAGCGATAGCCGGTAACGGCACCGACCGATGGCTCCGACAGCGGCCCCACCATTTGACGCAGCCAATGAATGTCCGGCACGGCGTCCGAGTCGAGAAACGCATAGATTTCCGAGGAAGGGTCGGCGCGCCCGATCGCCGCCAGCAGGTTCTCAATTTTCTGCGAATGACCCTCGGCCAGTCCCGCCACGACACAGCGCAGTGGGTAGCCGGTCTCCCGGGCGATACGCTCGATGACGGCGACCGCAGGATCGTCAGCGGCCTCTACCGCGCAAATGACCTCGTATCCCGGATAATCGAAACGGGTCACCGCCCGTAACGTGTCGACAAGCCGATCGTCCACGCCCTTGCATGGCAGCAGAACGGTGGCGCGCGGCGTATAGTCGGGCACGGGCCGGCGCAGCGATCGGCGAACGAAACGCACGAACAGCAGGCCGTGGGCCACGGAACCCAGACCGACGCCCACGCCGAGGACGGCGAGCCCGAGCAGTACGGTGGTGAGCAGATCGTTCGGCACGGAGACCCTTTTCTCACGATCACGACCATCGTTTATTGTACGGGCTGCGGGCGGGTTTGCACGAGCCCGGACGAGTTGTCATCATCCGACAGGATGCTATGATTCCCGGGCCGGGTCGGCGGGTTGGCCCGGACCCAGCGAACACGAGGGCTTCATGAAAATTCTTGTATTGCTCAAGCAGGTTCCCGATTCGACCACGAACATCAAGATTCTCCCCGATGGGTCGGATATCGATCGTACCGGCGTGAAGATGGTGCTGAATCCGTTCGCGGAATTCGCGATCGAGACCGCGGTCCAGCTTCGGGAGAAACGCTCCGATGTCGAGCAGATCACCGGGATTATCGCCGGGTCGGCGAAGGCCGCCGAGGCCCTGCGGACCGCGCTCGCGATTGGGGCCGATGACGGAATTCACCTGCAGGACGAGGCGTTCGAGTCGCTCGACGAGCTGCAATCGGCCGCCGTCTGTGCCGCGCTGGTCAAGGACGCCGGCTACGATCTCATCATTCGGGGGAAACAGGAGATCGATCTGGACAGCGGACAGGTCGGGCCGGCGTTGGCGGAGGCACTGGACATTCCGCATGTAGGGGCGATCACCAAGCTCGACGTCGCTGAGGATGGCAAGTCGCTTACGGCCAATCGTCGGATCGAAGGGGCGGACGAAGTGGTCGAAGTGCAACTCCCGGCGCTGATTACCATCGAGAAGGGCTTGGTCGAAGCACGGTATCCGTCGCTGCCGAACCTGATGAAGGCCAAGAAGAAACCGGTTCGCGCGGTAACGTCGGCGGACATCCCCGGCTTTGCAGATCTGGTCGGTACGGTCGGCGGGACGAAGATGCACACGCTCGAGCCGCCGCCGGCGCGTCCGCCGGGCAAGGTGGTCGATGGTGAGCCCGCCGAGGCTGCGAAAGAACTGGTTCGCCTGCTGCGCGAAGAAGCAAAGGTACTCTAGACGCTGCTCCAGGAGCAGGCGGCGGACGGCGCGCGGGTTCGCGCCAGCCGACAACGGTGAGGGATATGACGAACGATATTCTGGTGTTCGCGGAACAACGGGACGACAAGATTCATCCGGGTGCGTTGCAGGCGATCGCTCCGGCGCGGGAACTCGCTGAAAAGACCGGCGGCGCCGTCGTCGCGGTCGTCATCGGCGAGGCAACCGACGCGACCGCGAGTGCGCTCGATGCTACTGGCGTGTCGAAGATCATCACGATCAGCGACCCGGCGCTAAAGCACTATTCCACCACGCGCTATCGCACTGCTTTGGTTTCCGCGATCGAGACGCTGAATCCGCGGATCGTGCTGCTTGCGGCCACGTTCATGGGGCGCGACTTGGCGCCGCGCGTCGCGGTGCGCGTCAAGGGAGCCCTGGCGACCGACGTCACCGAACTGCATTGGAAGGACGGCACGCTCGAGGTTCGCCGACCGATCTATAACGGGAAGGCGTTCGGGCTGGTACAGTTCCCGTCCGACCGGGTCGCTATTGCGTCCGTTCGTGCAAACACCTTTGCGGCTCCGAGTGGCGGGTCAGGTGCGACGCGCGAGTCGCTGCCGTTCAGCGCCGGCGCGGGTGACGACCGCGTGACCACCAAGGAGATCGTCCGCACCGGCGGCGCGGTGAAGGACGTCACCGAAGCCGACATCATTGTTTCCGGCGGACGGTCGCTCAAGAGCGAAGAGAACTTCGAGAACGTGATCTTTCCGCTGGCGCAGGCGCTGGACGCTGCGGTCGGCGCCTCGCGGGCGGCGTGCGATGCTGGCTATCAGCCACACAGTCGACAGGTCGGGCTCACCGGTAAGACGGTGACGCCCAAGCTCTACATCGCGTGCGGGATCAGCGGGGCGATCCAGCATCTGGCCGGCATGCGCGGCAGCAAGGTGATCGTCGCGATCAACACGGACAAGGAAGCGCCGATCGTCAAGGTCGCCGACTACACCGTCCCGCACGATCTGTTTCAGGTCGTCCCCGCACTCACCGAAGAGGTCAAGAAACTCCACGCGTAGCGAACGACGCGCGCCGGGCACGTTAGTGGTGGGGTGCCTTGGGTTCTACCTGGGCGACACATGGCTTGCTGGTCCAAATCCGTGCACCACGCTAGAACGTGGGGGCACCATGCTAGTCTCGCGCCTTTGACCCCCTCGTTCGCGCTCGGGGCTCGTGGCGTTCGATCTTCGCGGGCCGTTACGGAGCCAAGCAACGTCAGTGCGAGCCGCGATCGCAAGCGAGCGGTCAACGGCGGGCGAGACGGGGAGCAAGCTCCCAGGGTGAGGCTTGCGTCTACGCCGCAGGCCCCTGCGCGAACCAAACACCGATCACCACGAGCCGTCAACGGCGGGCGAGACGTCCGTCCACCCTTGGCTGCGCATCCGTCGTTTCGAGGCCGCTGAGCCCCCCGGTGCGATTGCCGGTCCTCCTTGCTGCCGCTACCTTGCCGGCATGCAGCCGCTCACTGCGATTCTATTGTGCTTGGGTGCCTACCTGGTCGGGGCAATTCCGTTTGGCTTGCTGATCGGCCTGGCGCGCGGCGTCGACGTGCGGAAACACGGCAGCGGGAACATCGGTGCTACCAATGTCGGTCGCGCGGTCGGCAAGAAGTGGGGCTACCTGGCGCTGGCACTCGACATCCTCAAGGGGTTCATGCCGACACTGTTCACCGGGCTGTACTTCGTGCCAACGAGCCCGTCCGCGGTAACGCTGGGCGTCTGGCTGCTGGTGGCGGTGTCGGCCGTTCTGGGTCACGTATTCCCGATCTATCTCAGATTCAAGGGCGGCAAAGGCGTGGCGACCACAATCGGGGTCGCGCTCGGCATCTGGCCGTACTACACGGTCGGGATGGCCGCGGGCCTGGCTGGGTACGCTATCGGCCGCTACGGGACGCGGATTGTCTCGGTCGGCTCGCTGGCACTTGCCGTCGTGTTTCCCGTCGCAGTGTTCGCATACGTGCAGTTTGGCGGCGGCGCTCCGCTTCGCACGGCCTGGCCGCTGGTCGTGGGCGCCGCGGGAATCGGCCTGCTGATCATCGTGCGGCATCGGTCCAACATCCAACGCCTGCTGCGCGGCGACGAGCCCAAGCAGGCGTAGCGATGTCCACCTGCTGGCGCCGGCAAATTGTACGGGTGCCACGCCCTCCAAGCGACGTGAGACGTTAGGATCGCGTTCCGGTGTGAACCAGAAACGAAACACAACGAGCCGCGAGCGCGAGCGAGCGGTTCAAGCGACGCAAGACAACAGGATCCGTTGCAGGGGTGGGGCACCCTTCGTACATAGTGCGTTGGTTCGCCTACGGGTAGAACCGGCCCATGAGGCGAGGATAGGGGATGGTCTCGCGGATGTGCTTGAGGCCGCAGAGCCAGGCGACGGTTCGCTCGACGCCGAGGCCGAAGCCGCCGTGCGGGACGGAGCCGTACCGCCGCAGGTCCAGGTACCACTCGTAGTCTTCCTGAGGCAGTCCTTCCTCCTGGATTCGCTCGACCAGGGCGTCGTAGCTGTCTTCACGCTGCGAGCCGCCAATGATCTCGCCATAGCCTTCGGGCGCGAGCAGGTCGAAGTTCTGCACGACGCGGGGATCGTCCGGGTCGCGTTTCATATAAAACGCCTTACACTCGCGCGGGTAGTGAGTCACGAACACCGGGCGGTCGTGCATCCGCGCGATGATCGTCTCGTCTGAGCCACCGAGATCGCCGCCCCATTCGAAGCCTGCCGCCAGCTCCATGTGTTTGGGGATGTTCTGCACGTCGGTCTCGACGTCGCCAAGTTCCTCGCGATGTTCGGCGATTTCCTGCGCGAGTTTCTCGGCCTTCCATTTCTTGACGCCGGGACCGCTGCGCTCGGACTCCTTGTCGGCGATCATTTTCTCCAGTTCGGTGACCCGCGCCTTGGCGTTGTGCAGGTCCTGTTCGAGCATCGTTCGGACCTTGTCGCCGTGAAGGAGCTCGGCGGCCTCGGAGTAGGTAAGGCGGTGGAAGGGTTTTTGGATGGCTTCGAGCTTGCTGATGTCGCGGCCCAGGAACTCGAGGTCGCTGCGGTGGTCGTCGAGCACGCGTTGCGCGATGGCGCAGATGAAGTCCTCGGCGAGTGCGATCACGTCGTCGACGGTGCAGTATGCGATCTCGGGCTCGACCATCCAGAACTCGGTCAGGTGGCGGCGCGTCTTGCTCTTTTCGGCGCGGAACGTCGGACCGAAGCAATAGACCTTGCGATGGGACATACAAGCGGATTCGAGATATAGCTGCCCGGTCTGCGCGAGGTAGACTTCTTCGCCGAAGTAGTCGACTTTGAAGAGCGTCTGGGAACCCTCGCCAGCCGACGGTGCGAAGATCGGCGTATCGATCAGTACGAAGCCGCGATCATTGAAGAATCGCCGAATTGCGTCGATGACCGTTGCGCGGACATGCAGAATGACCCACTGGCGGCGCGAGCGGAACCACAGATGACGGTTCTTGAACAGGAAATCGATGCCGTGCGGCTTGGGTGTGATGGGGTACCCTTCGGCCGCATGGATCGGCGTGACCTGCGACGCGCTGACCTCGACGCCGCCTTCGCTGCGTTCGTCGGCGCGGGCTTCGCCGACGATCTCGATCGACGATTCTTGTCCGAGGTGTCGTGCCGCGTCGAACATGTCCGCGTTGTCAGCGGTCTTTTCCAGCACGCACTGGCAGATTCCGGTACCGTCACGTACCAGCAGGAACAAGAGTTTGCCGCTCGATCGGCTGTTGTAGAGCCAGCCTTGCAGTCGAACCGGCTGACCGATGTGTTCGTTGAGTGCCGCGATCGTCGTCGCCGTCGCCATGGGGGATCCCTCGCATTTCCCAGTAAAACGACGTAGTGTAGGGCCTGGCACGCGGCCCGCAAAGCGGGGAGTCCGCCGACGCATTCCGAGAGCACGATGTCCGACCGTCCGTTGCGCATTGCGAAGATCGTCGTTCGCCGACTCGCGATTCCGATGC
Source organism: Phycisphaerae bacterium (assembly GCA_028279405.1). Lineage (GTDB taxonomy): Bacteria > Planctomycetota > Phycisphaerae > UBA1845 > Fen-1342 > JANQNU01. The sequence continues at coordinate 16,229 of JANQNU010000056.1, forward strand.
GCGTGCGGTTCGAGCATGCCGCTGCGGCGCGGGACGTGGCGGACCCGATCGTCGTTACGCTGCACGGCGCGGCGCCGTTCGATCAACTGGTCGGCGTCGGCGAGACGCTGGCACGCGAGTACGTGACGGGCGAATCCCCGGATACCGTGGTCGCGGACCTGTTGGAGCGGTTCTGGGCACTGTTGGGCGGTTTTGAAGCGACTGACTTCGGTGCCGCAGTCGCGTTGGCGGATGCGCTGCCGACGAGGATGGACGATCGGATCGTGAACGCGGCTCGGTCCACGGTCGAACTGGCGTGGTTGGATCTGGCCGGCAAGGCGTTTCGTCGGCGTGTCGCAGACGTAGGTGACCAGCTGCGATTGCCGGGCTTCGGGCAGCCGGGAGCGCTGCCGCAGGTCCGCTACTCCGGGATCCTGATCGGTCGTAGCGCGCGGAAGCTGGAGCGCTTGCTGCGTTTGCAACGCTGCTACGGACTGCGCGACTACAAGCTGAAGGTCGCGATCGATGGCTGGGAGGCACAGTTGGCGCACGTCGGGCGGCTTTTGGCGAAGCCGATCGCGGCCGGTCGCGTGACCCTGCGCGTCGACGCCAACGGTGCCTGGTCGTTCGAGCAGGCGTCGGCGGCGCTCCCCGCACTCGAGTCGGCGGGTGTCTGCGTGCTCGAGCAGGCGCTCTCGCCAGAGCACGATCGTCAGTTGGCGGCGCTCGATCAGCAGACGTCGTGTGCGCTCATGGCGGACGAATCGCTCAGGACCCTCGAAGACGCGCATCGGCTGCTGGCGGATGGCGGCACTTCGGTCTTCAACGTCCGGATCGCGAAAAACGGGGGCCTGATCCCCGCGCTGCGGATCGCAGACATGGTGTTGCGCGCGGGAGGTGATGTTCAACTCGGTTGTCTCGTCGGAGAAACCAGCGTTCTGACCGCTGCCGGACTCGCGTTCCTCGAATGCTGTCCGCACGTGCGTTTTGTCGAGGGGGCCTTCGGGCGCATCCTGTTCGCACGGGAGATCGCGCGGCCGATCACGTTCGGCCTCGGCGGCCGCTTGCGCCCGCGGACCGGCCCCGGGCTCGGCGTTCAGATCATCCCGTCACAACTCGACCGCTTCACGACCGAAGAGCGGACCCGCGAACGTTAAGGTCGGGATCGTCCCGGGCGGCGGCGCGGGTTGTTGCCGGAAACCTGTGGTGCGTTTCGCGGACGGAACATACTCGGCGGTTCGAGGAACCTGCACGAGTGTGGTAGATAGTTTCGGTGCCCCAGGGTTCTACCCTGGGGGACCCATTGATGGAGCAGGTAAAGTCCGTGCCCCGCCCTAGAAGGGTGGGCACTGGGCGCCGGGCCGAGACGTCCGGCGCTCCAAGGGTAGGGCGGGCGCCTCGCCCGCCATTGACCGCTCGCTTGCGCTCGCGGCTCGTGGTGATCGGTTGGTCCGCGCAGGGGCGTAGACGCAGGCCTCATCCTGGGAGCTTGCTCCCC
>JANQNU010000058.1 GCA_028279405.1 Phycisphaerae bacterium
GAATCACAGGGTGGGGCGGGCGTCTCGCCCGCCATTGGCCGCTCGCTTGCGCTCGCGGCTCGCGTTGGCGCCGCAGGCCCGAGCGCGCGGCACACCTACACAACGAGCCCCGAGCGCGAGCGAGGGGGCAAGTGTCGCTGGCGGCCTGTTACCCGGTGGCCCCGGGCAGGAAAATCCACGCTCACGCGTTAGAATCCAGCATCACGCGTAGCCGAAACAGAAGGAAGGAGAGGCCATGAAGCTCCATTCACTACAACGTGCAGTGTTTTTGTCGCCGATGGTGCTGTTGACGGTCGTCGGGTCGGCGTACGGACAGTGGCCGCAGTGGGGTGGGCCGCATCGCGACTTCGTCGTTCGCGACGGCGCGAAGCTCGCCGAAGCGTGGCCAACCGGCGGGCCGAAGGTTCGCTGGCGCAAGCCGCTCGGGAACGGGTACTCCTCGATTGCGGTCGAGGGTGGGCGGCTGTTCACGATGATGCGCGCCGACGAGCGGGAGTATGTCGTTTGTCTACGGGCCGAGAACGGTAGCGAGGCGTGGCGCCACGGCTGGGACGCGCCGCTCTTTGACGGATTCTTCGCGCAGTTCGGGAAGGGGCCGCATGCGACGCCGACGGTTATTGACGGTCGCGTTTTTGCCATCGGTGCGACAGCCAAACTCGTCGCGCTCGATGGATCGAAGGGGACGGTGCTCTGGTCACGCGACCTGATGAAGGAGTTAGAGTTTACGCCGATGATCTGCGGCTATGCGTGCAGCCCGCTGCCGTACAAGGACACGATCATTCTCCCCGCCGGCGGCAAGGGTCATGGAGTCGTCGCGCTGCGTCAGAAGGATGGATCCACGGCTTGGCATGCGCTCGACATCGAGTCGTCGTACGCTTCGCCGATACTGATCAATCTGGGTGGTCAGGAGCAGTTGATCGTGTTCTCGCGCAAGGGGATCAACGGCCTCGACCCGGCCAACGGCGCTCTGCTCTGGGAGCACGCGCATTCGACACAGTATGATGTGCATGCATGCACGCCCGTGTGGGACCCCGAGCGTAACGAGCTGTTCATTTCGTCCGCCTACGGCAGCGGCAGCGAGCTGTTGCGCCTCCAACGGGTCGACGGAAAGACGAAGGTCGAGTCGCGCTGGTCGAATCGCAAGATGCAGATTCACCACTCGAATGTCATTGTCGAGGACGGGCGGATTTTCGGTGTGAGCGGCGACTTCGGCGCCAAGCTCTTCTGTTGCGTAAACGCCAACGACGGGGAGTTCGTCTTCCGGGAGCGCGGCTTCACGAAGGCCAGTATCGTCCACGCCGACGGCAAGTTCATCATGCTTCAGGAGGACGGAACGCTCAGTCTGGCCCGGCCGGGGTCGGACGGCATTCGCACGCTCTCGTCATTTCCGCTGTTCGACACGCGTTCGGGACCGGCATGGACCTCTCCGACGCTTGTCGGCAAACAGCTCTACGCGCGTGATCGCGCGGAGATCGTTGCCCTGGACCTCAACTAATGTACCGTTTCGCGGGTGGGGCGGGATGCGTCCCGACTCACCCGGGCGTCCAGCGGCACAATCGGTGACGTTCCCACTACCTTTCGACGGAACGACCGCTGCACGAATAGTCGGGCGCGCGACCCGAATCCCGGTAGGGCCGCGCGTGGCCTCCAGCGCCCGGACAGTCCTCGGCACATCTGTGGGTCCTTGGACCGGGCTTGGTCCAGCGGTACACTGGTGAGTGCATCCGATCCTTGACCCGGGATGTTCTGTGACGTTGCCGAACCAAATCACGCTCTTGCGGATCGTACTCGCGATCGTGTTCTTCGCGGTGTTGTCGTTCTTCGACGCCACCCGCCTCGATGAAACGCGGTGGCTGGTGACGGTCGCGTTCGTGCTGTTCGTCGTGGCGGCGATCAGCGACTGGCTCGACGGCATGTTGGCGCGCCGACTAGACGTGGTCAGCACGTTCGGGCGGGTCATCGATCCTGTCGCCGACAAGGTACTGATCTGCGGTGCATTCCTTTTCTTCTCGAGCGACGTCTTCTTCGACGGGGCGCAGAACATCACGGGCGTCGCGGCGTGGATGTCGGTGGTCGTGCTCGGGCGCGAGTTGCTGGTGACGGCCTTGCGTTCACACAGCGAGGCCAGCGGATCGGATTTCAGCGCCGTCTGGAGCGGCAAGATCAAGATGTTTGTGCAATCAATCACCGCCGGTGTGATCCTCGGCCGGATTGCGTTCAGGCTCGATTCGTTTGCGCCGCTCGCCACCGTTCTGATTTACGCGACCGTGATTGTGACGCTGATCTCGATGTTGACCTATCTGAATCGTGCAAAAGGATTCCTGCTCGAATCCCGTGGAAAATCCCCCGAACCCTCCCCCCATCCTTCTCCCGATCGATCCTCCGGCGGACCGCATTCCGACTCGTCGGAGGGGTCGGAGTCGCACACGCGAGTGAAGGGAGCTTCCGCGTGAGGCGGGAGGTGGCGCCGGGGGACTGGTTCAAGGTCTTGACGATCACCGTCCTCGGCAGCGGCTTTGCGCCGTTCGCCTCCGGCTCGTGGGGTTCGCTGGCGGCTGTTCTGCTGTATCTCCCGTTGCTGCTTGCGGCCCGAACGTTGGGCTGGTCCGCGGGCTCGCTCGCGGGTCTGACCGCGGTCGGGATTCTGTTGGCATGTATTTGGAGCATACAGTTCGGCGAATGGGCGATCGCGCGCTTCGGTCGCAAGGATCCCAAGCAGTTCGTGCTGGATGAGTTCGCCGGTCAGTGGATTGCGCTGCTCTGGCTGCCGATCGTGATCGATGCTGGCTGGGCGACCGTGGCGGCGGTCTTGTTCGTGCAACTGTTCTTCTTCCGACTGACCGACGTGCTCAAGGTTCCGCCGGCGGCGCAGTTCGAGCGTTTGCCGGCCGGGTGGGGGGTGCTGTTCGACGACCTGGCGGCGGGCGTTTATGCGTTGCTGCTGGGGCATCTCTTCTGGCGTTTTCTGCCGGCCGCCGAGTGGCTCGGGCTGCCGCTGAGCGATTTTGGCGGGAGTGCCGGTTGATGGAGGCACTCAAGGCGGTCGCGCTTGGCGTGATCGAAGGACTTACCGAGTTCCTGCCGGTTTCCAGTACCGGCCACATGATCATCGCCAATCCGCTGCTCGGGGTCGACCCGGAACTGCCGCGCTGGCGCATCTTCCTGATCGTGAGTCAGCTCGGCGCGATCGCGGCGGTCATCCTCTACTTCTGGCGCGACCTGTGGCGACAGACATTTCAGACGCGGGTCGCTTCCGTGCGTGACCATCTGATGGTCAAGCTGATCGTGGGCGTGTTCCCTGCGCTGGTTGCCGGCTATTTCGCGAATGACTATCTCGAGCAGCATCTCGAGAACAACCCGCAAGCGGTCGCCGGCGCGCTGATCGTCGGCGCGATTGCGATGGAGATCATTGAACGTCGATATCGACGTGGGACCGATATGCGGATCGATGACGTCAGCTACCGTCAGGCGTTCCTGATCGGCATCGCGCAGTGCCTGGCGATCTGGCCCGGCATGTCGCGGGCGGCATGCACGATCATGGGCGGGTTGATCGTCGGTTTATCGCCGCGCGTTGCGGCACAGTTCTCGTTCTATCTTGCGATTCCGACGATGCTCGCCGCGAGTGCGAAGCGAATTTGGGACTACGGTGACCAGGTCCGTGCGAACGACCTCGGCGTCGTCGGTCTCGGTACTGCGGTCGCGTTCCTGGTCGCGTTGGGGGTCGTTGCGAGCTTCCTGCCGTACGTTCAGCGGCACCGCTTCACGCCTTTCGCGATCTATCGCGTCTTGCTCGGCGTCGGTGTCTTGCTGTATTTTGGTACCCGGTAGCGGGTTCCGGCGTATTCGAGCGAGGATGGTGGGGTGAATCATGGTTCGATCTGTCGTTGTCATGATTGTCGGCGTGTTGCTGATTGGCTTCGCGTGGTATTGGGCTACGGTACCGGCATCAAATCAAGTGACGCTCCTTGAGTTGGCCATACTGATGAAGGAAAACAGACGTCCGCCTTTGATGGATGCGCAGCCGGAGATGGATCCGGTGCAGCGTCTTTTCCAGAGCGCTCTCGCGGGAGCAACCGGATTGGTCTGCTTCACGCTCGGACTGTGGCGGTACCTCAGCTTCGGCGTGACGACGAGACGCTGATGCCGCCGTTGTTGCGCGAGGCAGTCCGTCGGATGGCGGAGGTCGCGAGCCCGTCGCCGGATCGGCCATTGTGGGGTGCGGAGCCGCCCGCGGCCCGGCCCGTACGGCCGCCTGGCCACGAGTAGCGTCCGGTCGTAGCGCGCTCCGCTCACCGGACGGCGCTATGAGCGACTGCGGTTCGTCCTTGCCGTCTAGGGTGGGGCGGGCGTCTCGCCCGCTATTGACCGCTCGCTTGCGCTTCGCGGCTCGCATTGACGGCGCTCGGCTCAGTAGCGGCCCGCACTGACGCGTCCGTCCGAGGAGGGCAATGCCTGCTAATCGCCGCGGGTTACAGCCTACTGCATCTGCATGATGAAGTAGGCGGCCGCGCCGACGACGATCAGGCCGGCCAGCACCGCCAGCGTGATCTTGATCCAGCTCCACGGGCGTTCACCCTGTACTTCGCCGGTCCGGGCGTTGACCAGGAAGCGGTACACCTTCGCGCGATAGCGGTACGCGCTGACCCATACGGGCAGCAGCAGATGCTTGAAGGTCGTGTTCTGATAGGTCGAGCGCATCTCGTGGATGCGTTGGTGGTCGCCGCCGATGTCGCCGCAGATTGTGCTGCGGATGGTGGGTTCCATGATGCGTTGCGCGATCCCGAACCCTTCGTCCAGGCTGATTTGATACTGTTCGGCGCGGAAGCCGCTGAGATACGCCTCGGTGTACGGTACGAGTTCCGCGAGGTCCCACGGTTCGAGTCGGGTTACGTACTTTTCCGGGAGCGATCGGCTGGCGCACACCAACACGTCGTCGAAGTCGTTGTGGACTGTGCCGGAGACCCATGTCCAACGCGTCTTGCGCACCTGCCGCGTGCGCGTGACCGTGCGGCCGTTTTCCTGGGTCGTGTAGGTTTGTGTGACCCAGTAGTCGTCGCCGCGCTGGCCGCTGTACTGGGTGGTCGCGTATGTATCGTAGGTCCAGAAGGGAAGGTAGATCCCGGACAGTTTCTGGTCGATCTTGGCGTAACGTTTCAATGCGTTCGGGGCGAACCAGAGGCTGCGGATCCACGTGCGGAACGAGTCGCGGGCCGCCTCCCGCGGGATCTTGAACGGCAGCAGCGATCGCGGCTGGAGCAGTCGGCGGGTATGCGTCTTCAGCACGATGTTCGAGCCGCAGAACGGGCACTCCAGTGCCGTCACGTGTTCCGGGCGCTCGAATTCGGCCGCACATGCGTCACACTTGACCAGCGTGCACTCGACGCGGTCGGCGTCGGCGACCGCTTCTTCCAGATGTTGGTTGAAATCGAGTTCGAGGATTGCTTCTTCGGACGCCGCGATCGGGTCCTCGGCACCACAGTACGGACACGCGAGCAGCTCGGCACCGGGTTTGAAGGCCAGCTGTGCGCCGCACTGGTCGCACGGAAAACGCCGTTCAGCGTTCGAATCCGCTCGTTCGCGTGTCTCTTCGCTCATACGCGCGTCGTCGGCCTGCATATTACTGCGGCGGCAACGGCGGCGGGACGGCGTCGAACAGCGGCTTCAGCTCGGCGACCTCCGACGCAGGCGCCCAGTTCTCCATGCCTTGCTTCCACGCAAGTGTCGTACCGGTGACCTCGCCGGACTGGATCTTGAGCTTGATCGCGTTCAGGTCCAGCGGACCCACCCGCTGCTGATTGATCCCCAGATAGAACTGCGTCTGTCCGGGCAACGGCGGCGGTGCAGCCCCCCCCGACTGCCCGCTCGAACCCGGTTGTTGTTGCTGGCTGAATGCCTGGCCCATCTGGTTGGCCATCGCAAAACCCATTCCCATACCCATCCCGCCGGCCGCGGCACCCCCGGGGTTCTTCGCGGCTTCGGCCATCGCTTCCGCCGCCTGGAATTGTGTGTAAGCGCTCAGGTTGCCGATCACGCCCATGCTCGTTCGCTTGTCGAGCGCTTCCTCCACCTTCGGCGGGAGCGAGATGTTCTCCACCAGCAGCGTCGGCAACTCCAACCCGTACCCGGCAAATTCCGGAGTGAGCCGGTTCTTCACGAACGTGCCCAACTCGTCGTAGTTGCCCGCCAGGTCCAGCACCGGGATCTTGCTCTCTCCGAGAATATCCGTGAACCGTGCCACGATCAGGTTGCGCAGCTGGTCCGTGATGTCCTCCGTCCGGAAGTGTCCGTCCGTACCGACGATCTCGCGGATCATTTCCGCTGGGTCCGAAATCCGCGTCGTATAGGTGCCGAAGGCCCGAAGCCGAACCGGACCGAACTCCGCGTCGCGCAGCATGACCGGATTCTTCGTGCCCCATTTCAGGTCCGTGAAGGTCCGCGTATTGCAGTAGTAGACCTCGGCCTTGAACGGGCTGTTGAACCCGTGCGCCCAGCCCATCAGCGTTGACAGGATCGGCAGGTTCTTGGTCTCGAGGGTATAGGTGCCGGGCTGGAACACATCCGCCAACTGACCCTCGTTGACGAACACCGCCGCCTGACCCTCGCGTACGACGAGCTTGGCGCCGTGCTTGATCTCGTTCTGATAACGTTCGAAGCGGTGGACCAGCGTGTCGCTGCTGCTGTCCGTCCATTCGATAATGTCGATCAGTTCGCCGCGAATCTTGTCCCATATGCCCATGCGTCCACCTGCCTTTCGGTCGGTTCGGAGCCCGATTTTGCCCCACGTCCAAAGGAGTATACGGAATTCCGCCCCGGGCGCGAATTATAGATCGAACGCGCGATTATCAGGGCCCCAACGGCTCCATACGCTCGATCGGCAGCACCAGCCCGGGGCCTGCGGAGAAACTTTGCGTGAATCGACCGTACCGGCGTCGCCCTAATCGTGGACGAATGACAGGGTTTTCACAGGAGCAGCAGACGATGACGATCGCGATCAGCCCGCCGGACCGGCACGAGGCCCCCACGCCCGAATTCTGGAGCAACCGCATTCTCGAATCTCTCGGCGGGGCCATGACGATCTTCACGATGTACATCGGCGATCGGCTCGGCTACTACCGAGCACTTGCGCGGACCACCCGCGGTCTGACGTCGGCCGAACTCGCGGCATCCTGCGACACCGTCGAGCGCTACACCCGCGAATGGCTCGAACAGCAGGCCACCACCGGCTTCGTTGCGGTCGACGATATCGAGGCGGATGGAACGGAGCGGCGCTACAGCCTGCCCCCGGGGGCCGCGTCGGTGCTGGTCGACCGCAACAGCCTGGACTACTTCGCGCCGCTCGGACGATTGTTCGTCGGTGCCACGCGCCCGATACACGCCGTCGTTGACGCCCATCGACACGGCGGCGGCGTACCGTACAAAGCCTACGGCGAAGACATGGTTGTCGGCCAGGCGGAAATCAACCGACCGATGTTCCTCCAGCAGCTCGGGCACGAATGGTTGCCGGCGCTTCCCGACGTCCATGCCAAACTCGAGGCCGGAGGGCGGGTGGCCGACATCGGCTGCGGTGCCGGCTACTCGAGCATCGGAATCGCCACCGCGTACCCGGAAGTACGGATTGATGGCTACGACGCCGACGGCGCATCGATCAAGCACGCCGTGCGAAACGCCGCAGTGGCCGAGGTCGACGATCGCGTCAACTTCTATGCCCAGGACGCCGTCGAGGCGGAGGGTACATATGATCTGGTCATCGCGCTCGAATGCCTTCACGACATGTGCAATCCCGTCGAAGTGCTGCGCAATCTGCGTCGACTCGCCGGCGAAGACGGAACGGTCCTGATCGTCGACGAACGCACGAGCCACCGCTTCGGCGGCGCGGGCAGCGATATCGAGTGGATGCTCTACGGCTGGAGCGTGCTGCACTGTCTTCCGGTCGGAATGACCGATGCACCGTGCGCCGGGACCGGGACCGTGATGCGACCGGATACGCTTCGAGAGTACGCCCAGGCCGCTGGGTTTGCCGACGTTGAAGTGCTTCCGATCGACAACTTCCTGTTCCGCTTCTACAAGCTGGTCAGCGAATAGGACGACTCCCCGGGGCCTCGCTAGAACGATCCCAAGAAACGAAGGTAGGGCAGGCGTCTCGCCCGCCATTGCCCGCTCGCCTGCGCTCGCGGCTCGCATTAGCGTCGCTCGGCGCCGTAACGGTCCGCGAGGACCGAACGCCCCGAGCCCCTAGTGCGAGCGAGGGGAGGAGGGAGCAAGCTTCCTTTGCGAGGCCTTGTCGGCGCCAAAAGCCCACGGCGCAACCACAAAACGAGCCCCGAGCGCGAGCGAGGGGATCATGATGCGTGCGACGCGAGAACCCGTCCGGGCTCGTTGGGTCGGGAGCTTTAGCTAGAGGTCGGTGCCCCACCCCATCTTGGGGTGGGGGACGGAAAGAGGTTGTCGTCAATCCCTCATCCCTAGAAGGGATGGGGCACCGTGCCCGTGGGGCAGACACGGTGGGTGGCACTGGCGGCTTGCCCGCCAGTGACGCGGCGTTGCGTCGTTAGGAACGGAACTCCCAGAGAGCGACGGGTTCGGGGCCATCAAAAATGAACGCATCGCGCCCGCCGAATAAGGTGCGCGAGCGCGATGCGTAACCGGGAGTATTGGTGTTCGTCGTTGTTGGACTTACTTTTCGCTGTCGGCGTCCGCATTGCGGTGCTCGTCGACCGCGTCCTGAATGGCCGCTTGGCCGGCACGGATGACGAGCGTTCGTACCTTGTCGGCGATTGTCGTGTTGGCGTGCTTTTCGAGCACTTCGTGCAGATGCGTTTGGAAATCGGCGTCGTGGTCTCCGCGCACCGCGTCGATCTGGCTGTTGAAGAATTCTCTCAGTTCCTCTTTCGAGAGATCGCCGTCGCCATCAGTGTCGATTTCCGGATGAACTTCCATCAGATGTTTGTTCATCCGAAGCCGTTGGTCATTCATGTACGCCTCACGCTCCTCTGCGGTCAGCGTGCCGTCGCCGTCAGCGTCGGCCTGCGGCATCATCTCGAGGAAGCTTGCGTTCTCGGCCTCCTCGACGACAGGAACGAAGCTCGCGACTTCCTCAGCTGTCGGTGTACCCTCGACATTCGCGAGCAGCCACTGGCTCGGTGATGCGACAAACCGGAATTCGGACACCGCGTCCGCGACCTTCGCCGCGATCGGTTCGTCGGCGGTCCATACCGCCTTGCTGCGCAGGACGACCTTCATCGGTTTTTGAGAGCCGTCCGCCGTCTCGGCGACAACGTCGAAGCTCGTGACCTCGGGTGTTTCGTTCTCGGTGACGCGTCGAATGAAGTGCGCCCGATGTTCGACGTTCGCTCCGACGCCGGCGTGGATCTCGTCGGCGTGAACGCCGATGCCGACGACGTTCAGGTGATCATGGAGTTGGGCGCGGTGCCTGAGCGGCATTCCACCCGTCAGCCGAGCAGCTTCTTGTGCTTGGAGTACCCCATCATCGTTGTGATCGGCATACGGGAATTGCTCGATGACTCGCTCCGGCGCGCCCATCGCGAGCGAGACCAAGTACGCATTTCGTTCTTGCGACGAAGTGCGACCGTCACCGTCGGCGTCGGATGTCGGGTGGTTTTCACGGAACGCATCGAGATTGCCGGAGTGCCCTGCGCGAATCATCAACGGCATCGACGGGCTGCCACTGTCATCGGTGAACATGATTGCCGTGCGCCGGCCGCTGACGAACGAGGGCGCTGCGTCTCCGTCACTCGATTTCCAGACAAAGACATTCTGCGGGGTTTCGGACTCATTATCAGAGGCCGCCTGCGGATCACTCGCGGGGACGGCACCGGTGAGCATAAAGGCGCCCCATCCGAGAAGCAGACCGCTCGCGAGGCCGCGGCCAAGCCAAGAGCGCGTGGGCGCGCTGAGATTCAGAATCATGTCGATTCTCCTTTCGACGTGGTTGGGATTGGAGGCCATCGCTGCCGGGGTGTAGGCTGTCGACATGTCCGTCGCCGGATGCACGGCGCGCAACAGGCACCGCGCGTATGCGCTCGATGTGAGTCGGCTGCGACGAAGGGCCCATTCATCGCATGCATGCTCACGCGCCAGATCGATCTGACGATTCACCCAGGCCACAACCGGCCAGAAGAAGAAGGCTGTTCCTGCCAGCCATTGCAGATAACGTACGAAGAGGTCGCCGCGACGCAGGTGCGCTACCTCGTGCAACACGACGGCCTCGAGTTCGACGGCGTTTCCGAGCTGCCGATGCGACAGCACCAGCAACGGTCGAAACATTCCAAGGATGAACGGTGCCGGCGCGTCGTTGCTCAGCCGAACGTCCGGAGTCCGCTTCAGCCCGGCGCGTGCACAAACATGCTCGACGACCGCTAAAGCGGCGCCTTCGCAGCGCGGCAGCGCCCGACAGCGGTCGCGGAATCGCTGATACGCGCGAATTCGCCAGCCGCCGATCAACACCAGCAGTACGACGTAGGCGAGCGCGAGCCCGACGATCGTCGGCCGGACCAGTGCAGTCGAATCGCTGACTGCCGACTGCTCGGCGTCGGGTGCCGTTTCGGTCGGCAGCGCCGCGATCGGTAGCACCTCAAGTTCGAGTTCACCGTTCGCAACACCTTCCGTCGGCTTCGCGATCGGACTTGTCAGGTCCGGAATCCAGGCTTGCGCCAAGCTCGTCGCGGACAGCGACCATGCCGGGCCGAACGGGACGAGGAATTTCACGAGTACGAGAATCCAGAAGAGGCTGATGAGCGGCAACGTGCTGCGCCGTAACGCAAAACGTACCAGCGCCCAGGTCGCGATCGCCAGCAGCGTCCCGAGAATGATCGCTGACAGCACCCAATCGAGTAGCACAACCGACCAGCCGTTGAGTTGCGTGAACAGTTCGTTGCTCATGCCGTACCCTCCGCGTCGTCGGCCGAATCCGCCCCGGACCGCCCGTCGTCACCTTTCTCCGCTTGTTCGCGGGCTTCGATCTTGGCCTCGATCCGTTTGATGTCGTCGCTGGAGAGTTCCGCGTCCTCGACCAAACGCAACACGAGTTCGCTCGCTTGCCCGTCGAAGACCTGCTGCAGGAACTGCTGAACCCGTTGCCGCAGGACGATCTCCCGCCCGATCGTCGGCGTGTACACGAACGGCTGACGGTCGCGATCGACGTCGAGCACGCCCTTGGCAGCGAGCTGATTCATGAGCGTCATGATGGTGGTGTAAGCGTTGGTCTCGTTCAGATCGCGTTCGAGCCGATCCTTGACGCCCCGCACCGTCCCGGAGCCGAGCGTCCACAGGACTTTGAGGATCTTCAGCTCGGTCGGCGTGATGTTCGGAATCGATTTCTTCGGCTTTTTCGGCATGTCGATGCCCTCTCCAGATCGCGTGGATCTGCTCATTCCTTCGAAATCGCGGCGGCGGGTCGGCCTACAGCCGCGGGTCCCGGTCGCAGCGGGGTCTCCCGGCCCGCATACTACCCACTACGTATATCGGAAGACTACTATGGTCATAGTAGTCCTGTCAAGAATTTTCTCGATTTGACGGGGAAGGGGCCGCTAGCTGGGGATGTCGACGTCTGTCGGCCCTGCCGACAGTGTGCGGTGACACAAAACATGAGCACAGTGTGACACCTAACTGAGCACAGAAAAATCTCAAAAAACTCGGTGGCGGGGTTTACCTATCTTAACTTCGGTGCTTGGGGTTTGTCGTCGACAATCGACGCAGAAATTGGCTGAGAGGTTGACCCATCTGATCCGCGTCGCGGAACTGTAGCTCCCTCATCAAGCTGAGCCAACTCCATCCAAGAATTGAATCGTGCGGTTGGTCAAACCAATCGTCCGGGGATGCGTGTTCGCAGTGGGCCATTAGCGCGGTGTACCAAACCAGGGGGTTTCGACCAGGCCATCTTTTCGCGTAATCCAGCAGTTCGAGAGCTCGGTCGGGGGCTTTCTCAGCAGTACTCGTAATCAACAACACACACACACCAAAGAACTTGCTTTTTTCCTGCTTCGTCGATTCATCAAGCAGATATGCGATGCGCTCGTACAACGCAATTTGATTCTGCTCGGCTAGGAGCTGATTCTGGTGACGAACTGCTTCGGTTTGCGCCGTGGTAACGCGCACCTGCTTGACGAGTTCCTCTTGCTGCGCCTCGAGCGCCTCCGCCTGCGATACCGCCACGTTGCGTGTTTCGGCAAGCTCGATCGCCTGCAGGATCAACGCCCCGAAGAAGAGTACTACGCCGGCCAGCGCCGAGACTAACGTCGCATGCCCACCCCAAAAATCACCTCGGGTGCCCAGCGCTACCCAGTCAATGGGCTGGGTAGCGGTTTGGAACGGCCTTATGCTGCCCGACGAGAGTCCCAGGGCGACAACGATCGTCGCGACGGCGAACACAATGGTGATGGTAACGACCCAGCGCCCCTTTGACGTCATCCCTCGACGTTCAACGGCCTCATCGGGCATCAGGAACTCCTGGCTGCAAGTGCCATCTTACTATAGGTAAAACATTATTTGCGCTATTCCATTAGCTTGCAATGCTCGAACACACGCGTGTTCACCTCGCCTCGCCGATAGAACACTTGGACAAGCCCTGCCGAGAGCGGCTTGCAGTACGCGACGAACTCACTGTTCCGCAGTTCCGGTGTCTCGGCAAATCGGAGCCCATCGAGGGGACCGCCTGCGAGCATGGACCACTCTTGGGCTTCGGAAACCGTTTTGCGCTGGCAGCGCATGAACGCTTCGCGCATTGCATTCCGGTCGTCCGACGACAACTCGATACTTTGCAGCTTCATAGATGGTGCCCCCTCCTGAACAACACCATCTATTGTCTGCATCAATCGACGGCCAGTCAATCGTCGTCGTCACCATCATCATCTCCCTCGTCGTCGGGCGGATAGCCGTCCGGCCATTCGAGCTTGACATCGACCTTCGCCTTGACGTTGTCGTCCGCGTCGAGCAGTGACAACTCGAACGCTTCGGCGTGCTTCATCAGGCCATCGACCCACATGCCCGGCCACAACTTGTTACCGATGAGGTGAATCACCGCAGGATCGGCTACTTCGATCGTCATACTGGCCACCGCTTCGCCTCCTCCATGAGCTCGTTTGCATTGTCCCGCACGTGCTTGGTGAGCTTCTCGAAGCCCTCATCTTCGGTCTTGTGATCGAAGCCACGGAAGGTCACACGAGCGGGATAGGCCCGTTTGAAGGCCCCATCCTTCTCGCTGTATTCGAACACAATCGCCCAGCCGAAGAAATGGAGCATGCGATTAGCCCACCATAGCAGCCCGCAGTCCTTGAACTCGGACCATGTACGCTCGCGCGTCGCCATCTTCATCAATTGCCTCCTTGCTTTGTTGGCCATCTTGGACATCGAAACCCCTCGTATTCGATCCGATACGCGAGCTGCCGAGCACACGGCCGTTTACGAATCGGGTGCAGGTTCTCCGGCAGGCTGCACGCGAAGCTGCCATCCGGACAGTGCTCGGTTGCCGGTCCGATGACGAGCAAATCGCATCCCTCGCAAAGGGTTTCGACGTCGATGTTGAGCACGGTCAGTCTCTCGCTGCATCCGCAAGCCATTGGACGCGTCACCTCACAACGGCGGGTTGGTAATCATGACGTCGGAACGCCCGACGCCTCCCAAGAACAGGTCGATCTCCTCCTGAACAACATCCGGCCGGCAATTGAAGTTGAGGTCGAACGGCGGAAATGACGTTGCGGAGATGACGTCGTTGTCGTGCAAGAACTCCAGGAACCATGCCTGAGAGTTGCCCGCAGGACGCAGAAACACTCCAAGCCGAAAGACACCCGGCACCTCGAACCGCGGCAGGCAGTATCGCGGGATGATTCCCGGCTGCGGCGGGCCGAAGTTGACGCATTGGACCTCGCCCAGCGGCTCAGTGATAAAGGAGCAACCAAACCGTCGACAGATATGCTCCCCTGTGATGTCCGGGTGCTGCCAGCGGAAGCGCGTCGGTTCGAGCGGCCCGGGCGGCGGTGGCGGGACGAAGTTGCTAAACTCGACCGTGATCGAGTTGGGCGAATACGATCCCGGTACACCGCTGGGTCCGAAACACTGAACGCACGCAGGACCGCAACGACGGACCAACCACGGCTCGGTGTCTGAACATCGAGCGAGCAAGTGCGGCTGGCCATTGCAACGTTGCAGGAGCGTCATGGACACGAGCCTCGAAGCACTCCGGCCAAGCACCACTGGCCGTGTTGATTCTTGAACACGCCAACGTCGGAGTTGACCTCCAAGGCGTGGTGCGTTACCGCGTTCACTTCCCCGGAAGCAAACAGACGCACAGTGAATGGGTTGCCGATCATCGCGTCGTCAGCATCAAGTTCGCGCACCGTGCAGGTAGTCGCTTGAACGGTTTGTACGCGGGCGATTGTCAGGACTGCAGCCGAGGCGAGGCCGCCACCAGGTTGCACCAGCAGGTCGTCCTGGTCATCGTCCAGGTGCTGTGCTAGCACTGCCTGCTGGTGTTGATGCAAGCGTCTTACGTCGTTAGCGTCCCACACGGCAGAGCCTCATTTGATACGTATGATCCACTGGACGACTCGCAAGCGGCATCCTAACCACCTAGGCTCTTCGATCCTCGCACGAAGAGGGTTGCCCCCCCCAGCATCAAAAGCTAACGCAAGACCCACACCGTCCGGCGACTCGCTGCCTATCAGAATAGTCGACACCAAGTCTGGCACTCGGTGGCCCTTGAAAGGACTGCTGTCGTCGCGAACCATCTGTCCATCGCAAGGAAGCCAACCGCTTGGAAGCGGCTCTCCTTCTATTCCTTTCGGGTACCATGCCACGATGGAGCCGATGGGCACGTTACTGTTCCTTAGCTCACTCCTAACAAGTTGTTCCAGAGTTAGCATCTGTGCATCTTTGAGTTTGCTTTCAATCTCCTGCTCTAGTAGCTTTCCAACATCGGTCGCAAGCGCATTCTTGGATGCAACTGCTATTGCAGAACTAATGCCCGCGATGGCTTCTTGCGTCTTGGCTTTGACGTCCGTAGTGAGTTGGGACTTGAAGTTGTTAGACGCTTCGTCAATCTGGGTCGTTAGCTGTTCACGAAAGCTCTCCCTATCAAGTAGCTTCGCGGCTGCTCCTTCAACTGACTTGCCGAACAAGAGTGCGCCGCCGCCTATTATCAGCGAAAGCACGATGCCAACAGCCCAGGTAACATGCTTAAGCAGCCGCTCAAGAAACTGGCGATGCGCTTCAACGTCCCTGCGAAAACTCTCGGAACTCTCGCTCTGAACGATCTTCCTAATCTGGTCCTCCGATAGTCCCACTTCTACGTGATCATTCATGGGCGTTGCTCCTTGAGTTCGATTTGTTGATAATCCCGTACCGGTTTTAGTATTCTCACGGTACTTCCCCAACAACACCAGCAACACCCGCAGGCGTCGAATCCGGAATCCGCAGCCTGGCCGTCTGGAATCGATCGACGCTGCTGTACAACGCAGACGGTGACATCGCAACGCGCGGGATCAATCCCGCCACGCCCCCGACTGTCACCGCTCGAACGGTGTAGAACCGTTCGTCACCCAGCGACAGTGGATCACCGACCCATTCATACTGCGATTGCTTCTCGCTGAACGCGACCGATGCGAGCGGCGCGGCGAAGTTGAAGTCCGCTAGCCGAGTTGCGACAAAGATGTCGAAGTGGTCCGGCAACGCGCGTTCGCGCTTGCCGCTGTAGATCCAGCGCAGTACCGGTCGCAAGTCGGGCGTCGCCGACACTGACAGACGCGACGGTGTGTTCGGAAGCACGTCAACGAGCTCACCTTTGTCAAACACGCGCGTTACGATCTCATCGACCTGCAGCTTGCCCCGTTTCCCTCCCCCTGAAACCTGCACGGTCGCGTAGTGATAAACGACGTCCTGGTGCGTGACGTGCGCAAACTCCTTGATCTCTGTGGCGGATGAGGGCGCGTGTCCGACGATCTCCGCGGTGCGGGACGTCGATCCATCGATCGACGGGATCGGCAGGCGATCGCCGCTCCATCGCACAAGGACGTGCCCGCCGTTGTTGAACAGTCCGGCGAGTACTCGGCTCCCGACGCGTTCCGGTGCGGCCAGGCCATATGCATGGCGTTGCAGCCAGGCGATTTCAGTATCGACGAGCGCACGATCCCACACGCCGACGAGATCGATGCCAGTGTTGAGCCATGTGGAGGGGGTGTCGCTATCGGTTGCGGCGACGATGAGATCCTTCGCCTGCTTCGCCTCGACGCCAACATTGGCGTTGCTCACGAACACGCCGTCGACATAGATACGCGCCGTTGTGCCATCCCACGTGAAGACGTAGTCGTGCCAACCGCCGTCGATCGACGCAATCAGCGTTGCCGCGTTCCGCAAGTACAGCGTCAGGTTCCCGCCCGCAGCCAAGATGCTGAAGGTGCCCGTCAGCGTCCCGCGACTGATCATGATTCCGAGATCGACGGTCGGCTTGAGACGCGCGAAGAGCGTGAATTGTTCGCCAGCGTCGGCGAATAGCTCGGTAGTGCCGAACGCCGAACGGTTGGTGTCAAGGTATCCACCCGTGAGCTTCGATGTTTGGAGCACACACCCAGCAGGTCCGGACGTCCACGCCGTCGAGGGCGCTTGGTCACGCAGGGTAGCCGGGGCACCGCCTACCGAGTCATGCACGTCGACACCGCTGCCGTCTGCGAGCGAGTACCACGCCTGGAGCCCGTCTGCGATCGGCAGGTGCGCTCGAAGCGGATACGGAAACGGTGGCTTGTGGACGATCATCCCCATAGCAGCGCGGTAACCTCGCCAACCATGATGAGAACGGTGACGCTCTGCGATCCCGGCCGGGTGACCGTGAAACGCACATACATCGTCGGTAGCGGTAGCTCGACCGCGAAACTCTCGACGCCGTTGTTGTCGGTGTTGCCCTTGAGCGGCTTACCCCAAGCCCACCAGTTAGCGTTGTCCGGGCTCAGCTCGATCTGTACCTCGGCAGCCGTGCTCGGTCCGGTTGCGCCGTTCGTCAGCTTGATGTAGACGATCGATTCGTAGCGCTCCCTCAAGTCGTGCGTCGGTTGGATTGCTCCGCCGCTGGATGCGACGGCTTGGTTGTAAACCTCGACGGATGCCTTGGTCGCTGCCATCAGCGAGCCTCCTCGAACAGTGAGAGTTGTTGTCCAGCCGTGCGTTCGATCGCTCGGCGCAGCGCGCGCCGCCGACGGAAGATCCGCGATGCACGCCCACGCAAGGATTCGTAGTACCGTCGTGCTGGTTCGAGATCACCGCCAGGCGGGATGAGGAAGCGACCGGGGCGCTTCCCGCACGTCGCAACGATCACGTATCCGGCCTCGATCAACTCAAATGAGAGATCGACGATGCGGCGCTTTGGAATTCCACCGAGGCATGCTGCGATGAACTCGTCTGTTACTGCGCTCTCGGGCGTAGTTGCTCTGAGGCGATTCAGACAATTGAGCATCAGGATCGCATGCATCGTCACGACGTTCCTCCGATCGCATCGCCGGCGTTGACGCCATTCACACGCTCAAGCGCTCGCTCGACGTAGTCCTCCGAGATGTCGTAGCCGCACCATCGCCGGTTGAGTTTCTTGGCCACCGCGAGGGTCGTACCGCTGCCGACGAATGGATCGAGCACGACCTCGCGTTCGTTCGAGGAGACACGAATGATCCGCGCGAGGATCTCTTCGGGCATCTGGCAACCGTGCCACCGTTGCCGCTCTTTGAACGTGCCAGCTACACGGGGAACGTGCCACGTGTCGCCGGAGTCGGGGAATCCGTCTGGCAGATCCTGGGGACGCAACACGTAGCCATCGTGATCGAATCGTGGCTCGCCCGACCGAACGATCCACGTGTCGTCCGGAACGCGGCCTTTGCCATTTGCGCGCTTATCGTTGTAGACAAGCTGGCGCGCTGACGGCACGCGTACAGCGTCTGCATTGAACGTGAAGGGCGCGCCCGGTTTGACGAAGTGCAATAGGTGCGTGTGGCTGCGTCCGAACTTGCGCTCACAGTGAACGCCGAACGTGTAGTACCAAATCACCCAGCTACGGAGCTCGAAGAGCTCACGAGTGCAGACCTTCAGTTCTGCGGCGTATTCGTCGCCGATCGCTAGCCAGAACGCTCCGCCCGGCTTGAGGATGCGGGCGACTTGTTCGATCCAAAGGTACGACCACTCGAAGTAATCGTCATCCGAGCGTCGATCGTCGTAGCTGTCGTACTGGAAGCCGATATTGAACGGCGGGTCAGCGAATACGAGATCGACACACCCGGGCTTAAGCTCGCGCATGGCCGCAACGCAATCTCGGGCCAGGATGCTGCCGGAGAAGATTCTCACGCCGCGTTTTCTCTTCGTAGACTTCGGCATCACTGATCCTGGCGGTGCTCCGCGACTCGATCCTTGAACTGCTTAACTTGCGACTTCGCGAACGGTCTGAGCAAGACAACTAGCGAGGCTCCGAGAATGGACGACCCGACACAGACCATTCCGCAAGGCGCATAGGCCATCCAGATTCCGATGATCGTGAACAGCGATCCGATTGCTCCGAGGCCCAGTGCCCCCGCCACGCGTGCGTCCAGTTGCAGCGTAGTCCTTTCTTGTGTCGCTTCCGTTGTCGGTGCGCTTTCGTCCGTCATTCTTCAACCTCCTTGAGCCATCGGATCATTGCCCATCGTTTCGCTTCCTCTAATCCCCCGCAGAATTCCAGTGCCTCCGCGCGCTGCTCCTCGGTCAGTCGCTGCCAGAACGCCTCGCGTCGCGCGGTGAGCTTCTGCTCGTACTGTTCTGAGAGCCGAAGCTTCGCAGCCCTATCCGCTTTCGTCTGGGCCGCCTGAGCGTTGGCTTGCGCCTCGAGGCGCCGTTCGTACTCAGCCTGGCGCTGCGCTTGCCGCTCTCGCTCCGGAGCGTTGAGGGCTCGCTGCTTACGTCGCTGCGCATCTCGGTGCTCGTCGCTCAGCCGGAGCAATCCGGCGATCCGGTTAGGGTCGAAGAAGTTCTCCGGGCGCGGTAGGAACTTGAACTCCGGGTGCCGAGCGACCTGTTTACCCTTGACATCGATGGCGCGCTGAATCTCGACGACCGTACAGGCGATGAACGCCCCGAGCACGGCCCGCATGACCTTGTCGTTGAGGACGCGGATGCCACCAACCTTGTCGAATAGCTGCTTGACCAGTGCCTCGGCGGCCTTGAGAGTCTCCGGATTCCATTGCGGATCGATCGCGTAGTCGCGCTTGAGGACGTAGTCGCCGCTCGGGTTCGCGGTCGTCCGACGAGGGAAGTCGTCCGTGCGGCGCTCCCATCGTGAACGCTTGCGCGGCGCTTCGACGATCGGCCCGAATAGCCCTTCCTGGACGGTCATGACCGATGCACGCTGCCTTCCGGAATGGTCCCAGTGTCGATCCCGTGGGCCACCCCCGACCTCGACCGGCTTCGTCGTCGTCGATCGATGATGTCCTCGCACCGTTCGCAATTGATCGCGCCTTCCGGGCTGATCAGCCCGTAGTCGGGCGCGTCATAGGCGCGAAGCAAACCTTCGGCGATGTCCGCCACGCGGTTGAGCTCACCAAGCGTCCGCGGCTCGCGAGGTGTTTCAGGTGCGTCGCTGCTTGGCATTGCGGGCCTCCTTGCCCCTTGTTAGAGGACGCGTCGGGCCTCGTGCGAGGCCGCCGCCGGAATCGATGTGAGCGCAAGTCATCGCGCCGATCAACATCAACGCAGATACCGCGCTTAGCGAGTACGTATCGGCATTGACAATCGCAGCGATTACCTCGCGGTCATTGGCCGCGAACATGGCGGACTCGACCGCCTTGAAATCCGCTTTCCCGAATCCGTTTCCGGAGCGGACATCAGACATCATCGCATTCGCCATCGCGTCCAGCTTCGAGATCCCGAATTCACGGTTCCTGAGAAACTCGTCGGATAGCAGGACCAAGGCGTTGCTCATGCTCTGGATCGTGTCAGACATCACATGCTGCCCCCTTGCGCTCGCGCGCGAGCAATTCCTCGGCCTTCCGAGTCCAACCCTTGAGCGCCTGAATGAGGTGGCTGGCGTCGCGCGTGTCGTAGGTATCGGCTTCGACGTCGTCGATCTCGTAGTTGTCGTAGATCCAGGTTCGGAGAAGTTGCGGATCACGGCCGAGTCTGACGAGGCCGGTGACCAGGGCCTTGATCGCGGCGACTTGGCCAGGTCCGCGAGGCCGGATCGCTCCCCGAGCCGTTCGGTTGTTTGTCCGCTGCGGTGTGGGGCGACCGATCCCTTGCCCGCGGAGCTTTGCGATCGCCGCATCGGCCTGGGCGTTGGTTACGGTCTTGAGACTTTCGACACCGCAGACGTGCCGGACAGCTTCGAGAAGTTCGGAGCGGCTGTAGTGAATCTGCGCTTTCTCGCCCCAGTCCTTGACGATCGCGAACAGCGTAGCACGCCGCTTCGATGTCATTGGTTGGTCTGCTTGGGTCTCCAACTCGTGGCCCTCCTTGGCCAGCATCGATTCCAGGGACGTCCTATCCCGTTGTTTCCCCCATGGCGCGTGCGCAGGCGTCGCGGATGATCTCTAGCGCGAGCCGCTTGTCGGCGCCCGACTCCAGTGCTTCGTCGGCGACCAGGCGGACAAACATGACTCCGGCGAGCGCGTGGCAACCGCACATCTTCGGCCGGTCGCCAGGCCAGCCCTCGCCGGGAAGGCCATCTATGGCGTTCTCGACGATCTCTGCTGCCCGTTGCGGGTCGATTGTCGGTTGCTCGTGTTCGTCGCGCAGTACATCGATCACGCGCTCGCCTCCTTCGCTGTCGCCGTGGTGCCTTCGTCGGCCCAGGCGATCGAGAACGAGTCGCCCTGATCCAGGAAGTCCAATGCCTCTTGCACGAGATCCACGGTGATCTCGTCCAATCCGCGATACTCTGCAATTGACGTGGCGGTGTCGTAGATTCGCGCCGCGCGGCGTAGATGCCCCTTACCGGGCAGCGTTGCCGCGACACGTAGCATCTTGGCCGCGTCGTTGTGCAGCTTGACCCGTCCAGTAGCGAAGACCTGCTTGATCTCGGTGACTGTGTAGAGCTTCTTGCCGCCGCCCTTGCCGCCGGTGGACTGGTGAACTTCCGGAGCGAGGTCGATCCGCATCCCGACGCGACTCGAAAACTGCGAATAGTGCGGGTCCTCGTCGTCGCTGGTCATCGTGCGGACGTCGATCGTGCCGACGAGCAGGATTGATAGCCGTGCGTGGTCGTGCAGATCCATCAAGACTTGCAAGGCGCTGGCACGTAGCAAGTGGGCCTGGTCGATGATCAGGACCCGCCGCGCCTTGACGCTGGGCGGTTGCACCAAGCGCTCGATCAGCATATCCACCGTCACGCTGCTCGTACTTCGACGGCTCGACGAAGCTTGCCAGATCGCCTTCTTGAGGGCTGTCGCGCTACGCTGATCGCCCCGCACGGAAACCGCCGTGATTCCGCCGCCGTACTCCGCTTTCAGGGCCTCGATCGTGAGCGACTTCCCGATCCCGGCCGGACCGGTGCAGATCATGATGTCCGCGCGCCGCCTGAGCTGATCGACGACCGCTTGCATCTTGCGGGCCACGCGCGTCCAGACGAATTCCGCGGGACGCTCGGCGCGCCGCGCCATCGATTCATCCTCGATCCAGTTGTTGGCGCGAACGAGGAGGCCGTCGTGCGTATCGTCGTGCCCCTGTACATCGAGCGCCGCCTGCAACGCGTCAGCACGGACGCCAAGGGTCTTGGCGACGTGCTTGAGCTCGATGCCCTCGCGCTTCATGAAGCGCTTGATGTCGCCGATGATTCCACGGCGTGTCTGATAGGAAAGCGTGCCATTGGGGGGGACCATCCGTGATTCCCTTCTACGCCGGGCGTCCTGCCCGAGCCTGTCAAACAGATCTCCGTCATTCATCGTCGTCGTCCTCGTCGTCGTCGCTGCCGGACAGCGCGCGGAGGGTAAGCGTCAGGTCGTCGTCGCTGCCGTCATCGTCGTCATCGTCGTCGGCATCCGGGCGCGAGATCGCCCGCATCAACTCGAAGGGGTCCTCCTCAGTAGGGGGGCGCGTCCGGGCCGGCGTCATCCCCACCGCACCTGGCACGAGCTGCACCGGCCGCGTGATCTCCGCGCCGGCAGCCTTCCGAAGTTCGTCAGCGGATGCGTTGATCCGCGTTTGGGCCGCAATCATCGCGTGTTCGGTCAGCGGAATGTGGGCATCGCGCGCAGCCGGCAGCGCTTGTTTCGCGAGCCGTGCTGCGTTGCGCTTGCTCTTGTGCGCCGCGCGGAGATCCTCGTGCGTCGTGCCGCGAATACGGTCATTCGTTGCACGAAGCAGTCGACGACCGGCGAGGTCGCAGACGAGGACGTAGCTGGCGTCCAACGGATCGATCCGCAGCATCACCTGCCTGTCACGCATCGCGAACAGCTCGGTGTTATGAGCGCCGTAATGGATGCCGTTGTACCGGACACCCTTGCGGGTGACCTTGACCGTGGCGACCGGCATCAGCAGCTCTTCGAGTAGTTCGTCAGGTGCCGTGCGGCGAGCAATCGGTGGTGCGTCAGCGATCGCACCGTTGAACACCTGGACCGGCGCCAGGCCGTTCATTCCCTCACCGCCATGCGGAGCCGTGTGATAAACGTCCTCGACCCACTGCCGGAACAACACCGTAGCTTCCGCTAGCGCCGGGACGTGGATGTTCTCGGAGCGAAGGTCAGCGTACAAACTCTCAGGACGGTTCTCGGGCTTGTTGCCGCAGTAGGTCGGCATGAAGCGCGAGAACTTGTCGCAAACCTCGCGGAACGCTCGTTCGATCGACTTGGAACCCGGTTTGTAAGGCTGTGTGAAGTGCGCCTCCACGCCGAGCTGCGCGACGATCCCGCCGACACGTTCTTCGTCGACGCGCGCCTTGGTTTTCTTGCCGCCGGCGAACCCCTTGCTGCGGTAGTCCTTACCGTTGTCGATCGTGATGCGATTCGGCGCCCCATGTTCCCGCACGCCTTGGCCAAAGCTGGCGATGATGGTGCCCGAATGCGGTGTCGGCGCGATCAGCCACGCCACGAAGTAGCGGCTTCGCGCGTCCATCCAGGCGGTGAGCCAGGGGCGGATTGGCGCGCCATCGTGCATAGCCAGGAAATCGAATTGATGGTGGTCGCCGACCCAGTTTTGATTCGGTCGGTAGATCGTGGGATCGAACTGCACACACGGTGCAACAT
Source organism: Phycisphaerae bacterium (assembly GCA_028279405.1). Taxonomy (GTDB): domain Bacteria; phylum Planctomycetota; class Phycisphaerae; order UBA1845; family Fen-1342; genus JANQNU01. Next base: position 23,193 of record JANQNU010000058.1, read on the forward strand.
TGGTCTCCCAATGACGCCTTCCGCGCCGGTGATAGTCCGCGATCGAGCTTGGTAGCTCGCGTTCGACTCGTCGCAGGATCGTGCGGTAGGTCGGCCAAGCGAGGCCGTTGTCTTCGGCAAACACGCTCGCCATGCGGTAGCAGTCGCGCACCGCACGCCGTTGCTCCGTCAGATAGAGCGCCTTGAAGTGATTCCAGGCTTCCTGGGAGCAGTGCGTCTCGTTGTCGGATGGCCGGCCACGGTCGTCGACCAGGCCCCGAAGGCCATAGTGCTTGAATGCTGCCGTCCAACGGCGGATGGTGGGGGCAGAGGGCGGATTGTCGACCTTGTTGGCCAGGTTGCGCACGAACTGCGGCAACGCTCTGCGGCCCGAGATTCCCTCTGCCGCCTTTCGCTCGCGGTAGCCAAGCCACGCTTGGACGACCGTGTGCCGTCCAAGTGTGGCGGTCCGCTGTTTGTCCGTAAGTGCCGCGAGCGCTTCACCATCCTCGTCCGCGACCAGCCAAGGCGTCACCACGCGCTCGCCAGTCGGAGCGTCGCCGTGTCGGTCGTCGATTGGATGGGGTTGTGCGGACACCTGAGCTCCTACAGCTTGACGACCCGAGGAAGCCGGGGCGGACGACGTTCGTGGAGAGGCTTGCGGTTGTGGACACGTAGCTTGCGGAGCGCACGTCCGTACTTGCGCTCCATGCCCTCCAGGTCCCGTGCATCGTTTGTCAGCAGGTAGCCGTCATCCGCCTCATTGAGCTCGGCAATGAAGCTCTCCAATGCGGCGTGGGAGATCACTTCGAGCACAAACAGCGCCTGGACGAACCCGCGAAGCAGGGGGCGCGAGAGCGATCCGCTGTAGTGGATGCTTCCGCGCGGCGTCTTGATGACCGGCCAACCGGTTGAACCGCACATGACGAAAGCAACGCACTTCTGGACCCGACTTGAGACGCCACGGTAGATCCGAAGCCTGGCGATCTCTTCGACCCGGGTCTCGATCTTCCACCTTGTCACGCCGTGCCTCCCTTCTGCGTTCGCTCGAAGATTTCGAGGCGTTCGCCCGCAATCGCACGATCGAGCAGGCCCTGACGGCGCTTGAGCTCTTCGCTCGCCGTTCGTAACGCTGTCTTGCAGGCCGCGCAGTGTTTCTGTTGGGCTTCAACTTCGGACCGCGCGAAGCGGATCTGCTCAAGCTGCTGGTCAGATGTCAGCTCGGCGTATTCGGCGACGCGTGGTGCCTTCTTCGCCGCACCCATCAGGCGACCTTTCGCGACTTCATGGTCAAGATGGAGCTGGTCTTGATGAGATGGTCAGCAGCAAGCCAGTCGTCGAGCTGCTGCCCGAGCAGCAGCAACGCCGCGTCCTTGTCCACTGACTCGACTGTCTTGATCGATCGGTCGATGATGTCGTCGGCAACGCCCTTTTCTCCGCAGACCTCGCGGAACCAAGTGGCGTCAATGTTGCGGCGCGTCTCCTTATGGATGGCGTGCTTGAATTGCTCGGTCTCAACGCTGACCAGGCCAGCGCTAAGCATCTCTTCGAGGAGCCGTTCACGAGCCTGATCGTGCCGCTTCTTGGCTAGCTCCGCTTCGCGCTTCGCGCCCTCGACGCGGCTGGCTAGTTTTTGGAACCTTCTCGGCACCTTTACCTTGCGATCCGTCGCGGTTGCTGCCATTTGGTCACACTCCGTTGAGTAGGTAAGCGGTGATCGCCGCGACCACAGCGGCCGCGAGCAGGTATGTCGTGTAGCGGCCCAAGCCAACGCCGGAGAGCATCACCGGCTCGATCCTTACATTCGGCTCGGGAACACTGGGGTAGTGCTGCCGGAAATCCCCACCCGGTCCCACAGCGACGACCGGTCCGTTCCGGTTCCCGAGCCATCGCTGATTCGCCAGTGCGTCGTGCATGATGTCGAGCAGTTGCTCGGGCGATTCGATCCGTTGCGCGGCGATGGACACGATCACCCAGCGCTGTGCCGGGCTAATGTCGCATGTGGCAATCGCGTCGATCGCGTGCGCCTGGTCGACCGTAACGTCGCCGTGTGCCTCGAATCGGAGCGTCCTTGAAACCGGCTGCGATTCATGATCAAGCACGAAGTCGGAATCGGTCATGGAGGATCACCTACAGGAGCATGGCCGATTCGGCGCGCGGCTTCCTTGCCGCACCGGTCGCGTCCCTGCGACCTCGCCGAATCGTCCGTGACTCGGTTTATGGAAAGGCGTGAGCGCCGACCGCCCCCTTGCAGCGGCAGCGCTTGCCTGGAAGGCAAAGACGCGCGGCAGCACACCGCTACCGCGCGGCGTAGCTTCCCGGGACCGACCCGGGGTATCACGGCAATAGAGGCCGCGCAGTGAAGCGACCGTCACGCCCGGCACCAATACGCCGAACGTTTCCGTAGGAGGGGAAAAAACAAGTTGGTCCTGCTGCGGCACCCCGGGAACGGCGAGAGGCGGGCGGATGGAGGACCGCTGGTCGCCCCCAAGCATGTTCGCGACATCCGCATGAGGATGCTGGGTCGCGACATGCACACCGCCGGGGTGCCTGCGCAGCTCTAGGCATGGATAAGAGGCCGCTCTCGACCAGATTCGCAACCTACCTGAGAGCCGCCCAGCTTGCCGGATGTGCATCCGGACGTAGTGGCGGGGCGCTGCCAGAACAAAACACCGCCATCCGGCAGCGCCCTGATTGGGTTTTTCTACGTGAATGCAGGGGCCGGAATCGAACCGGCCTGGGAACCGGGCCGAAGCCCCGGCCCTGCTTATTGCAGTGGAAGTCTCTGTCACTAGCGCTTGTTCACTTGACACCTCCCGTGCGTTCGCACTCTGGGTTGCAGCGACAATGCATATCCAACGGTCAATCGATCGGCTTGCAGTAGTAGCTAGCGTTCCATAGGGCACCTCCGATCGTTGACCGTGCATGCGACCCGCCGCCCGGCCCCGCGGGGTTTCATCAGGGGATGGGTGGGCTAGATGGAATGCCGCGCGGTAGCGCGGGCCAGCGGACGCGTGCAGGATGGTTGCGCGAAACCGTCGCGCGCCGGCGACCGGGTGTCCGCCCGGCGACGGCCTCGGGGAACAGCCCCCGTGGGATCGTGAAGCGACTGGCGCTGAGCGCTCGCCGTCGCAGTTTTGGCTTGCAGCCGCATGGCGATTGTGGGATGATGCTGGCGTTATCTGCCCTAAAATGGGCCGAACAAACCGCATGGACGCACCCCAAAGGTGTTATCTAGGCCGCCGTCTCGGCATGGAGGCGGTTCGGTGGCTGCTTGACCGGTACGTCAGTTTCGCCCTCGGTAATCCCGAGGTGGGTAAGGACGGCTTTTCGAATGAGCTCTTCGATGGTGAGCGGGTACTCACGGTCTTTGGCTGCATCCCGGATGGCTTTTGCGTGCTGTTCCGTGAACTTGACGCCCAGACGAACGTGTTTTCCGGTTCCACGACTCATGGTTAACAGGGTACACCCGGTTAACCGGGTTAACAAGTCCTTTTGTGCAAAAAACACACGTTTGTTATGAGTGCAGCGCGCAAGCCAATAATGGCGGTCCGTGTCGAGCCGGAGATGCTCGAAATGCTGAATCGCTTCTGTGATGGCACCAAGCGAGACTTGCCCGCTACGGTGCGCGGGATCATCGAGGTGTTTTTCGCCGAAGGTTTCGAGGTGGCCAGCGAGCGCCTGAACGCCGGTCTTTGGGCCGGCACCGCCAGTGAACTGGAGGCCGGACCTGATGATGAGGTTGACGCCAGCAACCTGTCCGAAGCCGAGGTTCAATCGCTTATCGATGAAATGGACCCGCCGATGACATCGGACGAGCACAACGCCTATTTGGCTTTCGGACGCCTTCCGGTGCGAGCGTTTAATCGTCGGAAAAAGTCGGGTTGAAAGCTCTCCGGAGCGGTCTGATCCCCCGGGGGAAAATATGTTGGTCATCCCTTGTCCGAATGCGTATAAATGATCTGGCGTGAAGAGCGAGCGCGCCGTCCACTGTCCGCGGTGGGCGCCAGGAGGGATGGGGGGTGCCATCCGCGACCTAATTGATTCAGGCCCTCTTGTTTATTGAGCGAGAGAGGGGTCGATCATGGACCGGGCGGATGAAGGAACGAAGCTCGTTCTGCGGATCAGCGCGAACCACGCACCGACGGACAATGACCTGCACCTTGCAATCGAGTGGGTGCTGAGCCTTGAGAGGGGTGAGCTGGCCATGCTTGCACGCCGTATTCGCAAGACGCGGTCCAGGGACGCTCACGGCCGCAGAGCTTGTACGCGCCGGGGCAACTCGCCTGCGTAGACAGAGCGTTTTCCGCTTGCTATTTTCTTTATCATCCGTCAATCTCCTTTGCTATGAGCGGTGAGAATCTAGCGTTCATTATCCTGGTTTGGATGTTCGTCGGGGGCGTTGTAGGGTCACTTCTCGGTGATACGCGGGGTAGGGGCTTGGCTGGCGCTGCGCTCGGTGCCCTGGCTGGACCGATGGGCTGGATAGCCGTTCTGCTCCTGACCCCAACGCCGGACAAGGTGGCTGAGCATCTGAGTCGAGTGAGGAACAGTCTCGTTCGAATCGGCCTTGGTCCTAACGCGGTGGCTACTGAAATCGCTCAACACGTCGCGAGAGAACTTCGCAAGACGAACAGCGCGCAACCGAATGATGCGGACAGCGATGCATTCCGTCAGTTTCGGTCGCAGGGCGATCAAGCAAACGAGAAATCCTGAATCCCTCTTGACAACCGCACCGTCGTAGCGCTGTAATAACAGACGATGGTTGCGCGCTCTCTGAGCGCACCGGCATGGATTGACTGCAAGGATGCATCCCATGCCGAGGAATGGAATCCGAGGCTGCGCCGATGAGCGTGGCGCCCGCAACTCACTACCCCGATGCTGCACGCTGATCGCTTGCGTGCTTCTCCTTTGCTCTGTCGGCTGCAACACTTTCCAGCCGCACGGTTTCCCGCGCGAAATCGGCGGCGCCGCCCAGCAGGCTGCGCTCGCAATCACTGACCAAGCCAAGTTCGACGAGGTTCTAGCGCGCCTCCGTGGCCAGATGATCACACCTGGCCTGCGGGGCTACGTCGGCGTGATGTACGTGTTCGGCGGCGAGCTGACGGGTGTCTCCGGCCAGCTCTCGCTTGAGGGCGACGGCACTGGGAGCGGCGAGTTGTCGGACGCCGCGCGCGCCCGGCTCGTCGAGTTATCCAAGGACGACCCAGACGCACTCCAGCTCCTCATCAAACTCGCGAAGGAAAGTGCGACGCAGCCCCCGAGTGGGCCACCCGTGCCGGGCGAGTAGCTGGGCACCGACCACCCCGACGTACCGAGTCTCGAAACGCGCAACCCAAGGAGAACACGCACATGTCCGTACAACCCATGACCTCGTTCAAGACCCGCGGCGAAAACGCTGGCCGTTCTTTCGGCGAGGCGATCGACGAGATGGGCGCAAAGGCCGACGCCGAGCTCAACCAATTGCAACAACGTTCGATCGCCCACGAGACGGCGATCACGAACTTGCAGGGCCACCAACACCCCGAACTCGTTCAGCAGATCCAGGAACTGGAAGCGCGCATCGCGAAGCTGGAAGGCGGTGGCAAGTGAGCACGTCGATCTACGCACGCGACAAGAAGTCTGACGCGCCGGAGTTCTGGAGCTACCAGGGCGTCCACTTCAAGGGCACAGCGAACTTCTTCAAGCGCGCCGTGAAAGCGTGCTTGGCTGCGCTCGCAACACCCGGCTCGCCGGCGTGCAACAAGCTCTCGGCCCTGCTAATTGCGTATCGCCGCGCAACGAGCCAGTCGGCCGATGTCGCCAGCACGATCAAGCCGGAGTATCCGGCGAAGATCGACACGACGGTTGAGATCGACGCGACTACTCCGATCAACTGGTCAAGCGAGTTCCGCGTACCACGCGGCGCAAAGGCATTCGTCGGCGCGTGCTGTGTTTGCGCGTTTCACGCGGAGGCGGAGCCGGCGAAGTTCCAACGCGCGGCGCTCGAAGAGCTGATCGCCGAGGTCGAGCCGGCACCCAATGTCGCTGGCGCGGACGAGGGTAAGGGCGGTACTGAGACGGAGGGGCAGTCCTGATGACGGCACACCGTTGTATGAACGCCGGATGGCTAACAGGAGTGCGGCCCTTGCTCGCGCTCCTGTTAGCCGCAGCGTGGGTCGTGGGCTGCATCACGATCGAGCGGGTCGAGGTGTTCCCCAACGTGCATTTCGATCCGTTGAATCGGAACTCCGACATTGCTGAGGAGCTGCCCGACGAGGATGTCGAGGCAGTCATCGAACAGCAACTTGGCGTCAAACTCAAGGAGGGCACATTCCATGACTGACGTCTCAGTTAAGCCCAAAGGATGGCGCCGCTGGTTCTGGTTCTTACTCAGTCGCAAGGTCCAGGTAGCGATCGCAACGCTCATTACGTCCGCGCTGGCGCACTGGGGGTTCAGTGTATCAGGCGAGATGGTGCTCGCGATTGTCGGTGTCGGATCAACCGTGATCCTTGGCATTGCACACGAGGACAACGGGCGGAACCGAGCTGCCGGAAACATGGAGCCAATCGAGAGCCAAGCGCTGGAGATCGAGAGGAGCCGGAGCAACAACGGCAACCGTTGAACCCATGCGCCAGGGATGGGCGCGGGGATGGGAGTAAATGCGGATGGAACCGCGCGACTGGATCACACTTGCCGCCTTCGTCGTCCAGATGATCGTCATTGCCGTCTCCGTTTCTCGTTCGATCAACGGGCTACGGGTCCAGCTTGCGAGGTCGGAGGAGCGTGAGAAGGCGCAAGACCGCGACCTCGGCGAGATTCGAAAAGAGCTCCATGAGCTCAAGGGCGGCTTGTTCGCTCGGCTCAACGACTATGGCGAGCGGATCGTGCGGCTCGAATCCAAAGGGGGCAATGCTTGAGCGATCGTCGCAGACAAGCGAGTGATCAGAAGCGCGATGCTGCAGCACGTGAGGAGTTCGCGGCTTGCTCGGAGGTGGTGCGTAGGTGGATCGCTGACCGGATGGTCGCTGCCAGGGAGCACCATCCCCGGAGTAAGGCGTTCCCGGTCGCAGTGAGTGACGTCGTCGACAATCAACTGCTGGTGACGCGAGCGCTGGCTGGCCTAGGGGCGCACGCCACACTCAAGCAAGACCATTTCACGAACAATCTGGTTCTCGTCTTGAAGGTCTCGCCGCATGCACTACGCCGCGCGGTCCGATTGATGGAGCCGTTCGTTGTGCTGCCCCCTAACGCGCAAGAGGGGGGGCGGCAATGAGCAAGATCATCAAGCATCCGGGACCACCGAAGCGTGGAAAGAAGCGCGCGCGGCAATGGCAGAAGACGCTGCCCTACGGACTTCTCGGCGAGGTCCTGAGTGCGATCGACGGCTCGAAAGACGGTGCGCGCCCGATCTTCTCGCGTTTCAATCTCGACGAATACGTCTGCCTACGGACGTTTCAGCGGTTCGTGAGCACGCGCCGTCGCCAAACCAAACGCCAGCGCAAGTCGGCGGATGAGTACGTCTCCGAATCGAAGACCACGATCGACGAGATGTGCATGAGTTCGGTGCGCTACGTCTACCGAAAGTTGATGGCCGACGAGATCCCGAATGCGCGGCTAGGGCCGACGCTGACATCGATCCTTGGCTTCCGGCTCCTACTCGTGCGCGAGGAGGCCGACAGGCGCGCTCGGGAGATCCACGAAGCGAAGATGAGCGAGGCCCGCAAGAAGCTCAAGAAGGCCGTGGGCGACTTGACGAAGTCCAAGGGCTGTCCGCCCAGCAAGTCAGAGCTCTACCAGCTGATCGACGACTACATGCGGGGTAAGGCTGATGAGTAGCCGAGCCGCCAAACGCAGGCAATCGCGCGCCCAAGCAGAGTCGACGCCGCTGCTGCCGTACCAAGTCGATTGGATCGAGGATCGCGCGCCGCGAAAGATATCCGAAAAGTCGCGGCGAGTTGGCATCACCTACGTCGAGGCGTATGACGCCTTTAGCGCTCGCATCACGGGCACCGCCAAGCACGACTACTGGATTACGACTGCTGACGGGCATGCCGCGCTTGAGTTCATCGAGGAGTGTCAGGGGTGGAACAGGCTATATAGCTACGCGGCTCAGCGAGACGACTTCGTAGAGCGCGATCCCGAGACCGGTGCCGAGTTCACGAACTGGTGTATCCGTTTCCCTTCCGGGGCCAAGATCGGCGCGTTGACAAGCAATCCGCGCCGACTGCGTTCGAAGGGCGGGGACGGTGCAGCAGACGAGTTCGCGCACCACGATGACCAGGAGAACCTGCATGCCGCGTTAACGCCGGTGTCACGGTGGGTTGGTCAGACGAAGATCATCAGCAGCCATAACGGCGAAACGTCGGTCTTCAACAGCATCGTGCAAAAGATGCGAGACGTGTACGCGGAGCTAGGGGCGCTGGACGATCGCGGGCGCCCGCGCCGCGTTGACTGGGCGACACTATCTGCGACTGCCAAGCGCATGAACGTTAGCCCGGTGTACAGCTATCACCGAGTGACGTTGCAGGATGCGATCGACCAAGGACTGGTCGAGCGGATCAACGAGATTAACGGTGCGAACCAATCACGCGAAGACTACTACGACGAATGCAAGTCGAGCTGCTTGGACGATGAAGAGTTCCTGCAGGAGTACATGTGCGTTCCGGGTGTTGGATTGGACGCTCTTCTCCCTTGGGCGCTGATCGAGGCGTGTGAGGACAAGGGTGTACCGAATCCTGACGAGCCGCTTACCGGCTATAAGGGTGGCTACTGTGCGATCGGGATTGACGTGGGGCGCACGAAGGACCTGACTGTCGTATGGGTGCTGGAGCCGATCGGCGACGTCCTCTGGACGCGTCAGGTCATGGTGATGCACAACACTCCGATGCCAGAGCAGGAGGCTCGGATCAAGCAGCTCCTGTCTTCGATCCGTTGGTCGACCGTTCTGATCGACAAAGGGCACGTCGGGTTCGCGCTGTGTGACTATCTGCAGCGCAACGTTGGGGGAGACATCCAGGGGATCGACTTTACGGTCCAATCGAAGAAGGTCCTTGCGACCGGCCTCAAGCACTGCTTCGAAGACCGCGCCATCCGAATTCCGCACAACAACAAGGAGGTCCGCGACGACCTGCACAGTGTTCGGAAAGTCGTAACGGCGAGCGGCAACGTCACCTACGTCGCGAAACGCGATAAGAACGGCCACGCCGATCGCTTTTGGGGAGCCGCCCTGGCGGTCAATGCGGCAACGGCCGTCGCGGGTAGCGACGTCTACACCTGCAACGGTGTCGATCTTTGGGAGGCGTTGCGATGAACCCGCAGACCTTCGCTGGCTCGTTCTTCCGCCGGGCCGCCGACGTGCTCGACGCCGCTGCAGGCGCTTGGACGGGAGCGTCGTTCGATCAACTGAAGAGCTGGATTCTGCGTCCGGATATGCGCGATCCAGCGCGCGTCTCCAATCCATATGAGCAGGTCTCTTGGGTCTTCGCCGGCGTCCAGCCAATCATCAACACGATGGCCGGTTTCCCTTGCACCATTTTCGCTGGCGGCTCTGACCAAGCATTGACCAACGGTGCGGCCTACGAGCTGTTGGACCGACCGCAGCCGCACGAGACATGCTCGATGATGATCGAGCGGCTGGTCGCGTACTACGTCCTCACGGGAGAGGCGCACCTGATCTATCAGGACATGGCGGGCCGACCAACATCGATCGGGTCTGAGATCAAGCGGCTGGCGGTCGTCGGCTACAACCAAATGCAGCCGCTTCGGGGCGCGAACGGCGAACTCTTGGCATGGCGCTATACGCCGATCGGCGGTTCGCGCTCGGTGACGATCCTTCCCGATGAAGTCGGCACGTTGAAGCTGTTCAATCCGCGCGATCCGATTCGTGGGTTGAGCAAGCTGAAGGCTGCGACCCTTGGGATCGCCCAGGATTACAACTCGTCCCTCTACAACATTGCCGCACTACGCAACGGTGGCTCGCCGGGCGGGATTGTGAGTTTCCCCGAGCGCTCCCTGACACCCGAGCAGCGGGCGCTGCGACGTCGAGAGATCGAAGCGCGTCACGGTGGAGCGGAGAACGCGAACCGCGTGATGGTCTTGGAGGGCGGCGCGACCTGGCAACAGGTCGCAATGAGCAACGTCGATCTGAGCATGATCGACCTGCAGAAGCTCGGGCGCGAGGGCATTCTCGCGGCGCTCGGCACGCCTCCGGTGGTCGCTGGTCTATTCGATGCAGCGCACTACAACGTCGCTCCCGCAGCGCAGGCGATCTTCGTCCGTCACACGCTGATGCCGATCGCTCGTCAGATCCAAAACCTCTTCAACGTCGTCATCCTTCCATTAGTGCAGCAAGGCGCGCGGCTGCAGATCGATATGTCCGGTCATCCGGCGTTGCAGGAAATCGAGTGGTCGAAGATCGACACCTTCAACAAAATGTTGAGCAACGGCGTGCCGTATAACGAGGCTTCCACCTTCCTGGGGCTCAAGATTAAGCCGCAGAAGTGGGGCGACACATCCCTTCTGCAAAGCGGATTGCTTCCAGCCAAGGACGTTGTCGAGGGCACGGTTTTTAGCGTGCCCGAGTTACCAGTACCGAACGATGACGATGACGAAGATCAGGACGATGATCCAGCCGAGCAAGAGGAGCGGGATGAAGAGGCCGCGGCACTTGAGCGCTACTATGCCAATCGCTCGGTCCAACGCGACGAGCGTCGAGCGATCGAAGAGGTCACACCATCGATTCGCAGCCGTTACGCGGCCCATTTCCGTCGACAGTCGGTCCAGATGGTGCGCAACCTGCGCCGCGTTGCGAAGCAAGAGAAGCTCGGCGAGCAGTCCAGCTCTTATACGTGGACGAAGGCGGCGAACGACGCGGAACGTATTGCTCGCAAAGTGCTGCTTGATTTAGGACGTGAGCAATCAAGACTGCGAGATTTGGTCCGCGGCTACTGGACACCGACCGCTCAAGAAGCCGTCCTGGCTGAGCTCGAACGCTTCGGGATCGAGGGCGAGCAGGCCAAGCGGATCGTCTCCAAACTTCGCGGCGGTCGTCTCTGGGCGCTCATTCTGCGACGCCAGCAAAGCAAGGTCGCCAACATCGAGCTGGTGACGCGTGCCCGGATCGTGCGCACCCTACGCCAGGGGATTGATTCCGGCGAGACCGTTACGCAGCTCGCCGAGCGCATCCAGCACGTCATGAATTCATCGCGCGGCCGCGCCCTGAATATCGCACGAACGGAGGCCGGATCAGCGGTTACCACCGGCCGCTTCCTGGGGATGGAATCCGCAGGTGTGGACGGCAAGGGCTGGATACCCGGCGCCAACACGCGCCCGACGCACGACGAAGCGGGACGGGACTACAACCCGCGTTCAAGCCCAATACCGATCGATCGGGCGTTCAGCGTCGGCGCGGACAAGCTGATGTACCCCCGTGATCCCCGCGGCTCGGCTGCCGAGGTGGTGAACTGCAACTGCACCCTCGTACCCGTGAGGCTCAAGCGACGAAAGGCCGCGGCATGAGTGAGACCATGAACATCGCGCACGGATTCGACACCAGCAAAAAGCTCCAGCACGCGAGCTACTCGCTGCAAATCGAGACTGCACAGCGCGATGAGCAGGGCAACCTACGAATCAAAGGGCTCGCCAACACGTTTGGCGTCATGCGCTCACGGCGCGTGCTACTGCCAAGTGCGTTCAACGACTGGCTCGCCGGCAACAACGGCAACGTCAACATCAACCTGCTTGCCAACCATGGTTTCGTTCCCGGCTTCGCTTCTATTGGCAAAGTCGAGACGATGCGGGTTACGAACAAGGGCCTGCAGTTCGAGGGTTTCATCGGCAAGGGAACGGTGCTGATGGATGAAGCTGCGACCCTCGTCGAGTCCAAGATCCTGGACAGCTTCTCGCTCGGGTGGATGAGCAATCAGAGCCGCGTGGTTTCGCGCGAGGACAGCGATCTCGATCCGCACCTCAAGAAGCTGTTCAGCCAGAACAAGGAACTGACGCACCTCTGGGCGTTCTTCCGCGTCGAAGTCGTCGAGCTCAGCCTCGTCGATGTAGCTGATGACCGCGGTGCAAAGCTCGCGGCCGACTTTCGCCGCGGGCTCCTGGATGATGTGCGCTCGGCGCTACGCGATTCCCAGCCAGCAACGAAGACTGGCACTCCGGTGCCAGACAGCGCCGCGGTACAGGATGCTATCGCGACCATCGTCAGGGAACAGATCGCAAGAATGGACGACCGCCTCTCCGAGTTCAAAGACGAGGTCGTCGGGGCAGTTGAAGGAGTCTTAGCCGATCACGGTGACTATGCAGGATACATGCTCCTCAGTGACGAGGATTCCCCGCGCTCCTGCACGCACGCTGATGATCGCCAACCGAACGCGGGGAATCGTGACCGAATTGACGTCAAAGGTTTGCGCGCCGACCTGGCGCCACTGATCCAAGGAGCCAAGGATGGCTAAAACAGCACTGGAGACCCCCAAGTCTCCCCAGGAAGAGGGCCTGGAGAGCCTCGTCGCCGACATGGCGAAGATCGTGAAGCGTCACGATCAGGCGCTGAATGAACTCGCCGAGAACGACCGCAAGGACATTGCCGAGCAGGCACGCAAGATCGCCGAGCTCAGCGACAAGGTGGAGCGCACACAGTCTGACATTTTGGAACGCTTCCGCGGGTTTGTGGATCGTTACGCGAATTCGACCGGCGGACCGCACGTCGGGTTCTTCCCGGATCACGAGAGTGCGCGCGCGTTCGGCCGTGCTTGCATTGCGCTTGTCCGCAAGAACACCGCCAAGATCGAGCAATGGAAGCAGGAGGACCCGCTCTTTGCGCGTATGTGCGACGCCTCGACTGCCTCTATCTCGGGCGACACGGGCGAGGACGGCGACTTCATTCGCGTCGAGAGCGTCGTCCCTGGCATTCTCCGAACCGTCGAGAATTTCGGCGTATTCGAGCGCAACGTGCGAGTGGTTCCGCTTGGCAGCCAAGACGGTGGTCTGATTCGACGCACCTCGGGTCTGGCAGTCCGGTTTCCGCAGCTGGGGCAAGCACCGGCCGAGTCGAAGCCGAAGTTTGGAAAAACGAACTTCAGCCTCACGGTCTGGGCCGTCCTTGCGATCGCCGAGAACTCGATGTTCCAGGACAACCTGGTGATTGCGCTTGCGGAGTTCATCGTCTCCGAACTGCAACTCGCACTTGCCGAAGGCACTGATCAGTTCGGGTTCGCCGGCGACGGCAGTGATGCACACGGTCGCGTCACCGGGTTCTTTAACTACACGCCGAGCAACATCGTGATCGCGGATGTGGGCGATAACACGTTCGCCAAGGTCGCGGCCAAGAACATGCACTACCTCGCGAAGTGCTTCGGAGCGCTGCCCGAGAAGCATCACCAGACCGGAGTTCCGAGCTGGGTGATGAGTCGCTCGATCTTCGCGCTCTACCTGGGCGTGCTCGACACGACCAACCAACCGATCGTCCACATGATCTCGACGGCGGAGGGGCCGGTATTCCGGATCATGGGCTACCCCATTGTGCTGACTTCGTTCGCGCCGACCATCGCGGACTCGGGCGTCAGCAAGACGATGCTCGGCCTCTCGTCTTTGCGTAACGCCTTCGCGATCGCCAACCACGCCGCCGGCGCCGAGCTTCGCAGCTCGGACCAGGTCAAATGGCTGGAGCTGGAAACGGCGCTGATGCTGCACATTCGACGTGACATCAAGCCGCTTGAGAAGGACGCGACCGTCTGGCTCCAAACGGCGGGCAGCTAGGAACCGACTTCAATCCGCCCCGCCAAGGCGGGGGAAACGGAGGTACTTGAGAATGACAGGACGCTTAGTTGAGGCAACCAGCACGATCAACGCCCTTGTCCCTGCGGCGTACAACGGCGCCAACAACGGGGCCGCGATCGATACGATCGGCTCCGACGCTGCGCGGTTCACCTTGCAATGTGCCACGATCGGAGCCGTTGCGATCGACTTGAAGATTCAGGAGTCCGACGACGGCTCGACCGGCTGGGCGGACATCACTGGCGCGGCGATCGCCTCCCTTGGCGACGCCAACGACAACGAGTTGCGACGCATCGATATCGATCTCGGTCGCCTGCGCAACCGCAAGCGGTTTATCCGCCCGGTGCTCACGGCCGGCGGCGCGACCACCATGTCCGTGCTCTGCGATCTTTATCGGCTGCACCAGCAGCCGGAGTCGCAGACCGGAGACGTGATCGTCTAACTCAGCGGAGACGTTAGTGCTCGCAACGGTAGCACAACTCAAGGACGCCGTCGGCGTGACGAGCACCGAGCACGATACGGAGCTCACGCGCATCCTCGGAGACGTCTCGTCCGCGATCGAGCAGCACCTGGGCAACCGGCCGCTGATCCATCCCGGCACGGACGTCACCGAGGACTACGACGGTGGTCTTTTTGATGTGCAATTGCGCCGGTGGCCGATCCCCGACGCGCAGGCCGTAACGGTCAAGGTCGCCGTCGATCGCGATTTCGCGTCGGCGACCGACCTAGTGGTCGACGAGGACTATTACCTCGATCGAGCGATGGGAGTGATTTCGAGGCTGCCTGACCGCACGTGCTGGGAGTCGGGCCGCGGTGTCATCCGTGTTACCTATGCCGGCGGCTACGCCGACCCGAACGCAGACCCGACGCCGGCGGGCGTCGCCACGCTACCTGGACATATTCGCCAAGCGGCGTTGTTGCAGGCGGCGCATGAGTGGGATCGCAAACGCAAACCTGGCGCATCGAGCGAAGGGATGGCCGGGGGTTCGGTTGGTTGGGTTGGGCAGGTCGCACTACTCAAGGGAGTCGGGGAGATGCTGGTGACGGAGAAACGCTGTTGACGTCGGTCACGATCAAACCCGATGTCTCCGGCGTCAAGGGCGGTCTTGATGCGATCGTGCGTCAAGTCGCCGAGGCGCTCGCGCAGGGCCTCAACGCGGCAGGACAGGTCGGCGTGCGGCACGTTGTGCTTGAGGCCGACGCGCGCGGCATCAAGGCGCGTAGTGGTGCTCTGTTCGCGAGCATCAAGAGCCTAGAGATCGACGATCTGACGATCGAGGTCGGAGTTCCGGACGCATCGCCGGCGCGCAAATACGCCGGCCTGCTCACGGCCGGCGGTATCCGGCCGAAGAAAGGCCGCGCCTTAACAATCCCGATCGGCAAGGGCGCCACGCGCGGCGGCACGGGGCGCTTCACGAGCGTCGCTGACGCCGAGGCCCAGCTCGGCAAGCAGCTCTTCCGTGTCGGTCGGACGCTGGGATTCAACGACGGCCGCAACAAGTTCCAGCCCGTGTTCGTGTTGGTCTCGCACGTTCGCGGTCGCAACGTCTTGGAGCCGGCGATCGACAAGGCCAAGGATGAGATGACCGAAGCCGTGCAACAGGTCGTTGATGAGGTCATCAAGGAGGGCGGACTCGGATGAGCAGGCCCGCGGAAATCCTGAAGGAGCTCAAGCTGGCGATCGAAGACGCCGGTTTCGGTGTCGTGTTCGGACAGGTCGCGCCGGTCTCGCTCAACGATGGCGAGGTCGGCATCACGCCGGCCGACATCTCGATCTCGGATGCGGACGGTAGCGCGGTTCATTGGACATTCCCAGTGGATTTCGCGGTGCGTTCGAAGCTCGGCGCGACATCGGCCGCGACGACCGCATGGGACAAGACCGTAGACGACGTGATGGACCTGCTGCGCAAGATAATGCAGTGGCCCGCGCTGAAGCCCGGCGGAAGTCTCACACGCCTGCGCAAGTTCGAGGGCGGAACGATCGACGCGCTGCCCGAAACGAAAGAAGGGACCAAGACCGCCCTGACCGGGCGATTCGTTTTTCAGTGGCGCGACGACCTCGCGCTATAGGGGCACGGACGCCCCGAGGAGTGGCCTGACATGGCTGGATCTGCACAACCATCAATTATCAACATCGTCTCCGCGGCGGGGGGCGTCGCTGGCCTTACAGCCATTGATCGCGCGCGACGCTTCAACCTGTTAGTCGACGTAACAACCAAGGAGGTTCCCGGCGACAAAATGCCGAAGGACCACGTAGCTACGTATACGCGCGCCGATCTTGAGATCGAGACAACCAGTCTCGCCGCATATCACCTACATCTGTTCAACACCACGGCCCAAGTCCTAAAGGTCGTAGTGCAAGGCGAGGCAGCACAAGAAACGCACACCTTCAGCAAAGTCAAGCCAGCCGGTGGCGGACCGTCACAATACGACCCACCGGAAGAGGGTGGTCAAGTCAAAGCCTATGTTCTCCGCTTTAAGGCCATGGAGAACGCCCCGGGCGAGGGCTTCGATACTTTCCTCACCGTGTCATAAGAAGGCGATTCCGTGGCCGACAACGTTCGCATACCAGTCAAGGTCGAAGGCGCTGATCCCGCCAAGCAGGAGCTCCGCGAAGTCGGTCAGGCGGTCGAAAGTGTGGGTAGCGCAGGAAACGCAAGCGCATCCGGCACACGCCAAGTTGCGTCCGGCGTTGACAGCGTCGGGAAGAGCGCTGGCAAAGCGGCTAGCGGAACCAAGGAAGTCGCCAAAGGTCTCGGCCAGGTCGACGATTCCGCCAAGACGGCGGTATCCGGATTGGTGAGCCAGTTCAACCCTGCAATGGGCGCTGCAGTCAATCTGGCGACCGATCTGGCCAAGGGCGCAGGGGCTATTACGACGAACCTGATCGCTCTTGCGGGTGCCGGTATCGCACTCACTGGAATTGTCGTAGTCGCCCAAGGAATCGCTGATGCTTGGCGTGACGCCGCCGAACAGGCGCGCAAGCTGCGCGAGCAGCAGCGGAAGCTCACCGAAGAGGGTATTGCCGACCAGGAGCGACTGGCGGATGTCGTCCGCGACGCGGGAATCCCTGGCACCGCCGGCGAAGCTCGTGCCATCAGCCGTAGGCTACAGCTCACCGGCATTGAGGAGCGGCTCGCTGATTTGGGTGCTGCTGCGCAGCTTCGTGCATCGTTGACAGACGACCAGACTCTGCAGTTCATCGCTGGAGCCTTCCTCCAGCAAGTGCAAAGCGGCAGCGGACCTTCCGCTGGCGATCTCCGTACCCCAAATACTATCAGTCAAATTGTCGGTCGCGGTGGCAGCGATACCGCACAACAGGCTCTCGCGGCGCGTCTGCGCGACACCGGTCCGTTTGCACGCGCGGAGGCTCCCGCCCTCGGTACGCTTGTCGAAGATGCACGGCAGCGATTGTTCAGTGAAGTAGAGCGCATCATTGCAGACAACAGATTTCGCGATGAACAGCCCGAGGCTCAGTTGCTTCGTTCCCTCGTTGTGGGCGGAAAGCCCGTAGACGTCGGTAGTGTTTCTGCCGCCCAGCAGCGCGGGATTCTCGCCGGAGTCGATTTGCCTCGCACATCGCAGGGGCTTGGTAGGTTCATCTTCGATCGAAACCAAGCTGCACAGGTGACAGAGTTCGTAGTTCGCGAGAATCGTGTCGGCGACATGACCGCCGAGGAGCTCTTTCGCCTCTTCCAACGCGCTGCTGGACGCGCCGGTGTCGACCCAATCACGCTTCAGGAGAGTATTCGGAGCGAGACCAGCGAGCGCGTCATCATCAATTTCCAACAGACCAACGTGAACTCTGCGCAGTTCAACGGCGCCACGCCGCTCGACGCGTTGAGCGAGGACGCGTTGCTCGGCGCGCAGCCGCGCGTCAACTTCCCGGCGGGACCGTAACGAGGAGGAACTGCGTGCATGCCAGTTGTATTCAACGGTTCAGCGGTCGACGGCAAGACGCCGATAACGCTCGCTGCCGGCAACCACAATCTGATCCCTCCGACACAGGCGCAGGCATCCGCCGGACAGCTCGCGATGCGCACGCTCGTATCTCCGATACCGCGGATCGATGCCAGCGCTTCGCAGCACTTCGGTGTCGATCCGCAGGACATCATCGTCCGCTACTGGCTCTCGTTCGGAACGGTCGCGCACCTGCAAGCGTTCTACGAACTGTTTCGCCAATACCGCGCCGGCCGGTACAGCCTACTCGACGATGTCGGCCAGACGTTCCAGTTCGTGGAGTTTCGTCGCATCGTCCCGGCCGGGAGACCCGAGACCACGGTCGACAACAAGTTCCTCGCCGAGGGACGCGTCGAGTTCAAGATCATGCAACCGTAGACGGCATCGGAGTTAGCTAGTGGACGCGCGATCGGAAGACTATTGCCCCACTTGTCGTAGGTGTTTACCCAAGGACTGGCCCTGCCCATCGTGCGAAGGCGAAGAGGCGTTGTTTGTCAAAGGAGATCGCATGTACAGCGACGGAAACCGAATCGTTCAGCAAGCTGGCGAACGCACCGCGGGTGGTGCTTACTACGAGTACCACATCGTCGAGGAGATCGGCCGCGACCAGACGCGTCTTCTTGAGTCGATCGAGTTCCAGTCTGCGCCGATTGCGGAGGTTGGTGTTCAGGGTGTCACGAACGAGTGCCTGCTTGCGATCGTCGCGGATCGTCTGCAGGAATTCCAGCATGGTTCCCACCCCTGTGACGAGAACCTTGAGGCACTGCATCACATTCGCGATGCGCTCGCTGCGCTTGAGCGTCGCACGGCAGCTCGCAAGATGCGTGGTGTCGAGGGCACGAAACAGGAGTAGTCGCGCGTGGGCCTTGTCGGTGCAGACATCCTCTCCGTTGGCCAGTCGCCATCGTTCGAGCCGTCCGGCGGTATCGCCGACACGGGCGAGGGTGCCAACCCGCGCAACCCTGTGGAGCGCGACCCGCTGGTCGTCACGATCGACGGGCAGATCGTGCGCTGGCTCGGCGCGGACATTTCGATTGTCCATCGCGTCAACGACTTCCCGCAGGCCACGCTCGGCGTCGCGATCGCTCGCGGCTTTGGTGTCGACAACGGCGCTGACGGACATCCCGCGATAGCGCCGCTGCACGAGATCATCAACGACGGGCAGGTCATCGAAATCGGTACGGGTCGCGATGACCTCGCGCTAGACGTCAACCTGTTCCGCGGACACGTGGCGCGGCGGTCGCACCGCAACGACGGTCCTGACAGCGCGTCGATCACGTTGGAGCACATCGGCACCGACCTGCACTACCTGCCGCGTTTCACCGTTGTCGGGCAGGTGCGCCCGAACGGCGACGGCTACAACGCGGTGATATCTGATCCGGCGGCGCCGATCCCGCTGATGGTCGCCAAAACGCTTCCTGCGATCTTCAATCTCAACAACCGACCCAACTGTTGGTCGCACCAGGTTGACTATCCCGACGTCGAGCTCGGCCCCGGGGGCGTCACCGGGACCATGCCGGTCCGCGCGTTCTTTGATGGACAGCGCGCGCCCGATGGTGAGGCGGTCTACTGGTCGTGGGCGCGCGTGTTTGCCTACCTGTTCTATGTCGCGCGCCGGAACGGCGCCGGTGCCGGTCAGGAGGGCTTCCCAGGGCACTGGGGGGATTCCGAACGGTTCTTCGACTGGAATCTCCTCGACATCATCAAGGATCGCGAGCTGCTGCAAATCGAGCCCGAGTCAGTCGGGAACCCAGCCAGCCTGCAAGACCCGTGGACGCGTGTGTTGTTGGAGCGCCCCGTCAATCACGTCATCGACGGCCTTTCATGGTGGGACGCGCTCAAAGCAACTTGCCTGCGCGCCGGTATCAATTTCGCGTGGGAGCCGCGGCAAGACTCGG
Organism: Phycisphaerae bacterium; assembly: GCA_028279405.1. Taxonomy (GTDB): domain Bacteria; phylum Planctomycetota; class Phycisphaerae; order UBA1845; family Fen-1342; genus JANQNU01. Next base: position 42,792 of record JANQNU010000058.1, read on the forward strand.
CCAATGGCTACTGGCACTGGGGCTTGCGATTCTTCCTTGCGGACGCCGATCCGGTCGCACGCGATGGCAACCGCCGCGTACAGATCCGGTTCCCGTCCGATGCGCTCAACACACAGCAGCCCCTCGCGAACATTCGACGGTTCGCCGACGCGAGCAGCTTGCAGATCGCAGCCGACTACAGCAAGGTCCGCAACTCCGGCCAAGTCGTGGGTGGTCCCAATCACTACGAGGTGACCGTGGAACTCGTGCCGGGCTGGCCCGCCAATGGCGACTGGGACGTCGACCCGGGCAGTCAGAGCGCCGTTGATGCCGCGATTGCGAATATCGGCTCGGCCGGATGGTCAAACAAGTACGACGGCTCCCAACCCGGAAACGTCGGCGCCGACCGACTCGTCGGTCGCTATTGGGTGCTCAACACACAGGGTCAGTTCTCGGCCGCGCAGTACGGCCGGCTCTTCGGTCCGTTCACGGCCGCGCGTTACGGGCTCTTTGATCTTGCCGACGTCGGTGCCGGCGAAGGCCAGGGGCGCCGCGGCAAGGGCTTCCCACGACCGCGTCCGTTCGGGCCGCAGGTGACGACGCTGCAAGGCACCAAGCGTAACGAGCCCGAGGTCGAGGTCAGTTTCAACGGCGGATCGTCGTGGGTCCGTGCCAACCTATCGATCACGGTGCTACGTGTAGACGCCGCGATCGCGATCCGCGAAGCCAAGCTCGGCGACTTCGTCGATCCTTCCGGCAACACGAGCGAGACGTTCGCGACCGCGTACATCAGGGGCCTGTTGCGTGTGCGGATCACGGCGACCTTGCAGGGTGACGTCGCGATCGGTGTCGACCGTTTCGTGTCGACGGCCGGCTCCCTTTCCCAGCGTGCCCGGCACCGGCTCTACCTCAAGCGTGACGCGGTAGTCCTGCGGCGCGAGGACCGCGATGGTTTTGGCGGTGGCAACAGCAAGTACCAGGGCAGCGGCTTCCCTTCGGCCGAGCGGGACGACTTCACGCAAGTCGATCACTTCATGGTCAGCGAAATCAATGGCAACGATCGCGTTCCGCACGTCGGCTCGATCGAGCTGCCCGAGATCGTGTTCTATGAGGACCGCAATGGTAATCCCGACTTCGCTACGGGCTACCGGCCCGGCGACCTGGTCGACGCGATCGTCGCTGAGCCGACCGCAACCGGCGGCGAGTGGGTGCTGCCGCTCGACACGCGGCCTGGCGAGCGCGGTGCTGTCATCGCGGCGCTGGAGTGGCGCTACAGCGAGGGCACGCCCGAGCGTGGCGGCATGGCCTACAACACGCGTATCCAGCTCGAGGCGCAGTCTTCCCTCGCACAGTTCAGACAAGGACTCACCTTTCAAGGAGGATCACGGTGACACGTTTCGAACGCTATTCAATGCTCGCGGTGATTGTGCTGTTGTTGTTCGTGCGCGCGACGTTGGCGCAGGACACCAAGGCTCCGGAGGCCACCGATACCAAGCGTCGCGCGGCGCTGCCGACTCTCGTGCGCACGGTGGACGATCTACGATCTGCTGCTCGCGGTAAGGGCATCGTGCGCGTGGCGCCGGGCCTCTACCAAGTCGAGCCGCCGTTGATCGTAACTGCAGAGCTTGTCGGGTTCGGGCAGCCGACTATCGTCGCCAAGACCGGCGGCGAACTATCGATCAAGAGCACATGGTCGGCACTCGTTCGCGTACAGGGCGAAGGCGGCCTCAACAACTTCACGATCGACTGCGATGGCAAGGTCGGGCACGGGATCAGCGTCGAGGCTGTCCGCTCACGCATCCACAATGTCCGTGTCCTCAACTTCGCCACCAAGGGCATCCGTTGTGTACACGACGGCAAGCGGCCGATCGAGTCCCTTGATTTCGAGAACCTCTACATTGCCTCCAATCGCGGCGTCAACTGGGATCTGCTCGGTGCCTTTCAGGTCGACTCGCGTAGTCGGCAATGCAAGCGACTACGTGTCCGTGGGATCACGATCCCGCGCAATGGCCTATCGCACTGGCAAGGCAAGGCGGCGGTCGCGATCAAGCTGGCCGCTGTGGACGACGCGATTGTTGAGGGCTTGCATACCGAATATCGCTGGGTCTTCGGTGAGAACTGCGGCCGCATTGAGTTCCGCGATGTCAGCTTCGGGCACGATCCGGAGTTCTATCCCGACACAGGCGCGCTGCGGAATCTGCAATCGACTGACGGGATGTTCCCGCAAACGCTGATCGTTCGTGGTGTTCGCAAGCTCAAAGGATTCGTCGATCCCAACTTGCCGCGCACGTTGGATGCCGCCGAGGAAGCAGCGCTGATCGGTGTCGATCCCTACGCGGAAACCAGCTACGACACTGGCGCTACGGTGGGTGATTGATGGCTTGTAGATGCAAGATGATAAACCGCGTCGGTGACGAGGGTCAGCGATACGTGCTGTCGATCGTCCGGTTGGACGGGACGCGCGAGGAGTTGATGTACGCCGATGACTGGCCCGAGGCTGCTCACGCGATTCTCGCGCATCCCGCGAGCGTCGATGTAGAGGTGCGAGACCGCAACTACGACGGGGCTTTCCTCGCAGTCGGCGACGGATTCTTGAGCGACCCGAAACTCCAGGAGCAACAGGACTGATGCCGGTTCGCGCGACCATCTACGTTCCGACTGAAAACATACGGCCCGGGACGGCCGTGCAGCTCGTCGGTCCTAACGACGCGGGCATTCTTGACGACGCGGCCGTCGTACCTGGTCAGCGCGATTGCGTGGCAAGCCACCCGACCAAGGGACTCGCGCAACAGGGGCCACTCGATCTTGGCACGGCAGGCGGACAGACGAAACCAATCGTCTTGCGTTCGGGGGCGCTCGTGTTTGGCACCAAGGAGTTTGCGGTACGCGCGATCGACGCTCGTACTGGGCAACCGACCGGCGACGCGCTGGAGACAAAGACGGTCAGGGTCGACTCGACACCGGTCCCGGCCAGGTACATCAGGCCGCTTGCACCGGATGTCAGCGGGCGCTTGCGTTTCGCGATCGGCAACAAAGGAGTGTTGGTATGAGCGAGCCATGGGTAGCTGACAGCCTGGAAATCTCTGAGACCAGCGCGGCTGCGAAGGCGTCAACACGTCACACCTATGGAGGTCAATTCCCTGATCCATCGCTTTCGGCGCAGACCACGCCGACGCGTTTGAAGGATGACATCCGGCGTTTCGAGCATATCTACGAGACGGCATTCAGCGAGCTGACGTGCCAGCGCCATTCGGACGGTGGGCTCAAGGTTGTTGTCCGCGCTGGGAACTATCGGAAGCCCAACAACGACAACGTCGCGTTCTCGGAGACGACGCTCGACTGCACGGACAATACGACCGGGTTGAAAATCTGGATCAACATTGCGACGAACACGCTCGCACAGGGTGCCACCTGGCCGTTGACGGTTACCGACTTCTTTCCGATCGCCGAGCTCAACACGTCGGGCGGCGCGGTGGTTGACGGTACGATTCGGAGTCGTCGCGAGCTGGTTGCTTTTTGGATGCACTCGGCAGTCGCGGCGATCACCGGCACCGACTCGGCCGAGTTCACGCTCGATGCGGATAATGTTGGTCCGGGCGCCGTGCAGCTAAACTTGCGTTTCAACCGTGGCACCTCGGGGGAAGGTGAGGACGCCGGCATCCAGTGGGACGAGAACGTTGGTCGCATCCGAATACTTGCTAAGGTCGATAGTGAGTCGTTCGCCGAAACGCAGGTCGGCAGTCTTCGCATCGGTAGCCTGGTCGTCCTCGATACTGGAGGCGAGCTTGCGCCCGCCGGCATCGGGTCAACCAAGCTCTACACGTTCGGCCCCAACGGATCTTCGCAGGCCGGCCTGCAGATCGCCCCGGCGGCGTCGCCTGGGCCGCCGATCGCGGGAGCGCACGCCCCCGGGGAGATCCATTCGGACAGCGACAACGTGCCGTGGATCTGCACCGTCGCCGGCACACCCGGTACGTGGGTTAAGCTCGGCGACCACAGTTTCTCATTCATGGACAAGCTGGTGCAGGTGAGCGTCGGCGACGCCAACGGCGCGTCTCCGCAGGACGCGTCCGTCCAGGTGCTCGATCGTCAGGGCAACGCGTTGAATCAGGAGGTCTTACTCATAGTCGGTGTGTACCAGGATTCGGACGGTGGGGCGGATGCAACGAACGCCACTATCGGAGTGCAGGTCGGGACCGACGTCCGCGACGTGGTTGCGACCAAGACGAAGGTCATCAAGACGAACCCTTCGGGCCTGGCCACGATCCGGGTCACAAACGGTGTATCGGAGACCGTTTATCTGCGGGCCGCACCCGCGCCGGGCTCCCCGCACTTGGACTGCTCCGACCTCGGGACGGTGACGATCGTATGATTTCGACTGCCGAATATTCCGAACACATGGTAGAATTCACATCGGAAGCGGGAGGAAGCGAGCAGCAAAGGAGCAGTCATGCTCTTTTTAGAACTCCGCTTGCTCGGCCTGCACATCCGGTTAGTCGTGCGGTTTTGAGCTACGAGGGCTGTCACCCGCTGAGGTGGCAGCCCTCTTCTCATGCAAGTGCCGTGCCAACACCAGCCACCGCGTCGATAGCCCGCAGCTATGTGTGCGCACGTTTTTGTCACACCGTTAAGCTGGGCAAACCTTCCCGCTGCTGGCGATTTCGCCGTAACGCATTTTCTATAAGCGGCTTATCGCAATCTCGGCGATCCGTGAGCGTGCGCATGTTTTTGTCACAAACGCCAATGTTAGGGTGTTTTTGTGACACGACTTGCGCACACCCAAAACAGCCGTAACCCGATTACAGACAAAGCGTTATGGCTCTTCTGGTGTGTGCGCATGTTTAATGTCGCGCAACAGACAGTGTGCCGCGTAACCTCGATCGCGTGACCCCGGAACAACTCGCCGTCGTCGTGCCAGAGGGTGAGGGATTCTATTAGACTCTTTTCGAGGCGGCGGTCCCCGCTCAGGAGCGATACACATGCTTCATTTTGTGCACAAGTTCCTTCAGGCGTTGACTTGCCTGAGCACATTCCTGGTTACGGACGTGGCCGTCGCGCCGGATGATCGGCCGCTCGTCATCGGTCACCGCGGTGCCAGTGGTTACCGACCCGAGCATACGCTTGAAGCGTACCGGCTGGCGATCGAACTGGGTGCCGACTTCATCGAGCCGGATTTGGTGGCGACCCGCGACGGCGTGCTGATCGCTCGGCACGAGAATGAGTTGGGCAGCACGACCGATGTCGCCGACCGTCCGGAGTTTGCCGGCCGGATGACGACCAAGTTGATCGACGGCGTCTCAACCACGGGCTGGTTCAGCGAGGACTTCACGCTGGCCGAGATCAAGACCCTGCGGGCGCGCGAACGGATTCCGGCCGTTCGGCCGGACAATACGGCGTTCGACGGGCTGTTCGAGATTCCGACGCTGGGCGAGGTGATTCAACTCGTTCGAGAGTTCGAGGACCGGACCGGCCGTAAGATCGGCATCTATCCGGAAACGAAGCATCCGACCTTCTTTGCCATCGAAGGGCGTCGGCTGGATGGTTCTCCGATCAACACGTCGCTGGGCCAGCTTCTGATCGACACGCTGGTCGCCGAGGACTTCGTCGACCCGACACGGATCTTCATCCAGTCGTTCGAGGTCGCGAACCTGATCGAATTGCAGAACGTGATCATGCCGGCGGCTTCGGTCGATATTCCGCTCGTGCAGCTCTACGGTGATGTGACCGACGCGTTCGTGCAGCCGTCGAGCGGCTTCTCGCGGCCTTACGACATGGTCTATAACGCGGCCAACGGCGGCGATCTCAACGCGATCTACGGCGGTCTCGCGGCGCTCGTCCCCGGCGGCATCACGTCGACCACGGGCTACAGTGCGCTGACCGGCACGGATGTTCTGACCTGGATCAGTCAGAACTACGCCGAGGGCATGGGGCCCTGGAAGAACAGCGTCCTGCTCCGTGACGCGATCGACCCGCCCATCGACTGTAACAACGACGGTACGCCGGAGGTTGAGGGTCAGCTGACGGGCCAGGTCGCGCCGTTCCTGAGCGTCGCACTCGGACTGGGCCTCGAAGTCCATCCGTACACGCTGCGCACCGAGGAGAACTTCCTCACGCTCAACGACGACGGCACGTGCCGGAGCATTCAGGACGAGGCGGCGCAGCTTCTGGCGCTAGGCGTCACAGGCTACTTCATCGATCAGCCGGACGACGGCTTCTCCGGTCGCGAGCAGTACGAACGCAGCCGTTCGACGCGATTCGCCACTTTCAACGCAGCGCTGGTTCGAAACAGCCAGGGGCAGCTGATTACCGATTTGAGCACGTCGGACGATTCGCAGGCCCGCGCGGTCGCCGAAATCATCCAGCGGGTGAATCCCGACATCCTGCTCATCAACGAGTTCGACTTCGACGACCAGGACACAGCGATCGGCCAGTTTCAGAAAAACTACTTGAGTATCGGCTGGAACGGCGCAGAACCGGTTGAGTATCCGTTCGTTTTCAACGGACCTTCCAACACCGGTATTCCGAGTGGACTCGATCTCGACAACAACGGCGACAGCACCGGTCCGGGGGACGCGCTGGGATTCGGATTTCATCCGGGGCAGTACGGGATGGTGTTGTTGTCGAAGTATCCCATCGAATCGGTTCGTACGTTCCGGAACTTCCTTTGGAAGGACATGCCCGGTGCGCTCCTGCCGGACAATCCGTTGACGCCGGCGTCCGTCACGGCCGACTGGTATGACCAGGAGGAGTTGGCGGTGCTGCCGCTTTCCTCGAAGAGCCATTGGGACGCGTCGATCAATGTCGAGGGCGTCGTCGTCCACGTGTTGTGCGCGCACCCGACGCCGCCGGTGTTCGATGGTCCCGAGGATCGCAACGGCCGTCGGAACTTCGACGAGATTCGGTTGTGGAGCGACTATGTTACGCCCGGTGCCGGAAGCTACATTTTTGACGACAAGGGCACATCCGGCGGGTTGCCGATGGGGGTGCCGTTCGTCGTGCTTGGCGACTACAACGCGGACCCGAACGATGGCGACGCGTTCCCGGGAGCGATTCGGCAGTTGACGCAGAATCCGCTGATCAACAAGGATTGCACGCCCGAAAGCGACGGCGGCTTCGAGTCTGTGGATCGTCAGGGCGGCGCGAACCTGACGCATATTGGCAGCGCCCGTCAGGACACAGGCGACCTAGGCGACAAGGCGCCCGGCAACCTGCGCCTGGACTACGTGCTGACTTCGCTCGACTTCCGGATCTTGCGCAGCGGTGTCTTCTGGCCCACGTCGACCGATCCGTTGTTCCGTCTGGTGGGAAAGGGCGATCCGATCGTGAGTTCGGATCATCGGCTGGTTTGGATCGATGCGGAGCTGCTCGTGTCGCCGCCGATCGACCCGTTGGCGAACGACTCATCGGTTACGAACACGCCGGCTACCAAGCGCTAGGCGACGATGCGCTGGTGCCGGAGGGGGGCCGGGCGAGAGACGCCGGCCGCTGGTTTTGATGGATACGGTTGCGCCGGATCTCCGGGGCCGGCGCATTTCCTTTTCGGTCGTCCGTTTTCTGGGTATGATCAGCGCCACTTGCGGGGCGTAGCTCAGCCTGGTAGAGCGCTTGGTTTGGGACCAAGAGGTCGCAGGTTCGAATCCTGTTGCCCCGATTGCTTCAAATAGGCCCGTTCGGCGAGGTAGTCGAACGGGCTTCTCATTTGCAGACAAAGACCTACGTCGTCGAGAGTGCGGTTCAAAGTCACGCTTTCGAGCAGGTCGCGTTTCTCGGAGAACTTGCGCCAGTGTGATCGGCCAGTCGCTGGCGGACATCGAAGACGGACAAGCCGTTCTTCTTGCTCTGGCTAAGGCTGTCTCACATGACGAATCTTAAGCAGTGCCAGAAGCAGATCCGGCCGGCGATTCAAACGGGCTCCACCCGTTTTCTTGAGGTACGACACAGGACCGGAGAAAAGCGCTGGCTGAATCTCATTCGATGGCGACTCGCTTCGATGACGACAGTCCTTGCGTTTGCGGGCTGTTCAGGGGTTGACCGAAGTGTAACCAGTCCGCCCTCGTTCACGTCTGACAAAGGGCGTGTCTCATCCTTTGGTCGGTACGAAGGGTACTCCCCACAGCTGTACGATGAGTGGGTGAACTCCTCGGTTTACGTCAGCATGCGTGACGGGGTGCGCATCGCCGTCGACATCACGCGGCCCGCGGTCGATGGCGTAGCAGTGGACATTTCCTATCCGGTGGTCTGGGCGCTGTCGCGCTACCACCGGAACTTTCTGGCCCCGAATCGTCAGGGCACCAACGTGGACGCTGTTGCCGGTCTACAGCGACTCGTGAAGCATGGATACGTCGTTTGCACAGCTGCGATCCGTGGGACTGGTGCCTCCTTCGGGCGTTGCGAGGAACCTTTTTCGAGCACCGAAACGGCAGACGCGGTCGAGTTGATTAGCTGGTTCGCCCAACAGCCTTGGTGCGACGGAAACGTAGGCATGTTCGGCCTATCCTACCTTGGGATCACCCAGTACATGGTGGCTTCCCACGCGCCACCCGCGCTGAAAGCCATCTTTCCGGATGTTGCTGGCTTCGACCTCTATGACTTCGTTCACGCAGGCGGCATTTTTAGGGAGGATGCCTTTCGGCATTGGTCAGACTCAACTCGCAGGCTCGACACGGAACTCGTTCCCCGGCCGGTCGACGCGGATCCTAGCGGCGATCTAATGCGAGCAGCGATCCGTGAGCACAAGGACAATTGGGATGTGATGCTTGGTTTTTCCTCGGCTCCCTTTCGTGATAGCGACTCAGAACTGCATGACTGGTCGAAGTACGGACCCTCGGCTCGCATCGAAGAAATTCGCGCAGCGGCGGTGCCGGCCTATCACTTCGGTGGATGGTTTGACGCCTTTGCACTGGATACGACGCTCTGGTTTGCGAACTACGCAGGCCCGCAGCGGATGACGATCGGTGCATGGTCCCACACCGAGTTGACACCCTACCGAATGGCCTTAATCGCCGTGGAACAACATCGTTGGTTCGACCGCTGGCTGAAAGGCATCCAAAACGGCGTCGATACCGAAGCGCCCGTGCGGTACGCCCTGATGCGTGGCCCCGGGGACTGGACTTGGGAAATCTCGAAAACTTGGCCCGTCTCGGTAACCAAGACACTTCGTTTTGCGTTGGATGCGGGCCCTTCTGGCTCGGTGGAATCAGTCAACGATGGGGTTCTCACACTCAGTCGAGGCGGTGCCGGGCACGACGTGTACCAAGTCGACCCCACGACAACGAGCGGATCGCATTCGCGCTGGGACGATGCGATGGGACAGGGCCCCATGAGTTATCGCGAACTTCGCGAGAATGATGGGAAGTCACTGACGTATACGAGCGCTGTATTGTCGGCAGACTTGTCTGTTGTCGGTCACCCCGTAGTACGGCTTTTTGTTACATCGTCATCTGGCGATGCCGATCTGCACGTCCTGCTGGAGGAGGTGGACGAAGACGGTGGCGTGCAGTACGTCACTGAGGGGATGCTGCGGTCCTCTCTAAGGAGGCTCTCCGAGGCGCCCTATGACAACTTGGGGCTGCCGTTTCAGATGTGCCAGAAGGGCGATTCTCAGAGGCTGTCGAGTAATGAGCCCGATGAAATCCTGATGGACCTGCAGCCGACGGCCAACGTATTTGAAGCCGGCCACAGGCTGCGGATTTCGATCATGGGCGCTGACAGGGATAACACCGTGCACTCGCCTGTGGTAGATAACACACGGCTTCGTGTGTTTCGCGGGCCGGCGCACCCATCGGAGATCGCATTGCCAGTCCTGCAGTAAACTGCGCTGCCTGAAACGTCGAGGAGCTTTTTCCTTTGTCGGAGTGATTGTCGATAAACCGGCTCCCCGATGTGTCTTTAAAGTGGCGTTCACCAAATCTTCTGCGGTTGCGGTAACCGAGGAGATGCAGATCAGCGCGCAGAAGCGATGGGGGCGGAAGTTCGCCGGGTTGCCGTCGCCGAATTCACGAAGAAGCTAGAATCCGCGTTTCCGGGCTCCAGAAGCCGATTTGGGCGACTTCTATCGGTGTCCAGTCACCCCGATTTTGAGCGGCGTAGCCGCCCAAAAAGAGCAGGTGAGCATCAGGTGAACAGGTGAGGGGATGTGACGTTCTCTTGCGACGCGGGATAGTCGGCAGGTCGGCTCGCCTGCGGTCTCCTGATCAATTGTTCTACTGCTCAATTCCGGGGGTTACCGATGGCGTTTCATGTTCGAGAAGCGAGAGGTCTATCAGAAGGCGGTGGATCTTGCTGACGAGTTGGCCCGGCTCACCGAAGGGTTACGCCGTCGGGTCTGCAGTTCAAACAAACGACCTCAACGACGCGGCTTGCCCGAGTCCATCCGATCGGGCAATGACCCGGCGTTCACCGCGAATTCGGAAGCTCCGTCTCTGCTCCTGCAAGTTCGATGATTGTGGCGATGAATCCGTCAGCGAGGCGGGCCATCTCGTCGTAGTTCAGGTTCTCGGCCCTGTCAGTTGAGGAGTGGTAGTGTGGATCCCTGAACTCAGAAGTGTCGGACATCATGATGCCGGGGTACCCGCTCCACCAGAACGCAGCGTGATCACCTCTCGATGCATGCTTGGAGTCGCTCGCAGCACCGATTGAAGGGAGCGCTGTCTCATTCTGGAAGACGGAAACGACCCTATCCAGCAACGGAGCATTCTCCAGGTTGCTACCAAACGCGATGAAGTTCGCTTTCTTTGGGAGGTTGAGTGCGAAGATCGGATACTTCTGGCTGCCGGGCTTGTTCGAGAAGTACCCGACGCTATCAACCGCTATCATGGCGACGATGTTGTCCCCGTTTTCGCGGCAGTGCCTGGCGTATACCTTACTCCCCATCTGGATCCCCCAACTGAAGGGGTACTCTTCGTTTACGAAGAACACGATACGGACTGTCCTGTCGATCTTCGCGTCGCCAAGTCTTCGGGCGGCTGCCAGGAGCATCGAGACACCGGACGCATTGTCGTTGGCGCCGGGAGAATCGAACACCGTATCGTAATGTGCACCGATCACGAGAATCTCGTCTGCGTTCTTGTTCCCGGGGAAGCTGACCTCGATGTTCGCAACGCTTCCGTTGCCCATTTTGACTTCGATACGACGCGCATCGAGTCCGGAAACGGAAAGCGCTTCGAGGAGCCATTGCTCCGCCGCAAGGATGTTCTGTGGTGTGTAGGCCGCGTTGCGGGGCCCAATCTGTGCGGAGAGTGTCCGAACGTCCCGCGTCATTTCATCCCTGAGCTGCACCTGAGCTTGGGTCAGCGGATCGTCCGATGGCGGGTGCAACGTCCCGGGTGAGCGGTGGACACATCCCTGGAGCATTCCCTGTCCCGCGAGAGCCGCGGACACAGCGAGGAGTTGGATGGCAACTCGAGCGAAATACATGTGATTATTCCGGGTGATTGGTTTGCGAGTGGGCGTTCAAGTAGCGCAGGATCAGGTCCGCGGTCCTGGCCTTCAGTTCTTTGTGGCTGTACTTCAAGGCGAGTCCGGAGCGAGTTCCGAAGACGATGCGGCCTTGTGCGACATCCTGCGCGGCCAGCAATGCGAACTCGCATGCAGTCCGAGTTTGAGCGTCCGTTCTGTTTGGCATTCGCTCTGCAAGGAACGCGGCGGCGGATCGGAACATCGACGTGGCGTTCTTCCGAAAGCCGCTCATGTTCTCGTTTGCCGCCTCGCTGGGGCTGGTGTACAGGTGATTGGTCACTGCTCGCACAACGCCGCGATGCTTGTGAAACAGGCTGACCATCAGTTCACACAGGGCCTCGACTCTCTCCACGAGTCCGGCGTCATCCAACGTACTGAACAGGTCGCCCGCCTGTTTCGTTGCACAAGCCATGTAGCGATCGTGCAGACAGAAGAGAAGGTGTTCTTTGTCAGCCACCCGCCCGTAGACGGTGCCCACGGCACAGCCAGCCTTTGACGCGATATCGGCGACCGAGAGCTGGTCGAACTCACGGTCGACCAGCAACGCCTCAGCAGCCGAGAGGATTCGTTCGAGCGTGTCCGCGCTCCTGGCTTGGAGTGCAGGTTTCCCGGCTCGCGGTTTGTGTCCAGACGCAGAACGCATGGGTGATGACACTCCCAATAACACGAATTCGAATCCGTATTCGAATTTATGCCAACTTTGATTCCGTGTCAATCCCATTTCCAGTCCCGTTCAATCGTGTCCCGTCGCTGTCGGGCACACCGTGCCGATTTGAAACATCTTTAGGCGGATGAACTGGACGCCCAGTCTCTAGGGGCTTGGCCGAACTGCCGCTTGAACTCCCGACTGAACTGCGACTGACTGTTGTACCCCACGGACGCTGCGACCTCGCCGGTACGCATCCCGGCGGCCAGTTGCATCGCCGCCGTGTTCAAGCGGAACTGCTTGATGAACTGGATAGGGGCCATCCCAGTGGCCTTTTTGAAGTTGCGATGGAACGCGGCTCGGCTCATGCCGGACCATCTGGCCAACTGGTCAATTGTGAGTTGCTCGTTGATGTGATCGCGCAGGTAGCACACGGTCTCCGCGATCTTGTGCGTCTCTCCAAATCGTCGGCGGAGAACCGGGCCCAGAGGGCTGGTCAAAAGAACGAAGTACACCTCGGTGAGCCGACTCTGCGCCAGCGCACGCTTCGAAGTTGGGTCGTCGATCAACTCAAGCAGTCGCAGCATGGCGTCCGCGAGTTCCTCAGACACGATGCCGACCGCAAGCCCCTCGGGCATCGCCGCTCCGGACGCAGAATCGGAATCACAGCCACGGGTTGCTGATATCGCTGCGATGAGTTCCCGGAGGAGGATCGCGTCGAATTCGAGCGAGACGCCGAGGACTGGTTCTCTTGACGTTGCCTTTGGGACGTCCGATTCCACGGGGACGGGCATGGTGCAGCAGATGAAGTGCCGGTCGTCGTAGGTATGAGTCTTGCCGTTGGAGAACACGCGCTTTGCACCGCTCGTGTTGAAGCAGATGCGAGGCGTGTAAATGGCGGGCGTCCGCTCAATCGGTCCGGAGATTCTGTACAACTGGACGCCGGGAATGCCGGTCGCGGTGACACCCTCCTGGGTTGCATGACGTTTCACGATCGATCGAGCTGATAGCCGGCTCATTCCATCAGTATTAAGGGAATACGGACGTATAGCAACGGTCACGAGACGATTGTGCAAAAGATAGAGCCGATTGATGCGAGAATCCTCTGCTGTTCGAAAGTATTATGCTCCTGTCGCGGATGTGTACGTGGAAGCCGACGAAGAGCCAATGACATGACGGCGGTTGCTGACAACAAGATCGAAGTTCGATTCAAGAGCCAGGGCGTTGCGCTTGCGGGCATCCTGCACGTGCCGGATGACTTCAGCGAGGACGGCAACTACCCGGCGGTGATCTTCTCGCCTCCGTTCAACCAGGTGAAGGAGCAGACAGGAGCGGTGTACGGGCGTCACCTTGCTGAAAGAGGATATGTGACCCTCGTGTTCGACCATCTTGGATACGGGGATAGCGGGGGAGAACTACGCAACAACGAGAACTCGTTCGTCAAGATCGAGAGCATCCGCGATGCCATCAGCTACATGGGCACGCTGGACTTTGTGGACGGCAACAACCTGTACGGCCTGGGTGTCTGCGCGTCGGGCGGCTACATGGCGCTTGTCGCCACCACAGATAAGCGCCTCAATGCCATCGCATCCGTCGTGGGGATGCTTGGCAACCAGGCAAGCTACTTCGAAACCATGGATCGCGAAACGGTCACGGCATTGATCGCGGCACAGAACGCCGGGCGTCAGAAGTACTACGAAACAGGCGAAGTCGAGTATGTCGATGCATTGGGGCTGGAAGCGGCGGCGGATCTGCCAGCGGACGATCTGGTTCGCGAAGGGTATGACTTCTACATGACCGAGCGTGCTGGCGCGCAGACTTATCCGAACTACTCGCACTTGGCTCCGTCGTTCATGCTGGAAGCCCCGATGTTGGCTGACGCGACGGCCTATGCACCGTATCTCTACATGCCGGTCATCGTTATCACGGGCACTGAAGCCATGACCAAGCCCTTGAGCGAGGCCTTTTTCGAGAAAGCGTCGCAGCCGAAAGAATATCTTGCCGTCGAAGGTGCAACGCATATCGATCTTTATGACGTCGAAGGCAAGGTCAACAAAGCGGTTGAAGCGATGGATGCGTTCTTTAAGAAGCACAGCAATGCCAAGGGCGAATGACCCCGACTCACTGTGAAACTAGAATCAGTGTTTCTGGGCCCCAGGCGCGGATCCGTCACCCCGATGGTTGGCCTGGTGAGCTTCCTCGAATAACTCGATGCTGTCGGAGGCGGGACGCCGGCATTCATGGTGCTGGAGCAACTTGCGCGAGGTGATGTGTCGGTCCGCAGCGATATCTACGCGCTGCGCTTGGCCTTGCATGAGTTGCTGGGCTCTTGTCGCCCACGCACGAGAAGATCGCTCCGGCAGTTGTCCGGCAGGTGGATCCAGGAGCACCGCATCCAAATGTAACAGCAACCTGACCGTTGAAAGACACCGAGGGTTTCGTCGCCGCAACGGCCCTATTTCCTTCGTCGCAGCGCGAATATGCTAGTTGTCATGCTCAAGAGCAGGAATGAACTCGGTTCGGGAAGCACCGTAAACGCAACTACATCATGGGGCGAAAGTGTGCCATCAGGAATTCCGAAACTACTGTCGGGATCCCAAGCAGCAGTCATAGTTAGAGCGTAATCGCCCGGTACTGCCCCGCCTAAGAATGCGACACTGGCGTCATCAATGAGCAAGCCCGATAGCGGGTTCATCTCGGTGTTAGAGAGGATTTCGATGGTAAGGTCGCGGCCAGATGTTTGAACCATGCCGATCTCGATATCGGCTTCCAAATAATTGCTCACGGTCGGCGTTTCCTGCCAAGTGAAGTGCTCTGGAAGTGAAAACGTGACCGTCGAATTGGCCGAGATGAAGTTAACCGGCGACGGGTCAATCAGATCCATCTGTTCTTGATTGTTCTGTTGAAACTGCCAGGACAACCCAGCAATGACTGTTGGAGCGCTTGGGTCGTCGATTGTCGAGACGGCACCCCGTAGACCCGTATTCTGGGCACTGGGCTCTTGAAAAATGGAACCGTTATCAAACCTGATTCTTAGCGGTCGGCGATCACGAGCACCTTGATTGGACGCAATCTTTGAGCAAGTGATCCTACTATCGCCGTTCGCATCGGTCCTGCCTGACATGCTCCCAAACGCGCAGACAATCGGCAGCCATATGCCGCCCCTTGTTTGGTACTCCCATCGGTACGACTTCGATGCTGGCCCACCCAAGACGACGGCGGTGTCCCAAAACGGTCCCCGTTTGTACAAGAAGGGTCCGGCGTTCGCGACTTGGGAACCTGCAAGAATTATGGCAATCGCACCGATAGCAAGGCGAGAACCAATCGAAGTCACTTGGGATATCTGTCGTCGGCGTGAATTCCTGTGTTCATGTTTCAGGCAAACTGCGCTGTTCATCGAGCCGTGCTCCATGTATGAGTCGAATCGTCTTGGTGAAACTCGTCACCAAATAGCGGTAGCGTGAGCCGCGCTATCGCTCTGATCGGTCGCGGCGTAATTATAACGAAATAAATATTCTGCTGACGGCTGCGGAGGCCGGAGACAAAGATTTTGACACAAGTCGGCGTTCGTTGTCATTTTTGGGCTTCGCCATCCGACAGAGCGGAAGCGGCGCAACGATCGATCGAGTCCAGGGTGACTCGTGGGGAAAGGAAGCTTAGGTGGTGGGCGGCGTGGGCAGCATGGAACTGGTTGAATTCTTCGCGGGACATCCTGCCAAAGCCCGGGTGTGCGTGAAGTGGGCGTGTCGACTGTTGGAACTCGCGAACGCAGTTCTCGAGTTCGACGAGTTCCGCCGCGTCATCAAGATTGGCGGAAGGGACGAACATGCTTGCGGTCCGCACTCCTTGAATTGAGTTGCCCGCAAGCAGGCGAGGCAAAGCGAAATGACGGAGCAGCGGGCGCATCGGCAGCCCGAGTGCTGTCATCCACATAGGGTAGCCTTGCATGTTCGCTTCTATTGTCAGCCTGATGTGATTGCATATCTGTGCAAGGCTCCAGTTTCCGTTGCGTAGGTACCCGGTTTCGAGGAGTCGCCTGCACTCTGCGACAGTGTCGTCAAGATTGTCCAGCTTGAGTTCGCGTCGCATGGTACTACGTCTCTTCGATTCGCCGGTATGTTGTTCGCATCGCGCACGCATCGCGATCAATCCGCCGGCAATTCCCTCCGAGGGAGGAGGTCCTCGGCATGGATCTCGAATTGCAGCACGGAGCCCCTGCGATCAAGCTCGAAGACGCGACGTGTACCGGGCGGGTCGGCGATCAGTGAAGCGATTGTGAAGTCGAGTCCTGCGCCCGCGAGCGGTCGGCCATCGACCGCGACGAGACGGTCGCCGGCCATCAACCCCGCCGCCGCAGCACTGCTCGCCGGCACGACGGCCCTCACTTCAAGGCCGCCGGCCCCGTCGGACGCAATGATGAACCCATGTCCGACAAACGGGCTCGGGAAAAGAGGCTCGCGATCCAAGTAAGGGAAGGCGGTGATTGCCCGGTTGGGGTAATCAATGACTGTGTAGTAGGGGAACGTACCACTGACGCCGATCAGGCCAACCACCGGCTCACCAATGGCTGCGGCTACGCTGCTCAGGAGCGCAAACTCATCGACAACCACGACCACGTCGCCCGGAAGCGTCATGCTGCCGGTTATCACCGTGTCAGAACGACGATAGCTGCCGACGATCGTGTTCCCCTGGTTGTCGAATGTAATCATGGGCACGCCGGGCGTATTCGGCGGGGCCACAGACTCCCAATAGTCCGTGTACGCCAGACTGTTGATCGCGCCGGTGTCGAAAAGACATACCTGCTCATCGGATCGAGTGGTCAACCGGCATGGGACCACAAGATACCCACTAGAGTCGTCAAAGGTCGTCGATCGGCCCTTCCGTTCGGTGCGCCGGGGGCGGGAGATCGGCTCTCCAGCTGCCATCAGCCAAATCTCTTGCGCGGGGTAGTGCAGTCCCACCGCGAAGCCGGCGAAAAAGTCGTTGCCGACCACACCCTTGATCGGACCCGGGAGTCCAGGGTAGGTCATTTCCGCCTCGATCCAATCGACAAGCGTGATCGTGCGACGGCCAATCTCGACGGCGCCGATCCGAGCCTGGTGCTGGCCACCGACAATCCCAATGTGGCTCGCATGACCGGCGTCCACCACGGTGGTGGGTGACCCGGTGTCGTATCGCATGAGCACCGGATCACAACCATCAAACGAGACCTCCAGAAACACGCCGTAGCTGCGAACGAGCATGGGCGCGATTCGGGACGGATTGTCGACTTTCGCGCGGTCCTCCGGGCATTCAGGCACTGCGGTCGATCGACTCGCCCCCGTCCGACACCCCATGGCACTCAACAGGGTCACCGCGACGGCGCACCCGAGAAGAGCTCCTGCAAGCGCGCGCGCACCAGTAACGCCGAGCCTCTCGTGCTTGTTCTTCGGACGGCCTTTCGCCAACATTCGCGACCTCCTCAATAACGGTCCCAGCACCATCGTACACGGTTACCGAGTTCAGCATTAGCCTCGAAGAACCTGACATCCCAGCTGGCGCTTCGCAGTATCGAGCAGGCGAACAACTGTTCTGCGGTCGGAATGCGCGCAGAGAAAGAGAGCCAGCTCTCCTCGATAGGAAAGCCGACTCTCGATGAACCGTTAACGACGAACGCTGTCGTAGCCTAGCGGCGGCGCAGGCCTGCGATGAGGCAGAGGCTCAGCAGCGACAGCGTGGACGGCTCCGGGACTGGCGTGGCGTACACGAAGAACTCGAAGGGGGGAATGCTTGCGAGGTCGCTGGCGGTCGGACCGCCCCGGCGACGAAAGGGATTCGGTGCTTCAAGGAACATCGTTCCAAAGTTCTCGCCACCGACCACGAAGAGGTCGGGGGTCTTGCGAGCCGTGAACCCGACTGCCGACACGCCGTCTGGATCGAACGGGACGATATCGATCCGTCCACCCAGGCTCAGATCGCCCTCGAGAACGAATTGCACCTGCGCCACACTGCCATTCCCGAGCACTCGAACACGATTGTTTCCGATAGGGGCTGTGATTATGTCTGGACGTGCGATACCTCCACCGCCGAACAGCCCCGCGTCGATAAACACGACCTGCCCCAAGTCCGTATCGTACGTGAAGTTGAATCCGAACCGGGCATCGCCGCCCGTGTCGGGAAGGACCGTCATAGGGACGTTATTCGTCGCATTGATGGTTGGAGAATCTGGGCTCGCCGCTGCGGTGAAGTAGTTCAGTATTGCCGCGCGAGCGCTCGTACTTGTTCCACTCAAGACAACCGCGAGCGCGAAGAACATGGTGTATCGGGGATTCACTTCTTTCTTCCTCCGTTGCTTGGCCCGAGCCCGGCCGGGATGAGGGCACCACTGGCCACCGCCATCATGGCAACCGTGCAGAACCGATTCAACATGTCTGAACTTCCTCCCGGACGTGAACTCCACGCCCAACGTGTACGGATCGCGACGCATGCGATCACGAGTCTTTCCACTCCGCCATGGCCAAATGCCCTGGCAGGACCAACTCCCATCGACCGGACACGGGAGTCTCCGCAAACCAATACGAGAACGACCAGAGGTACCGGACAAACGCAAAAATATTTCCATGCGCCCCGCGCATGCGATACGCTCGTGGCGTCTGATCGACCACTCTTCGTGAGGGATACCGGATTGCACATAGACGACATTCTGATGGACGTGCTCGATCTTCATCCGGACGAGCGCCGAGACGCGGTCGAACGCATATGCGGTACCGACACGGCGATGCGCGATCGTGTGCTTCGCTTGCTCGAGCTCAGTGAGAGCGATCGTGTGAAGTTCCTCGATAGTGATCCAGTCCAGCCGCGCGTTGGGAGATACATGCCTGGCGACATGATCGGGACATACCGCCTTGTTCGTTTGATTGGCACCGGCGGGTCGGGCGTCGTGTTCGAGGCCCAGCAGGACAGCCCACGGCGGCCCGTGGCGATCAAGCTACTGCGTTGGGGGGAGATGTCGCAGAGATTCGTCGACCGCTTTCGTGCCGAAGGCAATCTGCTTGGCCGGTTGGTTCACCAGGGGATCGTTACCGTATTTGAATCCGGCGTTGATCGTGCGGAAGACGGCTGGGCTCAACCCTACATCGCCATGGCGTTGGTCGACGGTATGCCTTTGCATGAGTACGTCAAGACGTCACGTCCATCGTATCATCAGTTCATCGCCATCATGATTGAGGTGTGCAGCGCTGTGCATCACGCGCACCAGCTCGGCGTCATTCACGGTGACCTGAAGCCGTCGAACATTCTTGTTTGCGCGGATGGCACGGCAAAGGTCATCGACTTCGGGATCGGGCGCCTCGTGAATAGCATCGATCCGCAGAGTACGCCTGCTCCCCCAGAGGGAACGCGACGATTCATCAGCCCTGAGCGGCTCTCCGGTACCAACGGCTACGCGAACGCACGTAGTGACATCTATGCGCTCGGTGTCATCCTGCATTACTTCCTGACGGGGCGTTTCCCTCCAGACGACCGTGCCATCGATCCGAGCCGCTGGTTCGAGATGCGCGGAGTCGTTCCGGGAGTTCGTATCGCAAGACGCGATCGACGTCATGATCTTGGCTCGGTTGTCGCGAAGGCCGTCTCGCCCGATCCGCTGAGGCGGTACGACTCGGCTGCCCGACTCGCCGAGGACTTGCGGCATCTGCTTGCGATGCGACCGGTATCGACGCAGCGCCGAACCTTCATTTCGGCGGGTTGTTTGTTCGCCCGGCGAAGTCCCGTGCTAGCGTTGCTCATCGTTGTCGCATGTGGTCTGGCGATGACCGCGGCAGGCTCGGTAGCGTGGGGATTCCAGCGCGCGGTACAGTCCGAACAAGAGGTCCGTCGTGCGCTCGCCGATGCCAACGAGGTTGCGGGAGCCCTGCGTGAGATTATCGTTGGCGGTCGGTATGACACGCAAGCAGGACAGATATCGGTGGCTGACCTTCTCAAACAGGGCGAGCGCCATGTCCATTCTCTCGAGATCAACTCTCCCGAGGTAAAGGCCCGCCTGTATCTCACCCTTGCCGAGGGATACGACGCGATCGGTGAGATCAGCCGCTCTGTAACGTGCATCGAGAATGGCCTTGAGGTTCTGGATCGGTCTGGCACCGCTGCTCGTAAGGCGCGGATCGAGCTGCGGAATCTGCTGGGTACGGCGCACCGGAAGCTCGGGAATCCAGCGGAAGCGTTGCGCGTCCACCAATCGTTGGCCGAGGATCTCGAGCGTCAAGGCGCCGAGTTGCCGATCGTTGTTCGCGCCCGAGTGGCGGTTGGCCTCAATCTTCAGCAGCTCGGGAAGTATGAGCAAGCGGAGCGGACGCTCCGAGATATTCTCAGTGTCGTCGTAGATCTGTACGGAACGGAGCACCCCACAACCCTCACGGTGTACGCGAATCTCGCGCTGACGCTGCAGAGCATGGGCCGTGCCGAGGATGCAATCGAGTTTGCGGAAGTCGCCTATCGGAATAGCGATGCCGCATGGGGCACGCAGGATCAACGCGTCATCCAGACCGGGAATACGCTCGCGTGGGCTTACATGTCCGCCGATCGCTCGGACGAGGCCGTACGCGTGCTGCGCGATCTTCTTGACCTTATTCGTGAGAGATTCGGGTCCGAATCTCCATACCTGCCGCAGACGGCGTATTCGCTTGCCCACCATTATCTTGTGGAGGAAGAGTACAGCGAAATGCGACAAGTACTGGACGAGAATCTGGCAGCGGCCCATCACCACTTCGCCGCCGGCTCGTGGATACGTGGCGCGTATGACGGACTCTATGGGCTCTCGCTCGTTCGTACGGGGCATGCGTCAGACGCCGTACCCATTCTCGAGGATGCATGCATGACGCTCGAATCGGTGCTCGGTGCGCCGCATCGGACAACTCAGGAGGCAATCAAGGCGCTTGCGGAAGCGCTAGCGGCAACGGGAGACGCGGAATCTGCTGCCCGATGGGAGCTCAAGATCAGGGCGCATGCGCCCTGAATCAGGCAGCGTCGCCCTCAAACGCCTCGGCGAGAAACGCCTTGGCGAGTATCCAGTCGCGCCGGATGGTTCGAGTCGTCACGCCGAGAAGGTCCGCGGTGTCTTCCTCGCTCAGTCCGCCGAAGTAGCGCAGGACGACCACTTGACTGAGGCGAGGGTGGTTCGTCTCGAGCGCTTGAAGGGCCTCGTCGAGCGCGAGAAGGTCTTCGGGTGTTGCACCGGGGTGGAAGGGACTGTCCTCGAATCCCACGATCACCTTGTCCCCGCCACGCTTCGCCGTGAGCCGGCGACGGGCGTGCTCGATGATGATCTGACGCATTGCATTGGCAGCCGCGCCAAAGAAGTGGCGTTTGCCTTCCCAGCCCGGCTCTTCCGAGCGGGCGAGCCGGAGGTACACCTCGTGGACCAATGCGGTCGGCTGGAGTGTGTGCCCCGGCCGGTCGTGGCGAAGATATGAACTCGCCAGTTGGCGGAGTTCCTGGTACACGAGTGGAAGCAGCTGTTCGCTGGCCTGCCGATCCCCACCGATCGCCCGTGTGATCGCTTCTTCGACCAACGTCTGATGTTGGTCTTGGTCGCGCGTCACGCCGTCTTCCTTTTCCATGCCCGGTGGAGAGAGTGTTTTCGAGTCGCCATTGTACAGTACCAAATCCTCACTCTTCAATTGACGGGCAGGGCTCGGAGGTCACTTCACAGACTTCATTGAGTTGCGTCAGCGCCAGCGCAAAAAAAAGAGCCAGCTTTTCCCGACAGGAAAGCCGGCTCTCGAAGAACCGTCAACTACGAACTCGGTCGTAGCTTAGCGGCGGCGCAGGCCTGCGATGAGGCAGAGGCCCAGCAGCGACAGCGTGCCCGGCTCCGGGACGACCCGGTAGGTGCCGAGGATCCGCGCGTTCGGGATGTCACTCACGTCATCCGCCGGGAAGTAGAGGTTACCGGTGGAGCCGATGGCCGGCAGCATGTCGGCGTAGTCGTCCGAGTTCAGCGACCAGGTGCCCGACCCGGTGAACGCCAGCGAGCCGGCCGTGAAGGTAACGGTGGTATCAGGCGACCAGCTGAAGATATTCAGGCCGGGGTCCGCCGTACCAGCGCGGAACAGGTTCGGGCTGTTGTCCGCCGGATTCTCGGCGTTCGTGAGGTCGCCGGAAACCAGCGTCTCATTAAGTCCGGTGGTTCCAGGGCCGCTGTAAAAGTCCTGGAGGTACACACCGATTCCGTCGCCACCGGAGGTGGTGATATCCGAATTGCCGCTCGTCGCGGTGATCGTGATCTCATCCACGACCGACAGGTCCACGATCAGAAGCTCATCCGCATACGCGCCGGCTGTCATCATGCTGACCGCCATCGCGCATAGCCAACCCTTAATACGTACAGACATTGTCTCTTCTCCTCCTCGTCATGACTTGCAGGCCGCTGTTTGACCCGACGTCGGTTCGGCTCCACCAGCCCAGCGGCACCATCAACCCAGACTATTGAATTCCTTAACCATATACAACCCGATTTCCCCCGAGATCCAGATTTCGGGAGCGATTTCGACGGACGGCCGAGTGGGGCTCGGCGCTCTTAAGGTCCAATAATATGTCGGTCCAAGCCCCTCAGGGATCGGTTTCAGGCAGCCGCGGCGGCCGTGTTCTAGTTGGGTTGGCGTAGTGTTGGTCTTCCACGTTTGAGCTGCTGCGAAACGAGCGCGACGCGTCGCCCGAGATGATGCGCTGTAGCGAGGTCGGACTCGGGAGGCGCGACATCGGGTCCCTGGTCGATATTGGACTGCGCTGCCGCGCCGAGAAAGAACCCGAGGCGGTTCAGATCCGCTTCCGATCCCTTGGAGGAGCAGTTCGCAGGCGGCAGGCCGAGACTGACCCAGTGCATCTGATGTTGCGCAGCAAAGAGCGCAATCTGCATCAGCGTCGCCAGCTTGTCGCCGGATCGAGATCCTGAGTTCGTGAACCCGGCGGCGACTTTGTCTTGCCACTTGAATCCGGCGCCCATGACGTGTCTCGACGAAGCGTCTTCAAACGCCTTGAACTGCGCCGATGGCCCCGCAACGTACGTTGGTGCGCCGAAGATGATGGCGTCGGCGCGCTCCATGTCATCCCACGCGTCGTCGGCGTCCTCGACCGGGACGAGCTCACACGCCGCTCCCGGGACAGATGCGGCGCCCGCGGCGACCGCCTCCGCTTGCCTGGCCGTATGGCCATACCCGCTGTGGTAGGCGACGACAATCTCGACCTGGATGTCGTCGGCGGACTTTGGGTTGCCTCCCATAGACTACATTCCCTCCGGCCATCGGCTGGTTACCTGCATCGGTTCTCCGGTTTCGAGCAGACTCTTTAAGCTTGAGAGGATCTTCGGCCAGCCTTGCGAGAGCGTCCGAACGAGCGTCGAATCCGGGCGGTCGCACTCGTGTGTCACGGTAAGCTTGACGTGATCGCCATGCGGTTTCAGGTCGAACGCAACTCGCGTGTCGCCTTCCGCCTGCCATGCTTCTCGAAACTCGGCGCGCCAGGAGAGAACCAGGCGACGTTCGGGCTCGATCTCGAGGACCCTCCCGCTGTACGCGACGCGCCCGTCGGGAATCATCAGACGCCAGGGGGCGCCGGTCTCCCAATCCGATTGATGGTGCGTCGCATACCAGTATCGACGGGTGAAGTCCGGTTCCAACAGCGCCGACCAGAGCGCCTCCACAGTTGTTCGAATATACGTTACATAAACAAACGCCGTTCCAGGCACGTCCTCTCCTTCCAGCTCACGCTTCAAATCCGAGAGCACCCGCAGCCGATCATGCTCGAACGCCCTGATCCACCGGTCCGCGATCTCGTGAATCGGTACCGGGTTCAGGAAATGCAACTTCTCGCGACCGTGCCACTTCACAGCCAGGAGGTTCGCCGACTCCAGAATGTCCAAGTGTTTGGATACCGATTGGCGAGCCATACTCACATGCTCACACAGCTCACTCAACGTCTGCCCGTCGGACTCACGCAGCCGATCCAGCAGCAGACGCCGACTCGGATCCGCCAACGCTTTGAACACATGGTCAATGAGCCCGTCCATGCCACAATAATATGCAGCCAAATGGCTGCATGTCAAGACTTGGTCGAGGAATCGGTCCCTAGGAGCGCCGGGGAGCGGTGGGCAGGCCGTCGCGGGCGACAACGACAGGGTGGGGGCATCGCTCGGCGTTTCACGGTGAACATGGTTGGACGTTGATCCCCGCGGCGCTATGCTCACCAGCGTCATGATTCATCGACAAGGTAAGGGAGCGCACGCGATGGAGATCCTTCATCTGAATTGCGGACTGCTGAAGACCGACCTTGCTCAGGCGTGCTGTCATTGCCTGGCGATCGTGGACGGAGAGCGTGTTGCGCTCGTGGACACCGGTATCGGCCTGCTCGATGTATTGCAGCCGGACGATCGGCTGGGCCGGGCGCTGATCGATAGCGCCGGTTTTCGCTTCGATGAGCGCCGCACCGCGCTACGCCAGCTGCAAGCACGTGGGATCGCGGCCCACCGTGTGACGGACATCGTGCTCACCCATGCCGATCCGGACCACACCGGCGGGCTGGCCGACTTTCCAGACGCACTGGTGCACGTCGCGGCCGAAGAGCGGGCCGCCGTCGTGGCGGGGCATCCGCGCTACCGCCTACCACACTTCGATCATGGGCCGCGCTGGGTGGAGCACGGCCCGTCGCAAAATGAGTGGCAGGGGTTGCGCGCTCGTCCAATAACGGTCTGCGGCGGTGTCGACATCCTGCTCGTCGAGCTGTTCGGCCACACGGCCGGGCACTGCGGCGTCGTACTTCGTACCAGCGACGGCTGGTTGCTCCATGCGGGGGACGCCTATTACTTGCGCGTCGAGTTTGACGACCCCCAGCACCCAGTCTGTGCAATGGCGGAAGCTGCCGCGATCGATAACGCAAGACGCCTCGAAAGCCTCGATCAACTGCGACGTCTTCGTGATACGCTGGGCGGTTCGCTCGCGATGATCGGCTACCACGACGAAAGTGAACTCTCGACTGTCATGGATCAGACGCCGACGTTGCAATAGGGCGTTCGTAGGATAGGGCTTTGTGATGGATTTGATTGGCGCCATCGGCAATACCTCGATCGTCAAACTTCGCCGAGTTGTTCCCGATGGCTGTGCGACCATCCTGGCGAAGCTCGAATGGGAAAACCCCACGGGCAGCATGAAGGACCGCATGGCGCAGGCAGTGATCGCGCAGGCGGAGCGGGACGGACGCCTCAAGCCCGACGGGACGGTTGTCGAGTACACCGGCGGGAGCACCGGGGCCTCGCTTGCGTTGGTGTGCGCAGCCAAGGGCTATCGCATCCGAATCGTCACTTCTGACGCGTTCAGCCTCGAAAAGCGTGACCACATGGCGGCCTTGGGCGCCGAACTGATCCTGGTCCCGAGCGAGGATGGCCGAACGACCAAAGGGCTGATCCGCGAAATGATCGAGACGGCGCGCGGATTGAGCGCCGGCCCGGACGTGTTCTGGGCAGACCAGCTGAACAACCATGACAGCATTGGTGGCTACCACGCGCTGGGCGAAGAGATCTGGACCCAGACCGGTGGCAGGGTGGACGCGTTCGTGCATAGCGTCGGGACAGCGGCTTCGTCCCGTGGAGTCGCGACCGTGCTCAAGCGACACAGATCAGCAGTCGAGACCATCGTGGTCGAGCCGGCGGAGTCCGCCGTGCTGCTCGGCGGCGACGCAGGGCCGCACAAGATCGAAGGGATCGGTATCGGCTATACGCCGCCGCTTTGGGATCCAAGCGTCATCGACGGGATCGAACCGGTCGCGACGGAGCAGGCCAAGCAGATGGTCCGGCGTCTGGCGCGCGAGGAAGGCCTGTTTGCCGGCACTTCATCCGGCGCGAATGTCATAGCCGCCATCCGCGTCGGACAACGACTGGGCCCGGATGCAACCGTCGTCACGCTGATGTGCGACACCGGGCTGAAGTACGTCAGCACCGACGTCTACCGCACGTAGGGGCAGTAGATGACGGTGGTCGGTGCCGAATATCTGGAGCGGGTCGTCGCCGGCGAGTTGTACGAAGTCAAGATGGTCTTCAACGAGCGCGGCGCGTTCGTGTTTCCCGCAACCCATCAGCATCGCGAGATGAAACTGGAAGGCATCTCCTACGAGGACGACTACAAGGGCAATGCGCTCGCGGCCATGGTGCGCCGCGACGCTGTCGACATCCGCTTTCACAGGGACTTCGATGATGCGTCGGTTGCGCGCCTGCTGTCCGCGCTGTTCGCTTTGCCCGTGTTGACGTCGTTTGGAACGCCGCGCGTCACCTACCAGGGCCGGACAATCGTGATCTCGTGAGGATGTCGCGGTCAGCCCGTCTCGGGTTTGAGCGCTTCGCTGTCGATCATCTGCTGTAGCATTTCGACCGCGGACTCAGCCAGCGGTCGGTAGGTGATGCCCAGTTCGCGGATCCCTTTGCTGTTGTCGGCGACCCACGACAGCCCCACGTTTCGGCTGACGTACTTGCGCGTCATGCGTTTGTCGACGAACGGCCCGATCAGCCAGAGCAGCCACTTCGGAACCGTTCGCTTCGGAAAGGGGAACTGATCGCCAAAGTGATCGCGCAGCGCCTGAGCGATCAGAGGGAAACTCGCGTTGTGTCCGGACGTGATGTAGCGGCCCCGGGCATTCGCGTTGAAGCCGGCCTGCAAGTGCATCTCGGCCACGTCGCGAACATCGACAATCCCCATTCCCACGTCGGGAACGCCGACCTTCAACGTTCCGTCGGCGAGTTGCTTTATCAGCGTGAACGATTCCGACGTCGCGAACGGATTGAGCCCGGGACCGAGCACCAGCGACGGATTGACCGTCACCAGCCGCCAACGGTCTTGCCCATCGGCGATTTTCCATGCCTCCCGTTCGGCGAGCGTTTTCGAGTAGGAATAGGCCTGGTGATCGACCGACGAACTGGTGTTCCAGTCGTCTTCGGTGAACTTGCCGGTCTTCGTTTCACGCTGGTCGGCGTTGTCGCCGTAGATCGCGGCGCAACTACTGGTGACGACCACCCGCTCTACCGTCGGCGTGCGATTGGCCTCCTCCAGCACATTGCGCGTGCCCAACAGGGCGGGGTCGATCAAGTCGCGCTGCGCGTCCGCGACGTCGATGACGAACGGCGACGCCGTGTGAAAGACTACGGCGCAGTCCCGCATCGCGTCGGCGTAGGAGCCGGCTTCCAGCAAGTCGGATTTGAAGTAGCGGATCGACCCCGAACTTTGCGCGGCGACGTCGTCAAGGTACCTGAGCCGATCCGCTCGCGATGGATCACGGACGGCGGCATGGACGGTCAGCCCCTCTTCGAGCAGCCGCTTTACGACCCAGCCGGCGACGTAACCGGTGGCTCCGGTGACGAGCACCGGCGATGTTGTGTTTCGGATATCCATGACCATGCTCGTCAGCAGGAGACCGTGCGAATGATCATCCGGCAGCTCATGATATCCTTCGTGACGGCCGGTTGTCCGACTTTTCGGCGCAATGTCAAGCCGTCAGAAAGAGTCGGCGTACCTGGTCGGTGTCCATGTACTCTCGCAACAACGTAATTCTGTCCTCGTCAACGGTGATCAGGAAGTGGTAGCGGTTGTTATACATCTTTCCACTGGTCATTTCGCCGTAGGATTCCATCTCCAAGGCGACTCGGTTTCCTTCGGCAGTCCATCCCGTAGGTGTCAGTCTCAGGCCGTCCGGGATCGCTTCGCGTACGCCGGTGATTAACGCGCCGATTGCCGTCTTGTCCATCTCGCCGGACATTGGAAGTCCGCCTTCCTGTCCCATGACTTTCCAGCTGACATCGTCAGCCAGCAGCTCGCTTGCTCCATCTGCGTCTCCTGCGGAGAACCGTTCGAAGAACGCGCGAACAAGATCCTTGTTCTTCTGCACACTCATCATTGAATCTCCTGGATTGCGATCACGGCATCTTGGAAGTTCCGCTGGTTCTCGAGATCATTTTGGAATCCGGACGCGTCCGCCGCAGTGAAGCGTTTGATCGCGGGCGTCTTGCTCGTGGCCTGATACAACCAGTATGCCTCTTCTCGCAACGCATCCTGAATGGGTCGATCGATCGATGCGTAGACCGCTTGCTTGCATGAGTTGATTGACTCGGAGGGGAAGCAGGCAATCCGTTTGGCAAGCGCACCGACGTATTCGCCGATCTTGTCGGCATCGAGCGCCCTGTTGATCGTGCCGTAGGCCTCGGCTTCGTCTGCGTCGAAATCCCGAGCGCTGAGGATGATCTCGAGTGCTCGGCCGAGACCGGCCTGCCGCGCCATCCGCGACGCTCCTCCTCCGCAGGGCAGGATGCCCATGCCGACTTCCATCTGCATGAACTTGGCTTTACCACGAGCGGCGAACCGCATGTCGCACGCGAGCGCGAACTCGTGCCCGCCGCCGCGAGCAAAGCCTTCAATTTTCGCGATGGTTGCCTGGGGCAGTTTGCTGATCCGCTCCAGTGTCGTTTGCAGATACAGCAAGTCCACACTGTCACGCGAGACCGCCTCGGTTGACATGTCCTTCAGGAAGTTCGTGTCCGCATGGGCAATGAAGATCTCGGGGTGCGCAGACTGGAAGACAATGACCTTGATCGCTCGATTCGCTTCCATTTCATCAGCGAGACGATTGAGATCATCCAGCATCGGAATGCCTTGAATATTGACGGGTGGGAAGTCGAAGGTGACGGTGAGTACCGCTCCATCAACGTCGGTCTTGAACGTCGCATACTGCTCGGCCATCGGTGTCTCCCTGCCGGTGCGGTGTCTTGAAAATCGTGTCGGTGGGCTCGCTGCCCTTCAAATCCGGGCGACTCTGACGCGCCACTGATGGCGAAAATATGTTGTTATCATGAACTAGACAAGTACCCACATTTTTGTAAGTATTGGGGGTGTTTGTATGTACAGGAGGTCGTTTTCATGGCTCGGAAGTACAACTGGAAGACCGGCTGCGATGTGGAAGCGACATTGAGCGTCATCGGCGGACGCTGGAAGCCGATCCTGGTGTGCCACCTGCTTGACGGGCGTAAACGGTTTGGGGAGTTGCGTCGCCTAACGCCTAACGCGACGGAACGCATGATTACGCTGCAACTCCGCGAGTTGGAGGCGGATGGTGTCATTGCGCGACATGTCTACGCCGAAGTTCCGCCTCGTGTCGAATACGAAATCACGGAGTTCGGGCGTTCGTTAGAGGCGATCCTTGTCCTCATGCGTGAATGGGGTAGCGGGTTCAAGGCACGCCGGCTTGCCATGGATTCAGACGAAGAGCAAGCTGTGGACGTTGTTTGATCCGCAGTGGGGGATGTATGCCGCTCGTTCTCGGGGGATGATCCTGAGAGGCGCGAAACGGATTGAGAACCGGTTCGATTACGGTGGTGCCCGACGGGGCTTCGTGGGAAAAAAATGGCGGGCCCGATCATGCGGACCCGCCTTCGCACGGAGATTCTTCGATTGTGCTGCGCCTAGCGGCCGGCGTGTGCGGTGCGAACGTTCTCCTGCATGCTTGACATCGCTGCCGTGACGCTTTCGAGCAGCATGCGGGTTTCGGTGAGCAGCGCGCCTTCGATCATGTACGACTGCATTGCCGCTTCGGGGATCTTGGCCATGAACTCCGGATGGTCCTTCGCCCAAGCGTGCATCTTCGCATCGATCTGCTGGAGCTGCTGGAGGCCGCTCTGAAGCGCGAATACGGTCTCGGGCATGAGCGCCACCGCCTTGTTCGTCTCGCTCAGCTTGTCGAAACCGTTCATGATTTCGGTCTGATCCGCAGACGAGAGCGATTTGAGCTCGTGACGTGCCTGGGCGAGTCCTGCCTTGAGCGCGCCGATCTTGGACGCCAGTTGGATCGGGCAGCATCCCTCGGCCGACCCGTTCGCGATGGTCGCCGAGCACGCCGACTTGCGCGCGGCGTCGTCCGTGACCAGGCGCGCCGCGTAGCTCGAGAGCTTGTGAAGCTTGGACATCGTAGCGTTCCGCGCTTCCTTCATTGCAAAAGCGTCGGCATACGTATTCGCATCCGCGTCGGTCAGCGGGCAGTGCTTCTCGTTGGCAGCGCAGGAGGCCACCGAAAAGCTCAGCGCGGCGTTGACTGCGGCAAGCGTGTCGCCCATGCGACTACCGACCGGGCACTTTGCCGCGCACGCGGCCATCTTTTCGCCACACGCCTGCATTTCTGCGGCCGACATCGACGCCATCTGCGCCGAGGCCGTCTCCCATTTCTTCAGGAGGGCATCGAGGTCCTGGCCGTGGCCGACGGGGCCCGCATAGACGCTGCCCGCGAACGTCGAGCAGGCGACGATCGCAATCATGGCTGACTTCCACATGTTCGTTCTCTCCTTCGTTTGAATGATCGGCCCATCGACGGGCCCGCATGCATTGAATCGCGGCTGGCGGTTCAGATGCCGGCCGCACACAAAGTCTCTCTATTGGCTCCCGCGTTGATCGCCGCGGCTCATGTAAAGTGAGAGGCAGTTGAACGCGCCTTCCCAGCCCGCGGCGTGTCGGTCGCGCATCGTGTCGTCCGCGAATCGGACCTGCGTCAGGTGGATTGTGGTACCGCCATCGACCTCCGTAAAGTCGACCGTCACCAGCGTCTCGATCCCGGCATGCTCGTTCGGCGGCTCCCATGTCCACGTGTAGGCCAAGCGCGTCGGTGGTCGCAGCTCGCGGAAATCGCCGGCGACAGCGGCACGCTCGTCCGTTTCAGGGTGATGGAAGGCGATTCGATACCGACCGCCAATGCGCAGATCGACCTCGATGCTCGGATTCACCCAGTCCGGCGCCGGGTGCAGCCAGTGCTTCATCCGTTCCGGCTCGGTCCACGCCGCGAAGACGAGTGATATCGGGGCCGCGTAATGGCGCCGGAATTCGACCGGCGCTGCGGTGCTGCTCGCCGACGTTCGATCGCTCATGAACTGCCCTCCTGATCCTGTTGGACTTGTTTCAGGTAACGGTCAAGCGCATCGAGGGATGTCTGCCAGAACGCACGCTGCGCGTCGATCCAACCACGAACCTCGTCGAACCCAACAGGCTCAACGCGAAATCGGTGCGTTCTTCCCTCCACACGCCGGGATACCAGCCCGGCTTCCTCCAGCACGCGGATATGCCGCGAAGCAGTCGGCTGCGCGATCTCGAACGGAGCCCCGATCTCACTCGCCGTGCATTCTCCACGCTGTGCGAGCAGCGAAATCATTGCGCGTCGGGTCCCATCCCCGAGTGCATGAAAGGTCCGGTCCAGCGGCTCCGCATACTGAATCGCCATCGTTGCAGTCCTATGCAGGGGAGGGGAAATGCTGAGAATCGTAGAACAGTTCGGAGGACGCGACTTTTCCGTCCCTGACCGCTAACACCTCGCACATCGGGACATCCACGGCAACCGGTGCGGTCATGCGCCATACGAATACGTGCGCCACACGTCCGCCGTCAACGATGAACTGCGATCCCTCCGCGGACCCCTCGAACGGCAACTCCTGCATCGCACTCACAAACGCATCCGGGCCATCGAATCGGGCAAGCGAACCCCGAAACGTGAAGCCGTCGTCCAGCACGGATCGTAGCCGGTCCCAGTCCTTCCGCTCGAAGGCCTCGTAGAAAACACCCACCGTATCCATCACATCCGACATTCAAAGCTCCTCCGGTTCCAGGATCAATCATATAGCGAAGTGACTATATATAACCCCCGACGGTGCGTCAAGAAAAAACTTCAAAGCACCGTCGCGGGCAGCTTGCCAGGGTGTGAAGAGGGAGGGGGGATGGGGCTACGACTGGGTTCTCAGTGCCGCGCTGCGCGCGAGAGTTTGTGCGCCGGGCGCCGCTACGCCGGCCTGGGGAAGAGCGCCGAGTCGGTATAGAGTTCCTGGTGCGCGATTTTGTTGCCTTCGAACGTGAACACATCGCAGAGCGGGATCTCGGCGTTTCGGTCCGGGAACCGGGCGTGCAGAACTGACATATGTACGACCCGGTTGCCTTGAGCGACATAACGCGAGTCGCTGATCGAGCCGCAGAAGCCGGCCAGATGCGCGACATAGTCGTCCGGGTTGTCGAACGACATCATCGTGCTCGTGAAGGAAAAGTCATCGGTCAAGAGCGACCGCAGCGCGGTAGCGTCCTGATCGGTGGCCGCGGTGTAGAATCGGTCAAGCGTTCTCTTTTGTTCCGGACTCATCGGTTTCCTTTCTGGCCCCGGAGGGCCCAATGATAGCGAGGCATAGGTTCTCGAGTGTCGAGTGCCAGCCCGCCTCGTGAAACATCTGGCTTTCTTCTGTCCGCAGCCGACAATGAACCAGCAGGAGTTCGGTCCCGCGCTCGACTGTTCGCAAGTTAATTCGAACGCGGCTCACCTCGTCCCATCCGACCCACGTCCACGTGAACCCAAGCAGCCGCGGACGCTCTACTTGCTCGTAAGTGCCTTCGGCGACCAGCTCCGGACCAAACTCGGGGGGCGTCGGCAGCGCCTGCGGCCCCTGCGCCATGGTGATGCGGAAACGGCCGCCAACTCGTAACGCGACCACCGCGTCAGTTGTCGTCATTCCCAGCGGGCAGAACCATTCGAGCATTAGCGCGGGTTGCGTCCACGCGTCCCAAACGCGCTCGATCGATGCGTCGAGCACTCGGCGCTGTCGAACGGAATGGTCTTCACTCATCGGTCGCGCCTGCACTCCCCGGCTTCAGGAATTGCTCGAGACCGTCGAGCGCATCCGACCAGAAGCGCTCGTAGAGGCCCAGCCATTTGGCCGCAGCCCGGAGTCCCGCAGGCCGAAGCTTGCACCGGTGTCGACGACCGTCCAACTCCTTCTCCACGAGTCCCGCGTCCTGTAGCACTTTCAGGTGCTTCGAGAACCCTGCCGGCGATAGACGATGCGGCGCGGCCAACTCACCGACAAATGCCGGCCCGCGGGTCAACCGCACGAGCGTTGAACGCCGCGTCGGATCCGACAACGCCGCAAAGACACGATCCAGCTGAATCAAATCTGTAACCATATAGTAAATAGTTTACTAAATAGCGAATTAATGTCAACCAGGCGTGACGTGTTCGGTCCGTCTAATTCCGTCTTTGCGGAGGCGCCGGCATACGCCACTGGTGATCGATGAGCCCGTCGCCAGAAACGCCGAACCCGTCGAAACAGGGTTGAAATCGACTGATCTCGCGATAATGTTAAACCAAATGGTTTCAGATTCGTCAGCGCAATTAGATCGTGTGTTTCACGCATTGGCTCACCCGGCTCGGCGAACGATGCTGCGTCGGCTGTTCGAGCGGGAGCAGTACCTCAGCGAGTTGGCGGCGCCGCTCGAAATGTCGTTCCCGGCGGCGTCCAAACACGTGCGCGTGTTGGAGGATGCCGACCTGGTGGAGCGTCGAGTTGTCGGACGCACGCACATTTGTCGGGTCGCGGGCGATCGGCTTTCCGACGCGAGTCGTTGGCTGGAGGGTTATCGTCGTCTCTGGGAAACCAAGTTCCAGGCGCTCGACGAGTTGTTGGTGGAGATGAAGGACAAGGAGCAGCGTGATGGCGGTGGACCGTGAGGCACCCTCGTCTGATGATCGAGAAATTCTGATCACGCGGACGTTCGATGCACCCGTGGAGTTGGTTTGGCGGGCATGGACCGATCCGCAGCGGATCGGGCAATGGTGGGGGCCGCGTGGTTTCTCCACGACGACATACGAGATGGACGTTCGGCCCGGCGGGCAATGGCGGTTCGACATGCATGGCCCGGATGGGCGTGACTATTCCAACCGCGTCGTCTTCGACGAAGTTCGGGAGCCGCACCGCCTGGTCTACACGCAGGACGGCCGTACCCCAGACCTTGAAGAAGTATCGTTTCAATCGACGGTGACGTTTGAGCGGCAGGGCGATCAGACCAAGCTGACGCTCCGAATGGTGTTCGCGTCGACCGCCGATCGCGATCGCGTCTGCCGTCAGTACGGCGCCGTAGAGGGGGGCATCGAAACGCTTGCGCGTCTGGCGGATCACGTATCGGATGCAGGGGAGGGGACCGGATTGACGATCGCGCTGCCGAACGCTTGCGAACTCGTGATCGCCCGACGTTTCGATGCGCCGCGGC
This sequence comes from Phycisphaerae bacterium, assembly GCA_028279405.1. Lineage (GTDB taxonomy): Bacteria > Planctomycetota > Phycisphaerae > UBA1845 > Fen-1342 > JANQNU01. Next base: position 76,941 of record JANQNU010000058.1, read on the forward strand.
ACCTCGTTTACGACGCCATGACCAACTCCGAGTGGCTCAAACGGTGGTTGCTGGGGCCGCCGGGCTGGTCGATGGACACTTGCGAGTGCGACGTGCGGGTCGGCGGACGCTTCCGCCACCATTGGCGCAACACCGATGGCGCTGAGATGGCAATGAGTGGCGTTTATCAGGAGCTGGTTCCGCCGGAGCGGATCGTTCAGACGGAAACGTTCGAATTCGGCTGCGATGCACAGGCCGGCGAACAACACGCGACGTTGGTCCTGACCGAGCAGGACAACGGGACGGCCTTTACACTGACGATACGCTATCCGTCGCAGCAGGCGCGCGACGCAACCATCGCATCCGGGGTGGATCACGGACTCGCAGCGACCTACGATCGGCTAGCGGAGATCCTGGTCGAGCAGCGGGCCTGAACCGCCCGCGGTAACCTGGTCCGGCGACGGACAGCGGAGGTCAGACGGTTGAACACAATCCAAGCGCGCCGGTCGGCGTTTCGAGCGTTGCACGCCGAGGGCTGTTTCGTGATTCCCAACCCCTGGGACGCCGGCACAGCCTGGTGCCTGCAGAATCTGGGGTTTCGGGCGCTCGCCACGACGAGCGCAGGGCTCGCATTCTCGCGAGCGCTGCCGGATTCGCCGACTGCATTGACGCGTGAAGTCGTGCTCCGGCACGTCGCCGAGCTCGTCGGCGCTACGGACCTGCCGGTCAACGCCGATTTTCAATCAGGCTATTCGCCGAACGCTGAAGGTGTAGCGGACAGCGTTGCGCGCTGCGTGGATGCCGGCGTAGCGGGGCTTTCGATCGAGGATGCTACCGGCGATCCCGGGCGGCCACTCTTCGAGTTGGAGGAGGCGGTCGAGCGAATTCGTGCGGCACGTGGCGCCATTGACGCGTCCGGCGCGGAGATCATGCTGACCGCGCGTGCCGAGTGCTTTCTGGTGGGGCACGACGACCCGTTGCGCGAGTCCATTCGTCGACTGACCGCGTATGCGTCGGCGGGCGCGGATGTACTATTCGCTCCCGGCCTTCAGACGCGGGACGAGATTCGCGCGGTCGTCGACGCCGTGGCGCCGCGGCCCGTGAACGTGCTGATGAGTGCCGATCGCGGCTTGCGTGTGGCGGATCTTGCGGAACTCGGCGTACGTCGAGTTAGCGTCGGCTCTGCCATGGCGCGCGTCGCGTGGGGCGCGTTCCTCCGGTCGGCGAAGACGCTGGCAGGCGATGGCAGCTTCGCCGACCTGACGCCCGCTGCCTCGTTCGAGGAGTTGAACACGCTGTTTGCCGCGGAGGACTAATCTCGCGTAGGGGGCACTGACAGCTGGCTCGTGCCGTTCGAGCCAGTACAATTCGCAGCCATGGCGGCCGGTTCCAAAACAGTCATCTACGCCGCGTTGGTCGGCAATGCCGGGATCGCGGTGACGAAGTTCGTCGCGGCGTCGTTGACCGGGTCCAGCGCGATGCTCGCCGAGGCGATCCACTCGGTCGTCGACACCGGCAACCAGGTACTGCTCCTGTGGGGACTCCGGCAAGCAGCGAAACCGCCGGACGAGAACTTTCCGCTCGGGTATGGCAAGGAGGTCTACTTCTGGTCATTCGTGGTGGCGGTCCTGATCTTCGCGGTCGGCGCCGGCGTCTCGATCTACGAGGGGATCAAACACCTCCTGGACCCGCACGTGGTCGAGAATGCGACGGTCAACTACATCGTGTTGTCGATCGCGCTGGTCTTTGAGGGGGGCGCGTGGTGGTTCGCGTGGCGCGGCTTTCGTGCGGCGAAGGGCGAACTTGGTTACTTTGAGGCGGTACGGCGCGGGAAGGACCCGACGTTGTTCGTCGTGCTGTTCGAAGATTCGGCCGCCATGCTCGGGTTGTTGATTGCGTTCGTCGGGATTGCGCTCGGGCAGATTACCCAGAACCCGTACTTCGACGGGGCTGCGTCGTTGTTGATCGGGCTGTTGCTTGCCGCCGTTGCGATCTGGCTTGCATGGGAGAGCAAGGGACTGCTGATCGGCGAAGCGGCGAGTCCGGACGTGCAGCGTCAGATCCGCACGATCGTGGCCGCCCATCCGGGGATCAAGCAGCTCAGCGAACTGATCACGATTCACATGGGGCCCGAGAGCATCCTGGCGAACATCAGCGTCGACTTCAAGGATGAGCTGTCCAGCAACGACGTCGAAGCCGCGGTCGCTCAATTCAATCGCGACATCCGCGCCGCGATCCCCGAAGTCAAGCGCGTGTTCATCGAGGTCGAAACCTGGACCGCCCACCGCGACCAGCAGGGCGGCTGATCGCTCCGCACTGGGCGAGTTATGGTAGCTTGTGTGAGTGGTTCTACCCTGGGGGACAGCCAAGCTTGCAGGTCGAAACGCGTCCCCCCTAAAGGGTGGGCACCTTGCACCGGGTGGCACTGGTAGCTTGCTACCAGTGTTCAGGGGGGCTTGTGCAGTATTCGCCAAATCCACTAAGCGACTTGATCAAACGCACGTTCCGCACACTGGCGAACAAGGGGGCATTGCCCCTTTGCGTTGCCAGTGCCACCCAGAAAGACCGAATCAACTCCGCGCTATCCACCTTCATGCGAAGTCCTCCAGTGCCACCCGGAGAGTGAGCGTCTTGCAACGGCAGGCGGTGTAGACGCTTGCCTCACAAAGGGAGCTTGCTCCCACCTGCCTCATGGAGGGGGCATGCTCCCTACTGGACACGTCATGTTACCGCCCAGCGTTGGATTCTGACGTTTATAGCTGCTCCAGTTCCGGGTCGTCGTTCTCGCCTACCGGCAGGATCCGGTTCGCGAAACGATGGTAAAGGAATGATGCACCGACCAGCAGCAGGCCGACGATGAGGAACGAGAGGATTCGAAACGGTGTGTCGACGTCGGCCGTATCGCGGATCAAAACCTTCACCACCGTCGCCCCGAAGAGGCCGATCGCGAGTCGTCGTTGCAGACGTTGGTCGCGGACGAAGCCCAGCGCCATGAGCACTGCGGCAAAGACCGCCCAGCAAACCGAGATCGCAGCGATGCGCGCTCGCGGTGCCACGTCGTGGAAGAACCCGGCGACCTCGAGGTTCAGCGCCAGAAACAGAAGCGCACCGAAGGTGCCGAAGAAGGGGCCCGCATAGTTCGGCCGCGCGTCACGCCCGGTGTAGCCGTCCTCCCGGAGCATCCAGCCGGCGGTGAACAAGGCTCCGAGGCAGAGCCCGCTCGTGAGCCAGCGTTCGACGAGTCGGGCACTGTATTCCGGGCCGAATGCGATCGCCGGCAAGCGCAGATCGAAGATCTCGTAGTAGTCGTAGAGAAACAGCTTGGCGGTTGCCAGCGCCAGCAGCCCGATGGCACCATTGGTGAAGCGTGAATCGTCCAGCTGTCGCGCGGCCCACAGCAGCACGATTCCCTGAGCCGCCCAGAACACCGTGATCCAATGGGCCGAGAAGACCACTGGGACTGTAAGCACCAGGAAGAAGGCGCCTTTGGCCATCAGTAGCGCGAACGCGTCGCGGCTCTGACGCCGGTGATGGTACAAGTATGCAGCCATTCCGAGGAAGAGCAACGCGTACGCGATCGTGACGATGCCGACCGCCTGTTGGCTGTATCGGTTGTGGATCATGACGTACGAATAGACGAGCGCGATGGCGGTGTTGGGGAACGTCAGGGCGAAGCCGATGACGGGCTCGCGCGTCTGTCGAACAAAGTGGTAGACGAACGGGACCGCGGCGTACGCCAGGAAGAAGATGTTGAGAAAGACGATCGTCGGCCAGAATTTGGCGGAAACGTAGTGTTGCAGGCACCAGACCGAAAAGAGCAGCCAGGTGCACGCGAGGCCCAGGCCGTTCAGCAGGTTCCAGCGCTTGAACGCGGCGATTGCGAGGATGCCGGCGTTCAGGATGGTCATGTAGGTCATGAGCGCGATTTGATTGTCGCTGCTGCTGGGGATGACGATCGGTGTCAGGAAACCGCCGATGATCCCGAGGACGGCAAGCCATTTGGTGTTGTAGCACAGCGAAAGAATGCCCGCGAAGAACGTGATCACCACCATCAGCGTAAAGGCGACCGGCCGGTCGAAAAGATGGTAGATCTGGGAGCCCGCGTAGCATGCGAAGTAGAGGACGGCGATCGCACCGCCGATTAGATACAAGCCGAAGCGATCGTAGCCCCGGTGGCGCAGCGCCTCGCCGATGCCGAGCATCGCCACACCGGCGGCGTAAGCCAGCATGAGTCGACCGGTGGGCCCGATCCAGTTGCGATCGAACGAGTACTTGAGGAAGAAGCCGACCGCCAGCACGGTGATCACGACCCCGACGATCAACAGCCACTTCTGGCCGAGCTGAAGTTCGCTTCGCTCGTCGAAGAGCGGATCGGTCGGGGCCGACACACCCGCAGTCGAGAAGGTCGGTAGTGCCGCCGGCTGCAGGTCGACGTGGACGTCTCCGTCCGGGAGCGCTGACGCTGGTGGCTCGATCGTCTGGGCAGACGGCGAGACGCCAGTGGACGGTCTTGCCTCTTCGTCTTCCGGCAGCGCGTGGGCAAGCAGTTCGAGTTGTGAAGCGACGAGCGGCGGCAGGGCCTCGACCTGGTCCTCGATGTCGCGGATTCGCCGGGCGAGGTGATGGGCATCGACCCGTGCTTCGCTGACGGCGCCGCGCAGCTCGCCGATCGTACGCAGGGCGGTGAGATCAAGCCGACATTGAGAACAGGTCGGATCGCTTGAAGGGATCCACGTTCCACAACCTGGGCAGTTCATCGGTCGTGCCTCCCATGCGGGCGTTGGCCGGTGACCGGCGCGGCGCCCGTGCATTGCATGCCGTTCGAAGCGACCCCGTTTGTGCCGATCGCATGCGTCGATGCGTTCGCCAGCAAGCGCGGACGTTTGGGAGCCCGATTCGATTCTTAGTGCGCCGTTGCTCGCCGGCAAGTAAATAAAGTTAAGTTACGCATGTTCGCTGCGTGTGAAATGCCCGAAGCGGGCACGACCGCCGCGGCTTCCCAAATTCGGGATCGGCCGTCGGCACGTCGTCGCCCGCGATCGGAGGCTCGGTGCTGGAGTCGCGTTGGGCGGCCGAGCGAGGTTAGGGGGGAGGGGCGGCCGCCCGGTTCATCTGTCGTCTTCGATACCTCAGTTCACTTGTGGGTTGACCGGACTGGGGAGCGACAGGCGCGGGAACTCGTAGAGCACGCCGTCGCCATCGGGCGTGATGCCGACCATGTACATGTTGAACGCATCAAAGGTGAGGCCGGTCCAGAAGATGTCGTCGTCCGGCAGGTCGAACGACTCGACCGCACGTCCCGTCTCTGGATCGAGGCGCGCGATGGTCTGCGTGCCGACCCGCACGATGGCCCACAGGCTGCTGCCGTCGAAGCTCAGGGCGCGGACGTTTCGGTTGAAGAGGAATTGCTCGTCGAGTACATCCGGCTCGACCGCAGTGTTTGCGACGAGGAACCAGTTGACGGAGCCGTCGCTGCCGTGCAGCCAGAGGCGGTCGGTTGTCGGGACATACGCGGCAGCGCGAATCGTGATATCGACCCCGAGGTCCAAGTCGGTACGCACGGTGTCCACGACGTTGCTGAAGGTTCGTCGAAAGGCGTCGGGGCTGCCGCCGCAACCGCAGTGCGACCAGAACGTGCTGCCCTGGCTGGTTTGTACGAAACGGCTGTTGGTCGGGGCCGGCGGCGGGTTCAGCGTGCGGGTTTCGAGGTCGAACTGCTCGATGTTGCCGTCGAGCGAGTTGAAAATGAGATCGCCGTTGAAGAGGACGAGATCGGAGAAGCTGTTGGGCGTCGGGACGTCGTAGATAGCGCGGACCTCCAGCTCTTGGCAGGTGATTTCGGCCGGCAACACGTCCTGTTTCGAAAAGAACGCAACGCGGCCGAACTCGTCCGCGAGCCCCAGCGTCTCCGGGCCGAGCGTGACGACCGGGAATGTGGTCGAGCGATTCGGGCTGAACGATGCGGCCGGCTCGGCGGCCAGATCGAGTACGAGCGTTTCCCCGTTGGACACGTGGAACAACCGCATGCAGTCGATCGCGTTGGTCGACAGATCGCGGAAGAAGATTCGACCCGTCCCGTCTGCGTCCAGTAGCAGTGCGGTGGTCCGAAGCGATGCGTCGAAGTCCTTGAACATTTCGCCGGCTTCAAGCATCCACGTGCCCGTGAGCGTCGGTCGGTTGGGCGTCGAACCGCTTGGTGGCAGGGGGCTGGCTTGCGCGGTCGCGTCGTCCACCGGCAGGGTGTCGCCGATGACTGGGCCCTGATCGAACGGCCTTCCTTGTGTCGATCCGTTGGTCGCTGCGGCCGGCCCCGACGTGGCACCAGAGAGCGCATCGGATTCCGTCGGTGACAGCTTTTGAGCGATCTGGTCGTTGGCGACGAGGCCGGAATACTCTGCTAGCAGCCCCTGTTCCTGGATCGGGCACCCGCCGACGATCAGCGTCGTCGCACCGATGAGTGCCGGCGTGAGAAAGCGCAGTCGTGCCGTGAAGCTCATTGCTCCGAGTCTCCTTGTAATGTTGAAGCGCTGGTCTCGACGATGGGAATCGTCTCGCAGATAGGCGCCAGGAAGCACGTCGGCTACACGCGAAGTCGACCAAAATTGCAGAAACTCCGCGCCACGCCGCGACGGAAAGGACCGCTTCTGGCTGCCGTCCCCGGTTCGGCGGCTAGTTTTCGCGGTTCATCGGCTTTCCGACGGCACCTTCCAGCTCGGCCTGCAAGGCGTGCAAACGCCGCAGTTTGGGAGATGTGGGATCGCGCAGGTTGTAGATTCGGGCGGCCTCGTTCAGGTGGTCGCGCGACTCGGCATATCGACCGAGACGCAAAAGGGCGTGGCCCAATTGCCGCTGATCATCAGCGCAGTGAAGATGGTCGGCCCCCAGAAACTTGCGATCGATCGGCAGCGCGGATCGGAAGTACTCGGCCGCTTTCTCGAACTGTTGCTCTTCCAGGGACACCGACCCGAGGTTTGCCAGTGCGGATGCGATTTGCGGGTGCTCGTCGCCGAACTGCACACGCAACCGCCGAAGCGCCTCCGCGAACAGCTCGATCGCACGCTGGTTATCGTCAATATGGTCGTGGTACACCGCCAGATTGTTGATGCTCTCGGCAATCTCGGGATGATCGTCCCCTAGTGCCGCACGTCGAATCCGCAGCGCACGCTCCAGCAACGGGCCGGCCTGATCGTAATCGCGTTTTCCGTGAATCAGCGCCAGGCCGAGGTTGTTCAGCGTCGACGCCAGGAACGGATGGTCCGGCCCCAGACCCTGCTCCAGCGCAGCCCGGGATTCCTGATAGAGCTCAATGGCCTCGTCGTAGCGTCGCTGGCGGCGCAGCGCGAGCGCCAAGCTGTTCTTGGTGCTCGCTACCATTACGTTTTCCGGACCGAACCTGGCCGTCAGAATCGACAGGGCTTCGCGAAGCCGCGCCTCGGCCTGCGGCAGTTCACCACGCAACATCTGTAGCTCGGCGACGGCCTCCAGCGCCTGTCCCAGCAGCATCGGCTCTCCGCCGTCGATCTGCCGAGCGATTTCCAGCCCCTCGAGCGTCGTCGCCAATGCCGCGCTCACGGCGCCGCGGCGCGTCTGCGCCTGGCCGAATTGGATGATCGCCTGGACACGTAGCGCGTCGCGCGCGGTCGTCTGTGGGAGCTGTTCCAGGGTCGTCAGCGCCTCCTGTGCCAACGCCGCACTGGCGCCGAACCGCCCTTGGCCGAGCCGCAGTCTCGACAGGTGGATCGTGCCGTGGGCCCCGTCGATCGAAGATTCCGAGCCGTCGCGCTCGCGCAGCCGCCGCGCTGCCGTTAGCTGCTGCTCGGCATCCTCCAGCCGTGCCAGGCTGATGTACGCGCGCCCGATGGTTTCACGCAACGTCGCCTCGAGGGCCGGATGCTGGATCGGGCGACGGTCAATCGCCCGAGCAACGTCGTCCAGCAGCGCCCGCACGGTATAGTTCGGAGCCGGCGCCCACTCGGGACCGGCGAGGCTCAGCACGTTCGTCATGACTGCCAGCGCTTCTTTGGCACGCGCGGTCGATTGTCGCGCCAGGTCGCGTTGCCGCAACGCGTCTTCTGCCGCCAGGCGCGCACGATACCAGCCGCTGACGGTGCCCAGCGACCCGGCCACGAACAATACAACGGCAATCACCGCGACCGCGCATGCACGCCGGTTGCGCGCGACGAACTTGCGCAGTCGATACATCGTTGAATCCGGCCGGGCGCGGATGGGTTCGCCTTTGCCGAAGCGCTCGATGTCCTCGGCCAGCAACGCGCAAGAGGTGTATCGCTGATCGGGATCGTTGTGGCGTGCCTTGTCGATGATCGTCTGCAGGTCATCCGTCCGCGATCGGCGTTGGCCGATCATCTCCGCCAGCAGCACTCCGAGGCTGTAGATGTCGCTGGCAGTCGTTAGCGGCTGACCTTGCCGTTGCTCCGGGCTCGCATAGCGCGGCGTCAGCGGGCGCGGCATCGTCGTTTGCCGATCTCCGCCCGCAACGGCGCCCGGTTCGAGCAGCTTCGCGATCCCGAAGTCGAGCACGGTACACCGCCTGGATTCCGCCACCAGAATATTGCTTGGCTTGAGATCACAGTGAATCACCAGATTCTGATGCGCGTGCTGGACCGCGTCGCATACCGTCGCGAACAGCGCAAGGCGTGCCGCGAGGTCGAGATCGTGCTGGCGGCAATACTCCGTAATGCGCACACCGTCAACGAAATCCATTACCAGGTACGGCTGCCCGCCCTCGAGCACGCCGGCGTCCAAGAGCCGCGTGATGTTGGCGTGGTTCAATCGAGCGAGCGTCATCCGCTCGCGCCGAAACCGTCGCTCGGCGTCCTCGTCGGCGAGTCGTTCATAGAGCAGCTTGATCGCGACGGTCTGTCGCGCCTGATCGATCGGCCGTTCAGCACGTAACACAATGCCCATTCCACCGGTCGCGATCACGTCCGTCACGTGGTAGGCGTCGATCGTGCGCCCGACGAATTGCTCCGCTGAGAACAGCGCCACAAGCCGCGCCGCCGACTGTCCCTGCGGCGGCTCGAGGAAATCGGTCGGCGTCGTTTCAGCATGGGCCAGCAGGGCCGCGACTCCGTCCGCCAGTTCCGCATCCTCGCCGCAGATCGATTCGATCATCGCCGCACGATCTTCAGCAGGCCGCTCCAGAACCAAGGACAAGATTTCCCGGGCGCGGCGCCAGTTCACATCGCTCATGCGTTGCGTCCCCCCGTGAGCTGATGGTAGAGCCAGGCGCGCGCCGTCCGCCATTCACGTCGGACGGTTCGGTCGGATACCTCCCATATCGTCGCGATCTCGCTTTCCGAGAGGCCGGCAAAGAAGCGAAGTTCGATCAGCTCCGCCGCCCGCGGGTCCCGGTCCCGCATACCCTCCAGGGCTTCGTCCAGCGCGAGCAGGTCGATCGCACGTTCGTGATACTGTGCCACCGCGTCGTGCAGCGCGACCTGCTGCGCCTGCCCGCCGCGTTTCTGCGATCGTCGCCGTCGGGCGTAGTCAACCAGAATCGAACGCATCGCCCGCGCCGCCAGGATTACCAGCGTCCGTCCATCAGTGCGACGCAAGGCACAGTTCGCCAGCCTCAGATATGCTTCATGAACGAGCGCGGTGGGTTGCAATGTGTGATCCGACGGCTGTCGGGCCAGCAAACGTCCGGCGATTGCCCGCATCCGCGCATACATACCCCCTTCGTCGCTGCCGATTGCGTCGACCGCCGGCCGATCGTTCGGCTCCGCCGCTTCACTCACAAACAACATTTCGCAGACCTCTTGTCCTGATCCGAGTCCGAGACACGTCTCTAAGAGTGAGTGATCAGAGGTCCATTCGTCATCGTAGCGAGTGTCAGTCGGCGTCTCAAGACAAACGTGCCGATGCGACGAACCGGTGGCGTGGCAGTTTGGGTGCATCATCCCCGAAGGGCTCGACGGGCCGAACGCCCGTACGAAGACGAAACATCGCAAACGCGCGCTTCCTACCAGTCGTTTGTACCGGCCGCATCCGGCGCCAGCGGACCCGTGGAGGAGGAAGAGCAAATGCAGAACGTGCCATGGCGCGCTTTTTTGGGCGCGTGCCTGTGCTCATGCGCCAGTACCGCCTGGGCAGTCGACATCCAGTACGCCGGTGCGCTCGATGCAGCCGTCACAGAAGTCCGATTCTTCGGCGGGAGACGCGGAATCGACGGCGGGCCCCTCGGAGGCAACGTGCCGCTTGTCAAAGGCGGCAGCAAAGACAATTTCTACTTCGGACGCGGCGAAGTCACCTCCGACATACCGACCGCAACCGATTCCGTTACCGTTGCCATCCCCGGTATCTTCGGTTCCGGCGAAGCCTTCAGCGGCGGCGGCTACAACAGCGAGGCGTTCGCCTTCACCGGCCAAGGTCAGGCCACCAGTTTCACACCCGGGCCCGTGACGCTCGACGTCATCCCCACCGATGGCGTCACCCCGGGAACACCAATCGAGATCACCATCACGGCGGCGATCGAAGGACGCGTCAGTGTCTTCGACAATGGCGGCAATCCCAATGCGGCGAATGCCTGGTGGCGCGTCGCGAGTTCCGCCGGAGAGATCATCAGCGGATCCGAGCTGCTCGACACCACCGGCATCGTCGATATCAACGACAGCGGAACGCTCACTTTCATCGTCGAAGCCGGGCAGTCATTCGACCTGACGCTCGACTTCCATGCGCAGGCGGTGGGCGAGTCCGAAGGCAACTCCGCGGCGTCGCTACGAAACGGCCTGGTCACCATCGATGCCGTCGTCGTGCCCGAGCCGGCGACCCTCACATTGATCCTGAGCGTCTTCGCCCTCATTCGTCGCTCACGCAGCGAGTGACTCGTCCGCCTCGCGAGCAGGCGCCTTCAATCCGATGTGCTGGGTGGGCCGCGCGCCAGTGCGCCGGCCTGCCCGCTTTTTTTTGTTGCCCCCCAATACAATCCGCCACCGCGCGCATCCGCGGGAATGGATAAAAAAAGGGCGCCGTTTCCGGCACCCTAAACGTTCAACCCAAGTTGGCCTGGAAGCCTATTCGTCGCCGTCGATCAGCTCGAAGATCGATTGCGTCTTGACCAACGTTCGCTCATGCGGGAACGCGTGGAACGTGTACACGTGGAACTCGCTATCGCGTGCCTCATGCTCGATATGCGTAAACGGCGCAAGGCCGCCGTCCGCCCATTGTTCGTACTCTACCAGCCAGCCACGGTCCTCGGCTCCACGCCGCAGATAGGTGTGCACCGACTTGTACAGCGCGTCGTCCATCGTCTCCACTTGGCTGCTGACCATGTACATACCGCCCTCAGCCAACTCACGCTCATGATCGCGTTCGCCCTTGAGACGGAATCGCGTGAGAACCCCACGCGTCGGCAGCATCTCGCTGTCCCGCGCGACCAACTCGGTGACCGTCCGGTTCCCACGCGTCACAGTGACAACATGGCTCAGGCCGACGACCCAAATGTCGGCATGGTACTCACCCTGCGCCACGCGATAATTCGCAAAGTGCCGAAACAGCTCAGGATGCAACGGGCGGTCAAAGAGGAACAGGTGCAGCTCCTGCGCCTGGAGGGTCGGATGCAGAATCTCGATGTTGTTCATGGGTCTCTCGTTTTCCAACGGTTCTCTCAACGCGATAAAGTCACTCAGTATAGCAACCAGAACGCCGCAATTCTCTAGATTTTATCGTCCTGATCGACCTTTTTCCGGCCCTAGGGCCTCTTCGCACAAGGCACGCAACGTGGCATACTCGAAGATGCCTGTGTCGTGCCCGTCACGCCAGCGGATCCGCAATGCATAGCTGCCGACCAGCTCCGCGCTCTCTGCCGTCACCACGTCCGTAACGTCCCGGACGCCCTGGACGACGCGCAGCGGGTTGGTGCTCGCGGCCGCCTGCTCGCGCTCGCGCTCCGCCCGGCAGGTCGCACACGGACACGCCCGACGCAACGCCGGAAGCGGTATCGCCGCCTCGAGTCCGTCCGACCAGCGGATGCGAAGGGCCTGCCGACGATTCAGGTCGATCTCGACCGGAACAAACTCAGACGGCATTCCTACACCCACGGCGGCCGTACAACTCACCACCGACTGCGTATTACACTCACGAATCAATAAAACCGGCCGAAGGACGAATTGCCTAAGACTTCGGCCTCCCTGCAACTAAATTGCGGCTCAGGTCGCCTCGACCGGAGCCGTTGCGCCCGCAGCTTCCGCCGCGACGGTGGCTCGCTTGGTCTTGACCTGAGTACTTTCGAAGAAGCTGCCGAGCTTGCGAAGCCTTTCGTAGCGCTTCTTCAACAGTGTATCGAGCTTCGTCCGCCTCACCTGAACGAGCGATTCGCCAATCCACTGGGCGAGGTTCGTCGCTGCCTCCGCATGATTGCGGTGGGCACCGCCCAACGGTTCCGGAATGACGCCGTCGATCAAGCTCAGCTTCAACAAATGGTCTGTCGTCAGTTTCAGTGCGTCGGCCGCCTTGGGCGCGTGCTCTGCCGACTTCCACATGATCGCCGCCCCACCCTCCGGCGTAATCACCGAATAGTACGCATGCTCCATCACCGCCACGCGGTCGGCAATACCGACACCCAACGCGCCGCCGCTTCCACCCTCGCCGATTACCGCCGCCACGATCGGCGTGCCCAACCGCGAGAGTTCCATCAGGTTCACCGCGATCGCGCGTGCAATCCCGCGCTCCTCGGCACCGACGCCCGGATAGGCGCCCGGCGTATCGATCAGGCACACCACGGGTACGCGGAACTTCGCTGCAAGCTGCATTTTCTGCAACGCCTTGCGGTACCCCTCGGGGTGTGCACACCCGAAGTTCGTATCGATCTTTTCCCGAGTGTCGCGCCCCTTGTGGTGGCCGACGACCATCACCCGCTCCAGCTTGCCATTCGGAAGCGGAAGCCGCGCGAAGCCGGTCACCAACGCCCGATCGTTCCCATAGAGCTTATCGCCATGCAGCTCGCAAAAATCCTTCGCGATCAACTGCAGGTAGTCCCGTAGCAGGGGCCGGCGCGGATGCCGCGCGACCAGCACCTTCTCCCACGCCGACAGCTTGCCGTACGCCTCACGCAGCGCAGCGTCGAGCTGTTCCCGAATGCGGGAGATCACGTCCGAAAAATCGCGTCCCGAAGTGGCCTGACTGGCCTCGAGTCGCTGAATCTCTTCTTCCATTTTGATGATCGGCTTTTCGAAGTCGAGCATCATGGAGGGCCCGCCCCCATTCCTGGATGTCTGAGCGCTCATGGTCACCCTGTTTTCAGCCGCATTGTCGAGCGGCATCGCGTCCGCTCAGCAATATACCCGCGCGGAATGCTAACGTCGCAGGTCTACCTACTGCAAGAAAATTATTAGCGATCCATCAATTTTTTTCGGCCGTCAACGGCTCTCTTCTATAGGCTGGGATGTGCGTAAGTGCTTATTAATGTTATTCTTACATAAAAATCGCTCTTGCCGGGACGCGCGGGACAGGGGCCGTAGCGAGGGTCCGCCGCTGAGACACAATCGGCTAAATTGATGGATCTGAGGGGTTCTTATCGGTCGTGCGTCGGCGCCTGGCACGCCGCCTACCGGTCGTTATAGTTGCGACTGTTCAGGAAAAGGAAAACCAATGGCCGCTGTGTTTTGCGTCGAACTACGTCCGAAATCGGCCGAGCACCCCACCCCGTACGAGCGATCGTTCCTCAACACCCTCGCGGACATCGGTCTCGACGCGATCGACGACGTCCGGATCCGTCGTCGGTTCTTCATCGAAGGCGAGGTGACCGCCGACCGGATGGAGCAGATGGTCGTTCCGCTCTTGACCGACCCGGTCGTCGAGGAAGCCGAACTGTTGCCGGCCGGTCCTGCGCGTAGGGAATCCGTGGACGGGTTGGTGTTCGAGATCCACCCGCGCCCGGGTGTCATGGATCCCGTCGCCGAGAGTGTATGCGAAGAGTTGCGTCAAACCGGCTTGCAGATCGATCAGGTGCGGACCGCTACGCGATACCTCCTGCGAACGGCGCTAGCGCCCGACGAGGTTCTGAGCGCGGTTCGGATGTTGGTCTCGAATGATTGCATCGAGCAGGTCGTGCTGGGGACGGCGGGTGTCGGGCCGGCGCCAACGCCGAAGAAGCAGCCGTTCGAATTGCGGCATGTCCCGATTCGAGAACTCGACCATGGCGGCCTCGAGCGCCTGTCGCGCGACGGTCACTTGTTCCTGTCCATCACCGAAATGGAAACGATCCAGGCCCATTTTCGCACGCTCGGTCGCGAACCCACGGACCTCGAACTCGAGACGCTGGCCCAGACGTGGTCCGAGCATTGCGTACATAAGACGCTCAAGAGCGCATATGTCTACGAAGGTGCGCCGTTCGGGGCCATCGACGCTGACGCGCCACCGATCCAGCAGCGCTATGGAAACCTGCTGCGGGACACGATCGCGGCCGCAACGCAGAAGTTGATGGCGGCGAAGCGCGGGCCACGCTGCCTATCCGTGTTCGTGGACAATGCCGGGGTGATCGATTTCGAGCAGGGTACGGGGATCGCGTTCAAGGTGGAGACTCACAATCACCCGTCGGCGATCGAGCCGTATGGTGGTGCCGCTACCGGGGCAGGCGGCTGTATTCGCGACGTCATCGGCTGCGGGCTCGGCGCCCAGCCAATCGCGAACACGGACGTTTTCTGCGTCGCGCCGAGCGACTGGCCGTTGGACGGACTCCCGAAGGGCGTGCTGCACCCGAAGCGCGTCTTGAGGAGTGTCGTTCAAGGCGTGGCGGACTACGGTAATCGGATGGGAATTCCGACGGTCAATGGAGCCGTACATTTCGACCCGCGGTTTCTCGCGAATCCGCTGGTCTTTTGTGGTTGCGTCGGGCTGATTCCGCATGAATGTGTTCACAAGGAGCCGCAGCCGGGGGATCGCATCGTCGTTCTCGGTGGGCGCACCGGACGAGACGGGATTCACGGCGCGACGTTCTCGTCGGCGGAGCTGACGGACTCGCACGGCGAGGAGTTCTCGCACGCGGTGCAGATTGGCAACGCGATCACTGAGAAGAAAGTGCTGGATGCCGTGCTCGCGGCGCGCGACCATTCCGACGGTTGCCTGTTCACGGCGATCACTGACTGTGGTGCGGGTGGACTCAGCAGCGCGGTAGGTGAGATGGGGGCGGAGATCGGCGCCGTTGTCGATCTCGAACAGGTGCCGCTCAAGTACGCGGGTCTGCGCTACGACGAGATCTGGATCAGCGAGGCCCAGGAGCGAATGGTGCTCGCGGTGCCGCCGGACCGGCTCGAGCGTTTTCTCGCGACGGTCGGCGCCGAAGAGTGCGAAGCGACGGTCATTGGTACTTTTGGTACGCCGGAGAGCGCTCGATTGATTGCGCGCTACGCTGGGACGGTCGTGGGCGAGCTCGATATGCACTTTATGCACGAAGGCGTTCCCAAGCGGGAGCTGCGGGCCACCTGGCGGGCACGCGCGGTCTCGAGCAGTCCGGATCGTTCCGATACGCGGTCCGTTGCGGAGTCGTTTGCCGAGCTTCGGGCACGGCTTTCGGACCCCAATGTCGCATCGAAGTCCTGGATTACGCGCAAGTACGATCATGAAGTTCTGGGCGGCAGCGTGATCAAGCCGCTGATGGGGCCGGGGCGCGGGCCAAGCGACGCCGCGGTTCTGCGGCCGATTCTCTCGTCTGATCGGGGGATCGCGCTCGGGTGCGGGTTGAAGCCGGAACTTGCGGACATCGATCCTTATTGGATGGCGGCTGCGGGTATCGACGAGGCGCTGCGGAACGTTGTCTGTGTCGGCGGCGATCCACGCGAGACCGCGATTCTCGATAACTTCTGCTGGGGCGGCGTTGCGGACGAGCACCAGCTCGGCGGGCTGGTACGTGCCTCTCAGGCCTGTCACGACTTCGCGATCCACTACGGACTACCGTTCATCTCCGGCAAGGACTCGCTCAACAACCAGTTCGCCCCGGAGGCTGGCGATATCGAGCGGCTGTTGGCGGTGCTGCGTGAGATGAGCGAACGTGACGACGCGTTAGCCGGCCGGGTTGCAGAGGTCCTTCCGCTCGTCGAGGCCGAGTTGCAGCGCTCCGGTCGACTCGTGATCCCGTCGACGCTGCTGATTAGCGCCGTGAGTATCGTTCCGGACGTGCGCAAGTGCGTATCGAGTGATCTCAAGGAGGCCGGCAACGCGCTGGTGTTGTTGCCGGGCTTCCCGTCGATCGGGTTTGCTGCCGATCGGGCGCTCGTTAATCACCATGGGGTTGCGGATGCGATCGCGCGCGGCCTGGTGCGCGCCTGTCACGACGTAAGCGACGCCGGCTGGCTGGGTGCCGTTGCCGAAATGACGATCGGCGGTCAGCGCGGCGTGTTCCTGGAGATCGACGAGCCGCCCACCGATCCGTTCGCAGACCGGGTCGGCGGCTACGTGATCGAAACGAGCGAGTTGGACGAAATCGGTGCGATGTTCACCGAGCGAGGAGTCGACTACGTCCTGCTCGGGCGCGTGAGTGAAGACAGCGCGCTCGTCTGGTCGAACGAGACGCTCCCGTTGGCGGCACTCGCGGACGCGTGGCGGGCCGGGTAGCGTCGGGGCTAGGCGGGATGGGTGGCACTGGCAATGCAAAGGGGCAGTGCCCCCTTGTCCGCCAGTGGGGAGCAAGCTCCCTCTATGAGGCAGCCGCCTACGCCGTCTGCCCTTGCAAGATGCTCACCCTCTCCGGGTGGCACTGGCGGCTTGTCCGCCAGTGGGGAGCAAGCTCCCTCTATGAGGCAGGCGTCTACGCCGCCTGCCCCCGCAAGACGTTCACTCTCCGGGTGGCACTGGCGGCTCGTCCGCCAGTGTTGGGGGCGTGCGTTTGATCAAGCGTCGTTGCGGATAGCAGGGGCGTTCAAGGAACGCACCGTACGAGAAAGGTTGCTACTTGCTACCCTCCGCGCTGTCCAAGCGCGTGGCGCAGTTCCTGCTCGGCCAGGGCCCGCGCGTTTTCATCCGTGAGCTCGTCGATTGCCGATTGCAGTTGTTCGACGGCGGCGGCAGGCTCGTCGAGATAGCGAATCAGCACCAGACCGAGCAGCAGTCTTACCTGCGGGGCATCGGGGGCGTTCGCATAAGCGCCGAGGAATCCGCGGTAGGCCTGGGCGGCGCGCTCATATGCGCGCTGTTGCATGAAGTAGTTGGCCAGTTCGAGTTGGTAGCTTCGCGCCAGGACATGTTGCGGGTCGAGGTCGAGCAGACGTTCGAAGTCCGCTGCCGCCTCGGCCAGTCGACCGTCGGCATACTTCTCCGTGATTTCGTTGCGGAGGCGCTCCGCCGGCGAGAGTTCCAGCGGCTCGATCGGCCGCGAACTGAGCTCTTCCACCTGGACCGAACGCGCGTATGGCGGACCCGTGGCCCCACCGCGGAAGTCCATCGGCCCCGGCAGGCCGCTACGTCGTCGCCAACGACTCCAGAGCGCCAGCATGTCGAACTGATTGCGCGGCAGCGCCTGGATCAGCAGCAGGAGCATCACGGCCAGGAAGCCGAAGAGATAACCGCCGAGGTGTGCCGAGTAGGCCACGTTGGAGTACGCGGTGCTGTCCAGCGAAGGTGCCAGGATGTTGTCCCACAGGATGATCTTGAAGACGATCAGGAGCATTGCCGGCAGGCTGAACGTCGTAATGACGATGAACAGCACGAGCAACTCGACATGTACGCGCGGGAACAACACCAGGAACGCGGTTGTTACGGCCGCGATGGAGCCGGAAGCGCCGAGGATCGGGTTGTCGGCCGTCATCGTGAACACGACACCGGCGACGACTCCGCCGGCGAGGTAGAACACGACGTAGCAGACGGACCCCATGCGATCACAGACGGCGTTGCCGAAGATCCACAGGAACAACATGTTGCCCAGCAGGTGCATGATGTCGCCGTGCAGGAACTGGTAGGTAAAGTAGTGGGCCAGGAGCGGCCGCGCCGCGTCGAGCGTGAACCATGACTTCAGTTCCTGGCCGACACTGCCCCCGATGCCGTCGGTCAGAATGAAGATGAGGACGTTGGCGATCACCAGCACGTAGTTCCCGATCGGGGCCTGGCGAAGCCGAACGTTGGTACGGATCGGAATAATCATGAGGGTATTCTATCCCGTTTCGCCCCGATTGCAGCCGCGATAGCAGTTTGCGTCCGTCGTCACGCTTGTTAGCATCCCGCCTATGAGCACCGACGAACGATTGCGACGCGTCCTGATCGGCCTGACGCTGGTTCTGGGGGCCGTTTCCTCGGTCCGGGCTCAGAGCGGCTTCCCGCTCGGGGTTTCTGCCGGCGATGTTACCGCCGACAGCGCGCTGCTGTGGACCCGGGCTCCGGACGCCGTGGCGCTGCGCTTTGAACTGGCCCGCACGCCTGCGTTCGAGGAGATCCTGCTGGGGTTCATCTTTCCCGTGGATCCCGCTCGCGACGGGACCGTCCGCGTTCTCGCGACCGGCCTGGCCTCGGGGACGGAATACGCGTACCGCTTTCAGAATCCCGAAACGGGGATGATCAGCCCCGTCGGCCGCTTCCGGACGGCACCGGAGGACGGGGCCGCGGCGCCGCTGCGGATCGCGTTCACCGGCGACTCCAACGCGCGCTGGGCGCCGTTTCCGCTCTTCACGGCAATGGCGCAGGAGTCGCTGGATGCGCTGCTCTGGTTCGGCGACACGATCTATGCCGACGCTGCCGCCGGCGGACTGGGCCCGGCCCGCACGCTCGAGGAGTATCGCGCCAAGTACCGTCAGGTGCTCGCTGACCCGCACGTAATCCGCTTGCGGCAAGCGACTAACATCTGGGTCGGCTGGGACGACCATGAAGTCGTCAACGACTACGCCGGCCGCGATCCCGCACTCGACCCGCAGCAACTCGCCAACGCGTATCAGGCGTTCTTCGACTACCTCCCACTGCTCGGCCCCGGCGGCACCAAGGACCCGTTCCAGACCTACCGGTCGATCCGCTACGGAGCGAACGCCGAGTTCTTCGTCCTCGATAACCGCCAATATCGCGACCCACCGGCTGACCAGATCTGTGGTTGCAATATCGATCCCGACGGATTGATCGTTCCGGCACTTCAAGCGACCGGCGATTGCGCGTCGGCGCTGCGTGAGCCGCGCTCGATGCTCGGCGAGGCACAGCTCGGCTGGCTGATGGACCGGCTTGCTACCTCCGACGCGCGCTGGAAGTTCGTCGTCAACAGCGTACCGATCTCACACCTGGGCGTACTTCCGTACGATCGCTGGGACGGCTACGACGACGAGCGCCGCCAACTCCTGACATTCATCGACGAGCAGCAGATCGCCGGCGTGGTCTTCCTCACGACCGACATCCATGCCAACTTCTACAATCCCGATGTCCTGTCCTACTTCCGACGGTTCCGGCCGGCGTACGATCTCCTCGGACAAGTACGTGTGCAGGAAGTCATCACCGGTCCGATCGGCAACCTGCCCTTGCGACAGGCCGCGATCCGTATCGCCGACGGGCTTGAAGAGGACGACGACGGATTCGTTCAGGCACTGATCGATCTCGGTCTCAACGTCTGGCAAGAGCGATTGCGGACGGCCGGCGGCATGAGTTGGATCGACCTCGATCACCTGGCGTACGTCGTCATCGACATCGACGACGAGGGTCGTGCCGCAGTGACCTGGCGCGGCGCGCAGATGAGCGCCCTCGAAGACCCCGACCCCCAAATCCGGACACTACATCGCGTGGCGCTTGACCAGCCGCCGGCACTTCCATGCTTCCTGCCCGTACTGCTCGTATCGTTGAGTGCGTGCCTTTTGTTCGGCCGACGACAGATCCTGTCGGCGTGAAAGGGAGCGCCAAAGCGAGCCCGGAGCGCGAGCGACGGGTCAATGGCGGCCGAGACGCCCGCCCCACCCACGAACCGTAGGGTGCGTACCCTCCAGGGCACGCACCACAATCTCGACGAGGACTTCCCGAAGAGTATCGGATGGGTGGGACTGGCAATGCAAAGGGGCGGTGCCCCTTTGTCCGCCGGTGTTGGGAACGTGCGTTTGATCAAGTCGCTAGGGTTAGGTAACGGCGCCGCCGCAACTGCTGCCAGCACCTGCCGTGCAGCCGTAGCAGTGCTGGCCGAGGGCGATCGCCGCGCCATCGAGGGCCTCGGCGTTGAAGTCGCGAATGTGTTGCGGGCCGCCGTGGTTGCACCTGAGGTCGAGCATCTGATTGAAGTCGCAGTCGTAGAGCGCGCCATCCCAGCCGATCGAGATCGTGTCGCGACACATCACGCCGTGCGCGGCCGCCGGATTGAACGCATCGTGCAGCCGTTGCATATAGTCGTCATAGTTTCCGCTCTCGATCAGGTACTCGAGAAAGCGATTGATGGGCAGGTTCGTGATGCAGTAGAGCCGGTTGAAGATGATGCCGAAGCGTCGCGCGAGTTCGCGCCGATAGTCGGCTTCGACGGCCTCCTGCGCCGGAGGCAGAAACGCGCCCGTCGGGTTGTAGACCAGGCTGAGCTGGAGGCGGCTGTCGGGCTGTCCGTACCCGGCTGCGTTGAGCATCCGCAACGCGTCGATCGAACGGTCGAACACGCCGGTTCCGCGCTGCGCATCGGTGCGTTCCCCAAGGTAGTAGGGCAGGGATGCGACGATCTCGACCTCGTGTCGGGCGAGGAACGCGACCATGTCGGCGTAGGCCGGCAAGGTCAATATCGTTAGATTGCAACGGTCGATCACGTGGCGGCCGAGCGCCCGGACGTGCTCGACCAGCTCTCGGAAGTGCGGGTTCATCTCGGGGGCGCCGCCGGTGATGTCGACGATCTCGATCTCACTGCGCTCGAGTGCCGCGAGGCATGAGGTCATCGTCTCCCAACTCATGATCTCGCGCCGATCCGGGCCGGCGTCGACGTGGCAGTGCCGGCAGGTCTGGTTGCACAGCTTGCCGACATTGATCTGCATGATCCGCAACGTCTTGCGGGTCAACGCCTCGATGCCCGCTTGCTGAAGGCGATCCTCAAAACGCGGCACATCTCCGTGCGCCAGCAGCGCACGCTGATCCGCGACTACCGAAAGCGGGTGATGTCGATACGAAAGGCTCTTGGTCATGCGGGGGTCCGAGGCGACACCGAGGAGGGCCCGGTCGAAGGCTGATTCCGCTGGTCGTCGAGACGGCTCACATCGAGAGTTTAGCAGCCACCTTGCGCATTTGTACACCATGTACCAGCGCCGCCCCGCCCTTGATCGCGGCCGCGACGTGGACCGCTTCCGTCATTTGATCGAGATTCGATCCCTTCTCCAGACAGGTCCGCGTGAACGCGTCGATGCAGTACGGACACTGCTCGGCGTGCGCGACCGCCAGCGCGATCAGCGCCTTCTCGCGCTCCGTCAGCGCGCCCTCGGAGAGAACCGCGCCGTAGTAGTCGAAGAACTTCCCGCCCAACTCCGTGGCGTTCTCCGCGATCTCGCGGAAGCGCTTCAGGTCGCTCGGCTCGTAATAGTCGCTCATGACGGATCCTCGCGGAGCGCCGACGGCCGCGGCGTTTGCTCGCCGAGCAGGACGAGGACGGCCATCGCGGTACCGAAGTTGCGCGAGCGCGGAAAGACCCGGTCGTTCCACGTGTCGTCCGGATCACGCGTCCGCAACAACGTCTCGAGCATTCGCCCACGGAACGTCGTCCGCTGCTTGTCCGGCAAAAACTCGATCGCCTGGGCCGCGTACCGATGCCCGTAGTAGAAGTAGTATGGCGCGATGCCGTACGGCGGCTTGTGCGTGCCCGTCTTCTTTCGACGTTTTTCCAGTTCGTCCCAATGCCGAAAGAATGCTTCGACCGAATCGTGGACCTGCTCGGATCGGCGTTCGCCAAGCAACTGTAACGTTGCGTCACAAACCGCCGACCGTGCTACCGAACCGGGCAGCAGCGCCCGCGGTCGTCGGCCGTCACGTTTGCCACGCGCGACACCACTGTACGCAAACGCGCCGTTCTCGAGTCGGCTGCGCGTCAGTACCTTGCGGGCCCGTTCCAAGACCTCGAGCGGAATCGTCATCCCCTGGGCCTGCGCGTAGAGCAGTGCTTGCACCACGGGAGCGGTAACGAAGGATGCATGTCGGCGACGAGTCGCGTAGTTCCATCCGCCTTTCGGCAGCTCTTCGTGCACGAGCGCGTCGACGAGTTTCGGGATCCACTGGCGAAGCGCGTCGGCATGGGCGCCGGCGCGCTGGTCGGCCATCAGCTGGCAGAAAGTGCTCAACGCGTAGCAATGCCCCCATACGCGAACGTCGTAGGTGTCGTCCTTGCTGGGCTGCATCAGCGGTTCATCAAGGGCCTTCAACATGAACGCGAGGCCGCGATCGATGGCTTTGTCGATCCGTTCATGACGCACGCCGGAGTGCAGCAGGGCCTCGATCACCAGTGCCGTCCCGCCGACGCGATAGCCGACCGGTATCCGTCCGCGGACGCGGTAGACCCCTTCGTACGGCCAGTCACCGTCGGGCTCCTGCATTGTGAGCAACTGCTCGACGGCGCGCTCGATCAACTTGCGCGCGGACGCGCTCCGCTGTGGCGCGTCGACCGGCCCACCCGAAACGTCGGCCGGTGCTTCCGGCGTATCGGCTGTCGGCGCCGTCGGCGGTTTCGATGCCGGCTGATCCGCGGATGCCGGCGCGCCGGTGACCAGCGAGCCGACCGCGAAAACCGTCAATATGCTCAAACGCATCGGGATACCTCACCTGATTCGTGATTGCGACTTGTCTGCGTTGGGCGCCAAGCGACCACTCGATCAATCATACCACGGATCCGCTGGGGGCTCAGCCGCGGTGACAGGCGATCCGGACACCACCGGGAGGTGTCCGTGGTCCCCTCGCTTGCGCTCGGGGCTCGTGTAATCGAAGGGACGCACCCTACGGCTCGGAGGTTCGGTTGTCACGGCGGACAGTGCCCCACCCTAGCGTGTGGTGGGGGACGGAAATGGAACGGTTGGTCAGTCCTCCATCCCTGGAAGGGATGGGGCACCATGGCCGACGGCGTTTCACGTGAAACACGTTTGCGCACCGCGTTTACGGGGCGCTCATGGCCTGCGAGCCCACTGTTAACGATCATGTGTTACGATACATGTTTGGTTTGCAGTGCATAGGAGCAGGTATCATGACAGCCTCGCGACGTTCATTCTTGAAGGCCGGTCTCGCCGTGACTGTTGGATTTCACGGTCTGAAGCGGCTGCTGGCGGAGATTCCGTTCCGTTCCGACTTTGCGCAGTGGACGTCACAGGGGTTGGGCGCGTTGCAGCCGGACCCGCAGCGTGTGATCGATTTGCCGGCGGGATTTTCGTACACGATCTTCTCGACCGTCGGCGAGCGGATGGATGATGGTTTTCTGGTTCCGGGCAAGCATGACGGGATGGGAGCGTTTCCGGGGCCGCGTGGCAAGACGATTCTGGTCCGCAACCACGAGTTGTTGTCGGCGTGGGTCGAAATGGGCCCGTTCGGGCGCAAGAACGAGAAGGTCCGTCAATTTCCGCGCGAGAAGCTCTACGACCGCGGTCGCAAGGGCATGCCGTGTCTAGGCGGGACGACGACTCTCGTGTTCGACACCAAGACGCAGAAACTGGAGCGGCATTATCTCAGTCTGGCCGGGACGCAATACAACTGTGCCGGCGGGCCGACGCCGTGGAACTCGTGGATTTCGTGTGAGGAGAACACGGACCGGCCCGGCGAACTGTATCGCGAGAGTCACGGCTATGCGTTCGAGGTTCCGGCGGTAGCCGACGGGCAGGTGGTCGATCCGGTGCCGTTGAAGGCGATGGGGCGTTTTCGGCGCGAGGCGATCGCGATTGACCCGCGTTCGGGCGCGGTCTATCAGACGGAGGATCTCGCCGACGGGCTGATTTACCGATTTTTGCCGGACGTGCCGGGCAATCTCCGGAAGGGTGGGCGGTTGCAGGCGCTGGCGCTGCGCGATCGCAAGCCGTGCGACACGCGCAACTGGGCCAAGCTGAGCACGCAGGTGCCGAAAGTTCCCGTGGGCCAGGCGTTCGCGGTGGAGTGGCTCGACCTGGACGAGATCGATTCGCCGAGCGATGACTTGCGGTTGCGCGGGTACGGGCGTGGGGCGGCGCGATTCGCGCGTGGGGAGGGGATGTGGTACGGCAACGATGCGGTTTATTTCGCGTGTACCAACGGCGGGCATATCGAGCGCGGGCAGATTTGGCGCTATGTTCCCAGTCCTGACGAGGGCACGCGTGATGAGCGGAACAAACCGGGACAGCTCGAGTTGTTCCTGGAACCGAACGAGCCGGCACTGATTGATAACGCTGACAACCTGACCGTAGCGCCCTGGGGTGATCTGGTCGTTTGCGAAGACGGGCGCGGCGAGCAGTACCTCGTCGGGATTACGGCTGAGGGCCGGATCTACAAGATTGCCCGGAACGCTTTGAGCGAATCCGAGTTCGCTGGTGCAACGTTTTCGCCGGACGGTACGACGTTGTTCGTCAACTTGCAGGGGCCCGGTTTCACATTGGCCATCACCGGCCCGTGGCAGCAGCGTCGGCAGGGGTGATGCAGGCGGGTCTCGCGAGCGCTTGCTCGTGGGCGTGCCGCGGATATGCTGGGCGCGACCGGCGTGAGAATTGACTGATCGCGTCAGTGGTGCGGTTGTCATCGCGCATACGGTTGTTATGCTTGGCGCTCTGAACGGTCTTGATGATTCCGTTGCGTTTTCGTCGGCTGCCGTCGGCGGATCTGTTGCGTGGCGGGTCCTTTGTTCTGACCTTCTGTAGATATACGGCGGGTTTCGAGCAGATCGAAAGACGGTTTCATGCAGACGATATCCTCACCCGGGCAGCGGTTCCGCCTATTGGTTGGTGCGGACGGGGTTGAACGGGTTCACGGCGAGTACGCATCATTTCGACGAGCACAGGGACGTATCGCGGAAGCGGTGTTGGAGGCGGCGCGCGCCGGCGGTCCAGTCTCATCGGTAGCGATCTTGCAGGAGACGCCCGGTGGCGAGTGGCGCCCGTGCAAAGCTTGTGATGCGGACCTGATTGCACGGATCCTCGAGCAGCACGGGCGGTCGGGGGCGGAGATGGCGCGGGGGCCGGTGGTGCACGCCACTCCTGCTGTCCAACGCCGTCGAAGCGCATCGCGAACATCGGTGCCGGCGCCGATCCCGGGGCCACGCCTGGTGCGTAAACCACCCGCTGCGCCACCGCGACCGGCGGCGTCTGCCGCGCAGGGTCCTGAACCAGAGACACGCGCTGCGCAGCGTGATGCGGCGCCGGAGGGTGACAGCGAGCCGGAATGCGCGGTATCCCGTCGCTCGGGCCCAGTCCTGCCGGCTGCTCCTGCGTCCGCTAAGAGTGTCATGTGTCCGGTCGTATCGCCGCAGGGCGGTGCAACGGCGCGCGTCGCTTCTGGGCGGGCGCTCTCGACCGTGGTGCTGCCGGAGCGACCAGCGTCGGCAGTTGTCGTCGTGGCGACCCATTCGGGGCCCGCGGCCGAGATGCATCGACCGACGCGGGGCTTGTTGACGGGTACGGCGATCGGGCTCGTCTTTGCGCTGATGGTTACCTGGTTGTTTCAGAGTGGTGGGCAGCCCGGCCGGGTGTTGGCGGCGTTGGCAGAGACGCCGGGGCCGGCGGTCGAGGAGCGACTCCCGTTGGACGGTAACGGCGGGCTCGCGCCACGTGGTCCGGAGCGGCGCCAGGCTGAAAATGTGGGCCGATCGGCGACCGACCCGCAGCGCTTTCGCGCCGACGGGGTGGGTCCGCTCGACGGGTGAGCCGCGAGGGCACGTTTGAAACATCATGCAAGGAGGGGAGGCGCGCCCTGTTTGGAGGAGGAGGGAGAACACAGGGCGCGCCCGGTGAGGGCCACCTCGCAGTTGGGATGGATCGCGAGGTCGGCGCTCGCGCCCGCCGCTTTCCGGCAACATCCCTCATTACGAGACCCGTTCAACCGGCCGCACGGGCGTTCAGTCATCAGCCGCTGGTGGAGAGTCAGCGCTGTCCGCGCTCCCCAGCGACCGAGCCCCGCTGGTCGCGACGGACACGCCGGGGTTCGCGCAGGTGCGCTTCACAAGGAACAGAGCAATTCTTGTGCCAGATCCGAACGAGGTCTGAGGGGATTAAAGGCGTCGTTGCCTGCGGCGGACGAGGGCGTGCCCGCGACTATTGACGGGCAGCCCACGAGATGCTGACGGTTGTGTCTACCGCTCGGACACCGGCTTGTACGGACGGATGGCCGGTCCGACGTAACGACTGCGGGGCCGAATGAGCCGGTTGTTCGAGCGCTGCTCGATAATGTGGGCGGCCCAGCCGGTGACCCGGGAGGCCACGAAGAGCGGGGTGTACACGTCGATCGGCAGGTCCATGAAGAAGTACGCCAGGCCGCAGGGGTAGTCGACGTTGGGGTAGATCTTCTTCTCGTTCCACATGGTGTCCTTGATGGCGTCGTAGACATCCACGCGAAACTGCTCGCCCTTGGCCTCTCCGAGCTGGCGCGTGTAGGGTTCGAGGATGCGGGCGCGGTGGTCGCCGTTCTTGTAGACGCGATGGCCGAAGCCCATGATCTTCTCTTTGTTCGCGATCGCGTGGTGCGCCCAGGCCTCTGCCTCGGGGCCGGAGCCGAATCGACTGATCATCTCCATCGCGGCCTCGTTGGCACCGCCGTGGAGCGGGCCTTTGAGCGTTCCGATCCCACTGACGATCGCCGAATAGAAGTCGCTGAGCGTGCTGGTACACACGCGGGCGGCAAACGCCGACGCGTTGTACTCGTGCTCGGCGTAGAGCGTCAGGGTGAGGTCGAGCACTTTTTCGTGCAGCGCCGTGGGTTCGCTACCGAACGCCTGATACAGGAACTGGCCGGCGTGCGAAAGGCCGGGCTTCGGCGAAACGGGATCCTGGCCCGCGCCGAGCCGCAGCCGCGTCGCGATCATGGTCGGGACCGCAGCGAGCACGTGAATCGCACGTTCGACATCCTGGTCGTGGCCCTCGCCGGCGATCGGGTCGAAATGCCCGAGCATCGAAACCGCGGTCCGAAGCATGTCCATGCCGTTGACGTTCTGCGGAATCGCGCGGAGCGTGTCGACAACCGGCCCCGGAAGCTCGCGGTGGGCGTTGATCTGGGCCACGAAGCCGTCAAGCTGGGATTGCGTGGGGAGGTCGTCGTAGAGCAGCAGATACGCGACTTCCTCGAACGACGCGTGCTTGGAAAGGTCCTCGATCGTATACCCACGGTAGGCCAAATCGTCCTGCTCGACGGTCGAGACGGACGTTTCGCCGGCAATGATTCCTTCCAGTCCCGGACGATAGAGTTCCTCGGCGGTGCTGCTCATGGCTTGTCTCCCGACGGCGCCTCGACGCCGTAGCCCAACAAATCGTAGAGTTCCTGGCGGGTTTGCATGTCATCGAGGATCGCACGCTGCGTTCCCTGGCTGCGAAGCTCGATCAACGCTCGTTCCATCGCCTTCATCGCGACGCGTTGCAGTGTAACGGGGAAGATGACGAGCTTGTAGCCCAGTGCCGCGAATTCATCCACACTGAAATACGGCGTTCGGCCAAATTCGGTCATGTTCGCCAACAGCGGCGCACGGATGTCCTGCGCGAATCGTGCGAATTCCGCACGGTCCTGCAACGCCTCCGGGAAGATCGCATCCGCCCCGGCATCCAGATAGGCCTGCGCACGCGCGACCGCGTCGTCGTACGACGTCACGCCACGCGCGTCAGTCCGGGCGATGATCAGAAAATCCGGGTCAGTTCGCGCGGTGGCGGCGGCCTGTACGCGGGCACTGAACTCCTCGACCGAGACCAGCGTCTTACCCGCGAGATGGCCGCACCGCTTGGGAAACTCCTGATCCTCGATGTGTAGTCCGGCCAAGCCGGCACGTTGGAATTCCTGGACCGTGCGGGCGACGTTGTCAGCTCCCGCGCCGAAACCAGTATCCGCGTCGGAGATGATCGGAATCGTCGTAACCGCAGCACATCGCGTCGCGTGTGCCGCCGCCTCGGTGAGGGTCGACAGGCCAACATCCGGTACCCCGACCACCGAGTTTGCCAGCACGGCACCAGAAAGGTACATGCCTTCGAAACCCATTCGCTCGATCAGCCGCGCCGACAGCGCGTTCGTTGCACCGGGCAGGGCGACCGTGTGATCGGCCATCAGGTCGCGCAATCGGCGACCGGGAGATTGCTCGTTCATTGCGTCCTCACTTCCGCTTCCACGAAACCACCCAGCCCCTGTCCGAACCGGCCGCGATCGTTGCGGGGCGATCGTGCGCTGCGCGCTAGATGGAAAGGACCGGCTTCAGCAATCGAACGGGCCGACGTGCCAGTGGCCCGTACGGTGGAAACCCGGTATGCGACCCCGCGCTTTCAACCCTGGCGCTGCTGTACCGGAACGTAGTCGCGGGCCGTCTCTCCCGTGTAGATCTGCCGCGGGCGGTAGATCCGTGCCTTGGGATTGAGATGCACTTCGCGCCAGTTCGCAATCCAGCCCGGGATGCGACCGATCGCAAAGAGCACGGTGAACATGTTCAGCGGGATGCCGATGGCCCGCATGATGATTCCGCTGTAAAAGTCGACGTTCGGATAGAGATTGCGCGCGACGAAGTACTCGTCCTTGAGCGCGGTCTCCTCAAGCTTGATCGCGATGTCGAGCAGGGGGTCCTGGACACCGAGCTTGTCGAGAACCTTGTCGCAGGCGGCCTTGAGAATCTTCGCGCGAGGATCGAAACTCTTGTACACACGATGGCCGAATCCCATCAGCCGGGTGTCGGGATCGTCCTTGACCCTTCGCACGAACGACTCGCAGGACTCGCCGGACGCGCTGATCTCCGTCAGCATCTCGATTACAGCCTGATTGGCGCCGCCGTGCAGCGGCCCCCATAGCGCGCAGACCCCCGCGGCGACCGAGGCCCACAGGTTCGCCTGGCTGGAGCCGACCATTCGCACAGTAGACGTAGAACAGTTTTGCTCATGGTCGGCGTGCAGAATCAGGATCTGATCGAGCGCCCGTACGACATCCTCGTCCGGCTCGTAGTCCAGGTTCGGTCGACCGTACATCATGTACAAAAAGTTGGACGTGTATCGCAGATCGAACCGCGGATACATGATCGCTTGCCCGATCGATTGCTTGTAACTGGCCGCGGAAATCGTACGTACCTTGCTCATCAGCCGTGCGACCGAGTCCGCGAACGAGGCGTCATCCTCGAATTTCATGAGCTGCGGCTGAAAACAGCTCGCCGCGTTGATCATCGCCGAGAGGATCGCCATCGGATGCGCCGTCGGGGGGAATCCCTCGAAATGATGACGCATCGACTCGTGGATGAACTGGTGCTGCGTCAGGTGTTCCCGAAACTCCTGGAGCTGATCGGCGTTGGGCAACTCGCCAAAAATCAGCAAGTAAGACACCTCGACAAACGACGACTTCTCCGCGAGCTGCTCGATCGGATAGCCGCGATAACGCAAGATCCCCTTCTCGCCGTCGATGTATGTGATGCCGCTCAGACAGGACCCGGTGTTCCCGTATCCGTCATCGAGCGTGATGATGCCGGTCTGCGCGCGGAGCTTGGAGACGTCCACACCGACCTCATTTTCGGAGCCGACCACCACGGGTAGCTCGACCGTTTTGTCCTGGTAGGTCAGCTTCGCACTATCCGCCATCGTCTCACCCTGTCATCCCTGAACGTGAAATCACCGGTCGAGGACCGGACGCCCTGACCAATTGTATGCGTCCGCCGACAGGCTCGGCGGAGCGGTGCGGACCGGCCGTCGCCGATCAGCGTCTCGGGGAACGCTCGAACACGGGTCTCAGCCCAGCGTCTCGAACGTGAGCAGTTCCGCCGGGTCCTTCAGTTCGTCGAAGGAAAGCGACTGATCGATGATCCGCTGGGCCGTCGCCTCGCTGACCACGCCGTCGGATAGCTTGCGGAACTTGCTGATTACCTCATCGTCCGTCATCGGATTGCCCGCATGGCCACGCGGGAAGTCGACCCGCTTGCTCAACGTGCGGCCGTCGGTTGTCTTGATGATCAAGTTGTTCGGAATACCCTCGGGATACCCCGCATTGCACGCGTCCGTTTCGACGATCTTGATCTTGTCGAGCAACGCCAGCACACCGGCGTCGCGGATGTTCTCGTCGCTGAACGAGGCGCGGGTCACGTCACCGTCGCGCAGCGCCAGCACCACGCAATAGCCCATGCTGTGGTCCGCGGTCTCACGGCTGGTCGGCCGCCACTTTTCGGGCTCGCTACCGATGATGCTCACGGCAGCCTCGAAGCTCTCAATCAGAATGCTTTCGATCTTTTCAACACCGCCAATTTCCGGGCGAAGCTGCAACGCCGCGTCGATCGCAGATTGCGAATGGTACTCTGCGGGCCAGAACTTGATGTACGTGCGGTTGATCATCCAGTCGTCGCCACCCTCGGCCCACGCGAACGTGAACGGTCCCGTGACCATCTTGAAGAGTCCCTTGGGACCCTCGAAGATCTCGTTGGGGCCGGTCAGGCCGTCGCGCGCCAAGCCTGCCGCGAAGACGCCGTTGCGGGCCGCGTTCGAGAACGCGCACGCCTTCCAGTCGGAAATCTGGCCCGTTCTGGTCTGGCGGGTCGCAAAGTTGCACACGCCTGCGAGTCCCAACGTGTGAACCATCTGCTCGGCCGACAGACCATAGAGTTTCGCGGACAGCAACGCCGAGGCCAGCGCTCCGTAGTACACGTGGTCCCAGCCGTGGGCGCGCAAGGACGCGCCGTCACAGGCCCGACATTGGACCTCATATCCCAGCGCGATCGACGTGATGATATCCCGCGGCGACGCACCCACGACCTGACCGACGGCCAGGGCCGCTGGGATGTTGTCGCTCGGATGCGCGGGCTCCAGACTAAGGTATGTATCATTGAAGTCGAGATATCGGACCAGTGCGCCGTTGCTGAAGGTTGCGAGGTCCGGTGTCGTACGATGGCCCGATCCCAGTAGGCTGGCGCCGTCTGTCATCGAGACGGCCTTGGCTGTCTTGCGCGTGATCCGCCCGGGTCGACTTTGCCAAGCGCCGAGAGCGCAGCCGATTGAATCCAGGATTCTTCGTTTCACTTCGCGCCGCGTCTTGTCGCTCAGATCCTCGTAACGCAGCCTCTGCGCCCGCTCCGCGAGCATGCCCGCAACCGTTCCCATGATTTCTCCGCAAAACCGCCGTAATACCCGCGAGGCACTGTAAGGGAAACGCACTCTCGCTGCAATTCGATCAAGGTGCGTGACCGCGCAAATGGCGGCGAGACGCCCGCCCCACCCGTGGTGTAGGTGCATTCTCGCCGTGGTGTAAGTGCATTCTCGCCGTGGCGTAGGTGCGTCTTGCCGTGGTATAGGCGCATTCTTGGCAAGTCAGCGGTTTGGTGATTGACCGCTCGTTCGTGCTCGCGGCTCGTTGTGTTGACCGCACTGCACGAACCTTCCCGACATGATGAGCCTTCGAAGCACTGGTGGGCGGGCTATCGGGGCCAGCGGATCGGGCCGTAGCATAGCGGGTGTTCCGCGCCTACAATCCCGGTTCGGGTCGGGCGAATGGGTACCTCTCGCACCACTGTCCCGAAGTGGTGCCGGTCAGCGGATCGACGAACGCAATGGCGCGCAACGCTTCTTCCGCCGTGACGCCACGCCGATCGCGGCAATCATCGAGCAAGTCCAAGACCGTTTCGCGCGCTGCGCAGGCTCGTGGGCCGAAGCGCGCGCCTGAACCGGCGGCTAATGGCGCACGACATGCCGGCGATGTTTCCTGGTTGACCGTGCGGTCGGCGTCGGAGAACAACCTTCAATGTGTCGACGCGCATTTTCCGCTGGCGCGGTTCACGTGTGTGACGGGTGTTTCCGGGTCCGGGAAGAGCTCACTCGTGAATCGCATCCTTCACGAGGCGCTCGCGCGTGATCTCAATGGTGCGACGACCGCGACGCCAGGTCGGCACTCGGGGATCGAGGGCATCGAGGCGTTGGACAAGGTGATCGCGATCGATCAGTCGGCGATCGGCCGTACGCCGCGGAGCAATCCGGGGACGTACATCAAGGTTTTCGACGAGATCCGGACGCTCTTCACGCGGTTGCCTGATGCGAAGCTGCGGGGGTACAAGCCGGGTCGCTTCAGCTTCAACGTGCCGGCGATGCGCGGCGGTGGGCGCTGTGAGGCGTGTGAGGGTAACGGTGCCAACCGGATCGAGATGGACTTTCTTGCGGATGTCTGGGTGACGTGTCCGATCTGCGAGGGGCATCGGTTTGCGCGCGAGACGTTGCAGATTCAATACAAGGGCAAGTCGATCGCGGACGTGCTCGAGATGGACGTTCAGGAGGCGCTGGAGCATTTCGAGAACGTGCCGCGGATTCGTCGAATGTTGCAGACGCTGCACGACGTCGGGCTGGACTACCTGAAGATCGGTCAACCGAGTCCTACGCTGTCGGGTGGCGAGGCGCAGCGGATCAAGCTGGCGCGGGAACTGGTCCGTCAGTCGACCGGGCGGACGATTTATATCCTCGACGAGCCGACAACGGGATTGCACTTTGCCGATATTCGGCGGTTGCTGGCGGTGTTGCACGGATTCGTCGATGCGGGCAACACGGTTGTGGTCATTGAGCATAACCTCGATGTGATCAAGACGGCGGATTGGGTGATCGACCTCGGGCCGGAGGGTGGCGAAGGCGGCGGTCAGATTGTCGCGCACGGTACGCCGGAGGAGGTAGCGGAGGCGACGGGGTCTCATACCGGGGAGGCGCTGCGGGTGCTGTTCGCGCGTGCGCGCACCGATTCTCGGCGCACCGGTGGGCGTAAAGCCGCTCGGCGCCGATCGAATTCGACGCCGGCGGTCTTCGACGGTGACGCGGACCAGGTGACGGTGGTGGGGGCGCAGCAGCACAACCTCAAGGATCTGACGGTTTCGTTTCCGCGCAACCGGATGACCGTTTGCACCGGAGTTTCCGGATCGGGCAAGACCAGCTTCGCGATCGACACCGTCTTTACCGAGGGCTATCGGCGTTACGTCGAGTCGCTCTCAGCCTATGCGCGGCAGTTTTTGGGGCAGCTGTCGAAGCCGCGGGTCGAGCACGTGACGGGGCTCTCGCCGGCGATTTGCATCGAGCAGAAAGCGGCCAGCAAGAGTCCGCGATCGACCGTGGGTACGATCACCGAAATTTACGACTACATGCGGGTTCTCTGGGCGCGGGTCGGGACGCCTTACTGCCCGAAGTGTGATGTTCCGGTCGGCACGCAGACGGTCGACGAGATCGTCGATCGCGTGTTCGAATTCGAGGAGGGGACGCCGATCTCGCTGCTCGCACCGCTGCGGCTCGGCGATGGTGAGACGTACGCGGCGATGTTCCAACGGCTGCACGCATCCGGCTACCTGCGGGTGCGGATTGACGGCACGATTCAGCGCGCGGCCGACGCAACGACGCTCGATGCCCGCCGACGGCATTCGGTCGAGGTTGTGGTCGATCGGACGATCGTCCGGCGCAAGGCCCGCGGCCGGATTGCCGAGAGCGTCGAGCACGCGCTGGCGATGGGCAACGGGCTGATGACCCTGCTGGTCGAAGCCGTGGAAACCGTTCATGAGGATGAGCCGGTCGTAGCCGAAGACGGGGCGGGTGGGGGCGCGGCGGAATCTGCGGGCTCGCCGGGGACGGCGCGGGTCGAGTCGCGGCCCGAGCAGGAGATTCTGTTTTCCCAGCGGTTGGCTTGCCGGCAATGTCGTGCGAGCTACGAAGAACTGGGACCCCACCAGTTCAGTTTCAACAGCCGACTAGGCTGGTGCGAAACCTGCGAGGGGCTGGGATTTCAACGGGGGGCGCCGGAGTCCACTATCCTTCGGCATCCCGGCAAGTCGATCTTTGCCGGTGCGCTGGCCGGGCTGACGGAGGGGTCGTTGACCGAGCCGTTGCGCTCGCTGTTGACTGCCTTTTGTGATTCGATCGGTGTCCGGCCCGACGCGCCGTTGCGCGAGTGGACTGCCGAGCAGCGCCGGGCGCTGCTGTTCGGCACTAACGTGCCGTTGGTCATCGATTCGTTTCCGGAGGTACGGGCGCGCTGGCGCGGCCTGTTTCCGACGATCGACGCGGCGATGCGCAATAGCTGGACCCTGCGGCATTCGTTCCAGGCGACGATCACCGAGATCCCCTGTGCGACCTGTCATGGCGGTCGTATCCGCCCCGATGCGGCGGCGGTGCGGATGGGGGGCATGACCATCGGCGCGGTATGCGATCAGCCCTTGGGCGCAACCGCGAAGTTCTTCGATACTTTGCGGCTCGATGCGCGGCAGAAACGCATCGCCGGCGAGTTGCTGCTCGAGATTCGCAACCGCTTGCGATTCCTCCTCGATGTCGGGCTCGAATACCTTTCTCTGCATCGTGCGGCGCCGACGCTTTCGGGGGGTGAAGCGCAGCGGATCCGACTCGCGAGCCAGATCGGTAGTGGCCTGTCCGGCGTACTCTATGTCCTCGATGAACCGACGATCGGATTGCACCCGCGCGACAACGGCCGGCTGATCCAGGCGCTCGACAAGCTGCGCACGCTGGGCAACACACTGCTGGTGGTGGAGCATGACCGGGACGTTATTCAGTCCGCCGATCGGCTGCTGGACTTTGGCCCGCGGGCGGGCCGGCTCGGTGGGGCAATCGTCGCCGACGCGGCGCCTAGCGCGCTCGC
Organism: Phycisphaerae bacterium; assembly: GCA_028279405.1. Classification (GTDB taxonomy): domain Bacteria; phylum Planctomycetota; class Phycisphaerae; order UBA1845; family Fen-1342; genus JANQNU01. The sequence continues at coordinate 111,540 of JANQNU010000058.1, forward strand.
CGAGCCGCGCAGCGAGCGGAAGCGCCGGGCGGCAGATGTGCGCAAGCGACGCGTTTCGAGCGCGGCGCCTGTGGATGATACGGCCGAAGTGCAGTCCCTGACCGAGGCGTACCTGCGGAGTACGCGGTTCATTCCCGTTCCTTCCAATCGGCGGCCGATCGATCTGGACTCGATCGAGATCGCGTTGCGCGCCGGGCCGGACGAGGGCAAGCGGCGCAAGCGGCGGCCGAAGGGCAAAGGCGCGCGGGCGAAGCTCAAAAAGCTGGAAGCGCACGCGGCCGAACGTGCGGCGACGAATGTCATGTTGCCGTCGACCGACTGGCTGGTCGTGCACGCGGCGCGGCAGCACAATCTGAAGGACTGCCACGTGCCGATCCCGATCGGTCGGTTCACGTGTGTTACCGGTGTGTCCGGCTCCGGCAAGAGTTCGCTGGTGAACGACATCCTATGGCCGGCGCTGGCCACGCGACTGCTCAAGAATCGTGACCTGACGGTCGGTGCGCACGAGATGGTCACGGGTGCGTATCACATCGACAAGGTGATCAACGTGGATCAGTCGCCGATCGGCAATACGCCGTCGAGCAATCCGGCGACCTATACCGGCGTCTTCGACCATATCCGCACGCTGTTCACCAAGCTGCCCGAGAGCAAGGTGCACGGGTACAACGCCAACCGTTTCAGCTTCAATCGTAGCGGCGGGCGGTGTGAGGACTGTGAAGGGTATGGCCAGAAGCGGATCGAGATGCACTTCATGCCCGATGTGTGGATGGAGTGTGAAACGTGCAAGGGTAAACGTTACAACCCGGAGACGCTCGATGTGCGCTTCAAGGGGCGCTCGATTGCCGACGTGCTGGAGATGAGCGTCGCGGACGCGTTGGAGTTGTTCGAGAACGTGCCGAAGGTTCGCCGAATGCTCCAGACGTTGGCCGACGTCGGCCTCGACTACGTGCACCTTGGACAGCCGGCACCGACGCTTTCCGGCGGTGAGGCGCAGCGGGTCAAGCTGGCAGCCGAACTCGGCAAGCCGGACACTGGGCAGACGCTCTACATTCTTGATGAGCCGACGACCGGGCTGCACTTCGAGGACGTCAACAAGCTGCTCCGGATCGTGCACCGGCTCGTCGACCTGGGTAACACGGTGCTGGTGGTGGAACACAACCTGGACGTGATCAAGAGCGCGGACTGGCTGATTGACCTGGGTCCGGAGGCCGGTGCCGCCGGCGGTCACCTCGTCGCGTTGGGAACCCCGGAAGAACTGGTCGACGGGTCGGCGATCGAGCGGGCCGGGGGGCCGCTGTTCCACGCTGATCCGCGCGCGGGTGCTGGTTCGTCGACGGGGGGTGGCGCGCGCACTTCTCATACCGCTGTCGCATTGCAGCCGACGCTCGAACGGGATCCGCGGGCGGAGCGCGCGTTGTATGACCCGAAGGAGCACGCCGAACGGATTATTGCTGCCGAGAAGCGTGGTTTTGGCGAGATCGGCAAGGATACGCTGATGCCGTGGCAGGTCGATGGTCGCAAGTGGCACCTGGAGAAGCGTACCAGTCGCGATGGCAAGCCAACGAACTGGGAATCGGCGGCATTGGAGTACGTGATCGAACTGGTCGAGGAAACCGGCCGCGCGCTGCGTCCGAAGAGAAGAGCCGGGCGTCAGGATGACAAGCGGTCGGCGAATGTCGACAGACAGCGTACCGGTGGCAAGCGAGCGAACGGCGGGGGCCAGACAGGCAGTGCCGGGGACGAGAGTCTGTTCGCGCCGACCCACTGGGGCGAGCGTGCTAGCATCGAGGTCACTTCGCCGGGGGCATCGACCTGGTTTCTGCATGCCTTGACCGGTGGCGAGTGGCTGTTGGAGCTGTATTTCCGAGCGCCGCCGGGCACGTTCAATGCGCGCAAGCTGGACGAACAGCTCGGACTGCGGACGCTGGATGACCGCGACGACATCCAGCAGTACGGGAACTGGCGGCGCGTGGACGTTCGCAAGCGGCGCGACGGATTCGATGCGATCGTGGTCTATGCCTTCGACAAGCAGGAGATCGACACGCCGGCGTTCAGACGGTTCGTGAAGGAGGCGGCGCGCGCGTACCATAAGGGCGTGCGCGAGAGCGCGGGGTAAGGGGGGCCAGGGACACGCCGGGCCGATCGCCGGTACGTGGCGCATCCGGGTGAAGGACTGGCAGAGGGTGGGTGATGTGTCACGAAGCGGCACTGTGTGGGCGTTGCAACTACGCGTTGACGGGGCTTGACGAGCAGCGGTGTCCCGAGTGTCAGCAGTCCTTCGATCTCGAGGATGTCGACACGTTCAACGCGACGGGTCGGCCGATTGATCCGGTCACACGTTTTCTGATTGCGGCTCCGGTCTGGCCGATCGTCCTGCCCGCCGTGCCGTGGCTTCTTTGGCATCTCTGGGCATTGCATCCGCCACAGTGCGCCATGATGGCGACATGGTACCACGGATGGACGAACGCCTGCGCCGCGGTCGTAATCGCACGATTGGCGCAGTTAGGTGTGCGCTATCTGGCAGCGGAGCAGTTTGGGCACCGGGCCTATCTGCGTCGGCTTCGTTCGCAGACGCCGGCGTGGCTGTTGCTCGGGGTCATTTTGAGCGCGGCGACGATCGCCGCACGGGAGCGCTGGCCGATGCGGCTCGCCTTCGCGATAAGCCAGACTGAGTTGGAAGAACTCGCGGATCGGGCGCTGACGCTCGGGGCAGGAGCCAAGGGATTGGCGCCGGCTACTGCGGGTGTGTTCGAGGTGTCCACTGTTTTCGTTCCCGAGGATGGGGCTGTGATCCTATACACGTATGAGGGCGTCAAACCGCCTGGGCAATGGGGCTTTGCACGGATGCCCAATCGGCCGGACCATATTCGTGACATGAATCCGAGGCGGAATGAACGGCCCTTCGATCTCCTGGACGCGCGGCGAATCACCGGAGACTGGTACGTACTCTACAACGCGTACTGGGCCGTCAAGGATGGATGGAGCTGAGTGCTGGCATCGGGAGGCCCTGCACTCCGCCAACCGTGGGCAACGAGGCGGCTCGCTTCAGCGCTGGGAGTGAGTGCGGTCGCGCTTGAAACACGTGGGACGGCCCACTTCCCGACGAAGTGGGGCCGCCCAGTGCATCCGCCAACCCACGAGCGGATGAGGAGGGAGAGGAAGAAGTCACACACGCACGCGGCCGACAGCGGGTCCAATGCTGCGCGCGAGCCGTGTCCCATTCGGCAACGCTACCGTTGCCCCGCGCCCGGGCCGTTTTGACCCGGGCGCTGCGCTGACGTGCGGCTGGTGGTCGCCGGTCAGCACCGGGCGAAGCGGTCGCGTTACCGCGTGCTTAGTTGGACGAACTCGTCGGCGGCTGGAACTCGTAGGCGCCGATATCGACGCGCGCCTCGGCGTCGCCGTTTCCGTCGACGATTCGGGTGGCGTTCGCGAGGTCCCGCGGCGACAGCAACTGGAAGCCGGGCCGGATCAGGTCGGCGTCCACGACCGCGTCGCCGGCGTCGATCAACGGCGAGCTGGCGAGCAGCCGCAGGTTGCCGTTGGTCAGGCTGACGAAGTCCGGTGTCTGCGGTGCGATGTTGCTGTTGGCGAGCGTCACGGTCGCCCGCAGCAGTTCGTCGCCGGGATCGTCTGTCACCGTTACCGCCTCTGCGAGCGTGTTGATCGCGCAATGGTCCAACGTCAACGAGCCGGCCGCTCTCGCGATGGGGTTGGGGCTGTTGTTGCTGACGACGATGTTCGGTCGCGTCGCCACCTGCACTTCGAGCCCCCAGCGGTGAAACACGGACCCCTGCGGGGCGGGCTGCTGGAACGGGCCGACACGGACTTCGGGTACGGCCGTATTATCCCAGAACGCGGAGTTGGCGACGAATGTATCGCCGGACGAGCCGATGGCGCCGCCGACTGCGATGTGGCTGTAGAGCAGGTTCGCCTGGACTCTTCCACCCGCGACGTTCGGATTGCCCACGGGGTACGCCTCGTTCTTATGGAAGGTGCAATTGATGACCCGCGCCTGGCCGGTTGTGCCGACATGGAGTGCGCCGCCGAACGTTCCGCCGCGGTTGCGCTGGAACACGCAGTTCTCGAAGTTGGCCTGGCTGGTTTCGCCGACCGTCACTGCGCCGCCGGTGCGGAGTTCGGTCCAGACATCAGGAAACACCTCGCCGCCATCATCGGCTTGATTCCGTTCGAACAGGCAGTTGCGGAAGTTTGCCGTGCAACCGAGCTCCATTGAAATGGCACCGCCCTGGTGTCGCGTACTGAAGAACAGGACGCCTGGGTTAATGGGAGGCTGCGTGATCTCGTTTGCGCGGAACTGGCAGTCTTCAAACGTTGCCTGCGTACCCAGGTCGAGTGAGATGGCACCTCCCAGACTGTGGTAGACTTGGCCGTCGCCGCTCTGAGAGCCGAGGGTGTTCACGACCCGGTTGTTGGTGAAGGTCGTTCGGCGAACGATGAGGTTTGCTGAAATGGCGTAGAGCGCGCCGCCTCGGCCCCACGTCCGCGCACTTTGGCTCGTCGTGATCCGGTTGTTACGGAAGAGGCAGTCATCGATGGTCAGCTTAGGGTTGTTGTTGATGCCGTCGCCGTTGATACGGATGGCGCCTCCCGCGCCCCCGGAGAAGGGATTGGCGCCGTCCGGGATCGCGGTGTGGTCGATGAACAGGCAGTTGGCGAGCGTGATACTGGATCCGCCGCTGCTGATGCGGATCGCGCGATTGTTCGATCCTTGCAGCGTGAATCCGTCGAGTCGCGCGGTGATGTTGTTGCGCGTTTCGGCGAAGATTGGCGAGCCTGCTACGCCGATGATGACGGTTTCGTTGGTGAGCGCGCTCGCCGTACGCTGTCCGAGGCGGGTTTCCGTGCCGGCGAAACCGCCGAACATCGCGACGCCGTTGGGGAATTGCCGGTTGCTCAGTGTGTAGTTGCCGATTGCGACCCAGATTTCACCGACGTCGTTCGCGGAGACGGCGGCGAAGTTCAGGGCATCATTGAGGCTGTTGTAGGCCGTTGCCCAGGATTCACCGTTTCCGCCGGCTGGTGCGGAAGCGTTCACGTAGACCAGCCGGGACTGTTGCGTCGGTCGCGGGTCGACGTTGTCGGGCAGTCCGTCGCGGTCTGTATCGCGGCTGAGCGGATCGGTGCTCGGTGCAGCTCGTTCGGCGGCGTCGCTGAGGCCGTCGCCGTCGGAGTCGGCGAGCGCCGGGTTGGAGTAGGCGCGGAACGAGGTCGGGTAGCCGCCGCCGTCGTTCAGGCGGGTCCGGGTGATGTTGACGTTCCAGCCGCCGTTGGACTCGGTGCAGTCTGGCGGGATACGGTAGGTTGCCGCCACTTCCTCAGCGTCCGTCAGACCGTCGCCGTCAGTATCGACTAGCGCATCCGACGAACCGAACGCCTGCTCCTGCGGGGCGTAGAGGCCATCGCCGTCGGCGTCCTTCAAGTAGGTGATCAGGACGCTTTCGCCAGCCTTGAGCGTTGTAGTACCAAACGGGAGGCCGTTGTCGGGCTTGGTCGCGCTGTAGCGGACGGACCAGAACTGGGGCGTCGCGTCGAAGTCGGTGGACAGATCGCGCACGCGGGTCAGTGCTACGGGGTCGGTCGTGCCGGTGCCCTGGGGTACGACGGAGACGCTGTCGATACCGACCAGGGTGCGGATGCCTGGGAACGGGTTCATGACCAGTTCGAAGTAGTACGGTGTGGCGCTAGGCTGTCCCCCGTTCAGGGTTCCGGTGTACGTGAATGTCGAACAATCATCACAAGTGAAGCTGAACTGATCGATGATCTGACCGTTGTTCTGCGGCTCGCCGCGCCACAGTCGGACCTCGAATCGCGGTCCGGGGGCGGGCCATTCGTCCAAGGCGAAGAGCTGGAACGAGTAGTCGAACGATGTGGCCGGGGTTGGTGGGAGCTGTTGATAAATTCCCGCGGCCGCCACTGGCGCAGTATCGCCGATTTCCATGATCAGGATCTGATCGTCCGGGGTGCCGTCGATGGTCGCATCGGTTTGGATGAGCGGCGGAAAGGACCCGGGCGGTGTAGCCCGAATCTGCCAACCGGTCGGGAGACCGGGCGCCGGCGGGCTTTCGAACTCGCCGTTGGTGATCAGGTTCGGGTTGTTCGCGGCGTTGCACGGCGGCGCGATCGACTGCGCTTCCCAGTTGCCGGCGCCGACCGTCAGATCCATGACGCGGGCCATCGTGATACCGCGCAGCGAGCTGTCCGGACCACGATCGACGTTTGTGGCGACGCGGTACTCTTCGAGTCGGCCGTCGCCGAAGTCGATGCTGACGCGCGCGGTCTGCGCCTGTGTGACTTCATCGATGAAGGCGAAGTTGATGCCCTGGTCGTTGACGAGTTCAAAAACGGCCGATTCGATCTGCAATGCGTCCGGTCGTGCCAGCAACGCTCTGACCCGGTCGCCGTTGAGACCGGTATCGGTCGCCAGCAGGACGCCCGAGTTGCCGCCGGGGGCGAGCGTCAGGCCTGGTCCGATGTTCGGTGCCAAGGCCGCAAAGGCGCGATAGGCGCCGGTTGCGCCGGCAGCGGGCGTGAGCGCGTTGTCCGCGATCCACTGTCGGACGGTATACGCGAGATCGACCACCTGGACGGTGATGTTGCCCAGGTTGGTGACTTTGATTCCCGCCGTGATCGAACCGGTGGAAGCTGTTTCGGTTAGCGTGCGGGCGTTCTGTTCGACGCGCTCCAGCGTTTGCGCGGATTCGACGGCTGACGAAGTCGTGGTTTCCCAGCTGCGTTCGTAGCCGGCGGTGACTTCGGCGGAGAAGCCGAGCTGCAGGCCGTCTTCGCTGATGCCGATCGAGCCACCGGCCTTGACGCTCTCCGAAACGGTTTCGCCTTGCGAGCCGCTGACGGAACTCGATTCGCCGGTCGTGAAAGACGTAGCGAACGACGTGGTTCGACCCTGTTGCTCGGCGTACTGGACGTCGAGACGGACATCGACATTGTCGACGATTTCGAACGCGAGTTGCGGCATGTCCGCGAGCAGCGGCGTTCGCACCGGTGTGTCGAGTTCGTCGCGGTCGCTGACGCTGTCGCCGTCCGTGTCGCGGAGGGTCGGCGAGGTGGCGTTGAGCTTGATTTCGCCGCGATTGGCCGGGTTCATCGCCAACTGGGCCGGTGTGAAGAGTTCCTCGCCGTCAAAGAGCGCGGAGATTGGCGGGATCGTGCTGCGGCCGGTGGACGGGTCCGCTATGCGCGCGTCACCATCGGAGTCGATGCTGATCGGACTGGTGAGCCAGCGTTTGCGTTCTTCGCCGTCCCAGAGGCCGTCGCCGTCGGTGTCCTTGTCGCGCGGGTTGCTTTTGGCGAGGAATTCCTCGTTGTCGTTGAGGCCGTCATCGTCGGTGTCCGGATCCAGCGGATCGCTGTTGGTGTTGAAGGCGATGAGGTGATCCGCGTCGAGTCCGAGGCCGTAGAAATCTACCTTGAGCCGGTATCCTAAGATCCGCTCTTCAACGTCGGTACGGCCGTCGCCGTCGGTGTCCGTGCCGTCGTCCGGCGGGATGGCCATGAACCGAAAGGCGTCCGGCATTCCGACCGAGAAGTCGCCGCCGTTGGAACGGCGGGTCAGTTCGACGTCGACCGCGCCGGCGGCATGCGGCGGGACGAGCGCCGTGAGCATCCGGTCACTGACGAAGGTGACGTCCTTCGCTTCGTCGTCGCCGAATCGCACGGTCATGCCCGGGACGAACCCTTCGCCGCGGATGAGGGCGATGGTATCGCCGTCGGTGGTTCCGACGGTGGGCGTGATTTGCTGGATTTGAAGCGGTCCGTCCTTGGGACGGAGCCCGTCCGAGAGCGGGGCATCGGGGGCACTCACGGCCGGCGCTGCGTCTTCCACGAGTTGCGGATCGACCGGACAGCCGCCGAGCAGCATGGCGCCGAGCAGGAGGGTTGTGAGCGTGACGAACCGCACCGAACGTCGTAGCGACGTTGGACGTTCGTATTGGGTGCGTGGAAACGAGGTCGTGTACATTGTCGGGTCCTTTCCATTGGGTCGATGGCCGCCACACGATCGCGGCCTGATGTGCCGATACGGAACACCTGTTGGCGCGACGGTCTGGGTTGCCGGGACCGCGCGCCGCGCTTCCGCGTCGGCTTGAAACGAGACATTGGTTGTGTTGCGGGCCATGAATGGCGCGCACGTTCCGCGTCGGCCTGCCGCCAACGTGCGTTGCGACTGGTGCTCCTGGGCGCCGATCGCTTCGCACGTGGCAGGCCAAATCAAGTCATGGCCGAGAAAAACCGTTCGAGTGTGCTCCGCTGCGACTCAGATCGCCGGGCAGCGGTTCGGCGTAGGGTTGGCTAGTCGAATGCCGAAGCGATGACCATAAGCAGGGCGGTCAGTCCGCAGGCAATCGGAACTTTGTATTTGGCCCACATGACGAGCTCCTTTCGGGGCGTTCTTTACTACTGTGAGACACACGACTCAACGGACTAGATGGTGCGTCGGCGCGTGGTTGCGACGGCGGCCAGGCCGATGAGACCGAGTACGGCCGCGGTCGGTGCGGGGATGACCTGGACCAGTCCGCCATTGAAGGCGACGTCGACCTGACCGCCGCCGAGTTGCACGAATCCCTCGGTGAGGTCGCTGAGAGTGAAGCCGCCGGCGAGCGCGGTTGTTCCGGTTTGTGTTGCTTGGAATGTCATCGTTGCCAAGAGCACGTCGTTTCCGCTCACACCCGTGATCGGGGGCGGCGAGAACGGGAGCAACCCGGCCAGACCGTCGCCGTCGAGTGTTGGCGCCGCGCTGAAGCTCGGTCCGATCAGGACGTTCGTCAGCGGGTTGTGGCTCAGGATCAGCGAGTCGAACGAGAGGTCCATGCCCCAGCCGACGATTGCGTCGATGCTGGTGATGTCGGCAAGGATGTCGACTGTGAAGGTCTCTCCGACGTTGACGAGCGTGTAGCTCGGCTCGATCGAGACGGAAATGGCGGCGCGGGCCGTATCGTTAACAAGCGTGATGGTTGCGAGCGCGAGGCCGAAGAGAACCGTGTAGCGTTTCATGATGAGCTTCCTTCAAGTAGCGTGTTTCAAGAGTCGTATGGTCAATCAACAAGGTCGAGAGTGCGGACTTCCCAGGGCTGAGGCCCGGTGCGTGCTCCGAGCGGGCCCGAAGCCCGCACTCCCGTTCGTTCAAGGCGTCGATCGTGGCGCGTCAGCTGTTCGCGAACGCCAGGTAGTGGCCGTACCAGATGCCGAAGTCGGTCATTCCAATGAAGTCGTCGCCGTCGTAGTCGGCGTTGGGGTCGTAGTTCGCATCGCCCAGCGCGCTGCCATAAGCGGCGAGGAACGCGTTGTAGTCGTTCAGGTCAACGTCGCGGTCGTTGTCGAGGTCACCGGGGACGGGCGGTGACTCGCAAGCGTCGCCGACGCCGTCGTTGTCGCTGTCGGCCTGGTCGGGGTTGGGGACGGTCGGGCAGTTGTCGCTGTCGTCCGGAATTCCGTCCTTATCACTGTCTGCGGGCGGTCCGACGAATTGTCGGCCGGGCCAGAAGCCGCCCTGGACCATGAGGCCGCCACCGGTCATGACGCCGGCGTCGGGCTGGCCGATCGTGCCGGTGACGGTGAGCCCGTTGCCGGTGCTGGTGCCGCCGCCGCCGTCGATCGTGTACCACGAGAGATCGAAGTTCTGCGCCAGCGCCTCCCCTTGCGCCGGTGCCAACCATACGGCAGCGATTGTCGCGGCCGTCCATATCGTTCGTCTGAGCAACATTGCAAGTGTCCTTCCATTTGAGGCAGCCCGGTCGATGACCGGGACCCGCCTATGTTGGTGCTTACTTTCCCGTGAGTTGTTTGATGGTGGTTTCGAGTCGTGCGAGTCGTTCGGTCAGCGTTGCGATCTCGGCGTCCTTCTCGGCGATGCGTCGATTGGTATCCGCGCGCAGCTCCTGGATCGCGGCTGCGGAGTAGATGGTGAGCGGATAGGTGTCGACCTGGAGTATCTCCGAGCCGTCGGGGAGTCGCTCGCCGGAACCTTTGACGTGATCCGGGAAGACCTCGGCGAATTCCTGGGCGATGACGTTCAGGTAGCGGCCGTCGCCGACGCCGGCGTGCGTGGCCTGGTAGTCGTCGGTGTACTCGAAGCTGACGAGCCGGACGCGATCGAGCATGTCGAGCGCATTGGCGACGGTTTCGATGTTGGTCTTGATTCGCCGATCGGAGTTGGCCAGCCAGTCGCCGGCGACCGACTTCGAGGCGTTGCCCTCGACTTCGAATGAATTGATCGCCGCATCTCGACCGACGCCGAGAATTCCGCCCGCACGCATGAACGTTCGAAACGCCAAGTCGACGGGAACGCCACCAACCAAAAAGTTCGATTGGCCGTTGGGATATGGGTCGCCACCACCGGCCGCCAAGCGGAGGTCACCGTTATTGTTAGAAAAGCGGATCGTGTAGCGCATGCCGCTCTGCAGGTGCGGGCCTCCAGCAATCGGGAACGTGAACCACTGGGTTATGCCAGGCGGGTAGGTGACCGTTGATTGCGAGAGAATGGCTCCCGCTGTCCCCTCACCCTCGTAGATGGTCACCGTGCCCGATGTGGTTGTCGTGGCGGCGTCCAAGCGCACGGCGAACGAAGCGAGCGCGCCGCTTACGCCGGGCGTGAACGATTGAAACGTGTCGATGGCGGCAATGGCGCCTTGGGCAGATTCCTGTGTTTGATCGATGATGGCCGTTCGGTTGATGCGTGTGCCGTTCGGGAAGTTAAGTCCCGAGCCGTCGGTGACGAGCGCCGTCGTTTGGAGCGTACCGTCGGGGAACATGATGCCGTCGACGCCGGCCGTGCCGCCGACGTGCAGCTTGGCGAGCGGTGGCTGATTCCCGATCGCGACAAATCCAGGGTTTGCCACCAGGTCGAGCAGCATGATGGGCACGTTGTCCGTCGCATCTTCGAACGCGACCAAACTGCCCCTGTTGGAGATTCGGAAGTCGTCCGTATGGAGGCCCGTTGTATCATCGAGCGTGATGGCGGGCACATTCCCTTCAATCTCGATACCGGCGCGGTTGACGCCACCGAGGTTGGGGATCGCCGTACCGATGCCGATCTGGCCGATGTTCGTGATCACCATGCGCTCTTCGAGTGTCAAGTTGCTGGCGGTGGAGAAGACCAGTTCGCCATCGTCGGTGCCGATTGTTCCGGCGTCTTGACGGTTGCGTGCACCGATCGCCGCCCCGACATACTGGGTCGCCGAGTTGTTGTCGTCGACGTTCTGGAACTGGAGCGCGGCGAAGGGACCGGCCACGGGACCGCCGTTGATTTTCCTGCCCCCAATGGTCAGGGTAGAGCCGGTGAAGGGCCTTGTGGTGTCGATCAGCATATCGCCGTCGACGACCTCCAACCCGTGCGTTGGCGTCGGGGTGCCGATACCGACGTTTCCGGAAGACGTGATGCGCATGAGCTCGGTAAAGCCGGCTCCAAACGCCGTTTCACTCCCGAAACGCAGCTGTCCGCCGCTGTGCCAGATCATGGCTGGATCGGGAGAGACGTGGAGGTAGGCGCGGTTGATCCCATCAGTTCCGCCGATCGCAGGTTTTCCGTACAGCGAGGGTGTCGTGACCTCGAGCGACATCTGCGGCGTATTGGTTCCGATGCCGACCTTGCCGGCGTTGTCGACAAACACGGCGTCGGCAGGCGCTCCGTCGGCGGAGTCGAGCGAGTGGCCGTCGATGCCGGCGACGGATAACGCGCTGTTCGCGGTGTGTGCATACGGTGTCCCGGTTAGCGGCTGACGCGGCGTGAGGATGGCGAACGGGCCGCCTGCCGGGTTGGCGACGGCAATCTCGAGCCAGCGGGTGTCGCCGTTGAAGGCCATCACGCCGAAGTCGAGCTCGACGGTGAACAGGCCGTCGACCACGTTCACGTTGTTGGCGGTCAGTGTCGCGCCGATCTGGTTTCCGCCGATGGCGGCGTCCCAGAGCCTGAAGTCGAAGTCGGCTGTGTCATTGACCGGCGTACCTTCTGAATCGAGCCGACCTTGATAAGTGAAGCCGCTGCCAAGCGGCGTTTGGGCCGACGTGGTTGCGGCGGCCAGCAGTGCCAGTGCCAGCTGGCAGACAAATCGGACGTTCGGGTGCACGCACATGGATCATTTTCCTTTCTCAGAGCGGCTTCGAGTCGTTGCCCGGTTGCGATTCTCAGTAGAGTCCGGGTCGTGATCGCACTGTCATCGTGGATCGTGCTTCAAAGGGGTAAACGACAGTGGGGCGGATCGGCGCATGGGATCCCTGAAAAGGACAAATCAGGTCGCAAAGTAGAAGCCCCGAACGGCGATGCGCGTTCGGGGCGGTCAATGCACGAGTGGTGGTTGGCGTAGCGCGGCTACTTCACGGCCATCCGCTGAACTATGGCCTCCAACCTGACCACGCGGTCGGCGAGGTCGGCGTTGGAAGCAGCCAGCCGTGCGCTCGACTGCCGCGGTGCCACTCGAGAGTTGCACAAGCCTTAATCAACGCCGATTCGTGTGACGGTGCTGCTTCCCTGGTTTGCAATCCAGATATGGTTACCGTCGAAGGCTGCTGCTTGCGGGTAGGATCCTGTCGAATAGGTCCCGAGCAAGCTCCCATCGCTGGCCCGCAACTTCGTCACGTTGTTGGAACCGGTGTTGGTCACCCACATATGCTCGCCATCGAACGCCATGCCACACGGCCCAGCGCCGACGGGGTATGTACCCAGAATGGAACCATCCGAAGGCCGGAATTTCGTAACGCTTGCGGCGGCGTAGTTCGAGACCCATACATTCGCTCCGTCGAATGCGACGCCGCACAAGTCACTACCGGTCCTTAAGGTGTCCAGCACGCTTCCGTCGGACGGTTGCAGCTTGGTCAGCGTGCCGCCTCGCAGCGCCGCGACCCAGATGCTCACACCGTCAAAGGCCACCGCAATCGGATCGTCGTCGGCCGGGAACGTTCCGAGATTGGCGCCATCCGACGCCCGCAGTTTGGTGATGTTGTCACTGTCTCGATTGGCGACCCAGACGTGCGTTCCGTCGAACGCCATTCCCTCGGGACTTGAGCCGACGGCAAAAGTGCCTAGATTCGCACCGTCCGAAGTGCGCAGCTTGGTAACGTTGTTCCCGAAACTGTTGGATATCCAGACGTTGGCCCCATCGAATACGACACCCACGGGCGCAGGGCCCACGGGATACGTTCCAAGCGTGGCGCCATCCGAAGCGCGTAGTTTCATGACGCTGCTCGCGTTCCGGCATGGGACCCAAATGTGAGCGCCGTCGAAGGCCAGCGCAAAGGGGTTGTGTTGAACGGCATAGTTCGTCTGCACCAGACGGTCCCAGCGAAGCAAGGCGATGTTTCGCAAGTCCACGGTGGTTGCCGGCGGGAGACCCGTCAGTCCGGATCCGTCACCGACAAATTGAGTTGCGGTGACCGTTCCGCTGACGTCGAGTGCGGTCTGTGGCGTGTTGGTGCCGATGCCGACGCCGCCGCGGGCGCGGATCAGGAACTGATCGGCAGCGGTTGAAGCGAAACTCGGCTCAGGGCCGACAGGGGTATCCGACCAGACGAAGGTGCCGTCGTGTAACGCGCTTGCTTTGCGGCCGGCGGCGAAGCTGGCCGTCCCCGAAGCGACGTTGTCGGAGCCGCCGGGTACCGTGGCAAGACTGCCACTGGCTTGGTTCCCGAGTCCGCCGCCCACGGACGCATGATCGGCGCTCGCTGAGTTGTTGAGGCCGCCGGCAACCACCGACTCGCGCCCAGCAGCCTGATTGGTGCTGCCGCCGCCGATCGCGGAAGCAAGGCCCGATGCCGTGTTGAAGCCGCCGCCGGCGATGGTGGCGCCAAGCGATGACTGGAGATTTCCATCGTCTGCACCGATGGTGTTGCCCTGGCCGCCGCCGATTGTCCCAAACGCGTCGAACACAAGATTGGGGGAGAAGTGCACCGTTCCGCCGCCGCCGCCGATGGTCGCGCCGCGCACGCCTGCGAGTGCTGCGTTGGTCGCATAACCAGCGATGACGTTGCCGCCGGCAGGGCCGAGTCCCGCCAGTGAACCGGCGGGCTCGATGCGCAGATGACGTACATCGTTCACGCGGACTTCGAGCGCCTGGTTGTCGGTGGTGCCGATGAAGTTGGCACTGGGGTCGGTGCCCGCGTTGCCGCCGAGGTCCCAGGCGTTGGCGGCGTTCAACGCTTCGATTGCGG
>JANQNU010000061.1 GCA_028279405.1 Phycisphaerae bacterium
CGCGGGCGCTGTTCCGAATCGGGGTCCGTCACTGCCCACGCGCTCCCATAATGTCGCGCGTCGGCCGCGTGTCCCACCGGCGAATCGTATAGTCGCCGCTCGCGGAAAAGATGGTGCGTTCGTCGGGCGTGACGGTCAGATCCCAGATGCGATCCGCATGTCCGCGTAGCACGCAAACCTCTTCAAATCGATTGATGTCCCAGAGTCGAATGGTGCGATCATCGGACCCGGTGATGAGTCTGCCGTGGCTGGCAAGCTCGGTCATGCAAGTGACCTTGCCAGCGTGCCCGGTCAGTGTTCCCTGTAGGCGGCCGGACGCAACGTCGAAGAGTTTGACGGTTCCTTTTGCCGACGCACTTGCGAGCCAAGCGCCGTCGCGCAAGAAACAAATGCTGCTGGCGTACTCTTGTGGCCAGCTCCGGATGATTCTTCCATCGTCGGCATCGCAGACGAGCAGTTCCGTTTTGGTCGCGTACGCCAGACGACGGCCTGAGCGATCGAAGCGGAAGATCCGAGGGTCTCCCAATTCCGAGATCGGTGTCAGCGTATCCCCATCAAGTAACTGGTAGGCGTGCGCGCTCGAGCCGATAATGAGCCGGTTGCCGGCAGGGCTCGACGCCACCCGGCCCTGGTACACCCGGGCTGACAATGATTCGACGGTTCGGCCGTTGCGGGCATCTATCATCAGCGCTTCGCCGCGCCGAGTACCCTGCGTTCTGATCTCACGATTGACCAGCAATCGGCGGCCGTCCGGTGAAAAGCTAAGGTGTTGATACCAGGTGTCGTCGTCGTGCGTCTTCTCGAGCACGAGCTTTGCCCTTGCCACGTCCCAAATGCGCAACTCTGCGCCGCCGGAGGCGAGCAGCGACCCATCGGGACTCATGGCCATTGTACGTACGAATCCCGTGTGGCCGCGCATGATGGTCAGGTCGCGCGCGACGTCGATGTTCCATAAGCGAAGGTCGTTATCGGAAAAGCTGGCGACGCGTGAACCGTTAGAACAGAACGCCAACGCGAAGATCGGATCGCGGTGCCCCAGGAGCTTACCCTGCGCTGTGCCCGTTTGTGCGTCCCAGACGCGCACGACGCGATCTTGCCCGCCGGTGACCAGCGTGCGTCCGTCTGGACTCAGCGCGGCAGCGAGAACGGCGTCGTCATGCGATTCGGGCTGCTCCCAGACCATCAGACCCGCTTCTTGCAGATCGAAGCATGCCAGTCGTCGATCGTTTCCCGCAGTGAACAGATAGCGCCCGTCGCTGCTGAAGATGGCATCGCCGATCCCCTCGGGATGCGGAGGAACTGCGATTTCGGCGCCGCCTGCATCCAACGAAAACAGGCGTACGTCCGTGAAGCGCGACGCACTGCAGACGTGACGAAAGTCGGGGCTGAACACGACGAAACTGGCATCCTTCCCAAGTAGTTCGAGTTGTGGCGACGGCTCCCAACTCAGAGTGGGGGCGGGCAATAGCGAGTGAATGTGTCCGCGCGGGCCCCGCATCAGGGGTACGTCGAGCGCCCGATCGGCTACGCCATGAGTGGCGTCGTAGAGCTGTGGCAAATCCGTCGCCTGCACGATCAACGTCGTTCTGTCGAGCAGTGGCGCCATTCGAAATGCACCCGCGACATGCCACTCGTGTACTCGCCGACCCGACGCGACATCCCAGGTGCCGACCTCGACGCGGTTGTCCACCAAGCAGCGACGAGCGACGTGGACTCGCTGGTCGTCTTCGCTGAACCATACATGTGCGACACCGCGCATTTGTATGCTGGGGCTCGGATTGTCATGCTGAGCGAACTTCAGAGAAATCGTGCTTTGATCGAGTTGAGCGTGGTAGTACGACCATTCCCAGCCGCGCAGCGCTTCCGGGACAGCGGCCAGATGCTGCTTCGCAGTGACCACATCCCCTTCTCGCAGGGCGGCGCCCGCGACGGCAAGGCCGGCGCGATACAGTGCGCGGTCGGCTTCCTGGTGGGCGCGCGATTCGCGCATGGCGAGCCAGGTCGTGCTCAGCAAGCCGATGACGAGCGCGACGAACGTGGTTGCGACGCCGCCCGCAAGCACGCGGTTGCGCCGCGCGAACTTCCCTAGCCGATAGATTGCTCCGGCGGGTCGAGCTTCGATCGGCTGATGGTGCAGGAAACGCCGAATGTCTGCGGCCATCCGCGCCGCGGTCTGATATCGCCGGGCGGGGTCCTTGTCCAACGCCTTGCCGACGATCGTCTCGATGTCGCCGCGATACACGTTGTTGATCGAGCCCAGCCGCGAAGGCTCTTCGTCGCGGATGATCCGCGCAGCCTCCGGGATCGTGCGCGAGCTGACTTCGTGCGGGGGCCGACCGGCCAACAATTCGTGCAGGATGACCCCCAGCGCGTAGATGTCGCAGCGCCGATCCAGATCGGCCGGATTGCCCGCGATCTGCTCCGGGCTCATGTATGACAGTGTGCCGACAAGGTGCCCGACGTCGGTTTGCAGGCTGACCGTTGCCATGTCGGTGTCCATCGCCCGCGCAACGCCGAAGTCGACGATCTTTGGTTGTCCGGCACACTTGAAGCCTTCACCGCACTTCGCCGACGCGCCGCATTCCTGCGCCTGTTCGTGGGCGTCATCCCGATTGATCACGAGGATGTTGCCGGGTTTTAGGTCACGGTGAATGATGCCGCGTTCGTGAGCGTAGTGCGCCGCGTCGCAGGCGCGCGCCACGAGTTCGAGGCGCGCCCGCGTGCATAGTTGCAGCCGCTCGGCGAACGCCGTCAGCGGCAGCCCGTCGATATACTCCATCGCGAAGTAGGGATGACGTCCGCGATCGATCGTCGCGAATCCGGCTTCGTACACCTGCGCGATGCCGGGATGCTGCAAACGTCCGAGCAGCTGCGCTTCGCGCTGCAGTCGTTTGAGCATCGGTGCCCGACCGAGACCCGGCCGGACCATTTTCAACGCAACGCGGCGTTGCGGATTCTCTTGTTCCGCCTGGTAGACCGTGCCCATGCCCCCGCGACCGACGACGCGGACGACGCGATAACTCCCGATGCGTTCCGGAGTCAATTCCGGCTCCGGATCCGCCGCGAGGTCAGCGGCCAATTCGTCGGCGACCTGGCCCTGCACGGCGGCATCGACAACGTTGGACTCGCGCGCGTCGTGTGCAAGCAGTCGTTCGATCTCCTGCCGTAACGCATTGTCATCGCCGCAGGTATCGGAAAGGAATCTATCGCGTTCGGCTGACGGCAGCTCGCACGCCTGCATGAAGATTTCACGCAGTCGCTGAAAACGCTCAGCAGGCGTCATTACGCAAGATCCCCGACGAGTTCGCGGTTCAGCCAGGCACGAACCCACCGCCAGTCGCGTTGCGCAGTTCGGCGAGTCACGTTCAGATGCCGCGCGACCTCCTCCATCGTGTAGCCGCCGAAGAATCGTAACTCGACGATCCGCGCCAAACGCGCGTCCAGCGCCGCCAGGCGCGTCAGTGCATCGTCGAGCACGACGAGGTCGATCGCGCTGCCCGACGGCGTCGCGAGGCTCTCGAACGTCGGTTGAACCCGCTCGGCGTCGCGCTTCGCCGTTCGCTTGGCACGCGCATGGTCAATCAGAATCTGACGCATCGCAGTGGCCGCAACGGCGCAGAAGTGCTCGCGACCGCGCCATTCGCCATCGCCACGAATGAGCTTCAGGTACGCTTCGTGCACAATCGCCGTCGGCTGCAACGTGTGACTCGCCGGCTGGTTGCGAAAGAACGCCGACGCAAGCGACCGAAGCTGCTCGTAGACCAACGGCAACAGCGCATCCGCCGCCGATGAGTCACCATCCGATAACTTTTCGAGCAGCAGTGTTGCGGAGGATGTCGGATCAGCGGCGCCAGCCTGTTCGGGGAGCTCGGCCATAAGTACCTATTATACGATGTTTGCTTCCGCCGGAGTCTCCGGATCTCCGTCTCTGGGGAGCGCTCGCGCGGCTGGAAGCGGTTTTTCTTACCGGCGGGTGCCATACGGTGCGATTTTTCTCGCTTGATGTCACACCAGCATCGGCTTTCTCGTGGCCCATTATGAGAGCAGAGAGGACAGTTCTATCCATCGTGGGCCGGCCCGGGGTGCGCAACCTACGATGCCGCGGAGGAGGTTTCCCTATGACGCGCCGTTCGCATTCCACACGCGCCGCGTGGATGATTACCGGTCTCATCGTGCTGCTGGTCGTCGGCAATGCGGTCGGCGGGACTGTCCAATTCTTCTGGCAGGGTGACAACAACAACAACTGGCGGAATTCGGCCAACTGGGGCCAGCAACCGGGCGCAGGTGACGTTCCCGATTCGCCGAGCCATTTCGTGCAGTTCAACGACACTGCAAACCGTTTTAACGTCGACGTGAACGGCCGGACGCGCGACGTCGGACAAATGACGTTCTTCGACGAATCCTTTCGTATTTTCAACGGGACTGTGCGCCTGCACGGGCTATTGCAGATAGCGGATCGGCAGGTTCATTTCGACAGCGACTTGGTTGTGGAGCAGGTGGCGGATGATAGCTGGAACGCGTTCCGGAATGGAAGCCTGCGCGTCGACGGCGTGCTGGCCGGGTCGGGGAACATCCGGCTGCTCGGTCCCGTTACGTTCAATTCCGCGAATACGTACTCAGGGCATCTCAGGATTGCCGATACGGGCCCGCTTACGCTGGGGAATGGCAACGCGCTCCAGAACGCCGATTTGACCATCAGCGTCGACGACGCCCTGGACCTCAACGGCCTTGACGCCCGTGTGGTCGGTCTCGCCGGTATCGGCGACCTGGCCCTCGGCGGCAGCACGCTCACCGTCGGCGGTTGGACGACATCGCCGACTCCTGTCTATTCGGGGGATATTACCGGCGAGGTCGCGCAGGGAGCGCGGCTCATCATGGACGGCGAGGCCGTGCAGCCGATCAGCGGCGCGATCACGAACGTCGAAAACGTCATTGTTCAACGCGGCGAACTGCAACTGACCGGCAACTGCCAATTGATCGGCCCGGATCTCTCGGGAGCGCTCCAGGTGGCAGCCGGCAGCGAGCTAGTCATCGGCGACGGAACCGGCGCCGGAAGCGTAACGCTCAACTCTCCCGCGCCCAACGGCGGAACGGCCGACATCAACAGCGCCCTGGTACACATCAACAAGGGGACGCTCAGCGCCGGTCGCATTCTCAGCGATGCAGGCGGCGAAGTCCGGCTCACCGACCCCGACGACGGCGTTGCGCTCACGATCGGACTACTGAACCGATCGTCAACTTTTGCTGGCGAGCTCACGGGCTCTGGCAGCTTCCGGAAGGTCCGCAACGGCACCTGGACGCTGACCAATGCCAACCCGTTCTTCACCGGCCGCGCGATCATCGACGACGGCCGTGTGGTCGTTGGGAACATGAACGCGCTCCAGAATGCGAACGTCGAGATTAACACCACTAACGGGCTCGGTTTGACCGGCGTGTCCGACGTTAACATCGGCGGCGCGCTGGCCGGCGCGGGGTCAGCGATCGCCCGCATCGACGTGCGCGGCGGCACGGTCGCTCCCGGAAGTACGGACGACACCGATCCGATCGCATCGCTGACGCTGGACGAAGTTGCCTTCGACGCCGATGCGACGCTGGCGATCGACATCGGCGGACTCACGCCCGACACCGAGCACGACCAGCTCGTCGTCAACGGTGCCGCGGCGCTCGGCGGCACGCTCGACCTGGCCTACCTCGACGGCTTCACGGCATCGCCGGGACAGTTCTTTGTCGTGCTGACGGCACAGTCGATCTCAGGGACGTTCGAGACGGTGCTCTTCCCTGAAGGGGAGGCGTGGTTCGTCGAATACGACACGGGCACCGGTATCGTCCGCGCCCGGCGTTGCTTCGACGACGATGGGGACGGCGTCTGTAACGGCCTCGACAACTGCCCCGACATCGCGAACCCCAGCCAGACGGACGCGGACAATGACGGCGTGGGTGACCCGTGTGACGCCTGCCTCGGCGGCGACGACAACTTCGACGCGGACGGCGACGGCAATCCGGATGACTGCGACCAGTGCCCCGGCTTCGATGACAACCTCGACGCGGACGGCGACGGCGTGCCGGATGGCTGCGATGTCTGTACAGGCGACGATGCCACCGGCGACACGGACGGCGATGGTATCTGCAACGACCTGGATGCCTGTCCCGGCTTCGATGACAACCTCGATGCGGACGGCGACGGCGTGCCAGATGGCTGCGATGTCTGCACGGGCGACGATGCCACCGGCGACACGGACGGCGACGGTGTCTGTAACGACCTCGACGCATGCCCTGGCTTCGATGACAACATCGACGCGGATGGCGACGGTGTAGCGGACGGCTGCGATGTCTGCACGGGCGACGATGCCACCGGCGACACGGACGGCGACGGCGTCTGCAACGACCTCGACGCATGCCCCGGCTTCGATGACAACATCGACGCGGACGGCGACGGCGTAGCCGATGGTTGCGATGTCTGTACGGGTGACGACGCAACCGGCGACACGGACGGCGACGGTGTCTGCAACGACCTGGATGCCTGCCCCGGCTTCGATGACAGCCTCGACATCGACGGTGACGGCGTGCCCGATGGCTGCGACACGGACTGTTCGGGGTTCCCGGTCACCGTCGGGACCGCGCAGGCACTGATCGATGCAATCAACTGCGCCAATGCGCAGCCGGATGAGAACACGATCTTCCTCGATGCCGACATTGTGCTGACGGCAGTCGACAACGACACCAATGGCCCGAACGGACTGCCGGACATCGTGAGTCCGATCGTGATCGAGGGACAGGGACATGTCATCGAGCGGGATGCAAAGACCTCGGAACTCTTCCGACTGATGCATGTAGGGGGGGGCACCCTGCGTCTCAATCAAGTCACGTTACAAAACGGTCAAGTAGGTAACAGCGTGTCGATCGCTGTAAGAGGAGGTGGGGCGGTATTGGTGGACAGCGGACAGTTGACCGTCACCGACAGCGTGATCGCGAACAATAACGGTCTCGCTCTCGGCGGAGGAATCCTGTTGGTGCTGGCCAGCGCCTCCGCAACACTCGACGGTGTGACGATGACCGGTAACCGAGCCGACAACGGTGGCATGGGCGGTGCTATCGGAATCAGGTTTGGTTCCCAGTTGACCGTCCGCAACTCGACCCTCGTTGGGAACTCGGCGACCTTCGAAGGCGGTGCCATCGATATCAACCGGGCCGCCGCCCAATGCACGATCACCAACACGATCATTGCCGGCAACGGCGGACGCGCCGCCATTCACAACCTGGGAACGCTCACGATGGTCAATACCACCGTGGCAGGGAATCACGGTCCCACGGGCGCGGGCCTGCAAACCCGTACAAATAGTGTTTCCACCCTGAACAACTGTCTACTGTGGGGCAACGGGGGTACCACGATTTCGCAGATCGACAACGAAGGTACGCTCAATCTTGCCTTCACCGGGATCCAGGATGGCCTGCCCGGCATCACCGGCCCGGGCAGCACCGTCGACAACGGCGGAAACCTGACGATCGATACCGCAGACCCGGTATTCGTGAACCCGGTCGATTCGACCCTGGCGCCGACGACGGCCGGCGACTACCACCTCGCCCCCAACAGCGTGGCGATCGACCAGGGCGATAATGCGCTAGCGACGAACGCCGGACTGACAACGGACTTCGAAGGCGATGATCGCATCATCGATGGAACCGTGGACATGGGCGCCGACGAGGAAAACACCTGCACCGGCGACGGAGACAGCGACGGCGATGGGGTCTGCAACGCGGTCGATGCCTGCCCCGGCTTCGATGACAACCTCGACACGGACGGCGATGGCGTGGCCAACGGCTGTGATGCCTGCCCGGGCTTCGACGACAACATCGACGGGGACGGCGACGGTGCGGCTGACGGCTGCGATACCTGCCCGGGCTTCGATGACAACCTCGACATGGACGGCGATGGCGTACCGGATGGCTGCGATGTCTGTACGGGAGACGATGCTACGGGCGATGCGGACGGAGACGGCGTCTGTGACGACCTGGACGCCTGCCCGGGCTTCGACGACAACATCGACGGGGACGGCGACGGTGCGGCTGACGGCTGCGATGCCTGTCCGGGCTTCGATGACAACCTCGATGCAGACGGCGACGGCGTACCGGATGGCTGCGATGTCTGTACGGGAGACGATGCTACGGGCGACGCGGACGGTGACGGCGTCTGTGACGACCTGGATGCCTGCCCCGGCTTCGACGACAGTCTCGATCACGATTCCGACGGCGTTCCGGACGGTTGCGACGTGTGCGACTTCGTAGACGACAATCAGCGGGTCCACAACCAGACCCAAGACACGTTCTATATGACGATTCAGGCAGCCCTCGACGCTGCCAACGATGGCGACGTTCTTCAGTTGGCCGAGTGTGCCTTCCGGGAGGACAACATCACGTTCACGCCGGGTGTCAATGTCACGATCCTGGGCGGCAACGACCGGTCCATCAACGGCGGCGATGACGACAATGACCCGGTTTTCTTCATTGACGGCGGTGCCTTTGAAGCGACGTCCGTCATCCAGGGTGTGGACATCCTGAACGTCGGTGGGCCCGCCATCGAAGTGGCGGACGGCAACTCACCGACGCTTCGCCAGGTCTTCTTTTTCCAGTGCGACTCCACCAACGTACTGGTGGCAAGTGGATCGACTGTTGTCGATCGCTGCGGGTTCGTCGAATGTACCGCGACGGACGCGATCGTCCGGCTCCGTGAGAGCGCGATGATGCGGCAATGCGCCACGGTCGACACCGTCGCACCACGAGAGGTTGTCGCCGAGACTGGGCAGCCCCGACTCGTCAACTGCACCATCAACGCATCGAACGCCGCTATCCACGCAGCGGATGGCGCAAGCGTGAATGCGATCAACTCGATTCTCATCGGTGGCATTACAACGGCCACTGGCGGTGCGGTCAGCACATCTCGTTGCCTCTATCCCGGCGCCATCGGCGACAACATCGATGGATTGCCGACGTTTGTGAATCCTGCACTGCCGGTCGAGCTCGCCGAAGGGTCACTCGGCATCGATGCCGCGGATTACGACGCTTACGTCAGCGCCGGCGGCGGCCCTGAAGATGTAGGCGGTCAGCCGCGAACACACGACGACGCTGGCACGCTCGACACGGGGACCGGGGCAGTGACCTATCTCGACATCGGTGTGTTCGAATTCCAGGGACTTTCAGACGCAGACGATGACGGCGTCGGCGACGCACAAGACGCGTGCCCGAATACGCCGGGCGGCACGATCGTGGACGAGTTCGGCTGCCCGGTCACGGTCCTCGGCGACATGAACTGCGACGGCGCCGTCTCGGTCGGGGATATCAACCCGTTCGTGCTGGCGCTGACCAACCCGGCCGGCTACGCAGCGGCCTTCCCGAGCTGCAACATTCTGAACGGAGACTGTTCCGACGACGGCCAGGTTACGGTCGGCGATATCAACTGCTTCGTGGCGTTGGTCACCGGCGGTTGATGTTGCGCGATCGGTAATGAACGACGCGTGGGTTGCAGGGCTCGCACGATCCGGAAGGGCGTGCGGGCCTGTCGCGCGATGCGCCGCGATGATCGGCGGCGAGCCCGACCGGTGATGTCAGCCAGGCGCGGCTTCTCGGTCTCTGAGGGCCTTGAACGCCTTCCACACGCTGCGCCACTTTTCGCGTTCCGTTTCGTAGCGCTCGTTCGGCTCAGCTTCTGACCACTTCGCGTACAGCTTGAAGAGTGTGGGAATGCACTTTCCAGTGAGCCGATCACCCTCGCCGCGCTCGGCCGCGGACTCTACATACACGGCCTGTAGAATCTTCTCAGCCGATTCGAATTGCCCGGCGCTGACCAGCTTGCCGCCGTAGATCAAGCAGGCGTTTACCCGCTGCGCGTTGCCGGGCGGCCGTGCGCGCATCACGGCCTCGTACGCCGTGGCCGCCGGCGCGACCGCTTCGGCATGGCGCTCCAGTTTGCCAAGGATGGAAGCGTGTTGCAGGTACGCATTGACCGTGTCTTGGTGATCGGCGCCGTACGCCCGACGACAGCGCGCGACTGAATCGGCAGCGTACGATTCGGCGTCGTCAAACCGTTCGAGCTTGATGAGGATACTGATAATGTTCGACAGCACGCCCAGCGTTTGCGGGTGGTCGGCCCCCAGGGTACGCCGCGCCGCGGGCAGACAGTCCTGCATTACTTCGAGCGCTTCCTCATAACGCTGCGTGTTGTAGTAAAAACCTGCCAGGTTGCGTTGTGAGGAAATCAGCTTATCGCCGTTGGGCTGGAGTCGGCGGCGTACTTCCAGTGCGTCCCGCAACAGCGACTCGGCTTCCGGGAAGCGCTGAAGCTGGAGCAGCGCCATCCCCAGGCTGTTCTTCGCAGCCGCGGTATCGAGGTGTTCGTCGCCAAGTGTTCGTTGGAGCTTCACCAGTCGCGATCGAAAGAGCGCTTCTGCGTCTTCAAGCCGTCCGAGATCGTAGAGCGTCGCGCCGAGGCTGTTCTCGGCATTCATGACGATCTCGTGTTCGGCGCCGAGGCGCTTCGTTCCGATCGCAATCTGATCGCGCAGCATCCGCTCGGCTTCGGCCTGCTGGCCTTGGTCGCGCAACGCACCCGCCATCTGATGTCGAAGCCGCAACTCCAGCTCCGTGAAAACACCCGGTTTTTCCTCGATCAATGCCAGCAGTTCCCGCGCTGTTGTCAGTGCATCGTCGTAGCGCCCGAGTGTTACATAAGAGGTAATGATCTGGTAGCGCAGCGCGAGTACTTTGTCGTGGTCCACGCCCAGCGCGGACCCCAGCGCTTCGGAAAGCTCCTCCAATAGCACTACGGCCTCGGCGTGCCGCCCCAGCATGCCGAGCGCCTTTGATTTCAGTTGGGCGGACTCCACGCGTTCGGGGTCGGTCGAGTCATTGGTCGAGAGCAACTCCAGTGCCAGATCGAGTTGCTCGATCGCCGATACCGCTAGCGAGAGCCCGATATACGTTCGTGCAATGCTGATCCGCATCTGGGCCTGCGTGCGCGGTTGATTCGGCGGATCGGCATCCAACGTGGTGCAAGACCGATCGACAACCTGCGACTTGAACACGTCGCGGGCTACGTTGGTCATGTTGATATCTTCCAGGTACGTTGCGAAGTCGGACTCCACCGCCGCGTGGCGCTGGTTGCCTCGAGTACGGGCGAGTTCGCGTTGCAGGCGTTGACTGATATCGCCGCCAACGCTGACCAGATCGACGTCACTCAGCATCCGCGTCTGAAAATCAACAACCGTTTCGAGCTCCAGACGGGAGGCATCCGCGTCGTCTTTGGCAGCGACCGCATCGTCTCTTTGCTGGCGCGCCTCGACGAGTGCCAGTCCGGTGCCGACCGTTCCCGCCAGCAGGGCCAGGATGGCGACCACGAGGCCGGCAACGAGCCCGCGGTTCCGGCGCGCGAGTTTGCGCAGCTGATACCAGGTACTCGCGCGGCGCGCATCGATGGGTTGATGGGTCAGGAAACGCCGGATGTCGGCTGCGAACTCAGCAGCGGTGGCGTATCGGCGTTCGCGGTCCTTATCCATGGCTTTCGCGACGATCGTCTCCACGTCGCCGCGCAGCGCCCGGTCGAGCGTGCCCAGACGCTGCGGCTCCTGCTCGCGAATCAACCGCGCAGCTTCGGCAAGCGCCAGCCCGGTAAGATCGTGCGGGCGTCTTTTTGCGACCAATTCGTACAGCATGACGCCCAGCGCATAGACGTCACAACGCGTGTCGAGCGCAACGGACGCTCCACCAAGTTGCTCCGGGCTCATGTAGGCCAGCGTTCCGACGAGTTGCCCGACCTCCGTTTGAAGGGTTACGGTCTGGAGATCGGCGTCGGTCACGCGCGCGATCCCGAAGTCGAGCACTTTCGGCTGGCCGATCTCGTCGCGATTGGAACTGCCGGTCGATGAGGAATCAGCGGCATGTGAGCGCGTGCCATCATGATCTGTGGGGAGCACCAGCACGTTACTCGGTTTGAGGTCGCGATGGATGACGCCTTTTTGGTGAGCATGTTGAACGGCGTCACAGACGCGCGCGACGAGTTCGAGCGTCTGATGCGTGTGCATTCCGTTCGTATGGATGAATCGGTCGATCGGCGGCCCATCGATGAACTCCATCGCGAAGAATGGCAGGCGCCCCTGTTGCAGGTCGGTCCAGCCGGCTTCGTAGATCTGCGCGATCCCGGGATGCTGGAGTTGGCCGAGCACGTGCGCTTCGTGTTGAAAACGGCGCAGCAGGCTCCGACTGAGCAGGCCTGGCCGCAGTACCTTTAGCGCCACTCGGCGTTTCGGCGACTCCTGCTCGGCCTCGTAGATCACGCCCATGCCACCGCGCCCGACTTCGCGCACGACGAAGTAGCGGTCAAATCGGCCGGGTACATCGAGTTCGCCGCTCTGAACGTGCAGTACGCTTGCGGCCATCAGCTCAAGGCCGTGGCCTGGATTCGAGTGGTCTACGAACGCATCCTCGGAGTCGTCTTTCCGGAGTAGTTCGTGCACCTCGTTGCGAACAGCGTCATCAGAACAGCGCTCCGACAGGAATTTCGCCCGCTCGTTTGCGGGAAGGTCACACGCTTGGTCGAAGAGCGTCAGGACCAAACGGTGCCGCTCCGCCGCGTTCATTTCGGGTCCTCGTCGCGCAGTTCGCGCAACAGCCAAGCGCGCAATCGGCGCCACTCCTTCTCGACCGTCGAGAGCGAAACGCTGAGCACGTCAGATATCTCCTCGAGCGTCATCCCGCCGAAGAATCGCAACTCGACGATTCGTGCGTGCCGCGCGTCCAGTTTCGCCAGCCGTGTCAGGGCCTCGTCGAGGGCCAGGACGTCGACCGTGGTGTTGCTCGACGGCGTTACCAGTGCGGTGACCTGGTCGCGGTGAGTGGAGCGCGCGACATGACCGCGCGCACGCCGCTTCGCGTGATTGATGAGCACTTGTCGCATTGCGGTCGCTGCGACGGCACAGAAATGAGCGCGGTTCTGCCATCCCGCACCCGGCGGCGATTTGACCAGTCTTACGTACGCCTCGTGTACCAGCGCCGTGGGTTGCAACGTGTGGTCCGCCGGCTGTCCACGAAAATACGCCCCGGCGCGGGCCCTCAACTCGTCATACACCAGTGGTAACAACGCGTTCGCAGCAGCGTCATCCCCCTCGCTCATGCGGCGCAGCAAGAGCGTCGCATCTTCTCGCATCGGTGACTCGCTAGACGGATCCTGGCTCACGAGGGCATTATACTCGATCCATCCCCAGGTCATAACCGACTTGGCCATAATGGGTTATGTGATTCAGTCTTGCTGGGTGGCACTAGCGGCTAACCATGGGTGGGGCACCATGCGCAGAGGTGGGGCACCATGCGCAGAGGTGGGGCACCATGCCCTGGCTGGGACGGGGGTCTAGGAGGGGGGGGCTCCTATACACAAGGGTGGGGCGGGCGTCTCGCCCGCCATTGACCGCTCGCTTGCGCTTGCGGCTCGCATCGACGCCGCTCGGCTCCGTACCGGCGCACGAGGATCGAACACAACGAGCCCCGAGCGCAAGCGAGGGGATCTGGAAGCGCACGGTCATAGGCCCTGTCGTTCGCGCTCCGAGCTCGTATACCGTAACGAGAGTTCGAAGCAGGCGCCCGGCCGGTTGTCGATGTAGCGCAGGTCGCCGCCCATGCTCCGTGCCAGCCGTCGACTGAGCGCCAGTCCTAGCCCGACTCCGGGAGGGCCGGTAGCGGATTCATGTGCTGATTTGTGGAAGGGCTTGAAGAGTCGCCTTACGGTCTGACGGTCGATGCCGGGGCCGTGGTCTCGAATCTGGAGGATGAGTCGCCGGCTGCGGACGATCGGTTCGAGCTCGATCCGTGCTGATCGTCCACCCGCCGCGTACTTGCAGGCATTGTCCACCAGGTTGAGCAGGATTTGCTCGACCTGGGGCGGATTGGCGCGGACTTGTACGTGGTCGTTCTCGTTGGCGTCAGCCGGACTGACGGAATGTACGGTGACCGTCGCGCCGCCCTGCATGGCGCGCTCCGTGATTCTCGGCGTCACGCGGTCCAGCACCTCACGGAGCGACACGACCTCGCACGTGACACGTGGCCGCGAGCGCTCGAGTCGGGCGAACGCGAGCACGTTGTCCACGAGATGCGCCAGACGCCCCGCCTCGCGATGCAAGGTTTGTAAGTACTGAGTACGTTTCGCGTCGCTGTCGAGCAACCCGCGGGTCAGGAGTTCCGTATACAACTGAAACGTCGTGAGCGGCGTGCGGAGTTCGTGCGTGACCGCGGAGACGAAAGCGGCCCGTCGCTCGTTGAGCGTCGCGAATCCGGCAACCGCGATACCGGCCGCTGTAGCGGCGATCGCGAACACACTCCACGCCACGCGCAGCGCCGCCCGCGACGACGGTGCCGGCGCGACGAACTCGACGGCGGCGCGCCCCGGCTGCAACACCAACGGCAGCGCCGCGAGCGCATGTGCTTCGGGGCCGCTCTTGCCGACGTCAGGCGGCGCCAACGTGGCGTCCGGAAACAGATCCGCGATCTCCTCCAGGAGCCAGCGCTCCAGCGACGGGCGGTCGAGCCAGCAGCCTTCGACGCCGAAGTCCGCTTTCACGCGCGCCAACAGCAACTCGTCCTTGATCCAGCACGGCGTCAACGTCGGATCCATCGTCGTGTCGAGCCGCGTATTGAAGGCAAGCTGTTGTTGCAGGTGGCGGTTTCGTGCCTGCTCCTCGATCGTGTTCGAGTATTTCTGCAGCGCCGCATTGCCCTTTGTCGAAGGCGCCTCCGGAACGTAACCGCTGAATGTACTGGGAGCCGTCGTCGGGGCCGCCGACGCAGTCGATGGCGCGTTGCGGATCGCGGCCAGCAGCGCCACCAAATCAGTCGTCTGGCGTAGCGCTGCGAGCTGCGATTCAGTCGCTCCATCGCCGTCCTGCGCACTTCCAGGACGGTCCGCGGTCGGTACCGGTGCCGCGCTCCAATAGCCGTCAGCATCGACCTGAAAGTAGATCCGAACGTACGGCGAACGGCTTCGCGGCAACCGAGCAGCGGATCGGCGTCCGCCCTTGAGACCGGCCGGCGGCGGCTCGGTGAACTCGTCACTGGACCGGGCGCTCTCGCGCGCGATCAAAGGGGCCAGCGCCGAATCCATCCGCCACAGCGCCAATCGCGTCTTGGCTTCGGCGTCTGCCGATCGGCTGATGTCGAGAGATTCCGACTCGAGCCGCAGCACGGTCCATGTCAGCCCGATCATCACACTCAGGACAGCGATCAAACCGAGGCCGAAGAGTACCCAGATGTGCCGGGCACGCCTCACGATGCAGGCTCCGGCAGACCCAGCTTGTAGCCCCGCCCGCGCACCGTGACGATGACCTGCGCCAGCGGGCCGTCGTCGCGCAGCTTGCCGCGCAGTCGAGCAACGTGCATATCGATCGTCCGCGTTTCGATGCCGTGCGGGTCGACCCGCCAGACGCGTGCAAGAATCTCATCCCGCGCGATCGCGCGGCCCGCGTTCGCGGCCAGGTAGCGCAGCAGCGCACATTCCCGTTCGGAGAGCTCGCTGCAACTCCCATCGGAGAAACGAACCTCCGCCCGGACCAGATCCACCGTGCCTGCGGGAATTGTGAGCTGTTCGACCGGAAGCGGTCGCTCCGGCGATCGTCGCAGGACGGCCGCTACCCGCGCCAGCAGTTCCTGCATGCTGAACGGTTTGACGACATAGTCGTCGGCGCCACGCCGCAAGCCCGTCAGACGATCGCGCACGTCGCCGCGCGCTGTCAGAATGATGACCGGCACGGTCGGCAGTTTCTCGTGTAGCTGTTGCAGCAGGGCCAATCCATCAAGGCCGGGGAGCATCAAATCCAGCAGGAGCAGGTCGTACTCGCTCATCAGCGCCATCTCCAGCGCTCGATCGCCTCGCTCGGCAGCAAGTGTCGCATAGCCGGCGATCTCGAGCGTGTCGATCAACCCCTGACGGATCGCGTCGTCGTCTTCGACGACCAGAATCGTGCGTTTCGCCATGCGTACCTTCGTCCTTGCCAATCATCTGCATCAGGGCGTTCGCCGACGGTGCCGGCGCCCGGCGCATGCGAGGCATCCGGAGCACCGTCGGAGTGGTTACCGGGAGCGACAGGTCCGAGCCCGCCTACGAGCCGGCGACGCCCTTGGTCGGTGCAGGACCGGTGATCAGCACCGTCTCGCCGCCGATGTCCAGCAGGATATCGCCGCGCAATGCGATGATACCCTGTCGATTCTGACTCGCGAGTCGGCCGAGCAGACTCCGGAACTCCGGCGTGCCGAAGGCCACAACCCGATCCGGAGCCACAGTCGCCGATCGGTCGGCCAGCCGGCTGTCGACCCAGTTCCCGTTTCGCCGGAAGAACGCACGGTCAGCCACTTGCTGCACCGTGGTGATCGCGACGCGATTCATGTTCTCATCGTAGAATTGGTTGCCGTAGTTGAGCGTCGTCTGTACCTTCTGGCCGATCGTGTTGAGTGATTGGTTGATCCCACCCTTGCCGGAGCGGACACTGACGGCCCGGTCGCGATAGTTGTTCGCGGCGGCGTGCATGACCTCCGTGCGATCGGAGAGGTCGGTTCCCTCGCGTGCCAGGAACGCGGTGTACTCGGTGAGAATCCCGAACTCCTTGCTCAGATCGACGATGCTTTCCACGAGTTCCGTGAAGCGCGGATCGCGCGCGACCGCGGCCGGGTTGCTCACATTGGCCCCTCGCTGGCGAATCTCCTCGCTAAGCTGACCGATTCGTCGACTGGCCCATAGCCGCGGGACGAACGCGTTTCGCGTACTTGGTTTAACGTCCGTGAACCCAAGCCGGAATGTGCGCTGCGTGCCGAGATAGGAGCCGGACAACTGGAAGTTGCGCGGGGGTCGACCCGAGTAGCGACCAAGCACGACGAGCTGATCACCTTCAAACAGATCGGGAAGCTTGTTCGGAAGCATGTCATGTACCTGTGACGACACCAATGCCGTTCGTTCGGTCGGCGCGAGCCGCGGCGCCGTCAGAATCGGGCCCTGAAGGCCCTTGAAGACCTGGCCGACCGCGACTTCGACATCTTCCCCGGGCAGGACGAACGTTGGACGCGCTCGGCTCTCTTCAGCGAGTCGCTGCAACAACGGTGCGTTCACATCCGACCCGACCCCGAACGTGAATACACGGCGTTCGTGAGGGTTGTGACGGACGACCAGATCGCCGATCGCGGTCTCGGAGATGTTGCCCGAGGTCGGCAAGCCGTCGGTCAGGAACAGAACCATCGGAAGGGTTTCTGCGGGAGACGCGGCTTTCAGCGCTTCCTGCAATGCATCGTGAATGTTCGTCCCGCCATTCGGGCGCAGGCTCTTCAAGAACGCTTCCGCCGCTCGGCACGTGCTGGCGTCCTTCGTGCGCGGGTGCGCATACAATGACTGCACAGTGCTGTTGTAGGCGATGATGTTGAAGGACTCTCCGTCTTCGAGCCCCCAAAGCACCTGTAACGCCGCGTTACGTGCCTGGTCCAGCTTGCCGCCACCCATGCTGCCGGAATGGTCGATGACCAGCGTGATCTCGCGCCGTGTGGTCGAGGACGGGGCGGCTGCCGGCAAGCCCGCCAGCAGGAGGAAGTAGCCGCCGCCCTTACCGACGGGGTACGTCATGAGTGACGCCGTGACTTCATCTTTGGTTGCCAGGAGATACGAGAGTCGAAAGCTCCCGGGGGCGGTTCGCGATTGTGGCGCGATGCGCGTTGCGACACGGTTCTTCCCGCGGCGCGTCGTCTCGAGCACATGCGTCGGCGAGTAAAGCGTTGCGATCGGCGTTTTCGAGGCGATGGAGACTTCGATCGTCCAGGGGACCTGGTTGGCGAGCGACTCGGTCCGCGGGAGGCGATAGTCGACCCGCGCGCCGTGACGTTCGAGAACGTGTTCATAGGTGAGCTGCACCTTCTGTGTACCGCTCGCCGGAACCGGGAACACGCTCGAGCGCACGAGGTTGCAGTCGATGAATTCCAGCAGCGCCGGGTCGCGCATCCGTGCGACGATCGCATCATAGGTGGCGTCCGCTTCGGCCTTCGGCAACAGCTCGGCGGTCGGTTCGAGCGACGGTCCATCGAAGGCGAATCCGCGGATGGCGGCACCTTGCGGCACCGGCACGACCAGTTCCGCCTCGGCGACCGCGGACCCGTGGTTACGGACGACCGCGAGCAGGGTCGTCGTCGCGACCTGATCACGGATTGAGGCGCTGACCTGCACCTCGATCAGCTCGACGGACGACTGCGATCCGGTCGATCGTGGAGCGACCTGTGGAATGATGACGTTGGCAGCGAGCGGCCTGCGGAGTTGAGACGATGTCTGGGCCAGTGCAGTTGTCGTCGCCAGCGCTGCCGCGGCTACTGTCATGATTGTTCGTCGCTGTTGGTTCAAGTGAAACATCGAGAGGCCTCCAATGCTGGTGCCGTTTCCCGTCGGTGCCGAGGGGCGCTTGCGATGCCCGGGCCGCCTCGAACGTCCACCCCGACGAGCCACCTCAATTATCGAGGCCACCAACGGTCCGGACCGTAACAAGTTGGTAACATGAGATCGGGTGAATGAGGCGCTCCTGCTTGAGCGCTTCGAGAGAGTTGGCTGTGCACTTCGGGTTGTTTGACGCAGGTGCGCTGCCCAGGGGTAGGACCGGATGAAGGGGCAACGGATGAACCGCTCGAATAATACGCCGACGCCGGAGTACCGCGTCTTCCGGCGCGTGCTCGAAGCGCATGTACGGAGTGACGTTCCCGGACATCACTGGCTTGATGGTTCCCTCGGTGCCAGTAGGCCGTTTAATCGCCTTCTTTCCCAGCGTCCATTTTCGTGTCCAGCACAAGAACTTTCTCGATAGGTGTGGACACGTTGCCAATATGCTGGCGCGAGCTGTTCGTTAGGCGTGGAGCGCGTGGGTTCGCCAAGAACTTTGCAGGTGGCTATCGCGCAGCTATTTGCTGTCATAGTGCCACATCTGCGATTTCCATACTCCCCACGGCCATGACTTTCGATTCCGACTGTGGCTGATCAGTAAGCCCTTCTCACAAAAATGAAGGAACCGCGGAACACGTTCCTCTGGAAGTTCAAACTCACTGATCTTCTCAAAGGTTTCTGCGTCATGCAAGACAACGTCGCCTGTTGGCGTGCCGATTGCGACAACTCGTCCATCTCGCGACGCGGCTATACAGGTAGACTTAACGAGGAGCCTAGAAAGGTCCACCTTACGCGTTTCCAGATCGAATCGCCTTAGTCCGTCTCCTCCCACCCACACAAACTGACCATCTCCGGATGACGCGATTGGAACGAAATGCTGTGGCCTATGTATACGGTGATCCAGCAGCAGTTCCGCACTGCCAAGGTCAACTACCACTACACCATCTCCGCCACCTGCCCTCCCGAGAGATATCGCTACTGTATCTGCCGACACGAACGCGCCTTGATGGTATGTCGTGCGACCCGAGGCACCATCAGGATCTATGTAGATTGCCGTAGTTGTTCTACTAATAAAATCATAAGCAAAGGCTTCGCCTTTGTGGACGTATATTATCCAAGGGGTACGCATGCAAAGCAGCTTGACTTTCTTTTCGCTAAGACGCCAGGAATCAACAGCAGCTCCCGTGGTGCGGTCGAGCTTATGCACGTCGCCCCAGTCGTTCGCTGCATAAACAAAGTCGACATCGACGTCGATGAGAATGCGCCGTTGCTTACTAAGCTCGCCGACCCTCCATTGCTCAGTCGCCAAGCCGGGGGCTAAGCTGACAATGCCGTTCCAATCAGATAAGAGCAGGGAGCCATCGGCCTCTCGGGCACTGACAATGGCCATGGACATCCACCGTTCTGGCACTAGCCAAGCGATGACTGTCCATATGAGCGCTATTGATGCTAAGCCGCAGCACGCTAGCCTCGTTTTGTTCGAGAATCGAATTGTTCACCTCTACATCTCTGACCGAGAAGGGCTCGTGTTGTGAAATTGCGTTGTCGCCACCGTCCTGTGCCTGACGGCCGACCGCTCCCCGTTCATTTCGGTAGCCGGGTTCATGGTGCCTGCTCAATGCCAGGAGGCGTGAGGGTTCAAACCGGGCCCGAGCACGCTGAGGGCCGCCGCCGCCGCCAGCTTGTGGTCTTTTCGCCACGGCGATCCGCTTCTCGGCCGAATCGTGCAATCAGCGCGTTGATCTCCGCCACGTCAGCCCCCATCGCGTCGGCGGCGAGGAGGATCGGATCGCTCTTTCGCGGATATCGGCGAACCTCCAGACCGCAATCGGCTGCCGCCGAGGCCAATGACTCGCGGTACAGCATGCCGTCAGCGGCCAACGTCAGACGCGACGAAGCCAGGACCTCTTCGAGCGTATCCGGTAAGCAATCGTACGGGCTCGCGGCCAGAATCAACGTCTGGGCGTGGTAGGTCACCACCATGTTCGAGATCGCCGTCCGCGCATGTTCCGTCACAGATTCTCTCACCCGTTCGACGAGTTCGCGCGCCAGCTCGAACTCCAGCGTCAGTGCCTCGTGGTGGTAGGGGGCGTTCGGGAGGTCTTCGTCAATCAACGCGACGCGCCGTCGATCGCGAAACACGGGGGCGGCTTCTTCCGCCGAGAGGGTGACAAGCTCGGCCCGCCCGTAGTGGTCAGAAGCGCCGATGACGACTTCAGTAGCACTCATCGACAACGATTGTATCACGCGTGCGCGATACGTGCTGTCGGACCATACGCCGGTCGGCGTTCGACCCGCGTCCGCCGTCATCATTCGCTCATCTTGGGGCAAATCGACCAGCGCGAACAAAGGGCCGCGATCGATGGATCGCGACCCTCGCTCGGACAGGTGTGTTTCGTCCGGCCGTACTAGCTGCCGGTGACGAGCGCCACGAAGCAGTTGATGTCGCCGACCGAAATCTGGCCGTCCTCGGAGCAGTCACCGTTGAGGATGTTGCAGTCCGGGAACATCGCCTCGTAGGCGGCGGCATCCGTCAAGGCCAGGACGAACGGGTTGATGTCGCCGACCGACACGACGCCGTCGCAGTTGAGATCGCCCGGAACGATCTCGTTCAGGTCAATGACGACCTCGTCCGGTACGTAGCAGAACATGAAGCCGGTGCGGCCCGGCAGGCCGGCGGTCAGCTCCAGTCCCGCAACCTGGAAATCGCCATTGGCTGCAGGCTGCCAGGTGACGGCGTAGGGGCCATCGGTCGCGGTGATGACCAGCACACCCTCGGCGTTCGCGTCAACGCCCGGGATGTTGATCGTGATGACTTCGATGCCGGTGTCACCGTCGAAGCCGGTCCCGGTGGTAAAGCCCGTACCGCTGAGGATCGAGCCGTCGGCCGCGACATGACCCGCGACCAGCCCCGGTCCGCCGTCGGTCGCGTTTGTGCTGGCGACGAACTCGTACGGCAGGTACAGATAGCCGTACTCGACCGAGTCGGTCGAGATCGCGCCATTGACACCCTCGTAGACGGTCAGGTCATACTGGCCGCCGTTCGGGCTGGCGGCAGCGATACGATTGTTGTTGTCCCAGTTGGTCGCGAGCAGGACACCGTCCATGAGCGCATCGTCATCGCCGATCGCGATGACGGCCGTGCCGTCGGGCGTCGGGATGTCGGCATCGTTCAGCAGGCCCAACGAAGCCGGGAAGAGCGCCACCGAGAAGTCGGAGTTGATCTCGCCGCCGCTCGCCGACGCGTTGTGGTGGTGTGCTTCGCTGTTGTCGAAGCTGACCGTGGTCCAGCCGCTGATGCCGCCGGTGAGCGAGTTGTCCACGATGAACTCCGTCGAGTTCGCGATCACGAAGCCTTCGAGCGTATCCTGGCTGTTGTCGAGCCGGGCCGAGAGACGGGCGCCGAGGTAGCTGATGCCGAAGTCGGCCCGGTTATCGCCGTAGATATCGAGCGCGTCCGAACCGATGCTGCGCACCGTGCGGACATCGCCGACGCCGTTGTCGGGCGTCACTTCCATCACGTCGAACCGCGCCGACTGGATATTGTCGATACGATCGAGGTAGGGCCGCGCCGGCTCCATCGGCGGAAGAATCGTGCCCGGCGTACCGGTGTTCTTGAAGAACACGAAGTGGAACGCGACGTCGCCGGTGCCGAGATTCTGCAGGCCCATGCCGGTCAGGTCCCGCGATTCGAGCTTCCAGCCGTCACCGTCGGGCTCGACCCAGATCGGGTTGTCGATCGTATTGCCGCTGCCTTCGTTCACCGGTGCGACGAGCAGCGTTCCGGTCGAGGGGGTCTCGCCGGCGATCGTCAGCCGGAATGTGCCGTTGACGTTCTGGGCGTCGAAGTTCTCGATGGTAAAGTCGCCCTGATGGAAGAGCTTCTGGGCGCTACCGGTGATCCGGCCCATCACGACGTTCGGCGTGCCGGCCGGCACGAAGACGAAGGCCACCGGATCCTGCTCGTAGCTCGTACCATTGGCCCCGTTGTCGTGGCAGTAGATCGTGGCGCTACCGTCGATGCCGATGCCGAACGAGGCATAATTGTCTTCGTTCTTGCCGCCACAGACCAGCAACACGCCGTCGCGACGGAGATCGTAGCCGTCGATTCGGAGGTTGAACGTTCCATTCGAGAAGTCCTCGAATGCCGTCGCCGGGTCCAGGCCGTCGAAGGGGTTCGTGAGCACGATCTCCGGGTGTCCAACCAGCTCGGTGATGACGCCGCCATTCTGCGCGTTGTAGGCCGCACCAGCGACCCAGCCGTCGGCGATCGGGAAGTACCCCAGCGCGATGTTGTAGTTCACTTCGTTGCCGACCGGCGAGTTGTTAACGGCGGCGAAGTACCGGCCGCTACCGCTGCGGGCGGCCGCCACGGTCGCGAAATAGGGATCCGGACCGACGCTCTTTTCGACGCGGCTCAGCTGGTACACTGACGTCATGAGAATGCCCATGGCGTTGTCCATCGCGGTCCCGAAGTCGGGCACGTAGTCGCCGCGGTTGCTGTTGTCGGTGCCGTCATCGCCGATCACGATCCAGGCGCCGTCGCCACCTTCGGCACGCGTCACCGTGACCGAGGCCGGCGTGTTTCCGCCGTCGTTCTCGACGACGTTCATGATGCCGTGCTGGACCTGGCCCAGCGCCGCGCTGGCCGTGGCTCCGAGCACGGCCGCACAAATCCATCGTTGTTTCATCGAACCCATTCCATACCCTCCGGAAAGGAACCAGTAGAACTAGCGTTATCGATAGGAGTAGGCCGGGCTCGCTCAGGCTCCGGCGTTTCGTCGTGCTAGTAGCGGGACGAATACCAAGGCAGCCGCCCGCGATTGAAACCAATCTCAGCTCGCAAGTCCGCCTTGGCACGTTCGGCCCGGCCGCGAGAGATCATCGAGCAGTGGCCGTCGGTCCACGCGACTGCGCACCCGCCGGGATGCCGGAAGTATTCCTTGACCCACTGCTGTCGTTCCCAATCGTTCGGTAGCGGGTTGCTGCCGCCGGTCGACCACTGGTCAAGCTGCACGAGCGTGTCGCCGTTGCCGTCCA
This sequence comes from Phycisphaerae bacterium, assembly GCA_028279405.1. Classification (GTDB taxonomy): domain Bacteria; phylum Planctomycetota; class Phycisphaerae; order UBA1845; family Fen-1342; genus JANQNU01. Next base: position 23,471 of record JANQNU010000061.1, read on the forward strand.
TCATCACTTCCGAGCCGTCGTGGAAGCTGATGATCTCGGCCGGGTAGTTGACCTGCGTCAGTTTGCGCGGCTTGCGATAGAATCCGCCGCTCGGCCGCCGGGCACGCTCGAAGAACACCTTCGTTCCCGTATCCGGAACACCGTCGAACCCCGGCGTGACACCATTGAAGCAGTACGTGGAATGAAGCGTGTACGGATCATGCTCGAGCAACGTTCCGGACCCGCCGATCCGCCGGAATGCCGGCAGCGTGTACTTCGCATCCGGACAGCGCGTAATCTCCCAGCCGCCGAGATAGGGCTCGGGCCCGAAGCCGGGAACCGGCTTGTACATCTCCTCGGTGAGATAGACGCCCCAATACGAATCATAGAGTGACGCCCAGTAGGCGTCGGTGTCCTGCAATGCGCCCGTCGCATCCACGACGTAAGGCCGAATCAGATACCACTTGTTGCCGAAGGTCGAGCGAAAACGCAGGGAGCGATTCGCCCAAACGGCATGAAACTCCTCTTTGTTGTTCTCCGCGTACTGCAGCATCGACATCGCGATCGTACGCTGATTCGTCAGGCAGACCGTCTGCCGCGCGCCGGCACGCGCCCGTCCCAGGGCCGGCAGCAGAATCGAGATGAGAACTGCAATGATCGCGATCACGACCAGCAGTTCGACCAACGTAAACGCCGAATGAAATACTACTTTGCTTTTCATGCGGGCAACCTAGCGCGGCTGCATTAAGAATCCGTGCCGACGTATTGCCAATCCGATTAAAACCGCTTTAAGAACGTTCACATTCACCATTGCCAGCACTCGACTGTTCCACCGTCGCCAACCCTGCTACGATCTCAACCATGAAGAACTCGACAAGAACTCGTTACTCGTCGCTGACGCGCATGCCGTTGCGCATACAACACGCATGCCTGCTCGTATTCCTGCTGAACGGATTGCCAACCAAGGCAGAAGGGGAGGGGCGCGCGTCCCCGTCAGCGCCCGTCGTCAAGCTCGGTATCGATGTACTGGTGCAGCGTGGTTTCGCGCCGCTGCACGCGCAGCGTGTGGGGCTGATCACTAATCCCACAGGCGTGACGCGCGACCTTCAATCGACGATTGACGTGCTGTATGGCGCGCCGCAGGTCAATCTCGTTGCCCTCTTCGGACCCGAGCACGGCGTACGTGGCGAAGTCGCGGCCGGCGATCACATCACCGACGCTCGTGACGCCCGTACCGGGCTGACTGCCTACTCGCTATATGGCAAGACCCGTAAACCGACGCCCGAGATGCTCGCGGGCGTCGATGTCCTCGTCTACGACATTCAGGACATCGGTTCACGCTCGTATACCTATATCAGTACACTCGCCCTTGCGATGGAGTCGGCGGCTGAGAACGACATCGCCGTTATCGTGCTCGACCGCCCGAACCCGCTCGGCGGCGCACGCATTGAAGGCCGACCGCTCGACATGCGCTTCCAGTCCTTCGTGGGCCAACTTCCCATTCCATACCTGCATGGTATGACGGTCGGCGAACTGGCCCGCATGATGAACGCGGAGGGTTGGCTCGCAGCCGGCGTGAAGTGCGACCTCACTGTGATTCCGATGGAAGGCTGGCATCGGCGAATGCTCTGGTCCGACACCGGTCTGCCGTGGGTGCCGACCTCACCGCACGTACCGCACGTTCACGCGCCGGCCTTCTATGCCGCGACCGGTATCATGGGGGAGTTGCACCAGCACAGCGAAGGCGTCGGCACGCCATTACCGTTCGAGCTCATCTGCGGGCCGACGGTCGATCCGCAGGCGTTCGCTGACGCGCTCAACCGCCGCAAACTGCCCGGCGTCTGGTTCCGCCCGCTGTACATCAAGCCATTCTATGGGCGCTTCACGGGCAAGCTTCTCGGAGGTGTGCAGATTCACCTGCGCGATCCGCACCAGGCTCGGCTGACCCCGATCCAGTTTCACGCGATGGATGTCGCGTCGCAGCTCGATCCCGACCTCCGCTGGTTCGGGAGTCGGCGCGACCGGATGTTCGACAAGGTCTGCGGGACTGACGAGATCCGCCGGGCCTTCGAAGCAAACGAGCCGATCGAGAAGATCCTCGAGCGCTGGAACGACGGCACAGCGGCGTTCCGCGAACGACGCAAGCCCTACCTGCTCTATCCGGATCAATGACCCGACGGGCTCCAGACACCAAACACAACGAGCCCCCGAGCGCAAGCGAGGGGTTCAAGGGGCGCAAAAAAACGACAGAATCCGCCGTCAGCAAGCACCGGTGCCCCACGTCATCTTGGGGTGGGGGACGGACTATGGATTGTCCTGGCGTCCCATCCTTCTAGGATGGGTGACTGACGCCGTGCGAATCACGAACCGCGTCTACCCCACATGCCGCCGCGCGGGTGCCCTATCCTTCCAAGGTGGAGAACGGTCGACTGCGCGACGGGTGGCACTGGCGGCTTGCCCGCCAGTGTTCAGGCCGTCCAATGGCTAGGGCCGCACGGGTGCCCCACCCCATCTTGGGGTAGGGGACGGACTGTGGATTGTCCTGGTGCCCCATCCTTCTAGGGTGGGGAACTGACGCCGTGCGAACAGGAGCCGCGTCTACTCCACTATGCCGTCGCGTGACCGAGCCCAATTGCAGGGTGGGGCGGGCGTCTCGCCCGCCATTGCCCCGTCGCGTGCGCTCCGGTCTCGCAATGGCGCCCCTCGGCACACAACGAGCCCCGAGCGCATGCCCCATCTTTTCGGGATGACGCACGCTCATCCGCGCGTGCTCGCTCGTCGGAGAACGAAATACAATGTCAGGAACAGTGCCAGTGCACTGAGTGCATTTGGGAAATGGCCGTATCCGTTGATCCAGAATAGCACGTTGGGCAAAGGGGCGGGCATGCTTTGCAATGCCCGCTCGAGGGTGGTGCCCAAAGCATGGTCGATGGTAAAAGCACTCAGTACGATGGCGCGGATCGAGAGGACGCTGGCGGTGAGGCTGACTTGTACCACGAGCCATGTCGCGAGAAACGCCCTCGGCAGCCGCCGTACGATCCAGATGAGTTGCAGCGTGATGAGCACGCTCGCCACGATACTGAGGAGATTCAGCAAGATGTACCCGACCAGGAGCGGCGTCGGCCACCACCACCAACCAAAGATATCCTGGAGCCAATGCGCTACCCAGGTTGTTTCGCGTATCGCGAGGTAAACGACTTCCAGGATACGAATTTGTATCGCCAGCGCCCGGACCGGCCGGCCCGGTTCCCTCCAGGTAACCATCCAGGTTCCGGCAAGCGAGAGTAGCGGCACGATGACGTTGCCGAGAAGCTCCAGCAAATCGCTCCCGTCCGAAGCGCCAAGGAAGAACAGCAACCAGGTGGATAACTGAATCGCTACGGTGATCGCCAACAGCAGCGCGCCGTTGGCGATGATTTGCACCCATCGATCCGGCGCGTACCGCAGGTAGTATCCATCCAGAGAGTCCGCAATCGGCTTCCCGCAATCCGGGCATGGCTGGTCGCCTAACTGCGTTCGCAGGTTGTACCCGCAGTGCCGGCAAGGCAGGTCATCGCGGACTGCACCGCGCTCGTCGAGTTCGGTGAGCGGCTCGGGATCGCTCATCGGCGAATCCCTCGTTTCCGTAGCGCCCGGTAGGTTTCGACCAGGAGGATCGCCGAGTTCAATTGCACGAGCGGCGGACAATAGGTGATGCCAATTCGAATCACCTGCGGTCGGACGTATAGATAGCGAATGAGGTCCAACCCAAGCAGTGCGTCTGCTGACTCGACAAGGTAGACGCCAATCACGATCGCGTGGACAAACGCTACGAGACCGAACTGGATCCACAAAGCTAATGCCAATCCGGGGTGTGGAATTCGTCGGACCAGCCGATTCAGCCACCAAAGGACCGTCAGAAAGAGCCCGGCTTCCACCACGACCGTCCCGAGGCGACTCGTTAGAATCCACTCGAGACTCCCGTTCCAACTGAACGCTACTCGCAGGCGTTGCTCAACCCACAGGTATTCGATCATTACGAGGAGGAAGATCGCCAGGCAGCGAGCGAGCCACCCTGGTTTTCCCACTGAGCGGTTCGGTTCCGCCGACGTGATCATCCAGGTTCCGATGAGCCATGCGATGGGCGCAATCACGTATCCCACGATGGCGATGGGGCTTAATGCGCCCACGGTTATCTGGACGACCATCGTCGCGGTGTTTACGACGGTTCCGACGATCCAAAGCGCGACCCCGCGAATGATGATCCGCGTCCACTCGGCCGGCACCTTGCCCAGCGAGTCCGCAATCGGCTTCCCGCATTCTGGACATGGCTGGTCGCCTGACTGCGTTCGCAGGTTGTACCCGCAATGCCGGCAGGACAGGTCGTCGCGGACGGCGCCACGTTCGTCGAGTTCGGTGAGGGGCGCGGGATCGCTCATCGGCGAATCCCGTGTGCATGAATCGCACGGTAGACCAGCACGAGTACGACAATCGTGCCGAGTTTGGCGATGAGAGGGGCCCATGTAATGATGAGTCGCGCGATGCCCGTGATCGAGGACGCTGCCGGAAACAGGCCGAGCCCCAAGACCCAATCTGCCGATACGGTGCTGAGTACGGCGATTCCAAACACATCGACGACCGCAATCAGAACGAGCAGGGTCGTAAGAGTGGTCGTCAGCCGCTTTCGCGGGACGCGACGAACAAGCCGAGTCAGCCACCAAAGTATCGTTAGCGTGAGCAGAGCCGACAAGCACCAGGCAGCATGGAGGAGCGTGAGTGTCAATATGAGGTTCCCCGCCCAACCCCATACCGTGCGCGCCAGTTGCTCCGCACATGTGAATTCGACCAGTAGGAGCAAGAGAATCGCGAGCCCCCGCAGGACCCGAGGCAACCCGGAAAGCGGGCGCACCGATTGGTCCGGCTGCGGCCAAGTGATCATCCACGTTCCGAGCAGCAAGGCGATCGGCGCGATCGCTCCGCCGACAATGGCTCCGAGATCGACGAAACCAAGCCTGATCGTGACGAGCATGGCGATGACGAGCGCGACCGTCCCAAAGGTCCACTGCACGATCCCCCGATTGACGATCCGCGCCCACCCAGACGGCGTCCGTCCGAGCGAGTCCGCGATCGGTTCGCCGCATTCCGGACATGGCTGGTCGCCCGCCTGCGTCCTCAGGTTATACCGGCAGTACCAGCAGGCAACGTCATCGCGCACTCGTCCGTGATCGTCAAGTTGGGAAACCGGTTGCCTCTTCACGGCAGTCCCACCCGCGTTCATGTGCGCCCCCAAGCCGCCTATACGTGGCAATATCCGCGATGTTGATATCAGTCTTCGGCCGGTGCGGTCGTTGTGCGTCTGGTAGTGCGCACGGTGCACGACCATTCGTCGAGCGTGTTGCCGTCCGCATCGAGCTGATACAGCGTGAGCGTATCGTCGGCGATCTTGATCAGCGTGAAGCTATGGACGGCGTGGTTCATCTTGGCGACATACGCTGGTGCCGCGTCGCGCGGTTCGTACAACCGAGCGCCGCCCGCTCCCGTAATCACGTAGACGACACCACCCTCGTCGCGCGTCGTGACGGTGCCCGCGCGCAACGGCCGCATCCGCTGGTACATGTGATCGTGCCCGTTGAACACGATGTCGACGCCGGTCTCTTCGAACACCGGCACGAGTGTTTCCTGAATCCGAACGTTTTCCTCGTACTTTCCGCCCGTGAACGGCGGATGATGAAACACGCAGAACCGCCATTGCGGCCCCGGCTCCGACAGCACGTCACGCGCCCATGGCGCAATGGAGTTCGCCAGCGTCGAGTCCTCATCGTCCTCGACCGATGTGGTGTCGATCACGACGAACCGGCAGGGCCCCGCGTCGAACCAGTAATTACGCTCGGCCGGCAAACCGGTCGGGCCGTTCTCCGGTAGTTCGAAAACCTCGTGATAGGCCGAGACGTTCGGGAGATCATGGTTTCCCAGGCTCGGCCAGAACGGTCGGCGGGCCAGCTCCGACGCATACGGTGCAAAGAACCGACTGGCGTACTTTGCGCGTTCGCCGCTGCCGTAAACCACATCCCCAGTATGTACGTAGAAGTCCGGCTTCCACTCGCCCATCGCTTGCGCGAGTCGGTACTGCTCACGCGTTCCCTTCCCGCTGTCGCCAAAGACGATGAAGGACATCGCGCCGTCTGTGTCCGACGGCAGTACGACCTCGGACGCCGAAAGCACGCGCCCGCCGACTGTCTGCACCGAATACGCGACCGCTTGGCCTGCGGGGAGGTTCGAGCAGACCGCGCGGTGTCGGCGTCCGTCACGGCTCGGTCGAACGTCCGCCTTCGGATCGATCTCGACCTTACAGTCCGTCGCGTCCGTCGTATACCAGACCAGCTCGAAACCGGTTGCCGTGACGGCCTGTACCATCGGCCCCTCGACAATCCTCAATGGGATCAGCTTGGGCGTTACAAAGTGCCAGACCACCAGAGACGCTGCCGTCGCGATCAGCGTTGCGAACGTTGCGCCCCAAGTCGTCCGCGCCGGTCCGTCCGCAATCATTCGCGCTCCCGTCCAGGGTTGGGTATCACTTGCGGGATCATCAACGGTGCCCGCTCGTCCCGCGGCAGCGAGGCGTTCCGCTCCATCCACGCTCGAAAAGCGAAGTGTGCCTTCTGGCGTTTGCCGTCATCATCAAAGCCACGAGGAGCGTCCGGTGCGTTCGCCGGCGCGAAGCCGAGCGGCTCCGGATCGAGCTCGTAGATTCGCAGCAAAGCCAGCAAGGCCGCATCGCCAACGGTTTGCGTGATCGGCGCCTTGCCGGCCGGCCTGGAGAGCAGTCGCGGCTGCGGATCGTCCAGGAATGCCAACAGGAGCGGGGCGACCGTTTCGTCGCCGACCTCACCGAGTCGGTCGACCACCGCCAGAATGTCGTGGAAGAACGGGCGGAAAGTCGGCTGTCCCAGCGTTTCCAGCGTCTCGGCCAGTAGCGGCGCCTGTGCCTCCGAGGCGGATATCGACACGATCGCCGTCGCGCGGTTCAGAAAATCCGCGTACACGATCGCCACGTCCGGATTCGCTCCGATCCGTTCCGGCGATCGGAGAATTTTTAACGCCTCCTGAGCAAAATGCGACAATCCACGCTGCAGCGCCGGATCCGAACTGAGTCGACGCGCAAGCTCCAACGCCCGATCGGCGACGTCCGCGTCCCAGTCGTGAACCTTCGCCGCGATCAGCAGACCGGCCATGCTGTTCGGGCGCGGGGGCACCCGATCCAGCGCCGCGGACCGTACCCGCGGGTCAGCGTGAAAGAGGTTCTCGATCAGTACCGGGTCCGACGCATGCGCCCGATCGAGCGCGACCCGATCCGTCTTCGCAAGCGACGCTCGATACAAACGATAATGGACTGTACCGAACACGCGCTGTGCCGCGGCGTACACCCGCTCCTGTTCATCGAGTGGACGCTGCTCCAACCCGTCGAACAACTCGTCCAGCGGCCGTGTCAGCGCGTCGATCAGCTCCCGTTCCGCGCCCAATTGTCCCTTGGCGACTCGGTCCGCCAAGGCACGCACAGTGCCCTCATCCGTCGCCGCGCGGACCCCCGACACCAATACCAGCAGCCAAACCACAACGATTGCACCGCGAAACCTCGCCGGCATCATGGCCGGCCTCCCGCGCCGCTGTGCGGACCACCCAGCTTCGCCGCGAGCGCTTCCGCCACGTCGGACGGAACCAGATGCTCGACCTGTCGCCGATCGCCGCCCCCTAACTCGTAGATCTGGCGGATGTAGGTGCTCGACGTCAACGCGTGTGTTTCGCTCGCCAGCAGAAAGACAGTCTCGATTTGCCCGATGGCCCGGTTCAGGTTGGCTTGCATCAGCTCTTCGCTGAAGTCTGCGATGTTGCGAATCCCACGCAGTAGCACCCGGGCACCCATTCGTCTGGCGAAGTCGATCGTCAATCCATCGTAGGCTTCGACGCGCACATTGGAGAGGTTTGCAATATGCGGCAGGATCATCGACACGCGCTCGGCCGACGAGAACAAGCTTCGCTTTTCCGGGTTGACGCCCACCCCGACGACGAGCTCGTTGAACAGCCCGCTGGCGCGCCGCACGATGTCGAGATGCCCGTGGGTCACCGGATCGAAGGACCCGGCATACACTGCGCGAATCGCGTCAACGGATTCGGTCATAGGTGATCATGATCCCATCGCGAACGACGAGGCGCACGCCGTTGCCAACGGCCCGCATATCGACGGCTCGAAGAGGATGCCGTCAAGCCGGCGCGGAAGACAACTGGCTATTGCTGTTGCCGCTTCGCGAAACGCACCGTGCAGGATTGCGGATCCTCTACGCCGAGGAACCGTTCCCACTCTTCATGGATCGTGGCATCCACGCCCGCTTCCCGCGCCCGACGCTGCAGGTACGTTTGGAGCGTGATCAGCATGTCATCTTCGTCGAATTCATCCAACGCGCCCGCTCCTCCCTGATGCAGCTGACGAAACAGTGCCCGATAGAGCTTCTTGATCTGACTGAGCGTCAGTGCCAACTCGATGCGATCCTTCTCGGCTTCCTTGAGCAACATCTGTCTTCGCCTTCATTTCGAACGCCACGGAACCGGTTTCTCCATATCCTAGCAGCTCACGATCGGGTGTCCATTCACACAACCCGCACCGCCAGCTCGTCCGTTGGTGGCCGGGTGCCCCACCCAATCTTCGGGCGGGTGAGGGACGATCTCGTGGTGCCCCACCCCATCTTGGGGTGGGGGACGGACGACCCAGGTTGCGTTCCCTTCAAGGAGCACCAACACAACTCCGCTCGAATCCCGCACACGCGCCTCCTTTGCCGATAAACGCCGCCCGGCTGCCGGTCAGCGCAGGAGCACTGGCCACGCGCTGCCTACCCTTCGGTGTGGAAGATTCGCGACAGACCTCCTCATCCGCAGACGTCCTTGACTGGGCGTTGCGCTTCTTGCCGGAGTACTTCACAGATTCCCCGGCTGCGTTTCATAGCGACCTGCTCCGCGATCTCGCCAACGATGCGAAGTGCCTCATGGCGCGCGTTGCCCCCCGTGGTCACGCCAAGAGCACCTGTGCTGCGTTCGCGTTCCCGCTATGGTGCATTTGTCAGCGTCGTCGGACGAACATCGTCATTCTGACCCACGAGTCCGCGCTCGCGACGCAGTTCGTAAGCGACATTCGTCGCGAACTCGAGACCAACGATCGAATTCTGGACACGTTCGGCGATCTGTGCGCATCGTCCGCCCCGCGTCGCAGCCGCAAGCGATGGTCAGGCGCGTTTTTCACCACCGCCACCGGTATCACCGTCCAAGCCAAGAGTGTCGGCGGGAGTCTCCGCGGCACCCGTGCCGGTCCGCAACGACCGGACCTCATCGTCTGCGACGACATCGAGAAAGACGAGCTGGTGGCAGCGCCGGAAGGTCGCGCCAAACTAGAGCATTGGCTGCGGCGCGTCGTCCTGCCCGCGCTCGCACCCCGCGGCAAGCTGGTCGTGCTCGGATCAATCCTGCACTACGACTCGCTGTTGGCCAACCTGGTCGATCGAAAACGCTTCCCCCGTTGGGACTACAGGGTCTACCGCGCCATCGAAGCCGAGTTGGCCGACGACGGTCAATACTACAAAGTCCCGCTCTGGCCGGCGCGTTGGCCGCTCGAGCGCCTCGACGAGGAGCGCGAACGCGTCGGGACGCTGGCGTTCGAGCAGGAGTACATGGCAAACCCCATTGATGAGACGTTGCGCGTCTTTCGACCGGAATGGCTCCGCCGCTATGCTCCCGAGGAGCTGGTCGGCAAGGAGTTGACGCACGTCATGACGGTTGACCCCGCGACCGGCAAGGCCGGCGGTGATTACTTCGCGATCTGGGTCGGCGCCGTCGACGTTCACACCGGCGTCATCTACACCCGCGCGCTCCAGCTCGAGCGAATCGGGATTGTCGATCAGATCCAGCGTGTCATCGCCGCGTTTCAGCGCTGGCAGCCCGTACAGATCGGAATCGAGACGGTTGCATACCAGGTGGCGCTCAAACAGATCCTCGACGACTTCAGTCGGCGGACGAAACGGTACTTGCCGCTCGTCGAACTCAGGGTGCATGCTAACAAACGCGCTCGCATCGAAGGCGTCGCGCCTTTCTTCGAGAACGGAACGCTATTGTTGCCTCAGGATCTCGATCCCGAGGCCGAACGGCAATTTCTCCATTTCCCCAAGGCGCGGCACGACGACGCCCCGGATGTGTGCGCGATGGGCATCGGGCTCGCCCGCGACGTGTGCGGCTTACCGATTGACGGGGCCGTAGCCCCCAGCCGCAATCGTTTCCATCGCGACGGCGCCTGGTAGGGGGCGGTGGGTGGCACTGGCGGCTTGTCCGCCAGTGTTGGGATCGTTCGTTGCGTGCTGTCGCGATTGCCTGGTCCCCCATCCCTTCCAGGGACGGGGGACTGAAGAACGCTACCGTCCGTCCTTCATTTCTGGATGGGGTGGGGCACTCGCTACCAGGGTGGGGCGGGCGTCTCGCCCGCCATTGACCCGTCGCTTGCGCTCCGGGCCCGCGCCCAGGGCGCCGACGCGAGCCGCGAGCGCCAGCGAGGGGATGCGGCTCACCGTCGCGCGCGCGACAGACGTTCCGCGAGCCGTATGATCTGTTGCGCGTGCTGGGTCTTGGTCCGGTTCGGCCAGCACTTCCAGCCGTCGGTCGGCGTGAAGACCTCGATGTCGCTTCGGCCGGCGCCGATCGCGCTCGGCGCGTTGAGGACGATCGCATCCAGTCCTTTGCCGCGTAATTTTCGCTCCGCATTGCGGCGCATCGCACGGTCTTCGAGTGCGAAGCCGATCGCAACTTGTTCCGCCGATCGTTCGCGCGCCAGTGTCGCAAGGATGTCGGTCGTCGGGGCCAACTCCAGTGACCACGAGGCACTGTCTTTCTTGCGTTTCGTGGAGGCGCGTCGGGTCGGCGTGTAGTCCGCCACCGCCGCCGCTTTGATCAGCACGTCCTGCCGCGACCAGACCTCCCGGCAAGCAGCCAGCATCTCGCGCGCGGATACGACCGAAATGCGCCGAACGCCCGGTGGTGCCGGCAGCGCTACCGGGCCGTGAACCAGCGTGACGCGGTGCCCCCGACGAGCAGCGGCGACTGCCAGCGCAAAACCCATTCGTCCGGAGGAGTCATTGGAAAGGTAGCGAACGGAATCAATGTACTCGCGCGTCGGGCCGGCGGTGATCAGCAGTCGCAGCCGCCCCGCGTGCTTCATCGTTCGGGCCGCAACAGTTCGACGACATCCGTGAAGATCTCGTCCGGCTCGGACATCCGGCCCGGCCCTTCGTCCCGACAGGCCAGCCATCCTTCCGACGGGCCGACGAAACGCACGCCCGTCTCGCGCAGGAACGCGAGGTTGCGCTGCGTCGCGGCATGCTTCCACATCCGCGGGTTCATCGCCGGCGCCGCTAACACCGGGCACCCCGCCCCGAGCAGCAAGGCGCTGACCAGATCGTCGGCAATCCCATTGGCCGCCTTGGCCAGCATGTTGGCGGTCGCCGGGGCCAGCACGACCAGGTCACAGCGCTCCGCCAGCGACAAGTGTCGAATATCGCCGGCCTCTTCGTCCGCCCATGGGTCCGTATGGACCGCACGCCCGGTCAACGCCCGAAAGGTCAGTGCACCGATGAAGCGCGTCGCGTTCTCCGTCATGCAGACCGTCACGCCCGCTCCGACCTGCACCAGCCGCGAGACGAGATAAGCCGATTTGTAAGCTGCGATTCCCCCGCAGACAGCGACCACAACCTCGCGTCCGTCGAGCGGCAGCGGCGCCGGCCCGTCGGGCACGCCCCCCGCGTGCGGATCAGTCGGGCTTGGCAATGCCGGTGGCCTCGTAGTCGAGTTCGAGCTTGTCCTGGAGAATCTCCTCGATCACGATCTCCATATGCGTCTTCCCGGCCGGATCGATCATCGGCCGCGCGCCCTGCATGAGTTCCAGCCAGCGCTTTTGAATCAACGCCGTCAGCTTGAACCGGCCGCCCACCTTGTTGATGATCACATCGCTCTTGAGCGCTTCAATCATAGACGACTCTCCTGTTTCACAATCCGAATGACTTCCGCGATCGCCGCCGACAGATCCTCGTTCGTCACGAAGTGCGTGTAGCACCCGCTCTCGGCCGCGAACTCCATTTCACGCTGCGCCTCCGCCAACCGCTGCTCCATCGCTTCCGGCGTCTCCGTCTTGCGGTGTGCCAGTCGCTGTTTCAACGCCGGCATCGAGGGCGGCATCACAAAGATCCGTACCGAATCCTGCATCTCGGACGCAATCTGCGCCCCGCCCTGGACATCGATCTCCATGATCACAGTTTCGCCACGCGACAACGCCACATCCACTGGCGTACGCGGCGTCCCATAACCGTGACCCAGATACTCCGCATGTTCGAGCAGCTCGTTCGCTTGCACCATTCGATCGTATTCCGCTCGATCGAGAAAGCGATAGTCGACCCCGTCGACCTCTGCGCCGCGTCGCTTGCGAGTCGTGACCGACACCGACCACCGCGCGTTGGGAATCGTCTTCAGCAACCCCTCGCAGATCGACGTCTTGCCGGTCCCGGACGGGCCGCTGATGACAACCAGTTTGCCACGTTTCGGGTCGGACATGCAATCGTGTATCGGGAGCGCGTTCGCCGGCTGGCGCGCGATCAGTTCCTCAGGGCGCTCATGACCGAAAGCCGCTGGCGACAGCGCCGCTGCGCCTCGAGCGTGTCGGGATCAGTTCCCGTCAGCCCGTCCAGAACGGTCCTCTCGGCCGCGATCAGGTCATCCGTGACCGCGTCGCTGGGGATCGCGCGATTGGTCAGGACCGTCAACTCATCGTTGTGGACCTGTGCGAAACCGCCGTCGATCAGCACGCGGTGTGTGCGGCCATCCAGCTCGTACCGCAATTGCCCGACACCCAGCTCACACATCAGCGGGGCGCGCTGCGAAAGAACGCCCAACTCGCCATCGTGGGCGGGAATCACTGCGGATGCCGTCTGCGCCTCCAGAACCTGGCGCTCCGGCGTAATCACAACCAGATGGATACTCTTCCCATTAGCCATAGTCCCGAAAGTCTAAGCGAACACCCCCAAAATCGTCAAGTCGGCCGGGAAGCTGCCGCGTGCCGCTCAGTATGGCCGGTGGGTGGCACTGGCAATGCAAAGGGACGGTGCCCCCCTGTCCGCCAGTGTTCGGAGCAGGCGGTGGGGCGGGCGTCTCGCCCGCCTGCGAGGTGCCCCACCCTTCAGGGTGGGGGACGCGTTTCGCATAGCAAGCCGACACAGTCCCCAGGGTAGAACCCCGGGGCACCAGGCGCCAGCGTTCGGCTTGCCGCTCCCGCCGACTTTTCGGCTGCGGGGAGTCCGTGTACCCTTACCGAAATTTATCGGATGCGACCAGCCGCAGAAAGGATCAGCCCATGGCCCGCAACGGAACGGCCTTCTCATTCGCTCTTGGCACCAAGTCGACGCGCGCCGACGTGCTGCTCGTGCCGCTCGCCATCCAGCCGGCCCCGGCGATGAGCGCCGTCAACGCGGTCGATACGTTGTGTGACGGCGCGGTGTCCGAGCTGTTGACCGTCAAGGCAGTCGGGAAGGACGTTGGCCATCTTTCACAGACCACTCGTTCCAGCGGCTATCGACGCGTCGTCGTCATTAGCCTTGGCAAGGCGGAAGCGCTCACAGCCCACGACGTGCGCAAGGCCGCCGCGAGTGCCGCACGCTGGTTGATCACCGAGCGTGTCGGCCGGGCAGCGCTTTGGATCGACGGATTGACAGCGTGCGGGCTGGACGAACCGGTTGCGGAGTGGACTGCCGGGATGACGCTGGCCGGCTGGCAGTACGCCGAGCGCAAGGAACGCAAACGTGATGCACTCGACTCCGTTCGCGTGACCCTGCACACGCGCAACAGTGGGCACGGCAAGCGTGTTCAGGCCGAGGTGCGCGAGATGGCCGCGCTCTGCGATGCGGTCAACTACGCCCGGCACCTGGCGCATCAGCCGTCGAACGTGATTCACCCGCGGACGTTAGCCAACGAAGCGCGTAAGCTGGCCCGGAGCACCCCGCGTTTGAAGTGCACCGTGCTCGAAGGGCCTGCGCTCCGCAAGCTCAAGATGGAGGGCCTGCTTGCGGTCGGACGTGCCGGGACCACTCCGCCTTGCCTGATTCTTCTGGACTACAAGCCGGTGCCGCGCTCGCGGGCCAATACCGTCCTGGTTGGGAAAGCGATCACGTTCGATACCGGTGGTTATTCGATCAAGACTGCGGGCATGGAAAGCATGAAGTTCGACAAGTGCGGCGGAACGACCGTGCTGGGCATCATGAAGGCCGTCGCGGACCTGCGCCTGACCTGCAACGTCACTGGCGTGATCGCGGCTGCCGAGAACTCGATCACCGGCGATGCCTACAAACCCGGCGACATCCTCACCATGGCCAGCGGCAAGAGCGTGGAGATCACCAACACCGACGCCGAAGGCCGGATCGTGCTCGCTGACGCCTTGTGGTACGCTCAAGAAAAGCTCAAACCGACCCGCATCCTGGACTACGCCACCCTCACCGGCGGCGTGCTCGTGGCCCTCGGAACCGCTTGCGCGGGAATGATGTGCAACGACGATCGGCTCGCCGACGAATTGGAAGAGTGCGGCCGCGCGACGCACGAACGTCTCTGGCGCCTGCCGCTCTGGGACGACTACCGCGAGTTGATCAAGAGCCCGGACGCCGACATCAAGAACTCCGCCAGCGTCCGACACGCACACCCGATCGTCGGCGGCATCTTCCTCAAGGAGTTTGTTTCCGACAAGATCCCCTGGGCGCACCTCGACATCGCCGGCACCGCTGCCACCGAGAACGGCGACCCGGTCTTCAGCAAGGGCGCGACCGGCTTCGGCGTCCGAATGACCGTCGAGTACCTGCGGCGCTACGCGTCCTAGCGGTCAAACCACCCCGAGTGGAACGCGACCGGCCTTCGCGACCTGTACCGCGATCGACTTGAACACCGGCGTTCGAGACTCGCGGTCAGCGTTGCGCGGGACCAGAACATTCGCTTCCGGGTAGTACATCGCCGCACAACCGACAGCGATGTCGAATTCGCGGACCCGAATTTCCGTCATCGAGCCGGTCGCGCTACTGACGGTCACGAGTTCGTCCTCGCGCAGCTCACGTTCAGCCATGTCCCGTGCGTTCATCAGGATCACGTCCCGTCGGTCCTGGCCGCGGTAGAGATCCTCCTCTTCGTACACGACGGTATTGAACTGCCCCTCGCTGCGAATCGTCATCAGCCACAGCTCGTTCGCTGTCCGCTCCATCTTCGGAATCGGGACCACGAACATCCGCGCTCGACCCGTTTCGGTCGGGAACGTGGGAGCGTGAAATGTCCGTCCGTCGATCTGGAACTCCGTGCGGGTCGCGTCAATTTCTCCAATCGCCTCGTAGCCCGGGATAATCTTCGCGATCGCTTCTCGAATTGCCGGCGTTTGCTCCATCTGCGCCCAGTCGATCGGGCATTGTCCATCGAAGATTCGTTTGCCGAGGGCGGCGATGACCTCGATCTCGCTGCGCGGGCCATCGTGACGGGCCGGCCCGCCTTCGCTGAGCCGAACGAAATTGAACATCGATTCCTGCGTCGTCGCGTGCGGCTCTTCATCGCGTGCCAGTACCGGAAGGATCAGTGTCTCGGCGGCACGCCCCCATGCATGTCCGGTGTTGAGCGTCGTACTGAGATAGCACGCGAAGTCGAGCTTCTCGAACGCGTCGCGCGCCGCCGTCGCGTCGGGATTGCTGCCGAAGAGGTTGCCGCCGAGACACCATGCATTCCGCATCTTGCCGGCGCGCATCGCGTCCATGCAGCCGAGCGTATCGAGGCCCGGCGTCTCGGGCACCCGGACGCCAAAATGCGATTCCAGCCGTTCGAGAACGGCATCTTTCAACTTCGGCGTCACGCCGACGGAGCCGATGCCCTGGACATTGCTGTGCCCACGAATCGGGAGCATTCCAGCGCCCGGCTTACCCACCATCCCGCGCAGCAACGCCAGGTTGCAGATCGCACGGACATTGTTGCTGCCGTGTGCGTGATGCGTGATGCCCATGGTCCATGCGAACACCGTAGCCCGCGATTCGGCGTAGATCTCCGCGATGCGCTGCGCTGTTTCACGTGAAACGCCGCTGGCGCGCTCGATCTCGGACCAGTCCTGTCGAGCGAGGTCAGCGAGCACGGGTTCGCTTTCGTCGGTGTGCTCCGCCAGGAATCTCGCGTCGTGGGCGCCCAACTCCACCACATGCCGCGCGATACCGGTCAAGAGGGCGATGTCGCCCCCAATGGTCGGCTTCACGTACTCGGTCGCGATCCGTGTGCCGAACAGCAGGCTACGTAGATCGGAGGGCACGCGGAACTCGACCAGTCCCGGCTCGCGGAGTGGATTGATGACGATCACCTTGCCGCCGCGGCGCCGGAGGCGCATCAGCACGCTCATCAGCCGTGGGTGGTTGCTCGCGGGATTGCCGCCGATGAGGAAAACGGTATCGCAACGATCGAGGTCTTCGAGTTGGAGCGTGGCCGTGCCGCTTCCGAAAACGCTGCTGAGACCGACGCCGCTCGCCTGGTGACAATAGTAGCTGCAATTGTTGACGTGGTTCGTGCCATAGAGTCGCGCGAAGAGTTGCAGCAGGAAGCCGGCCTCGTTCGAGGAGCGTCCGCTGAAGTAGAAGAAATTCTCGTCCGGCGATGTAGAGCGGAGGCGGGTTGCACAGCGGTCGAGCGCGTCGTCCCACGAGATGGGTCGGTAGCGATCGTCCTTCGGACCGGCATAAAGCGGTTCTGTCAATCGGCCGGCATGTTCGAGCTGACGCGGCGTCATTTGACACAGTTGAGCAAGATCACGCTGCTCGAAGAACGTACGCGGGATGCGCCCTTGCATGTCCGCGGCCATCGCTTGCATCGATTTCTTGCAAACCTCGGGAAAATGGCCGGCTTCATTGACCATTCCGCCGCGCTGCCCGCCCATTCCGAGGGCGCAGGTCTTGCACGCGTTCTTGGAACGCAATGCTTTATAAAATCGCAGGAGCCCGCCGACGCTACGCGCCTTCTGAAAACTATAAAGCAGGCTTGACCATCCGCCGCCGGGGCGCGTTCTTCTCATTGCGAGGCCTTGTCATCAACAGGTGCCGCCGTGAGGGTCGCGTGCGCGCGCGACCCGTTTCGTCCGTGGATCGTAGCTGTTCCGTAAGCGTTTCCGCGATCCGCACGGCGACATCAGACCATTGTACCCGAATCGGGACGGACCCTCGGCGCCCGTGAGAGCAGGCGGTCCAGGACTCGCCGACAGAGTGGAAGTCGAGATGCCGAAGCAAGTGAGTTGCTGCCACATTCGGTTTCGGCGGTTTCAAAAGTTCAGGGAACACATCTCAGGGTAAACGCCTATGGAGATGGCTGACGAAAAAATCGACGGGGGGGCTGGATAGTGGACAGATCAGTCGTCCGTCACCGTCCCCGTTGACGACGGATGACCCGTGAGCAGGGCAGTCCGGACTCGGTGAGCTGGGGCGAATGACCCGGTGTCGGACGGGCTGGGCGCGGTTCGGAGTTCGGAGCGAGACATGCCGGGGGAATGCGTACGGCGAATGCGGCAGATGCCGCGTAAGGAGACGTGCCGTGACGCGCCCATCACAACCCAAACCTACTAGTCCGGCGTCGCCGACGGATTCTCTGCCGCTCGTCAAACGGCATCTGGATGGTGTTCAGCGTGAGACCGAGCAGGGGGTCGTATCGCTGATTCAGCTCACGGCGTATCCGCCGCCCCCTCCGGAGGCGTCGTCGCAAGCACACTCAATTCTACAAAACCATGTTCGACAGAACGATATGCTCTTCGAGGTCGAGCCCGGGCGGTGGGTGTTGATGGTGGTGGATACGGTGCCGGATGCGTTTCCGGTTGCGATGGAGATGGCGTCGGCGCTGCACAATGATAATGTCAAGACATCGGATGTCGGACTGATGGAATTACAGATTCGCCATCTCGGCGCCTGGTCGCTTCGCGAGGGGATCGACGATTTCTACGGACACTTCGAAGGCGCCATGGCGCCGCCGCGGTAGCGTTGATCGGGAAAGAAAAGCCCCGCCCCCGAAAGGGGGCTGGGGCACCCAAGGGAGGAAAAACGAATGTCGCAGCGATCAGCCGCCGGTAACCAGCTCGACGAAGCAGTTGATGTCGCCGACGGTCAGTGCGCCGTCGTCGGTGCAGTCGCCGTTGAGCAGGTTGCAGTCGGGGAAGGCGGCGGCGTACCCGACCGGGTCGGTGAGCGCCAGGACGAACGGGTTGATGTCGCCGACGGTGACGGCGCCGTCGCAGTTCATGTCTCCGAGCAGGCCGCCGGGAGCGCCGTTCACGTAGCAGTGGATCGCGCCCGCATCGACAACTCTCATCCCGCCGAGCGTCGTTCCGATCGCGCTCTGGCCGAGGATCTGGATCGAGCCGGTGGCGGCGTCGGTGGCCGAGCCGGCGGCGAGTGTCACGCAGTGCGCCTGGTCGGCCCGCAGCCCGGTCGGCAGCGTTCCGAGGACGAGCGTGGCGACGATCCCGATGATCGCCTTGTTGCTTCGCATATTCACGGTAAACCTCACTTTCTCAATCTTCGTTGTTTATCGACCTTCGTTGACCGCTGGCGGCTCGCCGATCGTTGACCGGCTGGCATGCCGCACGACGCGGTCCATTCCATCACCTCACCGGATGAGTGTCGCGCCGGTGGGTGAGAAGTACTTGCCACGCTTATTGAGCAGGGTCACGCCCGCTTCGTCGTACGTGTCCGGTGTGAAGAAGTACGCACTGCCGGACGGTGAGAACTGCTGAGCGGTCTGTACGTCTCCGAACGGCGACAGGCAGGTTCCAAATTCGAAGAAGAAGACGTCTCCGACAAAGACGTTCTCGCCGTTGAAGCAGTTCTCGACGACGAGCGTTGGTCCGCCGCCGGTCATGAAGCCGGCGTTGATCAGGTCGCCTTTGATGAGGTCCCACGTCAGGGCATCGATACAGACCTGTTTCTCCAGCTTCTTGGCACGGTCCTTGAGTTCTTCGACGTCGGCAGGGGCACCACTGGCGGCCAGTTTGGCGCCGTCGGAAAGATTGCCCCATTCGTTTCGATCGGAGACGAACGTACGGTTGACCTCGGTCGCGCACCAACTGTTCTGACCGCCGTTGATGTCTTCGGCGACGCTGTTCTCGAGCACGCCGTCGCAGTCCCAGTCGACGCTCTGCATCACGGTGCCGCGGACTTCGTTCAGGTCGTCCTCATCGAGCGGGCACATCCGACCGTGAGAGTAGTCGACATCCTTGAACAGGGCCTCCGGATGGGTCAGTCCAAGGGCCAGCATGTTGGTGCGCACGCCGGCGAGCTGATACTGATAGGACATCACGCTCGGCAGGTTGGGTACGAACGGACCGACCCAACTGGCGCTGCCGTCAAAGTTGTTCGACGCGCAGTTCCCGGAACCGCAGTGCGAGAGGCCAAGGTTGTGTCCCAACTCGTGGGCGAATGTAGCGGCTTGGGCATAGAGCGTACCGGTGCTACCGTCGAACGAACCGAGGGTGACGATGAGCGCATCGCCACCGTTGGCGCGACCCGAGCTACCGGTGTTACAGCCACCCATACCGTTCGGCGACTGATAGTCGTGGGCGAAGATGCAGTAGTGCCAGCCGTCGCCGTTGTCGAAGTTCTGATCGCGGATGCTGCGATAGGTGTTCACCGCACCCGTGTAGGTCCAGAAGTTGCCGCAGGCCGTGTTCGGGTCGGCGACCAGGGTGTTGTAGTGGGTGATCTCGTCGTCGAGGTCGAGGACCAGGGTATGCCCCTGGCACGCGAACATCTGTACGACCGCGTCGAGCACGATCTGCGGCGGCATATGGTCATGTCCGCCGTTCGAGCCCATGTAGTCGATCTCGACCTGAAAGGTCTCGGCGCGGGTGGTGCCGGTCGCAGCCGCGATGGTGAACGCGACGGCGAAGGCCGTACCGAGCCGGTGCTTTCGAGTGAGACGTTTCATGACAGTTATCCTCCAATGACCGCGTTGCCGCTCTCGGCCATGAAGACCATGGTGCGGCCGCGGTTGAAGTTGATTTCGGGGTACGTTCCACCGACGAGGTGGACGTTGCCGCCTTCGCGAACGCCGAAGTAGCCTTCGATCAGTTCGTCCCACGGCTCGGCCTGGGTGCCGCGTTCGGTACCGCCGTGCCCGATGTCGACCCACACGTCGTCGCGCGCGTCGAGGAACGGCTCCAGCACGTCGTACGCGTGTCGCAGCGAGCCTTCCCAGGCCCACTCGTTCGGCCCGCAGCCGCTGTTGGACGAGCAGCTCGCGACGGCGCGAACGTGTTGACCTGCGTTCGAGAACACGGGGCCGCCGGACGAGCCACCTTCCTGTCCGCCGTTGCTGAACGGGAAGAACCACGTATTCCAGCACGAGCCGCAGGCGCACACGGTGTACACCTGGAACTCGCCGTAGGAAATCGCCTTCCGCGTTCCCGACGGGTGATGGATCAGCGTCCCGTTGAGGCCGAGCCCGGGGTTGGTGGTACTCCAGCCATTCCAGAACAGGTTGCCCGGCAGATCGCCGAGCAGCGCCAGCAGGCTGTTGTCCGCGTCGCCGTCAACCGCCAGCAGCGTTGCGCCGTCGGTTCGCGGCACGTCGTCCAGGTCGGCGGCCGTGCCGTTGCAGTCGTCGGTTTCGAAGAACCAGTAGGCCTCGACGCTGCTCGCCTCGGCCTCCGAATCGATGCAATGGCCGGCGGTCAGGAACAACGGCGTGCCATCGAATTCCGGCAACCGAGTGAGCAGTGAGCCGGTGCAGATGAACTCGCTGTTGCCCCGCATGAAGCGGATATGGGCGACGCCGCGCGACGGATCGTCCCAGGTTGCGTCGCAGTTCACGTCGATGCGACAGTCGTTGCCGAGCGCGACCTGCGGACGCGACGGATACTCCTGTGCGACGGCCCCGATCCGCGGGGCTTCAAGGCCTGGCTGTAAGGCCAGCGCCGGTGGGAAGTAGATCTCTACACGAACGCGATTGCTGAAGACGCTGGGACTCCAGAAGGGCAGTCCGCGCCGACGGTGCGTTCGGCTGTAGGGGCCGTACGCTTCCGTCGGGTCGTCAGCATCGTACAGGACCAGCTCGGCGCCGGTCGGCAGGTCGAAGTCGTCGAAGCGAATGCGCAACGATTGCGCGTTCGGCGACGTGACCAGCACGGTCCAGACCATCCCGCCGTCTTCGAGCGCGGTCCAGGCGCCGCTGGTGATCGGGTCCGCGACCATTTCGATCGCTTCGCCGATTTGCTGGGCACCTTCCTCGGGACCGTCGACGAGCGCCGGATTGGCGCTGACGGCCGGGAGGTGCAGTCCGCGATCAGCCGCGAACAGCTCGGGGCGCTCGACGGTGCGCGGCAGGGGCGCGACGCGTCGTGGGGGTTCAAAGGTATCCAATGGACCATACCCGTCTGCGGAGACATCCTTGAGCGTCTGGCCGACGGCCAGGCCGGCTGTCGCCAGCAACGCTCCGCAGCAGATGGTCCTCGTTATCCGATTCACGGTCATTCTCCTATCGTGACGGGTCGCACGTAGCGGCCCGATTAGTTGCCAATAACAGCGTTGCCGACCGGCGCCTGCAATAGCAGCTGTTTCGACACGACCGTGCCGCCGGGCACGGGGTAGCTGCCGCGGACGATCGAAACGATGTCGCCGCCCGTGGCGCCGGCGATTCCGTCGACGAACGCGTCGTACGGTCGGAACGCGGAGCCATCTTCGGCGCCGATTCCGTGTCCGGTATCGATGTACGTCACGAACGGACCGGGGAACGTCTGGATCGCATCGGCCAGATCCGGGTTGTCGAATCCGACGGCGTTGTTGAATCCGTCGTCGCCATTCTCACAGCCGGCGCTCTTGACGATGCCGACGGTGAGCGAGCTGTTGTTGACGATCAACGGGCCGCCGGAGTTCGCACAGGTGACGTCGACCCGGAAGCGAATGCGGACACTGTTGCCGCTGCCCACCTGCTCGACATACGAACCCGTACTGGTCTGCTGCGTCTTGTGATCGGAGTTCCAGTTCTGGGAATCGATCGGCGACGCGTCATAGCCGTAGCCGGTTGCCCGCACCGTATTTGGTGAGCTGTCCTGGGAGACGCGGTAGAACGAACCTTGTCCCTGGACGGGCAGCAACCCGGTGTTGGTGTTCGCGAAACAGGCGTACACGGCCCAGTCGTCCCAACTGTTGTTGACCGCCACGACACTGCCGCCATCGACCATGTACTGGTCCTCGGCGGGTGGGTGGTTCAGCGTGCCATCCGAGTCGGATGCCGGCACGTTGAACTGCAGAACACCGCCGGGTGTACAGTGGCCGGCCGAGAGCAGCGCGCCGTTGGAAATGATCCAGCCGGTGCAGCCGCCGCCGGGCGGCGAGTTCCCCGCGGGGAAGCGGCCGACTGCCGGGTCCGATGAGGAGACCCGGTTATCCGCGCCGCAAATCCCGACCGGGGTCAAGCAGGCACCGCCGATGTCGACTTCGACCTGTTCGAGCTTGATGAAGACGCCCGAGTCCTTGGGATCGACGTATAGCGCCACTTCGACTTCGTCACCGTTGAAGTAGACGCTCGATCCCTGCCACTCCTTGAGCGTTTCCGCATCGTGGAACTGGGTGGCGCCGTCTTCGAGCGAAGAGATCGCGAGGAAGCTGTACTTGCCGAGGTCGTAGTCGCCGAGGTGCAGCCGCATGCTGGACACGTTGTCGACCTTGACCGACTGCTGGTACGCCATCCGCACGTCTTCGGTCCCGGCGTGGGTCCCGCTGTCGAGCGGGTAGGCGACGTGCTTCCACTCGCCACCCGCTTGCGCAGCGGTCATCGAAAGCCCGAGCAGTGTCGTGGTGTGAAGAAACGTTTTCATCACGAACCATCCTTCCTGAGAGCCGCTCGGTTGTCCTTACTGGAGGCTCACGAGTACGAGGACCATGCCGTCCTTGGAGCGGCTCATCGCCTTACCGATGATCGCGCCCTGTGCGGCGGCGTGGTCAGTGACCTTCATCGCGCGGCCGGCCGTCGGCGAGGTCGTCAACAGGTCGCCGGGCTCGATCGTGCCGTTCGACTCGTCGACCAGGCAGAAGACGCGGCCGGTGAGCGCGATCGGGTGCTCGCCGTTGGCGATCGTGCCGCGCTGGCCCATGTACATGCCGGGCTTGACGCCACCGGCGCCGCTGACGATACCCGCGACCGTGCGGTCGTAAGCGCTGTTGCTGACGACCAGCTTGCCGGGGTCGTTCGGGTCGATGCTGACGACCGTGCCGGGCACGACGTTGTCAGCGTTGATATCGAAGTTTTCGGCCAGGTCGGCACCGTTGATCTGCAGCTCGTCAGTGAAGATGCGGCCGCGTCCGCCGAACTCGGCATCGAGCTCGATGGTCAGGTTGCCGTTGGCGTCGTACATCCGCAGCGAGCCGCCCTGTGAGGCGTTCTCGGCCGCGAGCATTTCGATCGTCGCGGTGCCGGTGCTGCGGCTGACGCGGATCACACCGTGATCGCCTTCGCTACCGTCGAGCTCGACCGTTTGCTGGCCGGCATCGTTGAAGATCGAGATGCCGCCGCCACCGTCGCCGCCGGAGCCGACGAGCCGGAGCGATTCGGTCGCACCGTCGAAGAGCGAGACGCGGTTGGTGTCGCCGTTGAGGACGATGTTGTCGTTGGTATTGCTGGAAAGCGTGATCGAGGCGTTCTCGGCGTTCAGGTCGATCTTGTCGATGGTGGCGTCGGACATGACGAGCGAGGCCGCGTCGCCGCCGGTGTCACCGTCGATCGTGACGGTCGACTGGTTGTTGTCGTTGTAGACGTTGACGATGCCGCCGCTGTTCGTGCCGCCACGGAGACGCACGCCACGGGTTCCGCCGGTGTTGTCCCACAGGTTGACTTCGCCGCCGAGGTCGCTGCCGGCGTTGATCTGGACGGTCATGTCGTTGCTCGGGCTGTTGTCGCGAAGCTGGAGCACACCCCAGCTGGTGCCGCCGATGCGGGTCTGCTCGAGACCGTCGGAGCCGTAGGTGCTGACGCGGTGCTGGGTGCCGTTGAGCTCGACGGTGGTGTTGAGCGTATCGTCGCGGACGTCGACCACGCCGCCGGCGTTGCCGTCTTCGCCGTCGATGAACACAGTGACGCCACCGATCTCGTTGTAGAACGAGGCAAAGCCACCGATACCGGGGCCGCCCTGGATGCTATTGGAGGTGCTACCGATGCGGACCGTGCTGGTGCCGTTCTCGTCGCGGGTGATGAGCTGGCCGCCCCAGGTGCGCGATTCGAGACTGCCGTGGATGACGCCGTTGATCAGGTTGTCCGTTACCTGCACCCAGGTCTCGGCGATGATCTCGCCGAACTCGCCGTCCATGAGGGCGGTCGGGTCGCCCGTCGGGTCGTAGACCGACACGGTGGCTTCGTTGCCGCCGAGGGCACGGACGCGGAGGGTGTTATTGTTGTTCGCTGCGAAGATGTCAAGGTTGTAGCGCTGACCGTCGAGGTTCATGGCGCGGGTACCGTCCGCAGCCCAGATGATCATCGAACCGACGTCACTGTTGGTTCCGAGTTCGATCGCATCGTCGAGCTCTTCGCTCGCAACGCGGTTGACGCGGAAAGCGTGCGGCACGGCGCCGACCGGAATGCGCGGGGCCAGCTCGGCGCCGCCGTTGACGATCACGCCGATCTCGCGACCGCTGCCGTCGAAGCTGGCGGCATCGACCGGGAGCATGATGTCGACGATTCCGTTGTTAATGGGCTGCGCGGCCAGCGCGATCGGCCCTTCGACCAGTGCGCCGCCCGACTGGTAGATGTTGAACACCAGGTCGGCGGTCGGTCCGGGCAGCGGGTCACCGAGGTTGTCGGTCAGCAGCGCCTGGAAGCTGATGCGACCCGTGTCGCCGTCGAAGATCGGCGCGAGCGTCATCGGTGCCGGCGGCAGCGCTGCATCGGTCAGACCGGTGCGCGCGTTGACGGTCGTCGGCTCGCTGTCATTGGCGGCAGGGGCGGGTGCCTGACCGTCCTTGCGTGACGGTGCGATCGCAGCCGCCGGCGCATCTTCGGCCGGCACAGGGGTCGTGGCGGGATCCTCGACGTCGCCGGTGGTCGCCGGCGTGGTCTCGACGACCGGCTTCAGCGGAACGTCGTTGAACGCCATTGCCGGCACGCTCGCCAATA
Source organism: Phycisphaerae bacterium (assembly GCA_028279405.1). GTDB lineage: Bacteria > Planctomycetota > Phycisphaerae > UBA1845 > Fen-1342 > JANQNU01. Next base: position 48,644 of record JANQNU010000061.1, read on the forward strand.
CGACACCGCCCAGCAGGCAGCGAATCCCCATTCCCATGAATCCGTCCTTCATCAACATCGCGTTTCTCCTTATTGGGCGGCTTGGCCGCCATTCGATATGTTTCGGAAGCCCGTTGAGGGGACGAGCGACGGATGGGTCCGATCACTCACTTTTTTTTGGAGAATGGGGAATTTCGCAGCCAGGGGCGGCATTCAGGGTGGGCGGGCGTCCCGCCGGGGCAGCAAGCTGCCAGGATGAGGCAGGCGTCGACGCCGCTTGCCCCGGAAAGAATGGCCCCCAAGAAACACAGGGTGGGGCGGGCGCCTCGCCCGCTATGGACCGCTCGCTTGCGCTCGCGGCTCGCACTGACGTCGCTCGCGCTCCGGGCTCGTGGTGATGGCTACGTGGTTCCTGCAAGGGCCCGCGGCGTAGACGCGGGCCTCATCAAGGGAGCTTGCTCCCCGGATCTTCCCGCTCCAGCGCCTCCAGTCGTTGCGGCCATTCGCCGACCGCGTCCGGTCGATCGGCCGCCTCGCAGAACCGCAGCCAGCGATGGATCGCCTCACGCTGCCGGATCGGCGGCGCCGCTGCCTGGTAGATCCGCAGTCCGGCCCGTGCCAGCGGCTCCGCGTCGGCATACCGTTCCAATTCCGTCAGGCACTCGCCCAGGGCACTGCGCGTGTAGTCCAACACCCAATGATCCGGCGGGAACACCCCCTCGCGGATCGCAAGCGCCTCGCGTAGGAATGGCTCGGCACTGGCAGCGGCCCCCGCGGCCATTTCGACCCGCCCGCAGAGGCTCAGCACGATCGCCCGGTCCGGGTGGTTCGACGGCAAGCGATCGCTTTGCCGGTCGAGGACGGACCGCGCGAGGTCGCGGGCCAGTGCCACGTTTCCGCGTTCGAGGTGCACGAACGCGATGTTCCATTGCGTTCGCAAGAGGTCCGGGTGATCCGTAGCGAGCGCGGACTGACGGATCGCCAGTGCTTCCTCCAGTAGCGCGAGCGATTCTTCTGTTTCTCCTTGATCGAGCAGACACGCCGCGAGGCTGTTGAGGCTGTTCGCGATCTCTCGTTCGTCGGGCGCCGGTGACGCAAGCCGTTGCGCGAGCACTGAGCGGAGCAGCGGCTCCGCCAGGTCCGGCCGGGCGCGTCGACTCAGCAGCGTTGCCAGGTTGTGCCGGAGTGTCACGGCGCTCTTGTTTGCCACATGATCACTCGCGGTCGTATCCGCGCGCTCCAGCCAATCCAGCGCTTCGCGCAGCGTCGACTCGGCAGCGTCGAACGCGCCGCGCTGCTGATCGATCGAAGCAAGATGTACGAGTACGTCAACGATGCGCCCCGGCTCGGGCTCTTCCGCAGCGAGAAGCAACTCCCGCGCCCGTTTCAGGTGATCCGCGGCGTTCGCGTATATCCCCAAACCATAGTAGGTACGCCCGATCGTCTCGCGCACAATGGCTTCAACCATCGGCGCACCCTCGAGCGCCCCATCTTCGATCGACTTTGCCGCTCGGTCGACCATTTCGCGGACACTGATATCGCGCCGAAGTGCGCGGCGCGGATCGACCGCCGACAGCATGTCTGCGAAGAATCGATTCACCTGGCCGAGTCGTCGGGCTTCCAGCTGGGCGCGTTTCGCGCTCCGTTCGGCGGCTGCCTGTTGCTGCTGTGCGAATTCGCGGGCATGCTCGGCCCGCGCCCAGAATGTCAACGAGGTCGCGAGCCCGCCGATCAACAGTAACAGGAATGCCAGTGCGGCAGCGACCGGCAGTCTGTGCCGTACGAGCTGCTTGCGCAGCACATAGCCGAACGAGTCGGCCTTGGCCTCGATCGGTTCGCCGTTGAGGTAACGCTCGAGTTCGCGCGCCAGTTCGCCGGCGCTCTGGTAGCGCCGTTCGCGATCCTTCTGCAGCGACTTCAGCACGATCGTCTCGACCTCATGGTCGATCGGGTTGTTTGCTCTGCGCGGAATGCCGGCCCCGTCGGTCGCGATGCCGCGTTCCTGCGACCAGCGCAATCGCGGCGAGACGGCCTCGGTCTCCGTGATGTGCTTCAGTGCGTCGAGCAGCGACCCGCGCACCGGGTATGGATGTTCGCCGGTCAGCAACTCGTACAACACGACTCCGAGCGAATAGACGTCAGTTCGTATATCGAGGTCGTTTGGATTCGAGCCGACCTGCTCGGGAGACATATACGGCAGCGTGCCCACGACCTCGTCGGTCTGCGAGATCAACGTGCGTTCTTCGTCGACCATCGGACGCGCCAGGCCGAAGTCCAGCACACGCGGCGAGCCCTCTGTCGCCACCAGAATGTTGGACGGCTTCAGATCACGATGGATGACGCCGCGCTGGTGCGCATGCTGGACGGCATCGCAGACCGCCCCGAACAGGACCAGCGTCGCGCGCAGGTCCAGCTTCTTCGACCGGACAAAAGCCTGCAGCGGTTCCCCCGGCACGTAGTCCATCACGAAATAGGGTTTGCCGTCGGCGGTTTGGCCCGTATGAAACACCGAGACGATGTGCGGATGATCGAGCGACGCCGCGATCTCGATTTCACGTTCGAACCGTCGCCGGGCGGCGACGCTGGCATGTGCGCCCTCGTGCAGGGTCTTGATTGCGACGTCGCGCTTGGTCGCGACTTGGGTCGCACGATAGACCGCACCCTGGCCTCCACGGCCCAGAACCGATTTCACGTCATATCCCGGGAACGCGCCCGGGGCAATCATCGGCGGCGCGATCGTGGGAGCCGGTAATGCTGTCGCCGAGCTGCCCAGTTCGAGCGTATCCAGTCGAGTTTGCGCGGCTTCGCGCAAGATCGCGAGCTTTTCACTCAGTTCCGGCTGAAGCTCGGGATGAGTATCGAGGACGTCGAGATCGTCAACCGCTTCGCCCGCAAATCGCCGACGCGCGACGTCATCCACGACCGCATCCGCACGCCGCGCACGCTCGATCGAGTTCAACGGCGTTTCACCCATTCTCGCGACCTCTATCGCCTTGAGGCGTTTTTCGCACGGGCCTCGCGTCTATCAACCGGCGCTCCAGCAACAGCGTTTCACGTGAAACATTCGACGTCAGCTTCAAACGCGACGCACGATTTTCGTGCGCACATGGTAGCGGGTATCATCACGACATGAACCCGTCAGTGACGCCAACCTACAGCCTGGACGAATCCGCCGCCCGCGAATTGGATCAGGCCGATCCACTCGCCGACTATCGGGCACGCTTCCATATCCCGAAGCGACCGGACGGGGTTCCCGTCGTCTATCTCTGCGGCAACTCACTCGGCCTGCAACCCGTGAGCATCCGCGCGGCCATCCTTCAGGAGCTCGACGATTGGGCCAACCTCGCGGTCGACGCACACTTTGCAGGTGCCCACCCATGGTATCCCTATCACGAATTCGTACGAAACTCGGTGGCGCGCCTGGTCGGCGCCCGGGCACACGAAGTCGTCATGATGAACGGCCTCACGGTCAACCTGCACCTGCTGATGGCCAGTTTCTATCGACCGACGTCGACGCGCTTCAAGATCCTGATGGAAGATACCGCGTTCCCATCCGACACCTACGCCGCCCAGACGCAGCTTCGCTTTCATGGCTTCGATCCGAAGGCGGGAATCGTCGTTGCCCGGCCGCGCGCAAATGAGCACCAGTTGCGTACCGAGGACATCCTGGCATTGATCGAGCGTGAAGGGGACGCGATTGCCCTCGTGCTCTTCGGTGCGGTCAACTACTTTACCGGACAGGTCTTCGACATGGCGCGAATCACCGCTGCGGCACAGGCCAAGGGCTGCGTCGTCGGCTTCGACTGCGCTCACGGCGCCGGCAACGTTCCGCTGAAACTGCACGACGCGAACGTCGATTTCGCGGCGTGGTGCAGCTACAAGTATCTCAACAGCGGTCCGGGATCGGTCGCGGGCGCGTTCGTTCACGAACGGCACGTCCGCGATACCGAACTCGTTCGGTTTGGCGGCTGGTGGGGCAACGACCCCGACACGCGTTTTCGCATGCACCTGAACGAGACGTTCGTTCCTGTCGCGTCCGCGGACGCGTGGCAGCTCAGCAACCCGCCGATCCTGTCGATGGCGGCAGTCCGCGCATCGCTCGAGCTGTTCGACGAGGTTGGAATGCCTGCGCTGCGTGAGAAATCACAGAAGCTGACCGCGTATCTCCACGCGCTGCTCGAGCCGATCGACGGCACGCTGGTCGATCTCATTACGCCCAGCGCTCCGGAGGCACGCGGCTGCCAGCTCTCGTTGCGCGTCAAGCGCGACGCGAAAGCCTTCCAGGAGTCGCTTCAACAGCACGGGTTCGTGACCGACTTTCGTCCGCCGAACATAGTGCGGATCGCGCCCGTTCCGTTATACAACACGTTCCATGAGGTGTGGCAGTTCGCTTTCGTGCTGCGTGAGCACCTCGCGTGATCTATTGAATATGCCAACAAGCCGTAAGCGATGGGCTGACCGCTCGCTCGCGCTCGCGGCTCGTACTGACGTCCCTGGCACAACAACGAGCCCCGAGCGCCCGCGAGGGGACGATGCCGGGCGAGACGCCCGCCCCACCCTGTTTTTAGGGGCCGTTCTTACCGGGACAAGCGGCGTACACGCTTGCCTCGCAAAGGGAGCTTGCTCCCCCCGTCGCTTGCGCTCCGGGCTCGTATTGAAGTGGCTTGGCTTCGTACCGACTTGCCAGGCATCGACACAACGAGCCCCGAGCGCCCGCGAGGGGACAATGCTGGGCGCGACCCCCACCCTAGTTGTCCACGCCAACGGCCTAGGGCCACAATCCGCGCAGGTCGTCGGACACGGCGGCGGGGATGTTGTTCCGGCGCAGGATCTGCTTCTCGTACTTCTTCGCGGCGCTGGGATCGAGCACGACCTTCTCTTCGTACTCGTCCTCGAACCGAAACACGATGAATGGCGTGTCGGCTTCTTTCACGAGTTGGATCAGATGCCGGAGGTTCTTGACGCTCGTGTCGTTGACGTGCGTCAGTACTGAGAGCGGCGTGATCTCGTAGCCCTTGTTCACCTTGTGCGGCAGGATCGGCGAGACCGAAACGACGAGCTCGTCATCGGTCGTGGCACGCTGCCGGCGCATTGCGCGGCCGAGCAGTCGACCCTGGCTGCCGATGAACGCGAGGGCGCCGGTGCCGCCTTGCTGGACCAGTTCGCGGGTCGCCGGTGAGAAGACGAGACCGCCGTAGATGAAGTAGCTGGGCCGCTCGGCAGCCATGGGGCGAATCAAGGTCTCGGCAGCCGTAATGGTCGGGACCTCGACCTCCTGCGTCGAACCGTCGCGATGGATCGTCAGCGTCGCGGTTGCGCCCGGCGGCTTCTTGGCGAGCAGGTAGTTCCAACTGACCCGAACGTCGTTGCGGATCGGGACCATCCCGAGATTGTCGATCTGCACGCCGTCGCACGCGACCATGATGTCCCAAGGCTTCAGCAGGTCCTTGAGGTTGCGCTGGTTCACGCGGTGGATGACCAGTCCGGTCGTCGAGCGATCGAGTTGGAGATAGGCACGTAGCGAGGGGTTTTCCAGCGTCGCCATGTTCACGTTGATCGTGGGGAAGCCGTCATACTGCTCGTCAGCGATGCAGTCGTCGAGAAAGTGCTGGATGACTTCTGTCGGAATCAGGTAGCCGATGTTGTCGCCGGTCGTGTATCGGCTGAAGGCCAGTCCGATGACCTTGCCGTCGATGATCGCCGGTCCGCCGCTGTTGCCGGGGTTGATGGCTGCGTCGACCTGGATCCGCAACGCCGCGGCTCCAAAGTAGTCCGCGAACTCGATTCGTGAAACCACACCTTCCGTGACCGAGAGTGTGTCGCCGCCGGTCGGAAAGCCAAGGACGTTGACCTTGGCCTGCATCGGCGGCAGCGCTGAGGCCAGCGGCACCGGCTTGAGTTTCGCGATCATCTCCGGCTCGTCGAGCTGGATCGTCGCGAGGTCGCATCCCTCCGCGAAATACTCGACCGTCGCGTCGAGCTTCTCCGACGAGTTGTGCGCCTGGACGTAGATCTGCTGGGCGTACGCGACGACGTGCGCATTGGTCAGAATGCGACCGCCTTCGATCAGCACGCCCGACCCCGTCGCTTCGATCGGCGGGCGGATTTCCCAGGGCCGAAACATATTGGGCGGCGACTGGGCCGTGTAAATCTTGAAGACAGCGCCGCGGACGTCTTCGTCCACCGTGGCCAACGCCGGCGTGCTTAGCGCGTACGCCGACAATAGCGGCAGGAGCATAACGCGCGCCGTGAGCACGCAACGAGGATTCTTCATGAGGACTTTCCTTCAGGAGTTAGCGGGCACGTACCGCGGCGCCCGCATCTGGATCATCGGCCGCTCACCCAGCAGAATCAAGCGGCGACAGGCAAATCATGCGCGTTCCGACGTGCTCCCGGGTAAGCAACGACACCCGCTCCGTCAGCCGGCGGCGGGCGCTTGGATAAGGTTGCGCGACTGGAGCAGGCGCACGACTTCGGTCGCCGACTCCGACGGCGACAGCGTCGACGAGTCGAGCGTCAATTCCGGCTGGGTCGGTGCTTCGTAGGGCGCCGAGATCCCGGTGAAGTCGCTGATCTCGCCGGCACGCGCCTTTTTGTACAGACCTTTGGGGTCACGCTGCTCACAGACGGCAAGCGGCGCCGCGACGTATACCTCGAGGAACGGCAGTCCTGCGTCCGCATGGATGGCGCGTACGCGCTCGCGATCGGACCGGTAGGGGCTGATGAAGCTGGTGCAGGTGAGGACCCCGCTGTCTGCGAAGAGCCGGGCGACCTCGCCGATTCGACGAATGTTCTCGACCCGATCTTCCGGACTGAATCCCAGATTCGCGTTCAGGCCGTGTCGAATGTTGTCGCCGTCCAGACAATATGCCAGGTTGCCGCGCTCGATCAGCGCGTGTTCGACCGCGAACGCGATCGTACTTTTGCCTGAGCCGCTCAATCCGGTAAACCAGATTGTGGCACCTTGTTGGCCAAGTAACGCGCCGCGACGGGCGCGGTCGACGTGTCCGGCATGCCAGGTAACGTTGGTTGCACGGGGAGTCTTCAAAACACTGGTCCTTTGCCCTGTTCGGTCCTGAGCCAGAGCGGTTATAGTAGTCAGACCCTCGAAGTCGGACCATTCTGTCGGGAAATGGAGCGCGTATGAGTTCTCCGGCCATTACCACTACGGTGCGTGTCCGATACGGCTCGGCTGGTCTCGCAGGGCTGCTGCTGGCAGCGGCAGCCTACGCTGCCGGTCCTACGCTGACCGTGCAGTTCTCGAGCGACGTTCGTTCCAAGCCGTACACCGGTCGCGTCTATGTCGTACTCTCGTCAGATTACGACGATCCGATCGATGCCGTCAATTGGTGGACGGACGGCCCGATCTATGCCCAGGACGTTGTTTCGTGGAAGCCCGAGACGCCGCTGGTGCTGCAACCCGGGGACGGCCTCACGTTCGGCGAGCCGCTCGAACAGCTGCCGGCCGGAACCTACCACGCCCAGGCCGTGCTGGATCTCAACCCCCAAACACACAGCGTGATGCGCGGTCCGGGGAACGGCTACTCCCCGCCGGTCCAGTTCGTGCACCATCCGTCATCAACGTCGCCGACGCGTGTCGAGCTGGTCGTCAATCACACCTATCCTCACTGGGAACTCAGGGACACGGCGGACCTCAAGTTCGTCAAGAAAAAGAGTTCATCGTTGACGACGTTCTTCGATCGCAACCATTACATGCGCGCCATCGTTGCGCTGCCTGACGCCTACATGCGCGCTACGGATCGACGTTTTCCGACGGTGTATGTCATTGGTGGGTTCGGTTCCGACATGCGCACCCGGTATTGGCTCGAGACCCGTGCGCGACTCGAGGGCTTGAACGTGCCCGCGGTCGTGGTCTTCATCGACGCCGACTGCCCGTTGGGGCACCACGTATTTGCCGATTCCAAGAACAATGGGCCCGTCGGTACCGCGTTCGTCAAAGAGTTGATTCCGTGGTTAGAGCAAGAGTTTCGACTGATTCGGGATCCGAATCTCCGGTTGCTCACCGGCCATTCGTCCGGCGGTTGGTCCAGCCTGTGGCTGCAGGTCCGTTATCCGGAGGCGTTCGGTGGTACGTGGTCCACGTCACCCGACCCGGTCGACTTCAGCGCGTTCCAGACAGTGAACATCTACGAGCCGGGCGCAAACATGTTCTATGACGGCAACAAAAAACCGGTTCCGGTGTCGCGACCCTCTTTCCGCCGAGCGATTCTCGCGAAACGGATGTCCGATCTGGAGCGGGTCATCGGGCGCGGCGGACAGCTCCAGTCCTTCGAAGCCGTCTTCAGCCCGCGCGGTCCCGACGGCAGACCACGACCGCTCTGGGACCGCGAGACGGGGGCGATCGATTCCGATGTGGCCGAGACCTGGCGCGAGTACGACATCCGCCACTACCTCGTGGCCAACTGGAAGCAACTCGGTCCCCAACTCCGTGGCAAACTGCACCTCTACTGCGGCGATCGCGACACTTTTTACCTCGACCGCGCGTTCGTCAAGCTGAGACAGGCGCTCGAGCAGTTGGAGAGTGACGCATTGGTCGAGATCATTCCGAACGCCGGCCACGGGCTTACCCGCGAAACCATGCGAGAAGTCCATCGGGACATGGCCAACCACATCAAACGACACCTCGACCGACGTCGGGAAGGCTCATAACGAACTCCGAAAAGCGCTATGTTGGAGCGTGAGCGTCCTGTGCATGGGTGCCTCAGGGTTCTACCCTCGAGACAGCAACGCTTGCCTCGCTTGTGCTCGGAGCTCGTTGCGTGGTCGAGGGGCGCCAGTGCGAGCCGCGAGCGCAAAGCGAGCGGTCCAGTTCATCTCGCGCACCGTAGCCCCCTCGCTGACGCTCGGGGCTCGTTGGGTGGCTAGGGGGCGCCAGTGCGAGCCGCGAGCGCAAGCGAGCGGTCAATGGCGGGTTTGGTGCCCCGGGTTCTACCTACCGAAGAGCTTTCAGGCCGAAGCGCGTCGCCACCGTGGAAGGGCGGAGCATCTCGCCCATAAAGGCGAAGCTTGCTCCCCCATTGGTGGGCGGGTATGCGCCGGCACGTGTCCGCGTTGCAGACTATTCTTTATTCTGCTGCGAGTTGCGCTCGCAGTTCATCGACAGTGTTTACCGGTTTCTTGCACGTGTAGTTGCGGCAGACATACGCCGACGGTTGGCCGTTAATCTGCTTGCGATCCGTCAGTAACGGGGATTTGACCGCGGATTCGGGGCTGGCGGGATCGAGCCCCATCAGTACGCGGTTCGGCAGGTAGGTATTTGCGACTGCATCGAGCAGTGCCTGTGTCTCGCGCTTCTGCCGACTACCGACAATGGCGACCTCGACCGGACCGGTCAATGCGAAGTCGGCCGCTGCCAGGTAACGCTCGGAAGACCAGGGGCTCGCGAGCACTTCGCCGGCAAAGACCCGCATCGACCGCTCGGCTTGCTGACGGAACCGTTCCTCTCCGGTCATCACGTGCAGCCGGAGCAGGTTGAGCAGCATCACGGAGTTTCCGCTGGGGACCGCCGCGTCGCGCAGATCCTTCGTACGCGTGATCAGTCGCTCGTGGTCGCTCGATGTAAAGTAGAACCCGCCCGCATCCGTGTCGGCAAAGAGTTCGATCGTCTTGTCAGCGAGCGCGACCGCGTTCGTGAGCCATCGCGAATCGAACGTGGCTTCGTACAACTCGAGCAAGCCCTCGATCATCGCGGCGTAGTCACTCAGGAACGCCTGATCGAGCGTGCGGCCGGCGCGCCAGGAGCGCAACAGTCGACCGTCGACGTACTGGCGAGTGAGGACGAAGTCGGCGGCGCGCGCAGCCGCTTCCACGTATTTCGGCTCGTTCAGCACGGCTCCGCCGCGCGCCAGGCTCGCGATCATCAGCCCGTTCCATTCCGCGAGGACTTTATCATCGAGGCCCGGCGGGACCCGCTTCGCACGCACTTCGACCAGCTTCGATCGGCCTTCCGCCAGACGTTGCTGGAGCGCTGCCGGCGTCAGTCCATGGGCCTTTGCGACCTCTGCGGGCGGCTTGCGGATGTGCAGGATGTTCTTGCGGGCGCCCGGCGCGTGAGGATCGTCCCAGTTGCCGCCTTCACGGACGTCGTAGTAGTCGCAAAAGAGCGGGCCCAGTTCGGGCCCGAGTACGTCAAGTATCTCCGGCTGGGTCCAGACGTAATACTTGCCTTCTTCGCCTTCACTGTCGGCGTCGCGCGTGCTGTACAAACCGCCGGCCGGTGACTGCAGGTCCGCCAGTACGTAATCGAAGATGCTCCGTGCAGTCGCGGCGAACAGCGGATCGTCGAAGTAGACGAAACCGTCGAGGTAGGATCGGCTGACCAGTGCCTGATCGTAGAGCATCTTCTCGAAGTGTGGTGCGTGCCATTCGACGTCCGTGCTGTAACGCGCGATGCCGCCCGCGAGGTGATCGTAAATCCCCCCGTAGGCCATTTGCGTGAGCGTTAGCCGAACCATCTCTTCCATCCGTTTCCGGGCGGGGTCGTCGGCAGGGCGACGACGTGCAGCGCGCAACATGATGTCCATCGCCATCGACGGGGGAAACTTGTTCGTACCGCCGCCGCTGACGCCGCCGAAGCGGCTATCGAAGGCATTGGCGAGCTTCTGCGCCAGGTCGTCGATCGCCGCGACGGTGATTGTGGCGTCGGGTGCCGGCTTCGACACCAGCGATTCACGCACCGCCTCGGTGAGCCGCTCCGATTGTTCGACCAGCTTGGCGCGATCGTCGGAGCCCCAGAGCGTTCCGATTCGCTCGCAGATATCCGGGAACCCGGGGCGACCGAACCGCTGTTCCGGCGGAAAGTACGTGCCCGCAAAGAATGGCTGGAGTTCAGGGGTCAGCCATACGCTCATCGGCCAGCCCCCTTGTCCACGGTTGAGCAGCATCGTCGCCTGCATGTAGATTTCGTCGAGATCGGGGCGCTCCTCGCGGTCGACCTTCACGTTCACGAAGTGTCGGTTCATGATCTCCGCGGTGGCTTCGTTCTCGAACGATTCATGGGCCATCACGTGGCACCAGTGACAGGCCGCGTACCCGATGCTCAGGAAGATCGGTTTCTGTTCGTCCCTCGCCTTCTTGAGTGCCTCCGGTCCCCATTCGTACCAGTCGACGGGGTTGTGCGCATGCTGGAGCAGATAAGGCGATGTCGCGTTCGCGAGTCGGTTGGTATGCACGGGTTTCGTCGTCGTCATCGCGGAGCCTTTCTGGCCGGGACCGCCCGGCGAAACGAGCGGCAACGGCGCGAGAAGCAGAATCAGGAACGGACGAACGATCATGTTTACCTCGGGAGTCAAATGATAAGGCATCGTGGTTCGTCTTCAGCGGACGATCATAACAGGTTCGCCACCGATGACCGTGACGGGGGCTCCTTTTTCGCGGTGGATGTGCCGGACGGGCGGCGCTAGTCTGCGCTCGTTGCGACTGCGGAGCGATCGGTGTGGAAATGCAACACGTTGAAGTGACGGTGATGAAGGCCGGACCCCGTGTTGTGGAACCAGAATCCGCGATAATAGAAGTCACGGAACGGCGTGTGGGTATGGCCGAAGTAGATGTCGCGCACGCCGGCGGTGACGCCCGGCGCGACCCGATCGAGGTGCCCGAGAATCCGTCGAGCTGTCTTGCGCCGGGGATACACGAGTCGCGGGAGCACGTGACTCACGCCGCTGCGATCGACCCAGCCGTAGGCGGTCGCAAGGTTGCGCGGTTTGATACGATCGCTGTGCCAGCGATGGCGATACAGCGCCAGGTCATACGAACCCATTCCCGGTCGCGTGATGCAATCGCCATGCAGAAACAAGGCGTTGGCCACGCGCAGGTGATGCTCGTGCCATTCCAGGTTCGGTGTCGTCGACGCGAGCTCGCCGAGTGCGTTGATGAAACGCGGGTGCGAATCGTGGTTACCGAGGACGACCGCGATTTGGCAGTGGGGATAGCGTTGGGCGACGTTCTTCAGCCACCGTGCCGCCGCTTCGACTGTTTCGGCCAGGTTGGGCAGCACGGTCCACTGAAAATCAAACGTGTCGCCATTGAGCACGAGCAGCTCGCAGTTTCGGAGATGCTGGTGCAGCGACGCGAAAAGATGCCACCCATGCGTGCGACGGGCGTAGAGATGTAAGTCGGAAAGCACCAGACCGCGGTACATGCCGCTATTGTAGCGGCACTGGCCGGGTACGCCATGCACAGCCGCGGCCCGTTCAGCATCAGGGTGTAGTGGGGACAGTGCCTCATCCAGGATGGGGGCCGACGAACCCCCATTCCGTCCCCCACCCCGAGATGGGGTGGGGCACCGCGCGATCTCGAGCAAGCCAGGGTGGGGCGGGCGTCTCGCCCGCCGTTGACCTGTTGGTTTCGCACGGAGCTGTTCACCAGACACGGCCCCGCATATCGCTTCACGCTTCGCTAACGGCGCTCGTCCTCCGAGATAGATGCCGTGACGGCACTGCTTCGGTGCTCGATCGCGGTCAGACGATCTTCGAAGGACGCGAGGGCGTTACGCAACGCCGCGTTCTCGGCTTGCAGGGCTTCGATCTGCGCGTCCTTCTCACGGCGCAGCTCGCGCAGTGCCGCGACGGTGAGCGACTCGAACCCCTTCGGGGCGACACACTTGTAGCCATCTTTAGACTCGCTGACCCAGTTCGGGAACAACGGCTCGACCTCTTGGGCCACGAAGCCGACTTGCCGGCCGGGAAGTTCGCCCGTCGCGGCAGGGTCCTTGAATTCGAAGCTGACGCTGCGGAGCGCCAGCAGCCGCTCGAGCGCGCCCTCGAGCGGTTGGATGTCCTTTTTCAGCCGTCGATCGGAGAACGCGGCCCAGGGACCGCCGCCGGGCTTAAACGCGTTGAAACCGTTGAGGACCTCGACGCCGTTGTCGGTAACGCGAAAGATCTCGGTGGTGCCGCCCGGCTGGAAGACGTCCAGGTACGCGATGTCTCCGGCACGTCCCCGGATGGCAACGGTGGCTACATTGACGAAAGGCATATTGACCGCGATGCGCCCAGTGGTGGTGCTCTGGCCCAGCCCAAGATCGTTGTCTCGGCTCAAGCTCAATAACGTACGATCGGACTGATTCTCGATGACGAACCGTTCCAACGAATCCTGCCCAATATCGATAAAGTTGAGGCTGTTGTCGGCCTGGAAGCGAAACTGCGGGGGGGCGCTGGTGCCTTTCAACGCTCCCATCAGCACCGACCCGCCGGAGGTGCCTAAGTTGAAGATTTCGAAGCTGCCGGCATTGTTCATCGTCCGGAACGTCCCGTCCATGTCCATTCGGGACCCTGCGTTGAGTCCGAGTCGCCCGTCCAGCGTGAGTACCGTGTTTCCTTGGAGCGTGCTGATGTCGCTCGTGTTTCCCGCAACCGCTGTTTGGAGCCCATCGATTCGCGCCGTTGCGGTACCCAGGTCCGCGGTGGTCGGTGCGCCGACCTGTGCGGCCGTGACCTGGTGTGGGTTGTTGGTGTCCGTGACGTGCGCTGACTGGTTTAGCGCTGCAGCACTGAAGCCCTCCAGCGTTGCTGCGTTCTCGGCGTTGAACGAATAGCCCACCGAAGTGAACGGTATGCGCGGCGTCAGCTCGGGGTCCGCGCCGATCGTCAGGCCCAGAAATCGCGGTGACTGAAACAGGCTTGCCGGGAACGGATTGGTATCGCTCCCGAGGGTGGCATTGATGAGCCCTTGGTCGGCGACAACCTCCAGCGTGTCGGTCCATAGCGGGGATCCGCCGGCCGCGGCGTCATAGATCGCGAACTGGATCATGACATTGCCGTCTACCGGTGTGCCGGCCGTGTCGCGGATCACACCCTGAAACGACAGCGTCTGCGGGACTGCCGCCATCAACGCCGGCGAGCAGACGATCAATGCTGCCAACGCGGCGCACATCGCGACGCGTTCCCACCGGCGCCGGAATGTCCCGCCGGCGCGGCGATCAGCTCGCTGGTATGCTCCTCGACAAAGTACAGTTTCAGATGCCCTCATCACGCACTCCTCATTCTCGTTGTTGTTCTTAGCGAGATGTCCAACCCGCGGAAGTCGCGCCTCAACCGCCTGACGCGCAGATGGACCCGACTGCTCCCGCCTACACCCCGATAAACGAACGCCACGCCGACACGCGCCACGATTTTTCTCAATTGGCGCGAGAACGCGTCCTTATCGGTCTTTCAGGTTGGATTATACCATTCGCGGTGGCAGGCCAGTTCAGAATGACGGGAAGTAGTTGAATGCGCCCCTCACCCTGAAAGGGGGGCACCTCCGCTACCGAAGGGGGCGCTTGCTTGGCGTCCCATCCCTTCCAGGGATGGAGGACTGAAGAACTCCATTGTCCGTCCCCCGACCCCAGGGTGGGGGGCCACCGGGCTCAAGGTTGGCGCCCTGGTGTATGACGAGCAGCGAGCGAGCCGGTCCGCGAGCGACGGGTTCCATTGTCTCGCGCATCCTGAACCCCTCGCTCGTGCTCGGGGCTCGTTGGGTGGCTAGGGGGGCGCCAGCGCGAGCCGCGAGCGCAAGCGAGCGGTCAATGGCGGGCGAGACGCCCACCCACTCCCGGGTTGGTGGATGTTGCTCATACCGGCAAGCGGAGCAGACGATTGCCTCGCAAAGGGCGCCTGCTCCCACCGGAGCGTAAGCGAGCGGTCGGCTTGCGGCGCCACCGCCTGTTTGGAGTGGCGCCCGTTGGTGTGTTTACGAGCAGATGTAGTAGTAGTGCAGGAAGTCGCCCTCTGCTTCCTTCACTTCCAGGCGGTCGAAGCCTGCCTCGGCAATCATGCGCTCCGCTGTCTCACGTCCCCAGGCGGTCCCGAGACCGGCTCCGCCCTGAGCGAGTGATACGGTCATGCAGTGCATGGTCGAGATGGTGTAGACGAACGGACCGAGCGGGTGGTCCATGTTTTGTTCGACGTGGCTCGAGGCCGCGATGTCCTGCATAAGGAACACGCCGTCCGGCTTGAGTGCCGTCCGAACGTTGCGCAAGACAGCGGACGGATCGCGCTGGTCGTGGATCACGTCGAAGCCGGTGATCAGGTCGAATGTGTCGGCGGTGTCCATGACGGCGACGTCGCGCTGCTCGAAGCGCAGGTTGGAGAGCCCGAGCGTGCGGGCGCGCTCGTTCGCGAAACGGATCGTGTCTTCGCACAGATCGTAGCCAACGAACCGGCTATTCGGGAATTCGCGCGCCATCCGCAGCAGCGCGAGCCCGCGACCACAGCCGATATCCAGTACGTCGATCCCGGCTTGCAGCCGATCGATCGTGTTCGGTGCCAGCGGCAGGATTCGCTCGGTGAGCACGCCGACGGTGGTCTGGCCGCTCTGGTCCGCCATGATTTCGTGGAACCGATGAAACTGGTCATAGTGCACGCCGCCGCCGTTCGCAAAGCGGTCGATGATATCGCTCTCGACGCGGCCCAGTTCGGCGATCCACTGCGTGATCACGGCGAGGTTCGGCGCATCGCCGCCCGCGGTCAGAAAAGGGACGTGCGCTTCCGGCAGTTGGTAACAGCGTGTCGCGGGGTCGAAGTCCACGATTCCCCCGGTCACGAGGGCACCGAGCCATTCGCGCACGTAGCGCTCCGCGCGCCCCGATTTGCGCGCGATCTCGTCAACGGTCGCCGACCCCAGTGCGACCATCGTGTCGAACAGGCCGGTCTGGTATCCGATCGAGATCATCAGACACATTGCCCCGCCGTTCATGAACCCCAGAATCCGCTCGCTCAGTTCCTGCCGTTCGGCAATACCCGCCATACAACGCTCTCCTTTGTTCGATTGGATTGGCGCCTGCCAGACGTCTGGTGCGCGCCCCTTATCACTCATGCGACGAAATCCGGCACGATACACGCCGCAATTCGGTCGTCGTCGAGTAAGGAAATTGGCGCTCGGCGGCGGGATCTGTCGCGAGAATCCGCTCGCGGCCGCGCAGGATCGCGCCCGTGCCGCAGCGCTAGCGCTTGGCGGTAGTGGCTTGCAGCGCGCTCGCTTGTGATCGAAGCGTGGCGAGCTTGCGCGGGGAGTGTTCTTTGAGCAATTGGTAGATTCGCATCGCGCGGCCATTCTCGGGCAGGGTCAGCACTTCGCGACGAATCGGCGGGGCGCGGTCGGCAACAACCGTCGCCGCCGACTCCCAGATCGTCGTCAGCAATTGCCGTCGTTGCGGGTCCTGGTGCCGCCACCAATCCGCACGCCGAACCAAATCGGAACCGCTGCGCGTGGCGCTCAGGGTCTCCCATTCCTGCCGATCGGCCATCACGTCCTCGTGCGGCCGGTCCGGGAGTCGCGCACGATCCGCCGATCCCAGCGACTGACTCAGCCACCAGCCGCAGGCGGCACCAACCACCAGCATCGCCGCGTATCGCCAAGGATGGAATCTTACGGGCATCGTTTCACTCACCGGCCAGCATATCGGTCAGGATCCGGACGGTCTCGCAATCGTCTACCAGCCACGGGTGCTCGTGGAACACGTGCAGCGCGGTACGCTGCGCCGGCGACAAATCGACCACCGCCGGGCGCTGTGGGCCCGTCGTCGTCGCCACACGCTGCAAAACCGCTCCAGCCAGCAAGCCCACCAGCAGACATGTGAACAGGGCCACCCCGCGCCGCCCCGTGCGCTTGCCCGCATCGAACTGGGCTTCCGTACGCCGAACGACATCTTCGAGCCGGATCGCGGCCGCTTCTGATGGCCCAGCGAGCGCCAGAATCGAACTCATCCGACGTTCCGCCTCGAGTGCCTGTCGACAGGCCGCACAGCGCGAAAGGTGGCTCTCCACGCTCCGCCTTGCCGACTCATCCAGGTGGTCGCGAAGGTAGTCCCGAATCGTTTCGAGATTGAGGTGCTGGCTCATTTGTCGTAGCGCGCGATCTGCCGGATCAGCTCATCAGGTCCGCGAGGCGCTCACGCAGACGCTGCCGCGCGCGGGTGAGCAGCGATCGAACCGCCTCGACGGTTACATCCATCACGCCGGCGATCTGCTCATACGATAAATCCTCGTATTGAAACAGCGTCAGGGCAATCCGCTGATTCGCAGGCAATTCCTCGATCGCACGCGCGACCTGCGTTCGCAGCTCGTCGCGATCGACAATGCCCGCCGGATTGCTCTCCCGACGGTCGACGACCTCGAGATCGTTCTCCTCGTTCACGCTGACGCGCAGTCGCTGATCGGCGCGGCCCAGGTGGTTGAGGGCGACATTGGTCGCAACCCGGTACAACCAGGTCGAGAAACGCGCCGTCGGACGGTACTCCGCCGCGCTGTGCAACACGCGAACGAACACGTCCTGAACGAGATCTTCGATTGAGCGCGACTGGCGAACCAGACGCGCAATGTAACGCGTGACCCGCTCCGCGTTGCGCCGAATCAGCGTACCTGCCGCCTGATCGTCGCCCTCACGGACGCGGAGCATCAACTGCGTATCGAAATCGTCGAGGTACGAGGCCGGTGCCTTTTGCTCCACTTGCCGTGCAGCGACACTCCTCACCTTTTCGAGCTGTGCATCCACCATAAACCCAGCGCTCCCAATACGAGCTGCACTTCACTATATCGCCGATTTCCGGTCGCGGCCAGAAAAATCTCGGACGCCCACAGGAGTTGCACGAAAGTCCACGTATACTGGCCGCGCTCGAATTGAATCGACACGACACCGCATCATGGAGAACCGCCCGATGTCCGCCCTCCGCTTGAAGGTCACCCGCAAACCCGGCACCGAGGATCTGCCGCTGCCGGCCTATCAGACCGCCCATTCCGCCGGCTTGGATCTCTATGCGGCAAATGACGCACCTGTGTTCATTTCCCCAGGGGAAATCAAGCTGATCCCGACGGGCCTGTTCGTCGAGATCCCGGAAGGGCATGAGGGGCAAGTCCGGGCCCGGAGCGGGCTGGCGCTCAAGCATGGACTGATGCTTCCCAACGCACCGGGGACGATCGATGCGGACTACCGCGGCGAGCTGCAGGTCATCCTCGCGAATTGCGGCCCGGAACCGTTCACGATCACTCGCGGCATGCGATTCGCGCAGCTCGTCATCACCCAGTACGCCCGTGTAACCGTCGAGCCCGTGACGGCCCTCGCAGAGTCAACCCGCGGGACCGGCGGCTTCGGTCATACCGGAACCTAACGGCTGTTGCTCCGTACCGACTTGCCAGGCATCGAACAAGGCGAGCCCCGAGCGCCAGCGAGCGGTCAATGGCGGGCGGGACGCCCAGCGCACCCTGGGGGCCGTTCTTACCGGGGCAAGCAGCGTAGATGCTTGCCTCGCAAACGGAGCTTGCTCCCCCGTCGCCGTCGCTCCGGGGTTGTATTGCGGTGGCTTGCCTCCTACCGACTCGCTAGCGGTTTCGTTCGATCACGTAGTCGGCCATGATTCCCAGGACGTTCCGTGCCTCGGATGCCGGCAGCGTCGCGAGCGCGAAGCGCGCTGCCTGCACGTGCTCGGAAGCGACGTTGCGTGCATACTCCAGGCTGCCGGCCGCCCGCAAGTCGGGAACGAGCGTTGCGGACCCGTGATTGGCGGGGTCGACGAGCCTGTGCCGCATGCGCTCGGCGTCGGCCGGCGTTGCGTTCCGCAGATAGTGGATCAGTGGCAGTGTGAGCTTGCCCTTCTGCACATCGCGTCCGACCGACTTGCCCACGGTCGATTCCTTTCCCGTCAGATCGAGCATGTCGTCGACGATCTGAAAGGCGATGCCGAGCGACACGCCGTAGCCGCGAAGCTGCTCTACCGTCGCCGCATCTGCGCCTGCGGCCCACGCGCCGAGTTCGCAGCAGGTGCCGATCAGCGACGCGGTCTTCCGCTTGATGATTTCGAGGTAGAGCGTTTCGGACAGGTCGAGATTGTCGCGGTTCGCGACCTGCATCATCTCGCCCTCGCAGACCTCATTGGTCGTCCGGCCGATGCGGCGCGACGCCATCTGCGAGTCCAGCGAGCTGCACAGGTGAAACGCGTGCGAGATCAGAAAATCACCCAGCAAGACGGCGCGCTCGTTGCCCCAGAGGTGGTTGACCGTCGGAACCCGCCGACGAACCTCTGACTCATCGAGAATGTCATCATGGACCAGGGTCGCGATATGGACCATCTCGACCACCGCCGCCAGGACGTGGTGTTCATCACGGATACCGCCGCTGGCCTGCCCGCTCAGCAACAGCAGCACGGGCCGCAGCATCTTGCCGTGATAACGCGCGACCTGGGCGCACAACTCATCGATGAACACCTGGTCGCTGGCCAGCTCCTGTCGGAAGACTTCGAGGGCCAGATCGAGATCCGCCGCGATCGGCGAATAAAGCTCCTGAAGCGGTATCACGTGTGAATCAGGTTGCGTCGGCACGATAGCTCCCGCGTCACAGACTGCCCGAGACCGCTTCCACTAACGGTCTCGCAAGCTGCCGTCGTACCTGGCTCGCCGATCGGTCGACGATGGACTTCGGCACCGTTATTGTTCCGGCGGGACCGATACTGTCCAGTTCGTTCAGTATCTTTCACAACGAATGAAAACGTTGAATGACCTGAAACCCGGGTGGTCGATCGCGCCGAAAGTCCCACAAAGGATAGGACCAATGGGCGTCGTCGGCAACCGCGAGGTTTTGGTGCTCCAGGGGTTCAACTTTCGCCAGGACGTCCCAGGCCAGCTCGCGCACCTGGATCCCCTCGCTCGCGCTCGGGGCTCGTTGTGTGGAGGATCTGTTTCGCGTCGGGGCCTGTGGCGTAGACACAGGCCTCGCAAAGGGAGCTTGCTCCCCCCTCGCTCGCGCTCGGGGCTCGTTTGTTGAGTGTCTGGTTCGCGCTGGGGCCTGCGGCTTATACACAGGCCTCGCAAAGGGAGCTTGCTCCCTCCTCGCTCGCGCTCGGGGCTCGTTGCGTGGAAGCCGGGGAACGCACCCTACGGCTGTTTTGACGCGCCTGAGCCGGCCGTCTCGTTGTCCCAGCCGGCGTGTTCGCGGGTCGGGTCGATCTTCAGGTACTTCGAGAGAAATGCGACCGCGAGATAGATCGGGCCGGTGTCGATGAGTGCCGCGGCGACCTTGAACGCGTAGCCGCCACCGATCAGCAGCAGCATGTCGTGCAGCGTTCTCTCGCCCGCCGAGAACTGTGCCCAGAACGTGATGAAGATCACGAGGGTGGTGTCGACCAATTGGCTGGTCATGGTACTGGCGTTGTTCCGCAACCACAGGTGTCGCCCGCGGGTAAGCCGTTTCCAGAAGTGGAACACATAGACATCGCAGAGCTGCGCGGCCAGGTACGCGACCATCGACGCAACGACCGAGGCAGCGGTCAGGCCATAAATGATGTCGAAGACCTCGACGTTTTTCCCCTCCAGCACCGTTCCCCCAGGGAGCGCGACCGGCGATGCCAGCTCCATGTCCTGCCAGGGCGGGTTGGCGAGCCCGATGCCCGGAAGCGACGCGCCCAGCGCCATCGTCGCGATTACCAGCCCGTTTACGAGCAGCCCCACGAGCACGACGAACGCCGCGCGTCGGCGGCCGTAGAACTCGCCGATCAGGTCGGTGCAGAAGAATGTCAGCGGATAGGGAAGCACGCCGATCGCGACGACGATCGGGATCGAGCCGCCGCCGAGCCAGGGCACGTCGAGGAGCTTGATGAAGCGGCTGATGCCGATGATATTCAGCATCGCCATCGCGCCGATGAAAAGGCCCGCCAGCACGAGGAACACCCGCTCGCGTCGTTCATGCAGGCGCTCGTCGACGAACTCGTACGGTAGCGACATGGGCACCCAGGGTACGAAGCCCGGAAATCGCCGTCAACGGGAACGCGCTACGGCGACAAAGGAATGAAAGGCGGCATCTCGGGCACCGGAGCGGACATGCTTTACCGCTACCCGATCTCGGCTATGATGCCTCCGGGCTGCGGCCCCCGGGACCGTTTCGATCGGACGTCGGTGTGCGTCATCCCGTATCGAACCTACGATCAGGACTGAACATGGCAGCACAAGCAACGCTATCACCACCACCCCGTGACGTGTCGGCGAGCGCGATCGAGCCCACAGCGTTTCAGCGCACACTGCGCGAGCACCTGCTGGCAGGGGCCAGCTGGCTGCTCAGCACTGTATCGGCCACCAATGGGGCGGGTTCGTCGGCATTCTATTCGCGCCCGCTACGGCCGCGCACCGGCTGGGCCGAGGCGTGCCCAAAGAGTACCGGCTACATCATCCCGACCTTGTATGACCTGGCCGAACACACCGGAGTGCCGGTCTATGCCGAGCGCGCCGGTCAGCTCGCGAACTGGCTGTTGAGCGTTCAGCATTATGACGGAGCACTTCCCGAAGCGATCCGGAACAACGAGCCCGTTGATCGTTCGGTGTTCGGCACCGGGCAGGCGATACTGGGTTGGGTCACCGCCTATCGCGTTGCGCACGATCGTAGGCACCTGGATGCCGCGGTTCGTGCCGCCGATTGGCTGGTACAGCACTTTGATGTCAATGCGTGCACATGGGTGCGATTCACCATGAGCCTCGGCTACGCGCCAGCCTACTTTACCCGGGTCGCGTGGCCGTTGCTCGAGCTGCGCTCGCTGCACGACGAGCCGGCGTACACACAGGTTGCGTCCAAGGTGCTGGACCAGATCAGCTCCTGGCAGCATGACAGCGGCGCGATCGATCATTGCGGCGAACACCGCGGACAGACCGCCAGCACGCACACGATCGGATACACGTTACGCGGGTTGCTCGAATCGGCCCGTTTGCTGGGGGATGACGGCGACGGCCATGCGGAGACGGTCCGCAATGCCGCCCAGGCGCTCCTTGCGGATTTCGCGGCGTCGGGTTCGCTGGCGGGCGCCTACGACACCGACTGTGCGCCCGTTCGCTCGTTTACCTGCCCTTCAGGAAGTGCCCAGATCGCGACGATCTGGCTCACGCTCGCGCAGCAGGATGGCAACAACCATCTGTTGAACGCGGCGTTGAACCTGGTCGAGCGCACGATGGCACACCAGTGCATGCACCCCATGGACGCCGAGTGCAAGGGGGCGGTTCCGGGCAGCGTTCCGCTGACCGGGGAGTTTGCGCCGCTCCGCTACCCGAACCGCGCGACGAATTTCTTCGTAGAGGCACTATTATTGGCTGACCGTCGAATCCGCGAGCTGCTGGAGAACGGACCATGCGCATCGTCCTGACAACCGATTGTGGCCGCGACCTGGCGACCATCGCGTTGATCCACCGATTGACCGCCGAGGGGCACTCGGTCGTGCTGGTCGTGGAACGGCGCGGTTTTTCACTGCAGGGATTCGTGCAGGGCGGCGGCTGGCAGAACTGGTGGCGAAATCTGCTGACGCGTCCGCAGCAGGACGTGGCACAGGAAGGCCAGGCGGCGCTGATTCGCGCGTTGGATCAGGAAGGTGTCGTCGACCGTACCGTCGAAGCGGCATGTGCCCGTGTGAGTGCAAAGCACATGCGGATTGCATGCGTCAATCACGATAGCGCGCTGATGGAACTGGCTGCCCAGCGACCGGATCTCGTCCTGTGTCTCGGGTCGCAGACTGTGTCCGCGGACGGGCTCAACATCCCGTTCGGGGTCCTGCGCGTCTGCACGGCGGCGCCCGAGCACGTGGACGGTGCGGACCCGTTGAGCTGGTCGATCGTCAGTGGCCATTCGCCGTGCGTATCGATCGTCTCGGTCGTTCCGGGTATGCCGGTCGGCGAGGAGCATGCACGTCGGGCCGTGCCGGTCGACGGCGTGCAGAGTCTGGCGGCCCTGCGGGCCGCTGCGCAACTGACCGCGCTCGAGTTGGTGCCAAGCGTCGTGCGGGATCTGGCTGCCGGTGACAGCGCTACCGACTCACTCGATTTGCACGGGGCGGAGACGTATGCCCCGATGGCTACCGCCTTGCGTGAGGTCGTCGATCGCTGGGTGGCGGACGGCCGCGTCGCCGCGCTTCGGGGATGAACCGCTTTCAGCGTTACTACTATATCGGTCAGGCGCTCGGCTGGGACAATCTCCCGCGGCGCGTCTGGCAGATGGTCCGCAAGCGCATGGGCGTGCTTCGACGCCGACTTCCCGGCGGCGCGCTCTCGGAGGCGGCGTGGCGCCGCGTTTTCGCTGCGGACTACGATCCGGCGCGGGCGGATGCGTACTGGCGGGATCGTGCGTCGCGGTTCTTCGTCCATCCGGGCAATCGCGTCGAACGGTCGTCGGCGTTGCGGGCACTCGTGCCTGACGACATCTGGCGTGCGCAGGTGACGGAGCGCGTCACCGACCTCGAGGCCGGTTGGATGGAGCTTTTCTCGCGCCATCGAGTTCACGTCGAAAATCCGCCACGATTCAATCGAAATGCGCTGCACGGGATCGAATGGCCCGTCGGCGGGCACTGGACCACCTACGATCAGTTCAACCCGCAGCTTGGCGATCTGAAATGTGTTTGGGAGCCCTCCCGGTTTTCCTGGGCCTTCACTCTCGCGCGGGAGTACATTCGCAACGAGTCCCCACTCGCGGCCCGGCTGTTCTGGTCGTTCCTGGAAGCGTGGGACGCGCAGAATCCCTACGGGTTGACACCGCAATGGGTGTGCGGGCAGGAGAGCAGCTTTCGCTGTTTCGCCTGGCTTTTCGCGGCGTGTGCCACACTTGATGCTGAAGAGGCGACGCCGGCGCGGTTGCACCGCTTGACGCAGCTCGTTTGGTATACGGCGCGGCACGTCGACGTGAACATCGTTTACGCGCGCAGTCAGAAGAATAATCATGCGATCAGCGAAGCCGTTTGCCTGTTGACGATCGGGCTGCTTTTTCCCGAGTTTCGTCAGGCCTCGATCTGGCGCGAAAAAGGCCAGCGGGTTCTGGAGCAGGAGTTGTCGCGACAAATCTATCCGGACGGATCGTACGTACAGCATAGTATGAATTACCACCGCGTCATGCTGGACGATGTGGTCTGGGCCGTGCAGCTATGCAAGCTGACGGGAACGGCGCTGTCCGAAAGGGCGTTATCGCGATTCGCGGCCAGTGTGGAATGGCTGCTGGCGTTCGTTGAGTCGGCGTCGGGGCACGTCCCGAACTACGGTGCCAATGATGGCGCCCGCGTGTTGCCGCTGAGTTGCACGGACTATCCGGACTTCCGCCCGATTGCACAGACCGCTGCGTTTCTCGCAAGCGATCGACGGAGATTTCCGTCGGGTGTATGGGACGAGCAGTTGCTGCACTTGTGCGGGCCCGCGGCGCTCGACGGTAGCGTTCGGCCGCCTCAGCATGAAGCCGAACTGTCGGCTCGCAGTGGCGGGTATTACCTGTTGCGCGGCGCGCACAGTGCCGCCATGATTCGCTGTCACACATACCGCGATCGCCCGGGTCAGGCTGACATGCTCCACCTTGACCTGAGCTGGCACGGAGAGAACGTGCTTCGCGACGGCGGCAGCTATTCATACTTCACCGAACCACCGTTTCAGGATTACTTCCATTCGACCGGTGCCCATAACACGGTTGAGGTGGATGGCCAGGATCAGATGATCAAGGGGCCGCGGTTCCTCTGGTTGCGTTGGGTCCGAGCGGCGGTCTTGCAGGAGAGCCGTTCGGACGACGGCCGCGTCGATTTCTTCGTCGGATCGCATCAGGGTTATCGCCGACTGCCGGGGCGGATCGAGCATCGCCGATCGGTACTCCGGCACGGTGACAGCTTCGTGATCGTTGACGACATCCTGGGGCAGGGCGTCCATGACGCCGTCCTACGGTGGCGATTGTTGCCGACGGAGTGGGAGACCATGGAATGGGGATATCGTGCCCGGGTCGGCGATCGCGGTTTGCTGATCTCCGTTCAGGCCTCGGTCCCGTGCGTTCCGCAGTGGGTGGAGGGTAGTGCCGGGGGGCGCGCCGAAGGCTGGGAGTCGCGATACTACGCGGAGAAACAGCCCGTCCCGACGCTTCGAGCGAGTGTCCGTGGTGAACTGCCGATACGGTTCGTAACGGCGATCGGGGATGAGCACGAGGTGGCCCGGGTTGTCGCGGTGAGTCTTCCGCCCGAACCCGTGCAGGTTGCCCGTTGCGACCCGTTTGCGTCCGCGATCGAGCAAGTGACGGCCGGTCGTGTCGCGGTCGCGGAGGAGCATGAGGTACCGGTCTCGACGGAAGCGTAGGCCGGCAAACGGAGTCCGCGGTGACGGGGATGGTTCGCGTATCGTGAGGGTTGATGCCTGAGAGGCCGGGACAAACGTCGACCGTACTGCGTGCGGAGAGGGTCTGGCTAGCCGCCTTTTTTTGTGCGTTGGTGCTCTACTGGCTGACCGCCAGCCGCGTCGTCCAGTGGCAGGATTCGGGCTGGCAACAGTGCCGAATTGCCAGCGGCGAGCTACTCCATCCGGATGGTCTTGCCCTGGTGCACCCCATCCAGCATTGGTTGGGGCGCCTGTTCGCGCTGGTCTTGCCGGTCGAGCCTGCATTCGCGGCGACCCTCGTCAGCGTCGTGGCGGCGGCGGTCGCGGTTGCCAACATCGCGGCCACGGTGCGCAATCATTGCGCGGCATTGATCCCGGTGGTGGCGTCGGCCGGTGCTTATGCGCTGGCCCATACGATCTGGCAGGAGGCGACGCACACCGAGTCGTACGCTGCGACGGCGGCGCTACTGACGACGGAGTGGTTACTGCTGGAAAGGTACTTCCATACGCGCCGCGGTCACTGGTTGCTGGGCGTGGCGTTGTTCAATGGCCTCGGGGTTGCCAATCACATGCTGATGGTCCTCGGAACGCCGATCCATGCCGCGATCGCGATCGACGCGACGCGTCGAGGTCGACTGAGCATCAGCGGATTGGCGGCGGCGGTCGGATGTTGGGTGGCGGGTTCGTTGCCGTACAGCACGCTGATCGTCGCAACGGCCATGCAGGATGGCTGGGCGGAAGCGTTGTACAGCGCCGCGTTTGGCGAGTACCGCTCCGAGGTGCTCAATACCGCGCTGGACCGCAACACATTCGTGCTGACCGGCGCTTACTTGGTTTACAACTTGCCGAATCTGACGATTCCGCTGGCGCTATATGCCCTGTTCGGTCGCGTGACACGTGGCAGCGGGCTGGTTCGGCTGCTGGCGTTCGAGTGTCTGGTTTACCTGCTGTTCCTGGCGCGTTATCGCGTTGTTGACCAATACATGTTCTACTTTCCGCTGTACGCTAGCCTCGCGATCCTGGGCGGCATCGGGCTGCATGGCGCGCTGCGGCATTGCGTTGGCGTTCGGCGTCGAATGCTGATCGCGGCCGTGTTGGTTACGACGTTCTGGAGCCCGGCGCTGTATGCCGGTGCCGCCGTCGTCGCGCGTGCGGTTCGGCTCTACCCGTGGATGGTCGGGAACAAGCCGTACCGCGAGGGATACTGGTCCTTCTATGCCCCCTGGGGCGTGGGAAAGAACTTCACCGTGGAGCTCAGCGAAGCGGTTCGCGGACTCGTGGGCAACCGCGGCTTGGTCATCATCACCGATAGCAGCATCGCTCATGGATTGGAGTACGATCTGATTGTCGGCCGCATTGCCGCGGGCGTCGAGTTTCTGCGGGTCAAATCGCGCCCGGATCCTGACGAGGTCGTCGAGGTTCTGGCGGCGATCACCCGTCATCGCGCCGCGCAGGGTTCGATCGTGCTGGTTCCGATCAATCGTGAGGAGCCCGAGTTGCACGTCCCGGGGCTTGCCTGGGAGCGCGTCGGTGACATCTATCGGTTGCGTTCGTTCGCGCCGTCCGCTACGACAACGAGTCCCACACAGCCATAACGGATTGCCGATGCACGTTGCGTACATTCACCAGCATTTTTCCACGAAGCAGGGCAAGACCGGGACCCGTTCGTACGAGATGGCCCAACGGCTGATCGCCGCGGGGCATCAGGTCACGATGGTGTGCGGCATCAATGACGCCACCAGTGAGATCTTCAACGTCCGTGACCGCGTCTCCGATCTCGAGATCGACGGCATTCGGGTCAAGTGCATCGCCGAGGCCTACGCGAACCGCATGGGCTTCTATCAGCGGGTCCGCGCATTCGGGCGCTTTGCACGTGAGGCCACGCGCGTCGTCAGCGGGATCGATGCGGATCTGGTCTTCGCGACTTCTACGCCGTTGACGGTTGGTCTCCCCGGCATGAAAGGCGGGCGCGCGTTGGGCGTGCCGTTCGTGTTCGAGGTTCGCGATCTCTGGCCGGAACTGCCGATCGCGATGGGGATCATCCGCAACCCGCTCCTCAAGTGGTACACCCGCCGACTCGAGCGCCGAATCTATCACGCAGCCAAACGAATCGTAGCGCTTGCACCAGGCATCCGGGACGGGATTTGTCGCACCGGCTACCCGACAGAGCGCGTGTCGCTGGTGCCCAACGGGTGTGACCTCGACCTTTTCCAGCCGACTACGGAGCCGCTCGACGACGACCGCTTTGGTGCGCCTTCGGATCTTCGCCTGGTGTTCACCGGCGCGCATGGACTCGCGAACGGGCTCGACGCCGTCTTGGATGCGGCGCTGGTTCTGCAGCGTCGCGGCGAGCGCGGGATTCGCTTTGTCTTCATCGGCACGGGTGGCGAGAAGCCGCGCCTGGTGGAGCGCAGTCAGCGGGAGGGAATCGAATCGGTCTGCTGGTGCGATCCGATGCCGAAGGCCGAACTCGCACAGCTGCTGCCGCGTATGGATGTGGGACTGATGATTCTGAAGAACATCACATCGTTCTATTATGGGACATCGCCGAACAAGTTCTTCGACTACATTGCGTCGGGGATACCGGTGCTCAATAATTATCCCGGGTGGCTTGCGGGTATGATCGAGGAACGCGACTGTGGTTGGGTGGTGCCGCCGGACGATCCCGAAGCCTTTGCCGATGCGGTTGTCTGGTTTCGCGATCATCGCGACGCCTTGCCGGCGCTCGGACAGCGCGGTCGCGTATTGGCCGAAGAGCAGTTCTCGCGTGAGATCCTCGGGCGGCAGTTCGTCGAGGCGATCGAGTCGGCAGCCAATGGTGAGTGAGTAGTGGCCTTGCGTCTGATCCGTTTCCGAGTATCGCAGGTGTCCGGCCTGCACCTGTAGACATGCAAAAACCGAGCGATTTCAAGACATTTCAGCGTGATGTTCGCGAGCGCCTCGAGCGTAACGAGACGACGGCGGTGGTGCATGCACTGGCGCAGCGCGTGTTGGGGCAGCCGGGGTTCCTGGAATACAACTGGCTGGCACGGACGCTCGAACAGGCTGTCGACGGGCGCGCGATTCCCGTTCCGGTTGGTGTTCTGAGCACGTTCACGATCGAATCGGTGCGGCCATTGCTGCGGGCGATCGGCTTTGCGCACGGTCTGTCGATCGATCCCTATTTCGGCGGGTTCCAGCAGCTCGAGACCGAGGTGCTCAACCCGACGAGCGGGCTCGTGCGGCATTCGCCGACGATGGTGTTCTTCGCGTGGCAGCTGACGGATTTGGCTCCTACGTTGTGGCACAGCCTGCTGGAACTCTCCGGTGAGCAGCGTACGCAGGAATGTTCGGCGGTGCTCGCGCGGATACGGGAATGTGTCGAAGGGTGTCGCACCAACCTGCCACGTGCGGCACAAGTGCTGCATACGTTTGTGCCGCCGGCAGCATCGGCGTTGGGTGTGCTCGACTTCCAGGATCCCCGCGGCCATCGAGTGCTGGTCGACGAATTGAACGCCGGGCTGCGCGATCTGGCGCGCGAGCATGAGAATGTATACCTGCTCGACTCGGAAGCGGTTGCGCGGCAAGTCGGCGATGCTACGATGGTTCCAGGATACTTCCTTCGGGCGCGCGCGCCGCTCGGGCCCACAGCACAGGTCGCGTTCGCGCAGCAGTATGTGTCGTTCGCGCGGGCCGTAGCGGGTAAGACCAAGAAGGTCGTCGTCGTCGATCTGGACAACACGATGTGGGGTGGGGTCCTTGGTGAGGACGGGATCGACGGTATTCGCCTCGGGCCCGACTTTCCGGGGAACGCGTTCGTCGCCTTTCAACATGAACTGCGGCAGCTCTCACGGCGCGGCGTCGTGCTGGCGATCAACAGCAAGAACAACGAAGGTGACGTACAGGAGGCGTTCGCGAACCATCCCCACATGGTGTTGGCCCTCGATGAATTCGCGGCGACGCGGATCAACTGGGAGGACAAGGCGCAGAACTTGCGCGGACTCGCGGAGCAGCTCTCGCTCGGGCTCGATAGCTTTGTCTTCGTTGACGACAACCCGATCGAACTGGAGATCGTTCAGCAGCAGGTGCCGGAGGTTGCGACCGTTCGTGTGCCCGACGAGCCATCGTTGCTGCCGGGGTTGCTTTCGCGGTCGGGGTACTTCGATAGCGTGATTTACAGCGAGGAAGATCGCAAGCGCACGTCCTTCTATCGGGCCGAGGCAGGGCGACAAGCGCTGCAGCGCGCGACGGGCGACCTCGAGGGGTTTTATCGTTCATTGGAGATGCGACTGTATGTCAAATCCGTTGGGGATGCGGAGACGCCGCGCGTGGCGCAGCTGACCCAGCGGACGAACCAGTTCAATATGACCACGCGCCGATACAGTGAGGCGGATATCCGGAGCTTTCGCGAGGATTCTGGGGCGCGGGTCTACTGCTATCGGCTGACCGATCGGTTCGGGGACAACGGCATCATCGCCGTGATCATTGTGAAGAGTGCCGGACCGCAATGGGAGATTGACACGTTCCTGATGAGTTGTCGGGTGATCGGCCGAACGGCCGAGACGGCGATGCTGGCGCTGTTGGCAGGGGAGGCGTCGGCGGCGGGTGCAACCGCGCTCGTGGGCGACGTGCTGCCGACCAAGAAGAATGTGCCGGCGAGGCAAGTCTATCCGGACAATCAGTTCGAGGTGGCGGAATCGCTTCCGGATGACGGCGTGCGCTACCGTCTGAGCCTGCCGACCGATACACTTGTCGTCCCGGAGTGGATCCAGGTCATCAACGAGGACGGCGAATGACGCGTGAGGAGATCGAGCAGCGTACCAAAGAGATCATGTCTGGCGTTTTCGGCATCGACGCCGACGCGATTCCCGCCGACGCGTCCAACGAGACGATTCCCAATTGGGATAGCCTCCAGCACGTGACGCTGACCATGGCGCTCGAACAGGAGTTCGGGGTCCAGTTCAAGATCGAAGATGCCTTCGCTATGACCACGTTGCCCGCAATCTGCGATGCGGTGCAGCGGATCGCCGCCGGCTGATGCCGAGCGCTGAGCGTCGCGCGCCAATTCGACCGCGCGTTCACGTGCTCGCGCATGCCAATCCGATTCACAAGGATATCGAACGCTTCGAGTTCGCCAATCTCCGCGATTATCTGCAATTCATTCGCGATCATTTGCCACGCGCCTGGCGCCTGACTTGTTCGCGGCGGTTGCTTCAGGCGTCCGAAGACCCGTTGCGTGCGGGTCGGCGCGACGACGCACTCCGCGTCCGGGACCTCCAGGGCGCGCTCGATGATCCCGCCACCGTCGCGATCGTGGCGTTGGCCGGCGGCGGCTGGTTCACGCGGATCGTTCCTCACGTCGATTTTGATACGCTCCGGACGCGCAGGGCCCGTCTTTTCGCGTTCGGGTTCAGCGAGATGACCTCTTTGGTCAACTTCGTCGCGCGCTACCGATGCGGCCGGGGCATCTACTGGTTGGGGCCAAACTACCTGGCCTGGAAGGTTCGGCCCGCGTCGGCTGCGCGGTCGGCGTTTGGTGCCTTCTGGCGTTCCTTGCCAGCCCGGTGCGGTCAGGTGTCGGCCGGGCGTGATTGGTCGGCGCCGCCCGATAGAGTCGGCGACGCGATGGCTGACCCGCTCGAAGCGTGTTCGGGGCCGGTTCCTTGTGTGGTTGTTCGCGGGCGTGTCCGCTCCGAGCGGGTACGGTTCGTGGGGGGGTGCCTGAGCATCCTGGCGGCGATCCTTGCGAACCCGAAGGTCCAGCGCTGGCGGCCAAACGGTTGTTGGCTGCTTCTCGAGGACATCAACGAACCGCCGTACCGGGTGGATCGCTACCTGGCAACGCTACGGCATGCCGGGTGGCTCGATCGTGTTGCGGGCGTGCTCGTCGGGGACTTTCATTCCAGAGATGTCAACGATCAGCCGGCAACGATCGAGTTGTTGAAGGTGCAACTGTCGCGTGCGACGCCGATCCTGCGGACGAGCGTTCTGGGCCACGTCTGGCCGATGGCGCCGCTAATGCTCAATCAGCCGTTGATGATGACGGTGAGGGGGAAGCGCGCGACGATCGAATCGGGGCGCTAGCGCGAGCCCGGAGCGCAAGCGACGGGTCAATGGGGCGAGACGCCCGCCCCACCCTGATTGTTCCCAATCGCCTGTGTTCGGGCTCGTTACGATGCTCAGGCAACGATGGTGGCGCGTCGGTTTGCCTTGGCGGCGTCGACGAACGCCTCGAACAAGGCGAGGTGTTCCGGCCGTTCGAGCATGTCCTCTGGGTGCCATTGCACGCCGAGCACGAACCGTGAGTCGTCGTCAGATTCGACGGCCTCGAGCAAACCGTCGGTCGCCCACGCGGTGCGGACCAGTCCGGGGACGTCGACGCTGGCGTCGACCACCTGATGGTGCCGACTGTTCACCTCGATGCTCGTTGCGCCGACGATTCGTGCGAGTTGCGACGATCCGTCGATTCGCACGGAGTGGTATGCGTTTTCGTCGTGGGGGCGGTTGTGCGTGATTTCCGCGTCGCGGTCCAGGTCGTAAAGATGTTGTACGAGTCGTCCGCCGCGCGCGACGTGCAGCACCTGGAATCCCAGGCAGATAGCGAAGATCGGCAGCTTCAGTTCGTCAGCTTTGCGAACCAATGGCAGTTCGACCGCGTCGCGCTGTTTGTTCATCAGACGGTTGGCCGGGTGGGGTGGTTGACCGTAATGGGAGGGGTGCAGGTCGTCGCCGCCGGTGAAGACGATTCCGTCGAGGGCTTGCAGGATCTCCTCGAGATGGGCAGGCGTCGGCGTCAGCGGGATCGGAATCAGCAACGGTATTCCGCCCGCGGCATAGATGCCCTCCGAGTAGCCGATGTTCGCGTGGGACCGCTGCCGGGTCGGCTTCTCGCGTTCACTATAGTTGCACGTGATCCCGATCGTCGGCTTACGGCGCATGCACTTCCTTCCTCAGCGTTCGGTTGCGGGGGCAAAACTTGTATTCTATCCGTGGTGGAGGGCCGACGTCGAGGGGGCTGGGGCCCTTGCAAACCCGCAGCGCACGATACAATAAGTGGATGACGAATCTCGATGAATTGACGCAAGCCATCCTCGCCGCCCGATCGGACGATGACAGTCATCCGCTCTGGCCAACCGATACGCTCGAAGCGTATGCCGCGTTCGGCGGTTGGCGCTGGGGAGTGCCCGAGGCATTCGGTGGTACCGCGCTCAGCGCGCTCGAGCAGGTCCAGATCTATGAGGCCGTGGCGCGCGGCGACCTTTCGACCGCCCTGATCATTACGCAACGCGACGGCGCTTGCGACCTGCTCAATCGCGGGCACAACGAGCCGTTGAAGCGCGAGTGGTTATCGGCCATGGCGCTCGGCGAACGTTTTGCGTCGATCGGGATCGCACAGCTAACCACATCCCGTGGCCCGGGAGGCAAGCCGCATTTGGTGGCGATGCGCGACGGCATGGACTGGATCCTCGACGGGGCGATGCCGTGGGTCAGCGGAGCGCCAGGCTGTGACGCGATCGTCGCCGGGGCGGTCTGCGATCCGAAGGCCGGTCCGCGCGCCGACGATCCGCCGCCCGGCCAACTACTCGCACTGGTCGACGTCAGTGAGCCGGGGGTCACGGTTGAGGCGCCGCTGCAACTCGTCGCTGTGAATCCCTCATGCACGTCGCGCGTACGGTGCGAACGCGTCCGCATACCGGCGTCGCGAATCATCCGCGGGCCGCAAGCCGATGCGCTACAGCGCCGGGCGCCTGTCAAATCGCTGGTCGTGATCGCGGCAGGCCTCGGAGCGGCGGGGGCTTTGCTCGAACAGGTGACGTCGTCGAACAGCGGGCGCGGCCCGGTATTCGAGATGCACGTCGAGTCCGTCACAGACGACTTCAACCGGCTTCGCGACGAGATCTACGGCTATGCGAAACAGTTGGGCGCGGAGGAGGTCGAGATCCCGAAGACCGACCTGCGCGCCCGCGTCAACTCGCTCGGCGTCCGGCTGGCGATCCTCAGCACGACACTGGGGCAGGGCCGGGGCTTCGTGCTGGGGCACCCCGCGCAGCGCCTGATGCGAGAAACCATGTTCTTCCTGGTATGGTCGGCCCCGGAGGACGTGCAGTTGCGAACGTTGGATGAGTTGTACCGTGGCCCCGCCGCTTAACGTGCAAGGTCGGCCGGATGCCTTATCGCAACATGTCCATCGAGGAAATGGCCCGTCATCTGGGCATGGACGCGCGCGAACTGCGGAAGCTGGCCGACAAGGGCCGCATGCCGGGCATGCTTGTCGGCAGCGAATGGCGCTTCAATCGGGCGCAGATGCTCGACTGGCTGCAACGTGAGATGCACAGCCTCGAAGAACGCCACATCCGCAACCTCGAACGCGCGATGGCCGATCGCTCGCAAGCGGACTTCCTGAGCGCGCTGATTCCGCATGAAGGGATCGATCTGACGCTCCGAGCCGCTTCCAAGTCTTCCGTGTTGCGTAAGTTGGTTGCCCTCGCCGAGCGCACGGGCTTGGTCTACGATCGCGACACGCTGATCGATGCGCTCGAAGAGCGGGAAAAAATCATATCGACCGGATTGCCGAACGGAATCGCCTTGCCACATCCGAGCCGATTGTTACCCTACGCGACCGCGGAGCCGCTCGTGTGTATTGCACGTGTACCGGCCGGCGTGCCGTTTGGTGCGCCCGACGGCGGAATGACGGACTTGTTCGTACTGATTTGCAGCCACGAAGAAAGGCAACACCTACGGACGCTGGCCCGTCTGGCGCTGATGATCAATGGCGGGTTCGCCGACGCGCTGCGCCAATCAGATTCCGGCGCAAGCGCACTACAAGCCGCAATTACCGTGGAGCGAAGATCGCTGCCAGCGGAATAGTATTCAGCGAGAGTCGCTGCAGATGTCGTCGATTGGGGAGATTTCTTCGATCATGGTCCAATTCTCCAAACAGCAAGAGGTTGCGATGCGGTCAGGACGTTACCTGGTCAATGAACAGCGCGACGAAACGGAAGAACGAATCGATCCAGGACAGGGAATTGGCGAAAAACATGGGCATACCTCCACGGGAAAATGGATCTGAAACGCAAGAATGAACGTCGAGAGATGAGCTCGGAAGCGGTTACGGAAACGGCCGGCGACTGCGTGATTCAGGGCGCCCCCGCCGACGAACGTCCGTGGTCCGAACCTCAAGAGATGCACTCCGCGCAAATTGTGCGGGACAAGCCCGCTCCAATGTCGCAGAACGTTATTTTCCACCTCGCTCGAAGCCGTAAGATACCGATAAAAACCGTAGAGTCAAGCGATAATTGCGCGTCTCGTATACTGAAAGCCTATGACCGCTGAGCGGGTGCCGACAACCAGTGACGGCGCTGCGCAGTGTTTGCACTGTGCGCAAGCGGGGTGCGTAGTGCCGGTGAGCGGCGCGGTGTTGCGTTGTAGCGTCTGCGGTTTTCTTGCGGTCCAGTCGCCGACGTTCGATGCCCGGCCGCATGCGATGGAAGTCCAGAGCTTGCGCGGAATAACAGCGGACGGTGTGCTGCGCGAGAAGTACCGGCTATTGCGTCAGATTGGCGAAGGCGCGTTCGGGTTGACCTTCATCGCCGAGCATCTCTTCCTGCGTCATCCGTGCGTGGTCAAGATTTTGCCACTCTCGCTGACGGAGCCGTCAGCGGAGGCAGTCGAACGTTTGCGTCAGGAGGCGCGCAGCGGGTTTCTGGTCAGCGATCCAAATGTCGTTCGCGTTCTCGACTGCGATGTGGTCAATGGAACCTGGTACTTCGTGATGGAGTACGTGGAGGGCTTTTCGCTCGCCGAGATTCTGGCCAGCGGCGCGCGCTTCCCATGGGAGCAGGCGGCCGGTCTCGCGCGGCAGATTCTCTCCGGGGTCGACGCGATTCACAACGTGGGGCTGATTCATTGCGACATCAAGCCGGGCAACCTGCTGCTCGACACCAGCGGGCGGGTGCGTGTGGCCGACCTGGGCGTTGCGAGCGTCGCGCGACGAGCCGGCGGCTATACGCCGGGAGCGACGCACGTTGCCGACGGGACCCTCTCGTACGCAGCACCGGAGGTGCATACCCGTGAACGTCCGGT
Source organism: Phycisphaerae bacterium (assembly GCA_028279405.1). Classification (GTDB taxonomy): domain Bacteria; phylum Planctomycetota; class Phycisphaerae; order UBA1845; family Fen-1342; genus JANQNU01. Next base: position 83,758 of record JANQNU010000061.1, read on the forward strand.
GGAGATCCGTTCTGACCTCTATTCGGTCGGCGCAACGCTATTCGAGATGCTGACGGGGCAACCGCCGTTGCAGCGTCGAAGCATCTTTCAGCACCTGGTGGACCAGCAGAACCGATTGCCGCAATGGCCCGCAGCGGACGAAGAGACGCCCGAATGGTTGCAGACGATGGTGCTACGGACGCTCGACCCCGATCCGGAGAAACGGCCACGGGCGGCGGCCGGCCTGATTACGGAGATCCAGCGCCTGCTGGGCGAGAGCACGCTGTATGCGCGCCCGTCGCGTGAGAAGTTGCGGGCGCGCGGGATCGGTATCCTTCCGCTGCAAAACGCGGTTGCTGGCGGTGCCGACTGGTTGGGTTTCGCGCTCGCGGACGACCTTCGCCGGTCGCTCTCCAACCAATACCGACAATATGTGGTCGATCCCGATCGGCTGCAGGCGCTGGTGCGCCCGTCCGGGAACGACGAGCGCCTCGCGGAGTTGATTCACGCGGCACCGCGACTGGGCGCTGCGACGGTCCTCGAGGGCAGGTTCAGGCTCGAAGACGAGACGATCGGCGTCGAACTGCGGATTCATCGTTCCGACAGTGGAGATGCTCCGCCGACGACCGTGACGGCTGAGGGTACGCTTCCTGGGTTGGCGGCCTTGCAAGCGGACCTGCTCGCGCAGGTCGTCGATGTGCTTCGACTCTCTATCCCCGGCTCGGGGACGTCGGCGGCGCCGGCACAGGTGCCCGAAGTGTCGGCGGAGATGCTGGAGCGCTTCACTCGCGCCAAACGGCTCTATATCGACGGGCGCTATTCGGAAGCGATCACGCTCGCCGAGGAGGCCTTGGAATTCGATTCGATGTACGGTGAGGCTGCGGGGTTCGTCGGAATTTGCCATGCACGCCGTGGGGAGTATGAGGACGCCGAACGGTGGCACCGACGGCACGAGGAAATCGCGCGTGCGCTGCAAGATACGCGGCAACTGGTCGAGACGCAGGCGAATCTCGGTGTCATGAACTACTTCCGCGGCGAGTACAGCGAGGCACTTGAATGCTATCGCACTGCGGCAGAGTTGGCTGACAAGCTGGGATTGGCGCTGGAACGGGCTCAGATTTATAACAATCTCGGATTTGTATTGTTGCGCCTCGGGCGTTTGGCGGAGGTGGAAGGCGCGTTTCGACAGGCGATCGAAACGCACCGTGCGCACGGCGCGCTATTGTCGCTGGTGGGGCCCTATAACGGGCTGGGTAATGTTTTTCTAGAGCAGAAGCGGTATGATGAAGCTCGTTCGTATTTTCGACGGGCACTCATGCTCGCGCTGGAGACCGGGGACCGGGCGAACATCGGAACGTCGCACATGAACCTGGCCAACTGCGCCGCATTGGAGGGCCGCTTCGACGACGCCAAGCACGAGTTTGCGATGGCGCTGAATGCGCTCGAAGAAACCACTTTTTGGAACGGCCTTGCCCGGGCCTATGAGTACATGGCCAATATGAATATTCGTTTGCGTGATCTTCCGGAGGCCCTGCGTTGCGCCGACGAGCGCATTCAACTCGCCGGACGTCACTCCAATCTTCGGATCGAAGCTGGCGGCTGGCGTCAAAAAGCGGAGGCGCTGCGATTGGCGCGACGTGAGGCGGAAGCGCTCGCGTGTGAGCGGCGAGCCGCCGAGTTGGATCCGTCGGAGAGTGGGGGGACTTCGCAATGATCACGCCTGTGCTTTCCATTGCCGTCGCTCTCGCGACGGTCGTGATCGTCGTTCTGGCGGTGCGGCTCCGCCGATGTGCCGCAACGACTGCGCTGGCCGAGGAGGAGACGCGCTCGCGGATTACTGCGTTGGAGCAACTCGTCCATCGGAACGAGACGATTCTCCGGCATGCAATCGATGGCTTCTTCGTTCTCGATGAAGATTGTCGCTTTGTGGAGACAAACGAGGCGTTCGCGCGAATGCTCGGATACTCGCAGCCGGAGTTGGCGACGATGCGGATGTCCGATCTGGAAGTGCCCGATCCGCAGCAGAGTCTGCTCGGGATTGCCGGTATGCGCACCGGCTTGCACCATATTCCCACGGCCCACCGTCACAAGGACGGGCACTTGGTGCACCTCGAGTCGAGTATCGTGGTGCTTCGGCACGGCACGCGTAAGCTGCTGGCGGGTTTCTCACGCGACGTGACGGATCGGCTGCGGGCCAACGAGGCGTTGCGCCGTAGCGAGGAACAGTATCGGCACGTGGTCGAGACCTCACGCGACCTGATCTGGGCGGTCGACGCCGAGGGGCGCTGGAAGTTCGTGAACGAGGCCGCGCGCGAGATCTACGGCTACGATCCGGCGGCGATGATCGGTCGGCCGTTTGTGGATAGTGTCGCGGATGGGTTCGTCGCGATCGATCGCGATGGGTTCGAGCGGTTGAAGACCGGTGATCAGCGCTACGTCGAATTCGACACCTGTCACGTTCGGCGAGATGGATCGCCGGTTCATCTGATGTTTCACGCAATCGTCGTACGCGATCCGCAGGGTCGGCTGGTGGAGCTGACCGGAACGGCGCGCGACGTAACCGAACAGCGCAGAGCCGCGGAAGCGCTGCGAACGGCCCACGAGCGGCTGGCCAGTCTGACCGAGCGCATGCCGCTCGGATTCCTGGTGTGGACGCCGGAAGGGGAGATCAAGGAATCGAACCCGGCTGCGCTGGCCTTGTTTGGCGATCGGGCATCGAGACCGCAAGCCAATGTGCTCGGCCTGCTCGACGAAAAGTCGCGGGCTGCGTTTCGGCGAATGTGGTCGGCGCTGTTGAATGGCACGCAGCACAACACACTGCGGCTTGATTGCACGCGGCCGGACGGCGAGTCCTTCGGCTGCGAATGGTTCAACACTGTGCTCTACGACGGCGAGTCGAACCTTCAGCTCGTCGCGTCGATCCTGCGTGATGTTTCGGAGCGCGAGCGCTATGAAGCGCGGCTGAACGAGGCGCAACGGCTGGAGAGTCTCGGGGTCCTTGCCGGCGGTGTCGCTCACGACTTCAACAACCTTCTGGTCGGGATCCTGGGCAACGCCTCGCTCGCGATCGAGATGGTTAACGGCAATGGCGTCGTACGCGGGTACCTGCAGAACATCGTCAAGGCCACGGGGCGTGCCACCGATCTGACGCGCCAGATGCTGGCGTATGCCGGTCGCGCAGAGCGGAATATCGAGATGGTCGATTGCAACGCGCTGCTCGACGACGTCTCCGAACTGATGCGCGCGGCGATCCCCAAGTCGGTGACGCTCGATGTCGAACTGGAATCCGGGCTGCCGTTGATCGAAGCGGACAGTGCTCAGATCCAGCAGGTCCTGATGAACCTGTTGATGAACGCTGCCGAGGCCATTGGCGACAAGCCGGGGACGGTGCGAATCCAGACGCGCGACGCCAAGCTCGATGCGGACGACATCGCACGCGAGTTTGCGGACACTGATCTGCGACCGGGTGAGATGGTGTTGATCGAGGTCAGCGACGACGGTTGCGGCATGAGTCCGGAGACGCAGCAGCGGATCTTCGAGCCGTTCTTTACCACGAAGTTTACCGGGCGCGGCCTGGGGTTGTCGGCGATTCGAGGGATCATTCAAGCGCATCATGGTGCGATTCGTGTTCGGAGTCGAGAGGGCGTCGGGACGCGTTTCTCAGTGTTGTTCCCGGCGGTGGCGTGTGCGACGAATGCACCCGAGACGCCGGCGGCGGCCCCGTGCGCGGAACTCGATGCAACGATTCTGATCGTGGACGACGAGGCGGATGTGCGCGAGGTCGTGGAGGCGATCCTGACCAGTCGCGGGGCGCGCGTGCTCACGGCCAGCGACGGGAACGAAGGCGTGATGCGCTTCCGACAGCACGCCGACGAGATCGATATCGTGCTGCTTGACCTGACGATGCCCGGTATGGGGGGCGACGAGGTCTTTCGCGCGATCACCGAGATCCGACCGGACGTTCGCGTGATCATCTGTAGCGGCTACAGCGAGAAGGAAACCTTGTCGCGCTTCCGTGAGGGAGGACTGACCGGGTTTGTGAACAAGCCTTATACCGTGGACGCACTCCTCGGCGCAGTCGGCGCGGCGCTCACGAAGCACGCCTGACGGTACGCTCGGCAGCGTCCACGCCGGCCTGATCCTGCAAGACACTCTGCTCTCTGGGTGGCACTGGCGACTTGTCCGCCATTTGACCGCTCGCTGGCGCTCGCGGCTCGCACTGGCGCCCCTTGGCCCCATAACGAGCCCCGAGCGCGAGCGAGGGGGGAGCAAGCTCCCTTTGCGAGGCCCGTGTCTACGCCACGGGCCCTAGCGCGAACCGCACACACCATAAACGACGGGCCTCGAACGCGAGCGAGGGGGAGAGCAAGCTCCCTCCATGAGGCAGGCGTCTACGCCGCCTGCCGTTGCAAGACGCGCACTCTTTCGGGTGGCAATGCCCCCAGTGTGGGGAACGTACGTTTAATCGAGCGATGTGGTAAGAACGTAGCGGTTCCGCCCCCGGCTACGCCCTGAACACGGGTAGCAAGCTACCAGTGCCACCCGGCCCTCGCTCGCGCTCGCAAGCCGTTTGATCCCCTCGCTCGCGCTCGGGGCTCGTGATTGAGTGGGACTGGGGGGACGCGCACGGTCAACTTTTCTGATCCCTGTTCGATCTGGACGGCACATTCCCACGGACGCGGATTGGTCGCGTCGGCGGGCCGACTGCTCGCTACAGCCCACTAGGAGACCGAAATGAGAAGCCAGAGCATGATGTGGATCGCCGTTTGCGGACTCGCAGGCCTCCTCGGAGCCGGCCTGATCGCAGGCTGCCCGGCACCCGAGGCACCGAGCGATAATGACGCCGACATTCCTGACGTGGTCGACGCCGAGAACTTCGTGCTCGATTCCGCACAGACCCGAACCGTCGAAGATGACCTCACGATCCGCTCCAGCGGAATCGTCATGATCGATGGCGACCTCGTCGTCGAAGAGAACCGAGGCCAGTCGATCACGATCGAAGCCGAAGGCGATATCGTCGTCAGCGGTCGGATCGTCGCCGGCAACGCCAATCCGGAAGCGGCTCCGACGGCCAAGTCGCTCCGTTCCCAGACCACCGTCAGCCGGATCGGCGGGACCATCGTCCTGGAGTCCAAGACCGGCAGTATCATTCTCATGGACACCGCTGAGATCAGGGCCGGCGATGGTGCCGACGGCGCGCTCAACAGCGACGGCATGACGGGCGGCGCCGGCGGACGCGGCGGAGATGTCATCTTCACCGCCCCGAACGGATCGCTCACGTTGCCCAATGCCCGGGGCGTCATCCATCTCGGTAACGGCGGGCGCGGTGCGAACGTCACCCTCGATGAAACCTCGATCGACCCGGCCACGCTGCCGGAGGTCTTCGAAAACACCGGCGGTCGGTCCGGCGTGCCCATCATCGATGTCGCGATCATCGAAGGCATCGAGCCCGAGACCATCACGCTCGAAGAAGAGTTGATCGACGTCCGCAACCAACGCGTCGGCGAAGCGGGTGACGAGATCACGACCTTCAATCTCGCACTCGACCCGAACCCCTTCACCGGCGGCGTCGGCGGCGACGCCGGCAACCTCTC
>JANQNU010000072.1 GCA_028279405.1 Phycisphaerae bacterium
GGTTACCGCGCCCATGAGCCCGCAGCCGCCGCCGTCTCCGGCGAGGGCGCGGACGTCGCCGCCATCCGCGCCGGCCTGTTTGCCGTCGCTGCCGACGGCGCGCGCATTACCGCCTTTGCCGCCACTGAACCAACCTTGCGCGCCGTCTCCGCCCTGCACGTCCAGTTCAAATGCGCTGTCTTCCATCGAGCGGTTCCGGCGTTTCGCCGTGGTCAGGGACTCTGCGAGTTCGATCGTAATGTCGCCGGAGTCGCCGCCGATGCCGCCGGCGAATGGGTTGGGGGCGAGCGTGAGGTCGAGGGCGGTGATCTCGTCGCCGGGTCCGCCGACACGCTGGCCGCGGACGTCGATCAACTCCTGCTCCAACGTGATGGTTTCAGGTTCGATTCCCTCAACTACGGCGACGTTGATGATCGGCACGCCGGAGCGTCCGCCGAGGTTGTCGAAGTTCTCGGGTAATGTTGCGGGATCGAGCCGCGCGTCGGTGAACTCGACGTCGGCGCCACGGCCGCCGTTGCCGAGGTGGATTACGCCGTTCGCGTTCGGTAGCGTCAGCGAGCCGTTGGGCGCGGTCAGGATGACGTCGCCGCCGCGTCCGCCGGCGCCGCCGGTCATGCCGTCTTCGTTGAGGGAGCCGTCGGCGCCATCGCCGGCCGTGATTTGTGCGGTGTCCATCAGGATGATGCTGCCGTTCTTGGACTCGATCGAGACGTTTCCGCCTGTCCGACTGGCGTTCGTTTGCGACCGGAGTGAGCGGGCGGTCTCGGTGTTCGGGTTTGCGTTGCCGGCGACGATCCGGCCCGAGACGACGATGTCGCCTTCGGCCTCGATCGTGATCGATTGGCCACGATCCTGGTCGACCAGCAGGTCGCCGTCGATCATGACGATCCCGCTGGCCCGGATCGTGAGGTCCTCCTCGACGGTTCGGGTTGCCCCTGCCTCAAGCACGAAGTTATCGGCGTCGACAACATCCTGGACATTGTCGGCGGGCGGCTCCGGTGCCGGGCAGCCCGCGATCAAACCGGCTGCGAGCAGGGCGATGGCACTGCTGATTCCCGTCCACATCTTGGCATTGATTCTCATGTCCGATCTCCCTCGGTTGACGACAGTCCTGGCCCGACGGCGCCTGCGGCGGGGCCGTCGCGTACTGTCGTGTCCGAGGGGATGTGCCGTCGGTGCATGGACGGGATCAAAAAAAGCGGACCATCCGCCCGCTCTCGTACCCGTTGCTTGCGCAACGGTGCCCCACCCTTCTAGGGTGGGGGATGTGTTTCGTGCACCAAGTGGACGTGTCCCCCAGGGTAGAACCCTGGGGCACCAAACCATCTACAATACCAGCACCAAGGTGCCCAGCTATCGCGTCCTTCGTGCGCCTTCTTTACGAGCGAGGGGATGAGGGGATCGTCGCTGTCGGAAATCGCTTATCTCCGCTAGAATCAAGTCGAACCGCGGCAGGACGAAATGGTCGAGTGTCGCGGAAACATCAAACCGAAACCGAGGGACGCATGCCAGGATCGAGGTCGCAGGAAAGGTCGGGGTTCAGTTCGATCCCCGAGGTGATTGAGGAGTTGCGCGCCGGCGGATTGATCGTGCTCGTGGATGACGAGGACCGCGAGAACGAGGGGGATCTGGTGTGTGCTGCGGAGATGATCGACCCGGCCAAGGTGAACTTCATGCTTCGCTACGGTCGCGGGACCATGTGTGTGCCGCTGACGGAGGCGCGTTGTCGGCAATTGCAGTTCGAGCCGCAGTCGCCGAGGAATACGACGCGCTTCGGGACCGCGTTCACGATCACCATCGACGCGGCCCCGGAGTTCGGCGTCACGACCGGCGTCTCCGCTTCCGACCGGGCGCGGACGATTCAGCAGTGCGTCGCGGAGGAGGCGCAGCCGGAGGATTTCGTGCGGCCCGGACATGTCAACCCGTTGATCGCCTGCGACGGTGGCGTGCTGGTGCGCGCCGGTCAGACGGAAGGCTCGGTCGACCTGTGCCGGCTCGCCGGCCTGATGCCCGCGGCGGTGATCATCGAAATCCTCAACGAAGACGGCACGATGGCCCGCGTCCCGCAGCTTCGTGAGTTCTGTGCGCAACACACGCTGAAAATGTGCACGGTTGCGGACCTCATCGAGTATCGCATGCAGCGCGAACGGCTGGTGGAGCGCGCCGAGACGGTGACGATCCACAATGACCTCGGCGAGTGGCAACTCGTGGCGTTTCGCTCGCGTGCGGACAACGGGGTTCACATTGCGCTGTGCAAGGGCGGCATCGGCGCGATCGACGGTGACGGCAATGTGGCGGAGTTGGATGAGCCGACGCTCGTGCGGGTTCATTCGGAGTGCCTGACCGGTGACGCATTCGGGAGCATGCGTTGCGAGTGTGGGCAGCAGCTGCGCGGCGCGATGGAGCGGATCGCCGAGGCCGGGCGGGGTGCGTTGATCTACCTTCGGCAAGAGGGCCGCGGCATCGGCCTGCTCAACAAGCTGCATGCTTATCGGCTGCAGGACGGGGGAATGGACACGGTCGAGGCGAACCTGGCGCTGGGGCTGCCGGCTGATCGACGAGACTACGGCGTCGGTGCCCAGATCCTGCGCGAGCTGGGGCTCAAGCGGATCCAGATCCTGACGAACAACCCGAAGAAGATCAATCGGCTCCAGGTGTACGGACTCGAAATCGTCGATCAACTGCCGCTCGAGTTCGCACCCAATGAGCACAACCGGCGCTACCTGGAAGTCAAGAAGACAAAGATGGGGCATACGCTCAAGGGTGTGTAACCGCCGGCACCGTCCGGCATTCCTGTCGGTGGACGTGTCATGGCGCTGATTCTCGGTATCGAAACCTCCTGTGATGAAACGTCGGCGGCCGTTGTCGCCGACGGCTGGGACGTACGTTCGAACGTCGTGCGCTCGCAGGTCGACCTGCACGCGCGCTACGGCGGCGTCGTGCCCGAGATCGCGGCCCGGGCTCACATCGAGTGCATCGAACCGGTCGTCTCGGAAGCGCTGCGCGCGGCGGACGTGGAGTTCGCGGACCTCTCGGCGATTGCGATTGCGGACGGGCCGGGCCTCGTCGGCTCGCTGCTGATCGGGATGACTGCGGCCAAGACGATTTCGTTGGTGCATGGGCTGCCGCTGGTTCCGGTCGATCACATCGAGGCTCACGCGACAAGTGCCGCGCTCGGAAGCGCGGATGCGCCCTGGCCCGCGATCGCGCTGGTCGTCAGCGGTGGTCACACGTCGTTGTACGCGGTGCGCGGCTTTCTCGAGATCGAGTTGCTGGGGCAGACGTTCGATGACGCTGCAGGTGAAGCCTTCGACAAGGTCGCCGCACTGTTGGAACTCGGCTTTCCCGGCGGTCCCGCGGTCGACCGGCTCGCTCGCGAAGGGAATCCGCAGGCGATTGACTTCCCCCGCACGTGGATCAACGAGCCGCACGACAACTTCTCGTTCAGCGGGCTCAAGACAGCCGTGCTCTATCGCGCGTTCGGTACGGGGAACAAGTACCGCACGGCGCCACTTGATGAGCGGACGCGCGCGGATATTGCTGCGAGCTTCCAGGCAGCCTGCGTTGATACGCTGGTGGCCAAGACGGTTCGTGCCGCGACCGAGCGCGGCGTTTCGACCGTCGTGGTGGGCGGTGGCGTGGCGGCCAACGCCGGGTTGCGCGCCGGATTGACGGAAGCGTGTGAGGCGCGGGGGCTTGCGCTGCATCTGACGCCGATGAAGTATTGTACGGACAACGCGGCGATGATCGCCGGCCTTGGATACCATCGCTGGCGGGCCGGGCAGGTGGCGGCGCTCGATGCCGAGCCGCGGTCCGGATTGCGCCGGCCGGCGCGACCGAAGAAAGGAAGACAGGCATGAGTGAGCGCGATGTGCACGGGATGCGCGCGGAATACGTACGGCACGAACTTCAGGAGGCAGACGCCTCCAGCGATCCGGTGGAACAATTCGCGCGTTGGTTCGACGAGGCGCGTGCGTCGAACGTCGTGGAACCCAATGCGATGATCCTGGCAACGGTCGATGCTGACGGCGCGCCCAAGGCGCGGACCATGTTGCTCAAACAGTTTGATGAGGCAGGTTTCGTGTTTTTCACGAACTACGAGAGCGACAAGGGCCGTCAATTGGCCGCGGATCCACGGGCGGCGTTGTGCTTCTGGTGGCCCGGCGTCGAGCGACAGGTGCGCGTCGAAGGCGCGATCGAGAAGGTCGCCGACAGCGAATCCGACGCCTACTTTCGCGAGCGGCCACGGGAGAGCCAGATCGGTGCGCTGGTGTCGAAACAGAGCGCCGTCGTCCCGTCGCGTGAGGTGCTCGATGAGGCCTACGACGATGCCCTGGCGGAGTATGACGGGCGCGACGTTCCACGGCCGGCGTTTTGGGGCGGGTACCGCGTCGTCCCGCGATTGATCGAGTTCTGGCAGGGCCGACGCGGTCGGTTGCACGATCGGCTGCGCTACGTCCGCGCGGACGGTGCCTGGCGCCGCGAACGACTCTCACCGTGAGGGTTGCTTGCGTGTGGGTGGCACTGGCGTCGGTGTAGACTGGCGTGGGTGGCAATCGCGGCTTTCGCATGAAGGCGGCTAGCGCGGAGTAATTCGGTCTTTCCGGGTGGCACTGGCGGCTTGTCCGCCAGTGTTCGGGAGGTACTGGGACGGGTTGCTTGCTACCGAGGAGTAGTAGGGGCGTTCCGTTCGCGCAACGCACCCGAAAGCCGGATGGCGTTCAATATCCCCTTAGTCAAACAGCGAACCCTCGACCGCGATCGGCTGGATGCAGCGCGGTCCCTCGTGCTGCGCGTTGTTGACGAACGTGCTTACCGCGACGAGTTCGAGCAGGTCGTCCGCCGCCGGCGCGAACAGTGTTTCGAGCGCCGCCGATTCGGCCGACGGATCCAGCCAGGTTGCGAGATCCGCCTGTTCGAGCACGACCGGCATCCGGTCATGGAGGTCGCGGATGGCCTCGTTCGGCTCGGTCGTCAGTACCGTGAATGTCGGAACCTGCTCGTTGCTCGGGGAGGTCCAGACCGAGCGCAGCCCGGCGAGCGCCAGCGGCCTGCCGTCTCGCCGACGGACATAGTATGGCTGTTTGATGCGACCGACCCGTTTCCATTCGAAGAAGCCGTTTGTAGGGACGACGCAGCGGCTTGTCCGAAACGCCTCCCGGAACGCGGACCGCGTTGCGACCGTTTCGCTGCGGGCGTTGAGCAGCCGATTACCGATGCTCAGGTCGCTGGAGCCCTTCGGCACCAGTCCCCAGCGATGCGACAAAACGACCCGTTCCGTCCCACGTAAGCATACGACGGGGGCGTCCTGGGTGGGCGCGATGTTGTATCGCGGCTCGCGCGGCGGTGGATCGCCGACCTCGAAGTAGTCCGCGTACTCCTCGTCCGTCAGATACTCGGCGTAGCGATTGCACATCGGGCCCAGCCTACGGTGCCTCCACCAGATGACAAGCCACACGCCGACCCACCGGATCGGTGTCGCATTCGTCCCGATCGGTGCGCAACGCCGGGGTTGTCTCTCGACAACGCGGCTCCGCGAGCGGACACCGCGGATGAAACGCGCACCCGTTGGGCGGATTGATCGGATTCGGCGGCTCTCCGGGCAAAACGTTCAAAGCGTTCGGAGTCGCGCGCGGCAGCGGAACGCTGTCGAGCAGGGCGCGGGTGTACGGATGCCTTGGTCGGGAGAAGACGGTGCGTGTCGGCCCCTGCTCTACGATTCGGCCGAGGTACATGACCGCAACCTGGTCGCAGAGGTCGGGGACGATTGCGAGATTGTGCGTAATGAACAGCAGCGCGACGCCGGTGTCGTGCTGGAGTTGTCGCAGCAGGTCGAGGATTCGTGCCTGGACCGACACGTCGAGCGCTGAGGTTGGCTCGTCGCAGATCAGCAGCCGGGGTGCGGTCGCGAGGGCCCGGGCGATCGCGATTCGTTGACGTTGGCCGCCGGAAAAGGCGTCGGGTCGGCGAACGGACCAGGCCGGGTCGAGGCCGACTTGCTCCAATAGCCTGGCCACATGCATGCGTCGTTCGTCGGTGTTGCGCCCGATGCGGTGGATCTCGAGGGGCTCGCGGAGTGTCTCGGCAATGGTGAGTGCGGGGTTCAAGCTGCCGAGTGGGTCTTGGAACACCATGCTCATTCGGGCCCGCATTCGCCGAAGGTCGGGACGTCGCAGGGAGTGGATGTCAGTTCCTTCGAAGCGGATCGTACCGGCATCGATCGGCATCAGGCGCAGGATCAGGCGCGCGAGCGTGCTCTTGCCGCAGCCGCTCTCGCCGACGATGGCCAGGGCGCCTCGTTCGGGCACCTGAACCGAAACGCGGTCGAGGGCGCGAACTGCACGATGCCGTTCGCGGCGCAACGGGAATGACTTGTAGACGTTGGTCAACTCGAGCAACGGGGCGCCCCGGGCGGTGGTTCTCGGCCCGGGCGCCGTCCGGCTCGTTGGCGTTACAGGGATTGGGGGGCCCACTCGCCGACCATGTACTCGTAGAGGTAGCGAATGGTCTCGTCCTGCTCAGCCTCGGCGTCCTCCGTGAGGTCACCGATGGAGATCATGCCGATCAGGGCGTCGTCTTCGACGACCGGCAGGTGACGGATCCGTTTGCCGCGCATCACGGTACGGCATTCGGCCCGACTCGTGTCCGGCGAACACACCGCGACCGGTGCGGTCATCACGTCCCCGACGGTGACCGATGCAGGGATCTTCTGCATCGCGACGACCCGATTGAGCACGTCGCGCTCCGTGAAGATGCCGACCACCTTGTCGTCGCGCGTCACGACCAGCGCGCCAATCCGGTGTTCATTCATGACCTTGGAAGCATCGAGCACGGTCGCATCTTCGGCGATGCTGACCACCTCGCCGCGCGGCTTGCGCTCCAGAATCGAACGGACGGTATGCATGGAGGCTCTCCTTGATGTGCTGTCGGCGACCCCTCCGACGTGACCGTTATTGTCGCCCAGCGTTCGGCGGGAAGTCAAGGAAAATCGCCTGCACGAGGTCCGATAGGGCGGTTGGTTTCGGGCGTGCCGTTACTTTCCCCTGGACGGTCGATGCTGGCGGCGGCTATCTTTCGCTTGTGAGCCGACCCCGATCGTAACCTCGAACATGGATGACAATCATGCATATGAGTTCGCAGAATCTTCGAACACCCATCGTCCAGGGCCGCCTGCTGTTGCTGGTCTCAATGCTCACGCTCTGCTTCGGTGGCGGGCTGGCGCGTGCCGCCGACGGGTGGGAGCAGTGGGGCGGGCCCAACCGGGACTTCACGACGCGCGGTGCCGCAATCGCGACGAGTTGGCCGGAAGCCGGCCCGCGACAGCTCTGGAGCCGGGAACTGGGAGATGGTCACTCGACGATCGTTACCGACGGCCGAACCCTGTTTGCGACCTACCTCGCCGGCGAGCAGGAAGAAGCGGTGATCGCCATCGATGCCGCGACCGGCAAGACGCGCTGGGAGCATCGATATCCGATCGAGTACGTCAACGAAAGCGATGATCGCCGACACAACCGCGAGTTTGGGGGCGCGCCACAGTCCACGCCGTTGCTGATCGGAAATCGGCTCTACACCGTCGGGTTCACCAGCGTCATGCACTGCCTGGACGCGTCGAGCGGCAAGGTGCACTGGAAGCAGGATCTGCTCCGCGACCTGAAAGGAACGTTGCTGTTCTTCGGCTACGCGGCCAGCCCGATCGCGTATCGCGACACGGTCATTCTTCCGCTCGGCGGTAAGGGCCAGGGTATCGTCGCGCTCGACCAGAAAACCGGCGCGGTGCGTTGGAAGGCGACCGACTACGACGCGAGTTGGTCGTCGCCGATTCTGGTGAAGGTAGACGGCGAGGATCACCTGGTGACGTTCATGGCCGGATTTGTCGTCGGCATCTCGCCGGTTGACGGCAAGGAGCACTGGAGCATCGAATACAAGAATCGATTCTCATCCAGCATCGTGACGCCGGTCTGGTGTCCGGACAATCTGCTCTATTTCGTTGCCGGCGGCGATACCACCGGCGGTCGCATGGTTCGGCTGAAGCGCGCCGACGGGCGCATCGCGCCCGAAGACGTCTGGCAGAACAACAAGGTGCAGGGGGGGCTCGCGAATCCCGTTTGTGCGGGAGACGTGATGTATGGTGCCGGACCGACGCGCACGAGCATCATGATGGCTTTCGACGTCAAGACGGGCGAGATCGTTTGGCGTGAACGCGGCTTCAGTTCGCCGAAGCCGATCAAGGTCGGCGACAAGTTGATCATCCTCAACGAGGACGGCACGCTGATGGTCGCCTCACCCACGCGCGAAAAGATCGACGTGCACTGCAAGGCCCAGTTGCTCGAAGCCAAGGCATGGGCAGCGCCCACGATCGCCGGCACGAAGCTCTACCTCCGCGACCGCAAGCGGATCATGGCCCTCGACCTCGGCATGGAGAGCTAGCATATCGGTGCTGAAACGGTGCCCCATCCCTTTCAGGATGGGTGACTGCAAACGAATCTCTTCCGTCCCCCACCCCAAGATGGGGTGGGGCATTCGCGCTCGTTGGTCTCGAAGCTACGAGTCGCGAGCGCTCGCATGCTGCAAGCGTACGTTCCGGATCGGGTGGCACTGGTAGCTTGCTACCAGTGTTCAGGGGGTGCCTGTATGGTGTTCGCCTGATCCACGAACGACTTGATCAAACGCGCGTTCCCAACACTGGCGGACAAGCCGCCAGTGCCACCCAGAGAGACCGAATCACTCCGCGCTAACCATCTTCATGCGCAAGCCGCCAGTGCCACCCGGTCGCGAGCGTTAGCGAGCGGTCTAGCGCGGCCCGAACCCGTCGCTTGAGCTCTAACTCCCGACGAGCAGCGCCACGAAGCCGTTGATGTCCGCGACGCTGACGTTGCCGTCGTTAGAGATATCTGCGTTGCGGATGTTGCAGTCGGGAAACTGCTTGGCGTAACCATCGGGGTCGGTCAGCGCCAGCACGAATCCGTTGATGTCGCCGACACTGACGGTGCCGTCGCAGTTCAGATCGCCGGGTACCGTCGCCGGCTCGTCGTTCACGATCCGGATCGCGACCGGTCCCGCCAGCAGACCCGCGAACGGCGGAACGACCACGTCGATCTCGGCGGCCGTCGCGTAGTCGAATCGAACCACGCTGCTCGTGCCGTACGAGCACACATACAACGTTCCGTCAGCCGACAGCGCCAGGTCCGTCGGCTGTTGCAGGTTCGTGGACGCGAATGTCCGGAGGTAGTCGCCGGTCGCGCCGTCATACTCCAGGACTTCGTCCGTCGCGAAGGAGCACACCAGGATCGTGTCAGGGGTCATGCAGAAACCGCGTGGCGCCGCCAGCCCCTCACTTTCATCGATCGGCGTCTGTGGATCATCCCACACCAGATTGCGTAGCAGCCCGCCGTCCTGGACGTCGTAAATCGCGACGCGGTCGTCACCGGCGTCGCCGACGACCAGTTCGTCGTTCGGCTGTAGATTCACCGCGCTGACGCCGGCCACGGTCGTTACGGTACCGAGGAAGGCCCCGTCCGTCGCATACCGCAGGATGGCGCCGTCGCCGGCGTTCGCGACGAAGAGGGTCGTGCCGGACGGACCCGCGCACAGGGCGGTTGGCTGATTGAGCGGCGGCCCGAGCGCGACGACGCCCACCAATGCTTGCGTCTGCGGGTCGAATCGTAGCAGGGTGTTGCTCTGGGCCGAGGCCACGACCAGTCGGCCGTCGGGTTCGATGAAGAATCCGCTGGGCAGGGCCAGGCCCCCGGCCCCGCTCGGTACGGCACTGCCGAGGTGGGTGCCGGTCGTCGCGTCGTAGCGTTCGACGCTGTTGCTCAGTTCGCCGCAGACGAACAGTTCCGCGGCCATCGTTGTGCTACACGTCGAAAGTATCCCCAGCAGGCAGACGAGCGGCGTCCTGGATCCCATGGCGTTCCCCTTCGCAGGTTGTAGATAGCAGCTAGTAACCGGCTACCAGTTTAACAACCTTCTCGCCACATTCCAGAGGTCCAGCGCCACGGACGCCCATAGCGACATTCCGACCGCGCCAACGAAAATCGCGAGCTTGATCAGTCCGAGTTGTTGCTCGAAGCGCCTCATTGCCGCCGGGTCGTGTGCGAGTTTTTGCAGGAATCGGGATCGCGACGCGATCGAGCCGTGTCGCATGTTCGATACGTCGGCGGAAATGCCGTTGAGCTTGGCTACATCGTGGAGGGTGTCGCCGAAGACGTGTGCGGCCGTCGCACACACCGCGTGTCGTGGCTGAGGATTCGGTGCCGGTTCACCCGGCTTCCCGTGCACGGCACACGGCGCATGGCAGGGCAGGCCGGCGATCGTCAACGACGCCGCTCCGTAGAGATCAGCCTGTCGTTCGAACTTTCGCGAGATCCAGAAGAACAGCACACCCCATTTGAATGCCAGCAGCAGCCCGAGCAGGACCGACGCGATCTGATACTGCTCCGGGCGGAGGCCGCGCGACTCGACCGAAAAGATGGTGACCGTACAGCCGCTGATCAGCGCAAACAGCAGGAAGAAGGTGATGTGGTGCCGTTTGACGTGGCCGGCTTCGTGCCCGAAGACCGCCTCGATCTTGGTATCTTCAAGCTGTTCGATCATCGCGTCCGTCAGGAGCACGTAACGCAGCGGCGCGAGCACGCCGATGACGGCGGCGTTGACGATCATGCCGCCGGAGTGCCAGACAAGGATCTCCCCGCAGCGCAGCCGAAGCTTTTTGCTCATGTGCTGAAGCTTGTCCCGTAGCGGACCCGCCGGGAGCGGTCGGGTGACCCACACATACCGCAGCACCAGCGGAATCAGGACGGCGATCATCGCTGCGCACCCACCGAGCAGCAGGTCGCCGATGTTGGCGACCTGGGAGAGCCGGCGCAGGTCCGCGTGGTACCAATGGACGAGGTCGCGCACTGCCAGGATCGGGATCATCGGAATCAGGATCAGCAGCACTTCGTGCCGGAGGTTGTAAGTGACGAATTGCCACCGTGTCCACACCGGGTGGACCGGACGTTGGCGGAAAAGGTAGATCTCGAGCGCGATCTGGCGGATTGCCCGGTCGGCGTCATACACCACCGTCCAGATGAGCACGACACAGACCAGGAACGGCAGCGCCGTCAGCAGCCCGGGAACCGCCAACCACCCGCCGACCAGCGGGGCATGCTGGCACACGGTCTGCCAATCGGTGAACAGCAGGAGGGTCGCGTGCAGCCCGCCGAGTGTGAAGCGGGCAAGTGTCATGCCGCGGGCGTACGCGGATTGCCCATAGCTCGGGTCGTCGGGAAATCGGTCGAGCAACTGCACCGCTCGGCGGGAGTACCGCCACGCGATCGCGGGCGGGATCAGCGTCGCGGCCAGCGCCGCAACGATCACCCACCGTGAATCGGTCACGATCGATTGCAGGGGCTGCGGGAAGCCGAGGATCAGCGACAGGATGGCTACGACCAGGAACAACATCGCCGACGGATCATATGCGAAACGGCAACCGCGGGTATCCTCGACTCCCGACGAGTCTTTTTTTTTGCCGTTCGCCGTTCCCGCGATCCGGTCCTGCAATCGCCGGCAGCGCTGTAGAATCAGTTCCGATGAAGCGCCACCCCACAATCAAGATCTGCGGCATCACGACGGTCGATGACGCGTTGCTCGCCGTTCGGGCGGGAGCGGACTACCTCGGCCTGATCCGCGCCGACGGGCCGCGGCGCGTCAGCCTGGAGGATGCCGCCCGAATTGCGCGCTCCGTGCCGCGCCAAACGCAGACGGTCTTGCTGTTCAAGGATGCATCGGCCGAGCAGGTGCTGGAGGAGTCCGCAGCCGTGCGTCCCGACCATATCCAACTGCATGGTCGTGAGCCCGCCGAGCTGCTGCTCACGCTCCACGCTGTTCGGCCGCTGACCGGATTGATCAAGGTCTGGGAGTTGCCGGCTGCTGCGACCGATTCGGCGCATTCGCACGATCCGTTGTCAATCGCGGACGGCATCCGGGACTACGTCCGTTCGTTGCAGTCGGCACCGCTGGTATTGCACGCGTTGCTGCTCGACGTACCGAAAGGAGGAGCGCATCCCGGCTTCGCGGCGATGGGTGGCGTGGCGCGGCTGTTGGCAGATTCCATCAGTCTGCCGATCTGGTGTGCCGGAGGCTTGACGCCGACGAACGTGCGCGAGGCGCTCGACCAGGGGCCATTCGCCGGCGTGGATGTCGCCCGCGGCGTCGAATCCGCTCCGGGACGAAAAGACGCCCAAGCCGTGCAGCGATTCGTCCGCGCCGTGCGGGGGTTTCACGACGACGCATAGCGCCCGCGCAATGGTCGAGCATCCACGGTCAGGGCGGGGTACCGGTGCCCATCCCTTCTAGGGATGGGGGACCGACGAAGAGCTTTGTTCGCGCCGGCGCCACCGGCTTCGAAAGGAAACCGCCCACAGCGAGCCGCGAACGCGAGCGAGCGGGCAAGGTGCGCTGGAGGTGGAGGGTGCTCCCCTCAAGGAAACGCACCATCCGGGTCGTCGGCCTATCGCTTGGGCGGTGACTTGTCTTCTGCGTCGTCCGTTGCGTCGTCGTCCGGTGTCGGCGTTTCAGTTTCGCGCCGGATTTCCGTCGCATCGTCGGTGGATGCCGGCGGCGGTACGGGTTGTGAGGCGGCAGCGGGTACCAACTCACCGGGCTCATTGTTCGCGATGCGCTTCGCGGACGTGATCCGCACGGTCATCGTCGGCTGGGTCAGGTAGGTCTTGTCGCGCAGCCGACCGGGCACCACATCGATGCCCGCGAGGCGTTCGAGAATATCCAATCCTTCGACAACGCGCCCGAACGCGCTGGAGCGCCAGCCGCTGGTGTCGAGCTGCGGGTTGTCGTCGAGATTGATGAAGAACTGTGACGTCGCGGAGTCCATCCGTGCGGAACGCGCCATCGCGATCGTACCGCGCGTATTCTTGATGTTCTTGTTGTCCTCGAACGGCACCGGATCGTGCAGGCCGTCCCATTTCGGCGTCTCCGGGTCGGTGTAGCCGCCACCCTGCATGATGAAGCCATCGATGATTCGATGGAAGATCGTGCCATCGTAGTAGCCCTCGTCGACGTATCGCAGGAAGTTCGCGACGGTCTTCGGCGCCTCTGACGGCTCGACCTCGACGACCACTCGACCCATCTCTTGTTCATCCAACGAGACCATGATCGCGACGCGTATCGGCGGGCCGGCCGGTGCCGCGGGCGTATCGTCCCCGGCCGGTACCGCGGGCTTACCGTCCGCTTTACCCGGCGTAATCGTCGCCGGTTTGCCGGTGTTCCGTTCCTGGGCTTCCTTGGCGGCGGCACGGTTGGCAGCGCGCTCCTTCTGACGGGCACGGATGTCCTCGATCCGCTTGCGGCGCTCTTCCATCAGGCGTTTGCGTCGCTCCTCCGGCGTTTCCTCGTCTTCGCCTGCAACGGGCTCGTCCGTGTCCGGGGGCGTCGGCCGCCCGGGGCGCGGCGTTGGCTGTTGCGAAGGGGACCCCGACGGCTCGTTCTGCGCCGACAGCGGAGCGGCTCCCTGCAAGGCGATGGCGAGCATGGCCATCGCGATCAGCGTATTGCGTGGATTGAGCATGTTGGATACTCCTGCCCGGTCGATCAATTGACCATCAATGCATAGATATCGTCCGGCACCGCCTTCGGCTTGCCGTTCCGATCGACGCAAACGAGCGTCGACGTTGCTTCCGTCAACAGATCGTCGCCACGCGTCAGTCGATAGGCGTGGTCGATCCGTACGGGGCTGATTCGCTCGGTGGTCGTGGTCAGCGCGACCACGTCGTCGTACCGTGCCGGCAGCCGATAGCGCACTTCGAGCTTCGCTACGACGTAGAAGAAGCCGGCTTCTTCCATTTGCCGATAGGAAAAGCCGCACTGCCGCAGAAGCTCCGTGCGCCCCATCTCGAAATAAACGAGGTAGTTCGAGTGATGCAGGTAACCCATCGCATCGGTTTCCGCGTAGCGGACCCGCACCTCGAGCGTACACGCGCCAACCTGGACGTTCCCACGCACCGACCTCACCCCTTTTTCAGCCGACTATGGGTACCGTCGCACCAAGGCGGGTTGCCGGTTTGATGGCATTGGCAAACCGCTTTCTTGCCTGCTTCGGTGACTTCGCACTTGAACGGGACGCAACCGGTTTCCATCCGGTTGTGCGCGCCGTCACAATACGGCAATTTGTCCGACCAGCCGCAGGTGCAATAGGACTTGCGGCCGGGCGTTTCGTCGATCACGATCGGGGCGTCGCCGTGCTTGGGATCTGCCATCTCGTCCTCCCTGTTCAGCAGTCCGCGTCCATTACGCCGAACCTCTGGGGCCGGCCATCACGAAACGTGACGCCGATGAGTATACACGCCCGGCTGCCGACGGTCGCACGATCCCGAGCTGAGTGTTGGCAGGCAGTCCCAGTCGCTGTGCTCCGGGCTTGCACCGGCGCCACCGGCTCCGAAAGGAAACCGCCCACGGCGAGCCGCGAGCGCGAGCGAGCGGTTCAAGCGACGCGAGACATCAGAACCCGTCGCTTGCGCTCCGGGCTCGTCTTGACGTAGCTCGGCTTTGTCCCGACTCGCCAGGCATCGAACACAACGAGCCCCGAGCGCCAGCGAGGGGATCAAGGTGCGCGAGATAACCCCCGGTCGGGTGGCACTGGCGGCTTGCCCGCCAGTGTTCGGAACATGACGGTTGATCGGGTGGTACTCTATGTACGTAGAGGTCCTGGCCTCAGCACCTGACGACCGGCGCCCACGCGATTCCTCCACGGCGGTTCGCACCCGTCCGGCGCCGGATTGAAATCGGGGGGTAGCTGGCCTACCATCCGCGACCCGGAAAGGGACGAGGTCTTGCAATCGATGAACGTGGTTATTTGCGGCGGTGGACAGGTGGGGAGCCACGCCGCCGAACTGCTTACCAACGAAGGTCACGCCGTCACCGTTATCGACCGCAGCGCCGAACGGCTGCGGACGATCACCGAGACGCTCGATGTCCGCACGCTGGAAGGCAGTGCATCGGACGCACGGGCCTTGAAAGAAGCGGGGGTCGCCGACGCGGATCTGATCGTGGCGGCCACCAACTTCGACGAGATCAATCTGGTAGCCGCGTCGATCGGTGCCGCGATGGGGGCGAAGCGGTCGATCGCGCGGGTGCATCATAGCGCGTTTCTCGGCCAGAGCGATCTGCACTACGAGCGTCATTTCGGTGTCGATCGATTACTGTGTCCGGAGTACTCGACTGCGACAGCGATCGCACGCTCGCTGCGCAATCCGGCTGCGCTGGCGATCGAGAACTTCGCCGGCGGACGAATCGATCTGCACGAATTCTCGGTCAGTGCGAATGCGCCCGCGATCGGGCGTCCGCTGGCCAAAGTCAGCATGCCGGGACACTCCCGACTGGCTGCGGTGTCCCGTAACAACAAGGTATTCCTGCCCGAGGCCGGCACGGAGTTGCAGGCCGGCGACCGCATTGTGTTGGTGGCCAACTCCGAGGTCTTTGACGAAGCCCGCCGGCAGTTCCGCACCGAGAAACCGCAGCGCAAGACCGTCGTCTTGCAGGGTGGCACGCCGATGGCGGTCTGGCTCTGTAAGGCGCTGCATGATCGCACGTGGTCGATCCGTCTGTTCGAGACCAACCGGCCGCGTGCCGAGGAGTTGGCGGAAAAGCTCGATTGGGTCACGGTCTTGTGTGCGGACCCGACGGACAAGAGTGTTTTTGCCGAAGAAAGGCTGGGGCTCGCGGACGTCTTCGTCGGTTTGCTCGACGACGACGAGGACAACATCGTCGGCGCGGTCCTGGCCAAGGCCGGCGGGGTGATGGAGTCGATCGCGGTGGTGCAGCGTTCGCGCTATCTCGACTTGCTCTACCACATCGGCGTCGACCGTTCGTACAGCCCGGGTATGACCGCTGCCAAGGAGATTCTCAATCTGCTCGACGACAGCCCGTTGCGGCTGCTCGCGACGCTGACGGCCGAGTTCGACGTGTTTCATGTCCGGGTCGGGAATGAAGGTGCATTGGTCGGCAAGGCGCTGCACGAGACACAGCTCGCGCCGAACTGGGTCGTCGGCGCCATCCGTCGTGGTGAGGACGTCTGGGTGCCGGGAGCCAAGGACGTGATGCAGCCCGGAGATGCCGTTCTCGTGATTGGTCGGCACGGGACCCAGGAGGGCCTGCGCGCGTTGCTGCTGGCCGAATAAGCATGAATCGTCACATCATCGTCAGTCAGCTCGGGCTTCTCTTCGTGTTGCTGAGCGCGATCATGCTCGCGACCTCGGCGTTGCAGTTTCTCGCGGATGTGATTCAGGGTCAGGCGATCGACGCTTCGGCGGTCGGTGCACTGTTCATTACCGGCGTTGCAGGCCTGCTCGTCGGTGGGATTGCCTGGCAGACTCACCGGCGCGGCTCCACGTTCCTGGGTCGCAAGGAAGCGTTGCTGCTCGTCGCCGCCAGTTGGTTCGGCGGTGCGTTCATCGCGGCGTTTCCCTATTGGCTCTGGGCCTGGCTGCATTTCGCTCGGGGCGACGCGCATCCGTTCCTGTCGTTCGTCAGCTGTTACTTCGAGGCGATGAGCGGCCTGACGACGACTGGCGCCACCGTGCTCACGAACATCGAAGCCCTGCCGCCGAGCTTGTTGCTATGGCGGGCGTTGACGCACTGGCTTGGCGGCCTCGGAATCGTCGTTCTGTTCGTTGCCGTGCTTCCAGGACTCGGCGTAGGGGGCAAGCGCCTGTTTCAGATCGAGTCGCCGGGCCCGTCCCCGGAAGGGCTTCAGCCGCATATTCGCGAGACCGCCCGCTGGCTCTGGTTCATCTACCTGGGGTTGACGAGCGCCCAGATTCTGGCGCTGTGGGCCCTTTCTCCGATGGACCTCTACGAGTCAATTTGCCACACGATGGCCACGCTCGCGACCGGCGGCTTCAGCACCATGAACGCCAGCGTCGGCGCCTACCATGGAACGCTCGCCACGGACCTGATCGTGGTTTTCTTCATGCTGCTCGCCGGCATCAATTTCGGCCTGTACTACCGAATCTGCAAGGGCAATGTCCGGGCGCTCTTTCGCGATACCGAACTGCGCGTTTATCTCGGCCTGATCGCGCTGAGCACCATCGTGATCGCATCCGTGCTGGCGCTGAGCCCGGATCCAATCGTGCTGACGACCGGTGAACGCGCGGAATCGACAGTCGGCGAGTCGGTGCGGCAAGGGCTGTTCACCGCCGTCGCGATCCAGACGACGACCGGCTTCTGTACGTCGGACTTCAGCTACTGGCCGTTCGTCGCAAAGGCGATCCTGATCGGGCTCATGTTCGTCGGCGGCTCGTCCGGCTCCACGGCGGGCGGGATCAAGATCATCCGGATCTGGATCGCGTTCAAGGTGCTCGCTTCCGAGATCGAACAGGTCTTCCGCCCGCACATCGTTCGCCCGGTCCGGGTCGGTCGAACCGCCGTCGATCCGGAAATGAAGCTCGGGGCTGTCACGTACGTGCTGGGCATGCTCGTTCTGGCGGCCGCGGGATCCGTGGCGCTGATGGTCCTTGAACAGGTATTCGCGCCGGAGGGACGCTGCGATTTCACCACCGCCGCCACTGCCTGCTTCGCGACGCTGTTCAACGTCGGCCCCGGACTGGCGCACGTCGGCCCCGTCGAACACTACGGCTGGTTCTCTGCAACCAGCAAAGCGCTCATGTGTCTGCTGATGGCACTCGGGCGCCTGGAAGTGTTTGCTATCATCGTGTTGTTCAATCGCCGATTCTGGCAGCGATTGTGACCGGACCCGACCGTCCGGCCACTCTCTCGTGAAGTGGTTGGGGAAGGCACACCGCCCCGTGACCCCCGGGCCTACCGGCGTGCGCTGCAACGCACGCCAGTTGCAGGCGGTGTGACCTTCCCCGAGTTTTCTCGTCCACGCCGCTCCCGGGCAACCCCGGTCGCCTTGCAGCGCCCCTGGGACGCCGTCGTACCCGCAAGGACACGCGCGCAGAGTGCCCGTTCGGGCTCATTAACCCGTGATTGACGCGTTTGCGTCCGCTTCGGTGCATCGACAAAAAAAGCCGAGCGACCGATGAATAGGGCCGTTCGGCGGGAGTGCGTCGTCATCGTCATTCGGCAACAACTACCGGCTGAACGACCTCCCCGGACCCAGCTCGGGTCCGCCCAAATCCATGTTGTGCACTGCACGTTCTGACATCATGCCCGAAAGATACTGGTACCCAGTCGAACCGTCAATTACAAAATGCCACACACCCTCTAACAACCGCGAAGTAAGTCGTGCTATTCCCGATACTTCGGCGCGACGCCCGACCGGCAATCGACCCGTCGCTCGCGCTCGCGGCTTGCCCTGGCGCCCTTGGCCACACAACGAGCCCCGAGCGCAAGCGAGGGGATCAAGGGGCGCACGACGATAGGCCCCGTCGTTTAACCGCTCGCTCGCGCTCGCGGCTCGCCCTGGCGCCCTTGGCCAACACAACGAGCCCCGAGCGCAAGCGAGGGTATCTGGGCCACCCGGCCCCGAATCGGCGCCCGACCGCAAAACTGGTTTCACAATCCCGCTCAAGCGGCTATCATCTCTCGACTTAGCGCTCACGAGCGGTCGGACCGGAGCGGTCTGTCCGCCGTGGGCGGGTGAGTGCCGGCCGGCTGGCCCGGTCGGCAATGCGCGGTCCTTCTGAACTTCTGACGGCGAGCCAACGGGAACTCGGTGACTCCGCACACTTCGCAGATGGCGCCTGCCGTTTCGGTGCCGCAACCGGTGCAGCCCGCTCCGGCGCCCCCATTCGTCGGCGTCTGGGACGGCGATCCAGCTGCGCTCCAGCCGGCTCCACAACACATCGCGCGCGCGATCCAGGACTTCACCCGGCCGGTCTACGTCGTCGACGGGCCGGCGGGCTTGTCCGTTACCTCCGTCGGGGAAATCCGCTGTCCGACTGTGTCCGACGCCGACGGTTTGCCGCTGCGTGCCGTAGCGCTTCCACTCGAGCCGAGCGCCCTGGGTGACCCGGCGTTCCGGGCCGCTCATGGTGTGCGTTACGCCTACGTTGCCGGCGCGATGGCCAACGGCATTGCGTCGGTCGAGCTGGTGGTGGCGATGGCGGAGGCCGGGATGGTCGGCTTTTTCGGCGCCGCCGGGCTCGAGCTGGCCGAGATCGAGCGTGCGATCCATCGAATACGGGACGCGGTCGGCGAGCGGCCGTTCGGCTTCAATCTGATCCACAGTCCGCACGATCCGGCGCTCGAGGACGGGACGGTCGACCTCTATCTGCGTCATGGTGTCGAGCGTGTCAGTGCCTCGGCGTACCTGGGCTTGACGCTGCCGCTCGTGCGTTACCGCGTCAGCGGGATTCATCGTGGTGCGGGCGGCCGGGTCGTGGTCCCCAACCAGGTGTTTGCCAAGGTATCGCGGGTCGAGGTCGCACGGCATTTCCTGTCGCCGCCGCCGGAGAAGATGCTCGCGGTGCTTGTTGAGCAGGGCCACATTTCGCCGGAGCAAGCCGCGCTCGCGGGTGAGATCCCGATGGCCGAGGATATCACGGCCGAGGCGGATTCTGGCGGCCACACAGACAACCGGCCGGCGCTGGCGCTGATTCCGACGCTGGTAGCGCTCCGCGACGAGCTGCAAGCGGTCTACGGCTTTGTGCCGACGCCGCGGATCGGTGCGGCCGGCGGGATTGCGACGCCGGTATCGGTCACGGCGGCGTTCGCGATGGGGGCCGCGTACGTTTTGACCGGTTCGATCAACCAGGCGTGTGTCGAGGCCGGCACGTCCCCGGCCGTCAAGCAGATGCTTGCGGAAGCCGGCCAGGCGGACGTCATGATGGCGCCGGCGGCGGACATGTTCGAAATGGGCGTCCAGGTCCAGGTGCTCAAGCGGGGGACGATGTTCGCGTTGCGGGCCCGGAAGCTCTATGAGCTCTACCGCGGGTATGCGAGCCTGGAGGAGATCCCGGCCGACGTTCGTGCCGGGCTGGAGCGCGATTACTTTCGCGCCTCGCTGGACCAGGTATGGGCAGAGACGCGGGCGTTCTTTGCCCGGCGCGATCCGGCGCAGATCGAGCGTGCCGAGCGTGATTCGCGGCACCGCATGGCGCTGGTGTTCCGCAGCTACCTCGGTCGTTCGTCGAACTGGGCCAACTTGGGTGAACCGAGTCGAAAAGCCGATTATCAGATATGGTGCGGGCCCGCGATGGGCGCGTTTAATGAATGGGCGCGCGGCTCGATCCTGGAATCGGCAGTGGAGCGGAGAGCGCCGACCATCGCGATCAACCTGCTGGCCGGAGCGGCCAGCCTCTCACGCGCGAACGCTCTGCGAATGCAGGGGCTGACGTTACCACCGGAGGCCGTTCAGTATCGGCCGCGGCCGCGGACTGAGATTCCGACGGCACGTGGCGCCACGTAGGGAGACTGACGTGACCGGCAAGACGCCGACCGAAACCCAGCACGAACCGATCGCAATCGTCGGAATGTCCAGCCTGTTCCCCGATGCCAGCGGGCTCAAGGCCTATTGGCGGTTGATCCGCAACGGACGGGACGCTATTCGGGAAGTCCCGCCGACGCACTGGCACGCGAACGACTACCTCAGCGCCGATCCCAAGCAGGCGGACCACGTCTATTGTGCCCGGGGCGGCTTCCTCGATCCGACGCAATTCGATCCGCTCGCAAACGGCGTTCCGCCGACGACGCTCGAAGCGGTCGATACCGCGCAGCTCCTCGGCCTGACCGTCGCGCGACGGGCGCTCGAGGACGCCGGCTACGGCGAAGATGCGACCTTCGACCGCGAGCGCACGTCGGTTGTTCTTGGCGTGACCGGCGCACTCGAGATGGTGGTTCCGCTCGGAGCGCGTCTCGGGCATCCGCACTGGCGCCGTGCCCTCGCTTCGGCCGGCGTCGATTCCGCGGTCGCGGAGCAGGTCATTCAGCAAATCAGCGAGTCGTACGTCGGCTGGCAAGAGAACTCCTTCCCCGGACTGCTGGGGAATGTCGTCGCGGGCCGGATCGCCAACCGCCTCAATCTACGGGGCACGAACTGCGTCGTCGATGCAGCTTGCGCCAGCTCGCTCAGCGCCGTGCACATGGCGATGATGGAGTTGCACACCGGCCGGACGGACATGGTCGTCACCGGCGGCGTCGACACGTTTAATGACATTTTCATGTTCATGTGCTTCTCGCGCACCCAGGCGCTCTCAACGTCCGGCGACGCGCGCCCCTTCGATGCGGACGCCGACGGAACGGTTCTCGGCGAAGGGGTCGGCATGCTGGTGCTCAAGCGGCT
The DNA here is from genome assembly GCA_028279405.1 of Phycisphaerae bacterium. Taxonomy (GTDB): domain Bacteria; phylum Planctomycetota; class Phycisphaerae; order UBA1845; family Fen-1342; genus JANQNU01. Next base: position 21,242 of record JANQNU010000072.1, read on the forward strand.
CAGCGACGCGCAGCGCGACGGCGACGACATCTATGCCGTCATCCGCGGCGTCGGTACGTCCAGCGACGGCCGGTCGCAATCGATCTACGCGCCCGTCGCCGAGGGGCAGGGCCGAGCGCTGCGCGATGCCTACGCGGTCAGCGGCGTTTCGCCGGCCGACGTCGATCTGGTGGAAGCGCACGGAACGGGGACCAAGGTTGGAGACGTGGTCGAGTTCGACGCGTTGCAGGAGGTCTTTAGCGAGGCATCTCCGGACCCGCGGTGGTGTGCGCTCGGGTCGGTCAAGGCCCAGATCGGACATGCGAAGGCGGCGGCCGGGGCAGCGAGTCTGATCAAGGCAGTGCTGGCCCTGCACCATCGGGTGATCCCGCCGACGATCAAGGTCGATGCGCCCAACCCCAAGCTCGCGGTGGATGACAGCCCGTTCTATCTGTCGACGGTCGCGCGGCCCTGGTTCCGACCGGACGGGACGCCGCGCCGGGCGGGCGTCAGTTCGTTCGGCTTCGGCGGCAGCAACTTCCACGCCGTGGTCGAGGAATACCCGTGTGCGGATCGGGCGCCGGCCTGGGACGGCAGTGTGGAGATTCTGGCCTTCTCGGCGGGCAGCGAGGTTACCCTGACGGCAGCGCTGGAACAGTGGCGCGGAGCGTTGGAGACGGGCTTGTCGTCGGACGAGTTCTCTCGTCGAGCGGCTGAAACGCGGGCGAACTTCGCGCCGGATGCAGCCTGTCGGCTGACGCTCGTGCTGGGGCAGGAGGCCTCGCCGGCAGAGTTGATCGATCAGGCACTGGCGCTGCTTGCGGCGCGCGGTACGGCCCAGCCGTGGAACGTGCCGAACATTTACTTCGGTTGCGCCGCTCACGCGTCCGGCAAGCTTGCTTTTCTGTTTCCCGGTCAGGGCAGCCAGTACGTCGGCATGGGCCGCGATCTGGCGATGACATTCCCGGAGGCGCACGACGCGATCGCGGAAACGGATGCGATCTTCGGCGCCGACAGCGAGCCGCCGATCTCCGACACGATCTTTCCAGCGCCCACCTTCGACGCCGATCGGCAACAGGAGCAGGAGTCGGCGTTGCGACAGACGCACGCGACCCAGCCGGCGCTGGGCGCGGTCAGTCTGGCGATGCTGCGCGTGCTGTCCTGGTTCGGCGTCAGGCCCGACGCGGTTGCCGGCCACAGTTTCGGCGAACTGGTCGCACTGCGTGCGGCTGGGCGCGTCGGCGACGAGGCGTTGCGTGTCTTGTCGCGCTGGCGCGGCCGGTTCATGGGCGAAGGCGACGAGGATCGCGGCGCGATGGCGGCCGTGCAGGCGCCGCTTCACGAGATCGACGAACTGGTTCAACGCGAGGCGCTGGACGTCGTCGTGGCGAATCGCAACGCGCCAAACCAGGGGATCATCTCCGGGACGCGCGACGCGCTTGCCAACGCGCTCAAGCTGTGTAACGCTCGTGGTTGGCAGACGCGGATGCTGAACGTTGCGGCCGCGTTCCACAGCCGACTGATGCACACGGCACAGGACAAGTTCGCCGCGGTGCTCAAGGAGATCGACTTTCATCCCGGCCAGTGCGCGGTACTCGCGAATTTGACGGGGCGTGAGTACCCGAACGATCCGGACGTGGCCCGCAAGCAGCTCGTCGAACAGATGACCAACCCGGTGCTGTTTGTCGAGGAGGTACGTCGGCTTTACGAGATGGGCGTTCGCACGTTCGTCGAAGTCGGCCCGAAGGCGACGCTCACGGGGCTGGTCCGCGCGATCCTGAACAACGAACGGTTCGAAGCTGCGGCGGTTGACGCGTCCGGCGGCCGCGGGCATGGCATCGTGGATCTCGCGAAGGTCCTGGCGCTGCTGGCCGTGCTCGGCTACCCGGTCGATCTGTCGGCGTGGGAAGCTCCCGAGCCGGCGCCGCCGGCGCCGAAGATGTCGGTCGCAATCTCCGGTGCGAACTATCGCGGTCAGCGCTCCGCCGACGCGGATCGCGTTGCCGCTCAACCCCCTGTTGCAGCTCAACCGACAAGAGGTGCCCCGGCAGTACCCGCGGGCGCGACAATGGCTGACGACCCGGTGTCGATCCCGGCGCCAACGGCTCGTGGTGGAATCGATGATCCACGGAACGAACATTTGGACTCGAATGATCAGGCAGGAATCACGAAGATGACGAACGCCAATGGAAATGGTATGCACACATCTACGACGGCCATGGGGGCATCGCCGCCAACGGCCGCGCCAACCTGGGCTGCAGATACCGAGGTCGGGAGCGTGCCTGCCGGGCCGGCGCGGGAAATCCCGCCGCCGCCGCCGCGCGCCGTCGCGCCCGATGCGGTTCAGCACGCGCTCGCGCTTGCCCATGAGGGCTTGCGACTGATGCAGACTTTGCAGCAGCAGACAGCTCATGCCCACCAGCGCTTCCTCGACGGCCAGGAAGCGGCCCATCGCAGTTTTCAAATGGTGATCGAGAACCAGCAGCGTTTGCTGGAACGTGCCTGCGGTATGCCGGCGCGAGGCCCGGAACCGATGATCGGACAGGTTTCGCAGCCGACCGCGGCGCCTGCCCAGTCGAGCCCGGGTTATGCGAACGGCGTTTCCGGGGCACCTGCCTACCCGGCCCCGGTGGTTCCGGCGCAGCCCGCGCCGCAGCCCGTCGCGCAGACGTCGGTGGTTGAAACGAACGGGCATGGGGCGGAGGCTTCGACCGACGTGAGCTCGGGGCGGATGGCGTCGACCGGCGGACCGGACTTGGCGCCGGTCTCTACGGAAGCGCCGACAGTCCGCACGAATGGGCATGCGCCAAGCACGCCGGCCGCGGTGCCCGCGCAATCGGGAGCGGGCGTCGGGTTCGAACAGACGCTGCTCGAAGTCGTTGCGGAACTGACGGGTTATCCGGTCGACATGCTGAACGTCGACATGGATATGGAGGCTGACCTCGGGATCGATTCGATCAAGCGTTTGGAGATCCTATCCGCGGTTCAGGAGCGGATGCCCGAGCTTCCGCAGGTCGACTCGCAGTATGTCGGTAGCCTCCGCACATTGCAGAACATCATCGACTACATGACCGACCAGGAGTCCGCGGTTGTGGTCGGAGGGCCCCCCCCGGGAAAAGCGCATAGCGGTGCGGCACTCGCCGTACCGCATCAGACCGCACCGGCTGCGAGCGTAACGGACGGGACCGCTTCTGCGGGCGTCCGTGCTGCCGACGATTCTGGTGATGCGTCGGGCTCGGTCGACAACGCGTCGACTGAGGCTGCATCGCAATCGGCCGTGGCCCCGACAGAGGCGATTGTTCCCGATACGGTCCGCCGCGTGCTGGGCGTTTCGGAATTGCCCGCGGCGCATCCGCGACGGGACCTATTGCCGCCTGAATCGACAATTCTCGTGACGGACGACCGCGGTGGATTGGCCGAAGAGGTCGTCGCGCAGCTGGTCATGGAAGGCCTGAACGCACGGATCGTGCCGCTCGACGCCGGCCCGCGCCGCGATGCGTACGCCAACCTCGCCGGTTTGGTGATTGTGGCGCCAACGACGTACGGACCGCACGCGTCGGAAGCGGCGCTCGACAGTATCGAGTTTTTGAAGGCGGCGTTTCGGCTCGCGAAGTTCTACGGTCCGCACTTACAGCAGGCTGCTTCGCAACGGCCCGTGTTCTTCGCGACCGTTTCGCGGATGGATGGCGCATTCGGCCTGATGGACGGCGCGTTCGACCCGGTGATGGGCGGTCTGGCCGGTCTGGCCAAGACGGCGGCTCACGAGTGGTCCGGCGTGGCTTGTCGCGCGCTCGACGTCGCGAGTGCCTGGTACAGTCTTTCGGACGCAGCGGGGGCGATCGCACGTGAGCTGTTAGCGGATGGGCCGCTCGAGGTCGGGCTTGATGCCGGGCAACGCCGAACGCTGGCGCTCGAGCAGCGCGAGACCGGTCGATTGCGTCCGCTGGAGTTGACGGCCCAGGACGTCATCGTGATCACCGGCGGCGCTCGCGGCGTCACGGCAGCGTGTGCAGAGGCGCTCGCGAAATCTTCCGACGCGACGTTGGCGCTGCTCGGGCGTTCGCCGGCACCGGTTGCAGAGCCCGCTTGGCTTGCACTCTCCGAGACCGAAGCACAGATGAAGCGCGCGTTGCTCGAGCACAGCGGTCGGCGCCTCAAGCCCGCCGAGTTGGAAGCGGAGTATCGGCGGTGGTCGGCGAACCGAGAAATCGCACGGACGCTCGAACACATTCGGGCTGCGGGTCGGAGTGTTGAGTACCACCGCGTCGACGTTCGCGACGCGGCCGTGATGGATGCGATCATTCACGATCTGCGGCAACGACATGGTCGGATTGCGGGGCTGATTCACGCGGCCGGCGTCATCGAGGATCGCTGGATCACAGAGCAGGAGCAGGAACAGTTCGACCGCGTGTTCGATACCAAGGTCCTCGGCCTTTCGGCGCTGCTCGAAGCCACAGCGGAAGACGATCTGCAATTCGTTGCGCTGTTCTCCTCCGTGAGCGGTCGCTACGGTCGGCAGGGGCAGGTGGCATACGCGATGGCCAACGAGGTGCTCAACAAGACGGCCCAGCAGCTTGCGACGCAACGCCCGCAATGCCGCATCGTCTCCATCGGATGGGGACCGTGGGACGGCGGCATGGTCACGAGCGCTCTCAAGCGTGAGTTTGCGCGCCTTGGCGTCGGGCTCGTTCCGTTGCGCGATGGTGCGGCACTGCTTGTGGAGGAGGTGCGGGCGCTCGCCGGGGCACCAACCGAAGTGCTGATCGGCGGCAGCTTCCCGCAGGCTGAGAACGCCGCTGAACCCGCGACAGCAACGGCTCCTTCTGCATCCGTGCCGTCCGAGGACCGCGAGATCGCAGCCGAGTTTAGCGTCTCCGTCGCCGAGCAACCGTGCCTTGTCGATCACGTGATCGACGGCCGACCGGTCGTGCCGTTGGCGTTGCTGCAGGAATGGCTGGCGGCATCCGCTGTCCACGCCAACCCGGGTCTTCAGGTGTCGGCGGTTGAGGGTCTGCGTGTATTGAAGGGTGTCGTTCTCGATGGTGCGCCGCAACAAGTGCGGCTGTACACCAGCCCGGCGTTTCGGCGCGAGGACGGGTTTGCGGTCGACGCCGAATGCGTCAGTCTCGACGGCGGCCGCGCTGTACCGCGGGCCCGCGCGACGATCCTGCTGGCCGAGCAACTCGAGCCGGCGGACGCCGCCACGGTCGACTACGATCTTGCGGTCCATGCCTACGACGGCGGGCCGCAGCGGGCCTACGAGCAGGTCTTGTTTCACGGCGCGCGTTTCCAGGTCATCGAAGCGATCGAGGGTTGGTCCGAGTTTGGGTTGGTCGCGCGCGCCTGCGGTTCGACGCGGCCGGCCGACTGGCTCGCTACACCCAATCGTTCGAGCTGGTTGATCGATCCGGCGATGGTGGATTCCGTCCTGCAGCTTGGGATCGTCTGGTGTGATGTTGCGCGGGAGTCACTTTGCCTGCCGAGCTATGTTGCGAGCCTGAAACGCTACCGCGCGTCCTTCCCGGACGAAGCAGTCGTCGTGCAGCTCCAGGTGCGCGACGTCATTCGCACGCAGTTGCGGGCCGATGCGCGGTTCATCGACGCCGATCAGCGCGTAATCGCCGAGATGCTTGGCATAGAGTGGACGATCGATGCCAACCTGCGCGATGCGTTCCAACGCCGGGCGCTGAGTACCGCCAACGCCGACGCGTAGCACGCCGGGATTTCGACTCGCCGTCGATCGCACCGGTTGTCTTTCGCGCGCGTGTCGGCTGATGGGAACGGATCATGGGTAACGGTTCGAGATCCGAAACAGCGTTCTCTCCGATTGCGATTGTCGGGGCGGCGGGTGTCTATCCCGGCGCCGCAGACTATGCCGCGTTCGGGGATCTCGTGCTGCGCGGGAGCGACGTGGTGCGTGATGTGCCTGCCGAGCGCTGGATCGTCGATCCGTCGGCGGGCGTGTCGGATGCGCTCCAACCCGACATGGCCTATGCACGACGCGCGTGCTTCATTGACGAGTTCCGTTGCGATCCACGTGGGCTCGAGATCGATCCCGAGCTGCTCGTCCAGTTGGACCCTGTGTTTCAGCTGGTGCTGCATGCTGGCCGGGACGCACTGGACGCGGCGCGCCAATCGTCTCTCGATCGCGACCGGGTTGGCGTGGCTCTCGCGGCGATCGCGCTGCCGACCGACGGTTCTTCGGCGATCACGCGGGAGATTCTCGGCCGTGACTTTCAGCGGCGTTTGCTGGGCCCAGGCGTTTCCGGTAGCGCGTTGCTCGCGTCGCGCACGCATCCGCTCAACAGTCGCGTCGTGGGCATGCCGGCCGGTCTGCTCGCCCGGGCACTCGGTCTCAACGCGGGCAGCTTTACCCTCGATGCGGCCTGCGCCTCGAGCCTGTACGCGATCAAGCTCGCGTGCGATGCGCTCCAGTCAGGTCGCGCCGACGCGATGCTCGCGGGCGGCGTTTCGCGCCCCGAATCGCTCTACACGCAGGTCGGCTTCTCGCAACTTCGCGCCCTTTCTCGTAACGGTGTTTGTCGACCGTTCGATGCCGACGCCGACGGCTTGATCGTTGGCGAGGGCGCCGGTTTCGTCGTCCTCAAACGCCTCGATGATGCGTTGGCGAACGATGATCGAATCCTTGCCGTCATTCGCGGAATCGGGCTATCGAACGACCTGGCCGGCAGTCTGATCGCCGCGGACAGCGAAGGGCAGCTGCGTGCGATGCGCGATGCGTACCGCGTCGCGGGTTGGCGGCCGAGCGATGTCGACCTGATCGAGTGCCACGGCACGGGAACGCCGCTCGGCGACGCTGTCGAGTTCCGCAGCCTTCGAACGCTCTGGGGCGATTCGGGCTGGGAACGCGGGCAATGTGCGATCGGCTCCGTGAAGTCCCAGATCGGCCATCTGCTGACGGCTGCCGGTATCGCCGCAGTGCACAAGGTGCTGCAAGCCTTTGACCGCGCGACGGTGCCGCCGACGGCGAACTTCGTCCGTCCCAACCCGGAAATCGAACTCGACGCGAGCCCGTTCCACGTGCCGCAGGCGCCGCGGGCTTGGGAACGCCGAGACGCAGCGCTACCACGCCGGGCTGCTGTCAGTGCGTTCGGCTTCGGCGGGATCAACGCTCACCTGCTACTCGAAGAGCCGGGAACCGACCTTGCCGCGCCTCGACTTTCGGACCAGGACCGTCCCGAGTCTCGGCGTCAAACGCATACGTTGCCGCCCCAAGCGAAGTCGGCGCCTTCGCGCGCCCCGAGTCACGCGGAACCGATCGCGATTGTTGGATTAGCGGCTCAGCTCGGGCCGCATGCGACGCCCGACGCGCTGCGCCGAGTACTCTATTCGGGCACCGTACCGGCCCAATCGAACGCCGCCCGACGTTGGCAGGGCATCTCTCCCGAGACCGTCGTTCACGGTCGTGCAGGTCCCAGTGAATGCGCCGCCATCGACGCGCTCGAGGTTCCGGTCGGACGTTTTCGCATCTCGCCGAACGAGATACCGCAGACGTTGCCGCAACAATTGCTCGCGTTGCAGGTGGTCGCGGACGCGCTGGCGGATGCCGGCAGCGAATCAACCGGGCCCGAAACACGCTCGGGCGCATTTGTCGGGATGGGCCTCGACCTGAACACGTCCAACTACCACCTGCGCTGGGTGATGCCGCGGCTTGCACGAGATTGGATCGGACAGCTCGGGCTGTCACTTTCTGACGCGGAGTTCGATGAATGGGTTGCGCAATTGCGCGACGCGGTCGGACCGGCCCTCAACGCGCCACGCGTTCTCGGCAACCTCGGCGGCATGATCGCGAGCCGCATTGCGCGTGAGTTCCAGTTCGGCGGTGCGAGCTTCGGCGTCTCATCCGAAGAGACGTCCGGGCTCCGGGCGGCGGACATCGCGCTGAACGCCTTGCGGACCCATGAACTGGACCGCGCCGTGGTCTGCGCCACCGACCTGAGCGCCGATGTGCGCAACGTGATCTGTACAGCACAGATGAGCGACCGCGGCCCAAACCAGTACGCGGTCGGCGAAGGCGCCGTAGCGCTGGTGCTCAAGCGACTTGTCGACGCCGAGCGCGACGATGACCGGATTCATGCCGTCATGGCCGACGTGGTCATGGGGAGTGAGCGCGCGCCGTTGGAGGACGAATCAGCCATGGGCGCCGACCTGCTCATCGTTGACGGTCCGGTCGCGGAAACACCTGGCCTGTCGGCTCCGATTACGTTCCGACCAGCTTCGGTCATCGGGGACTGTGGTGCCGTGAGCGGTTTGGCGGCAATGTTTGCCGGTGCGCTGTGCCTGGCGGACCAGACCGTTCCGGTTGCCGGCGTCGGTCCGCGTCATTGGGTGCGCAACCGCGCCGACGGGCCACGCCGAACGCTTGTGCGAAGCCAAGGCCTCGACGGTACGTGCGCAACCGCAGTGCTTGTTGAGTACGAGCCCACCGACATCGACGGACCTGCGAAGCCGATCATTGGTGCGAGGGCGCGCGAAACGAGCGGCACCAGCGACGCGCACCAATTGTCGCATGTCGCTGAGGCCCGTCCCATCGCGGCGTTCGCGGTTCTTGGTGCCGACCCTGCCGAGCTGGGTGCGGGGTTCGATGGCTTGGAGGCGCTGGTCGCGCGATCCTCGAGCGCGTCGATCGAGCGGTTGGCCGCCGAGTGGCATGCAATGACGCGTTCGGCGGATCGCTCGGACACGCTGCGTGCGGCGTCGCTTGTCGCGCCGGATGTCGCGACGCTGCGTTCCCGGTTGGCAGACGTTCGTCAGCACCTGGTGGCGCATGCCGACGTCGCGCTGCGTCGGCGCGGGATGTACTACTCCCCGATGCCGGTCGGCGCGGATGCATCGGTCGCGTTCGTTTATCCCGGTTCGGGGAGTGACTATCCCGGGATGGGCGCCGCGGTGAGCCGATACTTCCCAGGTATCTTGCGAGCACAGGATCTGGAGACGGCTCGGCTGGCAGATCAGTTGCTGCCAGCGTACTACGCGAATGCGTCTACGCGGGGGGACAGCGAGGCGAGTGCGTCGGCGGCGGGCCCGGCCACGCTCGAGCAGATCCTCGGGCAGGTTGCTCACGGAATCGTGAACACGGACCTCTACCGGGCACTCGGCGTGATGCCGTCGGCCGCGATCGGATACAGCCTCGGTGAGACGGCGAGCCTCTTCGCGTTGCGCGCCTGGCAGGATTGGGAGGGCATGCTGCATCGGCTGCGGTCGTCGCCGTTGTTCCGGGTCGAACTTGCAGGGCCGTGCGACGCCGCTCGGCGGGCCTGGAAGCTGCCAGCGGACGAGCCGGTCGACTGGGTCGTGTACGCTGTCAATGCCGATGCGAAGCGGGTTCGTCGAGCGCTGGCCGCGTTCGAGCGGGCAGCGCTGCTGATCGTCAACGCGCCGGACGAGTGCGTGGTCGGCGGCCAACGGTCGCATGTTCGCCAGGTGCTCGAGGCGCTCGGCTGCGAGTCGATACCGCTGCATGGCGCGTCGACGGTGCATTGCGCGATTGCCGAGGAAGTGTCGGCGGACTATCTCGAACTACATCGGTTGCCGGTGACCGCGCCGGCCGATGTTCGTTTCTATTCGGCGGCCGATGCGTCTCCGTATGCGGTAACAACCGAGTCCGCGGCGCGGTCGATCTTTGCCCAGGCTCGCGATGGGTTTGATTTTCCGCAGGTGATCAACAGCGCCTACGATGACGGGGTGCGCGTTTTTCTCGAATGCGGGCCGGGTGCTTCCTGCACGCGGATGATTCGCAGGATCCTCGCGGGGCGGCCGCATCTCGCGCATTCGATCTGTCAGCCGAACGAGGATGGGCTGGAGACGATCATCAACACTGCGGCGTTGCTGGTTGCTGAGCGGGTGATCCCGGATCTGGGCGGTCTCTACGGTGAGGTATCGCATTTAGTCGTAAACGCCGGCGCGCCTGCTCCGACGGGGCACACGGTCACCGTGCCGATTGGCCGAGCGCCGTTCGCGCCGCCGATGCCCGTCGTACCGACGGCCGTCAGGGATGTTTCACGTGAAACGTCGCAGCCGACGACTGCGCCTGTGGCCGCGCAGCCCATGTCGGCGTCGCGGTCAGTGGCGGATTCGGCCGCGATTCCAGCGGTTCCGTCGGATCTGCCGCGCGAGGTTGCGTCGGCGTCGATGGCGGTCTCTGCTGCTCATGATCGTTTCCTGGCGTTCAGTGCGGGCGCGACGGGTACGCTCAGTGACCTGCTCGCGTGGCAGTCGTCGCTGCTCGAGCAGGCGCTCGGAAGTGAATCGCGTGGGCTCCCTGGTCTCTCGGCGGTAGCGTCGCCGACGACCGTCGCGCGCAACGATGTTTCACGTGAAACGGCGTTGACGGCCCCTCACGCGCCGCATCATGTTGCGGCCCCCGAGTCGGCGGTGGCGTTCACCCGCGAGCAATGCATGGAGTTCGCCATCGGCAAGGTCGGTAACGTGCTTGGTGCGATGTTCGCCGATGTTGATCGCTACCCGGTTCGCGTTCGGCTTCCGGACGAACCGCTGATGTTGGTCGATCGGATCGTGTCGATCACCGGCGAACCCGGCTCGTTGTCCAGCGGCCAGATCGTTACCGAGCACGATGTTCATCCGGGCGCATGGTACCTCGACAACGACCGTGTGCCGGTGTGTATCTCAGTCGAGGCCGGCCAAGCGGATCTGTTCCTGTCGAGCTATCTCGGGATCGATCTCGCAGTCCGCGGCACGCGCGCCTACCGTTTGCTCGATGCTACGATTCAGTTTCATCGTGGCTTGCCGCGCTCAAACGACCTGATTCGCTACGACATCCAGATCGACAAGTTCGTGCGACAAGGGGACGCGTACCTCTTCTTCTTCCGATTCGAAGGGACGATCGACGGTGCACCGTTCCTGTCGATGACCAACGGCTGTGCCGGGTTCTTCACGACCGAGGAGATCGAACGTTCCGGCGGCATCTTGCTGGGCCCGGATGAACAGGCGCCGACGCACCGCGACAACATATCCGGCTTTCGGCCGCTGGTCGCGCAGCGACGTGAAGCGTACGACGAAGCCCGAATCGATGCCTTGCGTCGCGGTGATCTCAGTGCGTGCTTCGGTGCCCCGTTCGATGCGCTTCCGCTACAGCGCCCCGTTCGTCTTCCGGATGGACGAATGCGCCTGCTGCACCGGGTCATCGATCTCGATCCTGCGGGCGGGCCGTTCGGCCTCGGTCGAATCCGGGCGGAAGCCGACATTCATCCCGATGACTGGTTCCTGACGTGTCACTTCGTCGACGACATGGTCATGCCGGGCACACTGATGTACGAGTGTTGCGCTCATACGTTGCGCGTGCTGCTGCTTCGACTGGGCTGGGTCGCGGAACATGATCAGGTAGCTTATGAGCCCGTGGTCGGCGTGCCGGCGAAGCTCAAGTGTCGCGGTCCGGTGACGCGTGACACGCGTGTCGTTACCTATCAGGTGGACGTGAAGGAAATCGGCTATCGGCCGGAGCCGTACGTGATCGCGGACGCGCTCATGCTGGCCGACGGTCGGCCGATCGTGACGTTCACCGATATGTCGATGCAACTCACCGGCATGACGCGCGAGATGATCGAGTCCGTGTGGAACGCGACGGACGTTTCGAACACTGGCGGGCAAGCCGCCAGTGCCACCCAAACAGGGCAAGCCGCCGGTGCCACCCAGCAGGTGTCGCCGATCGGTGACGTCGCGGTGTCGGCGGGCGCGCTGCCGGGCTTGTACACGTTTGAACAGATTCGTGCTTTTGCGAACGGCCGACCATCGGACGCGTTCGGTGCCCCGTATTCGGTCTTCGATACGGATCGGCGAATCGCTCGGCTGCCGGGTCCGCCGTACCAGTTCCTGGACCGCATCACGCGGATCGATGGTTGTCAGCCATTCGTACTGGAAGCGACCGGCTGGATCGAAGGGCAGTATGACGTGCCGCGCGATGCGTGGTACTTCGCCGCCAATCGGCAAGCGTCGATGCCGTTCGCCGTACTGCTGGAGGTGGCGTTGCAGCCGTGCGGGTGGCTGGCGGCGTATCTCGGGTCGGCGCTGCGGAGCGGTGAGGATCTTTCGTTCCGCAATCTCGGCGGATCGGCCACCCAGTTGGCTGAGGTGTTCGCGGATGTCGGAACGCTGACGACCCGCGTGCGGCTGACCAGCGTTGCAGAGGCCGGGGGAATGATCATCCAGAAGTTCGACATGCAGGTGTGGGCCGGCGCGAATTGCGTGTATGACGGCGATACCAGCTTCGGATTCTTCACATCCGCAGCACTTGCGGATCAGGTCGGGATTCGCGGAGCGTCCGACCGCGCATATGTGCCGAATGCGGACGAGTTGGATCGAGCGCAATCGTTCGCGCTGCCCGACGATCCACCGTGGACGCCGAGTGATGCCGGCGGCGAACCGACCCCGACAACTAACGACGTGACGGCGCGTGTCACGTCGGCCGTTACCCTGTCGACACCGGCGCATCTGAGCGGCGCGGCGCAACAGCAGATGCCGACGCGGGCGTTTCGCATGGTCGATCAGGTCGATCTGTGGATTCCGGACGGCGGACCGCAGGGGCTGGGTTTCATTCGTGGCAGCAAATCCGTGCGGCCGGAAGAGTGGTTCTTCCAGGCGCATTTCTACCAGGATCCGGTCTGTCCCGGTTCGCTCGGGCTCGAGTCGCTGCTTCAGTTGTTGAAGGTGGTCGCGTTGCACCGGTGGGGGGGGCATGCTTCGGAGACGCACCGGTTCGAGCCGATACGCTTGTTCGCGCCCCATACGTGGATCTACCGCGGGCAGATCATTCCGGCGAACTTGCGGGTCGAGGTCGACGCATCGATCACGCGCATCGACGACGGGCCGGTGCCGACGATCGTGGCTGACGGGTTCCTGCGGGTCGACGGCAAGTATATCTATGAGATGACGGACTTTGGCGTGCGGATGGTTCCACGATAGATGCAGTTTACGCGAACGTACATCGAATCGATCGGCTACGATCTGGCGCCGCATACGGTCACCTCCGTCGAGTTGGAGGAGCGGATCGCGTCGGTGCTGGAGCGACTCCGAATCCCGCGGGGACAGCTCGAAGCGCTCACGGGAATTCGCGAGCGCCGGTGGTGGAGTCCCGGCCAGAGCATGCACGAGCCGGCGGCGCGTGCGGGGCGCCGGGCGCTCCAGGAGGCCGGTATCGCGCCGAACGCGCTGGGCATGCTGATTTACGCCGGGGTTTGCCGGGACAACCTGGAACCGGCCACCGCGTGCGCTGTCGCGGATGCGTTAGATGTACCGAGCGATTGTCGCGTGTTCGACATCTCGAACGCGTGTCTCGGGGTGATGAACGGCATTGTCCAGGTGGCCACGGCGATCGAGTTGGGGCATGTTCGAGCGGGACTGGTCGTGTCGTGCGAGTCGGCGCGGCAAATCGTCGACCTGATGATCGATCGGCTGCTACACGAACCGAGCATGGAGCGCTTCAAGACGACGCTGGCGACGCTCACCGGCGGGTCGGGTGCGATTGGCGTGCTGGTTGTCGACGAGTCGCTTAGCACGCGCGGCCATCGGCTGCTCGGCGGCGTGCTCCGCAACAGCGTTCGGCATCATCGCTTGTGTCGTTGGGGGCCCGACAGTGGGGTCCCGACCAGCGGTCCACAGATCATGGAAACGCACGCGATCGGCGTGCTCGAGCACGGTGTCGAACTGGGCATCGAAACCTGGAACGCTTTTCGACCGGCTGTCGAGTGGCCTGCGGATGCTCCTGACAAAGTCATCTGCCATCAGGTCGGGTCGGCGAACCGAGACGCGATTCTGCGCGCGATCCAGATACCCGTCGAGCGCGATTTCTCGACCTATCCGTACCTTGGCAACATCGGCACAGTATCGCTACCGATCTCGGCTGCGATTGCGGAGCAGCGCGGGTTCCTGCAACAGGGTGACCGTGTCGGAATGCTCGGCATCGGCAGCGGTCTTAACTGCATCATGCTCGGTGTCGAATGGTGAATGTAAGATAGGCAGGTCGCGCGTGGCTCGGACGACCAGGTGAAATGCAAGTGAACGACGAACTACTTCGCAAACACTTCGACTTCAAGCGGAACTGGCTTACGCTACCGGAGCCGGCATCGGCGGGAAATCCGCGCGGCGACACGGTGTCAAAGGACCGATCGTCGTTGAGAATGCACTATGTTGACGAGGGTGTCGGCGCGCCGGTGATCTGCGTGCACGGCAATCCGACCTGGTCGTTCTACTACCGCGACGTGATCAACGCGCTGCGCGCGACCCACCGAGTCATCGCGCCCGATCACATTGGCTGCGGGCTGTCCGACAAGCCGGACGACACGCGGTATTCGTACACACTGGCGCAGCGTGTGGCCGATCTGGAGGCGCTGCTCGACCACCTGGAGCTGCACGAAAACCTGAGCTTCGTCGTTCACGATTGGGGTGGGATGATCGGTTTGGCCGCCGCGCTCCGCAGGCGGTCGGCAGTGGCGCGGGTGGTCGTGCTCAACACGGCGGCGTTCCGTAATCCGAAGGGGCTCCGCTTGCCGTGGCCGCTCTGGTTCGTGCGGAACGTCCCGTGGCTGGCGAACCCGATGATTCTCGGCGGAAACGCGTTCGTGCGCGGGACGTTGCGGTACGGTGCACGACGTCCACTGGGGGCCGAGATCGCTGCGTGCTATCGGTTGCCGTACGATTCGTGGGCGAACCGACGCGCGACGTTGCGTTTCGTACAGGACATCCCGATCGTGTCGACCGATGCGAGTTACTCGCTGGTGCAATGGACCGACGAACAGCTGGATGCGCTGCGAGCAGTTCCAATGCTCGTGTGCTGGGGACGGCGCGACTTCGTCTTCGACGATGCGTTCCTCGCGGAATGGCGCACGCGGATGCCGCATGCGGACGTGCATGCATTTCCGGACGCGGGCCACCTGGTGCTGGAGGACGCGCGTGAACAGGCGATTCCGCTCATCAGCGCGTTTGTTCGGGATGCGCGGCCGGCCGTCGTCGCCAAATCGGTGGCGCCGATCGGCGAGCGCTCGACGAACACGGATCAAGCAGTCAGGCAGCACGTAAGATGAACACGGTTCAGTCAACGGCAGCGGGCGCTGCATCGACGGCGACCGTCGACCGGCGTACAGCGTGCGTCAACATCGCGGATCGGCTGCGCGAGATGGCGTCCCGTTATCCGGGCAAGCCGGCCGTGGTCATGGCCGACGGGCGGGGATCGACCGGTGCAATGACGTTCAGTGGCCTGCAAGGTGAGGTCGAAGTTCTTGCCCGCGGACTGTCGCGTGCTGGAGTGCGGCGCGGTATGCGGACGATCCTGTTCGTCAAGCCGGGGCCGGAGTTCTTCGCGTTGACGTTTGCGCTCTTTCGAATCGGTGCGGTTCCGGTGCTGATCGATCCGGGGATCGGACGACAGCAGATGAGCCGCTGTTTGCGCGAGGTCGACGCGCAGGCATTCATCGGTATCCCGTTGGCGCATGTCTTTCGGTTGCTTTACAAGCGCCTGTTCGCGAAGCTGGAGGTCGTGGTCACGGTCGGTCGGCGCTGGTGCTGGGGCGGGCTGAACCTGGCTCGTGTTCGGGCGCTGGGCGTTTCAGGGGCAGACGCCGCTGATGACACAGTGGAAACGGACGCTGACGATCCGGCAGCGATTCTCTTCACCAGCGGAAGCACGGGCCCTGCGAAGGGCGTGGTCTATACGCACGGTATATTCGACGCGCAGGTCGACTATCTGCAGTCGCACTACGGTTACGGCCCGGAGGAGGTTGACCTGCCGACGTTCCCGCTTTTTGCGCTGTTCGACGCCGCGCTGGGGATGACAGCGGTGATTCCGCGGATGGACTTCACGCGACCGGGCGCGGTTGACCCACGGCGGATCGTGGCGGCAATCGAGGCGCATGGCTGCACGCACATGTTCGGCTCCCCGGCGCTGCTCAAGCGTGTAGCGGCGCATGGCGTCGAGCGCCACGTTCGTTGTACGTCGATCAAACGCGTGATCACCGCAGGTGCACCGATCCCGCCAAGCGTCCTGGGCGACATGCATCGGATTATCGCTGAGGATGGAGAGGTGTTTACGCCGTACGGTGCGACGGAGTCGTTGCCGGTATGTTCGATCGGCAGTCGGGAGATCCTGCGCGAGACAGCCGAGCGGACGGAACAGGGGGCCGGCACCTGCGTCGGTCGACCGCTCGCGGGGATCGACGTGCGGATCATCCCGATCTCGGACACACCGATCGGCGCGTGGTCTGACGACTTGTCGCTCCCGAGCGGCGAAATCGGCGAAGTGGCCGTGCGTGGCCCGATCGTGACGCGCGAATACTGGAACAATGCCTCGGCGACGGATCACGCGAAGATTCGCGATGACAATCAGATCTGGCATCGGATGGGCGATCTTGGCTGGCTGGACGGAGCGGGTCGGTTGTGGTTCTGTGGTCGCAAGGCACACCGCGTCGTCGTCGGTGCCGCTGAAACAGTGGGACCAGTGACGGGCGGAGTCGCAGACGATGCGGGTGGTACGTCCGTGCCGGCGACGAAGTACGCGGATCGGGTGTTGTTTACCGTGCCGTGCGAGGCGATCTTCAATCAGCACCCGGCGGTGGCCCGATCGGCACTGGTCGGCGTGCCGGCGGGAAACAGCTCGTCCCAAGTCGCGGTGATCTGCGTCGAACTTACGGAGCAACATCGAAGCTTCGATCGCGAACAGTTACGGTCGGAGTTGCTGAAACGGGCGGCGCAACATCCGCACACGCGCCCGATCCGACACGTGCTCGTTCACCCACGGTTTCCCGTGGACGTCCGGCACAACGCGAAGATCTTCCGCGAGAAGCTCGCTGTCTGGGCGACGCGCAGCCTCGGAAGCGTCGGCTCATGACGCAATCGAAGGCCGGGCCGGTCGCACTCGTTACCGGTGGCGGGGGGTTTCTCGGCCAGGCGGTCGTCGAGCACCTGGTTGCCGACGGATGTCGCGTGCGGAGCCTGTCGCGCGGAGATTATCCGGCGCTGGCTGCGCTCGGCGTCGAGCATATCCGAGCACCGTTGACCGATGCGGCGGCAGTCCGGTCGGCCTGTGCGGGCGTGGACGTGGTCTATCATGTCGCGGCAAAGGCCGGGTTGGGTGGAAGATACGCCGACTATGTTGACGCCAATGTGCGCGGCACCGAGGTGATCCTCGATGCATGCCGGCATGCGGGGATCGGCCGGCTCGTGTACACAAGTTCGCCGAGCGTGGTATTCGACGGATCGGATATGGAAGGTGCGGACGAGTCGGCCTCGTACCCGGCGCACTATCATTCGCACTACAGTGCGACAAAGGCGCTCGGGGAGCAGGCGGTGTTGGCGGCGAACGATTCCTCGCTGCGAACGTTGGCGCTGCGGCCGCACCTGATCTGGGGGCCCCGGGACAACCACATTCTGCCGCGGATCGTCGCGCGGGCGCGGTCCGGAAGGCTGCGGATCGTCGGCGACGGGCAGAATCGCGTCGATACCGTTTACGTCGACAACGCGGCGGAAGTGCACCTGTGCGCGGCGCGGGCGCTTGATGCGGAGCCGCAATCGTCCGGGCGGGCTTACTTCATCAGCAACGACGAGCCGGTCAACGCGTGGGATTTCATCAATCGGCTGCTGGCGGTCGCCGGTGTTGCGCCGGTGCGCAAGCGGATTTCGCGGCGTGCGGCACGCAGTGTCGGCGCCGTGTGCGAATGGCTATGGACCGTTTTGCCACTTTCCGGCGAGCCGCCGATGACGCGTTTCCTGGCCGACGAGCTGTCGACGTCTCACTGGTTCGACATCTCGGCGGCGCGCCAACTGCTCGGGTACTCGCCGCGCGTGTCGCTGGATGAAGGATTGGGGCGTCTGCAGGCCTGGTTGCGCGACGAAGAATCGCGGCAATAGCCGCGCGTACCCGCTCCAGGGCAACCAAATCGAACCGAAGTGTCGAGCCGTTATCGCGCTCGTCGGAAATCCCGGCGGAAGGGGGGCTATCGTCTTGCAGATGAGCTTGGACATAGGAGGTGCGTGATGCGCATTCGAGTCGAGATTCGGAATGATCGTGGCGAGAACGTCGATTGGAGTTTGCCGGAGGAGCGCGCGTTCGTAACAATCGCTGACGAGCGAATCGGGATCGTCACAAATGCAATCGAGCTTGCGGTGCACGCTGCCCGCAACCCGGCGTCAACGTCGGCGCGTCTGTTGGAGGCTGCGCTCGAGGAGCGCAACGCCGGCGGGTGATGCCGTGGGTGGGCGCGGAAAGCACCAACGACGGGGCACCACGCCTTTTTCAGTGTCACCCATCGGCTCGGACGTAGCGCCGGACTTCCAGGTGTAGCGATCGGGGAAGGTGTCATCCTTCGATGCCCCACCTCAAAATGAGACGGGGCCCTTTTCACGGACGCGCCGGAGCGCGATATCCGGCGCTACAGCGCAGGTAGGGTGCGTTCCTTTGAAGCAACACGCCAAACGAGCCCCGAGCCGCAGCGAGAGGGCCGACAGCGCGCGGCGTTGCCGCGGGGTAGGTCGCCGTTGAGGAATCTGCTAATATGAATGCTCGTGTCGAGGGAGTTTGAGCGCGGCCGATCGGGTCGTGGGGGTAGGTAGATGATTGCATCGTGCGAGTGTGGTGCACGCTATCGGGTCGGAGACGACGCTGTGGGGCGTCGTTTTCGGTGCAAGAAATGCAATGGGGTGATTCACGTCTCCGCCAGCAAGTCGGCCGATCGTGCGCCGGCAGCGGCTGACGATGCCGCGGATGCGCTGTCAGCACTATCCGGCGGTAGTACGGTCGAGCCGTCGCGGCGCGCGGAACACGCCGCAGCACAGAGCGCCGCTGAGGCGGCAGGCGCTTCAGCCGGAGATGCGACGATGGCGCCCGATGGCGCCAAGCTGCCGCGTCCGCCGGGCAGTTTCGCGGGCTTCCTGCCGTTGGTCGGCCGGTGCTATTTTCTCCCGGTCAAGGGCGAGAACATGGTGCCATGGGTGGTCATCGCTGTCTTCGTCGCTGCGTCGCCTTTGCTGAAGTTCGTCTACTGTCTCTGGATGACCGGCGGACTCTTCATCTACTGCTGGTATGCGGCCTTGCAGTTCAATGTGCTGATTGATGGTGCGTCCGGCGAGGAACGGATCGAGGTGCCCGCGATCAGTGATTGGATCAGCGATGTGTTCATTCCCGGGCTGTATTTGTGGTTAAGCAAACTGATCGTGCGTTTACCTGCAGTGGCCTATCTCGGGTCGGTCTTCGCGCGGGACGGCATTGACCTGATCGAGGGGATCGTGATGGTCATTCAGGTGGTCGTCATGGATCCGGCGATACCAATGCTCCTGCTGGAGCCGATCGACATCGGCATCTATCTCGGCGTGCTCCTCATCGGGCATTTTTTCTGGCCGATCGTGCTATTGGTGATCGCGGTTGGTGGCAACCCCTTTGACGGCCTCCGCTTCGACCTCATGGGACGCACCATCGTGAAGACACTTCCCGGCTATCTCTTTGTCGTTTTCTGCATGTACGCGAGTCTGGCGGTAACGACGGCAACGTACGCCGTGATCTATCTTGTCTGGGGCGAGGGGATGACGATGCTCTCGGGTGACTTCTGCGCGCCGGTTTCCGCCTGGCTCGGCGCGACGTTGCTGGAGGTCTATCTGATGGTCTCCGTGATGCGGATGATCGGCGTGTACTACCACCACTTCAAAAGCAAGTTCGCTTGGAGTTGGGGCTGAGCGATCGGCGCGTTGCTCGAAAGAACGGGGAGCGAGCAAGCTCACGCTCCGGCTTGAACTGGCGTGGCCGCCGACAATCCGAGCGGTAGGGGGTGGGTGCCCGGGTCAAGTGTGTGGGCGAGGATCTCCAGGCTATCGACCAATCGCGGACCGGGTCGGCTGAAGTACGCGGACCCGTCCACGACCCAGGCGCGGCCCGCTTGCACACAGGGCAGCGCGGCGACCGGCGATGTTGCCAGCCAGCACTCCACGTCGCGCAGCGTTCGTTCGACGGTGTATCCGCAGCACGCGATGACGATCGCGTCCGGATCGGCGCCGACGACTTCGTCCGCCGTCACCAATCGGCTGCGCTCGCCGGGGCTTGCCAGGGGCTCCTGCCAACCTGCTGCCGCCACAAGTTCCGGCGTCCAATGCCCGCACGAAAACAGCGGGTCAAGCCACTCCAGCACGACGACCCGACGCCTCCGGGCACGGTTGCCGTCGTGCGCCTGGCTCTGTCGGCGAATCTGCTCGACGCGTTCCTGAAGCTGGCCGACCACTGTTGCCCCCGCCGAGGAGACGTCGGCCGCGGACGCGACCGTCTCGATCGAATCGAACACGTGCTCGAGACGTGTCGGCTCGAGATACAGCACGCGCGTCGTGTTCGGCAGGACGCGCAGCGCATCCCGCACCTCCGCGTCCGCGACGGCGCATACATCGCAGAGTGTCTGTGAGACGATCAGGTCCGGCCGTGCCCGCGTGAGGGCGTCCAGGTCCAATCGATACAGCGCATCGCCGCCACTGAGTTGCTCGCGGACAAGCGTATCGATCGCGCCGCTCTCGGCGTCGGTCGGAATGAGCGTGTGGGTTACGGTAGCCTTGCCGCGCACGGTCGTCGGCCAGTCGCACTCATGGGTCACGCCAACCAGCGCATCCTCGAGCCCGATCGAACAGATGATCTCGGTGGCACTCGGCAATAACGAGACGATTCGCATATAAGGATCATATCGCGCGCCGACGCGGAACACCCGCGCGGAATCGTGCGTTAGAGTGGCGCTGGCGAAATCTTGGGGTGGGGGGCTGATACGGCGTTCTCTCAGTCCCCCATCCCTGGAAGGGATGGGGCACCTCGCTCGCGCTCGGGGGCTCGTTGGTGTCGGTGTTTGTTTGCGCAGGGGCCAGCGGCGTACCGGGGTTGAACCCTTGGTGCACCTAAGTCATTTGCCGAACGATCAGGGTGTCGTTCTGGCCGCCGAAGCCGAAGCTGTTGCTGAGGCAGACGTTCACATCGTGCTGACGTGGTTCGTTCGGCACGTAGTCGAGCGGGCAGTTCGGGTCTGGATGGACGTAGTTGCTGGTCGGCGGAATGACC
Source organism: Phycisphaerae bacterium (assembly GCA_028279405.1). GTDB lineage: Bacteria > Planctomycetota > Phycisphaerae > UBA1845 > Fen-1342 > JANQNU01. The sequence goes on from JANQNU010000072.1 coordinate 42,264, forward strand.
TTGTCGCGGATTGCGAGCACGCATGTGATCAGCTCGACGGCGCCGGCGGCGGCCACGAGGTGGCCCATCATGCTTTTGATGCTGCTGACCGCGACGTTCTTGGCGTTATCGCCGAAGACGTTGCGGATCGCGAGCGTCTCGAGCTTGTCGTTCTCTTCCGTTCCCGTTCCGTGCGCGGAGATGTAATCGATTTGATCGGTCTTCACGTCGGCGTCGTCGAGCGCCATTCGCATTGAAGCGGTCGCACCGCGGCCTTCTTCATGGATATCGGTGACGCGAAAGGCGTCCGCGGTCGAGCCGAAGCCGACAATCTCCGCCAAAATCGAGGCGCCTCGTCGACGCGCGTTCTCGAGTTCCTCAAGAATGAGCATGCCGGCGCCTTCGCCGAGCACGAACCCGTCACGCGTCCGGTCGAACGGGCGCGAAGCGGTGGTCGGTTCGTCGTTTCGCGTGGAGAGCGCGGTGAGGCGATTGAATCCGGTGACGCCGAGCGGATGAATCATGCTGTGTGCGCCGCCTGAGATCATGATGTCGGCGTCGCCGCGCCGGATCTGGGCCGCGGCCTCGCCCAGTGCCTGGGTACTGGCCGCACACGCCGTCAGCGTGTTGAAGTTTGGGCCCTGTGCGTTGAATCGACACGCGATGTGCGAAGCCGCACAGTTCGGATCCTGCTCGAGTTCGTGCACGGCCGACAGTCGTTCGTAGGCTACGTCAGCCCAGCGGACGGCGTCGAGCGTGCGCTGCTCGTTGTCCCAGCCGTTGACAGCGGCTGCTGCGAAGTTGCCGAAGTCGAGCGGGCCCTCGCCGCCGCCGGGATACACACCGACCATCTCGGCCGAAACGCCATGGGCACCGTTGAGGCCGGCATGCGACCATGCCATCTCAGCCGCCGCGAGCGCGAACCGCGCGTTACGACTGGCCGAGATGTGCTGTGCCGCGCGGTCACCGAGGATCGCGTCGAAGTCGAAGCCTTTGACCTGCGCTGAGAACTGGGTCGGAAACGTCCCGGCGTCGAAGATCGCGGTCGTCGACACACCACTCTCGCCGCCCAGGAGCCGCTGCCAGGTACGCTCGAGGTCGCAGCCCAATGGCGTGACCCAGCCCATTCCCGTAATGACAACTCTGCGGTTCATCCGAATGCTCGCTTGCTCTTGCCCGTCCCCGATCCTCTCATCGAAACGCCTTGAGCGCCAGGGCAGCGTTCTGCCCGCCACCTAACGCGTATGCTGTCGTCAGTGCCACGTCGACCGGCGCGTCCACCGGCCCGTCCAGCACGACGTTCAGGCCGCACTCCGTGTCCAGTGGATCGCTGTTCACCGCGGCGGTGATCGTGTTGTGATGCACGGCAAGACAGGCGGCGATGAAGTCGATCGCGCCCGTACCCGCACCGTTGTTACCAATGCCGCCATTGACCGCCATTACCGGCACATCGTCGAACAGACTGCGCAGGCCCGCTGCCTCCGACGCATCGTGCACAGACAAACCGCACGCCATCGGCACCACCAGTCGGACGTCCGCGTTGGCCAATCCTGCGTCGCGCAGCGCCTTCTGCGCCGCGAGCGCCACGCCCCGACCTTCCGGGTGCGGCGTCGTCGGCTGCATCGGCGTGTGTGCATCATGCGCGGCGCCGAAACCGACCAGCTCCGCGTAGATCCGTGCTCCACGCGCTTGCGCGTGCTCCAGCGATTCGAGAATGACCAGACCGCCACCTTCGGTCGCGACCGTTCCGTCGCGGTCCTTTCCGAACGGCCGACAGGCGCTCTCGGGAGCGTCATTGCGCGTCGAGAGGCGCTTACCGAGGCTCTGGCGAATCAGTGCCATCGGGTTGGCCTTGCTTTCGGCGCCGCCGCATATGCAAACGTCGGCCGTGCCGCGTTCGATGGTCCGGTATGCTTCGCCGATCGCGAGGTGGCTGCTGGCTTCGCCGCAGGTGATCGTATTGCTCGGCCCCTGTGCGTCGTGCACGATCGTGACGTGACACGCGAGCATGTTCGGCAGGAACTTGAGCAGCCACAACGGCGTCAGATTCTGCATCCCTTCGTTGCCCCAGATCCGCAACGAGAACAGGTCCTCTGTCGTCGACTGCGCGAGTGCTTCGGAAAGCTCGCCGAGATCGGCGCAAATCAGGCCCGCGCCGATGTTCGCCCCGAATCGGGCGCTGTCCAGATTCTGCGGGCCCTCGGCGTCGGCGCGCTCGATGATGCACTTGGTTCGCAGGCCGGCGTCCATGACGGCATGCCAGGCGGCGACAACCGCCAGTTCGATGTCGCGGGCCATGATCTTCCCGGCCTTGCGGTACCCCTTCGGAACGAAGTCGTTGACCTTTCGAACGTCCGCGATCTCACCGCCGATCTGGGAATCGAAGCGGCTCGGATCGAAGCTTTCGATGCGGTGGGTGCCGCTTCGCCCGTCCAGCAGTGCCTGCCAAAAGGCATCGACGCCGACGCCGATAGGGGTGACGGGACCGAGTCCGGTGACGACGACGCGACGCTTGCTCACAGCGACACCTTCTGCCGGCCGGCGGGCCGGTACGTTCGCAGCAGGTTCATGAACTCTTCCGTGAACACGAAGTTCTCTTCGGGAAACGCGAGACCACTCATATTCTGGTCGATGTGCGAGAAGACGATGTCCACCTCGCCAAGCGGCGCCCCGTCCAACTCGATCTTACCCAGGGTGGTGGCTGCAGAATCGGTCAGTTGCTCGATTTCCGCGACATACCGCAACTGGTCGCCGGGACGCACCAGCGCCTCGAACGCGGCACGCTTGACCTTTGCGAGGATCACCTTTTCCGAGAACTGCCGGGCCTCGCCCACCAGGATGCCCGCGGTCTGGGCCATGCCTTCAATCATCAGGCTGGCCGGCATGATCGGAAATCCGGGAAAATGGTCGTGCAGATGATCTTCTGCGAGCGTGACGTTCTTGACGGCCACGGCGCGCTTGCCGGAGTCGAACTCCTCAAACCGGTCAAACCAGATCCAGCGCAACGGGAATCCTACCCACCAAGCTTGGCCTGAACGTAGCGCACGATCGTGCCGACAGTGAAAACCTCGGCAATGTTATCGATCACCGGATCCTTCTCGAATTCGGAGAGGTCGGCATGCGGCATCGCGGCCTTCAATGCGGCCACGCCCGCCTCGTTGAGCTTCTTGTCGACGACATAGTCCGGATTGCTGAGGATCTGACGCGGGAAGAGCTCCTCCTGCGGGATCTTGATCCCGAATGTCTTCTCCAACTGGAACGCGATGTCCAAAAAGTCGATCGACTCGGCGCCGAGATCCTCCTGGAGCCGCGCGGTTTCGGTAACCTCGTCATCGTCGACGCTCAGCGCGTCCACCAGCGTTTCCTGAACCTTCTCGAAGATCTCATCCTTGGTCATCGTGGGCATCACGCCTCCTCATACCTGATCGCGTCGCAACGTGATCGCGTCACGCCGTACTGGCCGTCGACAACGACGTACCACCATGCAAACATAGCAATTCCAGCTGCTCTCGCAGGTGAGCGCGAATCCGCTCATCCGTAGCCGAAAGAGTCGCGTCCGTGGCGGCCAGCGACAGGTGCCGCAGCGTCAAGCGACCCTTCACGATTTCCTTGCCATCCACGGAACCACTCGCCGCGAAAACGCTGGTCTCTTCCGACATTTCCTTACAAATCGACTCGATCCGCAGGACGTGGCCCGGAGCGAGAAAACTCTTGTAAGTGACGTTGCGGGCCTCGCGCAGGACAACCAGGCTCGGCCGAAACGCCAACGCCGTCCGCGCCACCCACGCCGACGCCTGCACCAGCCCTTCCAGCATCAGCACGCCGGGAAGCACCGGGAACCGCGGAAAATGGTCCGCCAAGTACTCCTCGGCGAGCGACAAGGCCTTTTCCGCGCAGATCCGCTTGCCCGGCTCGAGCTCGCGAATCCGATCGATCAACACGAACTTCACGCTAGTCGGTACCCATTACCATACCTGCGAGTCGACGGCGCGGACACACCGGACCCGCGCATCATGCCGCACCGATTAATCCGGGGATCATACACAAGACCCGCCCACTTATCCACCCCGCGGGCACGCTCGGCGACCGGGGGGGGCGAAGCCATGGGGCGGTCATCCCGGCGCTTGCTCCCGCTCTTTGCTCGCGGGTGCGGATCTGAAACCGAGAAGGGATGGGGACCATGCTTGTGCTGAGACTGGCAAATCTGGAGTGAACTCAACCACCGCAAATTCGAACACTGGCGGAAAAGCCGCCAGTGCCACCCGCTCGTTCGCGCTCGTGGCTCGCTGTGTCTTGGTCTCTGATTCGCGCTGGGGCCCGTGGCGTAGACACGGACCTCGCAGAGGGAGCTTGCTCCCCCCCGAGCGTAGGCGACATGTATTCGGCGATCGTGTCGGCAACGGTGCGCCGTGCACTTCACACCGCTACCGCCATCCACATCACTCAACCTGACGGCAGGCGACAGTTGCGTGGTCGCTTCACGGTGTCGTGACGGAATTCTAAATCAAAAAGTCAGGCATGACGTCGACGCTTTCATGCGCGCGTCGGCACTTCCGCCGATTGGCAAACAAGAAACTCAACGCGCTTCGTGAGTAATCGACCGTGTGCGTCGCTCCACCCCGAGCGTAATTAATTGTCACCCAAAACCAACCGGGTGTGCTCGGAAGCATGCCCGACAAGACGACGACAAGGAGAAGCACGTCATGCGAAATCGAATGAAGTGTCTGGTGATCGCAACCGTTGTCCCGCTCGCGGGCGTTCTCGGCGCTGCCGGCGTTACACAGCCTGGTGGCAAGGCGCCGTCGACGACACCGACGACCGCGACGAACGTAACGATTGACGAGTCGCCAGTGCCCGATACGCGGGACGAAACGACGACGCCAGCGACCCTCGCACCGATCCTTCACACTCTCAGTCAACAATGGACGTTCCAGGCCGTACTCACCGACGGTGGCGGCGTCCCATTTCCCGGACCCACGGTCGACCTTTCGTTCCAGCTGTATTCCGCAATCGGTGTACAGAGCTCGATCGGCGCCCCGATCGTCGTGAACGATGTCCCGATCGTCAACGGGTTCGTCAGCGTTGCGATTCCGCTCAGTCCATTGAACTTCGCCGGTAGCCCGCGACTGATCGGAGTCAGTGTCGACGGCGGCGCAGAACTCACGCCGCGCACCCCGATCGGCGCCGTACCGTACGCGTTTCGAGCCCATCGGGTCGCCAGTGAAGAGCTTGACGACGCCATTTTCCTCGGAGCTGTGGGCCAGCAGGGTTACTTGCACATTTTTAGCAACGGCGATGGCACCATCACGCTCGACGGGGACGAGCCCGGCGGAGCCGGAGCCATCCGCATGACCAATACGGTGGACGAACAAACGATCGAGATCGACGCCGACGAAGGCGGCAACGGCGTCATCCGCGTCAACCAGGCTGACGGCAGCCTCGGCGTCACGCTCAACGGCGCCGGCGCCAACGGCGGTGGCGAGGTGTTCCTCCGTAACGGCGCCGAAGTGACGACCGTCGAACTCGACGCCGACGAGAACGGCCGCGGCGTGGTCCGTGTGCACCAGGCCGACGGCGGTATCGGCATCACCCTCGACGGCGAAGAGTCCGACGGTGGCGGCCAAATCCTCGTCCGCAACGGACAGAACGTCCAAACCGTCGAAATCGACGCCGACGTCAGTGATCGCGGCGTCATCCGCCTCAGCGGCCCCGCTGGCGAGCTCGGCGTGACCCTCGACGGTTCCCAAGCGGACGGCAGCGGCGGTGGCCGGATCATCGTCCGTAACGATCAGGAGATCGCCACCCTCGATATCGACGCCGACATCGACGACCGCGGCGTCATCCGTGTCAGCAGTGCCACGGGACAACTCGGCGTGACCCTCGACGGTGAGCAGACCGACGGCGGCGGTGGCGGTGTCACCGTCCGCAACTCCTCCGGATCCGCCCGTATTCGACTCGAAGGTGACAACAATGGCGAAGGTCACGGCTTCTTCGACCGCATTGGCGTCGGTACCAGCAACATCCCCCGCAACACCCGCGTCGCCATCGGCGGCACGCTCCGCTGTGAAGAAGTCGTCGTCCAACTCGAAGTCGACTGGCCCGACTACGTCTTCGCACCTGATTACAACCTGATGCCGCTCGACAAACTCGAAGGCCACCTCGAGCAGGCCCGACATCTACCCGGTATTCCGGCCGCCAACGAAGTCAAGGCCTCAGGCATCAGCGTTGGGGAGATGCAGGCCAAGACCATCGAGAAAGTCGAGGAACTCACGCTCTACGTCATCCAGCTCAATAACGAGCTCGAGTCGATCCGGGCCGAGAAGAACCACCTGCAGCAGCGCCTGGCCAACCTGGAAACCGGTCGCAGCAACGCTGATCGGGAGATGGAATAATGGCCGCTTCGCGCAACACCAACCACGCACTCCTGATCGCTACGGCAGTGATCGCGCTCAGCGCGACCGCCGCCCAGGCGCAGCAAGGTGCGCTCCCGATGTCACGCTGTGTCTTTCGACTGCCATACTTCGAAACGACACCGACCATTAACGTCAATCCGAGCAATCTCATCTACATGGGACACAACGGCACCGACCTCACCGGCGGGCCCCCCATCCTCTACGATCCCTTGGATCCGGCGACGCCCCCTTGGCCCATCGGCTATCCGCTGGTCGCCATGGCCGACGGTGTCGTCCGCTGGGTCGAAGAGGATAACACCGACTGCTGTCGCGGCTGCGGCGGCTGCAACAACCGCATCTACGTCGAGCACGCCAGCGGCGACTTCTCGGCATACGCTCACATCGCACCCAACGGTGCCATCGCTGAGTGCGGCGACACGGTCGTCGCCGGCCAGATCATCGCCCTCGAAGGCGACACCGGTGCCAGCTGTGGCGGCAACAACTCCGGCGGCAACAACCGGCCACCCACCACCTGCAACGGCCAGGGACCTGCGGCCAGTTGTGCGAACTGGTGCGGCATCCACTGCCACATGTCGACGTTCTTCGGCTATGACGCCAGCACGTCGTACTGTGCCGATACGAACCCGTCCAGCGCCTTCGAGTGGCAGACGATCCCCGTGTTCTGCAACATCGTCGGAAACATCATGCTTCCCGGTGCCACATACGATAGCACAGAAATGGGTAGCTGCAGCAGCATCTGCATCGCCGACTTCGTTATCTTCAGCGAGGTCTTCGACGCGACCGCAATCGATGTGCGCCAGGCCGAGTACACCATCACTGCCAACGCCGTCGAAATCCATGGCCCGGGCGGCCCCCTGCCCGGTGCGAGCGTCTCGTTCCGGGCCGGCGACGAGATCCGGCTCCAACCCGGGTTTCACGCCGAACCTGGATGCTATTTCCTCGGGATCATCAGCCCGTGTAACGGGTGCCCGCCGGAGCGCGACTGATCTCTCTCCGCGGTGACGGACCCGCTTCCGAGGCTCCTCTGATCGGGAGCGGGTCCCGATCCCTCCATAACAACTTCCACAGCGCGGAGCGCGCCCGGTCACGACAGCGCAACCGGCTGAATCGATAGGTGGGTGCCCCACGGGGCCCCACCATTTGTTCGTTCTCGCAGTGGTTCAATATCCGCCGCGCTCGTCCAGCCGACGAACTCGGCGCAAACAACGAGCCCCGAGCGCCAGCGAGGGGGGGAGCAAGCTCCCTTTGCGAGGCCTTTGTCTGCGCCAAAGGCCCCGGCGCGAACCCGACCAAACACAACGAGCCCCGAGCGCGAGCGAGGGGGAAGCAAGCTCCCTCTGCGAGGCCTTTGTCTGCGCCAAAGGCCCCGGCGCGAACCCGACCATACACAACGAGCCCCGAGCGCGAGCGAGGGATCAAGATGCGTGAGATGAAGAAAGCCGAACGCCGATTGAACCCGTCGCTAGCGCTCCGGGGGGAGCAAGCTCCCTTCGCGAGGCCTTTGTCTGCGCCAAAGGCCCTTACAAGAGCCAGGCGCTGCACACACGAGCCCCGAGCGCGAGCGAGCGGTCAATAGCGAGCGAGAGGCTGCCCCACCCAGGTGTTCGACCCAGCTTGCGAGCATCGTCAGGCGCCCCACCCCATTTCGGGGTGGGGGAACACACGGCCCAACGTGTCTTACGTTCCCTCGCCGTAGCTGGAGAGATACAACTTCTGGTCGGATGTCAGCTTGTCGATTGCGACGTTCATCGACTTGAGCTTCAACTTGGCGACCCACTCTTCGATCTTTTGCGGCACGTCGTGGACGGCGACGTTGAGCTTCTTGCCGGACTTGTGCGCCCACTCGGCGGTGAGTGCCTGCGTCGCAAAGCTCATGTCCATCACACTGGCCGGGTGCCCCGTCGCGCAGCTCAGGTTGACCAGCCGACCATCCGCGAGCAGGTAGAGCCGCTTGTTGGCATTGATGACGTACTCATCAACGTTGGTACGCACGTTGCGGTTGACCTTCTTCGACATCTTCTGCAGCGCCGGGATGTCGATCTCGACATCGAAGTGGCCGCTGTTGCAGATGATGGCACCGTCGCGCATCTTGCGGAAGTGCTCGCCGCGAATCACGTGCTTGTTGCCGGTGACCGTAATGAACAGTTCGCCCGCGGCCGCCGCCTCACCCATCGGACGTACGTCGAAGCCATCCATCACCGCCTCGAGCGCCTTAAGCGGATTGATCTCGGTAACCGTCACGTGCGCCCCGGCGCCGCGCGCCCGCAGGGCCGCACCGCGCCCGCACCAGCCGTAGCCGATGATCACGACCTTCTTGCCCGCGAGCAGCATGTCGGTCGCGCGCACGACGCCGTCGAGCGTGCTCTGGCCGGTGCCGTAGCGGTTGTCGAACAGGTGCTTCGTGTCGGCGTCGTTGACCGCGATCACGGGGAACTTGAGATCGCCGCTCTCGTGCATCGCCCGTAGTCGGATCACGCCGGTCGTCGTCTCTTCCATGCTCGCCGAGACCGAGCCGGCATCCTTGCTGCGCTTCGTGTGCAGCAGGTTCACGAGGTCGGCGCCGTCGTCCATCGTGATATTGGGCTTGTTGTCGATCACCGAATTGAGGTGATCATAGAAGACCTTGACGCTTTCGGCCCGCCGGGCGTAGACGTCGACCCCGAAATCCTTGACCAGGCTCGCCGCCGTCTCGTCCTGTGTGCTCAGCGGGTTCGACGCACACAGCGCCACCTGTGCACCGCCCGCCTTGAGCGTCCGCATCAGGTTCGCGGTTTCCGTCGTAACGTGCATGCAGGCGCCGATCGTGGCGCCCTTGAGCGGCTTCTCCTTCTCGAACCGCTCGCGGATCAGGTTCAGCACCGGCATATCCCGGTCCGCCCACAGAATCCGCTTTTTGCCGGAGGGCGCCATCTTCAGGTCCGTCACGTCATGCTTGCTTTTAGCCATTCGTCGTCTTCTCCTCGCTACGGCGGATTACGCGTTCTTGCGCGAATCCAAAATCGTCGTCCTCACTCGTCGCACCCCGCAAGAGCGGGAACTTGACGCCGGCCGGGGTTCCTTCACCGCTCGCCGGTCATCCATCCGGGTTATGGTCACGTTCAAGGGACACACGCACGCATTCAGGGCAGGTGGAGCGCGCCAGGCACGCCCGCTTCGCCGCGAAGGCGGGGAACCTTCCCGCTTTCTACAAGGTGACACCGGGCTTCCGTTCGCCGTTGCAGCGTGGACTGTCCCGTACGCTCACCACATGCCGACTCACCGCGCCGGCAAACGGCCCCCAAATGCGGCTGAAAGGATTCGAACCTTCACGGGGTTGCCCCCACTGGCACCTGAAGCCAGCGCGTCTGCCAATTCCGCCACAGCCGCATCGTCTCTACGCCGCGCTCACACGCGAGTCACGTATCCTAGCTCCCTACCCCCCGACGTCAAGCCGCTGGACATCCACCGGGCGGGGAGTTAGGGGATCAAGATGCGCGGGGTGATGAAAGCCGCACAGTGTTTGAACCCGTCGCTTGCGCTCCGGGGGGAGCAAGGTCCCTTTGCGAGGCCTTTGTCTGCGCCAGAGGCCCCGGCGCGAACCCGATACTTACCACAACGAGCACCGAGCGTCAGCGAGGGGTCCGTCCCCCACCCTAGAAGGGTGGGGCACCCTTGCAAGCAAGTCCCCAACAAGCCGCCAGTGCCACCCCTAGACGTCCAGCGGTTGCGGGCCGACCGTCGCGACGCACATTCGGTCCAACGCGAGTGCCGCTGCCCGTCGTCGAACATCGTCGGGCGTCACCGCTTCGATCGCCTGTAGCTTCGTCAGTGGATCGATCGGGCGCCCGTAGTGAAACAAGTCGTCGCTCAAGCTCGAAGCCCGCGCGCGAGTGAGATCGTCTTCCGTCTGGAACTGCGCGATCAGACCGTCCCGGGCGCGCGCGATCTCCTCGTCCGTCAGATCCTCCCGTAGCCGTTCGAGTTCGCGCACCAGCGTGCGGTACGTCTGGTCGCAGCGCTGCGGCGTCGTACTGGCGCTCAGGTGAATCATCCCCGCGCCACGTGGATGCTCCTGCCATGCTCCGACGTAGTAAACCAACCCCTGCTTCTCGCGCACCTCGGTGAACAGCCGTGCTCCCATGCCTCCCGACAACACGCCGATGAGCACCTGCTCCGCCCGGAACTCCGGTGCGGTCCGTGGGACACCCGGTAGCACCAAGGCAATGTACTGCTGCTCCGACTCCAACTGCCGGTGCTCCACCGTCGGCGAGAGCGCCACGTCGACGGGCGCGCGTCCCGCCGGCGTCGCATCGCCAAAACCGGCGAACCGTGCGTCGATCTGCGACGCCACGTCGTCGGGGTTGACCGGACCTGCAATCGCGATTTGCAGCCGTCCGGCACCATAGAGGCCGGTCCAATGCTCCCACACGCGCGCAGCATCAATCCGCTGCAGCGATTCCGGCGTTCCGCCGACGTATCGCCCCAGCCTCGACCCGAGCGTCATACGGTTGATCAGAATCCGCAACAGGTCGTCCGGGTGATCATCGAGCGTTTCGTAGTCTTTGAGCGCCAGGTCTACCGCGACCCGACACGCCTCCTCTTCGAACGCCGGCGTTCGCAGCATCTCCGCCAGCAGATCGACCACGTCCGGTACGTACTCCGGCAAGCATACTGCGCGAAAAACAGTCGTCTGCCGACCGGTGTGGCTGCTCCAGCGCGCCCCGAGCAAATCAAACGCATCGGCGATCTCACGTCCGCTGTGCGCCTGGGTCCCCTTCGACAGTGTGCTTTCCGTGATCGCCGCGATGCCGTTCAGATCCTCCGGCTCGTCCGCGACTCCGGCCAGCAGCCGAAACCCGATCGCCACCGTGTTTCGCGCCGGCAACACGTCGGCCGCGAATTCGACTCCGCAATCCAAGGTATGATGGACGTGTTCCGCCGCGAGTATCTCGACCATGTTGACCCTTACCCCCACTATTCCTCTGCCGGCGTCCCCAGCATCGGCGTCAGCGCCGCGAGCTTCTCCTCGAGCACCTCCGGCGTCTTCGCTTCCATGTTCAGCCGTAGCAGCGGCTCGGTGTTCGACGCCCGCACGTTGAACCACCAATCCGGGTATTGTACGGTCACGCCGTCCAGTTGATCGATCTCGCCGTCCTTGTAGTTCTGCTCGATAGCGCGGAACGTTTCGTCCTTGGCGTCGCAGGTGAAGTTTCGCTCACCACTGTTGGCGTAGGTCAGGAACGGGCTCAGCAGCGCGCTCAACGGCTGTCCGCTGCGTGTCAGTACGTTTGCGATCGCCACGAACGTCAACATTCCGGAATCACAATAGAAGAAGTCCCGAAAGTAGAAGTGCCCGCTCAACTCCCCGCCGAAGACCGCCTCGTTCTCGCTCATCGTTCGCTTCATGAACACGTGCCCAACGCGCTCACGCTTCGGTACACCGCCGTGCTTGCGAATCGTCTCCGGCACGATCCGACTCGACCGCAGGTCATACACCACCGTCGAACCCGGGTTTTCGCGCAGGTACTCCCGCGCCAGCAACGCGGTCAGCGTATCACAGCGAACGATCTCCGCGTTCTCGTCCACGAACATGCAGCGGTCGGCGTCGCCGTCGAAGCACGCGCCGAAATCGGCCTTGTACTCCCGCACCGCGTTGCGCAGCTGTTCGAGGTTGGCCTCCACCAGCGGATTCGGCGGGTGAACGAATTCACCGTTGTGCTCGAAATTCAGGCGGATCACCTCAAGGTTCGGAATGCCCTCGAACAATACCGGGAACCAGCGCCCGGCCATCCCGTTCGACGCATCCACGACCACCTTCAACGGCCGCGGCTCGAGCAGGTACTTATGAATGTACGACCGGTACGATTCCGACAGGTCCAGCTGCTGAATCGGTCCCAGGTCCGGCGTGCTGTGCGGCGCGATCGCCCGTGCGATCCGCGCAATCTCGTTCAGCCCCGTTTCGGCCCCGACCGGTTTGCCCTTCGGGCCGCAGATCTTGAACCCGTTGTAGTGTGCCGGATTGTGGCTGGCGGTCGTCTGCACACCGCCACAGCAGGGCATCTGATTGGTCGCAAAGTAGATCTGCGGCGTATCGACCATGCCGATGTCGATCACCTGTGTCCCGACCGACGCCGCCCCTTCGATGAACGCGCGCGAGAGCTTCGGGCTGTGCGTTCGCATGTCGCGCCCGACGATCAGCTTGTTCATGCTCGTGTCACTACGATCGTACCCGGTCAGCGACGTGCGCAGGAACTGCGCGGTCGCGTTACCGATTCGCCACGCGACTTCCTCGCTGAGCGGTTCGGGGTGAATCGCGCGGACGTCGTATGCTTTGAACACCTTGTCGATGTTGTCCATGTCGGTCGCTCCCTCCATCGCCGGCACTGAGGCCGGTCTGTTCGCGACCACCGTCGCCTCGAAGGACGGGCAGCCGCGCTCGTCGTCATTGAACTGGCAGCCCGGGCACTTGTGAAAGTTGGCCCGCCGCCGACCCAGACAAACGGCGTCCGACAGCTTGATGTGGTCCTCGCCGGGACAATGCCGGAAGTATTTTTCCGATTGATCGCTCAATCCAGAAACTCCGTTTTCTGATCATGACGGATGCTAGCCGCACCGGCCTGAATCGGCTACCCTCGCGGGCGTCACCGTGCCTGTCAGCGCCGCCGCTCGGGCGCGTATCGTATTCGATTCAGAACGCGGGTGCATCGCTTTGAGCAGCGTCTCCTACGGACTTTTTTACCCCCTCTGGGCACACGACGCGACCGATACGGACCTCCTGACGCGTGTTACCGGCGACGTCGGCATCGACCACCTGACGATCCCCGTGGTCACCGGCGCGCATACCGCGATGCACTTCTGCCCGTTGGTGCAATCCAACCTGTTCGCGACGGAAGGCGGCTGGCATTATCCGCCACATCGCGAGCATTACCGCGCGACGGACGCCAAGGTGCGGGTCGCGCGTTGGTCCGGCAGTCGGAATATGCTCGAACGCGTCTGTCGCGCCGCCGAGCACGCCAGCGTCCCTACGGTGTTTCGCGTCAATCTCCGCGCCATCCCGCTCGTCACCGACCACGAACGGCACCTGCGGATGCAGAACGCCTGGGGCGACGATCTCGCGTTCGGCGGGCTCTGTCCGCTCAACCCGGAGGTCCAGGAACTGCTGCACAGCGTCATGCAGGATTTGCAGCCATACGGCCCCGACGGCTTCGAGCTCGTGGACTGGTGTTGTGACCAGCCGATCTTGAGCGGTGTCGACCGGCCCGGCACGTGGCATCCCGATCTCGAACTCGCACTCGAAACGTGTTTCTGTCCCGCTTGCCGGCAAGTCGCGGTCATGGGCGGCGTCGATGCCGACGCAGCTGCCCGCAGCGCGCGCGTTCACGCCGGTCGGATGGCGGCGCAGGAGCGTCCAGCCGACCATTCGGAACCGTCCGTTCCGGACGACGACATCCTTTGGGAGTATCGCCAGGTTCGGCAGCACGAGCTCGTCAACTGGCTCGAGCGCTGCGCCGAGTCGACGGCAAGCGATCGGCTCTACTTGCTGCACGACAGTGGACACCTGCCTCATTTCGACGCCCCCGGCTGGCAGCCGCTGGTTCGTGTCGGCGGCACGCTCCTCGACGGCACCTCGGCCGAACTGCTGGCCGAGTTGGAGGAGGAGGTGATCGGTGCGCTGTCGCTTTGGTCGTGGCAGCCGCAGTTCAAGGAGTCCAGCGACCTCGTTCGTACAGTGAGTGAGGCGGTGGAACTCGGCGTGCAGTTCTTTGATTTCGAAGGATTCGAATGCGCTCCGGAGGAGGCGGTCCAATGGCTGCGACAGGCAGTCCGTTACGCTCGGCGTGGTTGAAGCGCGCCGTTTGGCGAACCCTCAGTGCGATGCGCTGCGCCGCTCGCAGTGCGAGCCTGCTCATGCTGTTGGCGTCCGTAGCCTTGGGTGGATGCGACCGCGATGCACCGTCGGCGGATTCGAACGGCAACGCCAGCGATGCCTTTCGCGTTCGTCCGACGTATCGCTTCGCGGCGGGCATCCGCGAAGAACACCCGGAGATCGCACTCTTTATGCAGTCGTTCCTCGAAACCTGTCTGACGGAGGACTACGAGGGGTATCGGCGCTTCGTCAGTCGGCGCCGGCTGCCCGAGAGCAAGGAACGTTTCGACCGGATCTATCAGGCGATTGAAACGCTACGGGTCGAGTCCGTCGATGAGGTGGCAATCAGCGAGTTGCCGGCGCCGGTCTTTCGTGTGATTTCGAGTGTGACGTTCAAGGAGGTCAACCGCCCGATCTTCCGGCGGGAGCGCAACCAGATCGCGATCCTTGTTTTTGAGGAAGAGGGTGAATACCGCATGCTGCCGGCGCCGGAGGCACTCCAGCCCGAACCGACTGCGAGCGTCGATGCCGCGCCGGAGGACCCGGCCGTCGAGTCCGAACCGCAGCAGCCGCACTATCCCTGGGACGAAGAGCCGGACTAGGCGCCGCGTTATGATCGAACCAGCCTGGACTGCGGTCGACGACCATCTCGCGACGACACTCATACCAACTGACCCCGTGCTGGATGCCGTGCTCGAGTCGGCAGAGACGGCCGGCTTGCCCGCACACCATGTGTCTCCGTTGCAGGGCCGACTGCTACAGTTGCTGGCCGAGCTTCAGGGTGCCCGTCGAATCCTCGAGATCGGCACGCTAGCTGGTTACAGCACGATCTGTCTGGCGCGATCGCTGCCGCCGGACGGGTTGCTGATAACGCTGGAATCGGATCCAGGTCACGCCGCCGTAGCACGGCGCAACTTTGTTCATGCCGGCGTTCAAAAGCGCGTGGAGCTTCATGAAGGGGCGGCGCTGGATACGCTGCCCGCGCTCCATGCAAAAGGTGCGGGTCCGTTTGACTTCGTGTTCATCGACGCGGACAAGCCGAACAATCCCGCGTACCTGCGATGGGCGCTGTCGCTGACGCGCAGCGGGAGCCTGATCGTAGCAGACAATGTCGTTCGCGATGGGGCCATACTCGATTCAAAGACGCGCGATCCACCCGTCTCGGGCGTGCGCGAATTCCTCGCAGCACTCGGTGCGGAGACACGGCTATGCGCGACCGCGATTCAGATGGTGGGGTGCAAAGGCTGGGACGGATTCGCCGTCGCCCGAGTTCGTACCGACGGCGGCGACTGACGGCCGGTGCAAGGCTGTGGCGGGGCGGCGTTTGCTCGCCATCGACCGGTCGCAAACACAACGAGCCCCGAGCGCGAGCGAGGGGGGAGCAAGCTCCCTTTGTGAGACCTTTGTCTGCGCCAAAGGCCCCGGCGCGAACCTGATACTCAACACAACGAGCCCCGAGCGCGAGCGAAGGGGGGGCGCAAGCTCTCTTTGTGAGGCCTTTGTCTGCGCCAAAGGCCCCGGCGCGAACCCGACCAAACACAACGAGCCCCGAGCGCGAGCGAGGGGGGAGCAAGCTCCCTTTGCGAGACCTTTGTCTGCGCCAAAGGCCCCGGCGCGAACCCGACCAAACACAACGAGCCCCGAGCGCGAGCGAGGGGATCAAGATGCGCGAGATGAAAAAAGCCGAACGCCGATTGAACCCGTCGCTTGCGCTCCGGGCTCGCATTGGCGCCGCTGGCCCTACGAACGTGTGTTGATCAAGAACAACGCTCTCCGCCGGGATCGGCGCAGAGCGTGTGTAGAGCGCGGACGCGCGTGCGGTCTGGTATTGCCGGCTACAGCGTGACGAGTTCTTCCTCGTCGACCTGTTGCTTGCGGGCTCCGCCCAGTGATTCGATGAACTGGTCGAGCGCTTTCTGCAGTTGGGTCGGCGCCCAGTCCGCCGTGATGTCGGCGACGCGCGCGTGCACCTTGCCGAGCTGCGGCTCTTTGCCCGGAACGAAGATCTCGCTGCGTACTTCGAATTCGCCGACGCCGCCCGCGCGGAAGAGGACCAGCACGTAGGCGTTCTCAGCGAGTTCGAACTTGTACGATCGGCGGCCCTGCTCGCGGAGCGGTCGGCTGACGCTGAATCCGTTTTCCGTCAGGAAGGGGCGCAATTCGTCGAACGCCGGGTCGACGTGTTTCTCCATCGCGTGCTCGAACTGCCCGTTCCATTCGGACTGAGCATGGTTCAGCTTTTTGAGGAAGCTTTCCTTCCAGGCATCCATCGTGTTTCTCCCAGTAACAACACGGACTCTGCCAGCGGACCGTCCCGCCTGCCGGCCAACCTATCCAAATTGTTCAAAATGTGCCGCGCTCCGGTCCACCCATTTTCCCATCCGCCCGGTGGTTGGTTTTCGGACGCTGGCCCGGCTACGATCCGTTGATCGATAGATTGTCGAGATTATCGGAGACGAGTGAATGCCACGCATTACTAAGGTATATACGCGCACTGGGGATGACGGCACCACCGGCCTGGGCACCGGCGAACGGGTCTCAAAGGAGGCGCCCCGTATTCAGGCTTATGGAGACGTGGACGAACTCAACGCCTATATCGGACTCATCCTGACGGGGACGCTGCCCGACGAACTCAGCGCGGTACTTCGGACCATCCAGAACGAGCTGTTTCACGCCGGCGCTGACCTTTGTATCCCGGACGCCGACAAACCAAAGTTACCCGGACCGCGAATCGAACCGCGGCACGTTGCGCAACTGGAGAGCTGGATCGACCGGTTCAGCGAATCGCTGGCGCCATTGGAGAACTTCATCCTGCCCGGCGGTACCCCCGAGGCGGCTCAGCTGCACATCGCGCGGACCGTCTGTCGGCGCGCGGAGCGCACCGCGATCATGTTGCACCATCAGGAGCCGATCTCGAGTGACCTGATCCACTACCTGAACCGTCTCTCGGATGCGCTCTTCGTGTTCGCACGTTACCAGAACCACTCCGTCGGTGTTGAAGATCCCTGCTGGGACAGCCGTTCCTGAGACGAAGCCGTCGCTTGCGCTCGCGGCTTGCACTGGGGCCCCTGGCCACACCAACGAGCCCCGAGCGCGAGCGAGGGGGGGAGCAAGCTCCCATTGCGAGGCCTTTGTCTGCGCCAAAGGCCCCGGCGCGAACCTGATACTCAACACAACGAGCCCCGAGCGCGAGCGAGGGGGTCAAAATGCGCGAGATGAGAGAAGCCGAACGCAGTTCGGACCCGTCGCTTGCGCTCCGGGCTCGCATTGGCGCCGCTGGTCTCTCTCTCGACGAGCCCGGAGCGCAAGCGACGGGTCCGTTCTCCACTCCAAGATGAGGTGGGGCACCCTTGCAAGCAACTCCCCCACACTGGCGGACAAGCCGCCAGTGCCACCCATTGCCTGTAAGTGACAGGTCCGTCCCCCACCCCAAGATGAGGTGGGGCACCCTTGCAAGCAACTTCCCCACACTGGCGGACAAGCCGCCAGTGCCACCCATCACCTGTAAGCGACGGGTCCGTCCCCCACCCCAAGATGGGGTGGGGCACCGGGCCATTGCGCACTCTACGGTTGCTCGTTAGTTCGGGCCGGTCCAGGCGTCGGCGAGGCCCGGGAGGTCATCGCTTGTCAGGGCTTCGTCGAGCGAGAAATCGAGCAGGACGCAGGGGAGTGTCGGTGGTCCGTCAAATGCGACTCCGATGCAGGGCTGCAAGGCGGCATAGTCGAGCAGGTCTGTATCGCGATCGAAGTCGGCGTCGGCTGACACATAGGTATAGATGTATGCCGTGCCGGCGTTCCCATTGTTGAAGGGCGTGCTGAAGAAGACCTCGTCGAGTGCATCGCCGTTCGTATTCGCGGAGGCGATCCAGAAACCGATGCGGTCGTTGGGGTCGCCGACGATCCGGACGTCGCTGTCCACCGCGGCTGTGTAGCGTTCTGCGGGCGCGAAGTCGCGGCCAAGCAGGACCTCGACCACGCCGTTCGTGCTCGGTCCGCCGAAGCGTTCGGCTGCGATGAGGTCGGCGATTCCGTCCCCGTTGATGTCGCCCGAGGTGACAAGCGTGCCGAGGTTCTCTTCGAACTCGCCAACGAACTCGAAGTCGCCGTTATTAATGTCGTAGTCGCGAATGTGCGTGCCGGTTTGGAGGTCATCGCTACCGAGCAGGCCGTAGACGATGCCGTCGCCGCGCTGATCGTTGAAGGCGCCGACGTCAGCACCCGGGGCCGCGACGGCGAGGTCGGTGATCGCATCGCCGTTGAAATCGCCGGAGGTGACGGACGCGCCGAGGTTGTCCTGTTGGCGGGCGCCGAGCAGCGTAATGTCGGCGTTGGTCGTAGCGAAGTTGAAGAATGTCGGATTCCAGTTGTTGCGGCCGCGAAGGATGTACGCGACGCCCTCGGAAGTAAAGAGGCCCTGGCTGCCATACTCGGTGGCCATGATGATGTCGTCGATCCCGTCGTTGGTGATGTCGGCTGCGTGTACGACCGTGCCCAGCTCGTCGAGTTCGCTCGCGCCCCAGGCGCTGATGTTGAACCCGTTCGCGATCGCGAAGTTGAACGTGAAGCCGCTGGGGATCGGTCCGCCGAACCGGACGTAGACGCGGCCGGCGCCGTTGCTGCTTCCGCTGGCGAGGTGGACGCCGAGGATTACGTCGCCGAAACCGTCACCGTTGACGTCGCCAATGGCTGCGGCCTGGGTATCGGCGCCGCCGAAGAGCAGGGCGCCGCCCATGTCACCGCCGGCGACGGGGCCGTAGAACCGCAGGTCCCACGAGCCGGCCATGGCCAGGTCGCGCATCGGCGCTGCGAAGAAGGTTGTCCCGCCGTAGATCAGATACGCGATGCCGGCGTCGGCGAATGCGGGTGGATCGCCCAGCGATGCCGCCAGCAGCAGGTCGTCGACCTCATCGCCGTTGACGTCGCCGACCGCGACGGAGGCGCCGAGGTTGTCGTCGACCTGGGCTCCGAAGATCACCTGATCCACGGGCGTTCCCGCCAGGTTGAGCGTGCCTTGGCCGTGCGCAACCGGGCCGCCGCGCACGACATACACGGTGCTGATGCCGCCACCAAAACTCTCGGCAGCGGCGACGACCAGGTCGTCGTAGCCGTCGTTGTCGAAATCGCCGGCTGCGAGTGGGCGGCCCCAGTCGAGACCACTGGCAGGGCCCAGCAGGATCGTGCCGACGTCCGTGCTGTCGATCAGCCGCGGCGGGGCAGCGATGACGTTCCCTGCAACAGCGAGGAACAGGCTCGCCGCTGCGAACGCCGCGGGTCGCCGAAGATGTGTCGAGTTAGTTGTGGTGGTCGTGACCGACGTGTCATTCGCGCGTCCGTACATCCAGTTTCGCACGCTCCCGCTCCTCTCGCTCTTCTGACCGGACTCGTTCCGGCGCAATCGGGACATCCCCCAAACACCCTCACTACTATTATCACGATTCGCCGGTCCGAATCCAGGGCATCTCGCCGTGCCGGCTAGACGTCGGGTACGGGCCACCGGGCCGTCGTGCCGCATGAGCGGCAATGGGTTGACGTTTCGTGGCGAGCCGGGATCGTAGCGCCACAATGCCAGCATTCGGACTGCGGTGGTGGCGCGTGGCCCCATAACGTGATCCAGTTCAGCGCGCCGGGCGGGTGTCGCACGACGTTTTCCCAGCCGGGGAGGATGCCGAATCGGGAGTGGATACTTGCCAGGGCCGTGCGCCAGCCCGGTTCGCCTTCACCGAGAACGAACTCGCGGCGATCAGGCGAACGGACGAGTACGAGCGACACGATATCGAACGACCAGGTTGGCTGATTGAAGGCGGCGATTCCTTGGATCTGATTCCAGCGGACGCTCTTGATGATCCGAGAACGCAGACCCACAAGGCGTTTCCCGAGCCATTTGAGGCCTTCCTGAGTTACCCGTACCTCGCATGCGTACATACCACGATTGTAGTCTAGTTAGACTGCGTTCCCTGAAGGGAACGCACCCGATCGTTGCTCGATATGGCCAGGGGGGGCAACCAGTAGGAGCCCGGAGCGCAAGCGACGGGTTCGAACGGCGTTCGGCTTTTTCATCGCGCGCACCTTGATCCTCGCTCGCGCTCGGGGCTCGTTGTGGACGGCACTGGCTTGCGGTGGCGCTAGCGCGAGCCCGGAGCGCAAGCGACGGGTTCGAACGATGTTCGTTTTTTTCATCACGCGCACCTTGATCCCCTCGCTCACGCTCGGGGCTCGTTGTGTTCGATACCTGTTCGGTCGGTCCGGAGCCGGCGACGTCAATGCGAGCCGCGAGCGCAAGCGAGCGGTCCATGGCGGGCGGGACGCCCGCCCCACCCTGTGTTTCTTGGGAGCTGTTCTTGCCGCACAAAGGGGAGCTTGCTCCACCAGGAGGGCAAGCGACGGGTCCGCCCCCAACCCCAAGATGGGGTGGGGCACCTTATCGACTGGCTCAATTCCAGAAGGCGGCGATCGTGATCAGCAGCCAGATGGCCAGGCCAACGGCGATTTTTGCCAGCGTGCCGGCGAGTCGGCCGACGCCGGCCCCGACGCCGGAGAGTACGGCTTTGTTCATCTGCAGGCCGCCGTGCAGTTCGAACGCCCATGCGCCGGCCGCGGCGCCGACACAAGCACCGACGAGCGTACCGACGATCGGCATCGGGATCAGGAACGTGGCCGCGATGCCGCCCACGATCGACCCCAGCAATGCCCCCCACGAGCCGCGCTTCGTACCGCCGGCGCGGCGCGCGCCCCATGCGCCGAGCGCGAACTCCAGCAGCTCGCCGATGATGGCAAGGGCAGTGATGGTTACGAGCACCGCCAGACCGAACATCGGGTCGGCAGCGTCGTGCGTCCACCATGCCAGGAGCATTGTCAGCGCAACCATCAACCACGTGCCGGGAAGGCCGAGTACGACCAGCAGCAGGCAAAGCAGATTGACGATCGTGAGAAGCGCGGCCCAGAGCCAGATCATGGTTCACCCGCGATGGTCGATGTTACGCCGCGGCGCCGCGCCGGCGCAGGCCGTTTGCGCGCTACTCCGATGCCGGCAGGAGCGCGGATTCCGCCGACGCGATTCGCGCGGCGACGTTAGCGCACTGCGACCGTAGCGCCGTACATTCGTCCCGAATCGCGTCCCAGATGGTATTCGCGACGCCAGTCGGATTATCGCGCCATTCTCGCGCGCGATTGGCGTCGAACCGGCCACCGCGCACTTCGTCCGCGATGCGACGATAGGCCTCGCGAAACGGCACGCCGGCCGTGGTGAGCGCGAGGGCCGCATGTGTTGCATACAGCTCCGGTCGCATCGCCGTTTGGAGTCGGTCGCGGTCGACCGTGAAGTCGGCGATCACCCGCGTCGCAATCAGCAACATGTCCGGCAACTCCTCGGCGGTGCGGATCGGCGGTTCCTTCGTCAGCTGCAAGTCGCGGTGGTAGCCGGACGTGAGCCCGGCCGTGACCGCTTCCAACTCCGACAGCCGGGTGCGCAGCCGGGCCCCGCGTGCCCGCAACAGCTCCAGCACGTCCGGGTTGCGCTTCTGCGGCATGATCGAAGATCCGGTCGTCAGTGCATCAGGCAGGCCGATGAATCCAAACTCCGCGGTTGCAAACAGGATCAGATCGCTGCTGAGCTTCTCCAACAGCGTCGCGAAATCGGCGGCCACCCGGACGAAATACTTCTCCATGCGTCCGCGGCTGTTCTGAACATCGATCGCGCTGCGCTGCACTCGCGTGAAGCCGAGCAACGACGCGGTGTATTCACGATCGAGCGGCAGCGGTACACCGTAGCCCGCGCCGGTCCCGAGCGGGCACGAATCCAGACGACCCAGCAGATCGAGCAGCGCACGGTATTGCTCGAGTGCGGCTTCCGCCAAGGCGTGCAGCCAAGCGCCGACGGTGGACGGCATCGCCGGCTGCAGGTGCGTGTACCCGGGCATCGGCACGTTGCCGTCGACCGCCGCCCGCTGCGCGAGCGCCTCGATGAAACGATGCACCTGCGGCGCCCAATCGAGTGCATGATGTCGCATGAACAGACGCAGAGCCGTCGCGACCTGGTCATTCCGTGAACGGCCCGCATGGATCTTCTCGCCCGCGGCGCCACAGGAGCGGATCAACTCCGCCTCGATCGCGGTATGACAGTCTTCCAGTTCCGCGGGTATCGCGAACGCGCCGTCACGGGCGCGGGCGTCAATCGTCGCGAGGCCTGTTAACAGCGAGCCCAGTTCGGATGCGTCGAGCAGACCGGCGCGCGACAGCGTACGAGCATGGGCCGCCGAACCGAGACAATCCCAATGAACCAATCGGCGATCCCAGTAGGGGTCGTCGCCGACGGTGAAGCGGTGAATGGCGGCGTCAAGTGCCGCGCCCTTCTCCCAAAGCCGGGTGGCGTCCGTGCTCATGCGGTGGGCTCCTTGCGGCCGCGGTCGTCGGAGGAGGATCCTGCAGCGAGCCGTTCGTGGTCCAACGGGGTGACTTCCGTCGCAGCTTCGGCAAAGTATGCGCGAATGATCTCTTCATATGCGGCGGCGCCGGCGCGCAACTCCTCGGGACGGATGTATTCGTTGGGCGTGTGTGAACGTGGCGAGTGACCGGGCCCGATCTTGACCGCCGGAATCCCGTTCAAAAAGACCATATCGCTCATCGCCGGGCTGCCGGCGGGGACCGCTTCGGGCAAGGCGCGAGAAACGGCGCGAACGATCGCCGCGGTCGGAGCCGTTCCGATCGGGACCAGTCGATCGCTGTGGACGACGAGTTCGCTTTCGAGCACGGCCGCCAGCCGCCGAGTCAGCGAAGCGTGGTCTTCGAGCGGCGTGGTTCGAATATCGAGCGTGAACTCGCAACGGTCGGGGATCACGTTTCGCGCTACGCCGCCCGTCATCGTGGTGACGTTCGCGTGGCAGCGCCCGAGCTGGGTATGCGTTGCTCCCCAATCGAAGTCCGACAAGCGTGCGATGTCACGCGCCGCGGTAACGATCGCATTCTCGGCAACTTCCGGCGGCGTGTTGGCCGGGTGCGCGCTGCGGCCGCCTGCAATGCAGCGGAGGATCAGCAGACCGCGCTGCGCGATCATCGGCGTCAGATCGGTCGGCTCGCCGACGATGCCGGCGTCGAGCGGTCCGAGGCGGTCGAGCACTGTCCCCAGGCCGGCGCCCGTGTTTTCCTCCTCGGCGGTGAGTGCCAGGACGACCGTACCGCCCAAGGCAGCGCCGGCGTCGAGTCGCTGTCGGATCGCAAGCACCGCCTCGATCAACGCCGTCACGCAGCCCTTGGCATCGTTGGCGCCCAGACCGACGAGCCGGCCATCGACCTCACGCAGCGTCCAAGGGTCCGCCGTCCAGCCTTCTCCCGGGGGGACCGTATCGAGGTGCGAATTGAGCAGCAGGCGCGGTCGTTCCCGATCGCCGACGGTGCACCAGACGTTGTTCCCCTCGCGCTGCACGTCCAGGCCGGCATCGTGAAGCATGCGCGAAACAAGGTCTGCGATCTCGTCCTCTTCCCGCGACAGGCTCTTCGTCTCCACAAGCTGGCGAAGCCGTTCGATCATACCGGTCCGGCCGCCTTCCCGCCGGTGATGGGCGTCGCTGCCGTCGCCTGACCGACGACCGACTTGGCCACCGCTACGCCAGGCGCGGCGCCATCGCGCTGGGCGACCAGTAACGTGCCGCATCCCTCGTTCGTGAAGACCTCGCCGAGCAACGTGTCCGGCGTCAGACCGTTGACGATGTGTACGCGCGGCACGCCGCCGTTCAATGCGTCGGCGCAGGCTGCGAGCTTGGGCAGCATCCCGCCACTGATCACGCCGTCCGTGATCAGCGTCTCGAGCTCCGGAAGTGCCAGGTATGACTGAAGCGTCGCGGGGTCGCGCGCGTCGCGCAATACGCCGTCGACGTTGGTCACGAGGAAGTACTTGGCGGCCTGCAGCGCGATCGCGATGCGGGCGGCGACCGTGTCGGCGTTGACGTTCAGCACCGTTCCGTCCGGGCCGCCTGCAAGCGAGCAGACGATCGGCAGCATGCCGCCGTCGAGCAGATGCTGCAACGGATGCGGATCGACCTGTTCGATGTCGCCGACATGCCCGAAATCAACCTCGCGCGTCGTTCCGGTCGCAGGGTCGGTGAAGTCACCAACCGGTCGCTTGCGTGCACAGATCAGCCCGGCATCCACTCCCGTGAGACCCACGGCCGACACTCCCGCCTTCTGGAACGCGGCGACGAGGTCCGTGTTGACCGTTCCGGCGAAGGTCATCTTCACAACTTCGAGCGTCTCGTCATCCGTGATCCGCCGACCCGCGAACACCTCGGGCATGATGCCGAGCCGTTTGCTCAACGCCGTCGCCTGCGCACCGCCGCCGTGAACGACGACGATGCGAATGCCCAACTGGTGGAGCGATACGAGCTGGTCCACGATGTTGTCGAGCACCGGCCCTGGCGTGCACATCCGTCCGCCGAGCTTGAGGACGAAAGTCCGTCCTCGGTTGGCGCGAATATAGGGGACCGCTTCGCGCAGCGACTTCAGGTTGTTTTGAATGTGCATCGTCAGCTCCTCGTTCGTTCAGTTCGCTGATGCAGGCGCATGCCCGCACTGTCCTTCGTTCACCCATTCAAGAGCCGCTGGATGATCGCGGCCTGTGTCCACAGTCGATTCTCCGCCTGGTCGACGACGACACAACGTGTGTCATCGAGCGCCGCATCTGTGATGACCACATTCCGTCGGACCGGCAGGCAGTGCATCAGCAGTGCGTTCCGGCCCAGGTGATCGGTACCCACAGTCCAGTCCGAGTGTCGCGCAAAGCTTTCCGTCTGGGCCGGGGCGTCGTTGTAGTGCTGAGTGGCGCCCCAGCTCTTGACGTACAGGACGTCCGCATCGCGGCAGACGGCGCGCTGTTCCGTCGTTACGTCAACCTGCGTGCCGGCGTCGGCACACCATGCACTCACGCGGTCCAGGACGCCGGCGTTCAGGTCGTAGCCCGGTGGATGGGCGATCGTCACATGCATCCCGGCACCGGCCGCCGCGAGGATCGCCGAGTGCGGTACGGCCATCGGCAAGGGCTTCACGTGGGGGGCCCAGGAGAGCACGAACCGCTTGCCGCGCGGATCGCCGAGCTTCTCTTGCACCGTCATCCAATCCGCAAGGCCTTGGCAAGGGTGCTCGACCGCGGACTCCATGTTGATGAGCGGGACGGTCGCATATTGTGCGAACGACCGAATCACGGCGTCTTGCGCATCCTCGCGCGCATCGTGCAGCCTTGCGAAGGTCCGCACGGCGAGCAGATCTCCATAACGGCTCAGCACCGGGGAGGCCTCGCGCACGTGTTCAGCGAAGTCACCGTCCATGACGACCCCGTCACGATGCTCGAGTTTCCATGCGTCGCCTCCGACGTTGAGGCAGATCGCATGTCCGCCGAAACGCAGCATTGCCGACTCGAACGAGGTCCGCGTCCGTAACGAGGGATTGAAGAAGACCATGGTCAGGATACGGTCGCCGATCGCGTCTTGCGCACTGCTCCGGCCGGATTTGAGCGCACATGCGTCACGAACCAGCGCCGCGAGTTCGGCAGGATCGTAGTCACCCATGCTCAGCCAGTGTCGCATTTCAAGCTCCTATGTCGTCCAGGGCCGCGCCAAGCTCGTCGAGTGCTTCGGTCGGCGTGTTGATCGGCGGCAACAGCCGCAGGACGGAAGGGTCGCCACTCGTGCCGGTGACAAAGCCGCGTTCCAACAAGTTGGACCAAAGGGGGCGTGCACTCCCATTCACCTGCAAGCCAAGCATGCAACCACGTCCGATGATCGCTGTTACCGGGCCGCGCCGCAGCACTTCCGTTGCATGTTGGCCAAGAGCCGCCGCACGATCCAGCAGTGAGTCGGCCGCGATCGCCTCGAGCACAGCCAGCAACGCGGCACAGGCGAGCGGGCCGCCGCCGAAGGTCGAGCCCAGATCGTCGGTCGCGACCCGCGCGCCGATTTCTTCCGTCATCAGCACGGCACCCATGGGGAAGCCATTGGCGATGCCCTTGGCCGTCGTCAACAGATCGGGCATGACGCCGTGGGCGCCCGCGGCGAAGGGCCGACCCAGACGTCCCATGCCGGTCTGGATCTCATCGAAGACCAGGAGTGTGCCGGTATCGTTACAGCGTTGACGAAGCGCGCCGAGGTACTCGGGCGTCAGTTCAATGACGCCGGCAATACTGAGAATGGGCTCGACGATGACCGCGGCAACAGACTCGTCGATCTGCGACAGGTCGTCGACGTCGTTGATCTGCAAGCGGCGCGCCGGGGTCAGCACGTCGGCAAACGGAGCGCGGAGTTTTTCGCTCGCCGTGGCCGACAGTGCGAGCAGCGTTCGGCCGTGAAAACCGCGCTCGAGGGCCGCGATCGTCGTGCGCCCGGTCTGCTGGATCGCGAGCTTCAACGCGTTCTCATTGGCCTCGGCTCCGGAATTGCAGAAGAAGACGCGCTCCAGCCCCGGCGGCGCGAACTGCGTGATCGCTTCCGCGGCGCGGTCGCGGATCTCCAGCGGTGCGACGTTCGAATAGAACGTGAGCTGACGGGCTTGTTCATGCAGCGCACGGACGACTGCGGGGTGTGCGTGTCCGAGCAGCGCGACCGCGTGTCCGCCGTAGAGGTCCCAGTAGCTGCGGCCTTTCGTGTCGCGCAGCCGGGCGCCGTCGCCGGTAGCGACCGTAAACGGATACTGCTTGTACGTCTCGACGTGTGGCGTCATTTACGTGATCCCTTAGACCGGACGCAGCGCCGGTGTCCACAAGCCCGTAGTCTCGGCGAGTCCGCACATCAGATTCAGGTTCTGGATTGCCGTGCCGGCCATGCCCTTGATGAGGTTGTCGAGAGCGGCCATGACAATCACCTGGCGCGCGCGGCACGCGACGCTGATGTCGCAGAAGTTCGACCCTACGACGTTCTGCAACGCCGGCGGGGCCTCGACGATCCGTACGAACGGGCTGTCGGCATAATACGCTCGGTATCGCTCGCGGAGCGCACTGTCGTCGACCGCATCGGGCAGCGTGAGGTGGACGGTCGCGTAGATTCCGCGGGCGGCGTCCATGCTCTGGGCGACAAAACTCGCTTGAATCCGCGCCCCGCCGGGATCGCCGAGTGCCTGCAGGATTTCGGGCTCGTGCTGGTGCGCCAATGGCTTGTACGCGACGAAGTTTGCATGGCGGGTCGGATGATGCGTCGCGGACTTGAGTTGCCGACCCGAGCCCGATGATCCCGTCTTGGTATCGAAGACGATCGTGCCATGGAAGTCGTCCGCTAACGGGGCGGTTGCGAGGATGGCGGCGCTCGCGAGACAGCCGGGATTCGCGATGGCGCGCGCCCGACGAATATCGTCGCGTCCCAGTTCGGGCAATCCGTAGACGAAATCCGCGCGGCGCTGCTCCAGGAGCGCGGAGTCCGCGTAGTACCGCTGATGCAGCGATTTGTCTTTGAGTCGCAAATCGCCGGAGAGGTCGATGACGTAAAGGTTGTTCACGTCGCGCCGCCGACCGAGCTCGTTGAGCAGCGTGTTCAGTGCGGCGCCGCTATGGCCGTGGGGCAGGGCCGAGATCACGACGGCGTGTTCAGCCGCCAGAAGCCGCTCGAAGTCGATGTTTTCGGTGATGGGCAGGTCTTCGTAGAAGCCGCGCAGGTGCGGATGGACCGCGCCGAGCGACGAGCCGACCTGCGAAGAGGACGTCAGGCCGACGACATCGACGGTCGGATGCTGTGTCAGCAGACGCAGCAACTCGCCGGCACCATAGCCGGTGGCTCCGAGGATCGCGACGTGGACGTTGTTGCTCATGACACGGCCCGCGCGGCGCAATCGGTCACTTTCGTCGCGATGAACTCGCCGAGTTCACCGCCGCGGGTACGCGCGTTGATCGCGGTGACGCCGAGACGCTCCTTGACATAGCGGACGCCGACGTCGTTGTCGGTCGCAGGGCCGCTGATCACATCGATCGCGAGGCCGAACTGTTCCTTGAGGATTCGTCTGGCGCCCCAGGCGCCGACGGGATCATTGGCACAGACCACCAGGGCGGCTGCCGAACTCATGAGTCCGTGGTCGGCAAGGATTTCGGCGACGCCGTACTCGCCGTGCACGCCGTCGCCGAGTTCGGCGACGATCACCTCGGCTCCGGCTTGCTCGAGGTGCGCGAAGAGGGTGCGGGTGAGCGGGACGGCGTTGTCGCGCGTGGTGGAGACGATGCCGGCGTCGGTAAACGAAACGGACCAGGAGGCGCCGTAGTCGCGCATCTGGAGTACGTCGCGGCGCAACGACACCCCGGTGAGCTTACAGGCGCCGACAGCGATTCGGCGTTTGGCCAGCTCACGGATGAGGCGACAGCCGGCGGTGGTCTTGCCGCTGTTCATGCAGGTACCGGCGATGAACACGACCGGTACGTTCGTCGGGCTGCGGTTCTCGTGCGGCATGGTGATCGCGTTCATGCCGATGTGCGCCGGCACGCCGGTGCGCTGCTCGAAGTCGGGGAAGACCTGGACGCCGCCGAGGATCTCGACGTCGAAGGCGCGTCCAACGTCCGGGTTCTCCGATGTGCAGCGGCCGATGACGCCGCCGATGTTCAGCAGCTGCAAGCGGTCTCCGGCGCGGACCTGGTTGGGGACCACGCCTGAGTATCCGTGTAGCGCGTTGCGGTGCCCGAAGACGCCGGCGATGACGTCGCCGTCGTGCAGCGCGATCAGTCGGCCGTGCACGTCCTCGAGCTGGTTGTAGGTTGTTTTCTCGCCGATGATTCGGCCGGCGACGATGTAACCCTCCTTGGCGATCACCTCGCTCGCGAGGCGCGCGTCGCGGCGCAGGGGTACGTTACCGGTTGCGGACGCGATCTTGTCGATCCAGACACGCATGGCACTCACTCCGCTGTCGCTCGCACTTGCGCGAGCAGTTGGTCCTGTAGTCCGTAAAGCTTGCTGAACGCGGCAGCCTCGGCGCCGCCCCAGAGGGTCGATCCTTCGCCGTAGCGTGCGCGTTCGGGGTTCATTAACGAATAGGGGCTGGTTGCGCCGAGTACCGTCGCGTGGCCGTCGAACAGGCGCACGCGCACCTCGCCGTCGACCGTACGCTGCGACGACTCGAGGAACGCCTCGATGTCGCGCGCCAGCGGATCGAAATACCGCGCTTCGTGCAACATCGCACCGTACAGGTCGCCGATGGTGCGTTTCCAGAAGAGTTGCTGGCGGGAGAGCGTCAGCTTCTCGAGTTCGCGATGGGCGGCGATCAGGACGGTCGCGGCCGGTGCTTCGAACGCGACGCGGCCTTTGATGCCGACGATGGTATCGCCGACGTGGACGCCGCGGCCGACGCCGTGCTTGCCGGCGCGCTCTTCCAGTGTCGCCAAAAGCGCTACCGGGGCCATTGACTCCCCGTCGAGTGCGACGGGAACGCCGCCTTTGAAGCGAACGCTGATCTCGTCGGGGCTGCGCGGCCGATCGCTGGGCGCCGCCGTCAGGACGTACGCGTCTTCGGGCAGCACGCCGTCGCTACGATGGGTCTCGGCGCCGCCGATCGTCGCGCCCCATATGCCGCGGTTGACGGAGTAGGTCGTCGTGCGGACGGGGACATCGATGCCGCGCTGGGCCAGGTAATCGGTTTCTGCTGCTCTGCTCAACGACTGCGCCCGGATCGGCGTCACGATCTCGGCATGCGGTGCGACGACGCGGAAGGCCACGTCGAAACGGACCTGATCGTTGCCCGCGCCGGTTGAGCCGTGCGCGAGGACGTCAGCGCCGATCTCCAGCGCGTGCTGCGCGCACAGCTTGGCCTGAACGACGCGCTCGGCCGAGACGCACAACGGGTAAACGTCCCCGCGGAGCGCGTTGGCAAAGATCAGGTAGCGCAGGAAGTCGTCGAAGAGTTGTTGACGGGCGTCGACGGTCGTGTGGCTATCGACCTTCAGTGCGTTGGCTCGGCGCTCGATGGCGGCGATCTCGTCCGCGGCGTTGTCGGTCTGCACCGTGACGGTGTGGACGTCGTAGCCCTGCTCGCGCAACCAGACCGCGCAATAGCTGGTGTCGAGTCCGCCGGAGAATGCAAGCACAGCCTTTGATTTCATAGGGTCACCTCAAGTCCAGTAATGCCGTCCGAAGCGATTGAAGAACGGATTACGGGTTTGGGATTGGGTTCCTGGAGGTGGCACGGATGCGCGCCAGGACGCGGCCCTGTGCGGCGCGACTGCCGACCGCGATGAAAACCGTGTCGTCGCCGGCGATGGTGCCGACGATCTCCGGCCATTCGCGTCGGTCCAATTCGACCGCGACGACCTGTGCCGCGCCGAGGTGCGTGTGAATGACGATCAGGTTCGCACCGACCGGCTTCAGTGATGTGATTAATTCGCTGTCATAGATTCCGGGGCCGTCAATGTCAGCCTCGACCAGCCGAGCGGCAGGGACGTAGCGACCGCCGACGCGGACCAGACCCAGCTCGCGCACGTCGCGGCTGATGCTGGACTGGTTAGTCTCGATCCCACTTGCCGTAAGCAACCGAACGATCTCCTCTTGGCTCGACACGGACTGTTGCCGGACGATGCGGAGAATGGCTTCTTGTCGTCGACCTTTTTCGTTCATGCTGGCGCTATATTAATCACCAAGAATGACTATTCTTGCAATATTGATCGGCAAGTCAAGGCCATCTGCCCCGTTTTTTTCTCGGACGGTCGAAAGTGCTCGGAAAAGTGAGCGCGCAGGTTGCCGTTCGGCTTCTGGGTGTTAATATTTAGGAGTACGAAATATTTGGAGTACGAATCGATGACGGATCGGAACGAAAAGCTTGCTGCCGGGCTCGCGAAGATCGGGCTCGTGTTACGGCATCATGCCTGGGCGCGGGTCGGCGAGTCCGGCCTCAACCCGACGCAGGGGCAGTTGCTGGTGGTGTTGAGGGCGGGCGGCCCGACCGGGCTCCCGGTGTCGACGCTGGCGGAATCCTTGGCCGTGTCGGCGGCAACCGTGAGTGCGTCCGTATCGGCGCTGGAGCGAAAGGGGCTCGTGACCAAGCAGCGCGCGACGGACGACGCACGCGTCGTACGGGTCATGCTGACGGATCGCGGACGCTCGGCGGCGGAGCGTTCCGCGCAGTGGCCCGACTTGCTCCTACAGGCCATCGACACGCTCGACGAGCAGGAGCGCGCCGTCTTCGTGCGCGGGCTGATCAAGATGATCCGCTCGTTGCAGGAGGCAGGCGCGATTCCCGTCTCGCGAATGTGTCCGTCGTGCGTCTATTTTCGGCCGCACGCGCACCAGGGAAGCCAAACGCCGCACCATTGCAACTATGTCGATGCGCCGCTGGGCGACGCGGACCTGCGTATTGACTGCGCCGAGCACGAGCCCGTTGAGGCGGCACTGACCGGAAAACTCTGGCAGTTGTTCGTAGAAGGGCAGCCGCTTGTTGAGACCGGTTCGGGCGATCGGGCGCGTCCGTTGGAGGACACGCGTTGACGACCATGCGGGTTACTGAATCAACCTGTTCCTGTTCTGCAAGGAGATGACAAATGCAACGAATGAAGACTGGATCGATGCTGATGGTGCTTGTGGCGGTAGGCGGATTCTCGTTGTTGCTGGCCCGTCAGCCGGACGAGTTGGGGCAGCGACCGAGCCGTCCCGGGCCGGACCAGATTCCGGGCTACACGTACGGACGCTCCGAGGTGGCGCGTTCGCCGGTCACGCTCGCGGACCTGGAGTCGCTGAAGAAATCGCTACTGTTCACCGAGGAGGATGTGCGGTATCTGCGCATGTCGAAGCCGATCCTCGCAGACCAGGTCGACGACATCCTCGACGTCTGGTACGGGTTCGTCGGTTCCACGCCGGAATTGGTGTACTTCTTCGGGAACAAGCAAACGGGTAAGCCGGAGCCGCGCTATCTTGCCCGCGTGCGGGCACGGTTCGGGCAGTGGATTCTGGACACGGCGGACGCGAACTACGACCAGGCCTGGCTCGACTACCAGCACGAGATCGGGCTGCGACACCATAAGCTGAAAAAGAACGTCGTCGATCAGGCATCGAGCGTGCCGCAGATCAACTACCGGTACATTCCGGCGCTGACAATCCCCGTCACGACGACGCTGAAGCCGTTTCTTGCGAAGAAAGGCGCGTCGGCAGCCGACGTCGAAAAGATGCACGCTGCGTGGGTCAAATCAGTGCTGTTGCAATCGATTCTCTGGGGTCATCCCTACATCAAGGACGGCGAGTTCTAAGGCCACTGGAGCTACCCGCGTACGTGTCAGTCCCCCACCCCAAGATAGGGTGGGGGGGAGCAAGCTCCCTCTGCGAGGCCTGCGTCTACGCCGTGGGCCCCTGCGCGCACCGAGCACTTAACCGAACAAGTCGCGAGCGCGAGAGCGGTCATTGGCGGACGAGACGCCCGTCCCGCCCTGGTCTTTTTGGTAGGGTGCGTTCCAGCCGCGAATCGAAGTGCTTGCCGCGCGCACGCCGATGATCGATGATGGCGGAATGGGATCGGCA
This sequence comes from Phycisphaerae bacterium, assembly GCA_028279405.1. Lineage (GTDB taxonomy): Bacteria > Planctomycetota > Phycisphaerae > UBA1845 > Fen-1342 > JANQNU01. The sequence continues at coordinate 74,948 of JANQNU010000072.1, forward strand.
AGGCGCGACTTCTCGAACAGTCGATACGGAGTGCTGCCGTTTCGGGAAGCGGGGATCTTGCTGCCGTTTGGACGCCGGAGCTTTCTGCCGGCGATCGTCGATCGCTTCGGCGGCCGCACGATTCCGATGGGGGACAACACTGATCGGGAAGCGTTCGACCTGCCCGAACACGCGGTGACCGTGGTCTACTCCGGCATGGGTTCGCCGGCGACGGCCAACGCGTTGGAGAAGGCCGCCGCCAACGGGATCCGGCGCGTCGTGCTCCTCGGGGCTTGCGGTGGCGTCTCGGCGGACGTTCGAGTCGGTGATATCGTGGTCCCCACAGAAGCGCTTCGTGGCGAGGGAACATCGCGCTATTACCGTTCGGCGGAGATCCCCGCGTTGCCGAACGGCAGGCTGTGTGAGCGGGTTGCCGCCAGCGCGCGGGAGCGTTGTCGATCGACGATTCACACAGGAGCGGTGTTCACGACCGACGCGTCCTACCGACAGGGCCCCGAAGTCTACGAAAACGACCGCGAAGTCGTGGGAGTCGATTGCGAGTGCGCCGCGGCATTCATCGTCGCCGAATCGCTCGGCGTGCAACTCGCCGCGATCTTCTTCTGCACGGACAACGTTCGCTTGACCGACCCCGAGGACCGTAGCCGAAAGGGGCTCGAAAGCCCGGCCGTCAAAGCCGCGTTCGAGGCTGCGACGGACGTCGCGCTGGAAGTGCTTGGCACACGTTGAAAGGAACGAAACCGTGCGTCATCTGCCCTGCCATTGGGACCAGGGTTTGAGTTTATGGTTGCTTGTTAATGAGGCTTCCAAACGGGTCGCGAGCGAGCGAGCGGTACTGGCGGCTTGTCCGCCAGTGTTGGGTACGTACGTTTGATCAAGTCGCTAGCGGAGTCAGCGAATATTGCACAAACACGCCCTGAACACTGGTAGCAAGCTACCAGTGCCATCCAGCCGTCGCGAGTGACGTTGACCGCCCGCTCGCGCTCGCGGCTCGCTATGAGTGCCTAGTTGGTGCGCTCCTTGAAGGGAACGCACCCTGCGTTGCCAAGCATATTGTCGATAGTGTGGGAGCCCCAGGGTTCTACTCGGGGGACACAGCGGTTTGGCGGCTAGACGGTCGCGGCGGGGGAGCGGTAGAGGGCGACGAAGAGCGGGCAGCGCTCCAGCAGCTCGGCTTGCGTACCGATGTCCACGATCCGGCCGGCGTCCATCACGACGATCCGGTCGGCCATGTCCATCACTGTGTGACGGTGGGCGATCAGAAACGTCGTGCGCCCGCGGCGTAGTTCATCGAGGGCTTCGTGAATCTTTCGCTCACTTTCGGCGTCGATCTCGCTCGTGGCTTCGTCGAAGATGACGATCGACGCCGGCTTCAGGAAGGCGCGCGCGATCGACAGGCGTTGCCGTTGACCGCCGGACAGCGTCGTACCGAATTCACCGACGCGCGTATCGTATCCCTGCGGCAAACGGTCGACGAAATCGGCATGCGCCTGTTCGACTGCCTGCCGGATCCGTGCTTCGGTCGCGTCGAGATCTCCGTAGCGCAGATTCTCACGGACCGAGCGAGCGAAGATCACCGGCCGTTGGTCGACGATCGCGATCTGGCCGCGCAATGCCCGCAGGCTCATTTTGCGGACGTCCTCGCCGTCGATCCGGATCGTGCCCTGTTGCAGTTCGAGCAGTCGCGGAAGGAGCCGCAGCAGCGTTGACTTGCCGGAGCCGTTGGGGCCGACGATCGCGATGCACTCGCCGGGTTGGGCCACAAACGACACGTCATCGAGTACGCGCTGGCCTTCGGGGTGATATCGAAAACGCAGCGCGTCGAACTCGACCAGCGGTGCGGTGGGGCCGGTCGCGACCGGTTCGCCGTTGGTGCCGGCGGGGACGAGTTCCCGTGATACGCCGCGGTGCTCCTCGGCGGTGTCGAGGAAGCGGAAGATACGATGGGCCCCGGCGCTCGAGCGCTGTACCATGTTGTAGACATTCGCGATCTTTCGGATCGGGTCGAGCATTGCGGCCAGCAGCCCGACCATCAGCAAGAAGCGTGAGGCTTCGAGTTCGCCGACAAACACCCGGCCTGCCAGCCAGACGATTCCGCACGAGGCCGCCAGTATGCCGACGACTTCGATCAACGGCGAGCTGATGGCCTCGATCCAGAACAGCTTGAGCTGGTGTTTCAGCATGCTGCGCTCGAGCTGCCACATTCGCCGACGCTCGTGATTTTCGCGGTTGTAGCTTTTGACCGCGCTGATGCCCTGTAGCGTTTCCTCGAGCGTACCGAGCATCAGTCCGTAGCCTTCGAGCAGTCGGACGGTCGCTTTTCGGACGCGCCGGCCGAAGTACCAGAGCAGTCCGACCGCCGGCGGTGCGATGCCGAGCGCCACGAGCGTCAGCTTGGCGTCCAGCACGAACGCGACGCACAGGACGGCCACGGCTTTTAGCGGCTCGCGCGCGACTTTTCCGAAGAGCGTGACGACGCCGAGGAAAACTTCGCGCACATCCGACAGAAATTGGCTGATGACGCTCGAAAGCTCCTCGTTGACGGTCGTCATGGGCACAAACAGCGCCTTGCGATACATTTTTCGGCGAAGGTCCATGATCATTCGCTGGGACGCGTTCAGCACCGCGTACTGCGAGAGGACGCGGCAAATGTTGCCGAGGATGTTAATTGAGAGCAGGACGGCAAGCAGCAGCATGAGGGTCGTCATACGGCTGTTCGAGGAATTGGCTTGCGGGAACCACTGTGCTGTCCACTCGAGCGTGCCGGCATACCATTTGCCGGCTTCGTGCGCGGTTGCGGCCCGTTCGAGCAGGGCGTCGTGCAGGCTGCGGTCCTCGACCACCACGCTCAGCACCGGGAGAATACCGGCGAGGCTGGTGGCGTAGGTCAGCGCGACGCCGAACCCGAGGAGAATGCCCAGGCTCATCATTCGTCGATGCGGACGAACCAGCGCGAGCATTCGCCAGAAGGCATCGCGCAATTCTGAGCGGGTCGGCTGCGCCCGCCACCGGTCGGTGGGGGACTGGGCCGGGGGCTCGGCACCGGGCAATGGGGTTCCGTTCATACGTCCTCGAAGCCGGCCGACGGGGGTCCAGGGCCTCTCGCGGGCCGACATAGCGGTTCAGGATCCGGGTCGGTGTCCAATCGGGTCATGATACGGGCTCCAGCGATGGTGTCGAGGCGGGTCTGGTCGGGACGGATTCTGGAACCAGAGGCGGCTCGGCGCACGAAGTGCGCATTTGTCCTCGAAAGCTTCGGCGTCGATACATACAATGGTACGCTGCCTCGATCCGCAACCCCTGGCGGTTCGGGCGGTTGGGTATTTGTGTGCGCACACGAGAACGTGGGAGCGAATGGCACCACCGCCGGACGAATCCCCCCTGACGCCGGAAACAGGCCCCGCGCCGCCTCCGGCCGAACCTGCCGACCCATCGCGGTTCATTGCTTCCGCGGGCCAGGCACGCGCTGCGCGCTCCGACACGACGCCTGGTGAGGCTGTTCCGCCAAAGCCCGATGCGCTGCATGGTGAGCCGGCCAACGGTACGTCCGCTCGCGGCGACAACGTTCGTCCCTTGATCGAGGAGGTGCGGCAGCGGCTCGCGGAGCTGAACGAGCGCGAGTATGCGCTGCGCCGACGCGAGTACGAACTCGAACAACTGCATCGGAAACTGCAGCAGGCCGCGGAGGAGTCGGCCGAGGACCACTTCAACGCGTGGGAGGAGCGCCTGCTGCAACGCAGCGCTGAATTGGACCGCGAAGCGCTGGATATCACGGGCCGCGGTGCGGAGCTGGCGCAACGTCAGCAGGCGCTCGAGCGCCGGCTGCACGAGATCGACCGCCAGAAGGAGGAGTTGGGCGAGCGTGAGCGGGGTTTGGCGGATCAGCGCGAGGCCTTGCTCGAACAACGTTCCCGTGACCGGGCCAATCTGACGCGTCGGATCGAGGTGATCCGAGCGAGCGAGGCGGAACTCGAACGCCGAATGACGAAGGCGCGGGACGAGATTCGCCAGGAGCGCGATCGGCTGGCGGATGAGAAAGGCGCCCAGCAGCAACAGGTTGCGGAGGTCAGCAACGAGGCGGCGCAGCTGGAGCGACGCACGTCGCAACTCGAGAATCGCGAACAGCAGCTCGAGTCCCGTTTGCGTGATCTGGAACAGCAGCAGATGAAGCTCGCGTCCGAACGGACCGAGATGCAGAGCCGGTTGCTCGAGGCAGAGCAGGCGGCGAAGGCTGCCGAGCAGGCACGTGAGTCCTACGTTCAGAAGCACCGACAGCTTTCGGGCAACGCCGAGGAGCTGCGCGTCGAGAACGAACGGCTGGACGAGATTCGCGCCGCGTTGCAGCACGAGCGCGAGCGGCTGGCGCAGGAGCGGTCGCGCCACTCGGTGGAGATCGAGAACTACTCGACGCAGACGAACGAGCTGGAATCGAAGGACGAGGTCCTGCGGGCCCGCGAGCAGACTGTGGCGCGCTCGTTCGCCGAGCTGAAGCAAAAGCAGGCTGAGATTGCCGCGGCCCGCACCGCGCTGGAAGCGCAGCAGGTCGAGGCCGAGCAATTGCGGGATGCGGCGGACAAGGCTCGACAGAGCTTTCTGGAGCGCCACAAGCAGCTTGAAGCGACCGACAGCCGGTTGCGCGAGCAGGCCCAGGTGCACCGTCAGCAGGAGGAGCAGCTACGCGAACAGCGCGAGAAGGTCGAACGCGAACGACAAACACTGCATGAACAGGCGGCCGGGTTGGAACGCCGAACGGTCGAGCTGGATGATCGCGGACGCGACCTCGGGCAGCGCGAGTCCAGTCTGGGGCAACGGCTGACGGCGCTCGAGGACGAGCGCGAAGCGTTGAACGCCGAGCGCAAGGAACTCAACACACTGCGCGGCGATGCCGAGCGGGCGCGTGTCGAAGCGGAGTCCTCGCGCGACCGATTCGAGGACCTGCAACGGGAGCTGGCCAATCGGGAGCGCGACCAGCAGCAGGAAAAGCAGGCGCTCGAGCAGCAGCGCAACGCGTTGACCGCTCAGCGCGAAGAGTTGCTTGAGCAGCGCGCGGCCCACCAGCAGCGCGAGCAGACGTTGGCTGTCGAAGGCGACAAGCTGACGCAGCGGGAGCAGGAACTCGAGAAGCAGGTCGAGCGCGCAGCGGCGCTCGAGCAGCAACTCGGCGAGAAGCGTGCGTCGGTCGACCAGATGCTGGCGCGTGCCGAAGAGGTCGAGCGGGCGGCGGAGGGAACGCGCGACGAACTGTTCCGCCAGCGCGAGCAACTCGAGGTACGTGAAGCGGCGGTCCGGCATGACGCGATGTCGCTCGAAGTCGAGCGGAAGCAATTCGAGCGTGACCGCAAGCAGCTCGACCAACGGCTCGATGAGCTGGGTACGCAGCAGGGGACGCTCGATGCACAGCTGGCGACGGCGCGTGCCGAACTCGAAGAGCAGTATCAGCGCGTGCGTGGGGCGGCCGGGGCTGTGGCTGCGGCGCCGGTGCGGTGGTGGGGGCGCAGTCTGGCATTGGCGACGTGCTTCGGGATCGCGGTAGGTGCCTTGTGGTTCACGATCGACGAGCCGCAATTCGAAGTCGTTCAGCCGATGCGGATCGCGAGCAGCATTCGAACGCCGGAGGTTGCGGTGGGGCATCACGCTGACCGGCTGCGAAACCTCATGACGGACGCTGAAGTCCTCGAGCCGGCGCTGGTGGCGTACTTGCAGCGCGCACGGCGTGACGGCCGGTTGCAGATCGACGCCGAGGCGTTGTCGTCACAGTTGTCGGTGAGTATCACGAGCGCGGATTCGGACGCCGCCCGTAACGTGCTGGCGACACTCGCGGAGACGTATCGGTCGACGTATGTCGAGGACGGATTTCTGTCGACGTTGCCGCCATACTTCGAGCAGTTGCGTGCGCGGGCGCGGGCGCTGGATCGCGAGCGGCGACAGGTCAGCGACGGGCTCCAGAATGCCTCGGACCGGCTGACGGCGACGCCGGAGGTTGAGTCGCGCGAGTCGGTGCAGCGTGTGATCGATGAGCTGCGGAACAAGCACGCCGGCAGCGTCCGGAGTGTCGCCACGGTACGGGCACGCCTGGCAGCGCTGATGGGCGGGACGGCGCCGCTGGGGGTGATCGAGCCGGCGGCCTATGAGGAGCGGCTCACCGCAGACCCGATGATGCTGGAAGACCGCCAGGAGTTGGCTGCCGCAAGTACGGAGTATCGTATCGAGCTGTCGGTGGCGCTAAGCACGGTGAAGGGGCCGGTCGAGGAATTACGCAACGTCGTGACAGGATTCTCCGCGACCGTTGCCGAGCAGCGCGCGTTGAATCCGCCGGAGTCGGTGGCCCGCATGCTGGAGGAAATCGCGACGGAGTTGAGCGCGCTGGCGGGCGAGTTGGAGACGTTCCAGGTTCGATGGGGTGAGTCGATCGCGACGGTGTCGGCAGCGGAAGTGCCGGATGATCTCGAGTTGTTGGTGCGGACGCAGGACGAGGCCGACAAGCGCGCCCGCAAACTATCCAAGGCCAGTGAGACGCGCACCGGCGCCATTCGTGATCGCATCGAGGCTCAGCGTGGCGAGTCGGACGGTAGCACGCGCGAGGTCGTCGTCACCGCCGTCGTTCGGGGCGAGATCGGTGAGTTGTTCCGGGGCGTTGCGGGCGTCAAGAAGGCAATCGAAGCGATCGCGCTGGACGGCAACTTTCAACTCGACTCGCTTGATCGGCAGGTCCGCGGTCTGCGTCGGCGGATGAGCGATCGCGAGAACGTGGTCCGCGAACAGTTGCAGGTCGCGGCCGACCGCGACGCTCAGCAGGCGCACCATGATTCCATCAGCGTGTTGCAGCGCGAGATTGCCACAATCGAGCGGCAGCGTGAGGCCCACGTGCTGGCGATCGCGGAGCAGACAGAGAGGCTCCATGAGGTGGAAGACGCGCTGTTCCAACGAGCACAGCTCGAAGCGCAGCATACGGCGCTGAAGACGCGACAGTCGCGGATCACGCAGGAGTTGCAGCAGATCGAAACGGACCTGCGAACGACGGAGCAGCGCGTGGCGGCGGTCGAGGCGGACCGGGTCGCGCCGGAGCCGCTGCGCTCGACGCAGGTCGCGGGCGTTCATCGTCAACGGGATGCGGCGATCGCGGGTCTTGGCGGCTTCGCGCTCTGCTGGCTGGTCTGCGTACTCATGGTGATGCGCAACCCGTTTGCGCGGGCGCGCAAGGCCGTCGATCTCGACGAGGTGATCCAGCGGATCGACTCGACGCCGTGACGGATGGGTGGCACTGGCGGATTGCCCGCCTGTGTTTGGGGCGCTTGCTTGGCCGCGCGCACGCACATCTATAGCGACTCCGGGGCTTTGAGCGAACTGTGGTGCGTTCCTTGAATGGGAGCACCCTACAAGCCAGTTGCAGTGACCTCCGCTCCACACTCCGGGCAGGTACCACTTGTGTTGCCCGACAGGTCGTAGCCACAGCGGCAAACGCCAGGGTTGTCGCCGTTCTTCAGGAAGAAGTAGGGGATCGTGGCGAGTACGGTGAACACAATCGGAAAGCCCATCTCGAATAGGCGTAAAGGGCGCCAGAGCGGAGGTGTCCATTTGAGCATCGAATGGGCGCAAACAGTAATGTAGAATCCGGCCACCAGAGCCGTGAGCGTCAGTATGGGATGGCGCCCGGTCCAATAGAACCAAAGGAGTGCTACGCCCCACAAGGCGCCGAGCAGTAGCCAGGAGGACGCGGCCACCAGTTCGGCGAAGTGGGGTGCTGTGGCTATGCCGATGGACGTGAGCACTGGCCGGAACGCAAGCACACTCGCCGTCAGTGCGATCGTCCATTGTCGTTGATAAAGGCGGTCGTCTCGCGGACCGGCAACGCGGTCGCCGCGCAGCAGTAGCCAGAGTGCGACAGCGGCTAGCGCTAGTGGAAAGAGCTCTTCGATGAGGCTGTAGGCCACGCTCACCCCAAAGCTGCCCCCGAGCCATAGGGTCCAACCTGTCTGCGCTCGTCGCGTCCACATCAGCCAACAAAAGAACATGCCCACAATCGAGCCCGCGAGCACGTGGCCGACGCCAACAAAAAAAAGAGCACGCCGACGCCAAATGACGATCGCGAGGCCCAGCAGCACGGTGACGACCTGCCCGACCGACACGAAGTACTGCGCGAACCATCGCAGGACGACATCCCACTCGGTCCGGATCGCGAGACCGCTGAGCGCTGGAAAGAACCCCCACGCGGCACGCTCGTACAACGTTGGAAACGCGCCGAGCATCAACGCCGCGCCGCAGATGATCGCTCGATGGCGGTTCAGGAGCCGCTGCGCGCCTTGTGGTGCAAGGCTTGTCATTTGTGCAGTATTGCACGGCGAGCAGATAGTGGCCATACGGTGGCGGATCTCAGGCACGCGGCGCCTACACACTGGCGGACAAGCCGCCAGTGCCACCCAGACCGGTCGCTTGCGCTCCCGGCTCGCATTGGCGGGCCCTGGCTTCGCAAAAACGGGCCGCGAGCGCGAGCGAGCGGTCAGGTGGCGGGCGAGACGCCCGCCCCACCCCCAGTAGCGCCGGACGTCTCGGTCCGGCGCGATTGGCCCTGACGCCGGACCCGGAGGTCCGGCGCTACCCTTGGGCATCGAACACCGGGCTAGCGTT
>JANQNU010000007.1 GCA_028279405.1 Phycisphaerae bacterium
GGCGGCGGGGGCGGCGGAGGCGCGAACGGCACCGGCAACGGAACGCCCGGAACCGGCGGAACCTTCGGCGGGAACGCCGGCGAGCCGCGAAACGGCGGCGGCGGCGCGGGCCTCGGCGGCGCAATCTTCGCGCGAAACGGAAACCTCACCCTCGTCGACTGCACACTCAAAAACAACTCCGCAACCGGCGGCGCCGCAGGCGGCGCGTCCGCAACCGCCGGCCAGGGAAAAGGCGGCGCCATCTTCCTGCACCCGGACGCCAACGCCGTCGCCGAGAACCTGACGTTCGGCACCGGCGGCGAGGCCAACAGCGCCTCCGATGACACCGCCTCATCCGGCGATGACGACGACACCTTCGGTACGTTCGGCAATATCCCCAGCGTCAACTCCGTCGCCCGCGACGATACGACGCCGACAAACGCCGACACCGTCGATTACACCGTCACATTCTCCGAGGACGTCACCGGCGTCGGGACTGCCGACTTCAGCCTCTCGACCAACCCGGACATGACCAACCCGCTCGTCGGGACCTCAGTCCAGTCCGTCAATATGGTCAACGGCTCGACCTACACCGTCACGATCGATACCGGCACCGGCGACGGAACGATCAGCCTCAACGTCGAAGACGATGATTCCATTCAGGACACGGACAGCACACCCATCGGCGGCATGGGGACGGCCAATGGACGGTTTGTCTCGAATGTCAGCTACTCGCTCGACCGCACGGCACCCACGATCGCGGGTACCAACGTGCCCGTCGGTGCAGGCGAGTCCACCAACGCCGCCTCGGTCACGATCACGATCGAGTATGACGAGGACGTGACCGGCTTCACCAATTCCGACGTCACCCTCGACACGACGGGCGACGCGTCCACCGGCAGCGTATCGATCGCAACCGTCAGCACCCGCGTTATCAACGCCACGATCAACGGACTCTCGGGCACCGGCGACGTGACCCTCTCCGTGAAGGATGCCGCGGTCGCCGACACGGCCGGAAACAACAGCGCCGCCGCCAATGACGTCGTTAGCTTCCAACTGGACCGTACAGCCCCGAAGGTCCTTTCCATCACCGCGGTCGAGACCGAAATCGTCGACGTCGCGACCGCCGACTTCACCGTAACGTTCACCGAGGCGGTTGAGGGATTTGCGCCAGGGGACGTGACCGTGAACCACGTCGGCACCTCGAACGCCGGCGTCGATATCACGGCCCAGACAGACGCGGTCTATACCGTCACCGTCACCGGCCTGAGCGGAAACGGGAGCTTTTGGATCACGATCCCGTCCGGAGTCGTCACCGACGACGCCGGCAATACCAGCACGCTCGTCGCGCTCAGTTCAGCCGTCATGCGAACCCAAACGGAATCGGGCGGGAATGATGACGACGATCCAGACGACAACGGTGACGATGATGATGGGAACAACCCCGGAACGCCGACCGACCCGGACAATCCGGGCAACGACGACAATCCGACCACTCCCAACGACAACGACGGCGATGGCGGGACCGGCGGGACCAGCGGGACCGGGGACGACGGCGACGGGCCTGACGATGGTGGCTCGGATGACGGGACCGATACCGACTCGAGCGACGACGGGATGGATGACGCCGGGAATGATGTAACGGGCGCCGGTCTCGAAGAGATCGACCCGACCCTACCGTGCGGCTTCGGTGTCTGCGCGAGCAGCACGCTGACGCCGATCGTCATCTTCTACGGGCTTTGGTTCACTCGCCGAGGTCGTCGGAACCGCTGACCCCTCCGGCGGTTCCCAGCCGCGATCATCGCTGGAGTCGGGTGGTGCGTTCCTACACGTTGACCGCTCGCTCGCGCTCGCGGCTCGTTGTGGGCGGTGTACTGTCCGGAGCCGGTCGCGCCAATGCGAGCCCGGAGCGCAAGCGACGGGTCGATGCCGGGGACAAGCCGCAATGCCACTCCCCCCTGTAGTGTCGAACGTCTCGGTCCGGCGCATCGCGCCCTGGCTCGGAGGCCGGGTACTGCAAGTCTTCGCAATGTGAAGGGCAAGCTGCGACGGTGGCCACAAAAAAATATGGGCCACGATCGTGCCAGTAGCGACGACTCGTGACCCATGCGCTGGGATGGGCTAGTTTAAGCGTTCAAATAGTAAAACCAGCCAGGCCCGAGAAAGTGTCGATCGGTTGGCGCGATTCACGGGAAAAAATGTCGGAATGCCTCGTAACCAGTTGTGATGAAACTGGTTAGGTCGTTGTTTTTTTGTCGGGGAATGCAAATCGAAATGGGTTCACTCCGGGGCACTGAGGTCCCCGGAGCCCTCCGGAGAGCTTTCAGGAGAAACGGGAGTTCCACTCCTTCGAGCCGGTCGCGATCACGAGTCGGTGGAATCGCTGAACGGCGGCGGCGAGTCGCTGAAGCACCAGTCGGCCGTCGGGCGACATTTCTAGTCCGATAAACTGAATCGCCGCTCCGAGTTGGCCATCGTTCTCAGCGCGTGTGCCGCGGAAGCGGACATCGCACAGGATTGGCGGCCGGCCGTCACCGATGTGGATTTCGGCGCCGAGGGTCTGGTCCTCGGTCCAGTTCGGCAGTGTCGCCTGGTTCAGGCGGACGAAGGCGCCGCCACAGGAGATATCGAGAAGCTGGCCGGTGACAACCGGGTTCGCTTCCTGGCGACGACGAACGCCGTTGGGCCACAGGGTTGCGAGCAGAATCTGGTTGTCGGGCACGGGCGTGCGAAAGTATGCCCGGCGTTGGAGTTCCGTGAGCGATTCCGGCCAACGGTAGCGGACCGCAGCGATCGTGCTCTGATCGTCAACGACGTACTGGCCCTTGGCTTCTACTGAGGTGGCAAACAGGACCTTTCGGCTGCGATGCCGGAGGCTGACGCCGACGTAGCGACCGGGGGACATTTCCGGTAGCTGGCTCCCGTTCATCGAAACGTGATCGAGAACGAAGAAGTTCCGATTGGCATCGCGTTCGAGGAATCGCGCCTTGAAGGTCCGCCATTGGTCGCCGTCCTGAACGGTGAGAACGGCGAGGGCGCGATCCATGACGGCCTGATCGAAGATGTCGGCGGCGTCCGTTGTCGGGATCATTCGTCGCGAGCGCATCAGGTCCCCTCCGATTCTACAAAGCCCTGTGCCGGGTCGTTGAGGCAGGCGCGCAGTCGTTCGATGGTCAGTGCGATCGCCGGATCGTCGGATTTCTCGTTGAATTCGAACCCGATGGTCATGTTGGTGCGGTCCAGTTCGAGCGTCTTGCTGCAGAGCGTGGCGAGAATCGCGAACGTCTCGTCAATGGTCTGCAGGTCGAGCTCCAGCGCGATGTCATCCCCAACGAAGAGCACCTCGTCCAGATCGCCGCGATGGGCGCGGCAGGCAAGGCCATTCGGTCCGATATCGACCAATCGACACGTGTACGCGTTTTGGGCACCCGGGGGCCAGAGCCGGACGTGCGTCTCTCGGTCGGGCACGTAGCGCACGAACTGTCGGCGGTTGGTAACGTGGATGACCTCGGGCTTCGCGAGCATGAGTGTTCGGGGCTGGTTGGCCTCGAGCACGTCGACGATACAGGTGGAGAATGCGTACTGCTCGCGGTCGATCGACATCTGCACGTCGCAGTAGGCGCCCACGACCGGGAGCAGCGACTCGTCGGCGCTGATCGAGTGGTCGTCGACGCGGATACGAAGCAGGTTTTCGAGCTGCGCATCGAGCGTTCCGCTCAGCGCCGGCCGAGAATTGCGTGGCCGCGCGTCGACCAGCAGCGTCGTATGAGCGCGCGCCGCCTGATTCAGGACGCGCGATACCTGACGCGACGTCAGGTCCAGTACAGCTACCATGTCACTCACCTCCCAAGGCGGCCCTTCTCGCGCGCCCGCCGCAATTGCACTTGCTGGCGCTCGGCAACGAAGCGTTCCAGCTGTCGTGTGTTCTCCGCATTTGGCTGCGGATCCTCGAGCGGGCAGTATCGGACGCCCAGCGTCGCCCCTTGTCCGTCCTTGTGGCGGCGAACGTGCATGACCTCGGCCGCCAGATTGAACTCGTAGTCGATGTCGGGGAGCGAGAATCGCACCCGAAACACCTCTCGCAGGCGGATCCCGCGGACGTCCCTCCACAGGATCGAGATCGCCATCCCGCTGGAGGAAATGTTCGTAACGCGGCCGCGGATGTCCACTTTCTGTTCGTCTTCCACGGTCAACGTGGTGTGTATCGGGGGAAGGTCGTTGACGCTGACCCGAAATGCTTCGCGCTGCTGCCGATGCTCGATCGCGGTCGGCGCGGTGAGCCGCAAGGCGATCGTCGTGGTCCGGTCATTGAGCTGATATCGGACGCGTCCGACGGTCTCCACGACCAATGCGTAGTGCTCGCCATCGTGCTCGAAGAACACCTCCACCGACAAGCCGCGACCCGCCATCTCGATGCCGCCTTCCGACGGCCAGAAGACGATCAGGTGTTCGTCGGTGCATGCCAGCAGGCGCGTGAAGACAGTATGGTCATCGTCGTGAGCCGCGAGCAACCGCAAGCGAACACGCTCATTGCGTTCACAGGCATGCGCCAGCAACTGCTGTCTTGTTGTGCGGGCTGCGCTCATCGTGGCGGTTGTCCTCTTGATCCAACGTACGTACGAGGTCTCTTCGTCGACGCCAGCGGTCGCCTTTGGTTTCGGAACCGGTTACCGGTTGGCGGGCCGTTTTCGGAGCGCGGGCCGAATCAGTCTTTATCGGGGGGTCGGGTGTGTTTCGGGACGCATCCCGCGTATCGATCGGCGATTGTCCCGAAACGATCGGAGCCCCCCCCGTCCGCGCCAGTTATTCTCGGCGCCGAGGCACCGGGGACAGACGCGGCCCGAGAAAATGACAGGAGCAGAAATGTCCCGGTTCTTGGAAGATTCGGCCTCGGTCCGAGGGTGCTGGCGGCCAATAACGGCATCGGTTTCGGATACGGGCTGTCGGGAAATCAGCCTGAGATTCCGGGATCGGCGTCGACGACCCCGTCGGCAGCGCCGATCGAGACCATTCGGGTGAGCCATTCCTCATCGAGGAGGTCCGCCGGCAACCACATGTCGATCAGGCCTTGCCTGCGGCAACGCTCCAGCCAGGGGCTGACGGAGGCGGTGGAGGTGGAAGCGCTCGCGTCGAGCAGATAGGTCGAGCATCCATCGACGATCCAGGCCAGTGCTGCGGTTGCGTAGACCATGCCGGCCAGTGGTCCCTGGGCCTGTTCACGAAGTGTCCGACTCAGCCGGCGCCGCCGATCGCTCCGGCGATCACTGAATATTCGGCCGGCGTCGCGCGCCGGAACGGCTGCGATCGGAACCCGGGCCCAGCGAAACCGGGAGGCCGCGACCGCGTTCCCCGCGCGGGTTCGGACGCTGCGCCGCGCCGAAAGCTGATCGGACAGTTCGACGGCATGACGCTGGAGCAAGGCAACGACGGACGGGTCGTCGGCGAGGATGCCTCCGAGCGGCGCCCCCGGCACGCTTGCCAGCGCCGTGCCACCCTCGTATTCGTCGATGTGGTAGAGCGGGTAGACGCCGAGCACGCGCGAGCCCTGGCAAGCCATGAGCAACCGCGGCGCACCGAGCCCCGCCGCTTCCAGCAAGTGGGCCCAGGATTTTCGGTAGAAGAACGGCACGGCGGCCCGCGGCGCGACGAACGCATCCCAAAGCGGGGTGTCTGATGCGTCAGCCTCCCGCACCACCGGCTCGGAACGGGCTCCGCGACGGAGGGTCTGGGCGCGGCGCCGACTTGGGGCCACGTAACCCGATTGTCTTCGAAAGAGCGTCACGCTGCACTTCCCTTGGCACACTGGCGCGTCACGGATCGCGTTGGAGCGATCTGGACCGATGTGACGCGCTGCCTCTCCATTGATGACTATCGGGACGGCCCCTCGTAGAATTGAGATCGAACGGACATCTCGGCGCATACCGGACATGATGCGATGAAGATCGGTCTCATCTCGGACACACACGATCGGTTGCCGGCAATTCGGTGCGGATTGGCGCTCTTTCGCGAACGCGGAATCGAAACGCTGATTCATCCCGGCGACATCATCGCACCATTTGCCGCGAAACTGCTGGCGGAGTGGGCCGGCACGCTCCACGTCACCTATGGGAACAACGATGGTGAACGGGCGGGCCTCCTGAACGTACTCCCACAGATCCAGGACGGGCCGGCGTGGATCGGACTTGCCGGTCAGCAAATCCTGGTGCACCATTTCATCGACTGGTGCACCCCGGAAGACGTCGCGAAGGCGGACTTCGTGATTACCGGTCACACGCACCGGGTCGAGATCCGCGACGCGGACCGCACTCGTCTGATCAATCCCGGCGAATGCTGCGGGTGGGTGACGGGGCGTTGCACGGTCGGTATCCTGGACCTCGAGACGCGCGAAACGGAGATCATCGAGTTGACGCCATGAGAAGCACGCTAGCGATCGGCTGTCTGTCAGGTTTGATGTTGGCCGCACTGAGCGGCTGTGTGGAGCGAACCGTCAAGATCGAGACGGATCCGCCGGGTGCGCTGGTTTACGTCAACGACGAACAGGTCGGCGTCAGCCCGGTGAAGTTCTCCTTCTTGTGGTACGGGGACTACGACCTGATCTTTCGCAAGCCGGGCTACCGGACGCTCAAGACGCATCAGGTCATCACGGCGCCGTGGTATCAGATTCCGCCGATCGACCTGGTTGCGGAGACGGTACCCTGGACGATTCGCGACGAGCACATCCTGCCGACCTTCAAGCTAGAGCAAGAGCCGTCTCCGGTCGTCGCGGAGGTGGTTGACCGGTCCCTCGAGTTGCGCGATCGAGCCCTTTTTACGGATTGATGCCGCCCCCCGCTTCAGCGGAATAGCACCCCCGACCCACCGCCCCGGGACGACGCTCCTTCGCATCGTCCCGAGACTGGTGATCCCCTTCAAGCTATGGCTGGCACGGTTGACCGCTGGTGACGGCGGTGACGAAGCCGTTGATATCGCCGACCGAGACGCTGCCGTCGCCGTTTGCGTCGTTTGCGCACTGATAGTCGCAGGGGGCGTTTCCGCCGGGGAACAGCGCGTTCCACGCCGCCTCGCCACCCGTGACCGCGGCGACGAAGAAGTTGATGTCGCCGACCGAAACGCTCCCGTCGCAGCTGGAATCGCCACACGGACCGCAATTCGGGCATTCCGGAAGGAAATCGACCTGGAGTCGATAGGCGGTCGGGCAGGGTGTTTCGTGCACGACCGTCGTCGACGTTGACACGAACACGTAGTGCGTGCCGGCAGGTACGGCAATGGCGCCCTCGGCCGTCGGCTGGCCGGGCGCGTTGGCTACGGGCAAACCCGGTATCTGGAGTTGTGCGCAATCGTTCCCCTCATCGACCACGACGAACGCGATCGCGGGGAAGGTCAGGTCGCTCAGCCTGATCCGAATCGTGGTCGGTGTCGCGGTCGTGATGCGGTACCAGTCGGTATCCCGGCTGAACCCGCCCTTCCCGTCGGCGGTTCCGCGGATCGTGCCGCAGATCGTGTCGCCGCAGTCGATATCCACGAACGCGGCCGGTGTCTGATCGCAGCCGCCGTTGGTCTGCGGCGTGCCGCAATTCGGCTCGCCTTCCACCAGGCAGGGCCGGCAGGCGACGCTGCCGCAATCGGATCCGCCGCCTTGGAAGACGCCGTTCTGGTTGCCGCAGTCGATCTGGCCCGCTTGAATGCAGAATCCATTCGGAAGGCAGCAGGCACCGATGCATGCGACGTTGTCGCACGCGGTCCCGGCGCCCTGGAAGATGCCGCCGCGGGCTCCCTCGCACTCGCAGCGACTCACGTCGTCGACGCAGCCGCCATCAGGTGTGCAGCAGGCTCCCGTCGCGCCGGTAGTACACGACAGCGCCAAGCGATAGGTGCTCGGACAGGGCGCATTGTGGGCAACCGCTACCGTAGAGGTCAGGAGGATGTAGTGAACGCCCGCGGGCAGGCACACGGTCGCGGAGATATCATCGGTCCCGGCGTTCGCCGCGATCAGCCCGACTTCCAGATCGTCGCAGGGCGCTGCAGGATTCGGCGGCGTGAGACGGATGAGGGTGGCGGGAAACGCGGCGTCGGTGAGTTCGATCGTTACGACCTCGCTCGTCGCGAGATCGAGACGGTACCAATCCGTGTCGCGATCAAAGCTTCCGTCGCCGTCGGCGACACTCCGCATCGAGCCGCAGATCACATCGCCGCACTGGACGTCAGAGAAGACCGCCGGTTCGCTGTTGCATCCGCCATTGACGGTGTCGACCGGGTCGCCGCAATCGAGTTCGCCTTCCGGGATGCACGGTGTGCACATCTGGCCGGCGCAGACACTTCCGCCGCCGAAGTAGATGCCGTTCTGCGCGCCGCAGGCTTGCTGGCTGGTGTTCTCGACGCACGCCCCGTTCAGCAGGCAGCAGGCGCCCGCGCAACTTGCCTCGAGACATGAAGCGTCATCTCCGTTGTAGATGCCGCCCTGTCCCACGCAATCGACCTCCGGCAGTTCGGCACATTCGCCGGTCTCCAGGCAGCAGGCGCCAGTTACGCAGGGTGCGCAGGTGGCGGTGGCGAAATAGTCGGCACAAGCTACGCCCTGTCCGACAATGGCGCCGAGCGCATCAGGATCGGTAGGAGCGACGAACAGCACGTAGCGTCGATCCCCGGCCAGGCACTGCGTGACCGTTGCGGTCGCTCCGGCGACGGCACTGTCCGCGGCGAGGATCGTCGTATCGCAGGGGTCGAAGCCCGGCGAAAGCTCGATGATGATCGCAACGCTTGCAAACTCTGCGGTCACGCTCCAGGTGACCAACTCGGTCTCCGCCGACTGGTATTCGTACCAATCGGTGTCGCGCTCGCCTTCGTTGGCCCATGCTTCTCCGCAGATCGTCTGTCCGCACGTCACCTTTGAGAACGGCTGAATCGGCGTCAGCGGGTCGTTACAACCACCATTGAAGGTGTCCGGTCCGCCGGGGCACTGCGGCTCGCCTTCGAGTTGCCCGCCGGCCGGGCAATCCAGGACGACGCAGGTGACGCCGGCGCAGGTCGAACCCGTCCCGTAGTACACCCCGCCCGCCTGGAAGCACTCATCCGCTTCCAGCTGGTCCGTGCATTGGCCGGTGGTCGGGTCGCAGCAGGCGCCGGGGTTCACCGCACCGAGTGTGGCCGACGCTCCGCTCGAAGATGCGGTCACATCGAGACTCCGTGTGTACGACGCCAACTCCGGACCCGACCTAGTCACCGGTTGTTGCGGATCCATCGGGCCCGTTGAAAAGGCCCCGAGCGCTATCGCTAGCGCGAGTGATGTGCTGAACATGTTTCCCTCTCCTCATAATAGACCTGTTCCGTTGCGCCTTACGCCCCTGACGCGCCACTATTATGTACTCCGGCATGCTGGCGGCAAAACCGCATAATAGCGAGGGACCGATCATCGTGGCCTGATTTGCGAACGATGGGACGCAACCGGCTAGTATCCGCTTGCGCGTGAGCGTCGCCGCTGCACCAAGTCATCCTGCGCCCCACGACGTCCTGTAGGAAGGCCGCAGACGGACCGACGGCTAGTCGCCGTGCCTGCGAGGCGCCGCATAGTTGGGGTCAACAAACCGCTTGAGCCGACGTACATCCTGGACGATGAGCTGCTTCGGGAACATCCCGCTACGCGTCTTGAGCACCTCGAGGGCCTTAACATCAGGAAAGAACTCCGGATCGGAACCGAAGCTGACGTCTCGAAAGTGCATGCGGCCACAGTTCTCGCCAAACACCCAGCGATACTCGGTGTGCAGGTCTTCGACGACGGCGTCGTCGACCGCAGCTATCTTGATTGCCACTGCGGTCTTTCCTTTCCAGGGCGACAAGCCGTCGCGCGGGACTACGATGTGTCGGACACGCAACCGCCGACAGGGCTTGCTGCGCGGATCGACCTGAAGTGCGACAAGCAACGCCTGGTTGACTCCGCGATTGCTGCGAATATAAAGGTGTTCAAACTCAAGCGACTCAACTGGTTTTCCGCAATGAACCGCACGGATGCCTTTGGAAGTGAAGTCGAGTATCCGACAGTTGCGAATAACAGATCGCAGGGCCTCGACGCTGATACCATTCGCAACCTTTCCGTCGCATTCAACCGTGAACCCATCCAGCCCACCTTCGCCTTGGACGCGAATCAGTGCCGACCACGTGTTGGTTATCGACAACGAACCCTGAGATGCCGCACGAATGGTCGGGATGTCAACGCCCACCAAGCGCGCTTTTACAATCAGCGGCGGCTCGATCTCGTACACACCCGCCGCAACGCGATAGGTCCGCCCCGGCTCGGCTGCCCGCCGCACGAGTTCTTGCGCGTTGGTAATCTCAGGAACCGAGCGCCCGTCAGCCCGGAGGGCGGGCGCGCACCCAATAACCCCTGCAGCCGCGAGTAACGTGACCAAGCATCTCATCGGGCGGCTCCGAACATTCCGGTGAGCTAATCTAGGCAAAGGCGTAGGTGAACTCGCCCTCGTCGTCGCAATCGATGACCAGCCTCTCGTACTTCTGCTCCTGGCCGAGGATTTCGAGCACGCGGCGGGCGATCTCGGGCAACACGGTTTCGTTAATGATCAGGTTGATCAGACGCGCGCCAATCGTGATCTGCTGACAACGGGCCGCAATCGCGTCGGACACGGCCGGCGTAATTTGCAGGTCGAGCTTGTAGATCGCCTGCATGCGCTTGCGAATCTTGTTCAGCTTCAGGTCGACGATCTTGCGCAACGTCTCCGGGAACAACGGATAGTAGGGGATCACCGTCGTACGGCCGACAAAGGCCGGCGTAAAGCGCTGCTCGAGGATCGGCTGAATCGCGTTGCGCATCTCGTCGAGTGTCGGCAGTTCGCCGTCAGCGCACATTTCCATGATCATGTCCGAACCTTCGTTGCTGGTCATCATGATCACGGTGTTCTTGAAACTGGCCACACGCCCTTCGCTGTCGGTGAGCGCGCCCTTGTCGAACACCTGCATGAACAGCAGGTTGACGTCGATATGCGCCTTTTCCATCTCGTCGAGCAGCACGACGCTGTAGGGCCGCTGCCGAACCGCCTCGGTCAGGACGCCGCCCTCGCCGAAGCCGACCAGCCCCGGCGCCGAGCCGATCAGTCGGCTGACATTCATCGAGCTGGAATACTCGGTCATGTTGATGCTGGTCATGAAACGCTCACCACCGAAGATGAGATCCGCGACCGAGAGCGCCGTTTCCGTCTTTCCGGTGCCCGAGGGTCCGACCAGGAAGAACACCGCCAGCGGCAGCGTCGGATCCTGGAGCTTGCCGGCGGCGATCCGCAGCCGCTTGCCGATCTCTGTGATCGCATGGTCCTGCCCGATGATCCGTTTGCCGATCCGTTGCTCGAAGGTCAGCATCGCCTCGGCAGTGTCCTTGACCATGTTGCCCGCAGGGATCCCCGTCCAGTCACTGAGCACTTGCGCGACGATGTCGCCGTCGACCTGCAACGGCACCATCGGCGCCTCCTTGCCGACGTACTCTTCCAGGGCCGTCGTCGCTTGCGCGAGCTCCTGCTTGATGACATCGACCGCCCGCGCCTCCGTAGCGGCCGTGCCATTGTCACCCTCCGTCTCCGACGCGACGGCTTTCGGGTTGGCCTCCGGCGCCACGGTGCTGGCTGCGGCACCATTGCCGTCGGTCGCTCCCTCCAACTCCTCACGCAGCGCCACGACCTGCTCGGCGCGAACCTTCTCTTCCTTCCAACGCCCCTCCAGCTCCTCGAACTCACCTTGTCGCTGATCGCGCTCCTTGCGGTAGCTCGCAAGCAGATCCTCGTCGATCGGATTGCCGGACTCGATGTCGCGCTCGAAGGCGCGGATCGCTGTATCGAGCTGCAGGATCCGACGACGAACATCCTCGACCGCTCCCGGCGTCGCACTCAACCCGACCGCCACGCGGGCACACGCCGTGTCGAGCAACGAGACCGCCTTCCGCGGCAACTGCGTCTCCGACAAGTACTGATGAGACATCGACACCGCCGTTTGAACCGCATCGTCCAGCACGCGAACGCGGTGGTGCTTCTCGAACTTGTCCTTGGTTCCGCGAAGCATGTCCGTGCATTCGGCCACAGACGGCTCGTCGAGCTTGATCAGCCCGAACCGCTGTGCAAACGGCGGGTCCTTCTCGATGTACTTCTTGTACTCCGCGAAGGTCGTCGCCGCGATCGTGCGCAACTCGCCGCGGGCAAGCGCCGGCTTGAGCAACTGAGATGCGTCGTTACCGCCACCGCCACCTATGAGCGTGTGCGCCTCGTCGATGAACAGAATGATCGGATTGCCGGCGGCGTTGCTCGCGTCAACCTCCTTGATCACGCCCTTGAGCCGACGCTCGAATTCACCCTTGACCGACGCACCGGCCGACAACATTCCGACGTCCAGCGACCGCAGCGTCACACCCTGGAGCATCGGCGGAACATCGTTGGCGACGATCCGTAACGCGAAGCCCTCGACGATCGCGGTCTTACCCGTTCCCGGCTCGCCCACGATCAGCGGATTGTTCTGGAAACGGCGCATCAGGATATCCACCACCTGTCGCACCTCCCGACCGCGACCGATGACCGGATCGACCTTGCCGTCACGAGCCCGCTGCGTCAGGTCGACCGTGAACTGCTGCAACGCCTCACCCGGTCCCGCGCCCGTCGCTGCGGATGGTCGGTCCCCCGCGCCGGACTCCGATTCCTGGTTTTCGCTGGAGTTGGTCGTGATCGTGGCGAATTTGCTCTTCAGTTCGTTCGCGTTGATCTTCTCGAACTCGTCGGTGTAGTCCGTAAAGTACGCACGGTTCGGCGTACGCAACAATGCCAACAGGAGCGCGCCGCTGCGGATGCTGCCGAATGACAGTTCGAGCGACGCGATTTGCCACCCTTCGGCGAGCCACTCCGCGAGAAACGGCGAAAACTGCGGCCGGCCGCTGTTGCCGACCTTCAACTCATCGAGATAGCGGTTGATCGCGGACCGAACCGCGGACACATCCACCTTGAAGTGATCGAGGATGCACATCAGGTCGCTGCTGCCCACATCCAGCAGCGGCGCCAGCATGTGCTCCGCCGTGATCTCGTAATGCGTCCGGCTGATGCAAGTGCCGGCGGCGCTCTCCAGCGCGCGCACACAAGTAGTATTCAACTGCTGCCGCAGGAGCTTCATGTCGACGGTCATGGTCTTGCCTCGTTGAATGCGTCCGAAGTCACGCGAACCGTGACTGTTTCCATCTTAGCGGGAACGGCCACCTCATTGGAGCGATGCCCGCTTCATACCCGCGCGCGGCGCGAAGATCACAGACTGGTCCGGGACGGGTTTGGATTTCACCCAGCTGGTCCACGCGATCCGCCCCAGCACCGCATCGCCGCCAAGCTGCATGCTCGGGACCTCCTCCCCTTTCAGGATGAGCTCCGCGTCGAACTCGAGCGGATCCGTGCTGTAGTAGCCGGCAATCTCGCGAAGGTCGTGCATGGCGTCCCCGGTCGGCAGGAAGGTCAGGTACTGGTTGAAGCCCATCGGCCCGACCCGCACCCGAAACTTTCCGCTGCAATCGTAGACGCGATCGCCAATAATCGTGTCCTGTCCCAGGCGACAATTGTCACGGCCCAGCACGTTCTTCTGCGACTCGTCCACCGGGAGCCAGCGTCCGATACACTGCGCGACCTCCACCGGTACCTGACCATAATAGTCGCGTAACATCCCTTCGAGCCCGGCCGCCGACCGCGGCCGCTGCGAAAGCAGCCCCGTGTAGCGGAAGTAGCGCGTCGGCGCCACCTCGAGCTGTTCGGCGGTATCCGCGGTACCGATTCCGAGCAGTCCGCAGACCACCCGCGAGATCGGGTCCTGCGCGTCGGGACGGTAGGTGACATAGTAACGGTACTTCTTCCAGACGCGGTAGAGCAACGAAAAGATGCGATGGTGAAAGAGGTCGAGGAAATCGCGCACCACGCGATCCTCGTCGCGGTCGGCAAGCAGCGCCTCGGTAAAGTGCGTCGCGAGCGGAGAGTTGCTGCCGTAGAGACCCATGAACGTGGTCGTGACGCGCAAGCGACCGACGGCCTGTTCGTCTTCGTGCCAGTCAGCAGTCGCGATGTCGCCTGCGGGGAAGGTCATGCCAAGCTCCGGGCGCAGCCGTACGCGCTCGCGCCGTGCCGGCCCGCTCTCTCCGGGCAGCGCCTGGTCGTTGTTCGTCAGCTCCATCAGGTGCAGGAGTTGAAAGAACTGGTAGTCGACCGGCCGTTCCAGGATCGCCCGGATCAGAGGATGGTCTGCTGTCCAAGCCTCGGCTTCCACTGATAGACCTCACCGTACTTCGTTCCGCGCATTCGCAACTCGGTGAACGCGTTGATCGAGGCGTACAGCGCAAAGAACTCGTTGAGAATGCTCGCGAACATGTACATGTCGCCTTCGCCGGCGAAGTTGTCCTCGTGCATGTCCAGGTGAATGTGCATCCCGCGGACGGGCGCACCGCGAATCAACCGCTCGGCCGGACGCGCTTCCATCGCGGCCAGTCCCTCGAGTCGCAGGATGTTCTCGCGGGCCGCCTGACGGTCGTACATCGCCTGGTAGTTGTACAGCTCGAGAATGCCGCGCAACGCCTCGACCGACTTCAGCGACAGATAGTTGAGCGAAAGGTGCGAAATCAATCGCCAATGTAACCCGCGCCCGAGCGGCGGCCGAAGCGAACGCGTGATGGGTGTCACGTTGCGGAAACGCGCGAACTCAGGCGAGCCCGACGTCGGCACCGTCACATCATTGACCTTGAGGCGCGATGCCAGGTTGCGATTGGAGCAGGTCAGATCGATCGAGATCGTCTCCGTCGGCGGTACCGCGTTCTTCTGATCTGCGGCCACGAATGAGATGTAGGTATCCGTTCCCTCGCCGACGACCGACTCCAGCAGTCGCGTCTGGTAGTAGATGTTGTCCTCGGATGCCGCGCTGACGCCGTGTTGGAAAGCGTGCAGCGGCGGATACTCCCGGCGTTGCGCCTCACCTTGCACCAGACCCACGACGCGATCGATCGAATAAATCTCGTAGTGGTCCGGGATCGATCCGACGGTGCTCGGTCGGATCGGATATTGCGTCCGCGAGTGGTCCACCCGCAGACCGTCCGCCGCGTGTTCGAAGAGATTGACGATCGGGGTACAGTTCAAACGGAGCGAGTCACGCTCGACGCGCAGCGTATCTTCGGGACGCCGTGTGAACGGGATCGCGATCTCGATCGTCGACTCGGCCTTGATCGTCTCGAGCCGTTCGAGTCCCGTGATGTCGATGAAGTAGAACTTGCGCGGACAGGTGAAATACTCCTGGAGCAGTCGATAGCCAACGAACGAATGATCGGGGTAGGGAAGAATCGCCTCTTCGCGAGCGAATCCTCCAGGTTTGATTTGGTCGGCCGGAAGCGTAAACGAGCGCTCGGAGTCGGGATCGCGAACCACCACGTGGCGTGCGTAGCGTCTGAGCCAGAGATAGAGGGTCGATGCCCGGACCGTCTCGTCTGCGAGATAAAGCCGCAGTTTGTGGAGCCGCAAGCGTTCGAACGGCACCTTACCCGCTGCGCGCAGGCGGATTCGCAGTTGGGCCTCTTGCGCCATGGGCATTTCGAGCTCGGCCCGCTCGATCCCGATCGGTGCCAGCTCGACGTCATAGCAGGTTCGGAACCGGCACGCGGTGCCGTCCACGGGAATGCTCTCCACTTCGGTTCCGCGCGGGACGGGTGTCGTCTCGGTCAGCTGCTCGGCCAGCGGCTGGAATTCGAGGATGCCGGTCGAGGGGACGGGGCGCAGATAATGCGGCCATAGCAGCGACATCATCGACTGGAACAGTTCGGGGATTTCGTCGTCGAGTTTCTGCCGAACGCGGCCGGTGAGAAACGCGAACCCCTGGAGCAGGCGCTCGACGTCCGGATCGGAGCCGGACGTTTCGAGCATGTGGGCGACGGTAGGGTGCGCAGACGCGAACTCGCGCCCCATTTCGCGGAGAAACGCCAACTCTTCCTGGTAGTAGGTGTTGTACATGGGTCGCCGCCGTGTTCCGTCCAACCTGAGTCGGGTCGATTGTACGGGGAGCACGCTCGCTTTACGAGGCAGGTGTTAGCGACGTCTGCCCCGGCCCGACCAGGGACCGCTCAATACGAGGCCGGATCGCACAAAGAGGTCGCAATAGGGCACCGGCTGATCGGTGCGGTGCCCCACCCTCTCGCGGCCTCTTGCGGCGCGAAACCGGCACCGGGCGCCGAAAAACGGTAGAATCCGCCAACAGCCGATGAAGGAACCATCTGTCAAATCGCCGTCGCCAGCAGATCCGTTAGAGCCGGACGTGCTCGCGCTATTGACCGAGGCCCGTCAGGCCCGGCTCCGCAATGGACTGACCATCACGGCACTCGGGTTGCTCATCTGCGTTTTGCTGTACGTGATCGTCCGCGAGCTGGCGCTGATTCTGCGTCCGTTGCTGGTAGCGGTGCTGATTGCCTATCTGATCGTGCCGGCGCACCGCTGGCTGGTCCGACATCGCATCCGGAGTTGGCTGGCCTACATCGTGATCGTCGGCACGGTGCTGGTGAGTATGTACTTCGTCGCACGCCTGGCGTTCAGTGGCGTTGCGGAGCTCTCTGACGCGCTTCCAGGCGCGATGGCCAAGCTGCAAGCGATCGGGGAGGACACGTATGGCCGTTTTCAGGAGACATTACGGCGTTACATCCCGCGCCTGGAGGACGAGGATTCGGAGGCCCTGACCACCAACCCGGCGGCGACATCGGGACCGGCCAGTCAGCCGATCGCGAGCCAGCCGTCTCATCAGCCGGCGTCCGCGCCGTCGCCGACCGGTCCCATCGACGCGGCAGCGCAAAAACCGCCCGCAGAACGCCGGGGGCTGAGCCCGGAGGAATGGCTGAGCCAGATCAACAGTCAATTGATCGTGGTCGGGCAGGCAACGCTCGGCACGTTTGCGGGCTTCTTCACCGCGGCCCTGGTGGTCATCTTCTATCTGATATTTCTGCTGGCCGAGGAGGCCAGCCTGCCGACGCGGCTGGTCGCGGCCTTCGGCGCCAATCAGGCCGGGCGCATTCAGAACGTCATCACCAAGATCAACATCGCGATCTCCCGCTATCTGGCGACCAAGACCTTCGTCAGCTTTTTGGTGGGGGCGCTGACCGCCGGCATTCTGTTCATGTTTCAAGTCCGGTTCTATCTGATCCTGGGCCTGGTGACGTTCTTCATGAACTTCATCCCCTACGTGGGCAGTCTCGCAGCGGTTTTGCTCGCGGTCGCCATGAGCATCGTGCAGTTCGAGTCGATCGGCACGCCGACGGCGATTGCGCTCCTGCTGTTCCTGGCCCAACAGGTGACTGGAAGTTATCTGGAACCCAAGCTGCTCGGCCAGCGGTTGGGCGTCAGCCCGCTGATGATCCTGCTCTCGCTCGCGTTCTGGGGCTACACCTGGGGCGTGCCCGGAATGATCCTGTCCGCCCCGCTGATCGTGACGCTCAAGATCATCCTCGAGAACATGGACAGCACCCGTCCGCTGGCCATGCTCATGTCCAACGTCACAAGGACCGAGGGGGAGCACGATTCGTCGTCGGACGATGCCTCGGGTTGAAGCCTCTTGCAGCCTACCGACCGGATGACCGATAGCAGAAATAGGAACTTGTCGGGCACGGAGGCGCATTTTCTGCCATGTTGATTGATCAGGACGAAATCAATGCCTTGCTGAGCGAGGCCGGCGATCTTTCACAGGGTCCGAGCCGCCCCAAGGCGGCCGAATCGCGGGAGCTTTCCTTGCCCAATCAGCCGGAACTGCAACGGATCCTCAAGATTCGCGTTCCGGTGATCGTCCAGCTGGCCTCGCGGCATATGACCGTCTCCAAGATCCGCAACTTCGCGACCGGCTCGATCGTCGAATTCGACAAGGGCGTGGACGAACCGCTCTCGCTGATGATCAACAACCGCTTGATCGGCAAGGGCTCCGCGGTCAAGGTCGGCGAGTTTTTCGGACTGAAGATCGACGATATCAGCGACGTCATCGAGCGAATCCGCTCGCTGGGCAGATAGTCGGCTCCCCGCCGACTTCGAACAGCACATCAGCCAGCAATTCCCGATCGTCCGTTGCGTGCATTTCGGGTGTTGCGACCGCTCGCTTGCGAGTACAATCCCCCGGCTATTGTAAATGGGTATTGGGACGGGTAGCGCTGGCGCGGCCCTTCCGCGGAGCGGCTTCCGCTCACAGGCACGAATTGACCCACGGACGTGCGGTCAACGCTCGGAATCACCACCAGTCGGCGGAACGCGACGATCCCGTCGTGGCGGTTCGCCCGCTCGGGAAAGGCTGTTTCATGCGAATTGCGCTCGTCAATCCGATCTCTCGCCGATCGCAAGGGTACCACACGGTCGGCAGCTATATTCCACAGCTGGGCCTGCAGGTGCTGGCGCAGGGCGTCCCCGCTCCCCACGAGGTAGACATCATTGACGAAGTCTTCGGCACTGACGCCACCGAGACGCTGCTGACACGCGACCGCTATGACCTCGTTGGCATCACGTCCTACACGAGTGGCGCCACGCGGGCCTATGAGATCGCCGAAATGTGTCGACGACAGGGGATTCAGACCATCATGGGCGGGCCGCACGCGTCCGCGTGTCCGGATGAGGCCGGGCAGCATTTCGACGCGGTAGCGATCGGCGAGTGCGACGAGATCTGGCCGCAGATCATCGAAGACGCCGACCAGCACCGCATGCAGTCTCGCTACCACGGGAAACTGAGTGATCTGGAAAGCACAGGCTTCGGTCGCGCCAACCAGTTCCTCAACGCCATCAACGGTCGTTACGACGTTTCGGCCATCCAGACTTCGCGCGGCTGCCCCGTCGGGTGCGAATACTGCTCGGTCACCAAGTTCAACGGCGCGCCGATCCGTCGCCGACCGATCGAGGATATTCTCGACGAGTGGAACTCCACGCAGAAGCGATTCATCTTCGTGGTCGACGACAACTTCTTCGGCGTCGGCGAAAAACACGCCGAGTGGGCCAAGGAGCTGCTGCGGGAGATCATCAAGCGCGGCAAGAAGCGGCTCTGGTTCAGCCAGACGACGATCAACATGGGCGGCGACCCCGAGGGACTCGAGCTGGCCTACAAGGCGGGCTGCCGCGGCATGCTGGTCGGCTTCGAGACCTTCAACGAGAAGACGCTCAAGGAATATCACAAGGGCATCAATCGCAAGAACCTCGAGAATTACCAGCAGCTCGTCGACGGGTTTCACCGAGCGGGCATCGCGGTCTTCGGCGGTTTCATCATCGGCTCCGATCAGGACACGCCGCAGGCGGTGGCGGATACCGCGATGATGGCGGTGCAGATGGGTATCGACATCATCCAAATCACCAATCTGACGCCGTTGCCGGGCACCAAGATGTACGACCGGTTCAAGATGGAAGGCCGACTGATCGCGGAGGACTACCCGCTGGACTGGGAGCGCTACACCTTTGTCGAGACGGTTTATCAACCGCGACAGATGACGCCCCGCGAACTGGATGAGGCGATTTTCGAACTGCGCCACGCGGCGGCGCGCTCGCCGTGGGTGATCAAACGGGCGCTGCGGACGCTGGTCCGGACGCGCTCGCTGACGACCGCCCTGTTCGTCTATGGAATGAACAGGGGTTGGAAGCGCATGGCGCGGATTCAGGCACCGCATGACGCCCAGACGTTGGGCTTCACCGCCCAGCCATCGGCACGGTTGCGAAAAGTCTTCGATGCGTTTCGAATCCACCTGTTCGATCGCGTGACCGGATTGGGCGCGGCGACCGCACCGCAGACGCCCGTGCGCGAGTCGCTGCCGGTTATTGGCGGCGTTCCGGGCAGTGAATGATGTCTGCCGCGATCGTCACGTCGGCGTAAGAGGTTGCTCATGACTCGCATGCGGCATGATTTCCTGCTGGGGATCACCGTAATCATGATGGCCGCGATCTTCCTCGGCACGTTTTTCTTTCTGTATGCGGGCTGGGAATCACCGTCGCGGATGATCCAGATTCACTTTCCACACGAAGCGGGCATGGTCCCGCTGAAACCCGGTAGCGCCGTGATGCTGGCCAACGCGATCGAGGTCGGAAAGGTCGAGACCGTGGGTGTCGCGGAGGTCGAGGACCCTCAGGACCCGCAGGGCCCGGTGACCATGATCACCGTCGGTGCGCGTATCGAGAACAGCGTGCCGCTCTACGGCGATTGCCGGATCGGATCCAACCAGCCTGCCGTCGGAGGCACGGGCTACGTCAATATTCTCGCTGTCGGAACGCCAGGAGTCGCGTTCGATCCGAGCAAACCCATCATCGGCAAGCCACCGGCGAGCTTTGGCGCCGCGATCGGGCAGCTTTCCGAGCGCATGCTCGGCGACGGCGGGCTCGTCGACCAGGTCGAGTTGCTCCTCGACCCGCGAAGAGAGGGCTCGCTCACCTTCAAGATTGGCGCCAGCCTCGACGACGTGAAGGCGATTACCGGCCAGTTGCGGGTCCAGATGAGTCCGGATGAACAACGTACGATTCTCGCCAAGTTTCACCGCTTGCTCGATGACCTGAATCGCACGACCGGTGCCTTGCGTGAGCAGATGGGGGCCGAGGATGCCGGCAGTATGGTCGCAAAGCTCCACACGCTCCTCGACCAGCTCGATGTCGGCCTTGGCGAAGCCGTTGCGATGCTGAGCGCCACCCGGCCACGCATCGAAGAAACGGTCGGGAACTTACAGGCCACCACCGCAACGGTGCGGACCGAGTTGCTGCCGGCGCTGGTCGGCGAGTTTGATCCGCAGAACCCCGGTGCGCTGCTCGGTAAGGTGCACACCGCCATGGACGCCGTCACGGGAACGCTCAACGAGTTGCAGGACGTTGCGGCCACCGGGCGCAACCTGGTCGTCGCCAACGGCCCGGCGATCAACAGCACGCTCGAGAACGTAAAGGTCATGAGTACCGAACTTCGACGAACCAGCGAAGAGCTGTATCTCAACCCCTCGCGGCTGATCTGGGGACCGGAGAAGTGGAAGCAGGACAAGCAGTCCGTGTTCGAAGCGGCACGTAACTTCGCGCAGGCCGCAACGGCGCTGGACGATACGGCGATGCGACTCGAAGCGATCATATCCGCCGGAAAGGCCGGGCGCGGCGCTTCGGTAGAAGACGTGCGTGCGGTTCAAGCCGAGCTGCAGAACGCGTTTCAGCGATTCAGCCGGGCCGAGCAGTATCTGTACGAGAAGATGAAGTAGTAGTCAGGGGCGGGCCGAGATTGTGACCGCAGAGGACCACTATCAGCTTGTCGTCTTCGGCGCCGGGCCGGCGGGTTGCGCCGCCGCGATCACGGCGGGCCGCGCCGGCGTACGTACCGCATTGGTGACACTCGACGACGCGCCCCCGGCATCGTTCCCCGCCTGGCTGGGCCCCAGCGCCACCGCGATTCTCGATACCCTCGGTACCTCACCCGCGACATTGCAGTCGGTATCGGCACCCAGCCGGTACGCGCTGCGCTCGTGGGATCTGCAACGGACCGTCGATGTCGACGACCCGGACATCGCCGTCTCGATTGCCGACCACGCCGAGCTGGTCGAGAAACTCGGGGCGGCGGCGGCGAAAGCGGACGTCGCCTGCGTGCGCGGCACACTTGCGCACATTCAGCAGCACGAGCGCGGCGTGAAGTTGACACTCGCCGACGATCGAGTGCTGGTGACCGACGTACTGGTCATCGCCGACGGCGCACGTTCGGTCGCGGCGCCACTTTGTGGCGTCCGTACTGCCGCGGCCAACGAGCAACGCGGCCAAGCTGCGACGATCCGTTGCGCAGCCGGGGACGCTCCCGAAGTATGGCTGATGCCGGGGGTCGATCGTGCGTTTCAGATGGGTGTCGGTGTTTGCGATGGTCAGGCCGCGCAGCTCACGCTCATCAGCCATGCCATTGACGCCCCCGTCGAGCAGCAACTCGCAACCCTGGCCGATCGTTGTGCAACGGCGGGACTGGTCGGGACGCCCGACCACCAATCGCTACGCCCGCTGGCCGGGCTGGCCGGCGGTGCCCTCGATCTCGACACGCACGTCGGCAAGCATTGCCTGCTCGTGGGCGACGCCGGCGGGTTCGTTTGCGCATTCAGCGGCGAAGGCTACTTTCCGGCCTTGCGGTCCGGAATCATTGCAGCCGAGATCGTTGCCGACGCGCTCCAGGCGGACCTGCTGCAGGATGCCCTGCAACAATTCAGTCGGGCCTGGCGCCACGAACTCGCAACATACCTCCAGATGCCCAACACGGACCTCTCGCTGTTGGTCCCGCTGATCTTCAACAACCAGCAGATGTCGAAACGGATGGCGCGCGCGTTCTTCCTGGGCGAATCGTTCTGAACTGGGCGAGTCTCGCCGCGTCTCAGGTCTCCGCGGCGCGGTGCGGCTTGTCGGCGGGGTTGTAGACGAGTTGCATGGCGCGCCAGCAGCGCTGCGCCAGGAACCAGCCGGCCAACGCCAGCAGCGGACCGGTCACGTCCGCGACCGAGCCGAAACGGAACATGGTGTAGGCCTCGATCAAGACCGATAGCCCCATCACGAGCAGAAGGCCAAGCAGCCCGCCGAATCCGCGCCCGAATGCCAGACTCAGGAGGCTCAGGAACAGATAGAGCGTTACTGCCTGGATCACGTGCGCGATGACCTTGTGAAACGGCATCATGAAATGCGCTTGAAACGGAATCCAGCGGACCGTAAGCGATTCCGTCCGTTTGACGGCTTCCTGTGCTGCGTCGATCGAGACGATGTATAGCGCCAGCAACCCGGCGACGAGCGCTCCGTAAACCAACGTCTGTTTCACGCGCGGTGATAGCGTAATGCCGCCGGGGTCCTCTTCCGCATCCGCGAGCCATGCAGCACGGATCAAGCCGCCTTCGACGAACTTCCACGCGACGCCACAACCGGCAGCGCCCCCGAGGAAGGCGATGAAGATATCCAGCAACCCGCACTCGTGTGACGCGAGCGAGATCTGGGCCAGCTCGAGCCCCATCGACATGAAGGCGACCGCGCCAATCGAAGCGCGCAGGGCCGAGGCCGGCCGTAGCGCCCGTTGCGCCGCGCGGGCATAGAGCGCGAAGCCCAGCACCAGGAACATGCCGAATCGACGGACGTCGACCAGATCGAGGTCGCGGTCGAGCTCGATCTCGACCGAGGGCGTCGTAAAATCAAGCGGAATGACCATCAGCCCGCTGGTGACCACACCGGTCATGATCGCCAATACCCCCCAGCTGTTCGTTTGGTAGCGCGAGAATACCTTTGCATGGGTATTTCGCACCGTCTGCTGGAAATAGGGGGCAAAGAGTGCACCGACCGCAGCGCCGATCGTGTTGAACACGATGTCCCATCCGTTCGAAACACGGGCGGGCATGAACTGCTGCAATAGCTCGGTTCCGTAGCTGAGCAGAACTGTAGCGAACATCGCCGCGAGGAAGTCCCCGAGCCCGGCTGCGCCACGTCGACGAATGAGCAGCCGGAGGGCAAGGCCTACCGGCAGGTACACCATCAGGTTGGTGAAGACGTCGTTTCGATCCGTCGGCTCCCAAGCCGGCACCCACGACCAACTCGTGGGCATTCGTAGCCAGCCATCCAGCGCGATTCCGAGCGGACCGAGTGTCCCATAAACGATGAGCAGCAGCGACAAGACGCTGGCGAAGCGTACTGACTTGCGTGTCAGAACAGTGGGCTTGGTGAAGCCATCGTCGTCCCGCTGACGTTCGTCGCGGCGGTCCGAGAGTTTTTGCGGTCGCGCGGCCATGGTGCGTGCCCATCTCCGGAGGAGAGTTCCCTTCATTCGAGTCTTCCATTCGTTTCCGCGAAGCGTCGAAAAGAAATGTGTGGGTCTGATAAACGACGCGCGGGTTGTCGGGGCCTGAGGTCGGGCGTATCTTCACCGCCGCCCTGACCGTAATACGTTCCAAAGAGGACGCGATGCCGTTACCCGACGACCTTCCACGATTGCTGACGTTGCAACGACCGCCGGGTGCGATCAAGCTGGACTACGACGACTTCGTCGTTGAGGAACTGGCGCTCTATCCCGCCGACGGATCGGGAACGCATACGTATTTTTGGCTCGAGAAGCGCGGTCTGAGCACACTGCAGGCGGTACGGGACGTGGCTCGCGCGCTCGGTGTTCGCCCTCGAGACATCGGATACGCGGGTCTGAAGGACGCGAAAGCGGTCACGCGACAGTGGCTCTCGGTGGAGCACATCGAACCCGCGCGACTGGAAGCGCTCTCGATCCCGCGCATCTCCGTGCTTGATACGACACGTCATCGCAACAAGCTCAAGCTCGGCCATCTTCGTGGCAACCGCTTTGCGATTCGGATCCGTGGTACGGACCCCAGCCGACTCGCGGAGTTGCAGGACGCACTCGCTTTTCTGCGGACGGCGGGCGTACCGAACTACTTTGGGCAGCAGCGGTTTGGCGGGCGCGGCGACTCCTGGAAAATCGGCCAGGCGATCATCCACGATCAACTCGAAGACGCGACTGATTTCCTGCTGGGCCGTCCCAACGAGCATGACCGTGGCGATGTGCTCCGCGCGCGGGAGTTGTACGAAGCTGGCGATTACGAGCAAGCTGCGAAGCGCTGGCCCGGGATGTTCCGCGACGAGAAGCGGGTACTCCGGTCGTTACAACAATCGGGGCGCAAGCGGCGCGCCTTCCGTGCCGTCGATCGCGCGACGCGCAGCTTGTTCATCAGTGCGTATCAGTCCTGGCTGTTCAATCGCGTCGTCGGTGATCGACTGACGGCCGGAACGCTTGGGCAGCTTCTGCCGGGCGATCTGGCGTGGGTTCACCGGAATGGTGCTGTCTTCCACGTGGAGGATGCGGGTGTTGAGCAGCCACGGGCGCAGGCTTTCGAGATTAGCGCGACCGGACCGCTTTTTGGCTACCGGATGACGGAGGCAAGCGGCGTTCCCGGCGCGCTGGAATCCCAGCTTCTTGCGTCGGAAGGACTTACGACCGAGTCTTTTCGAACGGGATCGGCGCGCGTCAAGGGCGCACGCCGACCGCTACGATTCCCGATTGGTGACGACGCCACGATTGCGCTTGGCGCCGACGATCGCGGGCCCTATCTTCTGCTTTGCTTTGAACTCCCTCGGGGGTGCTACGCCACGTCGCTGCTGCGGGAGCTGGTCGACGATGTCACGTCCGGGACGTTCGAGCACGAGGTAACGGAGGATCCTCGGAACCGATAGGGAAGGATCCGGTAGAGCGATTAACCCCTGGGTGGCGCACGCTCGATGAGACAGGTGAGCCGCCGTCCGTGGTTGGGTGAGGGTAGCTCTGCTCTAGTCCCCGGCGGGGAGAGGAGCGGCAGTGTCGACGGACACCTTGTCTTGGGATGCACTGTTGCGAACGGTGCGGAGCGATCATCCGCATCTGTACCGATCCTGGTTCGAGGACCTCAAACCCCTGCAACTCTCCGGCGGCCAACTACAGGTCGTCGTCCCCGAGTCCGCCCAGACCCGTTACTTGCGCGACCATTGCACGGATTCATTCGTTCAGGCGGCGATGGCCATCAGCGGTCATCTGGTCACCGTTTCATTCCTGAGCGAGGGCGAGCTCGCGGGCGGCGGCGTCCTCGCCACGAGTGAACCGGGCCTCAGTCAAACGGATCTGAACCCGGACTACACGTTCGATGAGTTCGTAGTCGGCCCGTCGAACCGCCTTGCCCATGCCGCCTGTCGGGCCGTCTGCCAGCAGCCGGGTACCTTGTACAACCCGCTGTTCATTCACGGTGCCTCCGGTTTGGGAAAATCGCACCTGCTCCAGGCGACCTGTGACCAGTTTCAGCGGGTCAACCCGGGGGCAACAGCGGCTTACGTTTCCTGTGAGGTGTTTGTCAACGATTTCATTCGCGCGATCGAGACCGGTCGTCTGGCCGTATTCCGCAACAGCGCCCGCAAGTGTGATGTGCTGGTCATTGACGACGTTCAATTTCTGGCGAACCGCGAATCCAGCCAGGAAGAGCTCTTTCATACATTCAACGCGCTTTACCAGAGCCGTCGACAGATCATACTGTCCGCCGACTCGCCGCCGTCGGAGATTCCGACCCTCGAGGAACGGCTCATCAGCCGGTTCAATTGGGGGCTCGTGGCGCAGATTGACACGCCGAACCGTGAGACGCGACAGGCGATTCTCCAGAAGAAAGCCCGCCTGCGGGGCTGTGAGATCCCGGCGGAGATACTGGACTACATCGCCGAGCGCGTAGACGCCAATATCCGCTTGTTGGAGGGTGCGCTGACCAAGCTGATTACCGAGACCGAGCTGGGTGGGAAACCCATGAACCTCGAAACGGCACGGGCGATTCTCCCGTCATATGATGGCCGCGATCAGCGTCCGTTGCAGATCAGCGACATCCTGCAAACCGTCTGCGAACATTTCGGCATTCGCACGCAGGATCTCCTCGGCCGGAAGCGCACACGGTCGATTAGCCAACCCCGGCAGATTGCGATGTACCTTGCCCGGAAACTCACCCCTCTCAGCCTGGAGGAGATCGGCGCGCACTTTGGCGGCCGCGACCACTCCACGGTCATCCATGCCGAGCGGGTCGTCCAAACCGACTGCGAGCAGGATGACCGTTACGCTGATACGATCCAGGAACTTTCCCGACGACTGCTGACGAAGTAGCGTTCGTTGGCACCGAAGCGATCTGTCCGCTCTGTTCGAAACGAGCCAGCGCCCCCGCGCCGGGCGGTCCGGCCTGCCGCTCACGACGAGACGATCGCTTCCCCAATGACAGTTGTTCGTTCCGGCAACTTCATTGACACTAGTCGGTTACGTGCGACTTGGTCCCGAGTTGACGCAATTGACAGCGTAGAATATGAACACGGTGAACTCTTTTTTCATTCATAGATCAATCGTAAGACAAGCAGTCGTTCGTAACAGGCGGCCATCGAATGATCGTCAGATGGACTGCATCAGACAAATGACAGCAACAACGACGGCTGACGGATCGTGATGACGTTCGAGTGTTCGGCTCGGCGTAGCCTGACCGGTCGAACTGTCGCTCTGGGGAAGTGGAACGCTGAACGGGGCTAGGGCCCACCTGGTAGTCACCTGGGGCTGTATGACGTACAATATCCAGTTAGAGCAAACGCCGGTCCAGGTGCCCTATGGGGGCGCCGATGCGTTGGTCGATTGCTCCGGCGGTCTGGTGTTCCAGGGGCTGAGGAGCAAGTGCTGGTCGTGCTGACAGGCGGCTGTGGTCGAGATGATTGATGGGGTACCCGTGAGTGACGGGGCTGGAGTGTAAAGGTTCTCCGGAGAGCTGCATGAAAGTTACGCTTCCGCGGCACGAATTCCAGGATGGGCTGGGGGCGGTCGCGCACGTCACGAGCGGTCGGACGACGAAACCGATCCTGGCTTGTGTCAAACTGGCGTGTGATGGCGAGCGGCTCGAGCTGAGCGGTACCGACGGAGAGGTCGGGCTGCGCATCAGCGTGCCCTGTCTAACGTCCACTGAGGGTGGAGAAACAGTGGTTTCGGCTGCCCGGCTTCACGACATTATCCGTGAATTGCCGGATGCGGAGGTGACCCTGGAGGCCGACGACCGGCACTGTGTGGTCCGTGGCGAGGGGAGTGAGTTCAAGCTCTTCGTGCAGGCGGTCAGCGACTTCCCGCCGGTGCCGGACTTTACGGATGCGGCTGATCTGGTCGTCGACGGCAATGAATTCCGACGGATGGTGGATCTGACGATCTACGCTGCCGCGCGCGAAACCAGCCGCTATGCAATCAATGGCGTGTTGTGGCAGAAGAAGAAGAAACGGATCCTGATGGTCGCCACCGACGGTCGGCGCCTGGCGAAAGCAGGCGGCCCGGTCGTGGAGTCGAGCACGGGGGACTTCGATGCGATCATCCCGTCTAAGGCGTTGCATCTGTTGAGTCATGTGTTTCCGACGACCAAGGGAGACTCTCCGCGCGGACTCGAGGTCAAAGTCTTGCCGAATCAGGTGCTCCTGCGCGGCGATGGTCGGGTCTTGGCGGCGGCGCTGGTGGAAGGGACTTTCCCGGACTACGAGAAGGTGGTCCCGCAAGACTGCGACAAGGAAGCTTCCTTCGACCGGACGGAATTCTACGCGGCGATTCGACGGGCCAACCTGTTGACCACGGAGGATTCGCG
The DNA here is from genome assembly GCA_028279405.1 of Phycisphaerae bacterium. Classification (GTDB taxonomy): domain Bacteria; phylum Planctomycetota; class Phycisphaerae; order UBA1845; family Fen-1342; genus JANQNU01. The sequence continues at coordinate 28,097 of JANQNU010000007.1, forward strand.
GGCCGTTCGGCTGATGTTCGAGCCGGAGCGGTTGACGATTCGATCGTCGTCCCCGGAGCAAGGCGAGGCACGCGTCGAGTTGCCGGTGGAGTATGACGGGCCGGCCATCGATATCGGATTCAATCCCAACTTCCTGATGGATGCGTTGAAGGTTGTGAGCTACGACCGGTTGACGATCGAACTGAAGGAAAGTTTCAAGCCGGGGCTGCTGTCGGGTGGCAGCAAGGACGAGTTTCTGTACGTGCTGATGCCGGTCTCGATCGGATAGTGCGGCTCGGGCGACCGAACGATGAATAGCGGGCAATTTGAACGGACGCTGGTAAACGATCACCAGCGAAAGATTGAAAGCAAGCTGCCGCGGTGCCTGTTTGGCGACCGCGCGGTGAACGTGCAGCTCGGTGAGTGGGCGGAGGCTTGTCGACTGCGGGCACAGGTCCAGGCAGTCTGGGAGAAGATTGCGGAGCCGGACTGGCTTCGGGAAGCACGGGTGTCGCGCGTTCGGCGGCAATTGATCGAAATCGAAGTCGACAGCCCCGTGCTGCTGGCGGAGGTTCGTCGGCAGCATTCGGCGTTGCAGCGCTTGCTGCTTCGGCGGGTGCCGCAGGCGCGTCAAGTGCGAATGACCCTCAGCGGGATGGAAGATAGATGAGTCAGATCGATGCAACCGATGCTCAGGCGATGCCGGCGCCCGACGAGCGCTCGGCAGATCCGCAGGGCAGTTACGATGCCAGCAAGATCCAGGTGCTGGAGGGCATCGAGCATGTGCGCAAGCGGCCCAGCATGTACATCGGGGACATCAGTCCACGCGGGTTGCACCACCTGGTCTACGAGGTGATCGATAACTCGATTGACGAGGCGATGGCTGGGGCATGTACCCGGATCGAATTGGTGCTCGGGGCTGACGGGAGTGTGAGCGTCGCGGACAACGGCCGAGGTATTCCGGTCGATGAAAAGGCCGGCTACGGCAAGTCGGCGATGGAGTTGTGTCTGACGACCCTTGGCGCCGGCGGGAAGTTCGATCGGGACTCGTACAAGGTCTCCGGTGGGTTGCATGGTGTCGGCGTCAGCGTGGTGAATGCCCTCTCCGAGTGGATGAGAGCTGAAGTTCGTCGTCAGGGCAAGATCTGGACGATGGCGTTCGAACGTGGTCGGACGACACAAGGCTTACAGACTGTCGGGGACCACGAGCAAACCGGGACCAAGATCGTATTCAAGCCCGACGGGCAGATCTTCCCGGATACTCACTTTTCATACGATAAGCTGGCGACCCGTTTGCGGGAACTGGCCTACCTCAACGCCGGGCTCGAGATCCGGATTCGCGATGACCGCGATGATCGGGAGGAAGAGTTTCACTTCGATCGCGGTATTCAACAATTCGTCGAGCATTTGAATGACGGCAAGCAAGCGGTCCATCAGATCATCTACTTCACCCGCGAGGACCCGGAGCAGCGATTGATCGCGGAGGTAGCGGTACAGTACACCGACAGTTACACCGAATCAGTCGTCAGCTTCGTGAACAATATCCATACGATCGAAGGTGGAACGCACCTTTCCGGCTTTCGCAGCGCGATGACGCGCTGCATCAATGCTTACGGCCGCAAGAGCAATCTCTTCAAGAGCAACGACCCGACGCCGTCGGGCGATGATGTGCGCGAAGGGCTGACGGCCGTCATCTCCGTGAAAGTACCGGAACCGCAGTTCGAAGGGCAGACCAAGACGAAGCTCGGCAACGGTGAAGTCGGAACATTCGTGGAGACGACCGTCAACGAGTTGCTGGGGACCTATCTGGAGGAACATCCGAGCGAAGCCAAGCGGATTGTCGGCAAGGCAGTTCAGGCCGCTCAGGCCCGCGAAGCAGCGCGCAAGGCGCGGGAAACCGCGCGCAAGTCGGCGCTGAGTGGCGCCGGCATGTCCCGCAAGCTGGTGGATTGCTCCAGCCGAAACGTGGACGAAACGGAGATTTTCATCGTCGAGGGAGATTCGGCGGCCGGGTCTGCGAAAGGGCATCGGGACGCGCGAACACAGGCGATTCTACCGATCCGCGGCAAGATCCTGAACGTAGAGAAGGCCCGGTTGCACAAGGTCCTCAGTCACGAGGAGATTCTGGAGATCATCAAGGCCCTCGGGACCGGGATTGGTGAAGATTTCGACATCAGCAAGTTGCGCTACGGAAAAGTCATCCTGATGACCGACGCCGACGTCGACGGCTCCCACATTCGAACGCTACTCCTGACGTTCCTCTTCCGCCACATGCGCCCGCTGATCGAGCACGGGGCGATCTATATCGCACAGCCGCCGTTGTTTGGCGTGGGGAAGGGCAAGAAGCTCGAGTACGTGCTTGACGAAGGAGAACTGAACCGCTTGTTGGCCCGTTACGGAATCCAGGGAACCCGATTGGAGGTTCGTCGCGGTGACGAAGCGCCGCAGGTTCTGGAGCAGGAGCGGCTGATCGAGTTGCTCGGATTGCTGGAACGCATCGATCGGCAGAGTCGGACGCTCGGGCGCCGCGGCATTCCGTTTCGGAGCTATGTGGAGCGTCGCAACGCCGAAGGCGAGTTGCCCGTGATCCGGATCGCGACCGCAAGTGAGGATCATTTCTTCATGACTGCCGCCGAGGCAGACCAGTTCCGTGATACGCTGGAGGCGCAGCAGATTGGCAGCGCCAGGCACGAGCTTACGGAGGCAGTAGCGCTTCGCGAGGCCTTCGCGGGGCTGGAAGCGTTCGGTTTCTCGGTTGACGACCTGTTCCTGGCGCGTGAGGAGACGGTGACCGGCGACCTCACGGCGGCCGTCTTCGTCCTGCGGATCAAGGATGGCGATGAGCACCCACTGGACAACCTGTTCGAGCTGCCGGCGGGAATCCGCTTGCTTGGTGCGCGCGGCCGCGAGGTGAAGCGGTTCAAGGGTTTGGGCGAGATGAACAAAGAAGAACTCTGGGAAACGACGATGAACCCGGAGAACCGTGTGCTGCGCGAAGTAAAGATCGGTCAACAGGAGGATGATCCCGATCAGGACGAAATCGATGCCGTGGAGACGGAGCGCATTTTCAGTATTCTCATGGGTGACGATGTCGCCAAGCGCAAGAGTTTCATCGAAACAAACGCGATCCACGTGAAGAACCTGGACGTGTAACGGCCGGCGTCGCGCCGCTGCGACCGCAGGGTACCTGACGACCGGCTCATCCGGGCGTCAAATGGAACGGAGCAGAATTTCATGTCGAAAACGGCCAACCTGATCGTCCTGTTGCTGATACTGGTCGGCGTCGTGGCACTCGTGGCATGGTTCTTCAACCAGCCGAAGGGCACGATGCACGAACAGCCGCAGTTGGCGCCGAACGAAGAGGCGCCGCGCGTCGAAGAAAAGTACGGATTCAGCAGTGAGGGCGTCGGCGGTTGAGGGAATGATCAGTAGCGCTAATCTCATCGACCTGCTGCTGTCGATCCTGGCCGGGGGTCTGGTCGGGCTCGAACGACAGCTGCACGACAAACCGGCGGGCTTCCGCACGAATATCATGATTTGCTTCGGCGCGGCGCTGTTCACCTTGCTCTCCATTCGAATCCCCGAACATTATCTCGCAGACGTCCCGGGACGGATCGGCGACCCGACTCGGATCGCAGCGCAGATCGTAACCGGTGTCGGTTTTCTCGGAGCCGGTTCGATCATTCACGCGCGGGGCGGGGTGCGCGGGCTGACCACTGCTGCTTCAATCTGGGTGGTAGCAGCGATCGGGATGGCGTTCGGCGCGGGCTTCCGCTGGGTGGGCCTGCTCGCGGCGAGTGGGACGGCGGTCATTCTGTTCGCATTCGCGACGATCGAGTCCTGGATTATCCGCTACTACACGACCGTACGACTGCATATCAAGACGATCGCCTCTGAAGACGCGGCGGAGCGTGTCGAGCGGCTGCTTCGCGAGAGCGGACTGAAGATGCGCTATCGGCACTTCCAGAAGACGCTCGAGGGCTACTCCTACGACGTCTCGCTCGTTGGGGCCGAAGACGACCTCTTGCGGATCCAGCAGGCGCTCATTCACGACAAGGACATCCGTAGCGTCAAGCGAACCTGACTCCGTCGACCGCGTTCTTGCCGCGGCTAGGGTGAATCGGCGTATCATGCGGTGATGGAGGAGAATCCGTCGACAGCCGAGCGCGCGTCCGGCGCGGAACCACCGGTCGAAGAAGTTGCGCCGCAGACCAATCGCGCAGCGCACGACGACACGGGTGATGCACGCCGTTACGTTCCGGCCGGGTATTGCCCGCGTTGCGCCTATGCGATGGATGCCGGCGTTTGCTCCGAGTGCGGGTTCGTGTCCGAGAAGGTCGATCGGCATCCGGGGCGTCGGCAGTTCAAGGACCGTATCGTGCGCTTCGCGATAGCAGTGCTGCTTCTCGGAGGCGCACTGTGGGGCGGGCAGTTCAGCATTGCGCGCTACTGGTCCGAAGACCATCTGATCGCGCTGGCCGACGGCGACAGCGTGCTGAAGGCATGGGCCCAGCGAATTCTCGACGAGCGCTGGGCGCGACGCTCCCGTCGGGAGCAACAGGAAACGATGCGGCGTCGGACGGCGATCCTGGCCGAGTTGGAGCAACTGCCGATGCATCCATGGGCAGGGATCTACACGCGGGTGTTCCCGCAAATGGGAACGATGTTGAGCCTGACCCCGACGTCCGGCTACCTGGGTTCCGACGGCGGACTGTCGTCGCCGGCCCGACGGATGTTCTTCGATTACGGTACGGTCACGGAACCGCGGACCGACGTGCTCGCACTGCGCTCCGAAGTCGATCCGATCATCGATGTCAAGACGTTTCCCGAGTTGACGCTGTTCTGGTGGGACGGACGACGTTGTGCCGTGCCGACGGATCAGATGCTCGCGTTCATCAACGCGTACAACGGAGGGCATCGACTGCCGACGGAGTGTTATTTCCGGATGACGTTCAACGGCACGAATCAGGCGCCGACCGCATTTATGCCGCTGTCGCCGCCAATCCTGCCGTCGCCGTACGATCGCTTTCTCCATGAACAGCCGTTGCGCGCACGAATTCGTTCGTTGTCGCTGTCGTCGACGCCGTCGGACAAGCAGTTCGTCGCCGGCGAATCGCGCCGCGTTCAGACCGGGAGCGCGGTGATCGAACTGTCACGGGGAGATGTTTCGACGTTCCTTGGCATGAAGTTCTATGGACGGACGAAACGCGGGGACGAACTGACCGCGACCGTTCGAGAGGAAGCCGGTGTCGAGGTCCAAGTCGAGGTCACGATCACGCCGCCACACAAAGCCACCGATGTGACGGACGGAATGACGGTTCAGACCGAAAAACCGGCCAAGTTTCGCGGCTGAAATCAGCCGTGCGAGCTCTTGAAATTGGGTTCCGGTGCGCGCTTATCATTGGGAAATGGGGACTTCGTCAAAAATCTCGTACACACCCCAGGGGTATTGTCCGCGGTGCGCGTATCCGATGGACGTCGGTGTTTGCCCGGAGTGCGGGTGTGAACTTCGGCGGATCCATCGTTTGGGAAGGCTGTATCGGTTGCGCAAGTGGGGCGTACGCGTTTGTGCGTGTCTGGCGTTCGTGGCGGGGCTGGCGTGGTCGGTTCATTACGGCGCGATATGGTGGACCCCCGAATGGCGCTTGATCGAATTGGCGCATGGTCAGACCGTCCTGCAGTCGTGGGCGCATTCGACGGTCGAGATGCGCTGGGCCTATCGTCGTCAACGCGAGCAACGTCGATCGGCGCAGCAAAGGGCGGCGATTGAGGCGGAGATCGCGACGCTTGACGACCATCCATGGGCTGGCGTGTACATGGACTTGGACAGGCCCGGGCCTGCGATCTGGCTGGCGCCGCGAGAAGGGTATGTGGCGCCAGCGTGGGCGGCGGCGCCGCCACTCAAGATTCCCCGCATCGACTTCTCCGACTATGGCCGCATTGAGCCGCTAACGGACGGCAAACTTCGCCTGCATACGGCGGTCAACCCGGACGTCGGCGTGATCCCACGGACGGCGGTCTATTATTTCAAGTGGGCCGAGCGCGACTGTGTCGTGCTAGGCGCGCAGATTTGGAGGTTCATCAATGCGTGCAACGCCGGGCGCGGGCAGTCGTTGTACTACTATGAGCGCTCTCGGGCGTTCGGCGCGGTCCAATCGCCGTACTCTGTACCGGGGCCGGGTCAACCCGAGCTACCGACCCCGTTCCGGCGATACCTGCACGAGGTACCAGAGACAGCGCAGCTACACATCTACGAAGTATGGAGCGATTACCGCCGTTATCGCCCAACGGTCATGTACCTGGGGCCGAAGCTTGTCGGCCGCGGTCGCGGTGCCTTGCGATTCGACCCGGAGGTACTGCGTCCCTTTGTCGGAATGCAACTGTATGCCCACCCGGATGGGGATCTCCGCGTCATGGCAACCGTCACAGACGCTGAGCAGGGGTTGGTAAAGCTGGAGTTTGATGCCCTCGGAGGCGCGTCAATAGAAGATTTCATCGCGTTGCACAGGATTGTGCTTTCGACGCGGGATGTACGGAGGAGGAACAACTTCGGCGAATGGGAATAGTATTGGCACAGTGGGCAAGGTACGTTCCGTTCGCGAAACGTACCGAATGTCGGCAGTGCGTTCCTTGAAATCCACTCTACGGAATTGTCCCAAAGCGATTGGTGATTCGGCATGTGACTGACCCTGGTGTCGTGACCGGACCGACCATCTATGCCGGCGTGGATGCCTGGCGGTCCTCGGGGGCGGTGGTGCGCCGTTCCCGTCGACGATTTGCCAGTTTGATCGCCAGCTCGATCGCGGCGGTCATGCTGCCCGGGCTGGCCTGATTGCGGCCGGCGATGTCGAACGCCGTCCCGTGGTCCGGCGATGTCCGGACTACCGGCAAGCCGAGCGTCACGTTCACGGCGCGATCAAAAGCCGTCATCTTCAGCGGAATCAGGCCCTGGTCGTGATACATCGCCACGAGCCCGTCAAAACGCGCACGAACGTGCGGCAGGAATGCCGTATCCGGCGACAGAGGCCCGGTGACGTCGATGCCGTTGTTGCGGGCCATCGCGAGGGCCGGCTCGATGATTCGGCGTTCCTCGTCGCCGAGCAGCCCATCCTCGCCGGCGTGCGGGTTCAGGCCGAGGACGCCGATGCGCGGTCGGCGAATCCCAAACCAGTCACGCAGCGCCTGATCGAGCAGGTCGATCGGCTGATGTACGAGGCCGATGGTGAACGTGTTTCGCAGCTCCATCAACGGCAGGTGGTCGCTCGCGAGCGCGATGCGCAGGTCGTCGGCCACGAAGCTCATCGTGACCCGCTTGGTGTTGAAGTGAATGGACAACATCTCGGTGTGTCCACGCAGCCGAACGCGGGCCATGTGCCAGGCCTGTTTGCAGATCGGCCCGGTAACGAGTGCATCGAGACGATCTTCTTTCAACAGCCGGACACCCTCCTCGACGAATCGATAGGACGCCTGGCCGGCGATTTCGTTCGGCTCACGCTGGCCATTGACCCGTAGCGGCGAAAGCTCATCGAAGTCTGCAACAAGCATCCCGCGGCGAACGGCGACGCGTCCGTCGTATGGCTCGCGCCACCAATAGGGCTGGATCTCGGCTTGGTCTGCGGCATACTCCAGCACGTCGTGCTGGCCGAGGATGACGAAACGCGCTTTTTGCCGGAGGGCAGGATCGTTGAGGGCCTTGACGATGACCTCCGGTCCGACGCCAAGTGGATCGCCCATCGAGATTCCGACCAGCGGAAGCGGGTTGTCCGGGGCCGGGTCAGGCATGGAGGAATCCATCCGCTTTGAGACGCGAGAGCGTGATTCCAGCTTCGTCGGCATTGCCGTCCATTCGCTTGAGCTGGTGAATCACCAGCCGCGCGAGAATGTCCGTTTCGATATTCACGGAATCGCCGACGGTGCGACTGCCGAGCGTCGTGCGTTCGAGCGTCGTCGGGATGAGTGCCACCGAAAAACAGCCGTCACGTACGTCAACGACGGTCAGGCTCACGCCGTCGATGGTGATGGAGCCCTTGGGGACGATGAACTCGAGCGCCGCGGCGGACGTCGGCCGGAACCAGCTCTTCCATTCGCCGGCCGTGCGATCGATGCGCTCGACGCGCGCTTGTCCATCGACGTGCCCCTGGACGAAATGCCCGTCGATTCGGTCTCCGACACGCAGCGAACGTTCCACGTTGACGCGCGACCCGGGCGTGAGGCGTGCGAGGTTCGTCAGCCGCCAGGTTTCAGGAACGACGTCGAACCAGCCGACGCCCTGCTGCGAACGGGTCAGTGTGAGGCATACGCCGTTGATTGCGATCGACGCACCGAGAGCGAGTGAATCGAGCAGGTCGTTCAGCTCGACCGCTAGCCGAACGCCGGCTGAGGCGGGCTCGACTTGTCGCACGGGGCACATCTGTTCGACGATTCCGGCAAACACGGCTGTTCATCCTCTGGTTTCGTAGTCCGCTCTACGGTCGCGAAGCACGTCGAAACGATGGATTGTACCCCGCCCGGCAATGGAAGCGTAGCAGAAAGTGTTGACGCGCTGGGGCACGCGCGTCTTTCGTGGCCTGTGAACTTAGCGCCTGGTAGCCATTCGCGGCGTGCGGCCATCGCGTAGGAACAGATAGTACAGTCGGCCGTCGGCAGCAGTCGTGCCGGCCAGCTCAGCGGCTCCGTCTCCGACGCCGAAGTATAGGTCGCAGCGGCCTGCTGCGCGGATGGCACCGCCGGTGTCCTGATCGAGTGCAAATCCCGAGTACGGACGATCGACGAGCCGGCCTTCGTATCGGACGGGCAGACGGGTGTCGAGGAAAGCCAAGCACCCGGCGGGGAATACGGCCTTGTCCGTGGCCACTGTACGAAACTTCGTTACCGGTACATTGATGCTACCGAATGGTCCGCCGCGCGACTCCTGGAAGAAGACGAAGCGGTCGTTCTTCCAGATGTATGGCCAGACATGGGTCGGATTCTGGCGAAAATAGGCGATCATGGCTTGCAGCGAGAGTTGGGCGGCGGCAATCCGGCCGTCCTCGACGAGTGCGTGGCCGACGGATGCGTAGGCATGGCCGTTGTTGCCGGCGTATCCCAGTTCGAGCAGATCGCCAGTCTCGAGGCGCAGTCGGGCCGACCCCTGCACGTTGACGACGTAGGCCTCGAACGGGTCGGTCAGCCATGCAATCTCATCACCGCGAAGCAGTTGCGATCGGTCGATTTCCTCGCGCGTGGGATAGGGCACGAGTTGCCCGTTGGGTAGCCGCCGGCCGAGCGTTCGTCCGCGTTCGTCCTTGATCAGGTCGCGCGGCAGGCGGTACAGCGGATAACGGAAGCGCTCATCGCGCGTTCGTCGGCCCTCGAAAATCGGTGTGTAGTAACCGGTGACGTGAACACGGCCACGTCCGTCCCAGCCGACGGATTGATAGAGATCGAACCGTGCGCGAATCAGCTCTACGAAACTCCGGGCGTTCTTCGCCTGATCGAGAATCTCCAGCATCGCGATCAATGACGCGCGCGCCTGCGCGTGCGTGACCTCGCCGTAGGGAAAACGGGCGTGACTGGATGGCCGGTCGAAGTACGCGAGGCTCTGTCGGATCGCGTCTTCGAGGCCGGCGTCATCGCCGAACGCGCGCGAGAGGTCCGGCCAGGCTTCCAAGGGGATTTTCCGGAGGGCCAGCGCCCCGGGCGGGAGCGGTTTTGCGTAGTCAACGTCTGCCGCCGGCGCGTGTTGGGGCTGGGGATTCCACGGCTCGAGGCGCTCGCGTTGGCAGGCAAGCGTTGAGAGCGGTAGCAAAGCGGTTATGATTTCCCGGTATCGGCGCATGGTCCGGCTCCTTCCGGTCCCGAAATCGGCAATCCTTTGCACGACATGTTCATAACGACCTGTAGCGCCAGATTCTGCGGGCAAGCCGTCAGCGCGGCAAGCGCCCGACGAGCCGTAAGAGAATTTTTAGCCGTCGACGCTGGGAGAAAGAGGCATGCAACAGTCGCGTCACGTTCTGCTGTCACTGACAATCCTGACCCTGGGGTCGCTCGTGCGTGCGGACGAGCCGGCATCTGAGGCGCCGCCGACCGCACCCGCACCGTCTCCGGAAACGGTAACGATTCAATTGAAACCAAGTGAGGCAGATCGCGTCGACCCGCCGATCCGCTTCACGGCGCGTTTTACGGCGGAGGACCTGACCGCATTGCTGCTCGACCACACTGATGAGCTGCCGCTGGCACTTCGCATCAATTCGGGAGCGACCCGTGACGCCTTGGAACGGGTGAACATGGGCGTGCTGGCGAAAACGCTTGCGGGCTATCTGGCGGAACACTTCCCGCAGCGGTTCGATCCGGGCCGCGACCTGATTTCCAAGCCTGTGGAAACGGAGAATCAGGTTGCGCTGCAGGTAGATGGCTGGAAGGCGCCGACCTACTCCGGACCGCGTACCGAGATCGCTGGTTTCCTGATTCACGATGTTACCGAGCGCGAATACATCCGCGTCTCGGCGCGGGTAATGCAAACGGCGCGTCAGCTGCTCGATTCCGGCGACCCCCTGCTGGATCGTCAGTCTGAGGAGTACTACCGCCTGCTGGCCCAGGGTGAGCTGGATCAGTTGATGGCAATCGCAGCGGAAGAGGAGCGTGTGGCGGACGAGCGAGAGCAGGCCCGCCGACAAATCGGCGCAGCGCTCGGCGTGGTGGATCCGACCAACGGTGCGCCGACCGGTAAGGCAGCGCAGTGGTTGAAGGAAACACGCCGCTACTCATATATCGTCAAGGAGGGGAAGTTCATCGAACGATTGCGACCGGTTGTCCAGGCCCTGAACACGCGCGTGGCGCTGTCGGGATTCTCTCCGCCCAACCCGCTCGATCAGGCAGGCGTCCATTTTGACCCGGACCTCGGTGACGTGGACATCGTCCTGCCGCGTTCGATGGTGGCTCAGTTCCTGGAACTGGCCGACGGCCTCGAGAAGCGAATGGCTGAGGATTACATCATCAGTATCGAGGCAGTGCGACTGACCGACCGAGAGATCGTGAATGGGGCCGTCGCGTCACGGCTCAATGCGCAGGTGCAGGGCGTGCACGACGTGCAGCGCTTCAACTCGGAGGCGGTGATTCGTCGGCTGGGACTGAACTCTCTGATGGCCGTGGCCAACCAGCAGTTGCAGCTTGCAACGCTACGGTCGATTGCGACGGGTGCGTTCCCGGACGGCGTCGGACCGGTGACGATTGCCTCGCCGGAATTGCCCGGTGTCCGGATGGCCCCGGAGGCGACGACGATCGGCAGCACCTTCTCCGTTGGGGCGGACGACATTTTCTTCGACGGTCGCGAGCAGCGCTATGGGTTCAGCTATGTCGGCCCGGACGGGATCGAGCACTCACTATCCTTGGACATCGTCGACAGCTTGCGCGAGTTCTGGGACCGCATCGAGCGCAATCTGATCGTGCACAAGATCAAGAAGGACGACGTGCTGACCAAGTTCACCGTGCCGGTCGGGCCGGAGACGAAGACCTACGAGGGTCTGGCGGCGCTGATCTCACAGGAGGACCAGCAGTTGATCGTCGCCACCGGTACCGGCGCCATTAGTGAGATCAGCGCGACGGCCGGCACGTGGCTGGTGATCAACGACTTCGAGATCTCGCCGATTCCCGGTTCGTCCACGACGTTGAGCCGCGAAGAGAACGAGGCGCTGACCGACAGCGTACTGATGACGATGCTGATGCGCGACCCCTTGATTGAGAGTGAGACCAAGCTCCAGCTACTGGAGGCAACGGACGAGGGCGCCCTGCGCGCGCTGCTTCAGCGTCACTTCCAGCAGAACAAGAGCCGCAAGGCAGGTTTGCATCACGGGGCTCGCGTATACGAGGAAGTGTTCGAACAGCGCGAGCTGCAGGTCAAGGCGGATGCCGCGGTCGAGAAGAAGGAGCGCAACTCGATCATCACGCTCAACTTCTTTTCGAGCCAGGGTAACATCATCCAATCGCCCGGCGCTACCCAGCTCGGTGCGGCCAACGACCTGACATCCTTCACGACGGAGCTGCGGCCGAACATGGTTACGCCGATCTCGTCGTTCTTCACGCGTCAGGGAAGTGGGGCCACCGGAACCTCGCCGCTCTCCGGGATCGACCAGGGTGAGCAACGCAACAGCGACAAGACCATGACCCACCTGGTGATCCGGGCCCGTTTCCCGAATGCCGAGCGCGAGCGACGGGACCTCGAAGAGGGTCGTCACCTGGGGTATTTCAAGCTGCCGCTGACGCGTGAGCACGAGAGCAAGGTCGAATTGCCGCTGCTCTCGAGTTCCGAGCATCCGCTGGATCGTCTGGCCGGGTTGCGGTTTGGCCTGATCTTCGAAACGTTGAACCCGGAACGTGTTCGCAAACCGTTTTCGCTGCTCAATCCCAATCGCTTCCCCGGGACGGTGCGGGAGGACGTACATGAAGCCGCAATGACGCGGATGCTGATGATGGCCCGGATCATTGCCGACTCGCCGGGGCGCGACGAGGGCCTGACGCGCGACTATAAGACACGCTTCATCATTGCCGTGCGATCGCTGCTCGAATACGACGAGGACTTCTTCGATGCGCCGAACTTCGCGTTGCGGAATCTCGCGCAGTGGAACGATCCCGACCGTATCAGTGTCGCGCTCAATAACAGTCCCAATCGTTTTGCCCTCGACCGGCTGATCGCGATGCTCGATGAGATCGGCGTCCTGTTGATTCCGGATGAGTACGACGAAAAGCACCTCGCACGCGCCAGGAAGGACTTCCTGGGGCCGAAGCGACTCGTGCCGCTGACGAAAGAAGAGCTGCGCACGCTGCGCCGAGATGTCGCAATTCACTTCCTCCGGACCCAGGAAGCCTGCGGCGATGCCTTCCTTGAAGCGACCTCCAACATCCTGGGCCTTGGTACCTATCGGAACGAGCGCAAGCGCATCCTGAATACACCGTTGCACAGTTACCGTGACCTGGTGATCTTCGCGCGTGGCGGGCGCCGTCACAGCGATCCCGAGGCCTACGAGGCGGCATGTGACGATTTCCTGCTGCTGAAGGACGGCGGCTACCGGGGCAAGCTGTTCGAACCGTCCTTTCTCGGTCTGGAGCACATGGCCAAGGATCGGCGGAAGTTCGTCCGGCACGGCCCCGAAATCCTCGAAGAGGCCAATCGCTGGCAGCCCTATCGCTTTTGATGCGGCGCACCGACGTCAGTGGGATTTGATCGACGTGTAGCGGCGCGTGACGGTCGTGAGCGGCTACTCCGGCCAATGCGCGCCGCCGGCCATACTCGAACGAAAGGACGGAACGTGTACAACACCGCTCGAATCCGGCGTCTGACCGTGGCTGCGCCCGTGCTCATGTTGGCCATCGGCTGTGCTACACCCTATGGTCGACCGGGCCAGCCGGCCGATCGGCTCGGCGACGAGATCATGGTAGCTGGTCGGCTCTTTCACACTGGAGCGCCGGTCGTTCTTTGGACCGACGCGGGCGGTTATGACGCCTATCGTGCGGAATGTCGCTTCACGGATCGGCTTGCGCCGCGTCGGCCGGTGAGCGATGCGCCCATCCGCTACGGCACCTGGCGCCGTCGATTGCCGGCGGAGTTGCTGGAGCAGGTGCGGGCCGAAGGCTGGACACTACCGACGTTGCAGCAGGCCGTCACGCAGTTCGTACTGCATTACGACGTCTGCGGCTATTCGCGCCGATGCTTTGAGGTGCTGCATGACCTGCGCGGATTGAGCGTACATTTCATGCTCGACATTGACGGCACGATCTACCAGACGCTCGACGTCAAGGAGCGCGCCTGGCACGCCGGCACCGCCAACGACCGCAGTGTCGGTATCGAGATCGCCAATATCGGCGCCTATCCGAACATGAGTACCCTGAACAAGTGGTACGCGACGAACGATGGCGGCGAGGTGACGATCACGCTGCCGGATAGGGCCGGCGATGGCGGCCTGCGAACGCCGAGCTATGTCGGCCGACCGTCAGGGGGTGCGGTGATCACCGGGGAGATCAACGGTCGCGAGCTGATGCAATATGACCTCACGGATGCCCAGTACGACTCGCTCGTCAAGCTGACGGCGACGCTATGCACGGTCCTCCCTGAGATCCGCGTCGATTACCCACGGGATGCCGACGGTACCCTGCGTACCGACGCGCTCTCCGCCGACGAACTCTCGGCGTACACCGGCCTCATCGGCCACTACCACATCACGACCGGCAAGTCCGATCCCGGCCCGGCCTTCGACTGGGAACGGCTTGTCGCCGGCGTCAAGAAAGCGATGCGATAGGGTCTGATCGAAGAGGAGCCGGACCCATGGAACACAACGACGAGACCAACGCTGTGTTGTGCGAGATTCGCGATTTGCTGCGTACGTCGACGGCTGACGAGCGGACCTACCGCGACGAGATGCGCGCCCAGATGAAACTATCGATGGAGCGTCAGGCCGAGGCGGTCCGCAATCAGCGCGTTGCCATGCTCGCTGGGGTGGTCGTGCTGTTGGCGGGCATCGCAGTGATTACTTGGTTGTTGCGCGGACTCGCGTGCAGTCCGGGGCCCGGTCCGGGTACGTGACGGACGACAAATCGATTCGCTATGCACGCGGCCGCCCACCGAAGCCCAAGATCGACTTCGGGTGGATCCTGCTGGGCCTCGCTTGCCTGATCTTTGTGGGCCTCGCTTATCTGGCCGAGCCGCATGGCGGTGATTGGGTTCGCGGCGTTTACATGAGCGCCGCGACGCTCGCCGTCAACGTCTTGGGGTTCTGGTGCTTTGTTCGCGCATGTTGGAGAGCGCGCCGAATTCAGGAGCGGGACCTGACGCCGAGCGAGGGGCTGCAGTTGTTCGTTTCGGCCGCAATCGTCTTCCTGTTTTGCTGCGGAGGAGGACCCGCAAGCCCAGAGCTGGTCATAGACCGCTTCTGGGACGCCGTCGCGCGTCGGTAGCCGAGGGTCGCGGTTTCCCGATTTCGTCCGTGTTCGAACGTCCTAACGACGGGAATTGGCGGCGTTTTGCCGGAATTCTCGAATTTTTCTTGGACTTTCACAAAACACACGGCTACAAATGTAACTGAACGGCTACTCGTGTAGCCGCAATTCACCCTCTTAGTATTGGGAGAGAAGATAATGCAGAAGTTTGTGGGAGCGGCCGCCCTCCTGATGGCTACAACTGTAGCCAGTGCGGTGACGGTGGACATTACGGGTGGTCAGACCAGTGTGGCGTTGGACACGGCGACGTTGAGTTCGGCGGCGAGTCTGGATTTGTCGAGTGTTTCGCCGGACGTGATTTCGCCGGGCTCGTTGCCGAATTCGGTGGCGTTCGGCATCAACGCGCGCGATGCGGCCAGCCTTCCGACCACGTTTTCGTACGATTCGGATGATTTTCTGGGCACGTTTTCCGGGACGATCGAGCACACGGGCAGTGTTTTCTTCAACAACGACGCTGTCGAGGTAGGCAACTTCACGATCGGATTCGACGGAGCCCGCGCCGGGACGCTTGGCGGCAATGCCAGCGGTTTCTTCGTCGCCAGCACGACCGGTATTGCCGCGACGCTGTTCGACATCGAGAATCCCAGTACGCTGAATGCAGGGACTGACAGCTTGACGATCGGCGCTAATCTGCTGGTGTCGCCGGAGTTCGGGCAGTTCCTTCTCGACCAGAACCTCGCGTCGACGAACCTGGCGGGTGCCGACGTCGGCGATGCGTTGGTCGAAGCGGTTCCGGAGCCGACGACGGCGATGCTAATGCTGTTGGGGCTTGGTGGACTTCTGCGTTCGCGGCATAGAATCTGAGGATTTGCGCTCCGCGGGCCGTTCCGCGGATGAGAACACGGCATCAGGCTGCGATGGAGCCGGCTGTGCAATTGAGTGACGCTGAGTGGAAGGTGATGAACGCGGTCTGGCGGAAGAGCCCCGCCGGCGTGCGCGAGGTCCACGAACAGCTCAAGTCGGAGACCGGCTGGGCGTTCACGACGGTGAAGACCATGCTCACGCGGCTGGTCGAAAAGGGTGTGCTGACGGTCGAGAAACAGGGCAATGCCCGCATGTTTTCGCCGGTGGTGCAAAAGACCCAGGCGCGCAAGCAAGCCGTCAATGCGCTGATCGACAAGGCGTTCGACGGGGCCTTCGGACCGCTTCTTCACTATCTGCTCACTTCCGAGAAGCTGACGAAACAGGAGCTGCAGGAACTGCAACAGTTCCTGCAGCAGGACGAACAGCGCCCGCGCGACAAGCGCGGATAACGAGGGGGCACCGACACTCATGGTCAGTGCGATGGGAATCGGGTCGTTGTGGTGGAGCTGGGCCTGGCCGATGTTCTGGCAGGTCATGGTGCTCGTGTTGCTCGTAGCGCTCGTCGATCGACTCATCCGGAGCTGGGCCTGGCCGCAGGTCCGCTTGGCGCTCTGGTGGGTTGTCATCCTGAAGCTGATCATCCCGCCGACGTTCGCACTCGGTACGAGTTTGACCAGCGCCGCGTTCGATCGGGCTACGGTGCCGTACACGGTTCTGCGCGCCGCGGGAATGTTCGACGATCTGGTCGGGTGTGGCGGCTTGTTGGTTCCCGCGTTGGAGGGTTCGGCGCCCACGAGTGATTGGGCCCATGCGCGTTCGCAATGGCCGGTGGCGGTCGGGGTCATCTGGTTGTTGGGAGTGCTGTTGCTTTCCGGTCTGCTGTTGATCCGCTATCGGTCGTTACGCCGGGCCTATCTGGCACGGCCAGCGCGGCGGACGCTGCCGTCGTGGCTGGACGCGATGGCCCGCTCGGCGGCTCGGCAACTCGGCATGAACCGTACGCCGGAGGTCGTGTTGACGTCCGCGATTGACTGCCCGGCGGTGCTCGGCGTGTTCCATCCCGTCGTGCTGTTGCCGACTGACGTCCCGGAGACCTTGTCGCGGACCGATCTTCGACATGCGCTGCTGCACGAGTTCGCGCACATTCGCCGACGGGATCCGGTGATCCAGGCAATGATCGCGTCGCTTCAGATCCTTTACTGGTTTGTGCCGTTGGTGTGGTGGGTCGGTCGGCGAATGCACGGGCTGCGCGAGCTGGCGTGCGATGCCACCGTAGCACGCACGATCGGGGATTCGCGTGATTACCGCCAGTTCCTGGTCGATGCCGCTCGGCGGGTCGTTGCACGCGTGCGCGTATCGGCACTCGAGATGGCGCTCTTCGAGCGCGAAGTCAACCTGCTTTCCAGACTCAAGGCGCTGGACCGCGACGGCTGGCGACACCAGCGCACGGCCAACCTGACGGCGCTGCTGATCATTGCCGCCATGGTGCTGTATATCCTGCCAATGGGTACCGCCGTGGTCGGTTGCCCTACCTAGCGTTCCCTCCGTTGGCGAATTTGCCTGGCGAAGCGGTGAATGCGTCTTCAAGTGGCGCCAGCACCGCTGGGAGAGGCGCAGGCGCGTCTCGTCTCCTCGGGCATTGGTCCTCACCGGACGGAGACGAATGCGGCTCTCCGTCCCGTTTTTGCTCCACCTTCGTCCGTTTGCGATCGTACCCGCACGAACGTAGGATTCGTGCAGGAACGAGCGGCGGGACCTCGCTTCGGGGCGGTCCCGTTCTCGGCCGTACATGGTCCAGGCCCCGCGAATCGTGCGGGCGGGCCACAGATGGAACACAACGGGCCTTAGCGACGGATGGGGCGCATGCCGAAGCGTTATCTGGTGACTTCCGGGCTCCCGTACTCGAACGGCCGACCGCATGTCGGACACGTCGCGGGTGCGCTCCTGCCGGCGGATACGTACACGCGTTACCTGCGGGCCTGTGGCCACGACGCGATCTACGTCTGCGGCAGCGATGACAATGGCGTCGCGATCGAGATTCGCGCCCTGCAAGACGGTCGTACTCCGCAGCAGATCTCGACACACTACCACGAGCGGCAGAAGGAGGATCTCGAGGGCCTCGGGATCTGCTTCGACATCTACGGCGGAACACACCAGCCTGCCTACCGTGAGCGGCATGAACGCTTCAGTCGCGCGTTCTTCACTCGGATTCACGAGAAGGGCTTCTTCAGCAAACGCAAGACCCGCCAGCTCTATGATCCGCAGGCAGCGCGGTTCCTCCCGGATCGATACGTCAAGGGGATCTGCCACCATTGTGGCGACCATGAGACCAACGGCGATCAGTGCGAACGAACCGGTGCCATCATCGATCCGCTGTTGCTCAAGGATCCTATCAGCGTCATCACGGGAACGCCGGCGGAGGTGCGCGAGACCACGCACTGGTACTTGCGACTGAACGATTTTGAGCAGCCGCTGAAGGAGTGGCTCGAATCCAAGCAGGGCCAATGGCGGCCGAGCGTGCTGAACTTCGCACTCGGACAGATCAAGCAGGGCCTGCCCGAACGGGCGATGACCCGCGATATCGAGTGGGGCATCCCGGTCCCGCTCGATGATCCGGATGCACAAGGGAAGGTGCTGTTCGTCTGGTTCGATGCACCGATCGGCTATGTGTCGTTCACCGCGGCGCTCTGCGCCGAGCGGGACGCCGACGAAAGTGGCTATGAGCGCTGGTGGTGCGACCCGGAGACGCAGATCGTCAACTTCATCGGTGAAGACAACACGGTCTTCCACACGCTGATCTGGCCCGCGATGTGCATGGCCGATGAGCGATTTCAGCTCGCGTCACACGTGGTTGCCAACAACTTCGTCAACTTCAGGCTTGGCGACGATACGGACAAGGTCAGCAAGAGTCGTACGCCGAACGAGTCGCCGGTGTGGATCGAGGAGTATCTCAAGCGGTTCGACCCGGACGCATTGCGGTACTACCTGACCGCGATTGCACCGGAGACCGCGCGCACTGCATTCGATCCGGACGATTTCGTCGCCCGAATCAACAACGAACTCGTGGCTGCGTTCGGCAACTTCGTCAATCGCGCGCTGACGTTCGCGGCGCGGTACTTCGAAGGCCGCGTGCCCGATCGCGCCGGCCTCACCGACGTGGATCGAGAACAGCGTACACGGGCCGAGCAGGCATTCGAACGGGTCGGGCGAAACATCGAGGGATTTCGATTCCGGGCTGCCGTCGAGGAGTTGATGGCTTTCGCTCGCGACTGCAACCTCTACTTCGGCAATCGACAGCCGTGGGCGACCCGCAAGACGGACCTGGCGGATTGTGCGGCGACGATCGCGACGTGCATCGACAGCATTGCAGCGTTGGCGCTGCTGTGCAGCCCGTTCATGCCGGCCACCACTGAGCGGATCTTCGACCAATTGAATGCGACGGATCGACAGGTCGGCTGGAGAATGCCGGAGTCGTTGCCGAGCGGGCACGTGCTTGGGACGCCGAAGATCCTGTTCGAGAAGCTCGAGGAAGGAGCCTTGCGTTGATGGCACGGAGATGCGTCCTTATCGTCTGCCTGCTGGCCGCGACGCTCGTGAGCGGGTGTGAGCGGAAGACACCCTCACCGTCCTCCCAGCCGGCGGACTTTGAAGTCGTCCTGGACACGCCGGAGGATACGGTACGGACGTTCATTACAACCATGCGGCACGCCATCGACACGCGGGCCCAGGGGGATCGCGAGCAGGCCTCCCGCTATCGGCGACTGGTCGCACAGAATCTGATGGATCGTGAGCAGTTGCGCCAGAGCACGTTGCTCGTGAAGCGTTCGCAGATCGAACAGGATGACTACCTAGGGAAGCTCGCGGAAGGCTGGCACCGCATTGGCAGCTACTACGTCCACGGGGCGGCGTTGGATCAGCTTAGACGGACGGACGCCGGGGCGGACCCGGCATCGGCGAAGATCGAGCTGTCGGCAGCAGGTGCGGCGGATACGGCGACTTTCGGGTTCGAACTCCATCGCTGCCGCGATTTGAAGTGGCGGGTCGTGCACTTCGGGTACGTTTATCCGAAGGGTGCGGTCAAGCGCCCGCC
This sequence comes from Phycisphaerae bacterium, assembly GCA_028279405.1. Lineage (GTDB taxonomy): Bacteria > Planctomycetota > Phycisphaerae > UBA1845 > Fen-1342 > JANQNU01. The sequence goes on from JANQNU010000007.1 coordinate 47,937, forward strand.
GAGCCCCGAGGGGTAGGGGCGCGCGATGTCGCTGCCCAGCCTGAGCGATTGCATCCTGGCGGTGTCGACCGGCTGGCAGGCCGCATCGCTCGGCGTCATTCGGCTCAGCGGTCCGGGCGCCTTCGAGTACCTCAGGGCCTTCGAGGTGGATGTTCCGGCTGTCGGGGCACGGTTTCCGTGCCATCGCGACGCATGGCTTGTTGCCGATATCGGTTCCGTGCCGGCGACCTGTTTCTGGTTTCGTGCCCCCCGCAGCTATACCGGCCAAGACCTGGTGGAGATCCATACGGTTGGAAGCCTCCCGTTGCTCCGTGCGGTTGGAGAACAGTTGATTCGGGCCGGCGCGAGACGGGCGATGCCGGGCGAGTTTACGGCGAGAGCCTTCATCACCGGAAAGCTTGATGCTGCCCAGGTCGACGGTGTGCTGGGGCTGATCCGTGCAGACGATGCGCGCAGAGCGCGGTTGGCGGCGCGGCTCGTAGCAGGCCAGACGCGTCACGCGTTCACCGCGATTCGCGAGACCTTGCTCGACCTGCTCGCGCGACTCGAAGCCGGTATCGACTTCGTCGACGAAGAGGATGTGCGGTTCATCACGCCCGACGAGTTGTCGACACGGCTCGACGCGCTCCAGCACGAATGCAAGACGGCCGAGACGGTTCGCGTGATCGGTCGCGAGGTACCGCACGTAACCTTGGTGGGTTTGCCGAATGCGGGGAAGAGCACGTTGTTCAACGCACTGGTTGGACAGGAGCGAGCGATCGTCTCCCCCTTGATCGGAACGACGCGTGACCTGTTGCGCGCCGAGGTTCGGGTCGACGGCCGGGTGATCGTTCTACAGGACTGCGCGGGTCTCGGCGCGACGTCGAGTGATCTCGAGCTTGCAGCGCATCGCGCCAGCGAGTCGGCGGCAGAGCAGGCGGACCTCGTGCTCTGGGTTCACGAAACGGGTCGTCCACTCTCATCCATCGAGGTACAGATCCTGGAACGGATCCCACGCGAGCGACGGATTCTCGTGCTCAGCAAGCAGGATGACCTTACACCGGTCGAGGATCGAAACAGTTTCGACACCGAATTCGCGGCGATGGTCGCGATCAGCGCCCAGGCCAACTGGGGCCTCGAGCGCCTCCGATCAACGATCAGCCGGTGTCTGGCCGAGCATGGTGCATCCGATGTTGGCAGTCACATCTTGGATGAAGCGCTGTTGCAGCTGTCCCATGCCGTGCGTGCGTGCCGAGAGATCCTCCAAGAGGATCCCGGGATGGAGCGGTCCGTCGATCTGCTGGCGATGGAGCTGCGTTCCGCGATCGGCTTGTTATCAGACGCGGGACCGTTACCGGTTACGGAGGAAATCCTCGGTCGAATCTACGCCAGTTTTTGTGTCGGAAAGTAAGTGGTTGTCAATAATGAAGTTACATCGAATCTTGGTTGATTATTGGGGCGTGGAACGTTCTGGGCGGGGGTTGTCAAGAGGCGGGCGACAAAAAAAGTGCAAAAATTCCGAGAAATTCTAATCGTCGAGCGGCCAACCCGCGATAATTATGGTAGGAAGTGCGGACAGGCATTTTATGGGTAGTGCTGCGCCGCACGTGGTTCGATCGATCGGAGGAATCATAACGCGGGCTTGATGCAGCCCGGCTGTACAACGGCTTCTTTCCCCTCCGGAGAGCACCGGACGCTTTATTAGGCCCCGGTGCCCTCTTTTTTTATGCGCCGACGCGGCCGGGACATGCCCGGCCGTATCATCGGCTGGCGCGTCAGGAGCCGGCGACCGGAGCCGGCGTCCGGTTCAGCACATCGTCGCGGGTCGTCTCGGCCAAGTTCGCGACCTGCTGGATCAGCTCGTCCGGAACCCCCAGCTCTTTCAGGGTGGCGCCCAGGTTTTCGACGACTGCGTCGAAGTGGGAGTCGTTCAGGCCGTTTTCAACGGCTTTCTTGTGCGCCGCGCGCATTGTACGGCCGGTGTACTTGCTCGGACCGCCGAACACCATCGTCAGGAAGAGTTTCTGCTTAACCGCCTGGCGCTTCATGTCGAGCCCGTCGAAGAAACCCTTGATTCGATCATCGGCCAGAACCTTTTCGTAGAACTGATCTACCGCGGCGCTCACCGCGGCTTCGCCACCGAGTTGCTCGTACAGCGTGCTCATGACCTCTCCTTCATGTAAGTGCCCTGTCGTTTCCAAGTCTTTCAATGCGGGTTTCAGCGATCCGTCAACCGGCCGCTTTCGTACGCTCTTCCTGGTCGTCGATCGTCGGCTCCAGCGTCGGGTCCATTTCGTCCGGGTCGTCATCCACCTCGGCGGCAACGACGTAGGTCGCCGGCCGGGCGGCATGACACATTCGCAGGAACTCCACGAGTTTCTGGCGGATCTCGGTGTAGGGGAGTTCGTCGTGAATCGCCGACTCGACCCGCTCCGCGGCCTGCGAAATCGGCTCGAATCCGAATCCACCCGCTTCGCCTTTGAGCTTGCGCAGCTCGAACATCATCGCCTCGGTGTCGTTGGATCCGAAGAGCGATTCGATCTGCCGCATTCGGTCCGGCAGTTCGACCACGAATTCGTCGATCAGCGCGTGCATCTTGCCGTCGTCGATCATGCTGCTGACCAGCGGCTCGACGCGCGTGTAGCGGAAAACGGCATCCAAGGCCGTACGCGGAATGGGCTTCTCGAGGAAGTCGTCGCAGCCTGCTTCGAGGCAGTTCTGCCGCAGCGACGGATTGGTCAGCGACGAGATCGCCACGATCGGACGCACGTAGCCTTGCCGCCGAAGAATCCGGACGGCGCTCAGTCCATCGAGTTCCGGCATCTCGACGTCCATCAGGATCAGGTCGTAGGATTCCCGATGGGCGAGTTTGAGCGCTTCGAGGCCGTTCTCCACAGAGGTCACTTCGAGGTTCATATCGGTCAGGATGTGCTTGAGCAGCCGGCGCGACATCGCGCTGTCGTCGACCAGCAGCACCCGTGCGCGAAGCGCATTCGGTACGAACGACGACGGATCGATCGTCTGCGTAAAGGAGACCGTCGCCTCGTGAATGCCCGCGGACCCCGGCACGTAGCGGCAGGCGGTCACCCGACCCGCGACCGTGTGCCAGTTGTTGCGAATCGTAATCAGGTGGATCAGGCAGGCGCGGCCGACACTGATGAGGTTGCTGCACAGGAAGGTGAGGCTGTCGCGACGAAGCACCCGGGCGGCAACACTGTATGTTGTTGTGCTTGTCGGACTGTCCTGCACATCGAGTCGCAAGTTCCGCACGCGATACGAGTACTTCGTGCCGCGCTGGGACTCCTCGAACTCCTGAACATCAAGCGTGTCCAGCAGATGCAGAATCTCGTTCTCGTCCAGTTTCAACTTGCGCATGCAACGCCCTTCCGCCCCCACACGTCCTGGGTAGCGCTACCTGGAGATTTCAATTCGCAAGCGGATTGTGCAAAGACTTGATGCGATCCGGGATCGCTTTCGGTACGTCCTATTCGACTGACACGAATTTTCGGACGTTGCTAGCCAATTCGGCCGCCGAATACGTTCGGCCCAGGTCGATCGGCAAAAAGACCCCATGGTTATGGTCGCTGGCAAGGATGATCAACTGCCCGACGACCGTATGACCGGTCTCCTGCGGCGTATGTCCCACGATGAACACGTCCGCATCGAGCCGACGGGCGAAATGCTCGACGATCTCAGGAGTGTGAAACCGCCCCCACACGAGCGAGTAAGCCGCCCCGCCCGGCGAGCAGTCGGCCATCGTGGGCTTGCGGTCGAACACCGTCGAATCGAAGGTCTCGATGGACAACGGGTCGGGCAGGCTATGCGAAAGGAAGATCCCGTTGGCCGTACGCGCCGCAAGTGGCAACGCATCGAGATATGCGCGCACGCCTTCCATCACCACCGTCGCCAGCCTGCCGAAACGCGTCTCGACGCCGTGATCGAAATCCTCGATCACGATCCGTCCTCCCTTGGTAATCTCGTGCCGGCAAAGTTGCGAAAGCTCGTGATTGGACTGTAGGAAGAACACGTTGTCCGGGAACTGGCACTTCCACTCAGCGGCTTTGATCAGCAGATCGATCGAAAGGTCCGGCTGTCCGGGAGACGGCTCCTCGTGAATCAACTCGTGCAGGATCACACTTCGGCCCGGCGAGCGCTCCAAGGCACAAAACCGCTGCAGCTTCGCGAAGTTGCGGAGGTTGCCGTGCATGTCGCCGGTCATGACCAGTTGTCCGGCACTCCCGAACGCCAGTAGGGACGCGCTGCGATTGGGATCCTCGCGGATCAGCGCGGCCGCCTCCTGCAATACCTCGGCAGCACGCTGCCCATCAGTGGTCGGCTGCTCGGACACGAATGACTCCTGCATCGCACTCTCTCAGACCAGGTTCAGGTTCCGCCCCGTTCGGCGGTACCGTCTTCTATCGTTATCGGCACACAGACGCGCTACGTGTCGCCCGCGCCGCGCTCCTGCGCTTGTTTCTTTTCGAGCAGATGCAGCGCCATCTCCACTCGCGAGATGACTGCCCGCATGTCCCGCGGTCGTTTCTCCGGGTTCGTCTCGCAACACTCCATGATCAGCTTCGAAAGCGGTAGCGGCAACTCCGGCCGCAACTCCACCGGGGGCCGACTGCTCTGCCGCGACTCGATCTCGTGCTTGCGAGCCGCGGTCGGCGCCGTCGAGATCATCGTGTCGAAGTAGACGCCGGTGACGACCCAGTACATCGTCGCACCGAAATTGAAAATGTCCGTGCGATGATCGAGCGGGTGCCGGTTGATTTGCTCGGGCGCCATGAAGTCCGGCGTACCCTGCACGCGCGTCTTCTGGTGCCCCAGTGCACAACTTTGCCCGAAGTCGATGATCCGGACGTCGCCGTCGGAGAGAATCAGAATATTGTTGGGCTTGATGTCCGCGTGGACGAAACCCGCAGCGTGCATGGCGTGGAGTCCCTCGGCGACCTTGATGAAGATCGGCAGGATCTCCTCCAGTCGCTCCGGAGGGTGCTCTTCCAGTTTCGTACCGTCCACATACTCCATAACGAGAAACAGCTCACGGGTGCGCAACCATTTCTTGAGCCGGACGATCCGATAGTACTTTCGCAGGAATCGATGGTCCAGGTTGTGCGCGATCTCGTACTCGTTCTCCGCTTGAACGATGAACTTGTCGCTCTCCTCATCGACACGCTGCACGTGCTTGATTGCGACCTGGCGTCGCGTCGCGCGCTCTACCGCCAGACTGATCACGGCACCCGCGCCGCGACCGAGTCGATGCACAATCTCGTAGTCTGGGAGTTGTGAGAGAATCCGACCCATCGCGTCCGCTAGCGCGCTGCGCAACCCTCCGTCAAACCGGGCACTGTCAAACAAGGCCGCGGCAGCGTGTCACGCCACAGCCCCAAAATGTGAGCCGAGTAGTTTAGCGGAGGATGCCCTTGCGGACCAATATGGCGCGGAGGTCCACAGCCGCCGACGGCAGTGTGGTGTTTAGCCGCGCGTCCGACTCCGAGTGCAGCACGATCTGATCGAGCGGCAACCCATGCCGCGTCATTGCGCCCAATACCGACAGCAGCGCCTCGGCCTGCACTGCGGGGAGTCGCTCGGCTTCGCCCGCCAGCACCAGCAGGCGCACCGTCGCTTCCCGCGGCTGCCAAACGACCTTCCCTTCGGGGAAGACGACGCAATCGTATCCCGTCACGTCCGGTGCGGCGTTGGCCGACCCGAACTCGACAACGACGCGCTCGACGGATGGACCGCTCTCCGCCATCAGCAGCGTTTGCGGCTGCGAATACGCGCGACGCGGCTCGAGCCACATCAGCAGGATGGCACCGCAAGTCATGCTGGAGATGAGGGCGAGTACGACTCGCGCGTTCCGTGCGTCGTCCGTCATGATGAACCTGATCCCAGTGCGTCGTGCGTCCATGCACCCGGTTTTGTACCGCAAAAACCACACCGCCGCAATCCAAATCACGCGTTATCGGGCTGATAATCGTCTCCCGAAACGCGCGAGCTCTGCGCTATACTATCGGTATGGTTCTGACGCTTTGGCAAATACCGTTCCGCATTTTCCTGCTGACCGCCGTCGCCACTGCGTGTGCGGATACGGTTGTCCTGTCCGGAAAGCCGCCGTTTCGACACGTGCGCGTGACCAAGCTCGACAGCGAAGGTCGGCTGGTCTTTATCGGCGTCTCGCGGCAAACCTTGCGCAAGCCGCTGGAGCAGGTCGCGTGGCTCTCCATCGACAGCTTCGCATCGCTATCTGCCGCCGAGGATGCGGCTCGGGCCGGGAACCTGGACGACGCCGTTCGTCGATACCGTGATGCGATCGACCGGGCGCCCGAGCGTTGGCGACGTGACCTTGCGAAAAGTCGTCTGCTCAGGGTCCTGAGCGATGCCGGGCGCGTGGGTCCTGCCGTCGCGTTGCATCTCGAGCTGCGCAAGGCGATCGAGCCCTATGCGCTGCGAACATTGCCCGAGCCGGGTTCGGCGTCATCGCGCGAGGCGATCGAAACCGTTTCCGAGCTGCTTCGCCGAACGGAGTCGAGTCGTGTTCGGACCAACCTCGAGAGCGTCCTGGTGCAGCTGCTGATTCACGAGGGCGCGGACACCATCCCGGCGTCCCTGACGCTGCCCGAAGAGGTGCTGCCGGGGCGGGTGCATCTGAGCGTCCCCGAGGAATCGAGCACGGCTCCGACCTACGGTTTGATCCCGAAAGCGGTGCAAATCACCGACTTGCCGCGGATCCCGGCCGACTCAGTCCTGCTCCGATCGGCCGAAAACGCTTTCGGCGATCGCTCGGACCCGGCGCGGGCGCTGCGAATCCTGGAAGATGCCAAGCCGTTTGTCGAGCCCGACGCCTGGCCGCACTGGCGCATCATGATGGGACGTGCCCACATCGCCGGGAATACACCGGCGGCCGCCGCCGCGGACTTGCTGGAATTGGCCGAGAACCACCGCGACCCTGCCATTTCGCGAACAAGCCTGTATTATGTGGGACTTGCGCATGAGGGCATCGAGCGACCGGGTGTCGCTCGGGACATGTATGTCGAACTGCTCAAGGACGAGTCGACGCCTGACGATGTCCGTGGCCTGGCCCGTGAAGGGCTGAAGCGCGTTGGCGGCGACAACCGTTACCCAGCCGACTGACGACCGACGCGACCCGTGGGGGACGCGGGTCTCGCGGCGCGCGGATGCAGGCAGAAAGCTCGTGTCGAAGACCTATTTCCTCGAAACCTTCGGCTGCCAGATGAACATCCTGGACAGTCAGCTTGTGGAGGGGCAGCTCCAGCAGATGGGGATGCGCGCCGTGGAGGAGTTCCGCGGTGCGGACGTGATCCTGTTCAACACCTGCTCCGTGCGTCAGCATGCCGAGGACAAGGTCCACTCGCGGCTCGGCGAGTTGAAGAAGCTCAAGTCAGAGCGGCCCGAAGCGATCATTGGCGTCATCGGCTGCATGGCGGAACGCGAAAAAGAGGGGTTGTTCGTCAAAGCGCCCCACGTCGATTTGCTCTGCGGGCCCGGCGAGCTCAACCAGCTTCCCGGCCTGCTCAGCGAGTTGCAGTCGCGCCAGGAGCGCATCACCGCGCTGGCGGGCAGTTTGTCGCGTCGGACGGAGGTGCTGCAACGCGCGCTGGAGTACGACAGCCTCGAAGCGCTGGATCTTGCCCGCGCCCCGGGGCTCGAAGGCAACGTGCTGCAATCGTATATCCGGGTGCAGCGCGGCTGCGACAAGTTCTGCACGTACTGTGTCGTACCGTTCACGCGCGGTCCGGAGCGGAGTCGACCGCCACAGCATATCGTTGAGGAGGCGAAGCAACTGGCGGGCCGTGGCTGTCGGGAAATCACGCTGCTCGGCCAGACGGTCAACTCGTATGTGCATCAGGTAGAAGGCGCCGCGTTCCCCTTTGCAAAGCTGCTCGAAGCGGTTCACGCGGTTGACGGCATCGATCGCATTCGGTTCGTGACCAGCTTCCCGGCGGATTGGGACGACGACATCTTTCGTGTGATGCGCGACTACCCGCGGATCATGCCGTATCTGCATATCCCCGCGCAGTCGGGCTCCGATACCGTGCTCAAGCGAATGAAGCGGACGTACTCTTCGGCCAGCTACGTGGAGCTGATGGATCGGGCACGTGACTATCTGCCGAACGTTGCGCTGGCCGGCGACATCATCGTCGGTTTCAGCGGTGAGACTGACGCCGACTTCGAGAAGAGCATCGAGTTGGTACGCCGGGTTCGCTACCAGAATCTGTATGTTTTCAAATACAGCGCACGACCTGGGACTGCCGCCGACCGCAATTTGCCGGATGATATCCCGGAAACGGTCAAAGCCGAACGAAACAACGCGCTGCTAGCGGTCCAGCGCGAAGTGGGTCGGAAGATTCGGGACGCGGCGATCGGGAGCGAGGTCGAAGTGCTGGTCGAGGGGTTCAGTCGAGCGGCGCGCAAGGCGCGTGGCGAAGCCGGCAACCAACTCCGCATGCGCGGCAAGCGCAGCCCGACGCTGTCGACACAATCCGCCAAGGAGAGTGCCGTGCCGCCTCAGGACGCGCCGCACCAGGAGTCCGAGCAGGATCGCGGCGTGGAGGTCGGCAGGGAAAAGAGCAACCAGCTTGTCGGACGCACGCCGAGTGACCTGGTGGTGCTGTTCGAGGCGCCGCCGAGCTATGTCGGGTCGATCGTGCGTGTACACGTCGAGTCGGCAACGGCCTACTCGTTGTTCGGGCGCGTGACCGAGGTCGTCTCCGCACCGCGCGCTGCAAGCGACGATCGAAATCAGGGCAGCGTCTCGCTGCCGATTGCGGGGTGAGAAGCATGATTATCGGGGGCCTGTCTCGTTTGCTCCGGTGGGATTACGACGGGCGGCCGCGCCCGCGGGTTCCGCGCACGATCATCCGTGAGCTTCGTGAATATCTCGCGGGGCACGAAGACAAGGTTGAGGCGCACGTCGAGATGACGTGGAGTTTTCTAGGGGCGTTGGCGCTTTTCGGGCGCCACGAGTCGAGCTTGCGACGGGCTGGCTACGCACGGCGGAACGATCTGTTTCGAGTGCCGGCCGGCCGAACGCTGTTGCTGGAAGAAGAGCTGATCTCGGTCGAGATGCGACAGGAGCTGCACGTGATGATGGCCGCGATGGTTGTCGTGCAGCGGCTTCGGGCCGACACGGACATCTATCAGCTCGAGTTGCTCTGCTTCCTGTTGGCGGATGCCTGGGCGGTCCAGACCGGCTTCGGGACCGCCGGACGTGTTCCGGTCGAGTTGGCGGACGACATCGGTCGATTGCCGGTCGATGAGCCGATGGATCGACGGCAGGTGACGGCTGCGCTGGTGGACGAGATCGATCGGCTGAAGCGCGGCGCACGCTGACGGGCGTCAACTGCCATAAGTTCCGCGCAGGTTTTGCCGCTTCATCTCCGGTTCCAAACAACGGTCGGGGTTCTAATGGGAGCGAGCCGAATTTCAGCTTACGATACGCGAAATCATCATTGACCCGCTGCCCTGGAGGAACCCATGCGCAGCGGCTCGGAAAGGACCGCAGCACCCTTGCACTGGATTGTGCCCGCTATCATCGCCGCCTTGCTGAGCCTCATCTCGGCGGCATCGGCCCACGCTGACCCGATCCCGGCGAAGCCGGAACGTTATGTCGTCGACCTCGCGAACCTGGTCGATGGTGCGTCCGAAACGCGCCTGCTCGGATACCTCCAGGAGTTGGAGCAGAAGACCGGCTATCAGATGATCGTGCTTACGGTGAATTCGCTCGATGGTGCTTCGATCGACGATTTCTCGCTTCGCACCGCTGAAAAGTGGCAGCTCGGTCAGCGCGGCCGCGACAACGGCGTACTGGTCGTCATTGCGAAGAACGACCGGAAGTACCGTATCGAAGTCGGCTACGGTGCAGAAGCGGTGCTCAATGACAGCTTGGCAGGCCGGATCGCGCGTCGTTACTTCGTCCCAAACTTCAAGGCCGGCAACTACAGCGGGGGTATTCACGACGGAACGATCGCGCTGATCGATCGGATCGCGAAGAAGACGAATACCAAGATCGAAGGGTTGCCGAAGGTTCGGCGAGGACGTTCCGCGCCGCGCTCCGGTCGTCGCGCAGCCAAGGCCGGCGGAGTCGTCTGCATGATGAGCCTGTTTATTCTCGTCAGCATCGTCAGCGGGCTCGGACGTCGACGCCGACACTCCACCTGGGGCTACGGCGGCGGTTGGTTGCCGTGGCTGATTCTGATGAACTCGTCGCGGCACGGCGGAGGCTGGTCGAGCGGCGGCGGTTTCGGGGGCGGCGGCTGGTCGAGCGGGGGTGGCGGCTTCGGCGGTGGCGGTTTTGGTGGCTTCGGGGGTGGCGGCGGCGGCGGTTTCGGGGGCGGCGGTGCGTCCGGCGGATGGTAATCGAACCCGCGTGCGCTGAATGAGACACAATCGAACACGAGTGTGTGTGATGAACGGGCAACTGCCCAGGAGGTTTGATATGCAATTTGCTCGACAAAGCCAAACGCTGCGCCGTCGGGGCGGGGTCGCCGCCGGGTTGCTGGCGTTTGTTGGCGCCCTGTTTCTCGTCGCGATTGTCCTCGGCGGCTGCGCCGTCTCCGGTTACAACTCCGCGATGAGCTACGATGAAGACGTCAAAGCGGCCTGGGCACAGGTCGAAAACCAGCTCCAGCGACGATTCGACCTGATCCCGAACCTCGTCGAGACCGTCAAAGGCTATGCGGACCACGAGTCGAAGGTGTTTACCGAGATCGCGAACGCCCGCAAGGCGTATTTCTCAGCCGGTTCCACTGCTGGCAAGGTGCAGGCGGCCGCGGGCTTCGAACGTGCTCTCTCGCGCTTGCTGGTCTTTTCTGAGAACTACCCGCAGCTACGCGCCCAAGAGAGTTTCCTGGGCCTCCAGGATGAACTGGCCGGCACGGAGAACCGCATCGCGACCGAGCGCAAGCGGTACAACGACTCGGTCAAGAAGTTGAACGCATTCGTCCGCAAGTTCCCGGGCAGCATCTACGCGTCTTGGGCCGGGGTCGAACGCGCCGAGTTCTTCGAAGTCACCGACGAAGCCGCTAAGGAAGCGCCGAAGGTCAAGTTCGGCCAGGGATAGCAGACCCCCGAGCGACCTGGCTGGCGCCCGGGACGGGAAGCACCCTTGCACGAGTGCGTTCCGCGAACGGAACGCACCCCTATCGTTTCGCGGTTCACTTGAAGCTCAGGTGCCCAGGTCAAACGCCTGGGCACCATGCTGCGCGGAAATGGGAGCCCCCTTACCGCGCTGCGACGGCGGGTTTGATCGCCGCCTCCAGTTGAGCCAAGCGGCGCTCGAGCGTCGCAATGTGCTCCGCTTGCCGCTGGCCGAGTGCGGTTAACGCATCGATCTGCGCGTCGCGGTTGCGGAGTTTGGCATTCAGCTCCTGCACCGCGGCGGCGGCGTAGATCGTCAGCGGATAGGTATCGACCTGCAGGATCTCTTCGCCGTTTTCGAGCTTTTCGCCGCTACCTTTCACGTGCTCGGGAAACACCTCGCGGAACTCCTGAGCGATCACATTCACATACTCGCGGTCGTTGATATCCGGGTTGCGGGCGCGGTGTGCGTCGGTGTAGCGGAAACGCACCAGCCGGACCTTGTCGAGCTTGCTCAGCGCATCGTCAATCGTCGTGACGTCGGTCTTGATCCGCGCGTCGGAGTTGGCCAACCAGTTGCCGGCGGTTGTCTTGGATGCAGTCCCCTGCACCTCGAGATCGTTGCTGGTCGGAGCGCGCCGCACGCCGACCGCGGCATTGAGCGTACGAATCGCGGTGAACGAAATCCGGGCGATGCTCGAGGATCCGCCGCTCTCGCTGAATCCGATGGCGATCTCGGTGTCGGTCGGGAAGACGCCCAGGCTGGTGTTTTCGCCTTGTAAACGCAGGCCGCCCATGACGTGCAGATCGGTGGTCGGGTTCATCGTGCCGATGCCGACCCGCCCCCCCATGAAGATCGCGTTGTCGCCGATCAGTTCGAACGGCGAGGCGCCGATCGGGCCCTGGGAACCCTGCGGACCGACAGGCCCTTCGGGGCCTTGGGGACCATCCGCACCCTGCGGTCCGACTGCGCCAGGGTCGCCCTGCGGACCTGCATCGCCTTGCGGACCGATCGGTCCCTGGGCACCGGTGTCGCCTGTCGGGCCAGGGCTACCATCCTGGCCGTCCGATCCGGCGGGGCCCTGGGCGCGGCCGCTCGCCAGGAGGTCGTCCAACGCGCGCATCACCTGCTGCTCGACGTCGGCTTCGGTGAGCGATTGGCCGGTGTTATTGTCGGTCATGTTATCGGCTGTCGGACAGCCGCCGACGAGCAGGCCCAGCAGGCATGCTACGCCCAGTGAGGCGCGGATGGAGAGGTACATTCGGGGTCTGGCATCGGACATGTCGGCTCCTTGCGCTGTGCGCTGCATCGCATCCTCGGCCCGTCGACGTCCGCGTCCGTACAACTGCTCGCTCCGTGAGGACCGGGCCCTCGAGGTCAATTCGATATCCGTCGCGACATGCTGTCAGGATGGGTATACATCGGGCCGTCGCGGCGGCATTACGGTTCCCATGTAGCGAGATTGGCGCCGGAACGTCGCGGCCTTTCTTGGGGCGCGTCCGCGCAAGCCCGCCAGTGGGGAGCAGGCTCCCAGGACGATGCCCGTGTGTTGCCGCCGCCGGACCCGTCGCTCGCGCTCCGGGCTCGCATCGACCGGCCCCCTGCCCCGAGCTGCCCATTACCCGCCCGTGATCAGTGTCACGAAGCAGTTGATGTCGCCGACGGTGAGCTGGCCGTCGTCGCTACAGTCGCCGTTGAGCGCGTCGCAGTCCGGGAACGCGTCCGCGTAGCCGGCCGGATCGGTCAGTGCGAGTACGAAGGGGTTGATGTCGCCGACGCTGACGGTGCCGTCGCAGTTCAGGTCGCCGGGGACGGCGTTCTGGTCGTCACAGGCGTCGACGAGGGTGTCGCCGTCGGCGTCGAGAAAGTCGTCGGGGGGTTCATTGTGACGGAGGACCAGCAGCCCCATGCGCGGGACGGTGATCTCGATGGATTGTGGCTGTCCGTCGAAGTTGCCGGCGGTGGTGTCGACGCTGCCGCAGTTGGTGAGGCCGTTGCCGCCGTAGCCTGCCGCCTGGCTGTTGAGCAGCTCGTACCAGCGACCGGCGGCTGGCGCACCGACCCGATAATTGGTGTAGTCGTTGTTGCTGAAGTTTGCGACGATCAGCAGCACGTTGCCGTCGAGGTCGAACCGTTGCCAGGCGATGACGTTGCCGCTTTCGTTCTGCTGGATGATCTGATGGCCGGCGTTGGCGCGCAGCGCCCCGTTGGTGCGTCGGATTCGATACAGGTCGCTGTAGTAGTCGAAGACGTCGCTGTAGGTCTCTTTCTTTGACCAGTCGATGCGGTCGGCGCCGGCTGCGCTACCGCCGCCGAAATCGGTACTCTCGAGCCATTCGGAGCCTTGCAGCACCATCGGGATGCCGGGCGCCGTTGCCACGATGCCCTGTCCGAGCATCGTTCGTCCGCGTGCAAACTCGCTGTCATGGGGGTCTGAGGGGTCGATCGTGACCACCATCCGTTGCCCGCCGGAACTGGGCCAGGCTTCGTCGTGAAGCTCGAGGTAATTGATGACGGACGTTCGGTTGAGGTAGGTCCCGGAGCCGTTGATGATGCCTGCGATCTTCCACATTTCGGGATCGCCGAACGCCGCATCGAAGATTTCCTGGCGTAGATCGTCGGTAAAGCGGTCGTGCCACTGCGCGTCAAACCCGGCGCCGCCGAGGTCGGTAGGCCGGGTGATCCACGGGTCGTCGGGTAGTTGTTCGGCAGAGCTGAGCTTGTCGGCGTAGCGGTTGTCGAACAGGTCGTTCATCCGCTGCATGAGTCCCCAGCCGCTGCTCTGGATGTCCATGAATTCGGTGGCATCCATGCGGATGCCGTCGATGTGGTACTCCTCGAGCCACAGGACCAGGCTGTCGATGAAGTAGTCCCGTACGCCGGCCTGGTCGAAGTCCGCCTGAGCGCCCCAGGGAGTGTCGATCGCCGGGCTGTCGAAATAGAGCTGACTGCCGTCGTAGTTCCACATGAAGTTGTCGGTCGGCGAGAAGTGGTTCCAGACGATGTCGACGATCACCGCGATTCCGTTCTGATGCAGGACGTCGATCATGTGCTTGAGGTCGTCGGGGTCGCCGTACTTCCACTCCGGCGCGAACATCGTGATCGGGTTGTAGCCCGCCGAGAAGTCGAAGGGAAACTCGTTGATTGGCGTCAGTTCGACCGCGTTAACTCCAAGCTCGACAAAATGGTCGACGTGGGCGGCGACATCCGCGTACGTTGCGGGGATGGCGCCTGAAGCGACCGGGTCGTTGCGGCCGGCGAAAGTGCCGACGTGCATCTCGTAGATCACCAGTTCTTCGAAGGGCGGCGGCGTGAAGTCGGCGTCACCCCACGGGTACGCGAAGGGGTCGATGATGACCGAGTTCAGGTTGTCGATCGGATTGACCTGTCGCGCGCGGGCGTCCGTGTTCCATTTGTTGTTGTTGAAGAAGAACTTGTATTCCTGGCCCGGAAGGGCATTCGCTGCGAAGCCGACAAAGTGCTCGCCGACCTTGAGCAGCGGGTCGGCCAGGCTCCAGTTGTTGAAGTCGCCGCGCACGTGACAGGTGCTGCGGCTCGGCGCCCAGACCTTGAAGACCGTGCCGCCGGTGGCCGGCGTCGCGCCGATCGGAGCGTGCACGAGCGTCGTATAGTCGATTGACCAAGCGTCCGCGGGCAGGTCCTCGGACATGCCGGCTGGACTCAAGTAGTCGGTGTCGGTCCCGTCGGTCAGTTCGATCAGGTAGCTGAAGCTGGCCGCTGGTCCGGTCGCGGGGAGCTGCGCCTCCCAGATCGCGTAGGGCCCGCGGTCTGCGACGAAGGTCGCGTCGAAATACGCGATCACATCGCTCGTGACCCGGACGCGTGCCGCGGTGATGTCGAAGCGGAACGTCTGAAATCGGACGGAGAACGTTTCGCCCGCCACCGGGCAGAGCGGTCGGCGATCGGCGTGTCCGATATGCGAAACGCCGGCCCATTCCACATTGTCGTCGGCACCCGCCAGCAGCAGACCGACCGTCAGCAATACGATCATCATTCGACTCCCGTTGCGCGCTCGCGCCGCGTCTGGAACCAGGTCGGCTGCGGTTCCACGTCACCGGATGGCTCTAACCGGTGGTGCCTGTTGCGCTTTTGCGCTCTCAGTATCAGTGATGTCAGTTGACAGGTGCGGGCGAACGGGAGATTCCGGTCCGCGCCGAACCAGCTCGTTAACTCTATAGTATAGCAGCGTGTGACGCCGCTCCGATGGTCAAAGTCTCCAGGTGCTTTCAAACCGGGTGAAAAACACGGCATTCGGGCTGATCGGAGGGCCGTCCCATGGACGTTGATGAAACGGTGCGGGTCGGCCGGGTCGGTTTGCGTGTTTGGATGAGGTAGGGTAGCCCGGTTCGCGGGGACCGGCCGGTTGGTCGTTCCGCAGGTCGTCAGGAGGTCGGGTGAATCGCGGGCTGATCGCGAAGTTCCTTCGGGACTCACGCTGGTTGCGCTGGGGGGCGCTCTTCGGCATCGTTCTGTTCGAAGTGCTGTTTACCCGCATCATGCGCGAGATCGACAAGGAATATCTGGGCATGTTGCTGTCGAGCCCATTCTTCAGCCGACTGATCAACATGCTCATCGGTTCGGAGATTGGTGGCGATCTGAACATCACCGTACTGCTGACGGTCGGGTTCGCACACCCGGTGCTATTCACGCTCACCTGGGCCGTGTTGCTCACTGACGGCACCCGCGTGCTGGTGGGTGAACTCGAGCGCGGGACGCTCGATCTGACCCTGGCGCTACCGGTTTCGCGCTGGGACGTGTTTCTGGCGGCAACGGTGTCGTGGCTTCCGTGGGGGATCCCGATGTCGCTGGCGCCACTGTTCGGCGCCTGGATCGGTGGCCAACTCTTCTATGAAGAGCCCATCGCCTACGCGCGGCTGGCGCCGATGACGCTCAACCTGTTCGGGCTCTACGTTGCTGTCGGGGGGCTGACAATGCTCGTTGCGACTTTCCATGAGCGTAGGGGCATCGCGATCGGCACGATGGTGATCGTGATGCTCTCGTCGTTCCTGCTGAACTTCCTGGCGTCGATGTGGGATGCACTCGAGCCGCTCAGTCGACTCGGGCTGCTGAACTACTACAAGACGATCGAGATTTACCGCAACGGATTGCCCGTCACCAACACCTTGATCCTGGTCGGCTTCGGTTTGGTTGCGTGGATCGTCGGGCTCCGGCGGTTCGCGACCAAGGATATTCACGCGGCGTAGCGCACGTTCCCGCAGATCACCCGTACACGACGTACAGCTCGAGCCAACGGCGCAGGAGGCCGTCAGCGATCGGGGTGGCCTTCGGGTCGGTGCGCAGGTCATCCAGGCTCCCGCCGCGGTCGTAGATTTCGTGGTAGTGATTGAGCCGTTCCAGCAACTGCTCGGCGGAAAGCTCGGCATGAAACTGGGTGCCGTACACCGGCCGGTCGGCGATGCGGAAACACTGGTTGGGGCAGCGGGCGGATGTGGCCAGTTCGACCGCCCCCGGCGGCAGCGTGCTCACGCGGTCGTTGTGCCCCATGGCGGCGTCGAATTGCGCCGGCAAGCCGTGAAACAGCGGGTCGATGGACCCGGCGTTCGTGAGCGTGACCGGTTGGATCCCCGTCTCCCCTCGCTCGCGGTCGGTGATCACCTCGCCACCGAGGGCCTTGGCAATGAACTGATGCCCCCAGCAGGCGCCAAGCAACGGGCGCCCGGCTGCGACGGTGTCACGGACCAACTGTGTCAGCGGTGCCGAGAAGGGATGATCCTGCGTCACCGAATACACACCGCTACCGCCGATGATGATGGCGTCGACCTCCGTCACCTGCCGCGCATCGGGAAACGATCCTGAAACAAGGTTCACCGCGGCAATCTGGGCGTCCTCCAGCCCCGCCCGGACGCAGATGCAGTGCTTTTCGTGATCGGCGACGTCCGCGCGTTCACGGATCTGAATCAGCAGGATGCGAATGTCGGCGAGAGAGCGGGACATGGGACCATATTAGCACATCTTCACGTGGTGCCGGACCTACCAGCCGTCCTCCCCGCAGAGTTGGACGAAGCGACAGCCGTATAGCGAATGCTGCTCGAAGCCGTGCGCCAGTCGGCGGACACGGACCAGCGTTTGCTGGTCACGAGCCCCGACGGGAACGATCAACCGGCCGTTCGGCGAGAGCTGGGTCGCGAGCGCGGGAGGGACACGCGGTCCGCCGGCGGTGACGACGATTGCGTCGAACGGTCCCGCCCGGCGCCAGCCGCGCGTGCCGTCGCCGCAACGAAAACGGATATTGGCGTATCCCAGCTGCCGCACGAGCAGGGTCCGGGCCGCCTCGAGCAAGCGCGGGTGACGTTCGATCGTGTACACCCGTTCCGCGAGTTGAGCCAGGACGGCCGCCTGGTATCCGGAGCCGGTCCCCACTTCCAACACGCGGTCGCCCGGCTTCAGTTCGAGCAGTTCGGTCATGCTGGCGACCATATATGGCTGCGAGATGGTCTGGGAGCAGGAGATGGGCAGCGCGCAATCCTCATAGGCCCGCCATTCCGCTGCGGGCGGGACAAACAGCTCGCGCGGGACGGTGCGCATCGCGTCCAGCACGCGTTCATCGTGAATCCCGCGCCGAACGAGCTGCGTGCGAATCATCTGCTCGCGCGCGTGCTGATAGTGATCGAATGTCGGTTGATTCATCGGTTGCCTGAACCCGCTCCGAGAGCGCGTTATCGCAAGCCGAGCCGAGGTGACGAATCGTCGTACAACGCACTGAGTCGGCGGTACGCGGACTGCATGAACGGTTCCACCGCCGAGACGGTTGCGGATTCGCTCAGCCGCGACAGATACTCACTCGCCAGTTGATTGTAGCGCTGCTCGACCAACGATTCGCGCAGGCCGGCCTGCACTGTCGCGAAACTTTCCTGCTCTGCGGCTTGAATCTCGCCGCAGGCCACGATGATCCAACCCTGCGACGTTTCGATCGGTGCACTGTACTGTCCGTCGCGAAAGGTGAAGATCTGACGCGTCGCGCGCTCGTACGGCGGCTGGAGCGGTCGGCCGATCATTCCCCACGAGCCGCCGTTGGTTTGTTGCACCCCGCGGCATCGTTCGCGGGCGACGTCAGCGAACGGCTGCGAGCGCAACGCTGCATGGGCCTCGTCGATATGCGCCCGGGCGGCGGACCGGGCCTTGTCGCGCACGGCGTCCGAAGACGATTGCCAGCGTCGCCGCCGCGGCAGGAATGCTTCGAACGGCGCCTCGATCATGAGAAGTTCGCGCGTCTCCGGTGTCGAATAGTCGGCGCTTCGCGCGCGGTACGCAGCGAGCAGTTCCTGCCGCGTCACGTCGACCTTCGGGATCAGCCGCTCTCGCGTGAAGTCGCTAACCAGCATTCGACGGCGAACCACGGCCTTGTACTGGCTCGGCGATAGGCCATAGGTTTCCAGGTGTTGCTCGAACTTGGCCGGTACATCATCGAACGCCATCGCGATTTCCTTGTCGATCTGCTTGTCGACGAAGGCGTCGAGCAGCGTTTGCTGCTGTTCCGTCAGTTGGGCCAGGGCCTTCTCGTACACCAGGATCGAGCCGATCTCCTGCGGCACCCGTGCCCTGAGCAGTTCTGCAGCGCCACGCAGGAAGTCGTTGCGGTTCGACTCACGCAGGGCATCCAGCTGTTTCCGCAAGCCGTACAACACCTCGGCCACCGTCAACTCATGACGGTTGACGAGCAGGATCGTCGTGTCGATCGCATTGCCGGTGTTGGTGTATTCGATTGGAGGACGCGGTTCCGTAACGGGGGCATCGTCGTTGGCCAGCGCCGGACGGGGTGCGGTGTTCGCGGAGCGGTCATTCCGGGCACATCCGCCGGCCAAGCAGGCCAGAAACGCGGACACGGTCACAATGGCTGGGAGCGTTCTCGGCATGGTCCCCTATGGTAAGCCCCGGAACGCCGGCTGCAACGGGGCAGTGGCCTCCGAAGAACGGGTTGTGGACGGCGTTCTCGCCGACGCCCGGATTGGCCGACTCGGCTTTTTCAAACCGTGCGGAGTTCGTATAATCGCCCGTCTTTGGCATGACCGGCAGTGCAGGCGGACCCCACGGAATGGACGACTTATCCCGAATTCGTAACATCGGCGTCGCCGCCCATATCGACGCGGGCAAAACGACCACCACCGAACGACTGCTGTTCTACAGTGGTACGATCCACCGTTCCGGAAACGTCGACGAAGGCACGACGACGACGGACTTCGACGTCGAAGAGCAGCAGCGCGGCATCACGATCTACAGTGCTGCCGTCACCCTCAAGTGGCACGACCATCGTATCAACCTGATCGACACGCCGGGGCACGTGGATTTCACGGCGGAGGTGGAGCGCAGCTTGCGGGTCCTGGATGGCGCCGTTGTCGTCTTCGACAGCAAGGAGGGGGTCGAGGCACAGTCGGAGACGGTCTGGCGGCAAGCGGACAAGTATCGCGTGCCGCGGATCTGTTTCATGAACAAGATGGACAAGACCGGTGCGGATTTCCACCACGCGGTCGCGACCCTCAAGGTCCGGCTGCATGCCCATCCGATCCCGATCCAGATCCCGATGGGTGCCGAGCGGGAGTTCCGTGGGTTCATCGATCTCATCCGGATGGAGGCTGTCACGTTCGCCGGCGACGGACCGAGCACGAAGCTCGAACGGGGACCGATCCCCGCAGCGTTCGCGGCCGAGGCGGAGAAACACCGGCACCTGCTCGAGGAGAAGGTGGCGGAACTCGATGAAGCGCTGCTGGAGAAGTACCTCGAAGGGGAGCGTCCGAGCGAAAGCGAGCTACGTGGCGCGCTGCGCAAGGGCACGTTGGCGCGGCAGTGTCAGCCGGTGCTGTGCGGCTCGTCCCTGAAGTACGTCGGGGTGCAGCACGTGCTCGATGCCGTTTGCGACTTCCTGCCGTCGCCGCTGGACGTCCCGCCCATCGAGGGTAGCGATCCGCAGGATCACGATCGGCGGCTCAAGCGGACCTGCGATCCGCAGGGGCCGCTGGCGGCGCTGGTGTTCAAGATCGTTGCGGATGCGCACGGCGATCTGTTCTTCGTGCGGGTCTACTCCGGCACGCTGAAGGCCGGCTCGCGCGTCCTGAATGCAGGTCGCGACAAGAAGGAGAACCTGCCGCGGATGTTCCGCATGTTCGCCAAGCGTCGCGAGCAGGTCGATGCAGCCTATGCCGGGGACATCGTGGCGGCGATCGGGCTCAAGGAAACACTGACGGGCGATACGCTCTGCGATCCGCGCGGCGATGGTGTCCTGCTCGAGCGGATCGAGTTTCCGGAAACCGTCATCAGCATGGCTGTCGAGCCGCAGTCGTCGAAGGACCGCGACAAGCTCATTCACGCTTTGGGCATGCTCTCGCGCTCGGACCCGACCTTCAACTTTCGCAACAATGAAGAGACCGGTCAGTTGCTGATCTCCGGGATGGGCGAATTGCACCTCGAAGTCATGTGTCACCGGCTCGAGCGGGACATGGGCGTCCCGGTGCGTGTCGGTCGGCCGCGGGTCGCGTACCGAGAGGCGATCACACAGACTGCGACGGCCGATGGCCAGCTCATTCGCCAGACCGGCGGCAAGGGTCAATATGCTGTCGTGTCGCTACAGGTCGAGCCCTTCACGCCGCTGCCGGGGCAGGAGTCGCATGCGTTCGAGAGTCGCGTGCCGGCTGGCAAGCTGCAACCCGAGTACATCCGCGCAGCGGAACTCGGCGCCCGCGAGGCGACGTATAGCGGCGTGCTCGGTGCCTACCCGCTGATCAACGTCAAGGTCACGCTGCTTGACGGCGCGGAGCATGCCGAGGATTCCTCCGAGGTTGCGTTCGAGAGTGCTGCCGCGATCGCGGTGCACAAGGCGTTGGAGCAGGCGGGTCCGGTGTTGCTGGAGCCGATCATGCGCGTCGAGGTGGTGACGCCGGAGGATTACTTTGGGGCCATCAACGGGGATTTGATGACCCGCCGGGCGGTCATCACGGCGACGACGATCCGGGCCGGCAATCACGTGATCGAGGCCGAGGCGCCGCTGGCGGCGATGTTCGGCTACTCGACCGCGGTTCGTTCGCTGTCCCAGGGCCGGGCGTCGTATTCGATGGAGCCGCTGCGTTACGAGAAGATGCCGCCGAGTGAGGCCGAGAAGGTGCTCGGCGCCTATTGACTCGGTCGCGCATTCGCCGTTGTTCCGTGTTATTGCTGCCGATAGCCGACTGAATCGGCTAGAATCGGGCAAACGGAAGCGGAGGGCGGTATGCCGATCGAATTCCATTGCGAGCATTGCGGCAAGTTCATCCGGGCGGCGGACGAGCACGGCGGAAACCACGGTAAGTGTCCCTCCTGTCATCAATCGGTGTATATCCCGAACGCCGAGATTGAGCCGATTCCTTTCGCGACGCTCGATGAGATCGAGGAACGACGGGCCTACGAGCAGGAGCAGGAAGCGAAACGACTCCGGCAGTCTCTGCTCCAGGAGTCGGAACGAACCCCGTACGTGGCCGGGGAGGGGGCGGCTCCCGAGCCGCCGAACCTCCAGGAGCAAATTGTGGCGTACTGTCTGGCGATGGCCGAGGGTCAGCTCGAGCGGGCCGAGCGTCTGTCGGCTGAGATTCGGCGGCATCCGGGGGCGGCCGGGCCTGCGGTGCAATCGATGGTTGCGGACGAGTTGCCGCCCGCCGGCCTCGAGCAGCTTCCGCGACCGGTATTGCTGGGATTCCTGAAACAACTCCAGGATTGAGGCATCTGAAGAGTATCCGTCACATATGATTGGAATTGGGGGCGCACGAGCTGGGAAGCGGAAATGGCACTGTTCATGCCGGCGAACAAGGGCAGCTACGACGATCGGTCGCAGCTCGCGACTGTGCTCGAGATTACGCGCGAAATCAGCCGACAGACGGATCCACAGGAGATGGTCCGTCGGTATGCGGAGCGGATGCGCGACCTGATCCGGACGGACCGCGCGTTGTCGCTGAGCCGTCGGGGGCTTTCGGATGGTTGGTTTCGCATCACGCGGAGTTCCACCTGGCCGGAGGAGATCAACCCGTGGAAGGAAAAGGACCGGCTCCCGCTGCTGCAGGGTGGGGTGCTGGCGGAGTTGATCTACGGGAACGAGCCGCGGTACGTGGAGCATATGGCGATCGCGGATGACGACCCGGCGATCGAGTATCTGGGCGGGATGGAGTCGCTCGTCGCCACGCCGCTGTTCGACGGCGGTGAGGCGCTGAACATGGTCGTACTGCTCAACAAGGACCGTCCGAACATCGATATCGAGTTCTTCAGCGAATGGGTCCTGATGAGCAATCTCTTCGGCCGCGCCACGCACAACCTGGTTCTTTCGGATGAACTGCAGCAGGCGTACACGCTCGTCGACCAGGAACTGCAACGCGTTGCGGCGGTCCAGCGGTCGTTGTTGCCAGACAAGCTCCCGGAAATTCCCTCGATGGGACTCGCGGCGCACTACCAGACCTCTCAGCGTGCCGGTGGCGACTACTATGATTTCTTCCCGCTGCCCGATGGAAGCTGGGGCATTCTGATCGCGGACGTCGCCGGCCATGGGCCTGGAGCGGCGGTGCTGATGGCGATCACGCATTCGATCGCGCATGCTGCACCCGAGCCGCCGGTATCGCCGGGAAGAATGCTGGCGCATATCAACCAACGGCTGACCGGCGAGTACACCGGCGACAGCAATACGTTCGTTACCGGTTTCTACGGCGTTTATCAGCCAAAGGGCCGCAAACTCCGCTACGCGATCGCCGGCCATCCGCCGCCGCGGGTTAAGCGCTGCGAGGACGGCTCGATGTTCGGGCTCGACCACGTCGGGGACCTCCCGCTGGGTATCATCGCCGACCTTACCTATGAGGAGGCCGAGCACGTGTTGCGGCCGGCGGACCAGATCGTCTTCTATACCGATGGCATCACGGAGGCCGTCGACCCGCTTGGCGACATGTACGGCGTCGAACGGCTCGACGCGGTGCTGCGCGATTGCCGTCCGGATGCAGACGAGTTGATCAGCGCCGTGCTCGCGGACGTCGACCGGTTCACTGATGGCGCCCCTCCCACCGACGACCGTACGATGCTGGTCGCCAAGGTCTGGTAAGGAGCTCGCGGCCCGGCCTTGACGACCGCACGGCCCGAACACTGGCGAGCAAGCCGCCAGTGCCACCCGCCGACAAGAAACAGACGTGCACACACGAGCCCCAATCGCGACGAGATGCTCAAGGTGCGTGAAACCCG
The DNA here is from genome assembly GCA_028279405.1 of Phycisphaerae bacterium. Taxonomy (GTDB): domain Bacteria; phylum Planctomycetota; class Phycisphaerae; order UBA1845; family Fen-1342; genus JANQNU01. The sequence goes on from JANQNU010000007.1 coordinate 71,239, forward strand.
TCGCTTGCGCTCCGGGCTCGCGTTGACGGCTTCTGGCGGACCATCACGAGCCGCGAGCGCAAGCGAGCGGTCAATGGTGGGCGAAGTGCCCGGGCAGCAAGCTGCCAGGATGAGGCAGACATCTACGCTGCCTGCTCCTGAAAGACGCCCACTCTCCGGGTGGCATTGAGCCACCCGGGACGTCTACTTCTGCCAGTTGCCAGTCGCGACCGCTCGGCGCACAATCGCAGCGCGGCTCTTCCATACGACAGCATCGAGCGGGCAGGAGTGCCATGACGCGCATCGACCAGTTCCAGAGCATGTTCCGTTCGGCGTCCCGCGAGATCTTTCGGTACGAACGGCCTGTACTGCAGCAGGTGCTGATGATCAGCGACCTGGCAGCGGACGCACTCAGGCCTTTCAGCGAGCGGGTTCAGGCGTTCTTGGACGCAGTGATCCATCCGGAAGCGGTGTGGCGCGACCTGGAAGGAGCCGAAACGCGGGACCCGGAAGCGCTACTCGCGGCGATCCGTGAGGCTTCCCCGGACCTGATTTGCACCTACCGCAACCTGCACAGTCAGGCGTGGCAGTCGCCCTACTCGCTGGGCACACACCTCGATCTGATCGTGCAACGGGCGGGTGTGCCGGTGCTGGTGCTGCCCCATCCGGCGGCTCAGCGGGAAGCGCCGCACGCACTGCAGAACACCGACCGGGTCATGGCCATGACCGACCATCTCGACGGCGATGCGGCGCTGGTCAATTACGCGGTTCGCTTCGCCGAGCCGGGCGGCACGCTCTGGCTGACGCACATCGAGGACCAGCAGACGTTCGACCGCTATCTGAATGCGATCAGCAAGATCGATACGATCGACACCGATACGGCCCGGACGCAATTGCGTGAGCAATTGCTCAAGGATCCAGCCGCGTTTATTCAGAGCTGTCGGACCGTGCTGCGCGACGCTGGCGTCGATTGCACGGTCGAGCCGATCGTTACGTTCGGCCATCATCTCGCCGAGTACAAGCGGCTGATCGCCGATCACCAGATCGACGTGCTCGTACTGCACACGCAGGATGAGGATCAGCTTGCGATGCACGGAATTGCGTACGAACTCACCGTCGAGGTTCGCAACATCCCCTTGCTGCTGCTTGGATAAACCCGGTCTGACGTCGCTCTGAAGGGAGGCGCTGCGCGTGACATCACTGCCCTGTCTGGTGCTGGCAACCAGCGAAACTGCAACTCCCGAGACCGTTCCGCTATCCCTCCGACTGGTTTTCGCGGCGCTGCTGCTGGCGCTGATCGTTGGCCTCGCGCTCGAGGAGAAGATCCACGCCAAGAAGTCGATCATCGCCGGCCTCGCGGCGGTCGTTTCGCTGTTCCTGGCCAACGTGTTTCACTTGTACCACTACGTCGGTCACAAGTTCCTGGTGAAGTTGCCGCCGTTCGGGGACCTGGGCCATACGATCGAGATGCCGGTTTACATTCCGGGGATCGACTGGAGTGTCATTTCGCTGATTCTCGGAGCCAGCCTGTTCGTCGACGTCACGTCGCGTTCAGGACTGTTCACATGGATCGCGGTTCGGCTCACAAAGATGTCCGGCGGAGATCCGGTCACGCTTCTATGGTACTACGGCGTCATGACGGTCGTGTTTTCGGCCGTGCTCAACAACGTTGCCGCGATGATCATCGTCGGCTCCCTGACGGGTGTTTCCCTGCGGAAGCTGGGGCGCAGCGATATCCTGCTCGGTTTCCTACTGATCGAAGGTCTGCTCACGAACGTCGGCGGCCTGCTGACGCTGATCAGTTCCGTGCCGAACATCATTGTGGGTAACACTGCCGGGATCGCGTTCGTTGAGTTCTTCTACAAATCGGCTCCGTTCGTCGTGGTCGCGACCGTGCTGACGATCTGGGTCGGCGCGTTGCTCTTCGGCATCCGCAGGCTCGCAACCGAGGCTGAGCGGAACGAGGCGCGCATGCTGGTCTCCGGCTTCGACGAGAATGATGGCATCAAGAGCCGCGGGTTCTTCTGGTTCGGTGCGGTCATGCTCGGAGCATTCATCCTGGTGATCGCCACGACGACCTATCTTCCGGTGGTCCAGGACCTCGGGATGGGCTTCGTCGCGATCGCCTTCGCCGTCATCATGTTGCTGCCCTATAAGGCCACCGTGGATCGCTTCTATCAGGCCGTCGACTGGGACCTGCTTGGTTTCTTTGCAGCGCTGTTCGTGGTGATCAATGTCATGGAGCACGCCCAGGTGCTCGATCTGATCGGCGCCGGCCTGGCGAAAGTCATCGCGTTGAACCAATCGGTGTTCAGCGGCTGCGGTACGGGCGCGATCCTGGCGGCGTCCGCCGGCTTCAGTTCGGTGACGGACAACATCCCGCTCTCCGCGATGCTCGCCAAGATCCTGCAGGCGCGCGAAACGCCCGCGACGGATCCGCTGTGGTGGGCGGTAATCTTCGGCTCGAATCTCGGCGGCAACCTGACCCCGATCGGCTCCGCATCGACGCTCGTTTCGGTGACGATCATTCACAAAGAAGATCTGCACCTGAGCTTCTCCGGCTTCGTGAAGAAGGCCGCTCCGTTCGCGCTGATCCAGATCGTGATCGCGATCGCGTACGTGCTGCTGGTCCTGCCGATGTTCGGCGGGGCATCGGCGCAGTAACGATCTCGACTGCGAGATGCTATAGTGTCGCGTTGGAGCGGATTCGGGCGGGGGTGACGACCGGTAGCCGTACACGGGCAGAGGAGACCAGGCAATGCCGTCCGTTGGCGTGATAGGATCGGGGACCATGGGCGCGGGTATCGCGCAGGTCGCGGCACAGCGCGGCTGGGACGTGCAACTCAAAGACGTGCGACTCGACGTGGCATCGAAAGCGGTCACGGGGATCGAAGCCCGCTTTGGTCGGCTGGTCGAGAAGGGGCGCATGACCTCCACCGAGCGGGATGCTGCCGTCAAGCGACTGCACGCCACCGACGATCCCGCATCGTTCGGCGATTGCGAACTGGTGGTCGAGGCGGTCCTCGAGGACCTGGAGCTGAAGTCGCAGGTATTGATGGAAGCGGCGCGGCACATCCGGCCCAACGCGGTGCTCGCGACCAATACGTCGTCGCTTTCGGTCGCGAAGCTGGCGTACGCGATTGGAGCCCCGGACCGGCTGGTCGGGATGCACTTCTTCAATCCGGTCCCGTTGATGCCCCTGGTCGAGGTGATCTCCACGGAGCATAGTGCGCCGACCGCGTCGGAGCGCGTCTTCGAGATCGCGAAGTCCTGGGGTAAGACGGCGGTCCGTTGCAAGGACACGCCGGGGTTCATCGTCAATCGCGTGGCCCGCGGCTACTACCTCGAACCGCTGCGAATGCTCGGCGAGGGTGTCGCGAGCGTGGACGAGCTGGACGCGACGCTGGTAAGCCTCGGCGGGTTCCGGATGGGACCGTTCACGCTGATGGATCTGATCGGTATCGACGTGAATTACACGGTTTCGTGCTCGGTTTGGGAGCAGTTGGGGCGGCCGGCACGCCTGACGCCGCACCCGATTCAAGAGAGCTTGTACAAGGCGGGGCATTTCGGGCGCAAGGCCGGCCGTGGCGCATACTTGCACGAGAGCGATCCGCCGATTCCCGCGGTCACGTTCGACCGTCGCTCGTTCGAGATGGATGAGGGGCTGCGTGAAGCGGTTCGGTTGTTCGCGACTTCGGCCACCGAGGTCGAGGGATCGCTGACCCAGCAGTACATACTGGCCCGGACCCTGGGCGCGATTATCAATGAGGCCGGGCTGGCCTTGGATGCGCAAGTGGCCTCACCCGAGGATATTGATACCGCGATGCGGTTGGGCACGAACTACCCGCGGGGACCGGTGGAGTGGGCGCAGCAGGTCGGGCTCCGGACATGTCGGCACGTGCTCGATTTGCTGAATGCGGGTGTTCCGGACGGCCGTTTTTCGTCGGCCGAGTGGCTTCGGCAGTAGGCGGGGCCGCCGGGTTCGGGGGAAAAACGGGGTGCCGAGCCGGTTGATTCCCCCGGTGGGGCTCCCATAATGCACCGTTACAGTCGCGTGCGGCCGCGCTGTACCAATTGCTGGGATCACAACAGGAGCCCGCCCCATGTCGTCCGACCAACCACGCGTCGAGTTTGCTATCTCGCATGCCGGAACCGATCTCGGAACCTTTACGGTAGCGTTGGAGCCGAGCAAGGCCCCCAAGACCGTAGAGAACTTCCTGGCGTATGTGGACGCCGGCTACTTTGACAATACGATCTTTCACCGGATTCTCCCGACGTTCATGATCCAGGGCGGGGGGTATGACGCGGAGTTTCAACCCAAGCGTGGCGAGCGACCGTCGGTCGAGAACGAGGCTGCTTCCGGGGTTTCCAATCAGCGCGGCGCGATCGCGATGGCCCGCACGAACGACCCGCACTCGGCGACCGCTCAGTTCTTCATCAATGTCGCCGACAACGACTTTCTCAACCACCCGGGGCAGGATGGCTGGGGTTATTGCGCGTTCGGGAACGTTGTCGACGGGATGGACGTGATCGACAAGATCAAGGCTGTACCGACGACCCTCGATCCGGTTAGCGGTGAAGAGGCCCGTCCGGTCGACCCGCCGACGGTCACGAGCGCGAAACGCCTGTAGTCCGGCTGGGAATAGGCAAGCCGCATTTGGGGCATCGTCGGCCATCGGGATCCGGCAAAGCGAATCCGCATCCCGAGCACGAGACGCGGCCCCATGAATTGAGCGCTTTCGGCGCGACGCCCAGGAAGCCGACGCGGAATCCCGCGCGACGCAACATCCGCATTGCGTGAGCGTTTACGAGCAGCAGCGTCAGCAAGCCGATGTACGGGACAAACATCAGGACCGCCAGGATCACGCGCACGGAGACCGGGTACTCCAACGCGGCCCCATCCGAAAGATCGCCAGGACGCAGAGCACCGCGAGCGGCAGCGCTGCTGCGTAGCACACCAGATCGAGGACGAGATTCTCAGATCTTTCGGCGAGAATGAACAGCGGGATGATCGCGAGCTGCGCCAGGAGCACCAACAGGAGTCGTCGTTGTGCGGCGGCGATGTTCTTGATCGTCTTGCGGCTGACCGAGAATGCCGGCTGTTGCATCCTGAGTCCCTCCCCTGCTCGCTCTTGATCGACGCTTCTCGCTTTCGTTCGACGGATATTGCTACCTGCTTGCAGGCACGCGCGTCGATCTTCGTTCGTTTTCCTGACAGGCCGCCGCGATCGTGATGGAGAGATCGCGGAAGGTGCGGATCTGACCAAACGTCATAGAGAGCGGCCCGGCGTTCAACGTTGCCGCCGCGCCAATCGCGCCGATCGCGATCAGGGGACAACTGCAAGACCATACCAACTGCGTTAAACTCGGAACACAGCAGGCAGCGACGAACAGCATCAGACCCGTGATTAGTGAGAGCAGTGAGAGTCCGCCGCGCTCCAGCCGTCGGACCGTTGGCAACATATGAGGAGCCAGTGATGAGATCCGATCCGTGAAGACGTCCGGGTATTGGCGCGCCAGGCGGGCGATCGGTGTTGACGGTCGCAAGCTAGACACATCTGCCCCGGCCTGCTTCAGCAAGCTGCGGATTGTGAGGAACGCGCCGGCCAACCGGCAACTCTTACCGAACACCGTGATCGGTTCAACTGCTGGCACGCGCGCCCGTTCAGCGATGAATTCGCAGACGGAATCGAGTGTGCGCTCGTTGTCGGGCTCAAGTAGTCTTTGCCATTCCGCAGCCGATGTATCCATGCACCAGTCAGCGTTCAGTGCACCGACCATCTCCGGCATGCGCGGCAGCCCACTGTCGAGCTGCCATTCCAAGACGGACGTGCCACCATGCAGCGGGTAGGCCGCGACGTATTCGTGGCCCATCTGATGGCGGACGCGGTCTTCTAGCATCTCGTACACATCATCGACCGTGAGCCGTTTCATCGGCGGCTGGTAGTTGTCAAACATGTAGGTCCCCGCTCACTCTGGTTTCAGAACGTAGCCCTCGGAGATGCGTCCGTCGACGCGGGCCTCCAGCGACCCGTCGAGGCGCACCAATCGTACGAACTCTGTTTCCTCTTCAGCCGGCTGCGCCGCGAGCCACTCCCAGTCGATCCGTCCGCGGTCGTTCTCGGCGTCGACCGTCAGGTACGCGATACCGAACGAGGTCAGATTGTGGAAGAAATGGCTGCCCTGCGACGGGTCGGGTCGGAAATGCTCGAGCGCGGTCTCGACGATCACCCGTGCCGCCGAGATGTGTCCCCACTTGACCGGGATTCCGAGCGTGCGGTTCGAGGAGCCCCAGCGACCCGGCCCGATCAGCAGACAGGGCCGATTGGCGTCGATCAGCAGGTCGTTGAGCGCGCCGATTTCGGTCGCGATTCGTGGCGTCTGCTGCGCGTCGAATGCCTCCGGCTTGACGTAGACGACGTCCTGGACGCCGGTCATGCGGCCATTGCCGAGCGCCTGGCGGCTATGGACGAGGACGCGCGGCTGCGGCACTTCTTTGAGGTCCACGGGCTCGCTGGCCCCGCAGACTTCGCACGGACGGATCTGCAGGACGGCGAACTGCTTCGGATCGGTCGTCAGGTCGACTGCGAACTCGATCTCAATCGCCGTGTTCATTCCCTGACGACCCAGGTCGAGCAGCCGCTTGAGAATCGGTGCCAGCGGGAACACGTCGTGCTTGAGGACATGGGCAAAGGTCACTGCCCGCGCGCCCTTCCGATAGATACCGTCATAGAAGCACTGGTTCTCGTTAGACCAGACGCTGCCGACCGGCGCCAGCGTTCCGTGCTGCTCGGCGGCGTCCAGCCCGAGCGTCACCAGATTCGCGTACTCCTCGTTGCCCGGGCCTTCCGTCATTCGGCTGAGGTCGATCGCGAAAAAGTCGCGCTGCGAGGCGGAAAGGTAGTTCCGACCGTCCGCCAGCTCCGGAATCACCTGCGGGTGCGCCGGGCTGAAGCGCAACGCGCGGCCCCCTTCGACGACCGTCGTTCCCAGCCCGAGCACCACCGAGGCCACGCCGTCGGTCGGTTTCATATGCCCGAACGGGTAGTAGTTGTACGACAGCGCGACGCCGGCGAAGCTGGGGTAGAAGTACTGCTCATGCTGGCTGCCGACGACCGGCTGCACGATCACCGCCATCTTCTCTTCTTCGATGCGGTGTGGCGTGCTGCCCAGGTAGCGCCGAGCGGCATGATAGAACGTCGACGCGTACACCAGTTTGATCGCGTCAGTGAGCTGCGCCAATCGCACGTTATCGTCCGGATGGTTGTTTGCGATCATGTGCGTGGCATAGACACCGGCGAACGGGTGGTGCTGCGAGTCCTCCAGCAGGCTCGACGAACGCACTGCGATCGGCACGCGGACGATGTCGAGGTAGGCCTGCAGATCGGCGCGCACGTAGTCCGGCAGCTTGGCGGTCAGGAACGCCCAGCGAATCCAATCGTCGTTGTCCGTGCGTAGCGCGAGCAGCCGTAGTCGGTTCTCTTCGAGAAACTGATCGAAGACCGCGGTCCCGATTACGACTGAGCGCGGCACGTGGATGTGGACACCCTCGAACTCGCGATCGAGCCCGAACCGCGCCAGAAGCGCGTCAAGGAATGCGACGCCGCGGGCCTTGCCGCCGAGTGAGCCGCCGCCGATACGCGCGAAGCGGCTGCCGGAGTCGAACGTCTCGCGGGTGAAGTCCTCGACCACACCCCGTCGATTCTGTCGCAGGGCTTCCTGGAAGGCGCGCACGAGGTAGCGGCGAAGCGACTCGAGATCGCGGAATTCCGAAACCTGTCGCGGCCGCAAACCGCGGGCCAGCGCGAACTCAGTGCGGGCGCGCAGCCAGTTGGAGAAGTGATTGCGCGTCGCGTGGTACTCGAGCGATTCAGCGGGAACGTGCTGCAGCAGGTTGGTCATCGTCCGCAGGTCGCTCGCGCGGGCGACCTCGCGTCGATCGGGCATGCGAAAGATGAAGTCGCCGAACCCGAAGTTGTCGAGCATGAACTCGCGGACGTCTTCCAACAGCGTATTGGAGCGCTTGTGGAGGAAATCGGCACCGATACTCTCGGCCAGCGAACGATTGCCGGCGTCCGACGATTGCAGCAGTGTCGGCATATCGGGCACGCGCGACTTGACCTCGCGGATGAAGTCGAAGCCGGCGCTCGGGTTCAGCGTGCCGTCGCGCGGAAACTCGACGTCAGCGATGACGCCGAAGAGATGCTCCTGAAAGCGGTCGTAGAGCGACAGTCCTTCTTCGAACGTTTCGGCGGTCAGCACTTTCGGCCGGGCGCGCAGCCGCATGAGCTTGTGCATCCGGTTGATGCCGTCGGCCATTACCGCACGCGTCTGCTTTACGAGTTCGGAGTACATGATCGGTAACAGCGACGAGCGGAACCGCACCGAGTCCTCGACAAGGATCACGACGCCGACGTCGCCGACCTCGGTATCATGCTCGGCGTTCCAGCGATCCTCGAGCAGTTTGATGATGGCGAGGAAGATCTTCGTATCGCCGTGCCAGACGTAGATGCCGTCGACCTGCAGACGATCGCCGATTTCGAGCGTGCGCGCCAACTCCCACTCGCTCGCGATCATCAAAGCGATCGGCAACTCGGGCTGGTAGTCGTGGACGGCTCGACAGAAGTGCTCGACGTCCATGTTGCCGAGCCGCACCATCGAGATGACCAGATCGAAGCGGTGGCTACGAACGCGCTCCAGTGCCTCGGACCCGGACGAAACGCGTGTCACGTTGGGCGCGTTGGTCAGGCCCAGGTCAGCGTATTCGGAATAGATCATCTCGGAGAGGAGTCCGTCCTCCTCGAGGATGTACGAATCGTACGCGCTCGAGACCAGCAGGATCTCCTGCACCCGATGCGTCATGAGCTTGGGAAACCGACCGAGACGCCAGTCGTGCCCGGACTCGAACGGGTCGGAGGAGTTGGTTTCAGGCGTGTGGGCGTCGTGCATGCGCGTTCGCGATCCTGGCGGTTGCGGCTACGATACCAGTATAGCGGGTCCGCTGCCGACGCGCCGGACCCGGCAAAAAATCACGAGTGATCTCCGAGAGGAACGGATGTCCAGCCATACGATCAGTTTGACCGAGCCGTTGCAGGAGTACGTGGGGCAGACGATGGTCGCCGAACCGGACGTGCTGCGCCGTCTGCGGGAGGAGACCGGCGCGCTCGAGATGGCGCGGATGCAGATCTCGCCGGAACAGGGTCAGTTCATGAAGTTGCTGGTCCAGATCGCTCGCGTACGCAACGCGATCGAGGTTGGTGTCTTTACCGGCTACAGCACCCTTTGCGTCGCGAGCGCGTTGCCGGCGGACGGTCGGCTGATCGCGTGCGACGTCAGCGACGAGTGGACCGCGATCGGACGGCGCTACTGGCGGGAGGCCGGCGTCGCCGAACGCATCGACCTGCGGCTCGCGCCAGCGACCGAGACGCTCGATGCGTTGCTCGCGGAGCAGCGCCAAGGGCAGTTTGACTTCGCGTTCATAGACGCCGACAAGGCGAACTATGACGGCTATTACGAGCGCTGCCTGCAATTGCTGCGGGTTGGGGGGATCATCGCGATCGACAACGCGCTGTGGAGCGGTCTGGTTGTTGATTCTGGAGCCGATGACGCGGACACGCTGGCGATCCGGGCGCTCAATCTGAAGGTGCGCGATGACCAGCGGGTGCAACACAGTCTCGTACCGATCGGGGATGGGCTGCTGTTGGCGGTGAAACAGTAGGGCCGCCGGCCGGCTTCCTGAAGAACTCGTCGGCGTGGACGGTCAAAGGCGGCGTTTTCGGATGGTCTGATGTCGACGAATCACGACAACACTCCGGAGAACCGTCGACCCATGGGTTTCCGCGCCTGGTCCGTCATGCAACGGATCGCGCGCTGGCTAACGGCCACGGGCGTGACGCCGAACGCAGTTTCCTTTGCGAGTATCGGGTTCTCGGCAGGCGCGGGCGGCCTGCTGCTCTGGTCGGCGCGCGTCGCGGGCGTTGGCGGTGCGGCGTGCTTATTGGGCGTACCGGTGCTGGTTGGACTGCGCGGCCTTTGTAACCTGTTTGACGGCATGATCGCCGTCGAAGGAGGACGCAAGACCAAGTCCGGCGAGGTTTTCAACGACGTCCCGGACCGTGTTTCGGATCTCGCGATGCTGGTGCCTGCCGGCTATGCGGTCGGCGATAGCAGTTGGGCGGTTCCACTCGGCTGGGCCGCCGGGGCACTGGCGATTCTGGTGGCCTATGCGCGGATGCTGGGCGGCGCGCTTGGGACACCGCAGTTCTTCAGCGGGCCGATGGCCAAGCCGCACCGCATGGCCGTGCTCAGCGCGGCGAGCGTCGCGGCTGCTGTCGAACAACTCGTCGGGGGTACGCGTTGGGCGCTTCTCGGCGGGCTCGCAATAATCGTCCTCGGCTGCTTGTGGACGACCTGGCGCCGTTTGCGCCAGATCGTGGTGACGCTCGAGACGGCATGATCGCGCGCCTGTTGACCGGCTGCGTCCGTTTTCTCTGTGGCTGCAATGCCCGTTGGGCTGAGTTGCCCGTAGCGGGGCCGCGGGTCTACTACGCCAACCATACCAGCCACCTCGATTCGCTCCTGTTATGGTCTGCGTTGCCTGCTCAGTTGCGGCGGTCGTGCCGGATAGTGGCGGCGGCGGACTACTGGGAGCGGACCCGGGCGCGCCGCTGGCTGGCGCGCGAGGTTTTTCGGGCTGTTTTGATCGATCGCACGACCGTGACGCGCCGCAACAACCCGTTGGACCATATGCTGGCGGTGCTGGACGCCGGCGAGGCACTCGTCATCTTCCCCGAGGGCGGTCGGAGCGATCGGCAGGTCGTCCGCGACTTTCGTTCCGGGATATGGCACATGGCCCGTCGCCGACCCGATCTGCCGTTCGTACCGGTCTGGCTCGAAAACCTGAGCCGCGTGCTGCCGAAGGGGGAGGTTTTGCCTGTGCCGCTCATGACGGCCGTTGCGTTCGGCGCTGCGTTTCACAAAGCGGCCGATGACACGAAGGAGATCTTCCTCGATCGCGCCCGCCGACGGTTGTTGGCGTTGCGCCGGGAGCCGGATCCATGCACGACGCCGGAACGCTGACGATGCTGGGGCTGGTGGTCGGCGCGCTGACGCTGGGCACCGTAGTCGGACAGGTCCTCCGCCGGACCGTCACGAGCCCGTCCGCCGAACGGATCGTGACGAACCTCAACGCGCGAATGCGCGCCTGGTGGATCATGGCGGCAATCTTCGTCGTCTCGATCCTGCTTGGCGGAATGACCACGGTTGTGCTCTTTGCGCTGAGTTCGTTCCTGGCTTTTCGCGAGTTCATCACACTGACACCCACACATCGTAGCGATCATCGCGCCCTGTTCTGGTGCTTCTTCGTGATCATCCCGCTCAACTACTGGCTCGTTGCCATCGAGTGGTACGGCTTTTTTACCGTCTTCATTCCCGTCTACGCCTTTGTGTTCATTCCGGGACGGATCGCGCTTGCCGGAACCTATGAGCGCTACCTCGAGCGGACGAGCAAGATCCAGTGGGCGCTGATGGTGACCGTTTACTTTCTGAGCTACGTTCCCGCACTGCTGATGCTGGAGATCGAGGCCTATCAGGGTAACAACGCCGGGCTGCTCTTTTTCTTCATCCTGCTCGTCCAGCTCAACGACGTCCTGCAGTACGTGTGGGGCAATCTCATCGGTCGGCGAAAGATCGCGCCGGTCATCAGCCCCAACAAGACCTGGGGCGGGTTTGTCGGCGGTGTGCTGACGACGACGCTGATCGGCGCCCTGCTCGCACCGGCGACGCCCTTCCATCCGCTCCAGGCGGCCGGGTTGTCGCTGCTCGTGTGTCTGATGGGATTTGTCGGCGACCTCACAATGTCCGCCGTGAAGCGCGACCTCGGGGTCAAGGATTTTTCGGCCGTGCTTCCCGGGCACGGCGGCGTCCTCGATCGGCTCGACTCCTGTACGTTCGCGGCGCCGATCTTCTTCCACGTCGTGCGGTACTACTTCGCGACCGGGTGACGCGGCACGCCGCCAGATCCAACCCCTCCGGACTGAACGGTGTGCGTTGCATTAATGTCGATGAAACGTTCCGTGGCCGCCGATAACATGGGTGCGCGGGGAGCAGTCGATTCGGCCGTAACGAACGAAAGGGACCGTCATGAGCGTGCGTCGTGTGGGTTTGCAGGCAGGCTGGTTCGCGATCGTCTTGGGGTTGGCTTTCGTCATACCTTCCTGCAACGAGCCCGGGTCGGAGCCGGATGATCCGTTCATGGAAGACGACATGGACATGGACGGCGATAACGCCAATCAGGCCGACGATAACGCCAACACGAACGACGATTCGTCGGACGACCGGACCCCTGACGCTGTCACCGGCGGCGGTACCACCAATGACAACAGCTCCGGGATGGACGTGGAACGCGTCTTCTTCGGTCTCGAGCCGACGGTCAAGCCGCGTGTCCGCAGCGCGGTCTCCGCGGACGCCCTCGAGGTTGACGCCGGCGACGGGCCGTCGAATGAGCGGCTGAATACGTCCCTCGCCGCTGTGGCGTTGCCGGGGAACCGGGTCCTGTTCACCGGAGGGTTCGACTTTCAGGAGCGGGCGGTCAACGCCGAGGCGTTCCTCTACGACGCCGCCGAGGACGAATGGACCGTGCTGCCCGACATGAACCAGCCGCGCCGGGATCACAGCATGACCGTGCTCGAGGATGGCCGTGTGTTGATCGCCGGTGGCTTCGACGGGACCGACGAACTGCGGTCGACCGAGTTCTTCGATCCGTCCACGATGCGGTTCAGTGCCGGCCCGCCGATGCTGACGGATCGCGTGTTTCACACTGCAACGCGGCTCGCGGATGGATCGGTTCTAATTGCCGGCGGCGGGTTCGATAGCGACTCCGACGTCACTGCTGAGCGTTTTGATCCGTCGTCAAACCGTTTCGATCCACTCGGCAAGATGCTCGATGACGCGCGGGCCGCGGCCCTCCTGCCTGATGGAAGCGTGCTGCTCGTCGGGGCGTTCGCTACGCGCGTCGCGCAGCGTTTTGATCCCGCCACCCGACAATTCACCGCCACTGGCCAGCTTCTCAGCATCCATGGCCTGTTTCCCACCGCGACCGCGTTGGCGGACGGGCGCGTGCTGGTGGCCGGCGGCTGCGATCGCGATCCCTTCGCGACCGACATGACCGAACTGTTCGATCCGGCTACCGGCGAGTTCTCCGCGGGACCCCGGATGAGTGTCGCGCGCGATGGCCACGTGGCCTTGCAACTCGCGGACGGCACGGTGGCGCTCCTCGGCGGGATGGACAACGGCGTCATACACGACAGCATCGATATCTTTGACCCGGCGGATGACACCATCACGGCTCAAGCACAGAAGATGTCGATTGGACGGCACGACTTTGTCGGCGTAACGCTCACCCCCTAGTTGATTACTATCAATGGGCTAGCAAAGTAAAGGCCCTACCGGCTCAATAGGCCGGCAGGGCCACACGCGCCCGGCATTTAAGGCCGCCGGGGGGCCCGGGGGGTCAATTCTGTGCGATGTTATCGGTCCCAGATTGCTGCTCGCAACTGCTGTCCACAGTTACACGATCTGCGTTGGGCTGGGGCTCGTTTTTTTTCGCGGCTTGGTGCATGTTTTCTCGCTGAACGTTCGGCGGCGGATCGATGCAACGAAGATGACTTGTTTTGTTGACCGACTGTTGACTCGCCAATATCGAGAAAAAATTCGGGTAGACTGGCCCGAGAAAAATAATCCTAACGGCCTGATAACGCGGACGCCAATGTCTCTTGGGGGAGATTTTCAATATACGTATCGCGCAGCGTCTTGCCATCATTGTCGTTGGACGCTACACATACCCCCAATCACTCGTTCATATCAAATGATTTGAAAGAACGTGTGGTTTCATAGAAACCGGTACAGACGGATTTGCGAGACCAGTAATGCGCCGACCGTCCCTGACGACCGATCGCCCACCGATCCGTGCCTTCGAGGCGGAGATTCGGGTAGCGACGACCAAGATCCGACGAGCACTCTCTGCGCTGCTCGAGGATGTCCAGATCGACATTTCAAACGCGATGGCCGCCGCTAGACTGCTGGGACTCGACAAGAATCTGACTTGGAAGATTGCGCGCGTTGTTCGTGAGGACGATCCGGCGGTCGCAATCCAGCACTTCCCGGGACGTTCGGGGTTGGACATCTTCCTTCGTCGACTGACGGATCAGGGGGCGTCCGCCGCTCTGGTCAAGGCGGCGCGCGAAGCCTATGTCGAGTTTAACCGAGTGGTCGAGCTTCACGCCGGTGACCGCGAGACGCTCGAAATGATGATGGGGTCGGTCTCGCAGGACTCCCAGCGGCAGCGCGCCGAGAACCATCGCAAGTATGCTTTTCGGGGGAACGGCGCGATCTGGGGCGTCCAGGCGCGGGTACAGACCAGTACGCACATCGTCGCGCCCAGCGAAGACGAGGATCTCGTCGATCTGGCCATCATCAGCGGGCTTGTGGATCTCAAGCGATTGCGGAGTGATGTTGCTTGGGCGGTGGCGACGGTCCGCTGCATTGCAGATGATGGATCGGCGCGCGCACCGGGCGTACCGGAGCCGCTCGATCCCCACGGGTTGGCGCCCAACGGTGTGCCTTTGATGCCGGCTTTTTGCTCGCGTCCGATTCCGGAGTTGCGTGCGATCGGCGGGCCTGAGGAAACGCTGCGACACGAGCTCACCGAAGGGCCGATCGGCAACACGGCGGCCGTGACGTGCGTGACCGGCTGGTTGTATCGCAACTCCGCGCCGCGCTTCCGGACAGATGATGATCGTTTCGGCGAGAATTTCGTCAGCCTCAGCACTCCGGTCGAGGTTGCGTATCACGACGTGTTCCTGCATCGGTCGCTCGACTTTGCAGCGCAACCGATCGCGGCGCTGTACAGCCAGCTCCCGGGTAGCATGGCGTTTCCGCACGGCCAGCGCGACCGGGGCCTGTTGCCGTTGCACGAGACGCTCGTCCAACTCGGTACGCCTCCTGACGTGGGGATGTCCGAAGTCTCGCATTATCCGCGGCTGGTCGAGTGTGGCGTAGAACGGCTGGGTTGGGCGCTGTCGGATTTCGTCGGCTTTCGGCTCAAGATCCGCTATCCGCCAATCCCGTCCGCGGCGGTCGTGCGCTATCCCCTTCCGCCGAAGGGGTGAGTGGACACGCGCGCCGCCCGTGGGGCGGCCGGGCAGCGCTTCCCGATACTCACTCCTATCCGCGCGGGGGCGTAGCGGTTCTCGGTGCATCGATCAGTGGCTGCGGGCGTGGGCCCGTGAGGCCTATTCTGTCTGCGTCGATGCAGGCTCTTCGGGAACCGGCTATCATCTAGGATCGCGGGCGGCGTCTTGCCCGCGAGACTTTCGACTTTTGCACCGGGGACGAGTGATGCAGCGCTTCTCGATGATCACGGTCAGCGCGCTCTTGCTGATCGTCGTCGCCGCGCGGGCCAACGACTGGCCTTCGTGGCGCGGCTCCGTGGACGGCGGACGAACGCCTGAGCCGGCGCCGGTAACGAGCCTGAACGATGCCGACCTGCTATGGAAGGTCGCGGAAGGCGGCCGGACGACGCCGATCGTGCACGACGGTCGTGTGTACGCGATTACGCCGATCGATGCGGGGACGCCGATGTCGCGCGAGCGGGTGGTCTGCTGGGACGCGGATACCGGGAAGCAGATCTGGGAACATCGGTTCCCTGTGTTTCTGACGGACATTGTGGAGAACCGTGTCGGCTGGACGAGCGTCGTTGCGGACCCGGAGACCGGCAACGTGTACGCGCACGGTACGGGCGGCGTTCTGTTCTGCTTTGAGGGCGCGACTGGAAAGATCGTTTGGAAGCGCTCGTGTACGGAGGAGTTCGGGCGCATCAGTGGTTACGGCGGGCGATTGATCAACCCCGTGCTCGATGATGACCGCGTGATCGTCAGTTTCCTCAACAGTGGCTGGGGCAAGCAGGCCAAGGGGGCACACCGCTACTTCGCGTTGGACAAGAAGACCGGCGAAGTCATCTGGATATCGTCGCCTGCCGGGCAGCCGAAGGACACGACCTACGCGATGCCGGTGCCGGCGTCTGCCGGTCGTCGATCGGTATTGATCGCCCCTGCCGCAGACGGAGCGGTCTATGCGCTCGACGGCGCGACGGGCGTAAAGCTGTGGGGTTTTCCACTGTCGAAGCGCGGGCTGAATGTCACGCCCGTCGTCCGCAGGAACGTGGCGTACTTCAGCCATAGCGAAGAGAACCTCGACAATACCGAAATGGGGCGGGTGGTTTGTGTGCGCTTCTCGGACGAGGGCGCTCAGGAAGTTTGGCGAATCGATGGCGTGACGGCGGGATACTCCTCGCCGGCATTGGCGAACGGTCGGCTGTACTTCGTTACCAACAACGCAACATTGATTTGCGCGGACGCGGAGACCGGTCGAGTCCACTGGGAGCATAGCATCGGTCGCGTTGGCAAGGGTTCGCCGGTGGTCACGACTGACGGGGTGATCTACGTCGGTGAGCAAAACGGGATCTTCAGCATCCTGCGCGATGCCGGCGACCGGGCGGTGGTATTGGCGACAAAATCGTTCGAGGGACCGGACGGGCTGGTGGATGAGATGTTTGGTTCGCCGGCTGTGGCGAACGGGCGCGTCTACTTCATGACCCGCTACGGCACCTATTGTTTCGGTACGGTGGGCGATGTAGAGGCACGTGTATCCCGTCGGCCGGAACGATACAAGCCTGCGGCGCCAGCACACATGTTCAACGCGCAGCTGTGCGTCCGTCCCTTCGAGGCGACGATCGTTGCCGGCGATGAGCACTCGTTCCGTACGCAGGAATTGAGAGGCTCCATCTACTACGACACACCTGCCGCGGAGACCGCAACGATCTGCGAGGCACCATTCGTTCAAGCCCGCCGGAATGTGATCACGGCTGCGGCGGACGCCTTCTTTGCGACGCCGAAGGTGACTCTCAGCGCAAAGCGGGCTTTCGGCGACAAGCTTGGCTATGCCGATGCCCGGGTTCGTGTTGTGCCGAAGCTGCCGTTCACGGTCGGTTTTGACGAGTTCGGCGAGGCGCCGATTCCGCCGGGTTGGATTGGCGTCGCGGCCAAGACCAAGATCGTCGAGGAAGACGGCAACAAGATGTTGATGAAGCTTGCGCCGAAGGAGCGACCGTCGCCGCCGTTCATGCGGATCCGGGTGTATGCGACGCCGCCGATCGAGGGCGGGCTCGACGTGCGTTGCGACGTCAAGGGAACGGTGAAGAAGTCGCGGCGGAAGACGTATGTGCCCGACATGGGGGTGATCAACACGCGCTATCGCTGTTTCTTGACGGAGGAGCCGGACGAGAACAGTCAGTTGTATCGGGCGCTGCGGATCGATGCGTGGGATCCGGTACCGCGGTTTCTGAAGATCGAGCGGCTCGCGTGGGATCCCGACACGTGGTACACGATCCGATTCGAGGTTCGGCCGGTGGCGGGCAGCGATGAGGTTCGTTGTCGGGCGAAGGTTTGGAAGACTGGCGAGCCGGAGCCGCAAGCCTGGCAGATCGACGCGGTCGATCCGGCGGGCAATCGTGAGGGTGCGGCCGGTCTGTACGGATACAGCAACGGAACGAAGCCGACGAGTGACGGAACGCGGATCTACTACGACAACTTCCAGGTGGCGCCGGTCGCGCCGTAGCGAGTGCGATCGAGTAGCGAACGCCGTTCGGATCGAGTGCCGCCGTCGCCTCGTCCGTCCTGCGCGACGCCATTACGACTTTCAGAGGGAAACGAGCATGAACGATCGCATGATGGCGGGTGTCTGCTGTTTGACGTGGGTCTTGATGGTGATGGGGTCGGCCGTGAGCGCCGGGACGCCCAAGAAGGGCGATTGGCCCATGTGGGGCGGCTCGCCGGATCGCAACATGATCAGCGACGAGAAGGAAGGAATCCCGGCGAAGTGGGACGTCGAGGCGGGGCGCAACCTGCTGTGGAAGGCGCCGCTCGGTTCGCAGACGTATGGTAATCCGGTGATCGCGGACGGTCGGATCTTCGTTGGAACGAACAACACGGCCGAGCGGCGTCCGGGAATCAAGGGCGATAAAGGCGTCATCATGTGCTTCGACGAGAAGCGCGGCACATTCCTCTGGCAGGCCACCCACGACAAGTTGCCGACGGGCCGGGTCAATGACTGGCCCGAGCAGGGGATCTGCTCGTCGCCGGCGGTGGTTGGCGATCGGCTTTACTATGTCAGCAATCGGTGCGAGTTGGTCTGCGCCGACGTCAAGGGCATGACCGACGGCAACGACGGTCCCTACAAGGATGAGAAGTACACGGAGCCGCAGGACGGCGACTTCATCTGGGTTCTCGATATGATCGAGGAACTGGATGCATTCCCGCACAACCTCGCGACCAGTTCGCCGGTCGTCGTCGGTGATCTGGTGTTCGTCTTGACGTCCAACGGCGTGGACGAAGGACATCTGGTCATGCCAACGCCGGACGCACCGGCGTTCGTCGCCGTCAACCGCAAGACCGGTGATGTCGTATGGACCCGCAACGACCCCGGGAAGAACACGCTGCACGGGCAATGGTCGAGTCCGAGCTATGCGGTTATCGATGGTACCCCGCAAGCGATTTTTGCCGGCGGCGACGGTTGGTGCTATTCGTACAAGCCCGAGAACGGCGAACTGCTCTGGAAGTTTGACTTGAATCCGAAGAAGAGTCGTTGGGTGCTGGGCGGCCGCGGGACGCGAAACAACATCATTGCGACACCGGTGATCGTCGACAAGTACGTTTACCTTTGTGTCGGACAGGATCCCGAGCATGGCGAGGGTCCGGGACATTTCTTTTGCATCGATGCAACGAAACGCGGCGACATTACCTCGAGCGGCAGCGTTTGGCATGTCGGCGGCGACAACTTCCACCGATCGATGTCCAGTGCGGCAGTCAAGGATGGACTGTGCTACGCTGCCGATCTGAGCGGATTCTTTTATTGCTTCGATGCTAAGACAGGCAAGCCGTATTGGAAGCATGATACCTATGCTGCGATCTGGGCATCGCCGACCGTCATCGGCGACTTGGTCATGCTCGGGACGGAAGACGGCGAAGTCCATGTCTTTCGGCACGGCAAGGAGAAGAAGCTGCTGGCCACCAACGATTTGGGCAGTTCGGTATACACCACGCCGGTTGCGGCGAATGGTGTGCTATACATTACGAGCCGGAACACACTGTTCGCGATCAAGGATGGCGCGAAGCTCGCGCGCGACCCGAGCTGAGTCCTCGCTCAACGAGCGTGCGTTGTCCAGCGGGTATGGGCTATTCCGGAACCGCCCGGTTTTTCGTTAGCATGTTCGCCGGCAGCGTCTTATCGCGACCACAGACAGTATGAGCAACGTGACCGTTCCCGGTTCAGGCACGATCGTGGCTTCAGGCGATTCGTTGCTGAACCCAAACGCGAGGCTTCCGGGGAAGGGGCCATCCCATCCGAGGCGTACGCGGTGGTTCCGCGGTCCGGCGTAGCGCATGATCCCGAGTCGATGCTCGATCTGAATCGCGCCGCTGGTGCCGCTCACATCGAGATAACCAAAAAGCGTTGAAGATGTCGCGCGGTCGAAGTGACCATCGAACTGATCCGCCAACGTTCCATTGAAGATCCCGACCGTTGTCGATGCAATCGCCACTACCCGCGACAGCGATTGCGGTTCGGAACCCTCTACCACATTGGGATTGAGCGACCAGCGCCGCTCCAGGCCCGTCGGATAGTTGAAGAACAGAAAGTCCTCGATCACGGCATCACCAGTCGCGCGGATGTCGAATTCGATGCCATTTAGCGTCGTTCCAAACGCGGGGTTCTCGGTGCTCGGCGTCGGGTTCTCAAACCATAGATAGAGGCGGGTGCGCCCGTCTGGCGCAGCCGCGGGATTCACAACCGGATCCTGCAACGCTGCTCCCGGCGACAGCGCCGGGCTGTGAATATTGTCGGGGTCGGAAAGCCCGACTTCGGAAAAGTAGTAGCGGATGTCTGCCGCGTCGGCCGCGTACGGAAACGTCAGGACTAGCAAGACCAAGAGTGAGCGCATCGACATCTTCGGCTCCTTTGTTTTGCGTGATTGCACTGGTTACCACCCGGTCCCCTTCGCCCCCTTATGTTAGCCGATCCGATCGGGCCCGACCTCTCCCTTTCGCGGAGGCCGTTCTCCAACCACTATCGCTGGCTCGAGCCGGTGCCGCTTCGGTGAAGATAGAGATCAGGAAATGTGCTGGACAGGGGTCGTTCCGCTCCCGGCAGGTCGAGCACCTGTGGCAGCGTGGAGTGGCCGCTGCAAATCACGGCTTGCGCTCCGAACCGGTCGGTAACGGTTCGGAGCTGATCGTCGGACAGGTATCCGACCAGTAAGAACAGGCACGGGCGCGGCCGCAGCGCGTAAGCGATCATCAGACATCGGCTGGTCGGCGCCTCGATGATCACCGGGACGTCGGCGCCGAGATCGTCGAGCGCGGTTTCGATATCGCGCATGGCCGTTGCCGTATCAATGCCGCTACCGCGGATGTGGCGCGCCAGCACGACGTCAACGCCGACCATCCCGAGAAGCGCGAAAACACACAGCGTGGGCACGATGCGCCGAGCGACACTGCTGGAAACCGCGCGCCCAAGCCCCACAACCGCGGCGGCGAGCACGGCCGGCAGGAAGAACATCGCGTACCGGGCTTGGTTGACATGGAGGAACGCAACGACCCAATAGAGCGAGAACAGGACCACCGCGCCGAGCAGCAGACGCTTACCCCCTCGATCACGAGCCGTTAGGTGGGCCAATCCAATTGCGAATAGCACCGTGAGTTGAACCGGTAGGTAGAAGACCGCTTGTCGCGACGTGGGGGCCTGGACTACAAACGCTGCGCGTATTTTTCTCCAGAGAAGCTCGGCAGTCACTGGGTGTGGCTCGACGCGATGGAACCATTCCATGTTGCTCATGCCAGGTACGCTGTTCACGATGATGGCACGCAGTCCAGGCTGAAATGACTCGGGTAACCAACTCAGCTTGTTCGTGTACACATAGGCTGCTGCCGTGAGGCCGATGAGTGCGTAGAGGATGATTGCCGGCCTGCGCGCCCGACACTCCCACAATGCGACGAGTGGGAATCCGATCGCGACGATGAGATAGATCGGATTGCAGAGTATCGCGACGGTCGCGATGGCCGAGAACAATACGTAGCGCCGCAGGCTACTTCGGGTCGTAACGAGGCCGTACGTCAGGAGAGCCGAAATCAGACCGAACGCACTCTCCTGAAGCGTATTGGCGGATTGCCAGAAGGAAATCGGCATGAGGAGATACGCGGCAAACGACAGCGCCCCCCAACCGTCGCCGACGAATCGCCGAACTGTGGCTAACACCAGGCCGGCGGCGCCGAGTGTGGAGAGCCAGTTCAGCAATAGCCACCCGTTGTGGGCGCCGAAGACGGTCGCCAACGGTTTGACGGCGTGGAGCACCAGCGTGTTGTGGGCGAAGAATCGCAGGACCGGGCTGTCAGGGTCGCGCAACAGGGGGGCGGGAAAATGCGTCGTGGAGATCGGCGGCCCCCCGCGAACCAGGGTCTCGACGTCGGCAAGATACCAGAACTGATCGCTCCCCCGCGGACCGGCGTTACTCCACCACAACAACAGCCCGTGAGCGATCACGGCCAGAACACAAATCGCATATATGCCCCGGCGCGGACCCTCCATCAGAGCAGGTTTTGCAGGCGCAGAAGCCAATTCGGAATTCCACCTGGCGCAGCGACCATCCATCACGGATCGATTGGTATCAGCGTTGGGCGCTGACGTCACTCGATCCTACTCGCTTCCCTGATGAGACGCGAGCATGGCAATGTACGGGAGCGTGCACGGCCGGGACACAAATCTCCAGAGAACCGCAGTCCGAAGGGCTGTTCAACGGTAGCCAACCATTGGGACCAATTGTATACTTCGTTCGCGACTCTGACCGATTTTCGAACCAAAGCGGTCAAAGCGGTCATCTCGCGGGGAGGATCGGTGCTTCGCAGCGGTCGAGGGACGAAGCAGCAGCATTTAGCATCTACTGGTAGGCAGGAGTTTCCGGCTCGATGAAACCGGTGTTAACGCCGAGGGAGCTGGCAGAAGCGATCGGGGTGAGCGAGTCGTCGTTGAAGCGCTGGGCCAACGACGGCTTGATCGACGTGTCGCGAACGGAAGGGGGGCATCGTCGAATTCAGATCACCGAAGCGATTCGCTTTATTCGAACCATCCGTGCGCCGCTCGCGCGCCCGGAGATGTTGGGGCTCGACGAGATCCGACCCGGCCAATGGCTGCTCGAGGATCCGCACGAGGAGCTGACAGCAGCCTTGCTGAACGGTTTTGCCCGGGAAGCACGCGGTTTGATCCTTTCGCTTTATCTGTCCGGTCGGTCGGTTGGCGAGATCGCAGACGGCGCGGTGCGTCTGGCCATGAAGCGGGTTGGGGATATCTGGCGCGATGACCCGCGTGACGCGTACATCGAGCACCGTGCGACAGACATTGTCGTGGCGGCGATTCAGCGGCTGCGGTTGCTTGTCGAACCGACCGCGCCGGTTTTCGTCGCGGTCGGCGGCGCGGTTCCGGGTGACCCCTACATTCTGCCTTCACTGCTGGCCACGACGGCGTTGGCAGCTGAAGGAATCGACACTGTGAATTTGGGTCCGAACACCCCCTTTGAGGCAATGCAGCAGGCGGCAACAGACCTCGCGCCGAGACTGGTGTGGATTAGCGCCAGCGTCGTGACACCCAAGCCGGAGATCGAGACAGCGCTCGTTTCGCTCGCCGAGGCGCTGTCGGAGACCGACCTGGTGATGATCGGCGGCCGGGCGCTTCCCGAACTCGACCTGGGCGGGCAATCGGTTCTGCAGCCGGGCGCGACCATCCAGGATCTTGTCGCAGCGGCAACGGCCCTCAAATAGCGCCGTCTACCGCATCCGGAAGTTCCCACCTCAACGTCCATGGCTCGCGCCAGCGCTTTCCTCCATCGGCCGCGGTTTGGGCGATGGCGGTTTCTCGAGCAGATTCTCCATGATGTAGCGCAGCCGCAGGCGGTGGTAGTGTTCGGCGTTTCGTCGAATGCCGTGCCGATTTCCAGGATACACCATCAGGTCGAACGGTTTGTTGGCGGCTTGTAGTGCGTTCATGAACTCGACGATGTTTTGAAAGTGCACGTTCTCGTCGATCAATCCGTGGATCAGCAGCAGCTTGCCGTGAAGGTCGGCGGCCGCTTCTACCGCGGACGAGATGCGATATCCTCCCGCGTTGTTCGCGGGCTTGCGCATGTATCGTTCGGTGTAGATCGAGTCGTAGTTGTGCCAGTCGGTTACGGCGCCGCCAGCGATACCGACCTTAAACACCGTGCTGTGCGTGAGCGCGTAGCTGGTCAGGTAGCCGCCGTATGAGAAGCCCCAGAGACCGATCCGCTCGGGGTCGGCCCAGCCTTGTTCAACGAGCCAACGGATTCCGTCTTCGAGGTCGCGTAGCTCGGTTACGCCCAACTGTTCGTACGCTTCCCAGGCTGACACGACCCCTTCGCCGCTAGCGCTTCGCGGATCGAGAATCCAGACGATGAATCCCTGCTGGGCCAGGTATTGGTACAACAGATAGTCGAAGCGGCTGTTGTAGCGATTATGGACGGCGGGGCTCTGAGGTCCGCCGTACACGTAACTCCAAACAGGGTAGCGTTGCGCCGAGTTGAAGTTTGGGGGCTTGATGACCATCGCGTTCAGCAGTCGTCCGTCGCGGGCCGGGACGCGGAGGAATTGCGGACGAACGAATCCATACTCCTGGTGCGTCGTGACCGGATTGTCACTGATCGTCCGCACCACGGTGCCATCGGCGCGGTGTAGTGCGACGCGGGCCGGCGTGTATGCGTTGCTGAACGTATCGAGGAAGTAGGTGAATCCGGTCGAGAAGCGGACGCGGTGTGAGAATCCCGGGGGTGTCAGGCGGACGATCGGGCCCCCATCCAACGCGACACGGTACGCGTGCACCTCGATCGGTGTTTCCTTGGTGCCGGAGAAGTAGACCCAGCCGGTCGTCTCGTCGATACCGTGCAGCGCTCGGACCTCCCATTCACCCACGGTCAGGCGGCGAATGAGCGTGCCGTCCGCGCGGTAGTGATAGAGGTGCCGCCACCCGTCGCGCTCGCTTTGCCAGAGGAACGTGCCGTCCTCGAGCCAGTGCGGCGCACCGAGCGCGTTGACCCAGGCGCGCGACGTCTCGCGAAACAGGGTCCGCGCCCGTCCGGTTCGCGGATCGGCCTCGTTGAGGTCAAGCCAGGTCTGTTCCCGGTTCTGAACCTGATAGACGAGTTTTCCGGCGGGAGACCAGTCGACGTTGACAATCAGGATCTCGTCGCTGTCCTTGTACTTCGACAGGTCGACCCAGACGGTCTCGGGGTCGCGCCCGTCGGGTCGTACGCAGCCCAGGCGCACCGTCGGATTGGGATCTCCGGGTTTGGGGTAGTGGAGCGTCTCGACCGCAGGGTGTGACGTCACTTGATCGAGGATCGTGAACTCCGGCACCGCGTGTTCGTCGATCTGGAGGTACGCGATCCACGCGTCGTCATCGCGCCACCAATAGCCGCGCCAGCGGCCACGTCCGTAGACCTCTTCCTGGTAGACCCAATCGAGAATGCCGTTGAGCAGATGCTCGCTGCCATCGTGCGTCAGTCGGCGGACTTCGCGGTCCGCGACGTCTACCGTGTACAGGTCGTTGTCCTCAACGAAGGAGAGATACTTCGTGCTCGGGCTCAACAGTAGCTCGCGGCGGTCGGACTGCGCTTCCGTGATTCGGCGGACCGTTCCCGCGTCAATCCGATACAGGTAGGCCCGGTCATCATGGCGCATCAGGATGGTCGCGCGGTCGTCGGAAAATGTGCCGGGTCGGCGCGACATTGTCTCCGCATCGTCGTCGTCGAAGTCGGGATGCTCGCGAAGCGCGGATTCCAGTGCCTCGCGATCGATGGGCGAAGTGCGTTCGCTCGTTTCGGCGTCGATGCGCGTTGGTAGGTTGTCGACTCTGCGCATGTAGTGTCGGTCGTCGATCCAGCGGAGCCCGGTCGCGTATTCGCCGCTGAAGTCGAGCCGGTTCTCGCCGAGGATCAGATCGAGCGTGAGTGGTTTGGACTCCGAGTCCTCCGCGGTCGCCAGAGGCAAAGTCACGATGAACACGACCAGCAAAGCAGGCAATCTTGGCATGGCGCTCCCTCATTCTGCGAGCGGTCCGCGACGTACGGCCCGTGTCGTTCATCATAAGGATCAGACGTGGCTTCGATCCAGGCGAGGCTTGCCTCGTCAGCGTGGCGTCCGGCCGCGATACAGCGATCGGAAGGGAACCCAACGTACGAACGGAACAGTAAATCTAGAAAAGCTTGACTTTCCATCTTCTTCGCATATACTAACCATGCAGTATCCGGTGGTTTTTTGGGGATGTTTGTTTTGACCCAATGGGAGGTAGTGACGATGGCCAAGATTCAGCAGGAGCTCATGACGCCGGACGAGGCGGCGCGGTGGTTTCGTCGTTCGATTTCCTGGCTTCGCAAGCAGAAGGATCTGTTGCGGTTTGGCACGGACCGGGCGCAGCCGTTGTTTCACGTGGACGTCTGTCGGGCGTATGTGCTGGGGAAGCTATCGGGATTGACGTCTGAGGAATTGCGGCAGGTGCAGATTCAGGCGTTGGCGGTCGAGTGTCGTCTCTCGGCGGCGGATGAGTTGGCGGGTGACGTTTCGGGGGAGGTGCCTCGTATGGCGACGGCGTGACGGGTCAGGTTCGTTGGCGGCTGGGTCGGTTGGCGTAGCGCTGTGAGATTGCGTTGTATGGCAGGCCCAGAAGGCGTTTGACGACGATGATTTCGCCCATGTCGTTGCCTTCGTGGAGATGTCCACACCATTGCAGGAAGTATCCGGAGACGAAGAGTAGCACGGGGTGCCACCAGCGCTCCCACGGCGGGGGATCTTGGAGGAGTTGGTAGAGTCCGAGGATGACGCCGACGATCGTCAGCGGGATCCCGATCATGTGGAGCCAAAAGGAGACCGGGCTGCGGTGTCGCGCCAGCCAGTCGTCGATCCAGCGAAGGATGCCTTTGGCCTTGGTCATACTTCGTAAAATGATAGGCACGTCCGATCGAACGGCAAGGCCGATAGCGGCATCGCGCAAAAAACGCGGGGTCAAGCCGGGCCCACGGACTCGCCGATAGCGCACCGGGAGCATCCGATGATCGTCACGCTAGACGGCCAAAAACTGGAAACGGACTTCGTCGCGGGAACGACCCTCGCAGGCGTGATCGACACGGTTCGCCGAGACATGTGCGACAAGCGCCTGATCGTCAGCGTCGCCGTCAACGGTACGACGTGTGACGACGCTGCTCTCGCGACCGATCAGCTCGGAGCGCCGCTCGACGAAGCCGACCAGATCGATCTGGAGAGCGACGAGCTCGAGCCGGTAGCCGCCGACGCGCTGCGCCAGATCGCGACGGAAATCGCCGCGATCGCGGAGGATTCGTCAGCCGCGGCAGATTCGATCCGCGCCGGCGACGTCACTGCCGGCATCCGGGAAGTCGGCAAGTTCGTGAATGTATGGCAAACGTGCCAGCGGGCGTTGATCGAGGCGTCGCAGCTGCTTGGCCGCGATCTGACGCAGTGGCAGAACGCGCACGGGAGCGTAACGGCGTCGATCACGAAACTGGCGCAATCGTTGGAGACCCTGCGCGGTGCCCTTCACGCTCGGGACATGGTCTTGCTGGCGGATGTCATTTCGTACGAGCTGCCGGACGTCTGTGCCGAATGGAGTAGCGTGCTGGGGGCGCTGGCCGATGACGTTCACGTCGCGCCCGCGACGGACTCGCGGCCTGAGGCCTAGTTTTGGTCCGGACGGTTTCAGCACCATCAATTATCCAGACGCCGGGAACCTCGCCGGCCCCGTTGCGTCCAACCGATTACCAGACACGTCCATTCGTGGGATAATGTGGCAACCGGGCGGATTGCGCGCAAATTGACGCGGACTGACCCTGCCATCCGTGAACGCGCATGCGGAAGACGTGTTGGGCCGCGCGCCGATTTTTCTTCGATAGGAGTTGATCCATGGGTACGATCCGGACAGCGGCATCGTTCGTGAGCGCCTGTATTGTGCTGGTCGCTTGCGCACACGCCACCGAGCTCGACGTCAAACGAATCGCGATCTTCAACAGTGGTGTTGCCTATTTCGAATCCGACGGCACCGTTCGCGGAGCGGACACCGCGGAGCTGACCTTCCGCACGGAACAGATCAACGACATTCTCAAGTCGTTGGTCGTTCAGGACTTCGATGGTGGCTCCGTCGGCGTGGTCAGCTACCCTTCGCGCGATCCGATCGAGAAGACCCTGCGCAGTTTCGGCGTCGACATCACGGGAGACAAGACGCTCGCTGACCTGCTGCGACAACTCCGCGGCGAACCGGTCGAGATCAGCGGGCCCAGCAATACCAGCGGAGTGATCTTCAACGTCGAAACAACGACGTTGGTCGACGACGGCGAGCGCCGCGATGTGCAGTTGCTGACGATTCTGACTGCCGGGGGGCTGCGGCAGATCGACATCCGCGACGTTTCCGGCATCAAGCTTGTGAACGAGAAGGTCGCCGCCGAGCTTAACAAGGCCCTGGCGACTCTAGCGACCGCTCACGACGCTGACAAGAAGACGGTGACGTTGGCCTTCAGCGGACCGGGAGAGCGTCGGGTGCGGGCTTCGTACCTGCTCGAGGCACCGATCTGGAAGACCAGCTATCGCCTCGTGTTGGACGACAACGACGAGCCCTTCCTGCAGGGCTGGGCCACCGTCGAGAACGCGACCGAGGAAGACTGGCAGAACGTGCAGCTTTCGCTGGTCTCCGGACGGCCGGTCTCTTTCCGGATGGATCTGTACACGCCGTTGTACGTACCGCGGCCTATGGAGCAGCTCGAACTCTACGCCGGCCTGCGACCACCCAGCTACGAGGAGAGTGATAGCGAGAGAGAGGTCCGCGTCCGATTCGCCGACCATCGCAAGGCCGCCGCGGATGACGTGGCGCGCCGAAGTGTGCAGAACAAGTCGGTGCGCGGCAGTTTCGGAGTCGACTCTCTCGCAGCGGCGGCGCCCGAGTTGGGCGAGGCCATGGCCGGTTCCGCCCTGGCCGGTCGTGGGGTCGTGTCGGCCGCAGCCGGTGCAGCGGCGGGCGAATTGTTCGAATACACCATTCAGACGCCGGTCTCAATCGCCCGGCAAAGCTCGGCGATGCTGCCGATCGTCAATGAGGCGGTCGGGGCAACCAAGCTCAGTATCTACAATCCGCAAACACACCCGATCCACCCGATGAACGGACTGAAACTGACGAACGAGACGCCACTGAGCCTGATGCAGGGCCCGATCACGATCTTCGAGGACGATGTCTACGCCGGCGACTCCAAGCTTCCCAACATGCAGCCGAAAGACGATCGATTGTTGGCGTACGCACTCGATCTCGCGACCACGGTGAACGTTGAACACAAGTCGAATAACCAGCGAATCGTGAAGTTCTGGATCAAGAACGGCGTACTCTATCATCGCAATCGCTACATCGACGAGCGAGAGTATACGATCAAGAGCAAACGCGATCGCGAACGCGACGTGCTGCTCGAGCAGCAACGCACTGACGACTGGAACGTTCTCGAACCAGCGAACCCCGAGCTCACCTCCAATCACGTTCGTGTGCGCGTGACCGTGCCGGCGAATGAAACGGTCAAACAGACGATCAAGCTCGAGCGGCTCGGCGACACGCAAGTACGGCTGTCCTCGATCGGGCTGAACGGTTTGCACGTCTACCTCAAAGCGCCGGCCATCTCCGAGGAGATCCGACAGGCGCTCGAGCACGTCATCGCGCTTCGCACCGCCCTCGATCGTGTGAAACGCGAGCGCGAACGTGGCGAGAAGGAAGTGTCGGAGGCGTTGAAGGACGAGGAGCGCATCCGCCAGAACCTGCGATCACTGCCGAAGAATTCCGACCAGTACCGCCGACAGCTCGAGAAGTTCGACCAGGTCGACAAGACGATCGTCGCGCGACGCGATGGCGTGGAGCGATTGCGCACGAGTGAGGAGCAGCAACGTCGGCAACTAGAGGATTACCTACGAAATCTGACAATCGAATAGGGGATTTGGTCTACATTCGCGCTCGATGAGAACGCCCGGCCCGGAGCGATTCCGGATACCGCGATCACGGATCGCGCGCACCGCCGCAACGTAGCCAAACGGTGCGGGGCATGCCAGGGCCCGACAGGAGCGCGCAGGCAATGCACCCGATTCTCTTTTGTAGTGTAATGGTTGTGTTCACTTGCCTTGCGGATCGGTCGATGATTCCCGACGACATTCAGGCCAAGGCCCGATCGCTGGTTGACGACGAGTGGGTTGCGGGGATCGTCGTCGGTGTCATCGATCAGGGCGATCACGACTTCTTCTGCTACGGTCAGGCTCGGCGCGACCGGCCCATGCCGACAACACCGACCACGGTCTTCGAGATCGGGTCGATAACGAAGGCGTTCACGGGTGTGCTCCTGGCGGAAGCGGAGCGACGCGGCGAGGTCGCGGCCGGCGACCCGATCCAGCGGTATCTGCCAACGGACGTACAGCTCCGAACGGTTGATGGGAAGGCGATCACACTCCTCGACCTGGCGACACACCGCTCGGGTCTGCCGCGGTTGCCGACCAACATGGATCCTAATCTGGCCGATCCCTATGCCGACTATACCACTGAGAAGTTACACGCGTTTCTCCGCGACTACGTACCGAAGCGCGCGCCGGGAGAGGCGTACGAGTACTCGAACCTCGGAGCCGGGTTGCTGGGCAACATTTTGGCGGCACGTGCCGAATTGACCTACGACGCGCTCGTACGAGAGCGAATCTGCACGCCGTTGCGATTGAACGACACGCGCGTCATACCGACCGCCGAGATGCAGGCCCGGATGGCGCTAGGGTACGAAGGAAATATGGCGCAGCCGGTGGCAAACTGGGCGTTCGATGCGTTGGCCGGCTGCGGTGCGCTGCGCTCCACTGCGAGCGATCTGGCGCGGTTCGTGTCGGCGGCGAGCGGCTTGACGAAAACGCCGATAGCGCCTGCGCTGGAAAAGAGCGTTGAGAAACAGCAGTCGGCCGATTCGGAACGTGTCGGCGTCGCGCTCGGCTGGCACATTCTTCATCGCGAGCGGGGGGACATCGTCTGGCACAACGGTGGCACCGCGGGCTATCGTAGCTTCTGCGGCTTTCACCGCCGAACCCGTCGCGGCGTCGTCGTGCTCACGAATGCGAGCTTCGGCGTCGATGACATCGGGCTGCACTATCTCGACCCGACCATCCCGCTCGACCCCGTGCCCAAGACGGTTCGGCTCAGCCGGGAGCAGCTTCGGGAGTACGTCGGCCGCTACCGGATGATCGTGGGCGCTGAATTCGACATCACGTTGCGGGACCGGCAACTCTATGCGCAGCTCAGCAATCAGCCGGCCTTTCCGATCTATCCCGAGGCGCTTGACCGGTTCTTCTACCGCGTCGTCGAGGCGCAATTGGACTTCAAGCGCGGCGACGACGGACGGATCGATCATCTGATCCTGCACCAGAACGGGATCGATCAACCAGCGCAACGACTGCCGGAGGACGACGGCCAGCGTTGACGCAAGCCTGCGCCGTTGGCAGTCACCATCGTTTTGCTGGCGAATGGTCTTCGCTGGCTAGCCGTCCGTCAGTAGTGCGACGAAGGCGTTGATGTCGCCAACAGTGACCTGTTGATCGTTGTTGACGTCCGCCAACATCCGGTCGCAGTCCGGAAACGCCTTTGTGTACGCTTCGGCATCCGTGAGCGCCAGGATGAATCCGTTGATGTCGTCGACGCCGCGATCGCAGTTGCAATTCATGTCGCCGACCAGTGGCCGCGCGACCGTCAGCCAGATATCGCATCGCGGTCGGACTGCAGGTTGCGGACCTGGGCCGCAGGACCGTCAAGAATGAGGGTCGCGGCGTTTGTCACGATATCTCCTTCGGCCAGGAACACCTCGCCGGCAATGTGATATGTGCCGCCTGTCAGCGTGTCGTCCGCCAGATTCGAGAAAGGACCCGCGAGTTCCAGCCGACTGTCAGCGGGTACCGTGAGCGTACCGTCGTTCTCGAGCTCGACTTGCACGCTGAGTTGCACACCGTCCAACAAATCGAGTGTTCCTTGATTATGGAACCGTCCGCCAAGCGGCTGATCAGACCGTAGGGCAATGTTGTTTTCGACGATCACGGTTCCGCCCGCCCGATTTGTTAGCGATGCGCCCTTGTTGATCGCAAGATCGCTGAGGATGCGACTAGGCCCTACCCATTCCATTTCGCCTTCCAGGGTAGCTCAAGCTGCCATCGACCAACCGAAACGGCTCATTGCATCTCAGTGTCATGATCGTTGTACTCTCACCCTGCTCGATCACGACTTCGTCTGTCTCCGGCACATCTGGAATGATGACGACATCACCAGGTCCTGGGGTGCGCCAGCTGTCCCAGTTGTCGGTATCGGTCCACCTGCGGCCGTCCCCCTGCCCTGTCCAAGTTATCTGTGCCAGTGCCGGCGCACATGTGAGTAGGACGCTCCAGCCGATGAGCCCCATCGATGATCGCATGGATACCTCCCCATCATGGACAAGCTTCGTCCGATTCACCCGCCTTCCATACAATCGTCGACATGCCGGTTGTATTCCCGTGACTTGCGGTGCGCGCAATTCCGCTCCACAGCGCTCACGGGGGCCATTCGCCGAGCCTGTTCGCGTCGCGCACCGCAAGCAGCGCGTCACCGCAAGCCATACGCCAGTTCCAACTCTGCGATGATCACGTCCATTGCCGTATCCGGATTCCGCGGCGAGCGCCTCGCGAACTCTTTTTGGTGGCTGTTTCGTGCGTGAACTTCCGCACAGCGCCCGTCCGCCGCCAACACGTAGTAATGGACGCCGCCAACACGACCACCTTCCGACTCCGGCTTACCCATCAGTACCTCGACCACCGCGACATACGCCGTCTCCGGCGGATGCGCCTTCACATACTCCTGAAAACGCGCCAGGGAGTCGCGCACCATTGCGGACTGGTTCCTCCGTCCCGGTCCGTTCAACGGCAACTCGACGTCAGACAACTGCGGCGTTACCAACCCTTGCGTTTCAAACCAGTCCGCGAGGCGCTGCGCCGTCGCGGCATCATGACGAAACACCTTGCCTTCACGTACGACCGTCGGATAGATCGTCAGCTCGGTCTCGGCCGGGGCCGACCGCCACGCCCGTTGCACGTCCATGTCCACCAGATTGCCGCATCCCGGTACGATCGTGATTCCCACCGCCGCGATCCCGGCCAACACGATCGTCGCCAGCATGCCGCCCCAACGACGACCACGTCGATTCTGTAAGTAATTACTTACATTAGAGGCAAAAAAAGAGGGAGTGTTCATTGCTCAGCTCCTTTCAGCAATAGCGTGCCAATTTGCGTCATCAGTGCCCGACGCGTGCTGGCGTCGAGCATCCGCAGCTCGCGCCCGATGCTCGCTACGGTTCCCAATCCAATCACTGCCCAGGCGCGTAACGCCGCCGGCGGCATGTTCGTATCGTCGAACGCGCGCAGATGCGGTTCGAGCAGCGCGACAAAATGCCGGTACATCCGTCGCAGTGCGGCCCGGATGTCCGGGTCGTCCGTCTCGTTCAGGCCCGCGAACACAATTCGATAGTGGCCGAACTCGCCATGGTGCGTCGCCTCGAAGTCCAGGAGGCGCTTCGCCGCGTCTTGCGTCTCGCCATCGCGCGCTGCCAGGTCTGACCACCGCGCTCGCGAGAACTCGAAGACGTATTCGATCGCCGCCAGGAACATCGCCTTCTTATCCGGCCAGAGGCGATACAGCACGTTCTCGCGGACACCGCACGCCTTCGCCAATGCGGACGTCGTCGCCCGTCGATAACCCATATCCGCAAACACACGCGCCACCTGTGGCAAGAACGCCTCCCGCTTCTCCCGCGCTGTACTGGTTCGCGACATAGCACCTCTTGTAAGTATTCACTTACAAAATACTGATTATTGATCTGGTGAGCAAGTGAAGATCGTCGGAAAATGTCAGGTGGCAGGCTCTTGGGGTGTCGGCGGGCCCCGCCGAACGGTATCGCGTCCGAGGGGGCCCTGTGAGTACCAGTGTGACGGTCTACTGCTCGTTTTCGGATATCGAAACGATCCTTGGCGTGATGAGCACCATCAACGTGCGGTCCTCGATGCCCTCTTCCTGGTCGAACAGGCCGCCGATGACTGGGATCGACCTCAGGAGCGGGATGCCGGTCGTTCGTTGCCCGTCGTCGATGACGCCGCCGAGAACAATCGTCTGCCCGTCCTGGATCGTGATGCTGGTCCGGACCGTACCCTGTCGGATAACGGGCACCTCGATGAAATGCTGGAGTCCACCGAATTGCACGCGTTCGGTCAGCGCGAAGCCTACGGCTTGGGTTCCGGGCTGGACTTCCATTGTGATCCGTCCGTCCGAAGTGACGGTGGGAGTGACATCGAGCACGACGCCGCTTTGAGCGAAGATCGTTTGTCCGTCGACCGCACGAATGGTCTGGGCGTATTCGGTTTCCAGGTTGTTGACGAATGCGGTGGCGTTGCCAGCAAGGAACACGGCTCGTTGGCCGTCGAACAGCGTCACCTGCGGTGCGCTGAGGATCGACGCATCGTCTGCTTGGTTGAGGTTGCGGATGATTTGCTGGAGCTGCGTGTCGTCGACCAGCGCACCGAGCAGACCGCTGACGTTTGCTCCGTTGTTGGTTGCGCCGATGACGAGGTCGGGGAGCATGTCGATGATCTCGGGCAGGTCGTCGACGGGTTCCGATTGCGACGGTTGTTGGGGCAGTCCGTCGAAGAGCGGGAACACGCGGAAGCTCGTCTGGTTGGCTTCGATGGTGCTGATCGCGAGCGGCAGCGGTCCGTCGAGGCGGTTGCCCGGGGCCAGGTAGAGCGTGTTGGTGGCGCCGCCGAGATACTTCCCACGGGTGACGACCGTTTCGTCCAACGGATTTCCGCCGGAGTTCGTCGGCGATCGGCGTTGCGTCTGGCCGATCTCGTCGAAATCGACGCCGACTTCATCGACGAAGTTGTCCTCCAGTTGCAGGAACCGGACCTCGACCTGCACTCCCAGGTTGGTCGTCGGGTTCAGCGGCGGGAACAGCGCGCGAAGCAGCACATCGCAGCCGGTCAGCGTCGCAACCGTCACGAGTGCCAATCCGAGCATAACCACGGTGGTTCCGAACCGCACGCCCACTCCCGGCGCGCCGAATCGCATTCGCATTCGTATCCTCGCTTTCGCTCGTATTTTGGGGCGGGTCCTATTTTTGCCCATCCTCATCATTATTTCCGACTTGGCAAGCTGCAATCCACCCTAGCAGCTCCCAGGCGGGCATTGGGGCTGATTTGCCGCATCTGGAGCGGACTTGGGAGGC
Organism: Phycisphaerae bacterium; assembly: GCA_028279405.1. Classification (GTDB taxonomy): domain Bacteria; phylum Planctomycetota; class Phycisphaerae; order UBA1845; family Fen-1342; genus JANQNU01. The sequence goes on from JANQNU010000007.1 coordinate 105,683, forward strand.
GATCAGACGTCCTCGGGCCGGCGCGTCGGCTCTGGCCCCGACGCCGTTATAAAAAACCGGACATTTTCTGACGAACCGTTTTCGCAACTCGTGCGTCTACATAGGTGTAGGACAAAACAGCAGGCCGGTAAGCGACGGCCTGCGAGAGAAAATCGACTGCCGGATGCAGAACGATCTTCGCATGCTTCCTCCTCCCTCCGATACAGGGTTGGGCCGGTTTCCGGCCCGACCCTGTTTTTTTGATGCTGGCTGAGCAAGTGTCGGTGGTCCGCGTCCCCGATCGAGGCTGCGTTCTCGGACGCGGCTCTCCCCGGGCTGCGGGCCGACCCGTACCCATACCGTCGAAGTTGTCCTAGACTGCGCGCATGCGCCGTTCGATCCAGTTGCTCAACCGGCTCCGGGGGAAGTGGGATCAGGATTCGGTCGACCGCAAGCTATCGTTGCTCGATGGCGAACCGTCGGAATTCTCGGGCAGCGGCGCGCTGCTCCGCGCCTGGCACGATCAGTTGCTTTTTCTTGTCGCTTACCCGGACACTGCGGCCGTCGCGCGGGCAGCGACCAAGGAGTTGCGTCGGCTGGGGGATTACCTGGCCCAGATGGTCGACCGTTCAACCGGGCTACGGCGCGCGCTGCACGGCAGCGGCCTGGCGCACACCGCGCTGTGCTACTCTTACTCAGTGGACCTGTTGCGTGGGCTTGCGGAACGGTTCGGAAGTGACGTGGAACTGGATTGGGATGATCCAGCGCTGGCCGGCGCGCTCGAGGAACTGTTGCAGACCCTCGTTCGGACCGCAGAAGCGGATGGTCTACTGAGCGACAGTGTCTCGACACGCGAGTGGTTGGGCCTCGCACGTCGTCCGGCGCGGAAACGCGGCCTCGCGAGTCGACGCGGTCCGAGGACCGATTTGTCGCAACTGCTCCACCTGATCAGTGCCCATCCACGCTCCGATTGGCTCGACCAACTCTGCGATGCAGCCAACATATCCGTTCGCTGGCGGCTCGGTCACCGTGATGCGTCTCGCACCTGGACTCGCTTTCCGCGACGTCCGATGCACTATCAGCATCGGTCGCCGATCGATCGGCGCGAAGCGGTCGCTTTGGTTCGCCGCAGGTTGCCGTCGCCGGTAGCGATGACCGCGCGTGACCGCTTGCAACTGATCGACGTCGCTCGTTCGGCACTGGCTGTCCGTATGCGCGAGACCGATCCGGTGACCTATGCCAACCCGGACGAGGTCACCTGTTTCCAGCTCGAGCGCGGCGTCGACATCGCACTGTTCGGCATGCGGCCGTCGCGCCGGCTTCCCGTGGAAAGTTACCTCGGCTTCGTGGCGGCGCGCAACCGGGTTCCGATCGCATACGGGGGCGGCTGGATCTTCTTCGGTCGCTGTGAAATCGGCGTGCATCTGTTCGAGGAGTATCGAGGAGGCGAGTCGGCGGTCCTTTTCGCGCAGGTCATGCGCGTCTACCACCGGTATTACCGCGCTCGGCAGTTCCTCGTCGATCCCTACCAGTTCGGTGCCGGCAACCCGGACGCGATTCGTTCGGGCGCGTTCTGGTTTTACTACCACCTCGGATTCCGTCCAACCGATCCGCGCCTGAATGCGCTCGCGGCGCGCGAGGCCGCGCGGCGCCGCGCTGATCCGCGCTACCGCAGTTCGGTCTCCATTCTCAAACGCCTGGCCGGCTCGAAAATCTACTGTGATGTCGTTGCACGTGGCCGCCGACAGGATGGCGGCGCGGCCATGCCGTCGGAAGAAGCCTATGTACCGACGGCCCCGGACCTGCAAGCGCTCGGGCTCGAGACCACGCGTTGGATTGGTCGGCACTTTGACGGCGATCGGCGGCGGGCGCACGAGGATGCGACACGCCGACTGCGACAGATCCTTTCAATTGGCGACTATTCGCGTTGGTCGGCCACGCGTCGGACGTGGTTTGAACGGTTGGCGGTGGTTGCGCTGCTGGTTCCGGAGCTGCGCTCGTGGCCCAGAGCCGAGAAGAATGCACTGGGGGCGGCGCTGCGCGCCAAAGGTGGGCCGCGGGAGCGCAGTTACGTTTTGGCGCTGCAACGTTGTCGGCGTTTCCAACTCGCATTGACGACCTTGCTCGAAGATCCCGGGTCGCGGCATGGGTAAGTGTGTTGGCGGCGTCGCCGAGTTGAGCTCGGCTTCGAACTGCGGCAGCCGGGGTTCGAGTGGCAGGCTAACGATCCGTGGTCAGCCAGATGACCTCGACCGCCAGCGCGGCCAGGCCGGCCGCCATGCTGACGACTGCGATTTCGACGTAGTGCGGCTCATCCGTCACGAAATGGAGCGCGGTGAACAGCAGCGCCAGCAAGTAGAGCGCACACACCGCGACGTGCCGCGCGACAACTACCAGCGGTGCGGGTAGCAGGCGTCGTTTTCGGCGGATTCCGAGCAGGCAATCGGCGCACGCGCGTCGGCCCTGCAAATCGTCGAACAGGTCTTCGTACTCGCCGCAGCGATCGCATTGGCCCCAGTCCGTGTCCATGAACGAACGCCGGTTGCGCTCGCGCAGTACGCGATAGGCGCGCACGACCTCGACGAACCGGGCCTGAGTCGTGGCCGATTGCGAGATGTCGGGGTGGTACCGTCGGGCGAGTCGACGGAACGCCGCACGGACCTGCTCCGCACCTGCATCCCGCGGAAGCTCGAGTGTCTGATAACACTGGGAGAGGTTCGGTTGCCGCATTCCCATCCGCTCCGACGATTACGCGATTACGTGTTGTGATCGTAGTCGAACCGCGGGCTCTGTTTCCAGTCTCGGCGGGGTCAATCAGGTCCGCGGAGCAGGCGCACCCCCGGTCTGAGCCGAACGGCGACCTCTTCCGCGAAAGCCTCAGGGTCCTGTCGGGCGCGGTCAGGCGATATCAGCCCGCTGCGCAGGTCCTCCTCGACCCGTCGCAGGCCCTTGGCCATTTCGCGGAATGCCCTGGGCAACTCCGGATGGAACCCGGTACCCGGGTCGTAGCGCCAGGTTCCGTCGACGCGAACGAGTTCGGCCTCCCGGGCAGGAAGCTGATGATCGACGGTGTAGCTCACAAATGCCCGCGCGTTCTCGATGCGCACGTCGTACAGCGTGACATGTTCGCTGAAGATGTCGAGGTGCTTGGCGAGTGCCGAGTAGTCGACGATTTCACCAAGTCGAAAACCGACCTCGTCGCGCAGATAGGTCCGCAACTGGCGGTTGGCGCCGAGGAACGCGTCGACCGCGGTGAGCAGGCTCGTCACGTGCCCCCCCCGGTTGCCCACGATCAGGGGCACCATGGGTTCGTATCGCCGGTCCGCCCGCAGCGCAACCAGATCGGCGATCGTTCTTCGGGGATCGCGCGCGCCGGCCGGCGCGGTCGCAGGTGTCGCCGGTCCGTTTCGGTCGCAACCTGCCAGCACTGCCAAGAACGACAGCGCGGCTACGGCCGTGATCGACGATCGTGGGCACATGGAGCGAGTATATACCCACAGCCGGTACCGGTCGTCTGCTATCCGTCGCCAAGTTGTTCGCGATCGAGCAGGAATCGTGCCAGCAAGGCTCCGAACGCTTCCGGTCGTGTTTCGAACGGCATGTGCCCGCTATCGATCGTCTCGAGCACGGCCCCGGGGATCGCGCCGGCATAGTGCTCCGCTACGCGCCGAGACTGCAAGTCCTGTGTGCCGTGTATGACCAGGGTCGGCGCCGTCACGCGATCGAGGGCGTCGGTCCAGTCGTGGTGACGGCCCATGCTCAGGTAGTTCGCAAACGCCATCCATCCGCCGACCGGATCCAGTTCGTCGGGCTTGAAACGGTTCGGCGGGGGCAATGTGCGCCGCCGATCGGACGCTGCGCTGTAGTAGTCAAAGAATCGTAGTTGAAGCAGTTCGAGTTCGCGTTCACTTCGCTCGAAGAGCCGCGAGAAGTCGAAGTACTCCTCTCGAAAGGTGCCATAGCTGGCGCGCAATTCCGGCGCGAGCCGCCTTTCGATGACGTTGAATAGGTCATCCGTGGCGGGGAGTCGCAACAGGTCCGCCGGCGCTACGAGGACGAGCCGGCCCACGTGCGCCGGGAACTCAACGGCGTACAACGTCGCCAGCAACGCGCCGTAGGAGTGGCCGACGAGTTCCAGGCGTTCCACGTCGAGCGTACGTCGAATCCGCTCGATGTCCGCGATCTGCGCGGCGATTCCCAGCTCCTGATCGAGGCGGACCATATTGGCGTAGGTGCCGTCGCTCGCGTTCGGGGAGAAGGGCTGTGTCGAGCCGCCACAGCCGCGCTGATCGTAGAAAAAGACGCGCCGCTCCGCGGCCAAAGGCTCGAGGCCGCGCCACGGCCGCCCAGGCGGAAACCCAGGGCCGCCGTGTACAACCAGGACCGCCGGTCCGGCGCCGACCGCCTGATAGCGCAGGCGCACATCGGGCGTCACCTGCCAGAAGCCGTCTTGCTCGTCTGCCGTCGGCGGTGGTTCCAGCGGCGCATCGAGGTGTTTCGCTGCACGAACCTGGCCCGGTTCGTACAGCGGTCCTGTAAAAGCGTGCCATGCCCAGCCGCCGAGCGCCAGGAGCACGCCAAACAAGATGGCCGAACCGATCGCCAGCTTGACCCACAGCTTGCCCGACCGTTGGTATGGATTCCGCATTGCTCGCTCCCTGTCCGTTTCGTTCCGTCACCGACGGTACCCCACAGCGATTCGCGCTGCTTGATCGTCCTTGCGGATTCCGGATGGATTCGGGTGGTTTCTGGTGCGGGAGAGGTGCTGCTGGCGGGGATTGGCGGCGTGGAGCGAAAAAAGGCACCGCTGCCCCCGCTGGTGGTGGGAGCGCGGTGCCTATCCCCGGATTGCCCGATCAAAGCGCTGCGACCGGGCGCGTGGCGTTGGTCCCGCTATCGGCGCCGGAGGAGCGTGCCGAGCATGGCAACGCCGAAGAGGCCGAACGTGCTGGGTTCCGGAACGGTGATGCTGATGTTGTCGATGCGAACGTCGAAGTCGGTGAACCCGAAGAAGAAGCCGGGCTCGAGCGTCGAGAACGCAATCTCATCATAGGTGGACAAGAGGTCGGTGAAGTTCCGGCCTGCGGGCAGGATCGGCTCGAAGGTGTTGGGGTCCTCGTCGCCGTAGCCGCCCCAGCCGCCCGGCAGATCGGTGCCGCGCGGATCGAAGGTGACGGAGAACCTGGTCCAGTCGCCATGCTCGGCCGCCGAGATGTCGGTGAACTTGAACCAGACGCTGTCCCACGGGAACGGGCTGTTGTTGTCGAAGTCACGGAATTCGACGAACCACGGGCGCGAGACGTCCTGCCCGAAGAAGTTGACCAGTTCGACCTTGGTGTCGATCGAGATGGTGACGGAATCGTAGCCGGACAGATCCTGGACGAAGTTGGTGTTGCTGTTGTTGCGGAACGTGATGCCGAAGTCGTTGAACTGCGTGCGCATGTGCGCGCCCGGGTTTCCGCCGGCAGGTTCGATGATCGTGGTACCGCCGGGGCCGGCAGGTCCACTCCAGCCATCGTTGCCGCCGTCGAAGGTGGTGGTGGTGGTCGTTCCGGCGAGCGCGGCCGTCGAGATGCTGACGGACAGCGCACTGGTCATGACAAGACGTTTGAGAGTTGCATTCATTCGATCTCCTCCTCTTCTTGGGAATTGCAGTAAAACCGTGCGGAATAGCGGTAGCGCCTAGGCCCGACGACGACGGAAGGCTGCAACGACACCCGCCGTTAACAGCGCGCCCGATGCGGGCTCAGGCACGACTACCGAGATGTTGTCAATCTGTACGTCCCAGAATCCGTGGCCGTGCAAGAAGCCGGGTACCGCACCCGTGATGCGAAACTCGTCGACGCCCGCCAGGATGGTTGCAAACGACGCCCCGGCCGGCAGGGTCGGTTCGAGCGTATTTGGGTCTTCGTCGCCGAAGCCAACCCAGCCCGACGGCAGCGTGGTTGACGTCGGATCAGCGATCGTCACGGAGAGCGTGGTCCAATCAGGCGTCGCGCTGACGCCAAGCGTTCCCACTTCATAAAACACGCCCGACGGTCCGTTGGGGCCAAGAACGTCGCGGTCGATCAGCATTACGCCCACTGCTCGTGTAGTCGGAACGCCGAAGGAGTTGTTCAACATGTTTGTCTTCACATCGACGCTAAACTCGATATTCGTGAACGACGAATAGTCACCGAGAAAAGCGGTGTTTGCCGGTTCTCCGCGACCGCCTGTCCGAAGATCGTTGAAGAACAGGTCGGTTACGTGCCGTGCGGCCCCACCGGGATTGCCATCCGTTGCTTCAAACAGGGCATTGCCGGTGAATCCACCGTCCGAGCCGCCGTCAAAACCGACGACAGTGGTGGACGCAGCGATCGCGTGGGTACTCAAAAGTCCGGCTGCAGCAACAGCCAAGGTGCTCAGAAGCCGCTTCATAACACTAACCTCCTGTCAAAACGAGCGAACTCTCCCATGGATACGCCTGGGCCGACGCCGGGCGAAGCTTCACAAAACAAGTTCACGACGCCTCTCGGGCGTGCTCGAAGCGTTCTCCGGGTCTTGCCCAACACAAACGAACTGGACACTTGAGCCCATTCATCGGGCATTATTCGCAAGTCCGCGCGGGACGGGACCGCCCCGTCCCGCGTCGAACCTACGATCGTCGGTCAATTCTCCCAGGAGCGAATTCGTTTGACGTTTCGGTCACGATCCGCTACACTGCTGATCTGAAATCGATCTCAGACCTCATGGAGATCAGTATGAGACCATCCGGATCGGAAGTCAACCCTTTTCCCGGCGACATCGGCCGAAATCTTTCACGGCCGGTTTCGGCTGCGAACGAGGAGGGTACAATTCCCGCTCCTATGGCTCCTCCTGCGGATCTGAGCACGAAACGCAGCGCACAACCGCTATCGGCGGATGAGACGTTGCAGGCGGATGCGGTCGCGCGTCGGCTGCATTCGGAGCTACGCGAGTTGCTGGCCTCCCTTCCTCCCACATTACAGTCCCCGAGTCGGCTCGCCAAAGAAATCAGCACGGACCGCTCAGTCTGTCAGCGGATCGTCGGGTCGGTTCGCGGTCCGTTTCCGGGGCCCGGTTTGCTGGTCAAGCTTCCCGGTGCCAAGGGTTTGCAGCAGTTTCTCGATGCGATGCAGTCGAATGCCCTAGCGGAGGCCGACCAGCTGATCAACCTACGGGCCGCGGTGGACCAGTTCGAGCAGACGGTCGTGCGCTTGGCCGGTAGCCAGTCCCGTCTGAATCGGCGGCTCAGAGCGCGTTCAGCGCAGGCTGAGTCTGCGCGATCCAGTGCTTCGCGGGAACCGTCGGCGAACGATGAGCTTGGTATTCGTACGGCTCTGTTTGATTCCGCCGCCCAGTTGACGGGGCGCTGGTCCGAGGCGTGGGTGGCGGTCTACGTGTATCACCCGTCGGGTCCGGACCGCGATCGGCTGGATGTCCCGCGCGTCTTCGGGCTCGTCGGGCACCACGCGCGGCCTGACGCGGTCCCGCTGGTCTTTCACAGCTTTTCGCATGCCGGCGACCCGCGCGGCGATAATGCGCCCGAGCCGGGATTACGCGAGCAGCCCGTCGTCCTCGAGGAGTTCACGACGTCGCCGATCCCGCTGGTTTCGACGACGCGGCCCGGTGAGTTCATGGTGCAGTCGATCGACCATGAACTGACGGAGCAGTCGGTCGACCTCATGCTCGCAGCGACCGGCAATGTTCCGCATCCCAGCACGACGCCAAACCGTCTGGAGGAGTTGTGGGCGCTGATCAACCTGCCGGTTCGCCGAATGGTGCTGGACGCCTATCTGCACCAGGATGAGGCCCGCGAGTCGATCCCCTCGCTGGCGGTGCATCTGTGGCGACCCGACTTCGCGACCGATGCCGGTCGACGTTGGCAGACGCGGATGCCGCACACGCCCCGGTTGCAACTGCTCGGTCAGGGGATCGAGCGCGCACACACGCCGGTGTACAGTCGGCAGGAGGCGTTGACGCGGACGCTCTTCGAAAAGGCCGGGCTCGACCCGCACGCATACGTCGGCGTACGCTGCGAAGTGGAGTACCCCATCTGGCGCACCGGCTACTGCATCACCTTCGATTTCGCACGCCCCAGCAACGACGAACCGGTGTCCTAGTCGGCGCTTCGGCCAATTCGGCGTTGCGATCGCTACTCAGCCGTCGGGCGGAGTCTCTGTCATGAACTCGAGTGGGCTTCGAATGCGAACGTCGTCTCGTTGTCGCAGCTGATCGAGGAACCAGTACTTGTGCCAGGCACCGAACATGATCAGTATCCGCCGACCCGAGCCGCGCTGGGTGTCCAGTGCTTCGCGGATCAGTGCGTAGTGCGCTTCGTTGATCGAAGTCCAGCCACCGTCCTCGAGCACTGGAGAGAGCGCTTCATCGTACGGCCGCATGCCAAGCCGAACGATTTCGTCATACGCGTCGCTATGAATACCGCGCGGATCGTCGCGCCAACCGCGACGGTTGATCTCGCGCTCCGCGTTGTCCATTGCCGCCTGTGCCAACTGCCAGCGTTCATCCTGCTGGGAACGCAGCGTGGCCAGCGTCTCCGATCGGCGTTCAGCCATTTCCGCCGTCCATGCTGCGCAGGGAACGATCGAGAACGCGCGATCGCGCCAAAGCGGGAATAGCGCGTCGACATACTCCGGGAATCGACGGACCCGCGGCTCCTCGACCGTACCGTAGCGACGATACTCCTCGAGGGCTGCCGACAAGCGGTCCGGGGGGATTTCGCAGAGCACGATATCGGGAGCGATTGCTGCGATCATGGCGCGGACCTGGGTGATGCCATAGCGTGCGCTGGTTCGGTGGGCACCGTGGATCATGCCCATCATGATCACTTCGGGGATTTCCTTCGCCGGCGCCGCCTCGGGCTTCGCGACGACCTCCATCAGCGCGTGGGACCGTCCGTCGGTCGGCTGCGGTTGCCTCGCGGTACCGCGGTTTGGCGTATCGCGGTTGGCGGGCGTGTTCGTGGCTGGTGAAGGGTGTGTCGCAGACGTCCTGCACCCCACGATGAGCGCCAACGCGGCCAGCGCCGTCGGCAAGCCGATTCCGATATAGTATGGTCGCATGAAGGGAGGCTACCACGACTACCGCGACTCGGTCCAGCGATCCCGACCTGTGCGCGCCGGGTACCGTTACGACAGGCGGATTGCGCTGTCTGCGGCGCTGCTGGCGCTCATGAGCGGGTGTGTGACGTCCTCGACCGGACATCCGAGCCGTGGGTTGGTCTATCTGTTTCCCGGCGTCGAAGGGGGCGCGTACTCGCTGGAGTTGCCCAAGCGCGCGCTGGAAGACGCCGGCGTCGAAGCAGAGATTCGGATCTTTGATTGGGGCCGACCGCTCGGCACGTTGCTCACCAACCTGATGTCCTACGAAGAGAACCTGGACAAAGCGGCGATCGTCGCGCAGGAGATCGCCGACTATCGGACGGATTATCCCGATGCTCCGATCGATCTGGTGGGTTACTCCGGCGGCGGAGGCATTGCCGTCTTCGTTGCGGAGTCGTTGCCGGAAGACATCGAGTTGCGCAACGTGGTGCTTGCGCAGCCTGCCCTGAGTCCCGGGTACGACCTCTCTCGCGCGCTGCGACGCGTTACCGGTCGCTTCGTCAACTACTACTGTCCAACGGATCGGTTCATTCTCGGTTGGGGTACGCGGACGTTTGGCACGATGGATCGTTTGAACGTTAATTCGGCCGGGAAGGTTGGTTTTGAGAAGTGGCCGAATTCGCCAACGACGAGATGTCGTTTCGAACAACATCGGTGGAACGCTGCAATGGCGGCTGCGGGCCACCAGGGCGGTCATATTCACATCCTCATTTCCGAATGGAATCGGGAGTACATCGCGCCTTACTTGTGCGATGACGTGCACCTCTCGGAACGTGCGCGCTAACGTCTTGTAAAGCGCGCGTTGCTCTCTGGAGGAGCGCGCGCGTTGAGTGACGTTCGAGGTTTCAAATGAAGAGCGCAACAAAAGCGCGCGAGACGTAGATTTCTATTGCGATTTCAATTCTCGGAAACTAGTCTGGAAGCGTGCGTGCAAATCGTCGGGCGTCTAATTTAATGAGGAGGACGTGATGTCGGGTTTTCAGTCAGCACGGGGTGCGCGGGTGATGGGGATTGCGCTGACAGGGTGGTTGGTTTCTTCACTGAGTGCGGCGGTGATTTACGAGTCGGCGTCGCTTGGACCAATCGGACAGGCGGGCGGACCCGCCGTGCGCGCGACACAGTTTCTCGGATCGCGCTTCGAGATCACGCAGACGACGAACGTTACGGCCATCGGCGGCCATCTTCGCGAGACCGGGCTTGGTAATCAGGAGTTGTTCGGAGCAATCGTGATGTTGGCCGGCCCGGGTGCAATGCCGGGAGGCGCGCCTTTCAATCCCGGCGAAGTGATGACGTCCATCACATTCAATCCCAATCCGGCAACGACGAATGCCAGCGACGACATCATGGTTCCCGTCTCGGTGCAACTCGAGCCGGGCAGTTACGCGGTGGTCTTCGGCTCGGGGCTGTTCGGCGCGACCGGCGATGGTGGCATGCCGTTCAATGGTCAGACCGTGACCGCCGCCGGTAGCGGTTCGTACTTCTTCTGGGACGGCAACTTCAGCACATGGCTCAACGGCGGTGGCTTCGGCCCGTTGCGTTTCGTTGTTGAGGGAACGACCGCGATCGACACCGACAACGATGGGCTGACCGACGCGGCCGAGCTTGTTCTCGGGACGGACCCCAACAATCCGGACACGGACGGCGACGGTATGCTCGACGGTGTCGAGGTCGATGCGGCCGCGGGCGACCCGTGCCCCGATCCGCTGAATGCCGACTCGGATGGTGACACGCTGTTGGACGGCGACGAGATCACGCTCGGAAGCAGTCCGTGTGACAGCGACACGGACGGTGACGGTGTTCCGGATTCGATCGACACCGATCCCGTGACGCCCGGAGACGCCCTCCAGATTCTGGAAGATGTCGTCCGGAATGTGTCGGATACGATCCGCGCGATGAACATCAACCCCAACAACGGTGAAGTGTTGATCCTCGGTCGATCGAACCGCGCACGACGCGCGCGGCGCAACATCCTTGGGCATACGGCTTCGCTCGCGGCGTTCTTCATCGACGTGGATCTGCCGTTCATCGCGACCATTCCGTTGCAGGCGATCCTGCGACGGACCGATGGCGAAGCGCCGCCGCGCGATTGGATTCTGGATTCGCCCGAGCGGGACGCCATCAATCAGGATGTGCAGACGGTGGTTGACACGCTCTTGTCCCTGTAACTGCAGCACTCGCGGAGTGGAGAGTCGGAAGGGTCGGCGGTCTACGGATCGTCGACCCGTTCCATTTTGATCCGGAGCATTGGGGGTGCGATCCGTTGAGCTACTGCTGAAGCAACTCGTCGAGTTCACGCGCGACGCGCGCGCCCGCGTCCTTGTTCATGTACGGCAGGTTGATGCGCGTGTTGGCCGCCGCTGCTGCGCGGGCCGCCTCCGCGAGGTGAATCGCGGCCTCGACGTCGGAGCGAAGGTTGGGGTTGGCGACGCTCAGCAGGCCGCGAAGGTCGACGAGCACACGTTTGCTGAGCACGACCGTCTGAAACGGAACGCCCGCGGCGATTGCGGCAGCGGATTCGATCTGCGGTTGTCGTTCGGGGTCGGTGCGCTTCAGCTTGAATGCAGCGGCCAGACTCGCGTAAGCGTCCGAGTCCTCTTGAATGGAGCGCTGCAGCATCTGGTCGGCCTGTTGCAATCGTCGCTGGATCTCCGCCACTTGCGGCTCGACGTCGGTGAATCGTTCACGACCGACTGTAAACGCGCACGCCATCCGGCCCAGCGACGCCGCGAGCGCCGCGACCAACGCCGCGACACTCCCGCCACCCGGCGTGGGTGTGTCCGACGCGAGTCGGCTGAGGAACTGCTCCACGGTCAAGTGAACCAACGGCTGATCGTTGCCCATAGCCTCGCTCCAAATCGAGAACCGCCTGCTCCATATGGCTTATGCCCGGTTCCGGCATGTGGAGTGCATGGACCCGCCACCGATGGATGGAGCTTGCTCTCCCTTGCATAATACGTCGAGCAGGTTGCTACACCAACAGGATGACCATGGCTTTCTTGCTCGACCAGGAAGAGCGCGATCGACGGTTCATGCAGCGTGCGCTGCGTGAGGCTGCGGACGCGCTGGAACATGAGGACGTGCCGGTCGGGGCCGTGATCGTTCGTGACGATCGCGTGATTGGCCGGGGACGTAACCAGCGTGAAGCGCTCCAGGACCCGACTGCCCACGCCGAGATCCTGGCGCTGACGGCCGCCGCTGCTGCGATTGGCCACTGGCGCCTCGAAGGATGCACGCTCTACGTCACCCTGGAGCCGTGCCCCATGTGTGCGGGAGCGGCCGTGCTGGCGCGAATTCCGCGAATCGTCTTTGGCGCCTGGGATGAAAAGGGTGGGGCCTGTGGATCGCTTTACGACATTCCGACCGACGGTCGGCTGAATCATCGCTGTGAAACCACGGGCGGCGTGCTGGCAGCCGAGTCCGCCGATCTGCTGCGGGCGTTCTTTCGGCACCGCCGATCGCTCGGCGAGAAGTAGCATACGTTCGCGAAGATCACGTTCTGGCGGTTATCGGCCTGTGTTCCAAAGAAGAAGGCGGCAGCCCGTGAGAGCCGCCGCCTTGCTCCAATTCACATTGGCGCGTCGGTTTACGGAATGATCCAGCTATCCGTGTCCGTCCGCGGTCCTCTCAAGTTCTGCGGAATAACGCCGACCAGCGACTGGGTCAGATCGTTGAAGTTGTCGTAGTTCATGTAGATGTTGTCGTTGTTGACGCCCGCGATCGGCCGGCGCTCGAACTCGGCGTGACCGTCGGCAAACAGGACCGTCTGGCCTTCGCCATTGTGGTTGCCGCTGTTGTACGGACGCCACATGTCATTGCTGGCCGTCAGGATGTCCTGCAGGTTGTTGGAGCCGAACTGCGGCACCATCGCGTTCTGGATGATCGCATCATTGACCGCGCCGCCCGTATCGTTCGCCAGGGTGCCGCTCGTGAACCACGGGCCGCGGTCGGCCGCGATCGCCATCCGCGCGTCGAGGTTCGTGCTCGGGCGCGCGTTGCGCGAGTACGGCATCTGATAGCCGTAGCTCAGCCGATTGTAGCCGCGGAAGTCGAAGCGGTTCTGACCCGGCTGGGCCGCGACCTGGTTGGAACCGATGTAGTTCCGCAGATCGTCCGCCTCATCGCCGGCGCTGGGGCAGACGAACGCGCCCGGCGTGTTGTTGCCGCCGATGATCATCAGGAACATCGACCGCGACGGGTGCACGGCGGCCGGCGGCATGGCCGTGCCCGGGGACACGGTGTAGTTGACACCGAGCTGACCGATGAACGTGATGTTCGTCGCCGGCGTCCCGCCAAGCGGCGTCTGGCCGGTCTGGTCGTGCGCCGCGACCGGGAAGAACTCCCGGTTGTCGTTGGAGTAGATGTACATTGCCTTGCCCATGCCGCTGAGGTTTGCCGCGCAAACCGAGCGCTTTGCCAACTCACGGGCGCGCCCCAGTGCCGGCAGCAGAATGGCAATCAGCAGCGCAATGATTGCCACCACGACCAGCAGTTCAATCAGCGTAAAACCATGTCTTCTTTTCACCAGACCTTCTCCTTCTCTCCCATGAGGAAAACCCGAACCGCACCGATAACGGATCGAGGCAGGCGGATCTAATCAATGAATGCACTTGGAATGCAATGCGCCCGTCCAGGATCAGTACATACGGGTAATAGCCGCCATTGCGCGCACCAACACGACACGCGCACGAGATACCGTCATGGGAAGAACGGTCCCTCGGCGGAGTAACCACCAATGTTCTTAGCCGGATGTCGCGGTCATGCGAAGACCGCCGGACGGGAGTGTCTTTTTTCGGATCGGGGCGGGGAATCGTTATGAATGAATGATGGCGTTAGCCAGATGATCCTGATGAAACCCGGTCCGATACACTCTCATATCCATCCTCATAGAGGATATCGCACACTGACCGCGTGTCAACGAAAAAAAGAACCCGGGAATCACAAAACGATGTGCTCGATTCCAGCCGGCTGAGCACGCCCAACCCCCCGTCGGCCCGCCTCTTCAATATATTGTGCCTCCAGGGGGCCATCGACACCAGCTCGTCGACGTTGGGCCAGCAACAGCTCGAACGCGACCGCATCCAACGCTACCGGATCGCCACCAGCCAACAGAAGACCAAGATCCTCAATATTATCAGACGTTACACCCGGACCACCCTTGATCGCGGCCTTGGTCGCGTTGATCAGGTTTAGTCGCAGTTTTTCTGTAACTAGCTTGGAACCAATGACTTGTGCTATGTACGGTGCACATGCCGAAGCGTGGTAGCGCGCGGGTCGCTCGATGATTCCGTGTGAAATGTTCTTCATCGCGGCCGACATGCCGGCGATCCGATGCGTCTTGAGAAAGCCGACATTGATGACGGCATCTGCTTCGACCCACCAGCGCGCCAGGCGTTCAGGCTCGCCGTCGATCTCGATCGACTGGTCCCAGCCGACGGTGGCCGATCGGGTTCCGAGGTGTTTCTGGATGTGAGGCGGCGCCTCGACCAGCGTGATACGCTCTTTGGCGTAGCCTGCTGCCGCCAGCGATTCGACCAGAGCGGTGGCCATGGCTGGCGTCGTGCGGAGAATCGAAGCGCCCACCTGGTTGAACTTGATCGCGATCCGGTTGGCGCCTCCCAGAATCCGTTTCCAGCCCCTGGCCGAGTCCGGCGTGTCCGCGTACACCGCGACGACCTTTTCCGTCATCTCCCGCAGCATCGTCTGGTCGATGAACTCGCCGCGCACCACTCGATCCGACTGCAGTTCCACCACGCGCGATTTGCGCGGCTGTTCGCGAAGCCACCACGGGCCGTCGGCGTTTGCCTTACGACGGGGTTCGTCGGCCCTGGCCCTGTTCCCGGCCAGCAACGGGAGCGCGGCTGCAGCCTTGAGCAGCTCGCGCCGGCTGGGCCCCGGCGGTCGATCGGAATTGACCTCGTGCGCGTCCATCAATTACTGTAATCGAACGATTCGGCGAAAAACCTCGACAGGGGCAACGGGTTATGACCCTCGAACAGCGATATCGGCAGCACTGCTCGGGCCTCGAGCGTGCCGGGCAAGGGCACCTTTTGCGCTTCTGGGAGCAGCTCGACGACGTCCGACGCTCCCGACTGCTCGACGACCTGGATCAGGTGGATTGGTCGGCGCTGCCGCAGTGGGTCGATGCGTATGTCCGCCGAAAGCCCGACTACCCGCTGCCCGAACGGATCGAGCCACCGCTGAGCTACCCGATTCGTCCGGATAATGAGCAGCTGGTCGCGCTCTACAAGAAAGCGCGGCAGCGCGGCGCGCATGCGATTTCGGTCGGCCAGGTTGCCGCTTTCACGGTGGCCGGCGGACAGGGTACGCGGCTCGGGTACGATGGCCCGAAGGGTGCGTTTCCGATCAGCCCTGTCCGCGATGCGCCGCTCTTCCAGTTGTTCGCCGAGTACCTGCGCGGGATCGAACGACGTTATGGTCGACGGCTGCCCTGGTACTTGATGACGAGTCCGCTCAACCACGATCAGACCATACGCTTTTTCGAGCAGCAGGAATACTTCGGTCTGGTTTCGGACGACGTGATCTTCTTTCAGCAGGGCCAGATGCCGGCGTTTCATCCGGACGGTCGTGTTGCGATGACGGCGCCGGACGCACTTGCGTTGTCGCCGGACGGGCACGGCGGGAGCCTGACCGCGCTGGCCGCGCGCGGCGCGCTGGCGGACATGCGCGACCGCGGTGTCGAGTACATCAGCTACTTTCAGGTCGACAACCCGCTCGTCCACTGTGTCGACCCGCTGTTTGTCGGGTTGCATATCTCGACCGGGTCGGAGATGTCGAGCAAGGCCGTGACCAAGGCACACGATCTCGAGCGCGTCGGCAATTTCTGCGTCGGTGACGGTCGGCTGCAGGTCATCGAGTACAGCGATCTGCCGGAGTCGCTTGCAACTGAGCGAACGGCCGAAGGCGATCGGCGATTTGACGCTGGCAGTATCGCGATCCACGTGCTGAGTCGGACGTTCGTCGAGAAGCTGACGCATGCCGGGGCGCAGGTGCGACTGCCGTGGCACCGTGCGGACAAGAAGGTCGAAGTGATCGACGACGCGGGCAATCCGGTTCAGCCCGACGCCCCCAATGTGGTCAAGCTGGAGATGTTCGTGTTCGACGCCATCCCGCTCGCCGAGAATCCGATTCTGTTGTACACCGATCGAGCAGAGGAGTTCAGTCCCGTCAAGAACGCCGATGGGGCTGACTCGCCGGCTACGACGCGACGTGATCTCGTGCAGCGTGCAGCGCGCTGGTTGGCGGCGAGCGACGTTGATGTTCCTGGAGGAGCGGAAGCGCCGAATCAGGCGGTCGAGATCAGCCCGCATTATGCCCTGGATGCGTCGGACTTGCGGCAGCGTGTCGAGCAAGAGGGCGCGCCGGCCATCGCCGCGGATGCACCGACGCTGCTGGCATGAGTTGGCTGTGGGCGGTGGCGGGATTGTCAACCGGGCGTTCTTTGGGGTAGCGGTCCAACGAGTCATCGAATGAAGGGTAGGAACGCTTGACGCGCGCGTCGCATCAGACATCCGCGGCGGATGTCGCCGCCGATCACACCAATCGCGTGGCGCCGCCGGATCCCACGACGTTGACGCCGGCGATGCGGCAATACTGGGAGCAGCGGCAGCAGGCGGCCGATGCGCTGCTGTTATTTCGTATGGGGGACTTCTATGAGCTGTTCTACGATGACGCGGAGCGCGCGGCGGGATTGCTTGGGATTACGTTGACGAGTCGTGACAACGGCAAGACACCGTTGGCCGGTATCCCGCACCACGCATTGGAGAGTTATCTGGCCAAGCTTGTCGATGCGGGCCACAAGGTTGCGATCAGCGAGCAGATCGAAGACGCGCGGCAGGCGAAGGGGGTCGTCAAGCGCGCGATCGTCCGTGTCGTGACGCCTGGAACGTTGACGGACGAGGCGTTGCTGGATCGCGATCGCAGCAACATCCTGGCGGCAATTCACGCGTCCGGTGATCAGTTCGGTGTGGCTTCGCTGGAGCTTTCGACGGGCGTGTTCATCGTTCAGTGTTGTGCGGCGTCGCACCTGTTGAGCGAGTTGGCCCGCTTGGCGCCGGCGGAAGTGCTGCTGGCCGATGGTGGACAACCGGGTCGCGATGAGCACGCGGAGCAGATTCGCGAACAGCTGGGGTGCGCGATCACCTATAGCGCCGCCGCCGATTTTGCGGCGCCGCGGGTGGCGGAACAGTTTCAGGTGCATTTCGAGACGACGGGGCTCGAGGGTTTCGGTTTCGAGGAAATCGATCCTGCGCTTCAGGCGGCGGGCGCATTGCTGGCCTACGTTCGGCAGACGCAGCGAGCGGCGGCGCGACACCTGCAGCCGCCACGCCGGCGACATGCGGGTGCGTTCATGGCGTTGGATCCGACGACGCTGCGTTCGCTCGAGGTCGAGCGGACGTTGCGGACGGGGGCTCGGACGGGGTCGATCCTGGCCGCGGTCGACCGTACACGCAATCCGATGGGCGCGAGACTGCTGCGCAACTGGTTGTGTTATCCGTTGCTCGAACCGCGCGAGATCGCGGCCCGCCAACGGTTGGTCGAGGCATTGCGCAACGACAACGACGTTCGGCAGTTGGCGCGCACGAAGCTGCGCGAGATGAGTGATCTGGAGCGTGTGATCGGTCGGTTGGGGGTGATGCGGATTACGCCGAGAGATCTGCGTGCGATTGGCGATACGCTCGCGCAGCTGCCGGCCCTGGCCGATGCGTTGCGGCGATTACCGAACGACGAGGCGGCGGTGTTGGCCGAGCGACTCGTCGGGCTCGAGCCGTTGGCACAGGAGCTATGCACAGCGCTCGCGGAGGACGCGCCGACCGCGATGCGCGACGGCGGCATCTTTGCGGCGGGTTTTGACGCGGAGTTGGATCGGCTTCGCGGCCTGACGCAGGACGGGCAGCGATGGCTGGCGCTCTATCAGGCCGAGCAGATCGAGCGCACGGGTATCCCCACGCTCAAAGTCGGCTTCAACAAGGTCTTCGGCTATTACCTCGAAGTCACCAATCCGCACCGCGACCGCGTGCCGGCCGACTACGTTCGCAAGCAGACGGTAAAGAACGCCGAGCGCTATATCACGGATGCGCTGAAGAAACACGAATCCGAAGCACTGTCGGCGGAGAGTCGCGCGAAGGAGTTGGAGTACGATCATTTCCTGGTACTTCGCGAGCGGACGGCGACTTACATTCCGCAACTCCAGCGGTGTGCGACGGCGTTGGCGGAGATCGACGTGCTGGCCGGCTGGGCGGAACTGGCTGTGGAGCGACACTATTGCCGTCCGGAATTCGTTGACGTGCCGGTACTGGAGATCGACGCCGGTCGTCACCCGGTCGTCGAACAACTGCTCGATCGCGCATTCGTTCCGAACGACACGCGCTTGGGGAGCATCGCGGCTGATGGCATCGAGGCGTCGAGTGGAACGCTCGCGTTGATCACCGGCCCCAACATGGCTGGCAAGAGCACGTACATTCGTCAGGTAGCGGCGCTCGTGCTCCTAGCGCACTGCGGCTGTTGGGTGCCGGCGAAGCGCATGCGACTCGGTCCGGTCGATCGCGTCTTCACGCGCGTGGGGGCGGCGGATGAGCTGGCCCGCGGACAGTCGACGTTCATGGTTGAGATGCTTGAAACGGCGAACATCCTGCACAACGCCACGGCAAGCAGTCTGGTGATCCTCGACGAAGTGGGGCGCGGGACCAGCACGTTCGACGGCTTGTCGCTGGCGTGGGCGATTACCGAGCATCTCGGAACGCGCATCGGTTGCCGGACGTTGTTCGCGACGCATTATCATGAGTTGACTGAGCTGGCCGAGCTGCTCGAGTCAGTGTTCAACCTGAACGTTGCGGTGCGCGAGTTCGAGGATCGGATCGTGTTTCTGCACCGGATTGTCTCCGGAGCGGCGGACATGAGCTATGGGCTGCATGTGGCAAAGCTCGCCGGCGTGCCGCGCGCCGTGTTGGAGCGCGGCAACGCGGTGCTCAATGAACTGGAGCGCACCTTCTCGCGCGATTCGCAGCGCCCGGTCTTGGCAGCCGTGCAGCGCCGTCGATCGCGACAGCTGCGCCTGTTCGATGAGCCCGAGGAGGTGGTCGTCCGACAGCTGCGTGATGTCGACATGCGGCAGCTCGACGCGCAACGTGCCCAAGCGCTGATTCGTCAATGGCGCGACGTGTTGGGATTGCCCGCCGTCGATGGCCCCGGCGCCGCGTCTGATTCGCATCCGCCGACCGTGCAGCCGTGAGTTTGCGACGAGGTCATCCTGCGGCACTGCTCGCGGCGCAACTGCTCGCGATCAGCGCAGTGGTGGCGCTGGCGCTGGTTCTGCTTCCCTCGGTTCGGCTCAGCGATCGTGACGCCGAGTACTTCTGGGCACGGCATTGGTGGCAGTCGGCATTCGACGCGCTCAGTGTGACCACCGGCGTCGGGATGGTGACACGCTCGTTTGCGGAGGACTATACGCAAGTTGGTGTCTGGGTCCTGGCCGTCGGCGGCGTGCTTGGTGCGATCTGCTATCTTCGGCAGCTGGCGCGCGCGCTAGAATCGGTGTTTCACGTGAAACACGTTTGGCGGGCCATCGGGCTGACGACCGTTGTCGGATGTGCATGCGGCTTGTGGCTGGGGGTGCGGAGTGTGTCGGCGGCGAACGGCGTAGCGCAGGGATTAGCGGCGGCGTTCGGTGTCGGGCTCTCGATACCCGAGGTCGTTCGTTCGGCGCCGGCGTTCGGACCGCTCGTCGTCATCGGGGCGGTTGCGGCGGTCGGTGGGCTCGCGCTGCCTCTCATCCGGCAATTCTTGCGCGTGCGGGATGTGCGGCGCACGATTTGCGCGGCGCTCGTTTGCTGGCTCGTGAGTATGATTGCGACCGCAGCGATGGTTGCGTATTTCGAGCGCCCGTCCGTGGCCCCGGGCAGTGCGGCACGGTCGAGCGACGTTGATCGGGCGTTCTCCCGGACGCTTGGCGGCACGTTTGCGGTCGGCACGGCTGGCGTCGATCTGCTCGCGATCGATCGTGATTCAGCGGAGGGTGTCAAACTCGCTCTCGGCGCCGTCGTGCTGGTTGGAGGCATTGGTGGCAGTGCGGTTGGGGGCGTCGGTGGTGTGTGGCTGCTGCTCGCGATCGGCTCGCTGGTTCTCCGGTCGTCGAATGCGACGGGCCCGGGTAGTGCGGGGCGTGGAAAAACCGATACGGAACGTGGACAGAGTCTGCTTCAGAGCGGTGCGATCAGTCGGTCGGCACTGCTTCGGGCCGGGACGGCCGTTACCTTGGCGATGCTGTTGTTGACGTCGGTGACGGTCGCTGGGCTGTTGGTTCTCGAGCATTCGACGCGGTCGCCGTTCGAGCCGGCCGCGACCCTGGGGGATGCCTGGCTGGACGGGGCGGCGGTCGTCGCGGGCGCCAACGTTTCCAGCGGCTTGTATGCGCGGGTCATCGATCCGCACCTCTCCAGCGGTATCCGGCAGGATGCCGATAAATACCAGTATGGAATGATCTGGCTGATGCTCGCGATGTTTTGCGGTCGCGTCCTGCCGGTCGCGCTGCTGGCGCGCCACCTGCGACGCTGATTCCGCGGCGCGGGCGTGGCGTACCGGATGGAGAGTGCGCGTCGAGGGTAACCGTGGACGTTCTGGCAGTGATTCCGGCGCGCGCCGGCTCGAAGCGCGTGCCGAACAAGAACATCGCTCCGCTGGCGGGTCGTCCGCTGCTGGCGTACACGTGCGAAGTGGCGCGAGCGGCCGGCGTGTTCAGTCGGATCTATGTCAATACCGACTCGGCTCGAATCGCGGCGATCGCGAACGAACATGGAATCGGTTGCCCGATTCTACGGCCGGCCGCGCTTGCCTGCGATCAGACCTCGACCGCGCTCGCGATGCGGTTTTTCCTCAGCTATCTCGTCGAGCATGATGAGTCGTATGACGCACTCATGATTCTCCAGCCGACTTCTCCGTTACGGTCGGTGCAGGACATTCACGAAGCGCTCGAGTTGTACGAGACGCACCGTCCGGCAGCTGTCGTTTCCGGTTGTCCGGTTGCGCCGGCCTCGTGGCTGGGGCGCGTCGGTCGCGACGGCCGCCTCGAGGATCTTGCCGGCGACGATCCGATTTACAAGCGGAACGGCGCGATTTACGTCTACGACTTCGATGCATTTCTGTTCGACCGCCAGCCGCCGCGCACGATGCTGTATCCGATGCCCGTGGAGCGGAGTGTCGATATCGACACGCCGGCCGACTGGCAGTATGCGGAGTTCCTGATTCAATCCCGACGGGTCCGGGCGGTCCGATGAGCGCGCTGCACCCATCGATACCGGCATGCACGATCGCGGAACGCACCATTGGTGGTGGGGCGCCGGCATTCGTGGTTGCAGAGATCGGTGTGAACCACGACGGGGACGTGCGCAAGGCATTGGAGTTGATCGATGTTGCCGTCGAAGGTGGCGCCGATGCGGTCAAGTTCCAGGTTTTCCGGGCCGCCGAGTTGGCCAGCGCGCAAGCTCGCACCGCTGGCTACCAGCGAAAGGCGGCAGGCCGCTCGCAACGCGAGATGCTCGCGAAGCTCGAACTGAGTGACGATGACCTGTGTCTGGTGCGAGCGCATTGCGATACGCGCAAGGTCATGTTCCTCGCGACACCGTTCAGCGTCCCGGACGTTCGGCGTTTGGTGGGGCTGGACGTGGCTGCTTTCAAGACGTCGTCGGCCGACCTGAACCACTTTCCGCTGTTGGCCGCGATCGCACGGGTTGGTCGACCGATGATCGTCTCGACCGGCGCGTCGACCGCGTGCGAGATTGCCGACGCTGTTGCGGCGCTGCGCGGCTGGAACGCGACCGATCGACTGGTCCTGCTGCACTGCGTCAGTCGCTATCCGACGCCGATCGGGGATGCCAACCTGCGGACCATCGGCGTTATGCGGACGATGTTCGACCTACCGATCGGCTATAGCGACCATACACTCTCGACCTACGTAGGGGGTTGGGCCGTATCGGCGGGCGCCTGTGTTCTGGAGAAGCACATCACGCTGGACCATCAGGATGTCGGGCCGGATCACGAGATGTCGCTCGATCCGGCGGAATTCGCCGCGTATGTAGCGATTGTGCGGGAAACCGAGCAGGCGCTCGGGCAGGCACGAATCGGGATGACCGCGCGCGAGGCCGAAGTGCGCCGCGTTGCCCGCAAGAGCATCGTGGCGGTCGAAGCACTGCGGGCCGGCGAATCACTGACTGCCGAGAAACTGACCTTCAAGCGTCCGGGGACCGGGATCGCGCCGAACGAACTCGATCGTTTGCTCGGTCGGCGTCTGACGCGCGACATTCCGCCTGATGCCGTGATCACCTGGGACATGGTGCGGTGAGTGTGGCGCGCCGACGGATCGCGATCGTAACCGGGACGCGCGCCGAGTATGGGCTGCTGCAATCGACCCTGAAAGCGATGGACCGCGCGCCGCAGCTCGAACCGCAATTGATCGTGGCCGGGATGCACTTGTTGCGGCGGTTCGGGTCCACTGTGCGGCAAATCGAGCGCGACGGGTGGGCGATCGCGGCGCGGGTGTCGATGCAAAAAGGTGACGGCACGTCGCTGGATCAGGCGCGTGGTCTGGGACGCGGTGTTTCCGGCATTGCGGCAGCCCTGGAGCGGCTGGGTCCCGAGCGTGTGCTCGTGCTTGGCGATCGGATCGAAGCGATGGCCGGGGCGCTGGCCGCGGTCGCGACGGGGCGGTTCTTGGCGCACATTCACGGCGGCGACGTGGCGCCTGGCGACTTCGACGACCGACTGCGAAACGCGATCACGCAGATGTCCGCATTGCACCTTACCGCGACGCGGCAAGCGGCGCAGCGGGTGCGGCGGATGGGTGCCGATCCGAAGACCGTGCACGTCGTTGGTGCGCCGGGGCTGGACCGGATTCGGGAGTTGCTGACGGCGGTCGGTCACGAACGAGAAGAGGAGCATCGAGACGAGCCTCCGAATGCTTTGGTGGTTCAGCATGCGTACGGTCGTGCGGACGCAACCGAGCGTGCCGTTGCCAAGCGTGTGCTCGACGCCGTCGCGCGGGCGGGCCTGCGGCGGGTGATCGTGTTTCCGAACAGTGACCGTGGAAACGCCGGCGTGATCGATGCGATCGAACAGCATCAGCGCCGCCATGATCGGCGCGATGTCCGCGTGTGTCGCTCGATGCCGCGCGACGACTATCTGCGCGCGCTGATCGCGGCGCGGGTCCTGATCGGTAACTCGTCCAGCGGGATCATCGAGGCGCCGTTCGCCGGCACAGCGGCAGTCAATGTCGGGGCCCGACAGCACGCGCGCCAACTCGGCGGGCCCTCCATTGTTCACTCCGCGGAATCCTCCCACGCGATCCACGGAGCGCTACAGCAGGCGCTGCGAATGCGGCCGCGCGCCGGGCGTGTCGGGGTCTACGGCGCCGGTGACAGCGGCGATCGAATCGTACGGTGTTTGACGAAGTGGTGACGGTGACCAGCGACGTTACCCATTGAGGGGCCGTCGCGGTTTGCCGGTGTCAGTCCCCCACCCCGGGATGGGGTGGGGCACCAGTAGTGCGGCGTGGGCGGCGTGCGAGACGCTCGCCCCATCCCCGCTCGCGAGTGCTCCGCACAACCGCTTGAGAAATCCGTGGGAGGTGCTACTGTAGCGAGAACCGGTCTCGTGGCGATGCTCGGTGCTGCGTCGCGGAGCGGGTGGTGTGTGCGGGCCGGGCTCGTCGCACCGTGATCTACCGATCGGCTGGCGGGAGCGACCCGTGGGCCGGATCGGAAAGTGCTCCTCGTTGGCGGCCGGGGCCGTCGGTGGATGAGGGGTCTGAGCGAAACCATGCCCAAACGTGAAGACATTTCGCGCGTACTGCTCGTCGGTTCCGGTCCGATCGTGATCGGACAGGCCTGCGAGTTCGATTATTCCGGCACCCAGGCTTGCAAGGCGCTCCGTGAGGAAGGGATCACGGTGGTGCTGGTCAACTCTAATCCGGCCACGATCATGACGGATCCGGAGTTTGCGGACCGGACGTATGTCGAGCCGGTGACGCCGGAGGTGATCGAGAAGATTCTGCAGCAGGAGCGGCAGCGGGGTACGCCGATCGATTCGGTGTTGCCGACGCTCGGGGGTCAGACGGGTTTGAACTGCGCCATGGCCTGTCACCGTACCGGCGTATTCGAGCAATACGGCGTACGGATGTTGGCGGCGTCGCCGGAGGCGATCCACAAGGCCGAGGATCGTCTGGCGTTTCGCGAGGCGATGAAGGACCTCGGGCTGGACGTGCCGGTCAGTGGTGTCGCGAACAACTGGTCTGAATGTCAGACGCTGTTGCGGGAGATCGGGCTGCCGTGCTGCATCCGCCCGGCGTTCACCCTGGGGGGCAGCGGTGGCGGTTTTGCTCGGACTGAACGGGAATTTGAGGAGGTTTGCAAGCGCGGGCTGGCGTACTCGCCGGTGAGTGAGGTGCTGATTGAGGAGTCGCTGCTGGGTTGGAAGGAGTTCGAGCTCGAGGTAATGCGTGATCGTGCCGACAACGTCGTCATCGTCTGCTCGATCGAGAACTTCGACCCGATGGGTGTCCACACCGGCGACTCGATCACGGTGGCGCCGATCCAGACCTTGACCGATCGCGAGTATCAGCGGATGCGCGACGCCGCGATTGCGATCATTCGCGAGATCGGTGTCGAGACCGGCGGCTCGAATATTCAGTTCGCGGTCGATCCGCAGACGGGCAGGCAGTCGGTCATCGAGATGAATCCGCGGGTGTCGCGCTCGAGCGCGCTGGCCAGTAAAGCGACTGGATTTCCGATCGCGAAGATCGCGGCGAAGCTCGCGATCGGGTACACGCTGGACGAGTTGCCCAACGATATCACGCAGACAACGCCGGCCTGTTTCGAGCCGGCGCTCGATTACTGCGTCGTGAAGATCCCGCGCTGGACCTTCGAGAAGTTCCCCGAAGCGGACGAGACGTTGAACACGCAGATGAAAAGCGTCGGCGAGGGGATGGCGATCGGGCGTACGTTCAAGGAGGCGTTGCAGAAGTGCGTCCGTTCGATGGAGATCAAGCGGTTCGGGCTGGGGCTGGACCCGAACGATCGTTGGCTCGAAGCGCAGTCGTTGCTCAAGGCTGCGGCTGACGAGGCGGCGCTGGGCGCCGATCAGGACCCGGCGCGGATCGCGGGTCGGCGCTCGGGCGAGGCGCCGGCGGATACCGAGGAGGAGCGCGCCGCGCGATGGCCGATTCCCGAGGAGGTCTTCAGCGACAAGTTGATGAATCCGGCGCAGGGCCGGCTGTACTACGTACGGTACGCGTTCAAGGCCGGTTGGACACTGGATCGCGTGCATCAACTGACGGCGATCGACCCGTGGTTCCTGCGACAGATGAAGGATCTCGTCGATTTCGAACAGACGCTCTATGCGCAGCAGGAGCGGATGCAGACGCTGTGTCGAGCGTGCGCGGACAGTCAGGAAGAGGCGGTGGAACTGCCACCGGGAGTGTTGGCGACGGTCGAGCGGGCGAAGTCATACGGCTACAGCAACGTGCAGCTCGGCGCGGTCTGGCAGGTGCCGGCCGCTAGCGTTCGCGCCTTGTTGCGGCATTGCGGTCTGGCGCCGACGTACCGCCTGGTCGATACCTGTGCTGCGGAGTTCGCGGCAGCGACGCCTTACTACTACAGCACCTACGAGCGTGCCGCGCGGGTCGTCGCTGCGGATGCGGGTGAGGTTGCCGTCCAGCGGGTGGACGAGATTCGTGATAGCGGCCGGCCCAAGGTTGTTGTGTTGGGTGGCGGGCCGAATCGGATCGGGCAGGGGATCGAGTTCGACTACTGCTGTGTGCACGCGGCGATGGCAGCGCGCGAGCTTGGCTACGACGCGGTGATGATCAACTCCAATCCCGAGACGGTCAGCACGGACTATGACACGAGCGACATGCTGTTCTTCGAGCCGTTGACGCACGAGGACGTGCTTAATGTGTGTCTCCGGCTCGGAGCGGGGTCGAGTGGAAAGGACGCGTCGGGGGTGCGGGGCGCGATCGTGCAGTTCGGGGGCCAGACGCCATTGAATCTCGCGAAGGGGCTGGAGCGGGCCGGCATCTCCGTGCTGGGCACGTCGCCGGACGCGATTCATCGGGCCGAGGATCGCGAGGCCTTTGCGCAGATTCTCGCGCAGTGCGGGTTGCAGGCGCCCCCGAGCGGAATTGCACGCTCGTTTCGCGAAGCGCGGGAGGTCGCAGCGCGGATCGGATATCCCGTGCTTGTGCGGCCGTCGTACGTGCTCGGCGGGCGTGCGATGGAGATCTGCAACAACGAGGCGGACCTGCGGCACTATATGACCCACGCCGTCGAGGCCGGTGGCGAACACCCGATTCTGATCGACCGTTTTCTGTCGGATGCGATCGAGGTGGACGTCGACGCTGTCTGTGATGGCGAGCGAACGATGATTTGCGGGGTACTCGAGCATATCGAAGCAGCCGGCGTTCACTCGGGCGATTCGCTGATGACCTTGCCGCCCTACTCTTTGTCGGCGGCGATCGTGAACCAGATGGCGTACGCGACGCGGCGGCTTGCGGAACAGGTCGGCGTGATCGGTCTGATGAATGTGCAGTTCGCGATCAAGGACGACGATATCTTCGTCTTGGAGGTCAACCCGCGCGCGTCGCGGACGGTGCCGTTCATTGCGAAGGCGACCGGGATTCCATGGGCCAAGATTGCGGCCAAGGTAATGCTCGGGCAGTCACTGGTCGAGCAGGGTGTGGTCGAGGCGCCGGCTCGGCGGCACATCGCGGTCAAGCAGTCGGTGTTTCCGTTCAACAAATTCCCGGGCGTGGACGTCGCGCTCGGGCCCGAGATGCGCAGCACCGGTGAGGTCATGGGCGTCGACGAGCGATTGAGCGTCGCGTTCGCGAAGGCGATGATGGGGGCGTCGATCCCGCTGCCGTCGTCCGGTAAGGTGCTCGTTTCGGTCAACGATCGCGACAAGCCGTTCATCGCGGCAGTGGCTCGCGATCTCGTGCGCATGGGGTTCGATCTCTACGCGACCGAGGGAACGGCGCGGACGCTGCACGGTGCCGGACTTGCGGCCAAGCGCGTGGCGAAGATTCGGGAGGGCTCGCCCAACCCGCTGGACCTGATCGAGCAGGGCGAGATCAAGATGTTGATCAACACGCCGGCGCGGACCGGGCGTCAGACCGACGAAGGCATGATCCGCGCCGCGGCCGCGATCCATCAATTGCCGATCTTCACCACCATTACCAGCGCGAAAGCAGCCGTCGCCGCGATCGGTGCGCTGAAACGCCGATCGTGGGACGTTGTAGCGCTGCAGGACCTGACCGCGTAGCAGTAGCGACGCGGCGGAGTCGCCACACTAGTGGCGGGCGTGAGGCCGGCCCCACCCTGATTGATGGATCCTTGCACATAACGAGTGCTGCCGTCGCGGTTTGCCGGTGTCAGTCCCCCATCCCAAGATGGGGTGGGCACCTTGCAGTCCCGGGATGCGTGGGGCACCTTTGCATGGCACCCGATATCAGTTGGTGGTGAGGTGCGATTACAGCTCGTACTGGCTGCGTTCTTCGTCTTCGAGCACGTCGGCAAGGCGCATGCGGACATAGTCGACGTCGATCGTGACGTCCTTGTTGGCCGCATCGGAGGCGTTGAAGGCGATCTCCTCCACGACCTTCTCGACGATCGTGTACAGACGCCGGGCGCCAATGTTCTCCAGGATCGTGTTGACGCGCGCCGCCATCATCGCCATTTCGCGGATCGCTTCGTCCGTAAACACGAGGTTCACGCCTTCTGTCTGCATCAATGCGACTTGTTGCTTGATCAGCGAACTCTTCGGCTCGGTGAGGATGCGGTAGAATTCTTCCTGTCCGAGGTCTTGTAACTCCACCCGGTTCGCGAAGCGGCCCTGCAACTCGGGCATCAGGTCGCTTGGTGCGCAGTTCGTGAAGGCGCCCGCCGCGATGAAGAGAATGTGGTCGGTCCGCACCAGGCCGTAGCGGGTGCTCACCGTGCTGCCCTCGACCAGCGGAAGCAGGTCGCGCTGCACGCCGGACCTCGAGATTTCCGGCTGTCCGCCATCCACGTCACTGCCGCAGAGCTTGTCGATTTCGTCGAGGAACACCATCCCGCCCTCTTCGCAACGCCGGATTGCGGACTGGTGTAGCGAGTCTTGATCGAGCAGTCGATCGATCTCCTGCTGGGTGATGAACTCGAGCGCGTGCGGGACACTCATCTTGCGTCGTTTGGAGCGCGTGGGCATCAGCCGCTCCATCATGTTCTCGAATTCCGGGCCCATTTGGTCGAGGCCCATGTTACTCATGACGTGCAGCGGGACCGTGCGCTCGTCCACGTTGACTTCGACGCTACGCTCGGCGAGGCCGCCGGCCTGCAGCTGTCCGCGGAGTTTTTCGCGCGTCCGCTGGCGCCGTTCGCGCTGTTCCTCGTCAGTTTCGTAATCGCTTCCGGGGAGCAACTGGTCAAGGATTCGGTCTTCGGCCATCTGCTCGGCTTGCTTGCGAATCGCCTTGGATGCCTCGCGGCGTTCGATCGTCACTGCCCGTTCGGACAGGTCGCGGATGATGCTCTCGACGTCACGGCCGACGTAGCCGACCTCGGTGAACTTGGTGGCCTCAACCTTGACGAACGGCGCCTCAATGAGCTGCGCCATTCGGCGGGCGATTTCGGTTTTGCCGACGCCGGTGGGGCCGATCATCAGGATGTTGCGTGGTGTCACGTCGCGACGGAGTTCAGATGGTAACTGTAGCCGGCGCCAGCGGTTACGAATTGCGATGGCAACCGCCCGCTTGGCATCTTCCTGCCCGATGATGTAACGATCGAGCTCGGCAACGATTTGGCGCGGCGTCAGGTCACTCATTCTTCGAACCGATGTTTTCCAGTATTGCGGCCAAGTATGCGGGTGGATTCTTGTCGCCCGCTAAAATATTGGATCATAGCGGTCCGGGAACGGTTCGCCAATCAGGGGCTCGCGGCGCAGGACCTTGCCGAAAAAACGGTTGAAGGTTGTTATGGGCGGATGGAATACTTCTCGTGGAAAGTTGTGTCGATAGCGTGATATGGAGACCGATAACAGGGTTACGCAGGTTGGTTTTGCGAACCGACCTGGCGCGTGCGTATGATCAGATGGGCAGCCAAGGGTTACGAGCGACATGAACATCGACGAGATTCGCACACATTTCCCGATCACGCAGCAGTTCAACTTCCAGAACCATGCGGCGGTTGCACCGATCTCGCGCCCCGCGGCTGAAGCGATGGCCGGTTACGCGCACGAAATGGCGGAAGCAGCGTATTTGCACGGCACGTATTATCGGGCGGCTGACCGTGTCCGGTCGGCCTGTGCGAAGCTCATCAATGCTTCGGCAGACGAGGTCACCTTCGCGAAGAACACGACTGAGGGCATCTGCTACGTTGCCAACGGCGTTCAGTGGCTCAGTGGTGACAACGTCGTGTCGACGTCGATGGAGTTCGCTGCCAACGTATACCCGTGGATGAGCCTCGAGTCGCGCGGGGTAACGCTCAAGCGCATAGACGAAGAGGACGGCCGCGTGCCGTTCGATCGGATCGCGTCCGCCATCGATCGGCGAACGCGCCTGGTGACCGTCTCGGCGGTCCAGTGGTCCAACGGTTTCCGCACCGATCTGGTGCGCCTGGGCGAGCTGTGCAAGGAGAAGGGCGTCCTGCTCTTCGTTGACGCGATTCAGGCCCTGGGCGTTCACCCGCTGGACGTGGATGCGATGAACATCGACTTTCTCTCCGCGGGCGCCCACAAGTGGCTTTGCGGGCCCGAGGGAGTCGGCATCTTCTACTGTCGGCGTGAGTTGATTGGGCACATTCATCCGTCGGAAGTCGGTTACATGTCGATGAAGCACGGTTACGACTCAGAGCGAATGCACATCGATTTCCATGACGATGCCCGGCGGTTCGACAGCGGGGTGTACAATCTGGCCGGCGTTTGTGCGCTGGGCGCCTCGGTCAATCTGCTGTTGTCGGCGGGGATCGATCAGATTCAAGTGCGCGTGAAGCACCTTACCGATCTGTTGGTCGAAGGGCTGCGCGGGAAGGGCTGGCGCGTCCACAGTCCGCGGACTGCGAGCGAATGGAGCGGCATCGTCTCTTTCGGGAGCGATAAGCACGATCTGCAGGCGCTGCGAAAGCACCTGCGGAGTGAGTTCAAGATCGTTCTGGCCAGTCGGCTCGGACGACTGCGATCGAGTCCGCACTTTTACAGCACGGACGAGGAGATTCGGCAGGTAATCGATGCATTACCGGGCCATTAACGCCCGATCAAGAAACAGGCGGAGGCGGAATATTCTGCGTCGTCAGCTGGTTTGAGAACGTGCCGGGCATCTATAATACCGGTGGCTCCGAGCGAGTGTGAAAGAAGAAGAAAGATGGTCAAGAAAACCCTCACGACGATTCGCTGCGTTCCGCGCTACGGTTTCGAGTTCGCGAACGTCCGTGAAATCTCGATAGGTATCTCTCCCGATCAGGACGGAGAGGAGATGCTGCAAGCCCTGAACGCCTGGTTTGAGGCGCACGGGATCGTCGACGCGGTTTATGCGATCGACTTTGATGACGACGGGTGTTTCGCAATCGTGAACGACGAAGCCTATGAGTCCGAATGGGGCCGTCCTGTGCTCTGACGCGACTCCCCGATCGACGGCGAAGGCTCACAGCGACGGCTAGCTGCCGTCGTTTTTTTTTGGACGGTGGGTGCGCGGAGCGCGGGGGCGGCTCAGCGGTGGCGCGCGGCCTGTTTGCGCCTTTTCGCGGATGTGTCGATCGGGATGCCGGCATCCCGGTGGAGTGGCGGTATGCTACGTAGACCGATCGGCGGCGCGTCGGTCGCCGAATACTTGCGTCGGCTTGTTGTTTGGAGGTGCACGTGTCCGAAGCGCGGAAGAAGCGTCTGACGGACTACGCGTCGTGCGCGGGTTGAGCGGGCAAATTGCCGCAAACCGGCACGGCGCAGGTTCTGCGTCGGCTTAAACGTTCGGATCACCCGGACCTGCTCGTCGGAACCGAGACGCTCGATGATGCGGGCGTATTCCGGCTGCGGGACGACTACGCGCTCGTGCAGACTACGGACTTTTTTCCGCCGGTTGTTGATGATCCGTACGCTTTCGGGAGGATCGCCGCCGCCAATGCGCTGAGTGACGTGTATGCGATGGGTGGCGCTCCCATGACGGCGCTGAACATTGTCTGCTTTCCCGATCACAAACTCGAGCTCGAGATCTTGAGCGAGATCTTGCGTGGCGGCGCCGAGACCATCGCCCAGGCTGGCGCGGTGTTGGTCGGTGGGCACAGCGTGCGCGATGAAGAGGTCAAGTATGGGCTGGCCGTAACCGGTTTTGTTCATCCGGAGCGGATATTGACCAACGCCGGCGCGCGGCCTGGCGACGTGCTGATTTTGACCAAGCCGATCGGTAGCGGGGTGCTGACCTCCGCGGCGAAGAAGGAGCGGCTTGCGCCGGCGGCGCTCGAGGCGCTCATTAATGTCATGACTGCCTTGAATCGGTGCGGCGTGGGGGCAGCAGCGCATCCAGCCGTGCATGGCGGAACGGATGTTACCGGATTCGGGCTGCTCGGCCACGCTCACGAACTGGCTAGCGCGAGCGGTGTTACGATCGAGATCGCGGCCCGGCAGGTGCCGCTGCTCGAGCCGACGCTGGAGCTGGCGGCAGGTGGGTTTTTGACGCGGGCCTGGAAAAGCACGCGTGAGCACATCGGCGCCGCGCTGGAAGTTGCCGAAGGCGTCGACCCGTTGCTGGTAAGCGTCCTGCTCGACGCCCAAACGTCTGGCGGGCTGTTGCTGAGCGTGGCCGACGATGAGGCGGAACGCGAAGCGCTGGTTTCTGGGCTGATGGGGGCCGGCGCGGTCTGCGCCCCGGTGATTGGGCGGGTGCGGGAACAGGATGGGCCTCAGATTCGGCTGCTCGATTGCTAGGTGGTTACGGAGCGACCTGCTGATGCGGGAACCTGGCGCCGCTGTCGAGCTTCGAGTGGACGCTTTGTTATTGGCCCAGCGTCAATACAGTTGTGCGATCAGACCCGTGAACGGGCGGCATAGGGCGGATTCTGGCCGGGCGGCTTGACGCGGTGCGGGATTTTGCCCATAAATACGGATAAGGGCTGGTGCCCTCCGATTCCCCGATAGCTCAATGGTAGAGCGAGCGGCTGTTAACCGCTAGGTTGTAGGTTCGAGCCCTACTCGGGGAGCTTCAACGGTCCGTCTCAAACCGAGACGGACCCGTTTGTTTACAGCCAGAGAGCGACAGACCCACTGCCCTCCAACCGCCATATCCCGTTGCCACCAAAGCGTTATCGCGAATCCGATCCGCCCGACCCGCGCTCTCTGTTTTGAAATCACGACGCGGGACCCTAATCCGAACGGGCCGTTTTCCACCCAAATCCAACCCCGACTCTCCGACTCTCTACCCCCCACAACCCCCGCGGTTAACACACTCGTTCGGAACGAACCCCACTTCCGAGAATTTCGATACTCGGGGGATGTGGCGGCGGGCTTGTCGGAAAGAACGCTCAGTGGGCGGAAGAACTACCACGACTGGAAGGCGGCTGGCGAGAGCACTCAAGGGGCCGTATCAGTCCCTAAACGGAACCGTCAACACTCGGCTTCGAAAGCTCCCCGTTCGAACTCCAGTCCATTCATTCGCAACCACTTACAGTCTCAGTCACTATCGCTTGCAGCAGCACGTCGCGCGGGACGATATTGACCCGGAAAAGGAGGCACGGCAAACACGACCGCAAGAAACAAACCGAAGGTGATCAATGGCATTCAAAGCCCCAGGTGGGGGTGGCCCGGCGCGCGAGTATTTGCCATGAGAGCAGGTATGTAGTATTCGCGCGTCCGCTTTCGCGCGCTCCTCGATCGCCTTTCTCGGGACTAGGCCAGCCGCCGACACGGATTGTTCCACTCGCAGGCTCTTTTGACTGCCAACTGGTCGCGGCGGGCGTCCTCGCCCACGAAGAAGTCGGCGGCGCGCGCCTCAATCGGTACTGGTCCATTCGAGTCTACGCACGGTTCAGCGCTGCGTGCGAGATCGTGCTATCCATGCAACCTACAATCGCTCTGCGAGCTTAGTCAGTCGGTGCTCTGCGCAGGCTTCGCGCAACTCGTCGCGAATCCATGGGGCCAACCACGAGCCCGTCTCTTCCGCTGCACCCACCGCGTTTACGGCATCCGAGAGCGCCGCGCACGCTTCCGACAATCGGCCGAGTTGTGTCAGCGCACGGGCGCGCAGCAGATGCGCCTCGGCACACAACGGCTCACCACGATTCGCTAACTCGGTTGCCGTCATGGCGTCACGCAGCGCTTGAAGGGGGTCGCCCAGCAGGAGCCGACAGCGCGCAATATCGTTGTTGGCGCGAACATTACACGGGTGCTTCGTGCTCCATTGTCGCGCCCGCATGACCCGGGCCCGCTCCAGCAAGGGCAATGCCTCAACTGCCCGACCGGCCCGTAGCAACTGCTGCCCGAAGGCAGCCAGCGCCGTGCCATAATGAACGCTGTCCTCGCCGGCAGTGCGCTGGACCACCGCGAGGTTCTCCTCCAAGATCGCAACCGACTCCGTGTGTTGCCCGAGGTAGCCGAGCATCTCGCCATATCCCCGCATGAGCCATCGGACATTCGGGTGCTCGACGCCGAGCCGGGCGCGCGACCGTTCGTAAGCCCGCCGCAGCAGATCAAGCGTTTCCGTATCATGCAGCCGACGGGCACGCAGCGTTGCATGCATGCCGAGCATGCCGAGTGTCAAGCTGTGCTCGGGGCCGTAACGCGCTAGCGCATGTTCATATAGGCGCCGGTATGCGTCTACCGCGTTGCCATGGTCGTGCGCGTGCATGTACGCGTGCGCCAGGTGCCACCAGGCAGCCCAGTGCTCGTCAGGATCCGGGTCGGCCTCTTGTGCGTACGACCCAACGATCATCTTCAATTCGTCGACGTCGGCAGACACTCGCTGGCGGATGCTGCGCCAGAGCGGATCTTTTTCGTCGAGCAGTGCTTCGCCGTCGGCGCTGAGCTGCGCCGCCAGCGTACTCGACTCGCGTCCGATAGCCGCCAGCATGTCGAACTCGACAAGCCGGAGCCGAATCGTCTCGCGCGAGGGCGCTCCAAAGATCTGTTCCGCAAGCTCGTGCGCACGTTCGAACGCGGCTCGTGCCGCTTCATAACTACCCAGCTTACGGTAACCGTTGCCAATCAAGAGCAGCGTTCGATACTGCGTTTCCAAATCCAGGTCGATACGTTCGGCCAGACGCCGAGCGGCTTCGTCAAGAACCTCATGTACGGTAACGTTGCGACCGCCACTGACGTCGGGGTCGACCGCGCGCAGCATGTCCTCGAGCAGGAACCGATTGACGAAAGCGGCGCGGCGCGCCTCGCGATCGGCTTCTTCTCGAGCAGCTTGTGTGCGGTCACGCTCTTCGAGTGCCTGCTGGAGTCCCACGATCAGGCCGGCTCCGCCCAAGAACAAGGCGACGAGCGCCACGCATCCCAGCACGGACGCAATCGCGTGTCGACGTACGAACTTCTGGAGCCGGTATGCAGAGGTCGGTTTCGTGGCGACAACCGGCTCGTTTCGCAGGTAACGATCCAGATCATCCGCGACGGCGGCGGTTGAGTCGTAGCGGTTCTCTGGCTCCCATTCGACACACTTGACCACAATGCGATCTAGGTCGCCCCGAATCGCGTTCCATCCTTCGGGCCGTTTCCCGCCATTACGGCAGTTTGCCTTGTCGTACAGTAGGACGCTCGGACGCCGGGCGGCAGATTCGGACGATCCTGCACGCATATCGCGTGGCGGCTGTCCGCACAACAGCTCGCAAAGAACGACACCTAGCGCGAATACGTCTGTGCGCACATCGGGGGCGCCGCCGGGATCGCGCTGTTCCGGTGCCATATAGCGGGGCGTTCCAAGCACCTCGGCACCCCGCGTCCAGTTTGGATCCGTCGCATTGTCGAGCGCCTTGGCGATGCCGAAGTCGATAATGCGGATGACGGGCGCGCCATCGGCCGTGCTGACCAGGATGTTCGACGGCTTGAGGTCGCGATGCAGAATTGCACGCTGGTGGGCGTGGTGAATCGCGCGACAAGCGTCGCGCAACAGGGCTACTCGCGCTCGGATCGGCAATGCCTCGCGATTGCAGTAGGCGACGATCCCCGTGCCGCCGACCACTAGTTCGAGGGCGACGTACGGCTGACCGTCGGCGGTTGCGCCGGCGTCCAGGATGCGGGCGATGCCCGGATGGTCCAGCTTCGCCAGCAGATCACGTTCGGCCTGGAACCGCCGCAGTACCCGAGCGGAGTCGAGTCCGGGCTTGAGAAGCTTGATGGCGACTTCTCGCTCGAATGGCGCTGCCTGTGTCGCGCGATACACGCGACCGAAACCTCCCTCTCCCAGCAGTTCGCTGACGCGATACGGCCCGATCTGTTCGGGAGGCGGCGCAGTGGCCCTCACCGCGTCGGGGCGTGGCGTCGATTCGACGAAGAGGCTACTCGACGCGCTGTGCGCCCGCAGCAGGTCCTCGACCGTGCGGCGCAGCGGTGAGTCCTTGCCACAGCGCCGATCGAGCAGTACTGCACGTTGCGGGGTAGACAGCTCAAGGGCATCGCCGAAGATCTCTTTGGCACACTGCCAGTCGATGCTACTTCGATCTTGCTCTTGACGACCCAACGCCATCTCTCAATCCGGATCTAGTGCGTCCCGCAGCCACGCTTGAGCGAACTGCCAATCCCGCTTGACCGTGCGTTCACTGGTCTCGAGCAGTTCCGCGACTTCCGATTGTTGTAGTCCGGCGTAGAAACGTAGACGGACAACGGTCGCGGCACGCTCGTCTATTATGGCCAAGCGAGAAACTGCCTCATCAAGGGACAAAAAATCGGATGGATCCAGTTCGCGCGCTGCCGTAAGCACGTCCAGTGAGATGCGGGCCCGGCGCTCCGGACGGGGGCCACCGCGTTTCTGTGCGGCGTTCGCCCTGGCGTGGTCGGTGAGCACACGCCGCATCGCTGAGATTGCGGCTGCGTAGAATCCGGCGCGGCCGGACCAGCATTCGCGCGACCCTGCACCAGGCGCGCTGCTCCCGCCAAACATCTTGAAGTACGCTTCGTTGACCAACGCAGTCGCGCTAAGTGTGTGATCCGGACGCTCATTCCGCATCTGTGCACGAGCGAGCATGTGCAACTCGTCGTAGATCAACTGCAATAGCTGGTCACGCGCCTCCTCCGATCCGTTGTCTGAGGCGGCCAGAAGACGGGTAACGTCGCCGGCTGTCGTGGCCCCAGTAGGATTACCATTCGGTGTCTGAGGGGGTTCGCTCATCGTTGTTCCCATTCTAGCGATCTGTATGGCATTTGGTGTCACTTGCCCTCCGGATTGCCACATTGACGTCAGGGCCCGGTGCAGTCGAAGCGCCTGATCCCAATGAACCCGATGCGGAACGATTTCTCTGCTGTCTTGTCCCTTTTCGAGGGTCGTTCCCGCCTGAACCAGCGACGGACGAGGCGGTCGGCGCCTCGCTGCTACAGCCGGGCATTACAGCCATCGAGGAAATGGACTCATGTTTCGAATGAAGAATACCTTGTTTTCAGCACTCGCGCTCGCGGCGCTGAGCGCGACCGCCGCCGGCGGCCAGTTCAGCTCCTTTGTCGGCACCGATCCTATCGAGTTCTGGGGCCAGTCGGAGAACTGGTCCGCCGGTGTGCCGTTCCTGGTTACTGACACGGCCTTCGTCGGACCTTCGTTGCCAGCGTCGAATACGACCGTGTGGCTCGACAACAACGTCTTTATCGGAAGCGCGCTGATCACCGACGGCATGCGAATCGACGCGCGCAACCGGCGTTTTCTGATCGCGCGTTTCGGGCTGCCGAACCCCGTGCTGATCATCAATGGCGCCAATCAGCTCGGCGATACCCTACGGCGTTCACGGCTGCGTTTGACGCCAGCACAGGACGTTGACTTTCAACATTACGCACCGACGACATCGCTCGAGGATGGCGGCGCGTTGGAATTGGACAATGGTGCTGAATTCACCGCCTATACGGCGCTGGTGATCGACGAAGAGAGCCTGCTGGAGGGGAACGGCAGCGTGCTGGTACAGGGATCGGGCGAAGAGGCCTTTGACAACAACGGTACCGTTCGGGCAGTAGACGGAACACTGACAATTGAGGTGACATCGGAGGACGGGTTGCTCGATCTGGACGGCTCGGACGGAACCGGTGTTCTCCGGGTCGAGAACGGTGCAACGCTCGAGATCCTCGGCGCGCACGCCGATCCCTTCCATGGCGAGATCTACGTTGGGTCGAATGCATCGATGAGTTTCGATCAGGAGCTGTTCACCGGAGGGGGTCTCAGTCCGGCGCGCATCGTGCTCGACGGCGCACCTGGCGCACCCGCTGTGCTCGACGCGAGTGATCGTTTCGTCGCTCATCGAGCGCAAGTCGATGTGTTTGGCGATGCCAGGATCGATGCGCACTACAAGCACGAACACTCGGCTACCCTAGACCTCGCTAGCGACAGCCGATTGACCATCGTCGGCGACTCCTGGCTGCAACTCGGGACGGCGACGGTTGGCGACAACGCTATTCTCGATTTCGCCGGGGGTTTGACTCAAGCCGTCACGGCCGATCTTCAACTCGGCGGTGGGCTGGTCCGCGGCGGACACTACCGGAATTCTGCCCCGATGGGCATTCGCGGTCATGGCCGGTTCGAGTCGCGGTTGACCAATAACACGCTGGTGTCGGCCGACGGCGGAACGCTCGTGCTCGACGGCACGGCCGGTGGCAACGACTGGGACGGCACGGACGATAACGGTCAGCTCCTGGCCCTGACCGGCGACCTGCACATCATCGGTACTCCTGGAATCCACTCCTTCCGCGGCGACATCCGTATCGGCGAAGGCCACGAGTTTTCCACCGAGTTCGAAAACGGCGTTCTCATTATGCAAGAGGAAAGCCACCTCCAGCTGTTTGGCGGCTCCCTGCGCCACAACTCCAATTTCTTTGTCCAGGGAGCTGTCGATGTCTTTGTGAACTCGACCCTGAACTCGAGCGTGCAGTTCAGCGACACGGCAAGCGTCCAGCTGGGCGCCGATCTTACGCTCATCGACGA
Organism: Phycisphaerae bacterium; assembly: GCA_028279405.1. Lineage (GTDB taxonomy): Bacteria > Planctomycetota > Phycisphaerae > UBA1845 > Fen-1342 > JANQNU01. The sequence goes on from JANQNU010000007.1 coordinate 143,915, forward strand.
CGCCTTTCACTCGATTCAGGCGGGTGCTTCGTTCACCGGTGGTGGCACTCTGATCAACGATGAGGGCGTCATTCTATCCTTGCACGACGAAGTCGAACTGAACGTCAACCTGCGGAACAATGGAAGGCTATGGCTCCATCAGCGCGCTACAGTAGACGCGCCGCTTGAGAATGCCGGCGAAATCAGCCTCACTATCAACGGAGCGACAGCGGAATTCAACGACCTCCTTACGACCAGCGGCACCTTCACGTCAACGAATGGCGTGTTCCGCATCGGCGTTGGAAACTACGACCCGGTGCGCGGCGACGCCTTCGACCTGCTCGATTTTGCCACATTCGTCGATCAGGGGCATACCTTCGACCTGCCTGCGCTGACTCCCGGCCTGGCGTGGGATACCAGCACGTTCACGACCGACGGCGTGTTGCGCGTCGGGCTATTGATCGGCGACATGAACTGCGATGGTGCCGTCACCGTCGGCGATATCAACCCGTTCGTCCTCGCGATCACAGACCCAGCCGCCTACACAGCCCAGTTCCCGGACTGTGACATTGACGCCGGCGACTGCAACAGCGATGGCGACATCACTGTCGGCGACATCAACTGTTTCGTCGCACTGGTCACCGGCGGCTAAGCGGTAACGGACACGAGCAACGCGGAGCGCCCGGGAATCGTCCTCGCGGGCGTCGCTTCTCCGTCCGACGAGCTTCAACGGTCCGTCTCAAAACGAGACGGACCCGTTTGTTTACAGCGAGAGAGCGACAGACCCACCGCCCTCCACCCGCCATATCCCGTTGCCACCAAAGCGTTACGGCGAATCCACCCTGCCCGACCCGCGCTCTCTGTTTGAAATCGCGTCGCAGGGGCCCGCTCCGAACGGGGCAAATCCCGCCCATGTTCGACCCGACTCTCAGACTCTCTGCCCCTCACAACTCCCGCGGTTAACACACTCGTTCGGAACGAACCCCAATTCCGGAGATTTCGATACTCGGGGAGTGCGGCGGCGGGTGGGCGTTAGACGACGCACCGGGTGGAAGAGTTGGTGGATTCGCGAGCCGAGGGCGCAATCTGTAATACAAGCGTTGTGTTGCGGCAAGCCGAGAGTGGCGTTGCGGTGACCGAGGTCTGTGGGAAGTTGCAGAATAGCGAGCAGGCCTCCTACCGATGGCAGAAGAAGATCGCCGGGCTGAGGGGGGCCGAAGTGCGTCGCTCAAACAGCTCGAAGAGGAGGTCCGCCGGATCAAGCGACTGGTGGCTGCCCCAATTCTCGACAAGGCCACGGGCCGTAGAACGAAGCGAACCGTTTCATCGCAATGTCACTCCGATGTGGTAACCGAGTGGCTGTCGCAGGGCGCTCCCCCGACAGCGCCTCGGTACTCACCACATCCGCAGGACCCTGAGGGCGTGACGGCGGTCGTCGTCACGGCCCTCTCTGGTTGCACGGACCGGACGCTAGCTGTTGGCGAACGCCAGGTAGTGTCCGTACCAGATGCCGAAGTCGGTCATGCCGATGAAGTCGTCGCCGTCAAAGTCGGCTGCGGGATCATAGTTCGGGTCGCCAAGCCCACTGCCGAAGGCACCCGGCATCGCGGCAGACGTGCGACCGGGTAACCGGATCGACGTCTACACATTTCGTTACGGGTTGGCGGCGGTTCGGTTGTTTACGGGATGAAGGCCCTACGCCCCGATCGACCACTACTCCCTTGAAGGAGCGAGACATGTTGTCCAGTCGCAGAACCATCATAAATTGCTTCGCAGCCCTGATACTGACCGCCGGCACGGCGCTGGCGCAAACCCCGCTCGGCAGCGGCTTCACGTACCAAGGACGGATCGCCCTTGACGGGACTGCGCTCGACGGTACGGCTGACTTCCAGTTCACGCTCTGGGACGCGGCGACCAGCGGAAACCAGGTCGGTGCCACGCTCAACGCCAACGGCGTCAACGTTGTGGACGGCGTGTTCACGGTCGAGCTCGACTTCGGCATCCTGGCTTTCAACGGCGACGCCCGCTGGCTGGAGATTGCGGTCGCGAGCCCGTCCGGCGGCGCGCTGTCTACCCTCGATCCGCGACAGCCACTGACGGCAGCGCCGTACGCGCTGCAGACCCGTGGCATCGTCGTGGACGATTCCGGTAACGTCAGCATCGGGACGTCGGGAGCCGAAGCGTCAGTCCAGATCGAGGGAGCATTGCAGATTACGACCGGAGGGGTAAGCGGCCTGGAAGTCCAAGAGAACGTGATCATCGATGGCGTGGTCGTGGCCGGTGAGTTCTACTCACTCGCCGCCAGCCCCCAGTTGCGCTTCGCGGGTCCGACCTCGGATCAGATCAGCCTGGACATCGGGAAGAACGGCGATGGTGATTTCGTCGTCGAATTTGGAGATACGCCGAACCTGATCGTCAAGCGCGACGGCACGGTCACGGCGAGCGCATTCGCCGGCGATGGTTCGGCACTGACCAATCTGCCTGGCGTATGGAACGAGAACGCGGCGGACATCTACTTCGACACCGGCAAGGTCGGTATCGGCACGACCGACCCCATAGCGATGCTACACGTTGCCGGTGGCGACATTCTTGTGGATCGTGGACAGGCCGTTACCGGCGTCACGCGAACGCTGACACTGAACGGCGCTAGGCAATACGGCGGAACCGAATTCGCGGCTATCGACTTTGGTAACTACGACGACAACGCTACGCAGACTGACTATGTTGGCGCACGGATAGGATCGCAAAACACCGGCAGTTCGGACCAGGGCGATCTCAGTTTCTACACGAAGTCGGAATCCGACCCGGATCCGGTGGAGAGGCTGACCGTTACTCCAACGGGCGACGTCGGCATCGGCATCAGTTCGCCCGCTACGGAACTGGAAGTCGACGGCACGGTCACGGCTACGGCGTTCGTCGGCGACGGCTCGGGTCTGACGAACCTTCCGATCATGGAAGGTGTTTGGGACGAGAATGGGTCGAGTATCTACTACGACGCCGGCGACGTCGGAATTGGTACGTCGAGCCCGTCGTCGGCGCTCGACGTTGTGGGCACGGTCACCGCGACGTCCTTCGTCGGGGATGGTTCGGGCTTGACAAATGTTCGCCTGGCGAGCGACACAGCTGTCATCACCGCGTGGGGAAGCGACTATGCGGGCCAAGTTAGCGAAACGCCCGGTGGACCCTACGTTGCGGTCGCGGGGGGCTACCGTCACAATGTAGCGATCGCGCCCAACGGCACGCTGGTCAGCTGGGGACTCGACGATGAAGGGCAAGTCAGCGACACGCCGGTCGGCGGTTCGTTCGTCGCGGTCGCGGCGGGCTACCGTCACAATGTAGCGATCGCGTCCGACGGCTCGCTGGTCAGTTGGGGTTGTAACCTCCATGGGGAAGTAAGCGACACGCCGACCGACGGTTCATACGTCGCCGTTGCGGCGGGCGATTTCCACAGCGTAGCGCTCGCGTCCGACGGCTCGCTGGATTGTTGGGGAAGGGACGATTACGGGCAAGTCAGCGGCACGCCGAGCGGTTCGTTCGTCGCGGTCGCGGCGGGTGGGCGTCACAATGTAGCGCTCAGGTCCGACGGCACGTTGGTCAGCTGGGGCAGCGACTTTGGCGGGGAAACCAGCGACACACCGATGGGCGGTTCGTACGTCGCGGTCACGGCGGGTACGAATCACAGTGTGGCGATCGCGTCCGACGGCTCGCTGGTCAGTTGGGGATGGAACGAATATGGGCAAGTCAGCGGCACGCCGATGAATGGTTCGTACGTCGCGGTCGCGGCGGGTACGTACCACAGCGTAGCGCTCAGGTCCGACGGCTTGCTGGTCAGTTGGGGTTCTGATCCGCACGGGCAAATCAGCGGCGCGCCGACCTCTGGTTCGTACGTTGCCGTGACCTCCGGCTACCATCACTCATTGGCGCTGCAGGAAGTCACCTACTTTGACGGGGAAGTGATTACGGGTGATCTCCACGCGGATGGTCTCTACGTTGACGATAGCGTCGGCATCGGCCGCAATCCGGCTGCCAACAAGCTCGAAGTCGAAGGAAACGCGTCGAAGTCCGCCGCCGGCGACTGGCTGGCAAACTCGGACCGTCGGATCAAGACCAACATCGAAACGATCACTGACGCGCTCGGCACGCTCGACCGCGTGCGGCTCGTCAGCTTCGAATACACGGAAGACTATCAGGCGTCGCACGCCGGCGTCGGCGACGGTCGCTACCTGAACGTCATCGCGCAGGAGTTCGCGCAAGTATTCCCCGATCACGTGAAAGGCTCCGGCGAACGGCTGCCCGACGGCTCGGAAATCCTCCAGGTCGATACCTATCCGCTGACGATCTACTCCGCCGCCGCGATCCAGGAACTGCGTGCGGAAAACCGACAACTGCGTGCGGAGAAGGACGCCGAGTTGGCGGCGCTACGGACATCGAACGAGCAGCTCGTCGGTCGGCTCGCGCGGCTGGAAGCGCTGGTGGAGAAGCTGACGAGCGACTGATGGATTGCCCCCTCACGCCTGTTCTTCGGCGAGGGCCGCCCCGCGGATGCGGTGGCGGCCCTGCTCATATCCGGACGCTGCAAGAAAGAGACAAAAAAGTTGATAGGCGACAAGGCGTCCTTCCGCAGAAAAGGGGGGGTAGGGGAACAGATGACTCCGGCGACCCGTTCGGCCGGTTGAATTCATTCGCGCAGGCATCGGGGAAACCCACGTCGACGTGGTCAACTCGGTGTTTGACCAATGTGGGGACGGGCGAACTGCCCTACGGCGACATGGGCGCCTACGAATTGCAGAACAACGGCCCGGATTCCGATAGCGACGGTCTACCGGACGCGTGCGACAACTGTGTCGATTCCGCGGACTGCAATAGCAACGGCGCCTCCGACTGTGCTGAGCGCTCGCCCGGGCTGCTCGGTACGTATTATCCCGCGATCGACTTCACCGGCACGCCGACCGTCCGCATCGATCAGTGGATCGATTTTACCTGGCGCGGCGACGAGCTGATCCCCACGTCCGCTTTGTCGCCCATTCTCGACGCTAACGGCGATGGCGTGGCCGACGGTTGCGTGCTGGGTGACCTCGATGCTGACGGTGACGTTGATCTCGACGACTACAACTTGTTCCTGGCCGCCTACGGCAGTGCCATCGGTGACGCCAACTACGACGAGAACGCCGACTTCGACGGTGATGGCTTCATCGGCACGACTGACTTCGGCATCTGGTGCGCGCACTACCTGGCGTTCGCTAACAGCTAGCGCGATGCGATCGGCGCCTTTAATCCACGGGAGTGCGGCCTTCCGGCCCGTTCGAGCACCACCGGGCGTCTGCCTGGAAACGAGAGGTCCATGCCCAACCGACGATGGTGACGTCGGCCAGGATGTCGACGGTAAACGTGTCGCCGACGTTGACGATCGAGCTGCTGGACTCGATCGAAACCGAGATGCCGGCGCGGGCCGGGTTACTGGCCATCGAGTGTTGCGAGCGCGATACCGAGGAGAACCGTATAGCGTCTCATGAAGCGCTTCCTCCAAGTAGCGTTTTCGAGAATCGCGTGGTCCAATCAACACGGCCGGGAGTGCGACACTTCGACTCGCTGATTCTCAGCCACAATACGCTCACGGACGTCCTGATCGGCCCGAGCGTTGTCGCGGCGCCAACCCTCGACGGTGGCGGTTTGGCCGGTCTGTTGCCGTTCTCGCCCCCGCCGGTGACGTGCTTCTGGCGAAGATGACGTTCCAGGCAACTTAGACGGGAAGCCACAGCACTGCTCGGCGGGTTCACGCTCGGCGATCTGACCGAGGGTTTCGTTCAACTCGGCGGCGGTCAGGTCGACGTCGCGTTCAACGGCGGACTAGTCCAGGTCATCCCCGCACCGACCGCTGCCGCGCTCGGCTTGGCTGCCGTCGTGATGACGCGTCGTTGTGCGGCGTAACGCTGAGACGGATTGTGCATCTGGCGACGGATGTCTGCATTCGGCCAGTGGGTTCTTCTGTCCGAGCGGTCCCCAAGTCGCGACGTTGACCCCCCGGGCGTCGCAGGAACGCCCGGAGGTGCGGGCCTCGAACGTGCCCCCCGTCGCCCCGGACAGCGCGCCTGCACGCAAAAAGCTCGCAGCAATATTTACGGGTGCGATCGGTCTCAGTTGTTTACGGGGTGCAGCCGCACCGCACTGGATCGCGCGTCTGGCATTCGCCAACCGCCAACCGTCGGGGCTTGCCTGTCGGCGAAGACAACGCATGGGGCGCAGGCCCACCGGCTCGTCGACAAATCCGCGGTCGATGCCGCTTCGGCGCTCCGCGCCTCGATGCAGGTCCTTTCGGGCCGCGCGGGGCCGGCTCCTCGGAGCGCGGTCCCGTGCGGCGATGTGTGAGAGTCGCAGCAATCCGGCTACGCGTTTGCTGCGGACGCAGGGAACTCGATGTGTTCGGGCGCGCCGCCGGGCCCCGCGACACGGACACTAGACCTTTTTCGCCTGAGGAAGAGAGAATGTTGACTATATCCAACACAATCCGCTTCACACTCATAGCGTTGATGCTGACCACGGCCGCGTTTGCGACCACGCCGACCGGCAGTGGTTTCACGTACCAAGGACGGATCGCCCTCGACGGCACTGCGCTCGACGGTACGGCCGATTTCGAGTTCTCGCTCTGGGATGAGCCGACTGGCGGAAACCAGGTTAGTGCGACGCTCAACGCCAATGGCGTCGACGTCGTGGACGGCGTCTTCACCGTCGAGCTCGACTTCGGTGTCATGGCCTTCAACGGCAACGCCCGCTGGCTCGAGATTGCGGTCGCCAGCCCTGCCGGTGGCACGTTGACGACCCTAAACCCGCGGCAGCCGCTGACGGCTGCGCCTTACGCGTCGGCGCTGCCGGGTCTGCGAACACCAAGCAGTGGCAGCAACCAGAGTCCCTGGAACATCATCGGCGGACATCCAAACAACAATGTCGCGGCCGGCGTGCACGGCGCGACAATCAGTGGCGGCGGGAGCGGCATCGCGAATTCGGTGGGAGACGATTTCGGCACGGTCAGCGGTGGGTCGGCGAACGGAGCCGGCGGCAGGTCCTCCACCATCGGCGGCGGAGCGCTGAACGGCGCTTCCGGTGAACTGTCCGTCATTTCCGGCGGCGGCGGAAACACTGCTTCCGGCTTTGTGTCCACGGTCGGAGGCGGTCAATTCAACACCGCGAGTGGCCAGGGCGCAGTCGCGCCAGGCGGAACGTTGAACACGGCGGGCGGCGATCACAGCTTCGCCGCCGGGCAACGCGCGATCGTGCGCGATTCGGACGCGACCGGCGACGCCGATGGTGATGAAGGCACGTTCGTTTGGGCAGACAGTGAAGCAGTAGAATTCACATCTACCGGACC